>NZ_LQOU01000001.1 GCF_002102155.1 Mycobacterium europaeum
CAGTACACCCCCGCCCCCGTCGAACGACCGGCTCCCGCACCGCCCCCGGCGGCTCCTCCTCCGCCTCCGCCGCCGGCCGCGCCGCCACTGCCGGCCATGCCCCCGGTGACGATGTATCTGCATTTCCCCTTCGTGACGGTGCCGATTCCCCTCAACCCGCCGCCCCCGCCGGGGCGCTGAGGACCTGGCGCGCGACGGCGCGTGCGCGCACACTGGGCGGTGACGGCACGAGCGGCGAGGAGGTCCCGTGGGCGAATACGGTGCGTTCGGTTTTGACCCCGACGAGATCGATCGGATGATCCGCGAGGGCAGCGAGGGCCTGCGCGAGGTTTTCGAGCGGGTCAGCAAATTCGTGGCGGCGCCAGGCGCCCGGCCCGGGTGGTCGTCGTTCTTCGACGACCTGTCGCGGCGCCCCCGCCCCGAGCCCGAGACCGCCGGCGAGGCGGGCGACGGTGTCTGGGCCATCTACACCACCGACGCCGACGGCGGCGCGCACGTGGAACAGGTCTATGCGACCGAACTCGACGCGCTGCGCGCCAACAAGGACAACGTCGACCCCAAACGCAAGGTCCGGTTCCTGCCGTATGGCATCGCGGTCAGCGTCCTCGACGGCGATTCGACCGGCGAGGAATCCGGCGAGGCGCCGCACGACTCCTGACGCCGGCGCCCGGCCTCAGCCCTGCCCGACGACGTTCGACCCCCCGGAGTTGCTGACCTTCGGCGTCCCCGTGTGGTAGGTGACCTTGTTGTTGAAGCCGGACGCTTCGATGCTGTCGACCGCGTCGACGGTGATCTCGTTCTGCACGCCCGACACGGTGAGGCTCGCGCAGTGGCCGCTGATCACCACCGTGTTGGAGACCCCGCTGACGCTGATGACGTTGTCGTTGCAGGCGATCGTCCGGTTCTCGCCGATCCCCGAGACGCTGAGCTTGGCGCCCGGAGGCGGGGCGGGTGACGTCGACGGGCCGGGCGTTCGGGCCCGGGTGGTCGACGGGGCGGCGGCGCCCGGGGTGGTGGTCGCGGGACCGAACGTGTCGGTGATGGCCGGCGGGGAAGTGATGATGGAGCGGACACCGGAAAGCTGGTGCGCCGCAAAGGCGGCGATGCCGCCGGCGAGGGCGATGACGCCGACCACGATGACCGTGCCCACGATCCACCACATGCGGTTGCCCGACGGGGGCCGCGGGGGCGGGCCCGTCAACGGGCCGCCGTAGCTCCACGGCGGCGGTGGCGGAGGGCCGGCCCCCGGCCCGGGCGGGAAAGGCTGGGCGGCGGGTTGCGCGCTGCCCACTTCGGATGCCCGGGCCGCCTCGGCGAGCGGGCGCTCGAGTTCCCGGATCCGTTCCTCCGGGTCGTCGTTTGCTGGCATGCGTTGAATATGCCATTCGCGTCGGTAGTTTCGTGCGGTTCGGTAGTTTCTGCTTCGTGCCCGAGTTGCCGAACCGTCAGGTCGTGTTGCGTCGCCGTCCCACCGGGCTGATCCGGCCCGGCGACACGGAGCTGGTCACCACGCCGGCGCCGGAACCGGCGGAGGGGGAGGCGCTGCTGCGTACCACCTACGTCGGCATCGACGCCGCCGCCCGCACCTGGCTCGACGACCAGCCCGGCTACCTCCCGCCGGTGCAGCTGGGCGAGGTCATCCGCGCGGCCGGGATCGGCGAGGTGGTCGAGTCGCGCTGCGACGCCTACGCCGTCGGCGACGTCGTCACCACGCTGACCGGCTTCGCCGAGTACGCGATCATCCGCGACGACCTGTTCAGCACGCCCATCCCGGGCGAGGACGACCAGCTGGCGATCATGTCGGTGTACGGGCCGACCGGCGCCACCGCCTATTTCGGGATGACCGACATCGGCAAGCCGAAGGCCGGGGAGACGGTCGTGGTCTCGGCGGCCGCGGGTGCCACCGGATCGGTGGCCGGGCAGATCGCCAAGATCGCCGGCGCCCGGGTGGTCGGGATCGCGGGCGGGCCGCAGAAGTGCCGGGCCGTGGTCGAGGACTTCGGGTTCGACGCGTGCATCGATTACAAGAACGACGACCTGACGGCGGCGCTCAAGCGGCACTGTCCGCAGCGCGTCGACGTCTACTTCGACAACGTCGGCGGCCCGATCCTCGATGCGGTGCTGGGCCGCCTGGCCCCGCGGGCCCGCGTCGTCCTGTGCGGGGTGATCTCCAGCTACCTGACCGGCGAGCACCCGGGTCCGGCCAACTACGTGAACCTGCTGTCCAAGACGGCGTTGATGCAGGGGTTCAACGCCCTGGACCAGTGGGGACGCTTCGACGAGGCCTTCGCCGCGCTGCGGCAGTGGGAGGCCGAGGGCAGGCTCAAGCACCGCGAGACCATCTTCGAGGGCATCGAGTCGTGCGTCGACGCCCTCAACGGCCTGTTCACCGGGGTCAACATCGGTAAGACCCTGGTCAAGCTCAGCGAGCCCGCTGCCCGCTGAACCGTCGGTCTCGGCGCGCAAAAACCCGCCGCCGCGGGCCGGATGCGGGGTGCACGGCACCCCGCCGCGTGGTTTCATAACACCGTTTGCAAAAGTTGCTTAGGGGTATCGCGCTAGGTCGTAACACGGCTTTCACGATTGGTGGGTTGGTAGATGGATCGTCGCAGCATGATGTTGATGTCGGGGCTCGGCATGCTGGGGGCTGCGATGCGGTTGCCGGGCGCCTGGGCCGCCCCGGCGGCACCGGAGGCGCCCCCGTCGGCCGGTCCCGGCGGGCCGTACATCTTCGCCGACGAGTTCGACGGGCCCGCGGGCTCGCCGCCCGATCCGGGCAAGTGGACGATCCAGACCTGGCAGGACGACGTGTTCCCTCCGGTCGAGGGCATCTACCGCGACGACCGGCAAAACGTGTTCCAGGACGGGCATTCCAACCTCGTCCTGTGCGCCACCCACGACCTGCTGAGCAACACCTATTACAGCGGCAAGCTGCGCGGCAACTTCCGCAGCATGATCAACCAGACCTGGGAGGCGCGGATCAAGCTCGACTGCCTGTACCCCGGCCTGTGGCCGTCGTTCTGGGGTGTCAACGAGGACCCGCTGCCCGACGGCGAGGTGGACATCTTCGAGTGGTATGGCAACGGCCAGTGGGCCCCGGGCACCACCGTCCACGCGGCGTCCAACGGCAAGACCTGGGAGGGCAAGTCGATCCCGGGCCTGGTCGACAGCAACTGGCACACCTGGCGAATGCATTGGGGTGAAGAGGGATTCGAGTTCGCCCGGGACGGGGCGGAGTACTTCAAGGTTCCCAACAAGCCCATCCACGTCGCCGGCGGCGCTCCCGACGATTTCCGGTGGCCGTTCAACATTCCCGGTTACTGGATGACGCCGATGTTCACCCTCGCCGTGGGCGGCGTCGGCGCCGGCGATCCCGCGGCCGGCACCTTCCCGGCCTCGATGCTGGTGGACTACATCCGGATTTGGTGACTAACGCTCGGCTTTGAGCACCTGAACCAGGTTGAACTGCCAGCGCTCGACCAGCCGGAAGCCCAGGTCGTGCGGCACCGCGAAGGCGGGGGTCGCCCCGTAGCGGGGGCCGGGCGGAATCGCCGGACCCTGCTCGTGGGCCGGCTGTGCCGGGTCGGCCTGGGTGATGATCCACACGACGCCGCAGTGGCTCAGCGGGTTCGCGACGACCTCGGGGATGAGGTTGGTGTCGAAGACGTCGTTGCGGTCGGTGGCCCGTTGCCACAGGGTGAGGTCGATCAGCTTGCGGTAGGCGTCCGGGCGCGCCGCCAGCAGCGGGCGCATCGGGGCGGGCATGAACGTCACCGTGTCGTTCACCAGCAGGCAATCGCCGGGCGCGGCCTTGGCGCCGATCAGGTCGGCCACCTGGCTGTAGTCCATCCCGTACTTGGCGTACGGGTTACGTTGGGCGAACAGGTAATTCGGTGCCGCGGCGGCGGCGAAAAGGGCGACCAGGGCCGCCGTCCGCCACGGCCGCACGGTGACCGCGGCGGCGCAGACCCCCAGGATCAGCGCCATTCCCGGCGCCGTGAACGTCATATAGCGCGGGGTGTAGATCGGGTGCACCCAAGCCGAGTAGGCCAGGATGGCCGCGGTCGGCAGGGCCAGCCACGCGGTCGACAGCGCCAGCAGTTGCCCGTCGGCCCGCGCCAGGGCCGCGGACCCGCTGAGCCACAACGCGATAGCCGCCGCGATCACCAGCGCCGACAGCACGGCGAACGGCGGGCTGCGCTCGAAATACTGTTGCACCACGACGTCTTCGAGGGTCCGTCGGCCGATCGGCGCGATCCAGCTGATCTGGTGCGCCTGCCCGGCGACCGTCAGCAAGAACGGCGTCATGGCGCAGACCGCGACGGCCGCCGTGGCGGCGAACCGCAGCACGACCGTTCGCCCGCAACGGGACACCATGACCAGGACCAGGTGGGCGGCGACCAGCAGCGCGAGGTAGACCTCGAGCGCGATCGACGCCGCGAGGGCGGCCCCGTAGGCCGCCCACAGCCAGCCGGTGTCGCGGCGCATGGCGCGAACCAGCAACACCGTCAGCCACACCGCGGCCATCATCGACAGCGCATAGGGACGGGCCTCGATGCCCGCCCAGGTCGTCCGGGGCAGGACGGCGCAGAAGACGCCGGCCGCGACCGCGGCCGTGCGCGACGAAAACTGTCTGCCCAACACCACGATTCCGGCGGCGGCGGCGCCGACGGCCAGCCCGCTCGGCACGCGCGAGAAGAACTCGGTGGGCGGAAAGACCTGAAACCAGGCGTGCATGAGCAGGTAGTACGCACCGTGCACGGCGTCGACGTTGCCCAGCATCCGCCACAGCTGGGCGAGCGAACGGCTGTAGGCCGCGGAAATGGTGGCGGCCTCGTCGTACCAGAACGAGGGGCGGGACGCGCCGCCCAGGCTCACCGCGACGGCGAGCACCCCGACGAGCAGCGGGTCCAGCGCGGCCGGCGGGCGGCGAAGCGGGTTCCGCACGCCGCTATGGTGCCAGAAGCGGAGTGTGGGCCCGTCCGGCCCCGCCGCCGGCCGAAACTAGTTGAGCAGCCAGACGTGCCAGAACCCGTCGGAGCCCAGGCGGCAGTCCCAATGGGTGTACAGGTTGTCGTTGTGCGTGAGCTCGACGTGCGGGGCGTCCGCTTCGCAGCCGGCCTGGCTCGAGTAGTTGCCCTCGACCTCGATCTCGTCGGCACCGGCGACGCCCACCCCGGTGGTGAGCAACCCGGCCAACGCCAATAGGCCGGCGGCGCAAGCCAACTTCATGTGGACCTCCCGTTGGTGGCTGAGCCGACTATATCGACGGGCTCCGGCCGCGGCGCGAAAACGAATAACTCGGCAAACCCCGCCCTTATTCGAACGTATGATCGATCGATGGGGCAGTTTGCGTCCATCGGGTACAACGGCCAACCGGTCCGCAGCCCGTTCCGGGTGGTGCGTCCGCCGATCACGGTCCTGGTGGACCTGACGGTGTTGTTCCCGCGCGAGCCGCACCGCTCCGGCCGGTATCAGCCCAACGGTCTGCAACTGCACAAGGTGGTCGAGGGCCTGCTCAGTTGCTGGGGCCTCTGCGAGCAGGGCGACTGGTGGGGCCTGGTGACCTACCCGGTCGACTACGGCTCCGAGCGCAAAACCGTGACGCATTGGGTGCCCGCCTGGACGCTGCGCCGAAACCGGTTATGAGATGCGATGATTGCTGTTCGTGGACGTAAGTTGGGGTTCGGTGCTGACCAAGCTCGTCGCGCTGGCGGCGGTCATCGCGCTCTCGCCGATCACGGTGATCCCGGCGGTGCTGGTCCTGCACGCGCCCCGTCCACGGCCCACCGGCCTGGCGTTCCTCGCCGGATGGGTGCTGGGCCTGGCCGGCCTGACCGCGATTTTCGTCGGCGGCTCGGGGCTGCTCGAAGGCCTGCACAAGGCGCCACCGACGTGGGCGTCGTGGCTGCGCGTGGCGCTGGGATCGGCGCTGATCGCCCTGGGCGTCTATCACTGGCTGATCCGGCATCGGCACGGCGACATGCCGCGCTGGATGCGTTCGTTCGCCACGCTCACCCCGGCGCGCGCCGGGCTGACCGCCGCGGTGCTGGTGGTGCTGCGGCCCGAGGTGCTCCTGGTCTGTGTCGCGGCCGGACTGGCCATCGGCAACAGCACCCTGGGTGCCGCCGGCCAGTTGCTGGCCGGCGCGTTCTATCTCGCCGTCGCCGCGTCGACGGTCGCACTCCCGATCTTGGGTTACGTCTGGGCCGGGGACCGCCTTGACGACGCGCTGGAACGCCTCAAGGTCTGGATGGAGGATCATCACGCGGCGCTGCTCGCGATCATCCTCGTTCTGATCGGTTTGTTCGTGCTCCACAACGGGATTCGCGCCCTGTAGATTGCTGCCCATGGCAGGAAGCTGGGGCACCGTGCTGACCGGGCTCGTCCCGCTCGGGCTGGTCGTCTCGCTCTCGCCGCTCACGGTGATCCCGGCGGTGCTGGTGCTGCAGGCGCCGCGCCCGCGGCCGAGCGGCCTGGCGTTCCTGGGCGGCTGGACGCTGAGCCTGGCCGCGCTGACGGCGCTCTCCGTCGCGACCTCCCACCTGCTCGGTGGCCTGGACAAGTCGCCGCCGCGGTGGTCGTCGTGGTTGCGCGTCGTCCTGGGGTCGGCGTTGATCGTGTACGGCATCTACAAATGGCTGAACCGGCGCGGCAACGCGGAGTCGCCGGCCTGGATGCGCTCGTTCGCCAGCATCACCCCGCCCCGCGCGGGGATCATGGGGGCGGCGCTGGCCGTGGTGCGGCCGGACGTGCTGCTCATCTGCGTCCCGGCGGGACTGGGCATCGGCACCGCCGGGCTGGGCCTGGTCGGCGACTGGTTGGCCGCCGCGTTCTTCGTCGTCATCGCGGTATCCAGCGTCGCGATCCCGATCCTGGCCTACGCGGCGGCCGGGAGCCGCCTCGACGACACCCTGGCGCGGCTCAAAGACTGGATGGACCGAAACAACGCCGCCCTGCTCGCGGCCGTCCTGGTGGTGATCGGCGCGATGCTGCTCTACCACGGCATTCACGCCCTGTAGCCGCCATCGGCCAGGCCGGCGTCCTCCTCGAGCCTGTTGATGGCGCCGAAGGCGTATTCGCGGACCAGCTCGCGACCGTAGTCGGCCAGCATGCCCGCGTAGCCCTTCGCCGCCCACTGCCGGCAGTGGCGTTCTTCGTGGTGCAGCACCCGGTCCAGGTCCAGGACGCTCTCCACCGGTCTTCCGTCGGCGCCGAGGTACCAGGCATGCCCGGACTCCACGATCCGGCTCAGCCAGGCGGCGGGGTCGGAGAGGGCGCCCAGGTTGACCATGAAGATGTCGCCCCAGGTGGTGCCCCCGCGTCGGCAGAATTGCCGCTGGACCCAGTTGCCGCCCAAGCCCATCAGGATGCCGTTCGGCGTCGCCACCAAGCGTCCGCCGTTGCGGTCGACGAACCGCACGTCGCGGGTGTAGCTCCAGCGGTTCGCCTGCTGCCGCAGCGTGATTCGCGTGACTTCGGCGGCGCTGTAGGGCGTCGGGGGGAAATCGGTGCGCTGCGTCCCCTTGCCGCCGTAGCCGGTGCCCGCGTTCAGGATGTAGGTGCACAGCGCCGCCGCGCGGGCGTCGCCGCCGCTGGTGCCGCGCGGCAGGAGGAAGAAGGATTTGCCGTCCGGGTCGGTGATCTGGGCCATGCGCCCGAGCACCCGGAAGCTCGCCGGGGTGACGGCGTGCCGGCGGGCGACCTCCGCCACGACGTCCGGGGCCACGCCCCGCCGTACGGCGTTGGCCCGCCATGCCTCGAAGTAGCCCGCTGCGTCCATGTCCGCCAACCAATTTAGGGTGTAGCGAATGAACAGGCGGCCCTGGCGACGCGCGCGCGGCATCAACCAGATCACCCGGGGGCTGGGCACCCTGGACCGCGAGGTCTTCGAAGCGGTCGCCGACACGGACACCCCGCTGCTGAACATGGTCATGCCGCCGCTGACCCGGGCGGCCGACAACTCCAAGCTGTGGTTCGCCATCGCCGCGGCGCTGATGGCCTCGGGGAACCAGAGCGCCCAGCGCGGCGCGACGCGCGGTGCCGTGACGCTCGCGGCCACCAGCCTGGTCACCAACCAGGTCGCCAAACGCATCCGCCGCCGCGCGCGTCCCGGCTACGAATTGGTGCCGCTGGTCAGGCAGGTCCGCCGCCGCCCCAGGTCGAACTCCTTCCCGTCAGGGCATTCCGCCAGCGCGGCCGCGTTCGCGGTGGGGGTCGGTCTGGAGAACCCGATGCTGGGTTTCGGGCTGGCGCTGCTGGCCGGACTGGTGGGCCTGTCGCGGGTGGCGACCGGCGCGCACTACCCGGGCGACGTGGTCGCCGGGTTCGGCATCGGTGCGGGCATGGCGGTGCTGGGCGGTCGGCTCGTCCCGCCGATCGTCGACACCGCCCTGCCCACCACCGAACCCCTTCGCGTCGCGACGCCCGAGCGGCCCGACGGCGGCGGGGTGGTGCTGGTGATCAACCCCGAGTCGGGCAGCGGCACCGGGGCGCGCGTCGTCGACGAGGTGCGGGATGCGCTGCCGAAGGCGGAGATCCGGGAGCTGGGCCCCGACGACGATCCGGAGGACGTCTTGCGCGACGCCGCGGCGCGCGCCGAGGTGCTCGCGGTCGGCGGCGGCGACGGCACCGTGGCGGCCGCGGCGGGGGTGGCCGTCGAGGCGGGGCTGCCACTGGCCGTGTTTCCCGCCGGCACGTTCAACCACTTCGCGAAGGACATCGGCTGCGACACCGTGGCCAAGACCGTCGACGCGATCCGCCGCGGCAGCGTCGCGTGCGTGGACCTGGTGTGCCTCAACGAAAGTCAGATGGTCCTCAACACGGCCAGCATCGGCGCCTACCCGGCCTTCGTGCAGCAGCGCGAAAAACTGGAGAAACGCATCGGTAAGCCGCTGGCCGGCATGTACGCGATGCTGCACACGCTGCGCCACGACCAGCCGGTGCGGATCTCATACGACAACAAGACGCTGCTGACGTCGCTGTTCTTCCTCGGGAACTCGCTGTACCTGCCGACCGGGTTCGCCCCGTCGCGCCGGACCCGCATGGACGACGGGCTGATCGATGTCCGCCTGCTCGAGGCGGGCCGGCGGTGGGCACGCACCCGGATCCTGGCCGCGCTCGCGCTGGGACGGTTGGAGCGCAGCCCGCTCTACCACGAGCTGCAGGTGCCGGAGTTCAGCTTCGCCGCGGTCGACGGCCCGACGGTCATCGCGTGCGACGGCGAGGTCGGCGACGAATACGAGAAGGCCACCTTCACCGCCAAATACCGCGCCCTGCCGGTGTTCCGGCCCTGCGACTAGTCCCCGCTAGGCGTTGGGGCACAGGTCGCGCTGGGCGAAGATGACGACGTCTGCGGCCTGCCGTCCAGTGATCCCGCCGGTGCCCTGGCCGGCGTCCGAGCGTTGTATTGCCAGCTCTTCCAGCTGTTGCGGAGAGGCACCCCAGGAAAGCTGCTGGCACAGATCCGCGCCCATCTGCAGCAGCGCCTCGTCGCCGCCGTTGACGGCGTGGATGCCGGCGTTGTGCAGGTCATTGAGGAAGGCAGTCTCATCGGCCCGGGCCGGGCCGGCCCAGCCGATCGCCGCGGCCAGCAGTGGGCCACCTACGAGAGCCGCACTCATGAGCCGGCCAGAGGCCCGCTTTGCCGCCATTCGATTCTCTCCTTCGTGCCGTGTCCCGATCAACGATGATGCACTTTTACACCAAAGCACCGCGACACACGTTGCCGAAGAGAAATCCCGACGATGAATAGTCGGCAAAAACCAATGGCCGACCGGGTTTGGCCGCCGGCCGGGGG
The DNA here is from genome assembly GCF_002102155.1 of Mycobacterium europaeum. Classification (GTDB taxonomy): domain Bacteria; phylum Actinomycetota; class Actinomycetes; order Mycobacteriales; family Mycobacteriaceae; genus Mycobacterium; species Mycobacterium europaeum. The sequence continues at coordinate 9,800 of NZ_LQOU01000001.1, forward strand.
TCTGGGCGCGCCGGTTATGCGTCCGGGCAGAGATCGCGCACGGCGAAGCCGACGACGTCGTCGGCCTGTTGGGGCGTGATCCCGCTCGCGCCCTGCGTGCCATCGGAGCGTTGCACCGCGAGGCCCTCGAGCTGCGCCGGGGGAGCGCCCCACGACAGTTGCTGGCAGACGTTCAAGCCCATCTGCACCAGCGCCTCGTCGCCGCCGGTGACCGCGTGGATCCCCACTTTGTGCAGGTCATTGACGAAGCTGGTGGCGTCAGCCTGTGCCGGGCCGGCCCACATCACCCCGGCGACGAAGAGTGGGCCTGCCACCAGCGCGGTGGTCCTGAGTCGGCCGCAGAGCCGCTGTGCCGTCATGGCTGCCTCTCCCTGTCCGTTAGCCGTGTGTTTGTCCACTGTTCACTTATATGGGACCTCCGAAATGTATCGATTCGCCGAAAGTTTCCTGTGAATAAGCTGCGCAAAACCGAGCCGGCCGGGACGCGCGGGGGTGGGCAAACACGCGCGGCCGCAACGGACTTCGTGACGCCCTTGTGACGTCACCGTTTGGATACGGTGCGGTGCGGCGCGTCCGGCGTTTCGCGGCCGCTGACGACAATTGGCTCGGTCGCCGGAAGACGGCTACGCGGTTCTGCTGCACCAGACTGTTATGTGAGCGCGAATAAAGGAGAGTCGACGCTGATGGCGATCGTCGATCGGTTCAACATGAAAGTAGTTGCCACCCTGGGGTTGTGCGGAGCCGCACTTGCGTTGAGCCCGGATGCGGCAGCCGCGCCTTTCAAGACGGGCGGCTACGCCTGCATCCAGGGGCAGGCCGGCGCAGCCGGCGCGCCCCTCGCCGGACCGGGGGCCGCCGGTGTTGCCGGCGGGGCGGCGGCCGCGGGCGGAGCGCCGACCGCGGAGGTTTGCGCCGCCAGCGCGCCGCTCACCGACATGGCCGGTGTCCCCCTGGCGGTGCCCGGCCCGTTGCCGGTGGGCGCGCCCGTGCCCCTGCCCCTGGGCGCCCCGCTGCCGCTGCCGCTGGGCGCTCCGTTGCCCATCGCCCCGGTGGTGCCGGCCGGTGCCCCGTTGGTCGCCCTCGGTGGGCCGCTGGCGGCCGGCGCCCCCCTCGACGGGGTTGCCGGGGCACCGCTCATCGACATGTCCGGTGTCAAGGACGCCCCGACGGGGCCGGCGCCCACCGGCGGGCCCCAGCCCGGTCAGCCGGTCGCACCCGGCCCGGGCGCGCACTGAGCCCATCCCTAAAGAAAGGACCCGCCGGCGGCCACCGGCGGGTCCTTTCGCATGTGGAGGGTGCTTTGGCCGTCGAGCGTGAAGTTGGTTTCACAGTCGACCGCGAGCGTGAAGCCAACTTCACATTCGGCAGCAGGCGAGCGGCGAAAAGCCCGCGCGCTCACGGTGATCGGAGCGTGCGGGCCTGTCCGGGCCCCGTCAGGAGGGAGGCCGCTCCCAAAGGTCTTGCTTGACGATCACGGGGTCGCCGACGTTGACCGTGTTGTAGTACCACTCGGCGTCTTCGGGGCTCAGGCCAATGCAGCCGTGGCTGACATTCTCCAGCCCCATCGACTGGACGGCCCACGGGGCGGAATGCACGAACAGGCCGCGGTTGGTGATCCGGACCGCGTAATCGACGTTGAGCAGGTAACCGTTGGGATCGTCGACCGGGATGCCGACGCTGCTCGAATCCATAAGCACCGAGCGCTCTTTGGACAACACGGTGTAGTTGCCGACCGGGGTCGGGTACTCGGGCCTGCCCATCGACGCCGGCAGCATGCCTTCTTCGCCGAAGTGGGGACGGTGGTGCGGAGTCGGCGGTGGGGCCGCGTCGACTCCGTCGACGCTCACCTTGAAGGTGTGGTCGGTGATGTTGGCGACGCCGACGACCTTCGGTCCGGTCTTGAATTCCGTGGACCGGCCCTCCACCGAGAGCGCCACCGTGCTGTGCGCCGGCCAGTAGTGGGCCGGAACCCACTGCACGACCTTGCTGTCGAGCCATTCGAATGTGCCCGTCATCGCGGGCGTCGACTTGACTGCGATGGTGCGCTCGGCGGCGTGCCGGTTCGCGACGGGCGCGTCGAACGTCACCACCACCGGATGCGCCACACCCACGGTCGCGCCCCGGGCCGGTAGCACCGACGCGATCGTGAAGTCATGCGGCTGGTTCGCCGCCGCCATGCTGGTGCCGGCCGGCCCCGCAATCACACCCGCGGCTATCCCGACCGCCGCAAGAACACACCGAACGTCCGCCCGCATGGCTCCGATTCCTCTAACTGACATGGTTGTAATAGGAGGATCGTAAAGCCCCGTTGACCTGCGGAAGCGCAAGGGCGCGTTAGCATTTGATCAAGCATCGGTCACGTTTCGGCCACGGGGGGTTTAACCCGCGAATGCGGCCCTGCGCTGGGAATTCTCCACGCGCGGGATGGCGCCCTTGCGAAGGCGATCGCTGGGCCGGGTGGGCCCGGATCAGTTGCGTGTAGCCCGGCCGTCGTCCTGGTCTTCGTCGGGCCAGTAGACCCACTCGGGAAGTGGCGTGTTCGGCATGGCGCCGTTGATGGACGCCTCGTAACCGGGCTGGGTGCGGCTGCCCCTCCACTGCGGGTTGGACCTGTTGGCCCGCGAGCGACGCACCCCGCGGGCGATCAAGACGACGACGCCGCCGGCGAGGAAGGCGATCAGCGCGACCTTGAGGATCAGCAACAGCAGGGCCATTTGTCCTCGAGTGTTGCGGGGGAGGTTGTGGCGAGCAGCTCGCCACGGCACTGCACAGAGATGTTGTCGCCCAGCGCTTTTCGATGGTTCAGTGGTCTGCGTGTCGCCAAGGGTCGACCGAGCTACGGGATGGGCGGGATGGCCGGGATCGCAGGGATCCGTGGTATGCGCGGAATCTGTGGTACCTGCACCGAAGGCGGCGGATTGTCCGTAGACGACGGTGGTGGCGGTGCCGGTGGCGACGTCGTGGCTGTCGACGCGCTGCTCGGCGGCGGCGGTTCGGTGGTCGTCGGTGGTGGTTCGGTGGTGGTCGGTGGCGGTTCGGTAGTGGTGGGCGCCGGCTGAGCGCTCGCCGGCGGCGGCGCAGGCGCCGCCGTGCTGGTCTCAACGGGGGCCTGCTGCGCCGGGGCGGGGTTTGTCTGCGCCGTCGAAGGCGGCGGTGACGGTTGCGGCGTGGTGGTGGCGCCGGGTTTCGGCGCGACCGGTGTGTTGGTGGAGCCGTGGCTCAAAGCCAGCATGATCACCGCGCTGAGGGCCAGCACCGCCGCGGCCGCGGCGAGAACCAGCACCACGGGGCGCCGATACCAGGCGGTGTCGGCGGGGCGGGCCTCGTCGGGGAGGGGTTGTTGCTCGAACCGCAGATCGGGCCGGGCGTACCCGGTCTCGTCGCCGAACTGAAACGGCGGCGCGGCGGATGGCGGTTTGGCGTCATCGCCGGCCCGGCCCGGAAATTCGTCGACGGCCGGGGGCAACACCCCCGATTCGTCGCCGGCTTCCGACCATGCCAGTGCGGGCATGGCGGTGGACACCGGTGCCACGTCCTGCAGGGTCGGTTCCGCGAGTGGCGGTGGCGCCGCCACGACTGCCGCGGCGGCCATTTTCGTTTCGCTGTTGTCGGCCGGCCCGCGCGCTGCCCGCAGCGCCGCACCGGTGGCGGCCGCCAGGTGCGGCCGTGGTGGCGTGGTGACCGGCACGCGAAACCGCTCGGACAGCCGCGCGGTGACCTCCGGGATCGCCGCGCCACCGCCCACGGAGGCGATGGCAACCAGGTCGGTCGCGCGGATTCCGTTGCGCGCCAGGGTGTCTTGTAGGACATGAACCAACTGGTCGAGTGGCTGATTGATCGCTTCGTTGAGTTCGATTCTGGTGAGCCGGATATTTCCGCGGAAGCCCGGCAGGTCGGCGGGCAGCGTGGTCGCCGTACTGGCCGAAAGCCGCTGCTTGGCCGCCCGGCATTCGGCCCGCAGTCGGGTCAGCGATCCGATCGCCGATGTGGCCGAGACATCGATGGAACCCGCGGACGACAAATCCGCCACGATGTGGGCCAGCAGGGCTTGGTCGATCAGTTCCCCGGAGAAATCGGTGTGCCGCACCGTGGCACCGATGGGCTGGTAGCCGTTGGCGGCATCGACAAGGGTGATGCTGGTTCCGCCGGCGCCGAAGTCGCACACCGCGACGATCCCGCGGATGGGCAGACCCGGGTTCGTCTGCAGGGCGGTCAGCGCCCCTTCGGCATCCGAGATCAGCGACAGGGATTCCGAACCGCCCGACCATTCGGGCACTCGGCTCAGCGCCGTGCGCAACGCGTCCACCGCGGCTGGTCGCCAGTGCGCGGGATAGGCCACGGCCGTCGCCTCCGGCAGCGGTTGCCCGGCGGTCGCGGCGTAGGCGAGGGCACGCAAGGCGTCCGCGAGCAACGCCTCGCCGCGATGCGTGGAGCCGTCCGCGGCCACGATCCCAACCGGGTCTCCCACCCGGTCGACGAAGTCGGTGATCACCAAGCCGGGCTCGTCGAGGCGGGGGTTCTCGGCGGGAACGCCAACCTCGGGCGGGCGGTGTTGGTACAGCGTCAGCACCGACGTGCGTGTCACTGCCCGATCGGCCGTTATGGCTGCCAGGTTGGCGGTCCCGGCCGACAGCCCCAGCCCCCGTCTTGCTTCCGTTGACATATCGTCCAATTCAGGTGTCCGCCGGCGTGCGTATGCGCGGCCACGACAAGGTATCGGCAGCCAACCTATAGCAGGTCGGCGCCGTCCTCCGATTCACACGGCAATCGCGGGCGCCGGCGCCGGGGCGTCAACGCGGCCGGACGCCGCCATCGCGCGCGGCGAAAGCCGCCACCATCGCTTCGGCGCTGCGCACCGCCGCGCGGCATGCCCTGGTGGTGAACGGGTCGTTGAGCGGGTGCTCGGCGCGGCGGCGCCAACGTTGCGCCGCGGCGAACGCGGCGCGCGGGGCGTCATCGTGCGCCTCGGGGGCCAGCCCCAGCCTGCTGGCCGCGTCGGTTCCCGAACCGCCGATGATGCGCCGCAGCGAAGCGAGCTCTTCGTCATGGAACGCCGTCGAGCGTGAATGCAGTTGGCTGAGCAGGCGCAGCTCCTCGAACGCGTGGGTGTCGGCCAGCAACGGGTCGATGTCGGCGAGGATCCGCGGCGTACCCGCGATCGGGTTCGCCTCCACGAACCGGCGCAACGAGACCAGCGCGGTGTGCGCCTTGAGCATGTCGGAGCGCTGCGCGAATTGTTGATCGATGACGTTGCGCAATGCGACCAGCCCGCTGCGTTCCAGCAGCTCATCGGCGAGCCCCGCCGCGTCGGTGACGCCGGCCTTGAGCACGGCGATCGAGATCCGGATGCCGAACATGCCGAACCGCTCGAGCAGCCGGCCGCGCGTGCCGGCGTCCACCGGCAACGGGCTGTCGGGACGGACGAAGCGGTCGGCGCTGAGCATGGCCTTGTGCAGCTCGGCGGCGTCGACACCGGCGAGTTTTTGCAGCGCGACGAACTCCGACTGGCGCAGCGTGCGGGCGGTCAGCGCCAGCAGCCCCGACACCGGCACCACCGCCTGGCAGACGCCCGTCTGGCTCAACTCGCGGGTGAACCTTTTGGCCACGTCTTCGGCCGAGAGCATGGCGTCGAGCCGCCCGGCGCCGATCTCGTCGGCCCGCGACGCCACACCGATGATGCCCAGCGCTCCGGCCGCCCCTCCGACGAGGTCACCGATCTGTTTGAGCAGCGCGATGTCGGCGGCGTTGAGAGTGCGCAGCAAGAACACCACCGCGTCCACCCGCGGCATCCCGTCCTCGGGCACCAGCAGCCGCAGCGTGCGCGCGGAGACGTCACGCGCCAGTGATGAGGTCCCCGGCGTGTCGATGATCGTGGTGACGATCAGCTCGTCGGCGGGCCATTGAACGTCGAGGTCAACCACGTCGTCCGGGTTCAGCCTGCTCAGGTCGAAGCCGAGTCCGCCGTCGCGCATGATCGGCACATGAGAACGACGCCCCCCACGATGGTTGGCAATGACCTTCGGTGTCGGGCCGTGCCGAAACCAGGTGACGATCCGGGTGGCCTCGGTGGCGTCCGTGGGCGCGACGGTTTCCCCGACCAGCGCGTTGACCAGGGTGGACTTGCCGGCCTTGAGGGTGCCGGCCAGTGCGATGCGCATCGGTTCGTTGAGCCGGGCGGCGATGCGGTGCAATTCATGGAAGGCGTCGGGCCGCTCGCGGTAGGCCGGCTCCGCCTGGTAGGCGCGAATGGTTCCGCCCAGGATGGCGTGGACCTGCTCGCTGGTGCTCACACCCGTGTCACCGCGGGCGCGAGCTTGTCGACGTTGTCGGTGACCTGGGTCAGGATGTTCAACTGCCGCTCCAACTCGCGGATTCGGTTGTCGCGCTCGGTCTCCTCTAACCGCGCGGCGGCGATGGTCGCCTGCAGCGATTCGTTGAGCGAGCGGGTGGCCTGATTGGCGATGTCGCGGTAATGGTCCCGCAGTTGACGTTGGATCGTCTTGAGCCGGTCGCGCGACTCCTTGCCGACCACGAAGGACACATCGTCGACGAAACGGCGCAGGTTGGTCTTGGCCTCGTTGCGGGCCCGCAGCAGCCGGTTCTCCTTGTCCTCCTTGTAGGCCATGCGGCCCATCACCAACCCGGCCCCCACCGACAGCGGGTTGAACAGGCCCAGCCCGGCGACCGAGGACAGCATGCCGACCATCACCATGCCGCCGTAGGAGCCGCGCATGCCCGTCACCACCTTGTGGCCTTTGCCCATGGGTTTGGCCTCCAGCCGGGCCAGTGACTTGAGTTGCCCGAAGTCCGCGCCCATGGCTTGCGCGCTGAGCTCGGGCATGGCCACCGCACCCAGCCCCGCCTCGACGAAGACGCGGCCCACTTCCTGGGCGAGGGCTTTCGCGCGCTGGTAGGCCCAGACGAAATTGTCGCCGACGGCGGTGGCGACGGCGTTCTCCACGTCCACCCCGATTTCGGCCCAGTGCCGGGTGGGGTCGCACGAGTCGATCACCCGCTCGGCGTGCTCGGTGATGGCCCGGAAGCGTGCCCGCAGATCGTGGTCCACGTCGCCGGTCAGGTCGGTGATTCCGTCGTTGAGCAACTGCTGCCACAACGCCGTCTGCTGCAGCGCGTCCTCGGCCTCGCGTTTGCGTTGCCCCAGGTCCTCGGTGAGCCGCCCACCGACGTCGGCGTCGCTGAGCGCGGCCAGCTCAGAGCGCACCGTGAGCGTCAAATGCTCTGCAGCCGAGCGGATTTCATCGAGAACCTGGTCTCGGAGCTGGTCGTTGCGGCGGGCCAGCACGTCCTCACTGAGGAACTTGACGATCGCCGGGAAGTTGGACTCGTCGTTGAGTTCCTTGTCGTTGAGCGTGATGGCGTGGCTGCGCAACAGCGAGGACACCGGAAGCACCGGCATCGGTACCCGGGCGCGCTGCAGGTGTCCGATGTTGGCGTTGACGATCTCGCGCCAATGCGGATACAGGTCGGTCTTGGTGGCCAGCAGCACCCCGACCGGACAGATTTGATGGGCCTGCTGCACGAACCGCATTTCCGGCTCGGTCAGTTCCTGGCTGGTGTCGCTGACCATCAGGATCGCGTCGGCGTCGGGCAACAATCCCAGCGTCGCCGACAGGTGCGGCTGACCGTGACCGCCCACGCCGGGTGTGTCGATGAAGGTGAGCCCCCCTTGCAGCATCGGGCTGGGCGCGCCGACCTCCACCCGGAGGACCTCGCGACCGGCGGCCTGCGGAGCCTGACGCAGGTCTGTCTGCAGTTCGGCAACCGGGACGTCAGCGGTTTCTGGTTCGCCGTTGGGGCCCGCCAGAACGATCCGCGCCGACGGCGGATCGCCGTAGGCGACGACGGTGATCAGCACCGTGGCCTCGTCGTCACCGACGCGTGCGACGGGCATGTTGAGCAGCGAGTTGAGCAGCTGGCTTTTGCCCTGCTTGAGCTGGCCGGCGATCACCACCCGGGTATGGGGGTCGGTGACGCGTTCGCGGGCCCACGCGAGCCGCTGGCTCAGGTCGCCGCGGCCGTTGAGGTCGGCGATCGTGCTGGTGTGATCGATCAGTTCGACGATCACGTTGACCCGGCGCGGGTCATCGGGCTGAGTCACCGGGTCGCCCTACTTTCTGCGTTGAACTCCGAAACACCGTATGCCCACCAACCGGCGGGAACCCCGTAAGGTCCCCGCCGGTTCACGGCGATGCCCTGATCAGAACCCGGTGTGCGGGTCCACCGGGTGGTGCGCCATCGGGTCGCTTTGGACCGGCGTGTGGGATGCCGCGGGGTCGTAGCTGTTGTGGTCGAACACCGAGTGACTCGAGGCGTCGGCGGCCGACTGGCCCGACGCGTCGAACGCCGTGTGGCCGGACGGGTCGGCGACCGCCGACGTGCCTTGCAGGGCCGAGTGGGCGTCGACCGAGGCCGCGCTTTGGCCAGCCGCCGCGCTCGGATCCGCGTGCGCGGGGGTGCTGGGACTCTGGATGACAGAGGAGCTGCCGCCCGCGACTGCCGCGTGGCCACCGGCCGTGGCGGCGGAGCTGCTGTCGTGGATGACGCCGCTTTCGCCTGCGGACACGTGGCTGGTGCCCGCGGCGGTGCCGCCGGCGGTGGTGCCGCCCAACGCAGCGCCCTCGTGGCTGAGAATGTTGCCCTGCGCGTTACCGCCGGCGCCGACCGCTGCGCCACCGCTGGCCGCGACCTGACCTGACATGCCGGTTTCGGCGGACGAAGCCATCGGCTGAGCGCTGGCGTGGCCACCCAGGGCGGCGCCTTCGCTAGCGAGGATGCCGCCGTGTGCGCCGCCACCGGCTGCGGTCGCTGCACCACCGCCGCCTTGGCCGCCCGCGGCGACTCCGCCTTGGGCGCTGGTCAGCTGCGCACCGCCGCCGAGCGCTGCGCTTTCGCTGCCCAGGAAGCTGGCGTGACCGCCGGCGTCGGCTGCGAGCGCTGCGTTTCCGGCGGCGCTGGCCTGGGCGCCCAGGCCGGCATTACCTAACGAGCTGGCTGCCGCCTGAGCGCCGGCACCACCGCCGAGGGCAGTAGCGCCGCTGACACCGCCAACCGCGGAGCCGCCACCCGAGCCGAACGCGCTACCGCTGGTGCCCAGGGCCGCGCCCCCGGCGGCGCCGACCTGGCCGCCTACACCGACGCCACCTGACGAGCCGCCGATTTGAGCTCCCCCGGCGCCCAGGCCGCTGGCCTGGCCGCCGTAGCCGCCTCCCGCTTGGCCGCTGGCTTGGCCGCCGTAGCCGCCTCCCGCTTGGCCGCTGGCTTGGCCGCCGTAGCCGCCGCCAACGCGGCCGCCGAAGCCACCGCCAGCCTCACCCTCGGCGCTCGCCTGACCACCGGCTCCGACATGACCGCGACCTCCGGCCTGACCGCCAGCTCCGCCCTGGCTGCCAAAGCCGCCGCCGGCACGCCCACCTGCTTCGCCGCGACTGCCGCCTGCGATCTGGCCGCCGGCCCCGCCATGCCATCCGGCCTCACCACCGACACCGACGCCGCCGCCCGCTTGCCCGCCACCGGCGCCTTGCCATCCGGCGTCACCACCGACACCAAAGCCACCGCCGGCTTGGCCGCCAAAGCCACCGCCGATCCCCGTACCGGCTTGGCCGCCGATGCCTGCGCCGGCGTCGCCGCCGAGACCGAAACCTCCGCCGGCTTGGCCGCCGAAGCCGCCGCCGATGCCCGCGCCGGCGTCGCCGCCGACACCGAAGCCACCGCCGGCTTGGCCGCCGATGCCTGCGCCGGCGTCGCCGCCGAGACCGAAACCTCCGCCGGCTTGGCCGCCGAAGCCGCC
>NZ_LQOU01000002.1 GCF_002102155.1 Mycobacterium europaeum
CAAGGCCGGGGCGGCCTACCTGCCCATCGACCCCGCACTGCCGCCAACACGCATCGAATTCATGCTCACCGACGCCATACCGGTCGCCGCCGTCACCACCGCGGGCGTGCGGTCGCGGCTGGACGGGTCGGACATCGCCGTCATCGAATTCGACGACCCCGAACTGGCCACCCAATCCCGCTGCGCGCCAACGCTGCCCGACCCCGAGGACATCGCCTACGTCATCTACACCTCCGGAACCACCGGGGTCCCCAAGGGCGTGGCCGTCACCCACCACAACGTCACCCAGTTGCTGCAGTCAGCCGACGACGAATTGAGGCTCGGGCGGGTGTGGTCGCAATCCCACTCGCTGGCCTTCGACTTCTCGGTGTGGGAGATCTTCGGGGCGCTGCTGCGCGGCGCCCGGCTGGTGATCGTGCCCGACACCGTGGTCCGCTCACCAGAAGAACTGCACGCCACGCTGATTCGCGAACAGGTCGACGTCCTCAGCCACACCCCCTCGGCGGTTGCGGCTTTGCCGCCGCACGGCCTGGACTCGATCGCGACACTGGTGATGGGCGGGGAGGCCTGCCCGCACGAGGTGGTCGACCGGTGGGCGCCCGGGCGGGTGATGGTCAACCAGTACGGTCCGACCGAGACCACGATGTACGTGGCCATGACCGCGCCGCTGACCGCGGGAACCGGAGCACCGCCGATCGGGTCACCGGTGCCCGGCGCGGCGTTGTTCGTGCTGGACACCTGGCTGCGGCCGGTCCCGGTCGGTGTGGTCGGTGAGTTGTACGTGGCCGGACGGGGCGTCGCGTGCGGGTATGTCGGCCGGTCGGCGTTGACCTCTTCGCGTTTCGTGGCCTGCCCCTTCGGAGCGGCCGGGCAACGGATGTACCGCACCGGGGACCTGGTGCGCTGGGGAGCCGACGGACAGCTGCAGTACCTGGGGCGGGCCGACGACCAGGTCAAGATCCGCGGCTACCGCATCGAGCTCGGCGAAATCCGCACGGCCCTAGCCGGTTTGGCGGGCGCCGGACAGACGGCGGTGGTCGTCCGCGAGGACCGCCCCGGCGACAAGCGCCTCGTTGCCTACACCACCGGCACCGCCGCACCCGCCGACATCCGAAGCCGGCTCGCCGACCGGCTGCCCGCCTACATGGTCCCCGCCGCCGTCGTCGCGGTGGACGCGATCCCGTTGACGGTCAACGGCAAACTGGACACTCGCGCCCTGCCCGCACCCGACTACCACAGCGCCGAGCAGTACCGCGCCCCCGGCGACGCCGTCGAGGAGATCCTGGCCGGCATCTACGCCCAGGTGCTCGGTGTCGAGCGAGTGGGGATCGACGACTCCTTCTTCGACCTGGGCGGGGACAGCATCTTGTCGATGCAGGTGGTGGCCCGCGCGCGGGCGGCCGGTGTTCTGTTCCGCCCGCGTGACATCTTTGTCGAACAGACGGTGGCGCGGCTGGCCCGGGTGGCCGGCGTGGCCGCCGACGAGGACGTGGCCGACGATGGCACCGGCCCGGTGGTCGCGACACCGATCATGCACTGGCTGCAGCGGATTGACGGTCCGGTCGATCAGTTCAACCAGACGGTGGTGGTGCGGGCGCCCGCGGGCGTCACCCAGGACGACGTGGTGGTGCTGCTGCAGGCCCTGATCGACCGGCACCCCATGCTGCGGCTGTGCGTGGACGACGATGGCGCCGGCGGCTGGTCGCTGCGTGCGCCCGAGCCCGGCGCGGTTGACGCTCGCAGCTGCCTGCACGTCGTCGACGCGTTGTCCGAAGAGGCGGTGGTGGCCGCGCGATCGCGATTGGACCCGGCCGCGGGGGTGATGCTGCGCGCGGTCTGGGCGGAGCCCACCGGGCGGTTGGCGTTGATCGTCCACCACCTGGCCGTCGACGGGGTGTCGTGGCGAATCCTGTTGGAAGACGTCAACATCGCCTGGGCACAGCAGCGCACCGGGCAACCGGTGGCGCTGCCGCCCGGCGGGACGTCGTTCGCCCGCTGGTCGGCGATGCTGGCCGAGTACGCCCGGCGCCCCGAGGTCGTCGACCGGGCCGGCGCCTGGCGCGAAGTGGCGAGCGCCCCGGCCCCGCTGCCGGCGGTACGCCCGGGCGTCGACACGTACGAGACGGCCGAACAGTTGTCGGTGTCGCTGGACGCCGACACCACGCGCATGTTGTTGGGGGCAGTGCCGGCGGCGTTTCACGCCGGTGTCCAGGATATTTTGGTGGTCGCCCTCGGGTTGGCGATCAACGAATTCCTGGGCACCGGCGCGCCGCCTTATATCGACGTCGAGGCCCACGGCCGGCACGAAGACGTCGGCCCGCGCGTCGACCTGTCCCGCACCGTGGGCTGGTTCACCGCCAAATACCCGGTCGCGCTTCGGCTCGGCGCGCCGCACTGGCCGAAGGTCAAAGCGGGCGACCCCGAGCTGGGCGCGCTGATCAAGGACGCCAAGGAGCAGCTGCGTGCCCTGCCGGACGGGCTGACCTACGGGCTCTTGCGTTATCTCAATCCCGACGTCGGCCTGGACGATTCGGACCCGGTGATCGGATTCAACTACCTGGGACGGCTCGCGGGGACGGCCGAGCTGTCCGACGACTTGTGGCGCCTCGATCAGGACAGCCTGTCGTTGACCGCCGCGGCGGCGGCGCTGCCGATGCCGCTGGGGCACCCGCTGGAACTCAACGCCGGCGCCACGGACACGGCGAACGGGCCACGCCTGCAGGCGAATTGGACCTGGGCGCCCTCGGCGCTGACCCGCGAACAGGTCGGCGGGCTCAGCCGGCTGTGGTGCGAAGCGCTGGCCGGCATCTGCGCGCACGTGCGCAACGGCGGGGGCGGCCTGACCCCGTCGGACATCGCCCCCGCCCGGCTGAGCCAGCAGCAGATCGACGCGCTGTGCCGGCAACAGCCTGTCGCCGACGTGTTGCCGCTGACCCCGCTGCAGCGGGGACTGCTCTTCCACGCCGGCACCGGACGAGACCCCGGCGACGACGTGTACGCGGTGCAGCTCGACATCACGGTGTGCGGCCCGCTCGACCCCCAGCGCCTGCGCGAGGCGGTCCGCACCGTGCTCATCCGGCACCCCAACCTGATGGCCCGGTTCTGCGAAGCGTTCGAGGAGCCGGTGCAGATCATCCCCGCCGAGCCCGCCGTGGCGTGGCGCTACCTCCAGCTCGACGCCGACGACCCCGACCCGGACGAGCGGGTCGCGCAGCTGTGCGCAGCCGAACGGGCCGCGGTGTGCGACCTGGCCGCCCGCCGGGCGTTCCGGACCGCGTTGGTCCGCACCGCGAAAGACCGGCACCGCTTCGTGTTGACCGTCCACCACGTCGTGATGGACGGATGGTCGCTGCCGATCGTGCTCCAGGAGATCTTCGCCGGCTATTACCGAGAGCGGTTGCCGGCGGCGGCGCCGTACCGCAGCTACCTCACCTGGCTGGCCGACCGCGACCTGGCGGCCGCGCGAGCGGCGTGGCGCCGGGTGCTCGACGGCTTCGACACCCCGACGTTGGTCCGCCCCTCGGGCCGGGCGGGCCGGCGGGGCGTCGCCACCTTCGCAGTGCCGGCCGAAACCACGCGGGCCCTCGGCGGGCTGGCCCGCGCGTCGCACACCACCGTCAGCACCGTCCTGCAGGCCGCCTGGGCGCAGCTGCTGGCGTGGCTGACCGGCCAGGACGACGTGGTCTTCGGTGCCGTGGTCTCCGGCCGCCCCGCCGAGCTGCCCGGCGCCGAATCGATGGTGGGCTTGCTGATCAACACGGTCCCGGTGCGGGCCACGATCACCGCGGCGCAAACGGCCGCCGGTCTCCTCGACCAGTTGCGCCGCGCCCACAACCAGACGCTCGACCACGAGCACCTGGCGCTGCCCGAAATCCACCGCGCCACCGGCCACGACCAGTTGTTCGACACCCTGTTCGTGTACGAGAACTACCCGATCGACACCGCCGCGCTGGCCGGCGCCCACGAACTCACCGTCACCGAATTCACCAGCCGCGAGTTCAACCACTATCCGCTCTCGGTGCAGGCCGTGCCGGGCGACGAGCTGGGCCTGCGCGTCGAATTCGACACCGACGTCTTCGACGCGGCCGGCATCGAGACCCTGATCGCACGGTTCCGCCGGGTGTTGGTCGCGATGACCGCCGACCCCGACCGCCCGTTGTCGGCGATCGACGGCCTCGATGAGGCGGAGCACTCTCGCCTGGTCGCATGGGGCAACCGGGCGGCGCTCGCCGAGCCGGTGACCGGGCCGTCGATTCCGGAGCTGTTCGCCGCGCAGGTGGCCCGCGCCCCGGAGGCGGTGGCGCTGAGCTTCGAAGGCCGTTCCATGACGTATCGGGAGCTGGACGAGGCCGCGAACCGCGTGGCCCGCCTGCTCGCTGCCCACGGTGCCGCACCCGGAACCTTTGTGGCGCTGCTCTTTTCGCGGTCCGCCGATGCCGTCGTCGCGATCCTGGCGGCACTCAAGACGGGGGCCGCCTACCTGCCGATCGATCCCGGCCTGCCGGCGGCGCGGATCGGGTTCATGATCGCCGACGCCGCGCCGATCGTCGCCGTCACCACCGCCGACCTGCGTGGGCGGCTCGACGGCTCCGGCGTGCCGGTCATCGACGTGCACCACCTACCGGTGGACACCGGCCCCGCCGCGGACTTGACCGCGCCGGCCCCCGACGACATCGCCTACCTCATCTACACATCCGGCACCACGGGCGTCCCCAAGGGCGTCGCGGTCACGCACCACAACGTCACCCAGCTGATGACGTCGCTGCATGCGCCGCTGCCGGCCCCGGGCGTCTGGTCGCACTCGCATTCACTGGCCTTCGACGTCTCCGTCCAGGAGATCTTCGGCGCGCTGCTGGGCGGCGGGCGCCTCGTCGTGGTGCCCGAATCGGTGGTCCGCGCACCGGAAGAACTGCGCGCCTTGCTGATTCGTGAACGCGTCAGCGTCCTGAGTCAGACCCCGTCCGAGGCCGGCACCCTGTCGACCGAGGGCCTGGATGCCGTGGCCCTGGTGATCGGCGGTGAACCGTGCCCGCCCGAGCTGGTCGATCGGTGGGCGCCGGGCCGGGTGATGGTCAACGCCTACGGCCCCACCGAAACCACCGTGGACGCGGCGCTCAGCGCGCCGCTGACCGCGGGGGCCGGAGCGCCCATCGGATCGCCGGTGTCCGGCGCCGCGTTCGTGGTGTTGGACCGGTCGCTGCGGCCGGTGCCGGCCGGGGTGGTCGGGGAGTTGTATGTGGCCGGCCGCGGTGTGGCGTGCGGTTATCTGGGCCGGTCCGGCTTGACGGCGTCGCGGTTCGTGGCCTGCCCGTTCGGTGGGACAGGGACCCGCATGTACCGCACCGGCGACCTGGTGCGCTGGGGCGCCGACGGGCGGCTGCGGTACCTGCGGCGCGCCGACGATCAGGTCAAGATCCGCGGGCATCGCATCGAACTCGGCGAGATACGCGCCGCGCTGACCGCTTTCGAGGGCGTGCAGCAGGCGGCGGTGATCGCCCGCGAGGGCAGGCTGGTCGGCTACGTCACCGGAACCGTCGACCCGGCCGCGATCCGTACCGCGCTCGCCGAACGGTTGCCGGCCTACATGGTGCCCGCCGCGGTCGTCGTCTTGGACGCAATCCCGTTGACGCTCAACGGCAAACTCGACAAACGGGCGCTGCCGGCCCCGGAGTACCACGACGCCGAGTCCTACCGCGCCCCGGCGACGCCGATCGAGGGGATCCTCGCCGAGATCTACGCGCGCGTGCTGGGCTTGGCCCGGGTGGGGGTCGAGGAGTCGTTCTTCGACCTGGGCGGTGATTCGCTGGCGGCCATGCGCCTGATCGCCGCCGCCAACGCGGCCTTGGACACCCACCTGTCGGTGCGTGCGGTGTTCGAGGCGCCCACCGTTCGCCGACTGGCGCCGCTGGTGGGACCGGGCGGAGACGGACCGGCGCGCGTGGTGGCCGGCGCGCGGCCCGCGGTGCTGCCCCTGTCCTTCGCGCAATCCCGGCTGTGGTTCATCGAACAGCTGCACGGGCCGTCGCCGCTCTACAACATGGCGGCGGCACTGCGGCTGCGCGGCCAACTGGACCGCGCCGCGTTGGGCGCGGCGCTGGCCGATGTGCTGGCCCGCCACGAAAGCCTGCGCACGGTGTTCGTCGCGGCCGAGGGCACGCCGCACCAGGTGGTGCTGCCGCCGGAGCGCGCCGACGCCGACTGGGACGTGGTCGACGCCACCGAATGGTCCGCGGCGCGGCTGGCGGAGGCCGTCCAGGCGAGCGCGGGGCGCCCATTCGACCTGGCCACCGAGATTCCCTTGCGGGCAACGCTGTTCACGATCGCCGAGGACGAACACGTCCTGGTGGCCGTCGTGCACCACATCGCCGCCGATGGCTGGTCGCTCACCCCGCTGGTGCGCGACCTCGGCGGGGCCTACGCCGGCCGGTGCGCGGGCCGGGCGCCGGGGTGGGCGCCGCTGGCGGTGCAATACGCCGACTACACCCTGTGGCAGCGCGGCCGGCTCGGCGATCTGGACGACCCGGACAGCCCGATCGCCGGGCAGCTGCGCTACTGGCAGGACGCGTTGGCCGGGATGCCCGAGCGCCTCGAGTTGCCCACCGACCGGCCGTATCCGGTGGTCGCCGATCACCGCGGCGCCAGGGTGGACGTCGAGTGGCCCGCCGAGCTGCAGGACCGGGTGCGCGAGCTGGCGCGGGCGCACAACGCGACCAGTTTCATGGTGATCCAGGCCGCCCTGGCCGTGTTGCTCGCCAAGCTCACCGCGAGTTCCGATGTGGCCGTGGGCTTTCCGATCGCCGGGCGTCGCGATCCCGCGCTCGATGACGTGGTCGGCTTCTTCGTCAACACCGTGGTGTTGCGGGTCGAACTGGCCGGGGACCCGTGTATCGCCGAACTTCTGGCCCAGGTGCGCCGGCGCAGCCTGGCCGCCTACGAGCATCAGGACGTGCCCTTCGAGGTCCTCGTCGAACGGCTCAACCCCACCCGCAGCCTCGGGTACCACCCGCTGGTTCAGGTGATGCTGGCCTGGCAGAACACCGAGCCCGCCGACCTGGCGTTGGGCGATCTGCAGGTCACCGCGCTGCCGGTGGACACCCGCACGGCCCGCACCGATCTGTTGTTCTCGCTGGCCGAGCGCTGGACCGGTGACGGACGGCCCGCCGGGATCGGCGGGGCGGTGGAGTTCCGCACCGACGTCTTCGACACCGCCACCGTCGCAACGCTTGTCGCGCGGCTCCAGCGGGTGGTGGCGGCCATGACCGCCGACCCCGCCCGCCGGTTGTCGTCCATCGATGTGCTCGACGAGGCGGAGCACGCCCGCCTCGAGGTCATCGGCAACCACGCCGCGCTGAGCCGGCCCGAGCCGGCGGGCAGGTCGATCCCGGAAACGTTCGCCACCCAGGTGGAGCGCGCGCCGGACGCGGTGGCCATCACCTGCGGTGGCCGTTGCCTGACCTACCGGGAGGTCGACGACAAGGCGAATCGCCTGGCGCACCGGCTCCTCCAGCTCGGCGCGGGTCCGGGGGAGCGGGTCGCGCTGCTGATGCCCCGCTCGGCCGAGGCCGTCGTGGCGATCCTGGCGGTGCTGAAGACCGGGGCGGCGTACGTGCCGGTCGATCCGGGGCTGCCGGCCGCGCGGGTCGGCTTCGTCCTCGACGACGCCGCACCCGCCGCCGTGCTCACCACGGCCGGACTGCGGCCGCGCCTCGACGGCTGCGGCCTGCCCGTCGTCGACGCCCACGACGACGACGCCGCCCACCCCGCCGCGGCGCCACCGGCCCCGGCGCCCGACGACATCGCCTACGTCATCTACACGTCCGGCACCACCGGGACCCCCAAAGGCGTGGCGGTCACCCACCGCAACGTCATCCGGCTGCTGGAGTCCCTGGACGCCGAGTTGGAGCTGGGAACGGTGTGGACGCTGTGCCACTCCCTGGCCTTCGACTTCTCCGTGTGGGAGATGTTCGGCGCGCTGCTGCACGGGGGCCGCCTGGTGGTGGTGCCAGACTCCGTGGTCCGCTCACCGGACGACCTGCACGCCTTGCTGGTTCACGAACAGGTCAGCGTCCTCAGCCAGACGCCGTCGGCGTTCTACGCGCTGCAAACCGCCGATGCGCTGACGCCAGACCTCGGCCAACAACTCAAGCTGCAGACGCTGGTGTTCGGCGGCGAGGCGCTCGAAGCCGCGCGGCTGGCCACGTGGCTGGACAGCCATCCGGGACGGCCACGCATCATCAACATGTACGGAACCACCGAGACCACGGTGCACGCCTCGCTCCGCGAGATCGTCGTCGGTGACGTCGACGGCGACGCCAGCCCGATCGGAATTCCCCTGGCGCACCTCGCCTTCTTCGTGCTGGACGCCTGGTTGCGGCCGGTGCCGGCGGGGGTGGTCGGCGAGCTGTACGTGGCCGGCCGGGGGTTGGCGTGTGGCTACCTCGGACGGCCGGGCCTGACGGCGTCGCGGTTCGTGCCGTGCCCCTCGGGCGCGCCCGGGCTGCGCATGTACCGCACCGGCGACGTGGTGCGGTGGGGCGCCGACGGGCAGCTGCAATACCTCGGCCGCGCCGACGATCAGGTCAAGATCCGCGGCTATCGCATCGAGCTCGGCGAAATCCGTTCGGCGCTAACCGGTTTGGACGGGGTGCGGCAGGCCACGGTGATCGCCCGCGAGGACCGTCCCGGAGACAGGCGGCTGGTGGGGTATGTGACCGGGCGGGCTGACCCGGCCGGCATCCGTGCTGCGCTCGCCGAGCGACTGCCCGCCTACATGGTGCCCGCCGCCATCGTCGTCGTGGACGCGATCCCGTTGACCGTCAACGGCAAACTCGACACCCGGGCCCTGCCGGCGCCCGACTACGGCGACACCGGCCGCTACCGCGCCCCCGCCACCCCCACCGAGGAGATCCTGGCCGGCATCTACGCCCAGATCCTGGGCCTCGACCGGGTCGGCGTCGACGACTCGTTCTTCGATCTGGGCGGCGATTCGCTGGCGGCGATGCGCCTGATCGCGGCCGTCAACACCGGCCTCAACGCCCACCTGGGGGTGCGGTCGCTGTTCGAGGCGCCCACCATTCACCGGTTGGCATCGCGCCTCGGCAAGGACGGCACGGGCCGCACCCCGTTGGTGGCGATCGAGCGGCCCGCGGTGATCCCGTTGTCCTTCGCCCAATCCCGATTGTGGTTCCTCGACCAGTTGCAGGGGCCCTCGGCGGTGTACAACATGGCGGCGGCGCTGCGGCTGGACGGGCGCCTGGATGCGGACGCGTTCCGAGCCGCACTGGACGACGTGGTGGCCCGCCACGAAAGCCTGCGCACGGTCTTCGTCGCCGCCGAGGGGACACCGCTACAGGTCGTGAAGACACCAGAGGAGGCCGACGTCGGATGCGATGTGGTCGACGCCACCGGCTGGCCGCAGGACCGGTTGGCCGAGGCCGTCGAGGCGGTCGCCCACTACGCGTTCGACCTGAGAACTGAAATCCCTTTGCGGGCCTGGCTTTTCCGCACCGACGCGGAAGAGCACGTGCTGGTGACGGTGTTGCACCACATCGCCGCCGACGGCCTGTCGCTCACGCCGCTGGTGCGCGATCTCGGCGTGGCCTACGCCGGCCGGTGCGCGGGCAAAGCACCGAACTGGGCGCCGCCGGCCGTGCAGTACGCCGACTACGCGCTGTGGCAACGTTCCCATCTCGGCGACCCGGCCGACCCGGACAGTCCCATCGCCGGGCAGTTGCGGTTCTGGGAGCACACGCTGGCCGGGATGCCGGAGAGGCTGGCGCTGCCCACCGAGCGGCCCTATCCGCTGGTGGCCGATCACCGCGGGTCGACCGTGGGGGTGCGATGGTCGGCCGAGTTGCAGCAACGGGTGCGCGAGGCGGCGCGGGCGCACAACGCGACCAGTTTCATGGTCATCCAGGCGGCGCTGGCGGTGCTGTTGTCGACGCTGAGCGGAAGCAGCGAGGTCGCCGTCGGCTTCCCGATCGCCGGGCGCCGCGACCCGTGCCTCGACGACGTGGTGGGTTTCTTCGTCAACACCCTCGTGCTGCGGACGGATCTCGGCGGGGACCCGACCGTCGCGCAACTGCTGGCACAGGTCCGCGGGCGCAGCCTGGCCGCCTACGAACACCAGGACGTCCCCTTCGAGGTGCTGGTCGAGCGGCTGCACCCGACCCGCAGCCTGAGCCATCACCCGCTGGTGCAGGTGATGCTGGCCTGGCAGAACAACGACCAGACCGAGCTGAGTCTGGGTGACCTGCACGTCGCCCCGCTCCCGGTGGACAGCCACACCGCCCGCATGGACCTGACGTTCTCACTGGCCGAGCACTTCGACGGCACCGGTGAGCCCGCCGGGATCGGTGGGCAGGTCGAGTTCCGCACCGACGTGTTCGACGCGGGCACCATCGAAAAGCTGGTCCAACGCCTGCACCAGGTGGTGCTGGCCATCACCGCCGACCCCGGACGTCCGTTGTCGTCGATCGACGTGCTCGATGACGACGAGCGCGCCCGCCTCGACGAGTGGGGCAACCGCGCGGTCTCCAGCCGCCCGGTGACCTGGCCGTCGATCCTGGAGGTGTTCGCCACGCACGTCGCCCGCGCCCCGGAGGCGGTGGCCGTCAGCTGCGGGGACCGCTCGATGACCTACCGGGAGCTCGACCTGGCCGCAAACCGGTTGGCGCACTTGCTCGTTGACCGCGGGGCCGGACCGGGCGAATGCGTGGCACTGCTCGCGGACCGCTCGGCCGAGGCCGTAGTGGCGATCCTGGCGGTGCTCAAGACCGGGGCGGCCTACCTGCCGATCGACCCGGGGCTGCCCGAGGCGCGGATCGACTTCCTGCTCGCCGACGCCGCACCGGTCGCCGCGCTGACGACCGCCGGTCTGCGGGCGCGGCTGGACGGTTTCGAACGCCCGGTCGTCGACGTCGACGATCCCGCCCTGCCCGCCCAGCCCGGCGGCGCGCCGCCGGCGGCGCCGGCGGCCGACGACCTCGCCTACATCATCTACACGTCCGGGACCACCGGGACTCCGAAAGGCGTTGCAGTCACGCACCGTAACGTCACGCAGTTGTTCGCCCCGCTCGACGCGCCCCTGCCGGCGGGCGGGGTGTGGTCGCAGAGCCATTCGCTGGTCTTCGACGTGTCGGTCTGGGAGATCTTCGGGGCGCTGTTGCACGGCGGGCGGGTGCTGGTGGTGCCCGACGCCACGGCCCGCTCCCCGCAAGACCTGCACGCCCTGCTGACCGCCGAAAACGTCGGCGTGCTCACCCAGACGCCGTCGGAGGCGGGAATGCTGTCTCCCGAGGGTCTGGACTCGGCCGCCTTGGTGGTGGCCGGCGAGGCCTGTCCGGAAGAAGTGGTGGACCGGTGGGCGCCGGGGCGGACCATGCTCAACGTCTATGGCCCCACCGAGACCACGATGTGTGTGGCGATCAGCGCGCCGCTGGTGCCCGAGTCGGGAACCCCGCCCATCGGTTCACCCGTGCCGGGGGCCGCGCTGTTCGTGCTCGACGGGCGGCTGCGGCCGGCGCCGACCGGCGTGATCGGTGAGCTCTATGTGACCGGGGCGGGCCTGACGTACGGATACGTGCGCCGAGGCGGTCTGACCGCGTCGCGGTTCGTCGCGTGCCCGTTCGGGGTGCCCGGACAGCGCATGTATCGCACCGGGGATCTGGTCTGCTGGGGCGCCGACGGGCAACTGAAGTACGTGGGCCGCGCCGACGACCAGGTCAAAATCCGTGGGCACCGCGTCGAACTCGGGGAGGTCCGCGCCGCCCTGGCCGCCCTGGACGGCGTCGGGCAGGCGGCGGTGATCGCCCGCGAAGACCGTCCCGGCGACAGGCGGCTGGTGGGATACGTGACCGGGCCCGCCGACCCGGCCGGGCTGCGCGCGGCGCTGGCCGACCGGCTACCCGCCTACCTGGTCCCCGCCGCGGTGGTGGCGGTCGACGCGCTGCCGTTGACGGTCAACGGCAAACTCGACACCCGGGCGTTGCCCGCCCCGCAATACACCGATCGTGACCGCTACCGGCCGCCGGCCACACCGATCGAGGAGACTCTGGCCGACATCTATGCCCAGGTCCTGGGCGTGGAGCGGGTGGGCGTCGAGGAGTCGTTCTTCGACCTCGGCGGCGATTCACTGTCGGCCATGCGCCTGATTGCGGCGATCCACACCACCCTGGGCATCCAGCTGCCCGTGCGCGCAGTCTTCGACGCCCCGTCGGTGCGCAGCCTGAGCCAGCAATTGGACCGGCACGCACAGGATTTCGGGGCCGAACGCACGCCCGGCCCCGGCTTCGCGTCGGTGCACGGTCGCGACGCCACCGAGATCTACGCGAGTGATCTGAAGCTGGAGAAGTTCATCGATGCCGCGACGCTGGGGACCGCGCCGGCGTTGCCGGGGCCGAGTTCGCAGGTGCGCACGGTGTTGTTGACCGGGGCGACCGGTTTCCTGGGGCGTTATCTGGTGTTGCAGTGGCTCGAGCAGCTGGAGTTGGTGGACGGCAGGCTGATCTGTCTGGTGCGGGCGGGCTCGGACGAGGAGGCCCGTCAGCGGCTGGAGAAGACCTTCGACAGCGGTGATCCGAAGTTGTTGCGGTATTTCCAGGATCTGGCCGCCGATCACTTGGAGGTGATCGCGGGGGACAAGGGCGCGGCGAATCTTGGCCTGGACGAGCGGACGTGGCAGCGGTTGGCCGACACTGTCGACCTGATCGTGGACTCGGCGGCTCTGGTCAACGGTGTGTTGCCCTACAGCGAGCTGTTCGGGCCGAACGTCGCGGGCACCGCCGAGCTGATCCGGGTGGCGTTGACCACCAAACTCAAGCCCTACACGTACGTTTCGACCGCCAACGTCGGGGACGGGGTGGAGCCGGCGGCGTTCACCGAGGACGCCGACATCCGGGTCATCAGCCCCACCCGGACCCTCGACGGCGGGTATTCCAACGGCTACGGCAACAGCAAGTGGGCCGGCGAGGTGCTGCTGCGCGAGGCGCACGACCTGTGCGGCCTGCCGGTCTCGGTGTTCCGCTGCGACCTTCTGCTGGCCGGTGTCAGCTATGCGGGGCAGCTCAACCTGTCGGACGTGTTCACCCGGATGGTGTTGAGCCTGGCGGCGACCGGTGTGGCGCCGCGCTCGTTCTACCAGCTGGACGCCGAGGGCAATCGACAGCGTGCGCATTTCGATGCGCTGCCGGTGGAGTTCGTCGCCGAGGCGGTTACCACGCTGGGTGCCCAGGTGATGGACGGGTTCGAGACCTATCACGTGATGAACCCGCACGACGACGGTGTCGGCATCGACGAGTACGTGGACTGGCTGATCGAGGCGGGCTATCCGATCGAACGGATCGACGACTTCGGCGAGTGGCTGCAGCGGTTCGAGGCCGCCCTGCGCGAACTGCCGGAACAGCAGCGCCAGCACTCGGTGTTCCCGCTGTTGCAGTCGGCCGGCACCGAGCTGGTCGAGCCCGGTGCGCCGGCGCGCGGGTCGCTCGCCCCGACCGACCGGTTCCGCGCCGCGGTGCAGGAAGCCAAGATCGGCGCCGACGGCGACGATCCGGACATCCCGCACGTCACGGCGCCGGTGATCGTCAAGTACGTCACCGACCTGCAACTGCTCGGCCTGCTGTAAAGCACTGAGCGGCAGCAGGTTTCACGCGGACCGAACGCAATGCCCGGCATTTCGGCCACGTCGGCGCAAACCCTGACTACCATGACCGGTGATCGTGACGGTGTCCCGCCAGCACACGAAAGCGCTCACCATGACAACAGCCCGCGTGCCGAAATTGCCGCTCGACGAGGCCACCGCCGCCGCCGACGAGGCGGCGGTGCCCAACTACATGGCCGAACTGAGCATCTTTCAGGTGCTGCTCAACCACCCGCCGCTGGCGCGCGCGATCAACGATCTGCTCGCCACCATGCTCTGGCACGGTGCCCTCGACCCGCGGCTGCGCGAGTTGGTGATCATGCGGATCGGCTGGCTCACGGCATGCGACTACGAGTGGACGCAGCACTGGCGGGTCGCGTCGCGGCTGGGCGTCGCGCCCGAGGATCTGCTCGGCGTGCGTGACTGGCAAACGTACGCCGGATTCGGCGCCGTGGAGCGCGCCGTGCTGGCCGCCACCGACGACGTGGTCCGCGACGGCGCGGTGAGCGACGCCAGCTGGGCGGCCTGCGAGCGTGAATTGGGCGGTGAACCAACGGTTCTCATCGAGCTCGTCACCGCGATCGGTGCGTGGCGGATGGTCGCGTCGCTGCTGCACAGCCTGCGGGTCCCGCTCGAAGAGGGCGTGTCCAGCTGGCCGCCGGACGGCCGGTCGCCCGCGCCGGCCATCGTCGATTGACATATCGATCGATGGCTCTTTAGCGTCGGGCAATGCGTACCAGAGTCGCCGAAATGCTCGGCGTCGAGTTTCCCATCTGCGCGTTCAGCCACTGCCGCGACGTGGTGGCCGCGGTGACCAATGCGGGCGGGTTCGGCATCCTCGGCGCGGTGGCGCACAGTCCCCAGCGGCTGCAGAACGAGCTGACCTGGATCGAGGAGCAGACGGGCGGCAAACCGTTCGGGGTGGACCTGCTGCTGCCGCCCAAGTACGTCGGGTCGGACGAGGGCGGCATCGACGCCAAGCAGGCGCGGGCGCTGCTGCCCGAGGAGCACCGCGCGTTCGTCGACGACATCCTCGCCCGCTACGGGATCACCGCGCCGGCCCAGGAGGCGCGCGCCTCCGCCGGCGGCCTGAACATCTCGCCCAAGGGCTACCAGCCGCTGCTGGACGTGGCGTTCGAGCACGACATCCGGCTGATCGCCAGCGCGCTCGGCCCGCCGCCGGCGGACCTCGTCGAACACGCCCACGACCGCGGCGTGCTGGTGGCCGCCTTGGCCGGCACCACACGCCACGCGCAACGGCACGCCGCCGCCGGCGTTGACCTGATCGTGGCCCAGGGCACCGAGGCCGGCGGCCACACCGGCGAGGTCGCCACCATGGTCCTGGTCCCCGAGGTCGTCGACGCCGTGGCGCCGGTGCCCGTTCTCGCCGCGGGCGGCATCGCCCGCGGCCGCCAGATCGCGGCCGCCCTGGCCCTGGGCGCCGAAGGCGTGTGGTGCGGGTCGGTGTGGCTGACCACCGAAGAAGCCGAGACGCCGCCGGTGGTCAAGGACAAGTTCCTGGCCGCCACCTCCTCGGACACGGTGCGCTCGCGCTCGATGACGGGCAAGCCGGCGCGGATGCTGCGCACGGCCTGGACCGACGAATGGGACCGGCCGGACAAGCCCGACCCGCTCGGCATGCCCCTGCAGACCGCGCTGGTCACCGAGCCGCAGGTGCGCATCAATTCCGCGGCCGCGCACCCCGGGGCCAAGGCGCGCGAGCTGGCCACCTACTTCGTCGGCCAGGTGGTGGGCTCGCTCGACCGCGTTCGCCCTACGCGAACGGTGGTGCTCGACATGGTCGAGGAGTTCATCGACACCGTCGGGCGGCTCGACGGACTCGTCGAGAGCTGATCGGCGGTCAAGGGCGGCCGTTCACCGGCTTTTCACAGCGGCCCGGCAAACACGAGGTGAACAAGCGGCACCGCCTCGGGGTTGGCTATCCGCCCAGCTCATGGCCGCAACCTGACCGAACCCTGTGTGCTCGCCCCGGAAAGCCGTAAAGATCGGGAAACGCGGCGGCGCGGAGTTTGACCCCGTCGGACCCGTCGTGCATTATCGGTCGCGTAAGCACCTCGTTAGGTGAGGCGTCTACACGAATACAGGCCACTGACCCCGAACGTCGAAAGACGCCCCGGGTCAGGACAGCTCCTCCCGGCTTAAGGGTTGAGCCCAGGTGGCTTCCGGAGTACCGGACACGTCGTGTGGTGCCGAAGCTCTGACGAGAGGGGTGCGGATCGCCGGCGAGTGCCGGATTTCTGCTCCTCATGCTGCGCGCAAAAATCGCGTGCGGATCACCGCATGCGTCGTGACCGCGAGGAGGTGAGGGACACATGAGTTCCAGCGACAGTCCGGATCGAAGTCCGAACTCCGTCTCGTCCCGAGCCGATCTCCGGCACGACGTTCTCGGTTGAGTCGTCGCAACGCTAATGGCTTGCCGGCCAAGCGTTCTCCGGATCGGAACCGCGACGGGATGGGACGCGTCAGTCCAGTTAGTCCCGTTTTCACGAACCCCGCCTAGGAGGCGATCATGACCGTAGCTCTGCACGACGAAGTGGTGACCGCAGCGCCCGCCCGCAAGCTGAGGGTGGTGCGCGACGCCGACACGACGCAGGCCGCCGTTGCGGCCCCCGCGCCCAAGAAGGCCGCCCGCAAGGTCCAGAAGCGGCCCGTGCTCGCCGGCGACCCGCTGGTGGAGGGCGCCACCCGGCTGCTCAGCGTCCCGCTGCGCCACGTGTACGCGGCACTGTGGCGCGTCGGCGTGCTCGAAGTCCAGGCCTGATCCGATGTGCAGCGACCAACCATGGCTCCAAGGGGCTACCCGGCCGCAGGTGTTTCCTGAGGCCAGGTAGCCACTTGGGGCGCTTCGCCTGAGTAGAATCGAGCCACTGGCGTCGATCCGGCATCACCGGGGAGCCTTCGGAAGAACAGCCGGCTTCTCCAGCGGAACCAGCTCAGTAGAACCGAACGGGTGGGCCCGTCACAGCCTTCAACGAGCGGCCACGCGCAGCGTGGCAAGCGGGGTGGTACCGCGGCGCTCGCGCAGTCAGCGCGTCGTCGTCCCCGGCCTCACCATAGGCACGCAGGAGACGACGCGCACCGTGACCGAGAACGCTGACGCCAAGGCCTACCCGAAGCTGGCCGGTGGCGCCCCGGACTTCCCGGCCCTCGAACTCGAGGTCCTCGACTACTGGGCCGCCGACGACACCTTCCGGGCCAGCATCGCCCGCCGCGACGGCGCCCCGGAGTACGTCTTCTACGACGGACCGCCGTTCGCCAACGGGCTGCCGCACTACGGGCACCTGCTCACCGGCTATGTGAAGGACATCGTCCCGCGGTATCGCACCATGCGCGGCTACAAGGTGGAGCGCCGTTTCGGCTGGGACACGCACGGGTTGCCCGCCGAACTCGAGGTCGAGCGGCAGCTGGGCATCAGCGACAAGTCGCAGATCGACGACATGGGGATCGCCGCGTTCAACGACGCGTGCCGCGACTCGGTGCTGCGCTACACCGACGAGTGGCGGGCGTACGTCACCCGTCAGGCCCGCTGGGTCGACTTCGACAACGACTACAAGACGCTCGACCTGTCCTACATGGAGTCGGTGATCTGGGCGTTCAAGCAACTCTGGGACAAGGGCCTGGCCTACGAGGGCTACCGCGTCCTGCCGTACTGCTGGCGCGACGAAACCCCGTTGTCCAACCACGAACTGCGGATGGACGACGACGTCTACCAGAGTCGCCAGGACCCGGCGCTGACCGTCGGATTCAAGGTAATCGGCGGTGGCCCCCAGAACGGGTTAGCCGGCGCGCACCTGCTGGTGTGGACGACCACGCCGTGGACCCTGCCGTCGAACCTGGCCGTCGCGGTCAACCCCGAGGTGACCTACGTCGAGGTGCGGGCCGGCGAGCACCGGTTCGTGCTCGCCCAACCGAGGCTGGCCGCCCACGCCCGGGAACTGGGCGAAGAACCCGAAGTGCTGGCCACCTACCGCGGCGCCGACCTGCTCGGCACCCGCTACCTGCCGCCGTTCCCGTATTTCATGGACAGCCCCAAGGCTTTTCAGGTGCTGCCCGGGGAGTTCGTCACCACCGAGGACGGCACCGGCATCGTGCACATGGCGCCGGCCTACGGCGAGGACGACATGGCCACCACCGACAAGGTGGGCATCGTGCCGGTCACGCCGGTCGATGCCAGGGGCCGCTTCGACGCCACGGTGCCCGATTACCAGGGGCAGCGCGTCTTCGACGCCAACCCGCACATCATCCGCGACCTGAAGAACGGCAGCGGCCCGGCGGCGGCCAACGGCGCGGTGCTGCTGCGCCACGAGACCTACGAGCACCCCTACCCGCACTGCTGGCGCTGCCGCAACCCGCTGATCTACCGGGCGGTGTCGTCCTGGTTCGTCACGGTCACCGCGTTCCGGGACCGCATGGTGGAACTCAACCAGCAGATCACCTGGTATCCCGAACACGTCAAGGACGGCCAGTTCGGCAAGTGGCTGCAGGGCGCCCGCGACTGGTCGATCTCGCGAAACCGCTACTGGGGCAGCCCCATTCCGGTGTGGAAGTCCGACGACCCGGCCTACCCGCGCATCGACGTCTACGGCAGCCTCGACGAGCTGGAACGCGACTTCGGGGTGCGACCGACCAACCTGCACCGGCCCTACATCGACGAGCTGACCCGGCCCAATCCCGACGACCCGACCGGCCGCAGCACCATGCGGCGCATCCCCGACGTGCTCGACGTGTGGTTCGACTCGGGGTCGATGCCGTACGCCCAGGTGCACTACCCGTTCGAGAACGCGGAGTGGTTCGACACGCATTATCCGGGCGACTTCATCGTCGAATACATCGGGCAGACCCGCGGCTGGTTCTACACGCTGCACGTGCTGGCCACCGCGCTGTTCGACCGACCCGCGTTCAAAACCTGTGTCGCGCATGGGATCGTGCTGGGTTCGGACGGGCAGAAGATGAGCAAGTCGCTGCGCAACTACCCCGACGTCTCCGAGGTGTTCGACCGCGACGGCTCCGACGCCATGCGGTGGTTCTTGATGGCCTCGCCGATCCTGCGCGGCGGCAACCTCATCGTCACCGAGCAGGGCATCCGGGAAGGCGTGCGCCAGGTTCAGCTGCCGCTGTGGAACGCCTACAGCTTCCTGGCGCTCTACGCGCCGAAAGTGGGCACCTGGCGCACCGATTCGCCGCATGTACTCGACCGGTACATCCTGGCCAAGCTGGCCGTGCTGCGCGACGACCTCACCCGTGAGATGGACTCCTGCGACATCTCGAGGGCGTGCGAGCACCTGCGGCAGTTCACCGAGGCGCTGACGAATTGGTATGTGCGCCGGTCGCGTTCGCGGTTCTGGGAGGAGGACGCCGACGCGATCGACACCCTGCACACCGTGCTCGAGGTGACGGCGAGGCTCGCGGCGCCGCTGCTCCCGTCGGTCACCGAGATCATCTGGCGTGGCCTGACCGGGGGGCGGTCGGTCCATCTCACGGATTGGCCCGACGCCGAACCGCTGCCGGCCGACCCCGATCTGGTCGCCGCGATGGACCAGGTCCGCGACGTGTGCTCGGCGGCGTCGTCGCTGCGCAAAGCCAAGAAGCTGCGGGTGCGCCTGCCGCTGCCGAAATTGACCGTGGCGGTGGACGATCCGCGGCGGCTGGAGCCGTTCGCCGCCCTGATCGCCGACGAGCTCAACGTCAAGAGCGTCGAGCTGACCGACGCCATCGACACCTACGGCCGGTTCGAGCTGACCGTCAACGCCCGCGTCGCCGGGCCGCGGCTGGGCAAGGACGTGCAGGCCGCCATCAAGGCGGTCAAGGCGGGGGAGGGCGTCGTCAACCCCGACGGCACCCTGACCGCGGGACCCGCGGTGCTGCAGCCCGAGGAGTACAGCTCGCGGCTGGTCGCCGCCGACCCGGAATTCACCGCGGCGCTGCCCGACGGGGCGGGCCTGGTGGTGCTGGACGGCACGGTGACGCCGGAGCTGGAGGCCGAGGGCTGGGCCAAGGACCGCATCCGCGAACTGCAGGAGCTGCGCAAATCCACGGGTCTCGACGTGTCGGACCGGATCTGTGTGGTGATGTCGGTGCCGGCCGAGCGGGCCGACTGGGCGCGCACGCATCGCGACCTGATCGCCGGTGAGATCCTGGCCACCGATTTCGAATTCGGCACGCCCGCCGACGGTGTCGACATCGGCGACGGCGTGCGGGTGAGCATCGCCAAAGCCTGACCCGCGAAACTGTATTCCGCGACGCATTTCCCGAGACGAGCGGTCGCTAGTTGCAGTCTCGCGGGCATGTCGGCGTGGCGTGACACCCTGCCGTCGTGAGCACAGAGCCATTCGTCGGTACCGACGCCATCCGCGCGGGGGCGTGGACGCAACGTGAGCTCCGGCGCTCGTGCACCCGGATCTACCGCAACGTGTACCAGCGGCGCGGCGGCGAACTGACCGCGCGGGACCGCGCGATCGCCGCGTGGCTGTGGTCCGGTAAGCAAGCCGTCGTTGCGGGCACCTCGGCGGCGGCCCTGCACGGCGCCGAGTGGATCGATCCGCACTCCCCGGCCGAACTGGTCTGCGACCGCACTCGTCCGCCGCCATTGATCGTCACCCGCAACGAGACGCTTGCCGCCGCAGAGGTGACGATGGTCGACGGCATACCCGTCACCTCGGCGGCCCGCACTGCCTTCGACCTGGGACGGCGACCGGGGTCGACTGTCGCGGTGATCCGCATGGACGCCCTGGCCCGAGCGACGGGCCTTGCCGCCGAAGACGTGTGGCCGCTGGTGGACGACCACCGCGGCGCCCGCGGCACGAGGCAGTTGCGACGCGTGTTGCCCCTCGTCGACGCCGGCGCCGAATCTCCGCAGGAGACCAGGACACGGCTGGCGCTGATCCGCGGGGGCCTACCCAGGCCGCAGACCCAGATCGTCGTGCGCAACGTCTGGGGCGCCGTGCTGGCCAGGATCGACATGGGCTGGGAGGAGTGGCTGGTCGGGGTGGAGTACGACGGCCCGCAACACTGGACGGACCCGCGCATCCGCGCCAACGACATCGAACGCACCGCGGAATTGGAGCGACGCGGATGGCGCTTGATTCGCGTCAGCGCCGACCTGCTCAGACACCGGCCGGATGTCCTCGTGGAGCGGGCTCGGAGTGCCCTCACCGCGAGGGGCTGTAAGTGCTGACCGCGAGACTGCAACTGGGAACGTGTTTCTCGAGAGGACTCGTCGCTGGTTACAGTTTCGCGGAGGGGCGGGAGCGCAGCGCCCGGTGGGCGTGCGGCCAGAACGGCATTCCCGCCACGACGGTCGCGCCGGTGGCGATGAGTCCGACCGCCACGTCGACGCTCTCGCGGCCGTCGCGTGCCCAGTAGACGTCCTTGAGGTCCAAGAGCAGCGCGAGCTCGTCGACGATCATGGCGTTCGCGGCCCCGTAGGCCATGGCCGCCGCGGGATGCCGTCGTTGCCTGTCGGTTCCGCGCAGGCCCACGCCGCCCACCGTCGCCAACATCCCGATGCCGATGTTGTAGTGGTGAAAGTGCTTGCCGCCCAATGACACACCGCCCCCGGACGGGCCGTGGCCCGCCCGGATCCAATGCGTCAGCGCCCGCAGCCCGGCGAACGTGAGGGTGAACGACGTCCAGGCCAGGACCGTGGCCTGCTCACCGGGCTGCAGCCGCTGGTCCCACTGGTGACGCAATCGCTCCCACCGAGACTTCGGTGCTTCGGCGTCCATACCAAATGACGCTAGACCCATAGCATCAATTGCGTGGAGTCCCGTTGGGTGCTGCACCTGGACATGGATGCGTTCTTCGCCTCGGTGGAACAACTCACCCGGCCGACCCTGCGGGGGCGGCCGGTGCTGGTCGGCGGCCTCGGCGGGCGCGGCGTGGTGGCCGGCGCCAGCTACGAAGCCCGCGTGTACGGCGCCCGGTCGGCCATGCCGATGCATCAGGCCCGCCGCCTGATCGGGGTGACCGCCGTGGTGTTGCCGCCGCGCGGCGTCGTCTATGGCGTGGCCAGCCGGCGGGTCTTCGACGCCGTGCGCAGCCTGGTGCCGGTCGTCGAGCAGCTGTCCTTCGACGAGGGCTTCGGTGAGCCGCCGCAGCTCGCGGGCGCGTCCGCCGAGGACGTCGAGGCGTTCTGCGAGGACCTGCGGGGACGGGTGCGCGACGAGACCGGCCTGATCGCCTCGGTCGGCGCCGGCTCGGGCAAGCAGATCGCCAAGATCGCCTCCGGTCTGGCGAAGCCCGACGGCATCCGGGTCGTCCGGCGCGCCGAAGAGCGGTCGCTGCTGGGCGGGCTGCCGGTGCGGCGGTTGTGGGGCATCGGGCCGGTCGCCGAGGAGAAGCTCAATCGGCTCGGCATCGAGACGATCGGCAACCTGGCCGCGCTGACCGACGCCGAGGCCGCCAACATCCTGGGCGCGACGATCGGGCCGGCGCTGCACCGCCTGGCCCGGGGCGTCGACGACCGCCCCGTCGCCGAGCGCGCCGAAGCCAAGCAGATCAGCTCCGAGTCCACCTTCGCCGTCGACCTGACCAGCCTGGAACAGCTGCGCGAGGCGATCGACCCGATCGCCGAGCACGCCCATCAACGTCTGCTGCGCGACGGCCGCGGCGCCCGCACCGTCACGGTGAAGCTGAAGAAGTCCGACATGAGCACGCTGACCCGCTCGGCCACGCTGCCCTACGCCACCACCGAGCCCGGCGCGCTGGTCGCGGTGGCGCGGCGGCTGCTGCTCGACCCGCGCGAGATCGGCCCGATCCGCCTGCTGGGCGTGGGCTTTTCGGGTCTGAGCGACGTGCGCCAGGAGTCGCTGTTTCCGGA
The DNA here is from genome assembly GCF_002102155.1 of Mycobacterium europaeum. Lineage (GTDB taxonomy): Bacteria > Actinomycetota > Actinomycetes > Mycobacteriales > Mycobacteriaceae > Mycobacterium > Mycobacterium europaeum. The sequence continues at coordinate 22,479 of NZ_LQOU01000002.1, forward strand.
TCTGGACCTGGCGGGGGAGACGTCGGAGGAACACGCCGTCCAGACCGCTGCCGAGGCCATGTTCGCGCCGGGGCCGGAGGCGGTCCCGGGGTGGCGGATCGGTGACGACGTCGCGCACCGCGAACTCGGGCACGGCTGGGTGCAGGGCGCGGGCCACGGCGTGGTCACCGCGCGGTTCGAGACCCGCAGCTCGGGCCCGGGCCCGGCCCGGACCTTTCCCGCCGACACCGCCGAGCTGACCAAGGCCAACCCGGTCGACTCGCTGGACTGGCCGGACTACCTGGGCGCGATGCAGGACCTGGAAGCGAATGCGGCGTCAGCCCCACCGGGCGATGACATCGCCGACCGGTAGCCCCGCGGCCAGCGCGGCCATCATCAGCACGCGGGCCTGCGGCGGCCGCAAGCTGGGCACCATCACCGCGCCCGCGGCCGCCATCTCGTGCCCGGGCCCGTAGCTGGCCCCGACCCGGCCGCCCGGGACGCGGGTGGACACCGCGACCGCGACGCCGGCCCGGCAGTGGCGACGCACCGCGTCGACCACCGCGTCGCCGGCGTTGCCCGAACCCAGCGCCTCGAGCACCACGCCGCGCGCCCCGGCGGCCACGCACGCGTCCAGGGCCACCCCGTCGCTGCCCAGGTAGGCGGCGACGATGTCCACCCGCGGCGCCTCCGCCGCGCTCAGGGCGCCGAGCTGGGGCCGCGTCTTGGTGCCGGCCAGCGTGACGCCGCCGTCGGCGGTGCCGATCAGCCGGCCCGCGAAACCGCTCAGGTCGTTGGTCGCCACCTTGCTCATCCCCAGCGGCTGCAGCACCCGGCCGGCGAAACACACCAGCACGCCCAGGTCGCGAGCGGCGGGGCTGCCCGCCACCGCAAGGGCGGCCCGCAGGTTGGCCGGACCGTCGGCGTCGGGGGCGTCGGCGCCGCGCATGGCCCCGGTGAGCACCACCGGAACGTCGCCGTCATGGGTGAGCTCGAGCCACAGCGCGGTCTCCTCCATGGTGTCGGTGCCGTGCGTGATCACCACACCGTCGGCGCCGCCTGCGATCGCGGCCCGCACCGCGCCGCGCATCCGGTCCCAGTCGGCCGGCACCAGCTGCGAGCTGTCCACGGCCAGGAGGTCGACCCCGTCGACGTCGAGTCCGGCCGCCAGATCGGCCGCGCCATAGGCGGGCCGGTGCACGCCGTCCGCGCCGGTGCCGGTCGATATGGTGCCTCCGGTGGCGATGACGGTGAGCCGGCCCATGGGGAGATCATCGCGCACGCCAACCGCGAACATCGGCCGGCCCGCGTCCGCATTGGGGGATGATGTGAGAGTGCCCGAGGAACCCGCAGGATCCACTGAGCCCGTGACCTCAACCGACGAGGCCGAGAACGCGGCCACCGACCCGCAGCGTCCGCCCAGGCGGCTGCGCCTGCTGCTGTCGGTCGCCGCGATCGTCCTGGCCCTCGACATCGTCACCAAGGTGCTCGCCGTCAAACTGCTGCCGCCCGGTCAGCCGGTGCCCATCATCGGCGACACGGTGACCTGGACGCTGGTGCGCAACTCCGGCGCCGCGTTCTCCATGGCGACCGGGTACACCTGGGTGCTGACGCTCATCGCGACCGGTGTGGTGGTCGGCATCTTCTGGATGGGACGGCGGCTGGTGTCGCCGTGGTGGGCGGTCGGGCTGGGGATGATCCTCGGCGGCGCCATGGGCAACCTGGTCGACCGCTTCTTCCGGGCGCCCGGCCCGCTGCGCGGCCATGTCGTGGACTTCCTGTCGGTCGGCTGGTGGCCGGTGTTCAACGTCGCCGACCCGTCGGTGGTCGGCGGCGCCATCCTCTTGGTGGTGCTGTCGGTCTTCGGCTACGACTTCGACACCGTGGGCCGGCGGAGCAAGGCCGACCGAAGCTGATGACCGACCGTTCCATGCCGGTCCCCGAGGGACTGGCGGGCATGCGCGTGGACGCGGGCCTGGCCCGGCTGCTGGGATTGTCCCGCAGCGCCGCGGCGGCCCTGGCCGAAGACGGAGGCGTCGAACTGGACGGCGTGCGGGCCGGGAAGTCCGACCGGCTGACCGGCGGCGCGTGGCTGCAGGTGCGCCTGCCCGAAGCCCCGGCGCCGGTGGAGAACACGCCCGTCGACATCGAGGGCATGACGATCCTGTACTCCGACGACGACATCGTCGCGGTCGACAAGCCGGCGGCGGTGGCCGCCCACGCCTCGGTGGGCTGGACCGGGCCGACCGTGCTCGGCGGCCTGGCCGCCGCCGGCTACCGGATCACCACGTCCGGGGTGCCCGAGCGGCAGGGCATCGTGCACCGCCTCGACGTGGGCACCTCCGGGGTGATGGTGGTGGCGCTCTCCGAGCGCGCCTACACCGCGCTCAAGCGGGCGTTCAAGCAGCGCACGGTGGACAAGCGCTATCACGCGCTGGTGCAAGGGCACCCGGACCCGTCCAGCGGGACGATCGACGCGCCGATCGGGCGGCACCGCGGCGGTGAGTGGAAGTTCGCGGTCACGACGAACGGACGGCACAGCCTCACCCACTACGACACCATCGAAGCCTTTCAGGCCGCCAGCCTGCTCGACGTGCACCTGGAAACCGGTCGCACCCACCAGATCCGGGTGCACTTCTCCGCGCTGCACCACCCGTGCTGCGGTGACCTTGTCTACGGAGCGGACCCGAAGCTCGCGAAAAGGCTTGGGCTGGAACGGCAATGGCTGCATGCCCGCTCGCTGTCGTTCGCCCATCCGGCGGACGGCAGGCGGATGGAGATCGTCAGCCCGTACCCGGCCGATCTGCAGCACGCGCTGGACGTGCTGCGCGCCGAGGGCTGATCACCCGGGTTTGCGCGCCTCGACGAGCAGTCGCACCGAGTGCGCGACGAAGGGCCCGTCGGCCTCGATCCGCTCGTGCAGCTCGCGCAGCCGCCCGCGATAGGCGTCGACCGTGAAGTCGGGCACCGTCCAAACCACCTTGCGCAGGAAGTAGATGACGGCGCCGATGTCGAAGAACTCGGCCCGCATCCGCTCCATGCGCATGTCGACCACGTCCATCCCGGCGGCTTGGGCCTCGGCGCCCTGGACGTCGGGGTGCAACTCGGCCCACTTCTCCGGCTGCGGGCCGATGAAGTACTCGACCAGCTCGGCCATCGTCGCGGGCCCGATCTGCTGGGCGAAGTAGGTGCCGTCCGGCCGCAGCACGCGGGCGATCTCGGGCCACCGCACCGCGATCGGGTGGCGGCTGGTCACCAGGTCGAAGGCCGCATCGGCGAACGGCAGCCGCGGCTCGTTCCCGGTCACCACGACCACCACGCCGCGCGGATGCAGGCGTCGCGTCGCCAGGGCCGCGTTGGGCGGCCAGGATTCCGTCGCGGCCATCGTCGGCGGAAACGCCTCGGCGCCGGCGAGCACCTCGCCGCCGCCGGTGTCGAGGTCGCAGGCGGCTGACACGTTCGCCAGCCGCTGGCTCATCTGCCGCTGGTAACCCCACGACGGGCGTTCCTCGGTGGCCCGCCCGTCCAGCCAGGAGAAATCCCAGCCGTCGACGGGGGCCGCGTCGGCCTCCGCCACGAGGTCGTCGAATGTGCGGCCCATGCCGAGCATGCTAGGCACCGTGCGCGGCTGCCGGGCGTACCTTGGGCGCGTCCCGCCGAGATTGCCGCCACGGCCGTGGCGGCGCCCGCGACCGCAGCCCTCACCGCAATCTCGGCGAACGGGCTAGACCGTGGCCTTGTTGGCCTCGCCCGTCGCGATCTCCGGGGCCAGCGGCGCGATCGCGCCGATGATCTCCGTGACCGTCTCGGAGGGGACCCCGGCCGCCGCGAGCGCGTCGGACAGGTGCCGGGCCACCAGGCTGAAGTGGTGCATGGTGATGCCGCGCCCCTGGTGCACCTGTTTCATCGGCGCGCCGGTGTAAGGCTCGGGGCCGCCGAGGGCGGCGGCGAAGAACTCCACCTGCCTGCCTTTGAGGCGGTTCATGTTGGTGCCGGTGAAGAAACCCGCGAGCTGGTCGTCGGCGAGTACACGAACGTAGAAGTCCTCCACCACGACTTCGATCGCCTCGTGCCCGCCGATCCGGTCGTAGATGGCGACCGGCTCGGGTTTGCGGAACCGTGCCAGAATTTTCATAATTCCGATTGGAACATCTCGGCATTGCTCGCCAGTTAGTTCGGGATCACACGCGGATGTCTTTGCGTAACAAGCGGATTGCCCCCTTTTGACGGTTGCCTGCGCCGGGCCGTGAGGCGTGCGGCCCGCGTTACGTGCCCGAAATCTGCACCGAGCCGGGGGATTGATGCCATAGGTTGGCTTGATGACGCACGTCACATCATTCACTCAGCCCCGCCAGGCGATCGTGGTCAACGGGCAGGCCAGTTGCGGTCGGGGGGCCGACATCATCAGGAGCCAAAGCCGATGAATCTTGGTGACTTAACGAACCTGGTCGAAAAGCCGCTCGCGAGCCTGGTGGAGAAGCCGATCGCGGCGGTGTCCCACATCGTCAACACGCCCAACTCCGCGGGGCGCTACCGACCGTTCTATCTGCGGAACCTGCTGGACGCCGTCCAGGGCCGCACGCTGGACGAGGCCGTCGGGGGCAAGACCGTCCTGATCACCGGGGGATCGTCGGGCATCGGCGAGGCCGCCGCGAAGCGGATCGCCGAAGCGGGCGGCAAGGTCGTGCTGGTCGCGCGGACCCGGGAAAACCTGGAGAAGGTGGCCGCTGAGATCGAAGGCAACGGCGGCACCGCCCACGTCTACCCGTGCGACCTGTCCGACATGGACGCGATCGCCGCGATGGCCGATCAGGTGCTCAGGGATCTCGGGGGCGTGGACATCCTGATCAACAACGCGGGGCGCTCGATCCGGCGTTCGCTGGAGCTGTCCTACGACCGGATCCACGACTACCAGCGGACCATGCAGCTGAACTACCTGGGCGCGGTCCAGCTCATCCTCAAGTTCATCCCCGGGATGCGCGAACGCGGCTTCGGGCACATCATCAACGTCTCCTCGGTGGGCGTGCAGACGCGCGCGCCGCGCTTCGGCGCCTACATCGCCAGCAAGGCCGCGCTGGACAGCCTGTGCGATTCCCTGCAGGCCGAGACCGTCAACGACGGCGTGAAGTTCACCACCGTGCACATGGCCCTGGTGCGCACGCCGATGATCAGCCCGACCACGCTCTACGACAAGTTCCCGGCGCTGACGCCGGATCAGGCGGCCGGGGTGATCGCCGACGCGATCGTGCACCGGCCCCGCCGGGCCAGCTCGCCGTTCGGGCAATTCGCCGCCGTCGCCGACGCCGTGAACCCGGCGGTGATGGACCGGGTGCGCAACCGGGCGTTCGCCATGTTCGGCGACTCCGATGCCGCCCGAGGTGACGAATCGCCAAGCGATTCACCGCAATTCGACAAACGCAGCGAGACGTTTGTGCGGGCGACGCGCGGGATACATTGGTGACATCATGAGCCTTCCCAAACCCGACATTGCGACCACCGTCGTCATCACCGGCGCCTCCTCCGGAATCGGCGCCGAACTGGCCCGCGGGCTGGCGCGCCGCGGCTTCCCGCTGTTGCTGGTCGCGCGGCGCCGCGAACGCCTCGACGAGCTGGCCAACGAGGTGGGCCAGGAGTACTCCGTGGCGGTCGAGGTGCTGCCGCTGGACCTCGGCGACCCCAAGGGCCGCGCGAAGTTGGCGGACCGGCTGCGCGCCGAGCCGATCGCCGGGCTGTGCAACAGCGCCGGGTTTGGCACCAGCGGCGTCTTCTACGAGCTGCCGCTCGAGCGCGAAAGCGAGGAGGTGACCCTCAACGCGCTGGCGTTGATGGAACTCACCCACGCGGCCCTGCCCGGCATGGTCGAGCGCGGGGCCGGCGCGGTGATGAACATCGCGTCGATCGCGGGCTTTCAGCCGGTGCCGTACATGGCGGTCTATTCGGCCACCAAGGCGTTCGTGCAGACGTTCTCCGAGGCCGTGCACGAGGAGCTGCACGGAACGGGCGTGTCGGTCACGTGCCTGTGTCCGGGGCCGGTGCCGACCGAGTGGGCCGAGATCGCCAACGCCGAGCGGTTCAGCATTCCCATCGCGCAGGTCTCGCCGCGCGACGTCGCCGAGGCGGCGATCGCCGGGATGTTGGCCGGCCGGCGCACCGTCGTACCCGGTGTGGTGCCGAAGGTCGTGAGCACCGGCGGCAGGTTCGCGCCGCGCGGCCTGTTGCTGCCCGGGATCCGGATCGGTAGCCGCTTCCGCGGGGGACCCAGCCGCTGACGGTTCTGGCATCGGTCGCGGACAGTGTGCGTCTGTGGCGGCGAGTGTGCGTCCTGGGTGGTTCCGCGCCCAGCAACACCGCCCTGAGCGCACACCGAAAGCCGTCCGTGCACACCGAGAGCCCTCACCGCACGGGTGGCCCCTCGCGCTAGGCTCCGGTCATGGCCGCTGTTGACCTGACCGCCGACGTACCGATGAGCCCGCAGGACATGTGGGACCACGTCTCCGATCTGTCGGACCTGGGCGACTGGCTGGTGATGCACGAGGGCTGGCGCAGCGACCTGCCCGAGGAGCTCGGCGAGGGTGCCCAAGTCGTGGGCGTCGCCCGGGCCAAGGGCTTCCGCAACCGGGTGACGTGGACGGTGACCACGTGGGACCCGCCGCGCCAGGTGGCGCTGTCGGGGTCCGGCAAGGGCGGCGCCAAGTACGCGGTGACGCTCACCGTGCGGGCCGCCGAAGAGGGGTCGACGCTGGGCCTGCGCCTCGAGCTGGGCGGGCGCCCGCTGTTCGGCCCGGTGGGCGCGGCGGCGGCCCGGGCCGTCAAGGGGGATGTGCAGAAGTCGCTGGAGCAGTTCGTCGAGTTGTACGGATAAAAACCAAACACACTTGCGCGACACGCCGAGGATGCGTCGGTAGTCGGTCATAGACTGGCGTCCCTATGACAGGTTCGATTCCTCCTCACGCAAGCGTTCGTCGCGAGTCGTCGTTCGTGCACCTGCATAACCACACCGAGTATTCGATGCTGGACGGGGCTGCGAAGATCACGCCGATGCTGGCCGAGGTGGAGCGGCTGGGAATGCCCGCCGTCGGGATGACCGACCACGGAAACATGTTCGGCGCCAGCGAGTTCTACAACGCGGCGGCCAAAGCGGGGATCAAGCCGATCATCGGGGTCGAGGCGTACATCGCACCCGGCTCGCGCTTCGACACCCGGCGCATCCAATGGGGTGACCCCGGCCAGAAGTCCGACGACGTCTCGGGCAGCGGTTCCTACACGCACCTGACCATGGTCGCCGAGAACGCCACCGGCCTGCGCAACCTGTTCAAGCTGTCGTCGTTGGCCTCCTTCGAGGGCCAGCTCGGCAAGTGGTCGCGGATGGACGCCGAGCTCATCGCCGAGCACGCCGAGGGCATCATCGCCACCACGGGCTGCCCGTCGGGCGAGGTACAGACCCGTCTGCGGCTCGGGCACGACCGCGAGGCGCTGGAGTCGGCCGCCAAGTGGCGCGAGATCTTCGGCGCCGACAACTACTTCCTCGAGCTGATGGACCACGGGCTGTCCATCGAGCAGCGGGTCCGCGAGGGGCTGCTCGAGATCGGACGCAAGCTCGGCATCCCGCCCCTGGCCACCAACGACTGCCACTACGTCACCCGCGACGCCGCCCACAACCACGAGGCGCTGTTGTGCGTGCAGACCGGCAAGACGCTGTCGGACCCGAACCGGTTCAAGTTCGACGGCGACGGCTACTACCTCAAGTCCGCCGCCGAGATGCGCCAGATCTGGGACGCCGAGGTGCCCGGCGCCTGCGACTCGACCCTGTTGATCGCCGAGCGGGTGCAGCCCTACGACGACGTGTGGGCGCCGCGCGACCGGATGCCGATCTTCCCGGTGCCCGAGGGACACGACCAGGCGTCCTGGCTGCACCACGAGGTGATGGCCGGGCTGCGGCGGCGTTTCCCGTCGGGCGTCGGCCAGGACTACATCGACCGGGCCGAGTACGAGATCAAGGTCATCTGCGACAAGGGCTTCCCGTCGTACTTCCTGATCGTCGCGGACCTGATCAACTACGCGCGGTCGGTCGACATCCGGGTGGGGCCCGGGCGTGGTTCGGCGGCGGGATCGCTGGTGGCCTACGCGCTGGGCATCACCAACATCGACCCGATCCCGCACGGGCTGCTCTTCGAGCGCTTCCTCAACCCCGAGCGTCCGTCTGCCCCCGACATCGACATCGACTTCGACGACCGTCGTCGCGGTGAGATGGTGCGCTACGCCGCCGACAAGTGGGGCTCCGACCGCGTCGCCCAGGTCATCACCTTCGGCACCATCAAAACCAAGGCGGCGCTGAAGGATTCGGCGCGTATCCACTACGGCCAACCCGGCTTTGCCATCGCCGACCGGATCACCAAGGCGCTGCCGCCGCCGATCATGGCCAAGGACATCCCGCTGTCGGGCATCACCGACCCGGCGCACGAGCGGTACAAGGAGGCCGCCGAGGTGCGCGGCCTGATCGAGACCGACCCCGACGTCCGCACCATCTACCAGACCGCGCGCGGCCTGGAGGGCCTGATCCGCAACGCCGGTGTGCACGCCTGCGCGGTGATCATGAGCAGCGAGCCGCTCACCGAGGCCATCCCGCTGTGGAAGCGGCCGCAGGACGGCGCCATCATCACCGGCTGGGACTATCCGTCGTGTGAGGCCATCGGCCTGTTGAAGATGGACTTCCTGGGCCTGCGCAACCTGACGATCATCGGCGACGCGCTGGAAAACATCAAGGCCAACAGGGGGATCGACCTCGACCTGGAATCGGTGCCGCTCGACGACAAGCCCACCTATGAGCTGCTGGGCCGCGGCGACACCCTGGGCGTGTTCCAGCTCGACGGCGGGCCGATGCGCGACCTGCTGCGCCGCATGCAGCCGACCGAGTTCAACGACATCGTCGCCGTGCTCGCGCTGTACCGCCCCGGCCCGATGGGCATGAACGCCCACAACGACTACGCCGACCGCAAGAACAACCGTCAGGCGATCAAGCCGATCCACCCCGAGCTCGAGGAGCCGCTGCGCGAAATCCTCTCGGAGACCTACGGTCTGATCGTCTATCAAGAGCAGATCATGTTCATCGCCCAGAAGGTCGCCTCCTACACGATGGGCAAGGCCGACGCGCTGCGCAAGGCGATGGGCAAGAAGAAGCTCGAGGTGCTCGAGGCCGAGTACAAGGGCTTCTACGAGGGCATGACCACCAACGGCTTCTCGGAGAAGGCCGTCAAAGCGTTGTGGGACACCATCCTTCCGTTCGCCGGGTATGCGTTCAACAAGTCGCACGCCGCGGGCTACGGTCTGGTCTCCTATTGGACGGCCTACCTGAAGGCCAACTACCCGGCCGAATACATGGCCGGCCTGTTGACCTCGGTGGGCGACGACAAGGACAAGGCCGCGGTCTACCTGGCCGACTGCCGCAAGCTGGGCATCACCGTGCTGCCGCCGGACGTCAACGAATCCCTGGTGAACTTCGCGTCGGTCGGCCAGGACATCCGGTTCGGGCTGGGCGCGGTGCGCAACGTCGGCGCCAACGTGGTCGGGTCGCTGATCAAGACCCGCAACGAGAAGGGGAAGTTCACCGACTTCTCGGACTACCTGAACAAGATCGACATCTCGGCCTGCAACAAGAAGGTCACCGAGTCGCTGATCAAGGCGGGCGCGTTCGACTCGCTGAACCACGCCCGCAAGGGCCTGTTCCTGGTGCACACCGACGCCGTCGACTCGGTGCTGGGCACCAAAAAGGCCGAGGCGATGGGGCAATTCGACCTCTTCGGCGGCGATGACGGGTGCACCGAGGCGGTGTTCACCATCAAGGTGCCCGAAGACGAGTGGGAGGACAAGCACAAGCTGGCCCTGGAGCGGGAGATGCTGGGCCTGTACGTGTCGGGGCACCCGCTCAACGGCGTGGCGCACCTGCTGGCGGCGCAGGTGGACACCCAGATCCCGGCCATCCTCGACGGCGACGTCCCCAACGACACCCAGGTTCGGGTGGGCGGCATCCTGGCGTCGGTCAACCGGCGGGTCAACAAGAACGGAATGCCCTGGGCCTCAGCCCAACTGGAAGACCTCACCGGTGGCATCGAGGTGATGTTCTTCCCGCACGCCTATTCCACCTACGGCGCCGACATCGCCGACGACGCGGTGGTGCTGATCAACGCCAAGGTCGCCATTCGCGACGACCGGATCAGCCTCATCGCCAACGACCTTGTGGTGCCGGACTTTTCCAACGCCCAGCCGAACCGGCCGATCGCGGTCAGCCTGCCCACCCGGCAGTGCACCGTCGACAAGGTCAGCGCGCTCAAGCAGGTGCTGGCGCGTCACCCCGGCACCGCGCAGGTGCATCTGCGGCTGATCAGCGGGGACCGCATCACCACCCTGGAGCTGGACGCCTCGCTGCGGGTGACGCCCTCGCCGGCGCTGATGGGTGACCTCAAGGAGCTGCTCGGCCCGGGGTGCCTCGGCAGCTAGCCTGGCGCGGCCTGGCCCCTTCGCCGGAGCCGAGTGTGAAGCTGGTTTCACACTCGCGGCCGAGCGTGAAACCAGCTTCACACTCGCGGGCTGGCCGTCACCCCCGAACGTCAGGCGTCGCCGGCCTGCAACCGCGCACGGACGGCATCTATGCGTTGGGCCAGCGCCGCCTCGTCGAGGACATTGCGGGCAATGAGGGAGTGCGCCAGCGCGACGAGCTGGCTCTCCGGATACGGCAGGGCTGCGTACACCCCTTCGCCGAGGCGATCCTCGTCGCTCCGACGCATCAAGAGTTCCAGTGCCGTTCCCTGCCTGTCGAGGGCTTCACACATCCCGTCGAGGCTGGACTTCCAGGGCGGCACCGGATTGCTCACGCCGTACTTCTCCGCCATCCGTGCCCACACCTGGTCGCGTTCGGCGACCTGCTCCAGCGTCGGCACTCGGACGGCGGTGACGTCGATCTCGGCGGGCATCGGTAGGTCTTCAATAGTTCTCGGCGGGGCGGACCGCGGGGTGCACGGGGCGTTCGATGTCAGAGGTCACACCCGGCCGGGGAAGGGCAACGCCGATCATGCAGTCGCGCGTCACGATCTCGGCGAGTTGCTCCTCGCTCCACCCGTCGGTTCCTGCCGGCCGGAGCGGCAGGACGAGGAACCTGTGTTTGGAATTCGAGTCTTCGACCCGGATTTCGACTTCCTCGGGGAGATACAGGCCGAACTCGGCGAGGACCTGGCGGGGCCATCGCACGATGCGGCGTCGGTAGTTCGGCGTCCGGTACCACTCGGGGGAGTTCCCCAGCAGCGGACGTGGATAGCACGAGCACAGCGTGCACACGATCACGTGGTGCAGCGTTTCGGTGTCTTCGAGTATGTGCAGTGCGGTGAAGTCGCTGGGTGTGCCGAAGCCGGTCGGATGGAGCCAGTCGATGCCCACCTCGCGGCTGGCGGCGATGCCATCCTGCAGCGCCAGCCGTTTGAAGTCCGGGTCCACCCAGGCCTTCGCAACGAGCCGGGCGCCCGGCGCCGGCCCCATCTGCTCGACGAACTCGGTGTAGCGCCGATGGTCCTCGGCGGTGAACAGCCCCTTCTCGATTGCCAGCTCGCGCAGGGCGATTTCCAGCACTTCGAAGTCGGTGACCTCCTCGACCATCGGTGCCGCGTGGCGTTCAGGTTCGTGGGCCGCCTCGGTGTGCTCAGTCATCTCGCCATCCTGGTTGGTGATAAGTGGCGGCTCGGGCTAGGAAGCCGGTTGCAGCCACCGTTCCGATATCTCCGCCTGCAGTGTGTCGTTCGGGGGGCCCGCGTAGGGCGTCCACAGGTCGGTCATCTTGAAGCGAACGATGTAGAACCACTCCGGCCGCTGATCTTCGCGGTCGAACGCCTCGTCTTCGGAGGCCAGGCTCTCGTACGAAACCCGGACGACCGTGCCCGGCTTGCCCCGCAGGTATTCCTGGGTGCGGGTGTAGAAGATGGTGGGCAGGTCCCGCACCACCACCGCGTCGCCGACCGCGAATCGCGCGTCACCGGCGAGGCCGTCGAAGCACTGCGGGTCGCCCTTGCCCACCGCCTCGACGTGATGGCGGTTCCTGGGCACCGCCGCCGCGTCGCCGACGGTGCGAGGCTCAGGTTCCAACGGGGTCGCGCCGGCCGCCGCGCGCCCGCGTACTTCGGCCGCCCGGTCGATCAGTTCACCGAGGGTGATGTGGCGCTTGTCGACGAGGCACCGGGCAACCGCCAAAACCCAACGGCCGTAGTAGGGGAAGCCCTGATAGAGCATCCGTCCGACATCGACGTTGCCGAGCCGTCTGCGCTCCTCCGATGTCCAGATGCCTCGCCAGCCGAGAACCTCACATGTGACAAACGTGTTGAGTTCCCACTGCTCTTCCTCTTTCTCCTCGAAGACCGCCGGGGCGTCCGGCTCGCCGCCCACGTCGTGGGGCGTCTTCATGAAGGCGCGGAAGCGATCGTGATGGATCTCGTCCGGGTAAGCCCAGTCCTGCAACCGGTGAAAGGCGACGCGCAGTTGGCTGACCAAGTCGCCCATGACAGAATTCGCCACGATCGCTACCTCAAAGTAGAAGCGAGAGTGCATAACCCAAAGACAACCGTAACACCGCTCGAGTCATCTGCGTTCGGCAAATCTTGTGCCCGGCCGATCCCGAATCTGCGGCCGGCCGCACCCTCGGCGGGCGGCTACGCGGACAGCCCGAGCGCCGCCTGGTGGTCGTGGGTGGGGATGATCGTCACCGCATGCCGCGCCAGGTGCAGTCGCTGCAGTGTCCGGAAGGCTTCGTCACGATCCTCGTCCACCAGAACACCTGGGTAGCTCGACTTTTGGCGAACCTTCTCGATCTGCAACGCGTGCCAGGCGGCGTCGCCGGCGATCAAGACCCACCCGCGGCCCGTGTGGGCGAGTACCCCGACGCTGCCCGGAGTGTGTCCGGCGAGGTCGACGAGAAGCACGGAGTCGTCGCCGAACACATCGTGGCTGCGGGTGAAGGTGAGCACCGGCGGCCCGTCGAGCTCGTAGTCGACGACGGGCCGGCCGCGCAGTGAATCGCGAACACCGCCGACTGGCGCCACCGGACCGGAACCGATCCAGTCCCGCTCGGTGCGGTGCAGATGGACGGGCAGATCCGGCAGGTCCAGCAGACCCGACACGTGGTCCCAGTGCGCGTGAGTCGGCAGCGCGAAGTCCAACGCCGGCGTCTCGGGCAGCCGGTTCAGGGCCGTGATGGTGGGAATGGTGTCGGCGGGAGGGCGGACCGCGACCCGCAGCACCGCGGGTAGTTGGGCGATCGCGCGGTGCCCGACGTCACGGCACACGGCCGGGTCGACGATGAAGGTGGCTTGCGGGTGGCTGACGACGAACGAGGTCATCGCGTTCTCGCCGCGGGCCGGCGCGAACGTGCCCTCGACGATCGCCGCGGTCGGGACCGAGCGCGGCACCTGGGGCAGCGCGGTCACCGTGACGGTGCGCCGGGGCGTCGGTAACCCCGCGTCGGTGACGCTGCCGAGGAACCTTTTGTCGGGCTGCCTCGGGCGTACCGCGCCCCACACCAATCCGGTTGCCGCGGCGCAGCATTGGCGCAGGGTGGGGGAGTGGACCGGGTCGGGCGTCATGGCATGTCCACCCGGACGATGACGCTGTCGGGCCACACGCCGCGGTCGCGCGCGTGGGCCAGCTTCTCGCGCACGCACAGGTCTTGGTGGACGTTGGTGACACCCGGGACCTTGATCAACGGCACGATGTTCCACTGCCAGCCATACCGGGTGCGCAGGACGCGGTTGGCCCGCTCGGCCTCGGCGCCGGAAAGGATTGTGGCGCGGCCCGCCACCGCCGGGGCGCCCGGCCGAACCCGCCCGCGATAGTCGCACGCGGTGAGCTCGACGCCGGGGTGTGCGGTCAGCCGCCTGGTCTTCGGCCCCACCTTGGTGCGGAACACCAGCGCGTCGCCGTCCAGCCCGAACCAGACCGGGGTGTCGACCGGCGTGCCGTCGCGGCGGAACGACCGCAGCAGCGCGTAGCGCGCCGCACGCAGCCCGTCGAGTGAATGTGTGTGCATCGCCCCAGTCAACGACTTAGAGTTGGCTCTAAGTCAAGCGCCGAAGGAGGCCCGATGCTGACGATCGGCGAGGTGGCGCGCCGGGCCGGGGTGGCGGCGACCACGTTGCGGTACTACGAACAGATCGGGCTGGTGCCGCCGCCGGGACGGCGGGGCGGTCAGCGCCGCTACGACGACTCGGTGCTGGCCCGGCTCGAGGTGATCCGGCTCTGCAAGTCGGCCGGCTTCGCGCTGGAGGAGATCCAGCTGCTGTTCGCCGATGACGCGCCGGGTCGTCCGGCCAGCCGTGCGCTGGCCGAGGCCAAGCTCGCCGAGATCGATGCGCAGATGGAGTCGCTGGCCCGGGCGCGCGCCGTCATCGAGTGGGGGATGCGCTGCACGTGTCCGTCGATCGACTCGTGCACGTGTGGAATTCATACCGCTGTGCCCGCCTGAGCAAAGGAGCTTCCATGAGCCGGCCACCCACCATCGCCGTGCAGAACTTCTCCCACGTGTGCATCGGCGTCTCCGACATCGAGGCCGCCCTGGCCTTCTACACCGCGGTGCTGGGCATGGACGTCGTGTTCGACGTCGAACTCGAGGGGGCCGGCCTGGATTCGGTGACCGGCGGGGCGGCGCAGCGAGGCCGCATGGTCGGGGGCCTGATCGGCGCCGCCATGGTCGAGCTGCTGTCGTTGGGACAGGTGCCCGAATGCCCGAGCGGGCCGCACCTGGGGTACACCAACGTCTCGTTCCGGGTCGACGACCTCGACGCCACCTTCGACGCCGTCCGGCGCGAGCACCCCGACGTGCGGGCCGAACCGCCCGTCGATATCGGCGGCGTGCGCATGTTCTTCATCTACGACCCCGACGGCACCCCCATCGAACTACTGGAACTGCCCGCCGGTATCTCGAGCACGCTGCAGCTGTGGCGCCCCGATACCGCGTGATGTGTTCCGCGCCACAACCCGCGCACGTACGCTCACACACATGACGACAGCCGAGCGTCCGGTCACCTTGTGCGAGGCGTTCCAGCGCAGCGCGTCGATCGAGCCGGATGCCGTCGCGCTGCGGACCCCCGGTGACACGGCGACGCTGACGTGGAGCGAGCTTGCCGTGCAGGTGGAGAAGGTCACCGCCGGCCTGGCCGGCCTGGGGGTCGGCCGGGGTGACACGGTGTCGCTGATGATGGCCAACAGGATCGAGTTCTACCCCTTCGAGATCGCCGCCCAACACCTGGGCGCCACTTCGTTTTCGGTGTACAACACGCTGCCCGCCGAGCAGTTGACCTACCTGTTCGACAACGCCGGCACCAAGGTCGCGATCTGCGAGGAGCAGTACGTCGACCGCATCCGTGCCAGCGGCGCACCCATCGAGCACATCGTCTGCATCGACGGTTCGCCGCCCGGCACCATCTCGGTCGACGACGTGTATGCCGCCGCCCCGCCCGATTTCGACTTCGAGGCGACCTGGCGGGCCGTGCAGCCCGACGACGTCGTCACGCTCATCTACACCTCGGGGACCACCGGAAACCCCAAGGGCGTGGAGATGACCCACGAGCATCTGCTGTTCGAGGCCTATGCGCTCAACAGCGTCCTGCCGTCCGAGTTCGGTGACCGGGTCACGTCTTATCTGCCGACGGCACACATCGCCGACCGGGTGATGGGGTTGTACGGCCTGGAGGTGTTCGGCGCCCAGGTTACGGTCGTCTCCGACGTCCGCGCCATCGCCGCCGCCCTGCCCGACGTGCGGCCCACGGTGTGGGGCGGGGTGCCCCGCGTGTGGGAAAAACTCAAGGCCGGAATCGAATTCGCCGTCAGCACCGAAACGGACGAGGTCAAGCACCAGGCCCTGCAGTGGGCGATGTCGGTGGCCGGCAAGCGGGCCGCCACCCTGTTGGCCGGTGACGCGGAGTCCGCCGAGTTGTCCGCCGAATGGGCCCAGGCCGACGAGCTGGTCCTGTCCAAGCTGCGCGAGCGGCTCGGCTTCGGGGAACTGCGGTGGGCGGTGTCGGGTGCGGCCCCGATCCCCAGGGAGACGCTGGCCTTCTTCCTCGGGATCGGCATTCCGATTGCCGAAGTGTGGGGAATGTCGGAACTGAGCTGCGTCGCCTCGGTGAGCCATCCCCGCGACGCGCGCCTGGGCACCGTCGGCAAGCTGCTCCCCGGGATGGAGGGCAGGGTCGCCGACGACGGCGAATTCCTGGTCCGCGGTCCTCTGGTGATGAGGGGCTACCGCAAGGAACCCGCCAAGACCGCCGGGGCCATCGACGCCGACGGGTGGCTGCACACCGGAGACATCATCGAGGTCGACGACCAGGGGTACCTCAGGATCATCGACCGCAAGAAGGAGTTGATCATCAACGCCGCCGGAAAGAACATGTCGCCGGCCAACATCGAGAACACCGTGCTGGCCGCGTGCCCGATGGTGGGGGTGATGATCACGATCGGCGACGGGCGACCGTACAACGCCGCGCTGATGGTCTTCGATGCCGAATCGGTCGGTCCCTACGCGGCCCAGCTGGGACTGGCCGACACCTCGCCGGCCGCCCTGGCGGCGCACCCGGAGGTCATCGCCCGGATCGCCGCGGGTGTGGCCGAGGGCAACGCCAAACTCTCACGGGTGGAACAGATCAAGCGCTTCCGGGTATTGCCGTCACTCTGGGAGCCGGGGGGAGACGAGATCACGTTGACCATGAAACTCAAGCGCAAGCCCATCATGGCGAAGTACGCCAGCGAGATCGAGGAACTCTACGCGCCCGAGTTGCACCCGGACGTGCACGAGCCTTCGGCGGCCGCGACGGTGCAGCCGGCATGAGCCGGGGACCGGGGGCGACGGCCCGTGAGTTCGGCCGGGTGGGGGCGCGAAAGCTGCTGCAGCGCACCGGCATTGTCGAGGAGTCGACGACACCGCTGACGACCGACCCGGTGGAGGTTGTCCAGCTGCTCGCCGCCCCCTGGTACGACGAGCGGCTGAGCGCGCTGGCCGACGAGCTCGGGCGCGACCTGCCCGGCGTGCGCGCCGAGGCCGCGTCCTACCTGAGGGAGATGGCCCCCTCGCTGGACGAGCGGGCCGTGCGGGCCTGGCGCAGCTTCAGTTGCTGGCTGATGCGGGCCTACGACGTGCTGGTCGACGAGGATCAGATAGCGCAGCTGCGCAAGCTGGACCGCAAAGCGACGCTGGCCTTCGCCTTTTCGCATCGCTCCTATCTGGACGGCTTGCTGCTGCCGGAGGTGATCCAGGCCAACCGGCTCTCGCCCGCCCTCACCTTCGGCGGAGCCAATTTGAACTTCTTCCCGATGGGGGCGTGGGCCAAGCGCACCGGGACGATCTTCATCCGGCGCCAGACCAAGGACATCCCCGTCTACCGCTTCGTGTTGCGCGCCTACGCCGCGCAGCTGGTGCAAAACCACGCCAACCTCACCTGGTCGATCGAAGGGGGCCGCACCCGGACCGGCAAGCTGCGGCCCCCGGTATACGGGATCCTGCGCTACATCAGCGACGCCGTCGACGAAATCGACGGCCCCGAGGTGTATTTGGTGCCCACGTCGATCGTCTACGACCAGCTGCACGAGGTCGAGGCGATGACCACCGAGGCCTACGGAGCGACCAAGCGGCCCGAGGACTTCCGTTTCCTGGTCCGGTTGGCGCGCCAGCAGGGGGAGCGGCTGGGGCGCGCCTACCTGGACTTCGGCGAACCGCTCCCGCTGCGCAAGCGCCTCGAGGAGCTGCGTGCCGAGGAGACCGGAACGGGCACCGAGATCGAACGCATCGCGCTCGACGTCGAGCACCGGATCAACCGCGCGACCCCGGTCACCCCCACCGCGGTGGTGAGCCTCGCGCTGCTGGGTGCCGACCGTTCGTTGTCCATCAGCGAGGTGCTGGCCACCGTGCGGCCGCTGGCCAGCTACATCGCGGCGCGGAACTGGTCGGTGGCCGGCGCCGCCGACCTGACGAATCGCTCGACCATCCGCTGGACGCTGCACCAACTCGTCGCCTCCGGTGTGGTCAGCGTCTACGACGCCGGCACCGAACCGGTCTGGGGGATCGGGGCCGAGCAGCACCTGGTCGCCGCGTTCTACCGCAACACCGCCATCCACATCGTGGTCGATCGCGCCATCGCCGAGACGGCCCTGCTGGCCGCCATCGAAGAGGCCGAAAACTCCGTCGACGGCTTGGTTTTACCGGCGACCGTGCGCGACGAGGCGTTGAGCCTGCGGGAGTTGCTGAAATTCGAGTTCCTGTTCTCGGGGCGGGCGCAGTTCGAGAAAGAGCTCGCCGACGAGGTGCGCCTGATCGGGCGGGTGGAGGACACCAGCAAGGCGGCCAGCGCGGCCGACGTCCGCGGACTGCTGGAGAAGGCCGACCTGCTGCTGGCGCACCTCGTGCTGCGCCCGTTCCTGGACGCCTACCACATCGTCGCCGACCGGTTGGCCGCCTACGACGACGAATCCTTCGACGAGGACGCGTTTCTCACCGAGTGCCTCGAGGTCGGCAAGCAGTGGGAGCTGCAGCGCAGGATGGCCAGCGCCGAGTCCAGGTCGATGGAGCTGTTCAAGACCGCGCTGCGGCTGGCCCGGCACCGCGAACTGGTGGACGGCTTCGAGGACCTCGATATCGCGCGGCGACGCCGCGAGTTCGCCGACGAGATCGCCACGGCCGTGCGGCGGGTCAACGCCATCGCCGCGCTGGCCGGGGCGCGGTAAACCCCATCTCCCCAACGGACCCGCGCTGTCGTCAGCGCACGGGGGCGTCACGTCCCCAGGGGGCGGTGCTGCCCGCCGTCGGAATCGGGAGCCGTGCACAATTTGTGCCGCAGTCGCCTGGTCGCGGCGGCGTCGGGAGACATAGGGTCAATGGGTGGGCCTGGTAATCGATGCGATGCCCGAGCTTGGTGTCACCAGGATTTCGCGGTGGGTGTTCAACTGCTATGTCATCCACAACGAGGGAAACGCTATCGTTGTTGACGCCGGAATGCCCTCTGC
The DNA here is from genome assembly GCF_002102155.1 of Mycobacterium europaeum. GTDB lineage: Bacteria > Actinomycetota > Actinomycetes > Mycobacteriales > Mycobacteriaceae > Mycobacterium > Mycobacterium europaeum. The sequence goes on from NZ_LQOU01000002.1 coordinate 41,481, forward strand.
CGCAGCTGATCTGGCGCCGATTCTGGACCGGCTCGGCGGACATGTCGGCGCGATCGTGGCCACCCACGGCCACAGTGATCACGTCGCCGGCGCCGCCGCGCTCGCGACGAAGTATGGGGCACCGATTCATCTGCCCGCGGTGACGATGCGGTATCTCGGGGGCGAGCGGCCGCGCACTCCCGGCGCGGCGCGGGTCGCCCGCATCTGGCCCACGCTGATCGACCAGCCGCTGGACGGGGTCGGGGTGGCGGGGCTGATTTCGGGTGCCCGCACTGCCGGCTATGGGACCGCTGCGGGTATGCGATGGTCCGGTCCAGCACCGGCCGGCCCGCTCGCCGACGCGGAATCGTTGCCCGGTGCCCCCGAATGGCGGATCCTGGCGACCGCGGGCCACACGGACGACAGCATCGCGTTCTGGAACCCGCTGAGCCGCAGCCTGATAGCGGGCGACGCCGTTCTGAGCGCGCGGGGGCGGGCATGGCACACGCCGGAAACGGTCGACGGCGCCGCCGCCGCGCGCACCCGCGAGCGTCTGGAGAAGCTCCCCGTCGCCCACCTGCTACCCGGGCACGGCCGGGTGGTGCACGCCGACACAACGGTGTGGGAGCACCAACGCCGTTGACGTCCCGCCTCGTCCAATCAACCGGCCACCGAACGGGAGCCCACCATGACCACCGTCGACAATCCCATTCCGCCGCAGGACTTGTCGGGGATCGTGGGGCACCGGTTCATCTACACCTACGCCAACGGCTGGCGCTACGAGATGTACGTGAAGAACGACCGCACCATCGACTATCGGATCCATTCCGGCCATGTCGGTGGCCGCTGGGTCAAGGGCCAGGAGGTGGACCTGGTGCAGCTCGACGACGACAGCTACAAGATCTCGTGGACCGAACCGACGGGCACGTCGGTGGCCGTCAACGTGATGCCCGGCAAGCGGCGACTCCATGGCGTGATCTTCTTTCCGCAATGGATTCGGCAGCACGGCGAACGCACGGTGTGCTTCCAGAACGATCATCTCGACGAGATGCGCGCCTACCGCGACGCCGGGCCGACCTACCCGATCTATGCCGTGCCCGAATTCGCCTACATCACGCTGTTCGAGCGTGTCGGCGCCGACGACGAATCGGTCATCGACGTAGCCCCCGGCGAGCTTCCACCGGGCTGGGCCGACCGCAGCAATTGACGCGGTCGGCGAGCGCGGCAGATGGCAGGTACGCACAGCAATGGAGGCGCGCATGTGGGGTCGGGTCCGAAGATCGAACGTGGTGGGCAATGGCCAACGCGCCATCATGAGCGGTGCTTCCGGGCCCGCCGAAGACGCCGACCGAGAACTGTTTCTCTCATGATCCGAATGGCGACGCCGGACGACGCCGGCGCTATCGCTGACATCTACGCGCCGTATGTGCGCGACACCGTGATCTCCTTCGAATCGGTGCCGCCAACCGTCGACGAGATGCGGTCGAGGCTGACCGCCACGCTGGGCCAGCTGCCCTGGCTGGTGGTCAGCGAGGGAGACGCGGTGCGGGGATTCGCCTACGCGAGCCCGCACGGCGAGCGGGCCGCCTACCGCTGGTCTGTGGACGTGTCCTTGTACGTGGCCAGGCCACTCCACCGGCAGGGCCACGGTCGGCGCGTCTACGCGGCATTGTTCAATCTGCTTGCCGCACAGGGATACGTGAACGCCTACGCCGCCATTGCGCTGCCCAATCCCGCAAGCGTGGGCCTACATGAGTCGATGGAGTTCGCGCGTGTCGGCGTGTTCGGCGGCGTGGGCTTCAAGAACGGAGAGTGGTGGGACGTCGGCTGGTGGCATCGCCCATTGACTGACCGGCCCGCGGAGCCTAGCGACCCGCGGCCATGGTCGGAGCTACCGGCTAGCGCAATTGAGGGTGCGCTGGCCGGTCACGCCGGGTAGAACTACAGTCCGTCGATAGCGCCCCGCAACCCTGTCCGCCGCCACGCCAGGCCGGGCGACTTGCCGGATCGCCCGACCACCAGGCCCGGATCCCCCTCCGGCGGTTCGTGGCGTCCCAGCTAGGGACGCATCGGTAGGCGATCTGGCCGTGCGCGCTGCCTGACGGGCCCGGCGCCCCCGGGATCCCCGGCATAGAGTTGGCGGTATGCCACTTTCAGGAGAATACGCGCCGAGTCCGTGGGATTGGGCCCGCATCGTGTGGGGGTGCGAAATATTGGGCGGATATCCGGAAGTAGCCGCCGATCCCGCAAAGGTGTCACGACGACTTCAACCGGTACGTACGGCGAAGGCCACGACCGCGCGGGCAACACAAAGGCAGTCAGGCACAGGTTGTACCGAAAAACGACCACGCAGAAAGTCCTGCTCCTTATGGGATTAGCCCGCTCGCAAACGAGCTATCCAAGGAGTCCGATTGACTTACCGTACAGTTCAAGCTTTTTTCAGCACATAATTCGAAATGTCAGCGGATCCGGTTGAGGTCCTCCACATGAACTCAAGCCGAATCGCATCTCCCGAAAGGCGATTTATGTAGAGGTCGCTGAAATACCTTCGGTCAGAACCAAATTGCTTCTCTACTTCGCACTCGGAGATGATGCCCGCGCTCTTTAGCGCCCTCCCGATGGCTGCGTTGATTGCAGTATCATTAGATGACGCAATCGCGGTCAGGTTGGTAAAGGCTGCGAGAGTATTCCCTTTCGGCTTTGCACCGCGCCGCCCAGTCCCGAGCGTGGCGCCCGATAGCAGCTTGGCTAGGGTTGAATCCTTAATGCGGTCAATCGCTTTCGGGTCCGTGCTCGTTGACATACCGCGCGCGGCCATGAGTTCTTTGAGGTTGTCGTCCGAGAAGGTGCGTGCTACGGCGAGGGCCGTGAAGACATCCAAGTACACGATCCTTGCGTCCAACACGGTCCCGAGGATTCCCAGCCGATCCGGAAACTGCTGCAGATCTGCCACGATGTTCGCGTTCGTGGATGTCATCATCCGATCTATGTCGGCATACGCGTCGCGTCCGCGCGTTACGGCGTTCACGGCACTCTCGGCGCTTGCGTCTGACACGACTACGGTCCAGACCCGCAGGGGTTCCTGAGGCAGCAATCCTTGGACGTGCTGCATGTTCCTCTGCAGTTCGATGCGAACTTTCCCGAGGTAGTGGCCGATGGTGTCACTTTCACGGGCAAGATCTTCGGCCCGACTGGAGCTAAGGCCTAGGTTGTAGAGCGAAGCACCTTGGTTGAGTGCTCCGACGGTCTGGTCCGCGATCCGCACAAAGTCATCCTTCGGCGGGCCGCCAAAGAGATGAAACTTTTCTCCGATGCCGAGAAGTGCGTTGGCGCCAATATTTGTTGCGACGCGTACGAGCAGGTCAAGCATGTCATCGGTGTTTATGGGCCAGACAAACAACGTGGTGTTTCCAGCCGAAGATCTCACATAGTTGTTGATGGCGTGGAGGTAAGCCTCGATCGATTCGGCTGCTACCTCGCCCAGGGCTTCTCGCCCCTCGATGATGGTGAGTCGCGGGCCAGTATTCCGGCCTAGTGTCTGGAGGCCTTGCACGAGGTCTTGCTGGCTGTCGATGGATGTGACGACCACGTCGCGGAAGAGATTGGCGGTTTTTGCGAATGTCGACTTCCCGGCTCCGGAGACGCCTTTTACCACCATCAAACCTCCCCGGCCAGCGGACTTGATCTCGAGGAAGCGTTGATCAAGCTCTCGAAGGCTGTGGTCGACCGGAGTAACGACGCTGCGAAGCGTTGACGCGTTCTCCATGGCTAGGGCTTCGAATCGATCAGGCACCCGAAGAACTTCTCGCTGGGCCGTTGTCACGCGAGCATTTTGACATGGTTATCTGACACGACGACGGTCGACGCGTTGGTCGGGTTAGGTAGAGGACTTGGGAGGTCGTTTCGGGGCATCGGACCTCATGGTTGATCGGTCTCAAGTCTCACGTTTGAGGTGCATGCCCCTAGATGCCCCCTGCTCCGGCTCCGATGGGCGTGGACTGAAGCGGCGCTTCAAGTTGAGTGGATCAAAGGTTTCGCTTGACGTGGGAAGGACAAACCCGCGTCGCTTTGAGGGTACAAACGGTTCACGCCCGCAAAGGGCTTGACCTGCAACGGGAGTAGAGTTTTCGGCATGCCACTTACCGGAGAGTATGAGCCGTCGCCTTGGGATTGGGCGCGGGAGCAGGCCGAGAAGTACGAGCAGTCGGGCGGGACCGAAGCCACCGACATGAAGGGGAAACCCATCATCGTGCTGACCACGGTCGGGGCCAAAACGGGCAAGCTTCGCAAGACGCCCCTGATGCGGGTCGAGCACGACGGCGAGTACGCGATCGTGGCCTCGCTCGGCGGCGCCCCGAAGCACCCCGTCTGGTACCACAACGTCGTCAAGAACCCCCGGGTCGAGCTGCAGGACGGTGCCGTCACCCGTGAGTACGACGCCCGTGAGGTGTTCGGCGACGAGAAGGCGGTCTGGTGGGAGCGCGCCGTGCAGGCCTGGCCGGACTACGCCGAATACCAGAAGAAGACCGACCGGCAAATCCCGGTGTTCGTGCTGACTCCGGTCGGCTGAATTCCGGAGTTGGCCGGCTGCCATGGCACCATTGATCAGTGTCCGCCCAACTGAGCCATCACCCGAGCGTCTCGCCGCTGTCCGCGGCTGACATCGACGGCGCGGCCAAGCGGATCGCCGCGGTGGTCACGCCGACGCCGCTGCAATTGAGCGACCGGCTGTCGGCCATCACGGGTGCGAACGTCTACCTGAAGCGCGAAGACCTGCAGGTGGTGCGCTCCTACAAGCTGCGCGGGGCCTACAACCTGCTGGTGCAGTTGTCCGACGAGGAGCTGGCCGCCGGCGTGGTGTGCTCGTCGGCGGGCAACCACGCCCAGGGCTTCGCCTACGCGTGCCGGATGCTGGGGGTGCACGGCCGCGTCTATGTGCCCGCCAAGACGCCGCAGCAAAAGCGGGACCGCATCCGTTACCACGGCGGGGACTCCATCGAACTGATCGTCGGTGGAACGACCTATGACCTGGCCGCCGAGGCCGCGCTGGCCGACGTCGAACGCACCGGCGCCACGCTGGTTCCGCCGTACGACGACCTGCGGACCATCGCGGGACAGGGGACCATCGCCGTCGAACTGCTGGATCAACTCGACAAGCTTGGTATCGGGGAGCCGGACCTGGTGGTGGTCCCGGTGGGCGGTGGCGGCTGCATCGCCGGCATCACCACCTACCTGGCAGAGCGGACGACGAACACCTCGGTGCTGGGCATCGAACCGGCCGGGGCAGCGGCGATGATGGCCGCGCTGGCCGCCGGCGAGCCGGTGACGCTGGACCACGTCGACCAGTTCGTCGACGGTGCCGCGGTGCGGCGCGCGGGCACGCTGACCTACGCCGCGCTGGCGGCCGCCGGCGACATGGTGTCGATCACCACGATCGACGAGGGGGCGGTGTGCACTGCGATGCTGGACCTCTATCAGAACGAGGGCATCATCGCCGAGCCCGCTGGCGCGCTGTCGGTCGCGGGGCTGCTGGAGGCCGACGTCGAGCCCGGCTCCACGGTGGTGTGCCTGATCTCGGGCGGCAACAACGACGTGTCCCGCTATGGCGAGGTGCTGGAGCGCTCGCTGGTCCACCTCGGCCTCAAGCACTACTTCTTGGTGGACTTCCCCCAGGAACCCGGTGCGCTGCGCCGGTTCCTCGACGAGGTGCTGGGGCCCGACGACGACATCACCTTGTTCGAGTACATCAAGCGCAACAACCGCGAGACCGGTGAGGCGCTGGTCGGTATCCAGCTGGGATCGTCGGCCGATCTCGATGGCCTGCTGGCGCGGATGCGGGCGACGGAGATGCACATCGAACGCCTCGAGCCGGGCTCACCGGCCTACCGCTACCTGCTGTTGTAAACCCCGGGCCGCGGTGCATGGACCAGCAGTATGGACCCGGTACTGGCGGTTTCAGCCTGGTCAGCGCCGGCACCATAGGTTCGCTCGTACTCCTCGCGTGTGCGGCGATTTGGGTTGCTCGGCACGGACCCCGGCTACGGAGGACCTGGCAGAGGTTGTTCGAGTTCGCCGCGATCGGCAAAACGCTGACGTGGGTGCACGACCGTATCGGAGACAGGGGGCGGTCGCTGGCCCGCCGGTGGCCCGCGAGCGAGATCGCTGGTGTCGCATTGCTTCTCGGGCTGGCCGTGGTGGTGGCGCTGGCGGTCGGCTTCACCGAAGTGCTCGACGACGTGCTCGAGGGCGACGGCATCGCGGGAATCGACCAACCGGTGACCCGGTGGCTCACGGCCCACCGTGATCTATGGCTGACCAACATTCTGCGGGCGGTCACTATCGCGGGCGGGCCCCTTTTCCTAGCTGCGCTCGCCTTCCCGGTTTCTGTTGCCGCCGGCTTCCGGTGCAGGTCATGGCGACCCGTGGTGCTTGCTCTGGTTGGTGGCGGTGCGGTTCCACTGCTGCTCTTCGCGGCCAAGGCCTTGGTAGGCCGAAAGCGTCCGCCGTTGCCGTTCGCCCTCATCGACGCGGACGGGTATTCGTTTCCCTCCGGGCACGCAACCGGCACCGCCGCGATCATGGTCATCTCTGCGTGGATGCTGACCCGCTGGCTGATCCCCTGGTGGACCGGGCGCGTGATGGTGTGGACGATCGCGGTCGGCGCGGCGTTGCTGATCGGGTTCTCGCGGGTCTACCTGGGAGTCCATTACGTCAGTGACGTGCTCTCCGGATGGATGCTGGGCACGGCGTGGGCCGGCACCGTCATGCTCGTCGGAACCTGGTGGGACAACACCGGGCTTGCACGCGACCGGGCGGGTGATCAACAACCGGCGGCCTGAGCGCCCCGCAGCTCAGGGTCGACGCTTCTGTAGATACCCCGGCACCGGCGTCGCGGGATCCAGATCGCCGACCGGGATCGGCGCCCCGGCCGTCAGGCTCAGCGGCACCACCCCCGCCCAGTGCGGCAGCGCGCAATCCTCCGGGTCGTCCACCGGCCCTCCAGTGCGCACCTTGGCCGACACCTCCACGAGGTCGAGCGCGAGAACGCCGGTGGCGGCCAGTTCGCGGGGGTTCGCGGCGCGGCAGTCAGCGGCGCGCCCGGGCGCGCCGTGATCGAGCAGGCCGGCGAGGGCCCGCCGCTTCTCCGCCGCCTCGTCGACCACGCGGGCATCGCCCAGTACCACCACCGAGCGGAAGTTCACCGAATGGTGCATGGCGGAGCGCGCCAGCACCAGCCCGTCGACCAGGGTGACGGTGACGCACACCGGCAGCCCCGACGGCGCGGCGCGGGCCGCGAGCAGGGGGCCGCCGCCCGTGGAGCCGTGCAGGTAGAGCGTCTCGCCGAGCCGGGCGTGCGTCGTCGGCAGCACCACCGGTCGGCCGGCGTTGAGATAACCCAGGTGGCAGATCAGCGACTCGTCCAGGATCTGGTGGACCGTCGCGCGGTCGTAGTGCATCCGCTCGCGGTAACGCGTGGGCGTGGTGCGCGGCGTCGGCTCGTATCCGGTCTGCATGGCCTTGACTTTCGTACTAGTACATAATGTTATGTGTGACAGTACAAAGGAGCATAACCGGGACGGGCGCGGAGTCCATAGCCGCCAGCATCGAAGAGGCGATCTCGGCGGGCTCCCTGGCGCCCGGTGAGGCGCTGCCACCCGTCCGTGAGCTGGCCGCCCGCCTCGGCGTGAACACCAACACCGCCGCCGCGGCCTACCGGCTGCTGCGTCATCGCGGGGCCGTCGAGACCGCGGGCCGGCGCGGCACCCGGGTGCGCCACCGCCCGGCGACCACGCCGCGATCCCTCCTGGCGCTCGACGTCCCCGCCGGGGTGCGCGACCTGTCGACCGGCAATCCGGACCCCGCCCTGCTGCCCCTCGCGGGCGCCACGCTGCCCGGACCCGTCGCGGGCCGCCCGGTGCTGTACGGGGAGCCGGCGATGTCGGCGGCATTGGTCGAGTTCTCCCGGGCGGCGCTGCGCGCCGATGGTGTGCCGGCCGAGCACCTCGCGGTGACCAGCGGCGCGCTCGACGGCATCGAGCGCGTCCTGACCGCGCACCTGCGTCCCGGCGACCGGGTCGCCGTCGAGGACCCTGGCTGGGCCAACCTCCTCGATTTGCTTGCCGCCCTGGGGCTTTCGGCCGAGCCCGTTGAGGTCGACGACAACGGGCCACTGCCCGCCAGCCTGGCGCGGGCGCTGGACCGCGGGGTGCGCGGGCTCATCATCACCAATCGCGCCCAAAACCCAACCGGGGCGGCACTGTCCGCGGACCGCGCCGACGCGCTGCGGCAACTGTTGGCGCACCGCGCCGGCGATCTGCTGCTCGTCGAAGACGATCACTGCGCCGGCATTTCCGGTGCGCCGTTGCATACCTTGGCCGGCGTGACCGAGCATTGGGCGTTCGTGCGGTCCGCGTCCAAGGCTTACGGCCCCGACCTGCGCGTGGCCGTCCTCGGCGGCGACCGCCGCACCATCGAGCGCGTGCACGGCCGCCTGCGGCTGGGGCCCGGCTGGGTGAGTCACCTGCTGCAGGACCTGGCCGTCAGCCTGTGGTCGGATCAGGCGGCCGCGCGGCTGGTCGCGGCGGCCGAGCGGCAATACGGCGAAACCCGACGGCGACTATGCGCCGCCCTGGCCGAGCGAGGCGTTGTGGCGCACGCGCGTTCCGGGCTCAACGTATGGGTCCCCGTGCCCGACGAGACCGTCGCGATCACCCGGCTGCTCGGTGCGGGCTGGGCGGCCGCCCCCGGCACTCGGTTTCGGATCGCCACCCCGCCGGGCATCCGCGTCACGGTCGCGGACCTGACGGCCGACGAGATCGACCCGCTGGCGGACGCGATCGCCGAGGCGGTGCACGGCGCGGGCCGGCCCAGCGTCTAGGGGAGCGTCAACGGCCTTCGCCGCGCACGGATCCCAGGCCCGGGCCCGTCCACAGCAGCTCCACGCTGGGCTCAGGCGGCGTCTCGCCGGGCGTGACGGGTGAAACCGGCGCCGGCCTCTTCTTCCTCAGCAAGCCGATACACCGGCCGAATGCGGATCGATTCATGGGCGAATCATCGACGGTTGCCCGCGCGGCTGCTCACCGTTATCCACAGGCCGGCGCGAGGCTACGTCCGCTGGTGGGCCGCCAGGATGGCGAACGAGTGGCCTTCGAGCACCGTGTGCTCGCCGTCGACCCGCGGGTCGCCCCAGGCCAGGACCACGTCACCGGTGACGGGCACCTTCGCCGCCTCGGGTCCCAGGTTGCACACGATGCGTAACCGGCCGCGTGACACGCTGATCCAGCGCTGGTCCTCGTCGTAGTCGACCGTGAGGTGGTCCAGCCACGGGTCGGCCAGGTCGGGGTCGCAGCGCCGCAAGGCGATGAGCTCGCGGTAGAGCCGGTGCACCCGTCCGTGCTCGCCCGAGTCGACCTCGTCCCAGTTGAGCTTCGAGCGCTGGAACGTCTGCGGGTCCTGCGGGTCGGGGATCTCGTCGGCATCCCAGCCGTGTTCGGCGAACTCGGCCTTGCGCCCTTCGGCGGTGGCCTTGGCCAGTTCAGGCTCGGGATGCGAGCTGAAGAACTGGAACGGGGTCGACGCCGCATACTCCTCACCCATGAAAAGCATTGCGGTGAAAGGCGTCGCGAGCGCGAGCGCGGCCTTGATCGCCAGCTGGCCGCCGGTCAGGTTCTGTGACGGCCTGTCCCCGAGGGCCCGGTTGCCGACCTGGTCATGGGTGCAGGTGTACGCGACCAGCCGGGTGCCGGGGATCCCCGACTTCTCCGCGGTGTCCAGCGGCCGGCCATGGCGGCGGTGCCGGAACGACGAATACGTGCCCGCGTGAAAGTAACCGTGGCGCAGCGTTTGTGCCAGGCTGGCCAGCGACCCGAAATCCGCGTAGTAACCCTGGCGCTCGCCGGACACCGCGGTGTGGATGGCATGGTGGATGTCGTCGGCCCATTGCGCGGTCAGGCCGTAGCCACCACGGTCACGCGGGGTGATCAGCCGCGGGTCGTTGAGATCGCTCTCGGCGATCAGCGACAGCGGGCGGCCCAGCTGCTGTGCCAGCCAATCGGTTTCGGCCGCGAGCTCCTCGAGGATGTGGATGGCGGTGGTGTCCACCAGGGCATGCACGGCGTCCAGGCGCAGCCCGTCGGCGTGGAAGTCGCGCATCCAGCGCAGCGCGCACCCGATGATGTAGCGGCGTACCTCGTCGGAGTCGGCGTCGGCGATGTTGATGCCCTCGCCCCACGGATTGCTCGCCGACGACAGGTAGGGTCCGAACTTCGGCAGGTAGTTCCCCGACGGGCCGAGGTGGTTGAACACCGCGTCGATCAGCACGCCCAGCCCCCGCGCGTGGCAGGCGTCGACGAACCGGACCAGGCCGTCGGGGCCGCCGTAGGGTTCGTGCACGCTGTACCACAGCACCCCGTCGTATCCCCAGCCATGCGTTCCGGCAAAGGAATTCACGGGCATCAGCTCGACGAAGTCGACGCCGAGGTCCACCAGGTATTCCAGCTTCTCGATCGCGGAGTCGAAGGTGCCGGCCTCGGTGAAGGTGCCCAGGTGCAGTTCGTAGATCACCGCGCCCTCGACCGCCCGGCCCTGCCAGTCGCCGTCGGTCCACGCCGCGCCGGCCGGGTCCCACAGCTGCGAGCGGGCGTGCACGCCGTCGGGCTGCCGGGGCGAGCGCGGGTCGGGCAGCACGGTCGGATCGTCGTCGAGCAGGAACCCGTACCTGGCGTCCGGCGCCGCGTCGACGGTGGTGTGCCACCAGCCGTCATCGGAACGCGTCATCGCGTGCACCCGGCCCTCGACGTCGAGCCGGACCGACTCCGGTTTGGGCGCCCAGACGCGGAATTCAGTCATGGTGGCGCTCCAGCAGCACGACGGGCAGGTCGGCGAACAACTGCGCGGCCGACGTCGCGCCTTCCGCCACGGCCCCGGTGAGGGCGTCCTTCCAGGTCCCCTCGGGCAGCGGCACCACCGTGTTGCCCCAGCCGGTTTCGGCCAGCCGCACGGTCCAGCGGGTGGCCGCGACCACCACGTCGTCGCCCCGGCGGAAGGCCAGCACGTGCTCGCTGGCGTCGCCGTCGGCCAGCACCGGCACGTAGTCGCCGTGCAGGAACGTATCCGGGTGCGCGCGACGCACCCGAAGCGCCGTCGTCACGACCCGAATCTTGGGGTGCTCCAACGCCTTGAGCGCGGCGCGGCGAGCGGCATAGTCGACGGCCCTGCGGTTGTCCGGGTCGACCAGGCTGTCGTCCCACAGCTCGGTGCCCTGGTACACGTCGGGTATGCCCGGCACGGTAAGCGCCAGCAGCTTCTGCCCCAGTGCGTCGCTGGAGGCGTGCGGGTTGAGCTGGGCGACCAGTTCGGTCAGCTGGCCCGCCACCGGGCCGTCGAACACCTGGTCCAGCCAACGGTGGACCGCGTCCTCGAACTCGGTGTCCGGATCGTTCCACGAGGTACGCCAGGCGGCTTCCCGGATGGCCTTCTCCGCGTAGGCGTGCAGCCGCTCGCGCAGCTCGGCGCTGACCTCGCCGCTGACGGGCCACACGCCGAAGATGTTCTGCCACAGGAACTGTCCGGTCGCCGGATCCGGTGAGGGCGCGGCGACCTCCCAGCGGGCGACGAACTCGGCCCACAGCGACGGGACCTGCGACAGCACCCCGATGCGGGCCCGCACGTCCTCGCCGCGTTTAGTGTCGTGGGTGGTCAGCGTCGTCATCGTCTGCGGCCACAGCCGGGCGCGGGCGGCGGCGCTGTGATGGAACTCCGCGGCGCCGACACCGAACCGGTGCGGTTCGCCGCCCACCTCGTTGAGCGACACCAGCCGGGCGTCGCGGTAGAAGTAGCAGTCCTCGCTTGCCTTGGCGGTGACCGCGCCGCACAGCTGCTGCAGCCGGGTCGCCGGCTCGCCGCCGCGGGCCAGCGCCGCGGCGAGCACCTGCAGCGCGGGCCCCAATTCCGGTGACTGCGCCTGCGTTGCGGCCAGCGCCGTCGGCATGATCGCCGACAGCCCCGGGTAATCGCAGCGGTAGACGCCGATATGAGTGAGCAGCGCGGCCACCGCCTCGGGCAACCGCGGGTGATCGGCGCCGGCCGCGGCCACGACGGCCCGGCGCAACCGGCGCAGTTCACTGGCGAGTGTGTCGGTGGCCGCGCGGATCTTGAGCTCCGCCAACATCTCGGGCGTCGCGCCGTAGTCGAGGCCCGCCGACTGCACGAGCTCGGTGAGCGCGGGCGCGCCGCTGGGGTCGACGAACACGCCGCCGACCTCGCGCAGCACGTCGTAGCCGGTGGTGCCGCCGATGGGCAGAGTGGGTTCGAGGGCTTCGTCGACCGCGAGGATCTTCTCGATCACGATCCAGGTTTGCGGGCCGACGGATTCGCGCAGCCACGCCAAGTAGCCGCACGGGTCGGACAGCCCGTCGGGGTGGTCGATGCGCACTCCGTCGACGAGTCCCTCGGCGGCCCAGCGGGCGACCTCGGCGTGGGTCGCGTCGAACACCGCGCGGTCTTCCTGGCGCAGCCCGGCCAGGGAGGTGATCGAGAAGAAACGCCGGTAGCCGCACACGCCGTTGCGCCACCCCACCAGCCGGTAGTGCTGGCGGTCGTGCACCTCGGGTCCGGTGCCCTCGGCGGTGCCGGGCGCGATGGGCAGGGCCAGGTCGCCCAGCCGCAGCAACTCACCGTCGACGTGCAAGTCGGCGGCGTCGTCGTCGGAACCGAGAATGGGCAGCACGATGCGGCCGTCCTCGTCGAGGTCCCAGTCGATGTCGAAATACGTTGCGTAGTCCGAGGACCGGCCGTGTGTCAACACGTCCCACCACCACGCGTTCTGCTGGGGCTGGTCGATCCCCACGTGGTTGGGGACGATGTCGACGATCAGGCCGATGCCACGCTCCCGCGCAGCCGCCGACAGCCGCGCCAGCCCGTCGCGGCCGCCGAGCTCGGCGGAGACGGTCGTCGGGTCGGTGACGTCGTAGCCGTGGTTGGACCCGGTGGCCGCGGTCATGATCGGGGACAGGTAGATGTGCGACACCCCGAGTTCGTGCAAATAGTCCAGCAGGTTTTCCGCGTCGGCGAAGGTGAACGCGTACCCGCTGGCCTCACCCCGCAGCTGCAGCCGGTAGGTCGACAGTATGGGAAAAACCATGCGTCACATGGTCTTACGTAATACCAGAAGCGAACGTGAACCCACCACGATCTGCTGCCCGGCGTTCATCACCTGATCGGCATCGTCCTTGACGCCCACCGGGTCGTTGGTGTCCAGTTCCACGGTCCACTCCTGCGCATATTCGTTGTTCGGCAGCACGAACTCCACCGGGTCTTCACCGGCGTTGAAGCACAACAGGAATGAGTCGTCGACCACCCGTTCACCGCGTGCATTGGGTGCGGTGATGGCCTCGCCGTTGAGGAACACCGCCACACACTTGTGAATGCTTTCGCCCCAGTCCTCGTGCGTCATCTCGCGGCTACTCGGATTCATCCAGGCGATGTCGCGCACTTCGTCGCCGCTGCGGAGCGGCTCACCCTCGAAGAACCGGCGCCGCCGGAACACCGGGTGGTTCTTGCGCAGCGAGCTCACCTTGCGCGCGAACGCCAGCAGGTCCGAATTCTTGTCCACCAATGACCAATCCATCCAAGACAATTCGGAGTCCTGGCAGTACACGTTGTTGTTGCCGTTCTGGGTGCGGCCCAGCTCGTCGCCGTGCGCGATCATCGGCGTGCCCTGACTGAGCATCAGGGTCGCCCAGAAGTTGCGCATCTGGCGACGGCGCAGCGCCAGGATCTCCGGGTCGTCGGTCGGCCCCTCGACGCCGCAGTTCCACGAACGGTTGTGGCTTTCGCCGTCCCGGTTGTCTTCGCCGTTGGCCAGGTTGTGCTTTTCGTTGTAGGAGACCAGGTCGTTGAGCGTGAACCCGTCGTGGGCGATGACGAAGTTGATGCTGGCGCTCGGGCGCCGGCCGGTCGCCTCATACAGGTCCGACGACCCGGTCAGCCGGGAAGCGAACTCGCCCAGGGTTGCGGGCTCGCCCCGCCAGTAGTCGCGCACAGTATCGCGATACTTCCCATTCCACTCCGTCCACAAACCCGGGAAATTTCCGACCTGGTAGCCGCCCTCGCCGACGTCCCACGGCTCGGCGATCAATTTGACCTGGCTGACGATCGGATCCTGCTGCACCAGATCGAAGAACGCGCTCAATCGATCGACGTCGTGCAGCTCGCGCGCGAGCGTGGCGGCCAGATCGAAGCGGAACCCGTCGACGTGCATCTCGGTGACCCAGTAGCGCAGCGAGTCCATGATCAACTGCAGGACGTGCGGGTGGCGGGCGTTGAGGCTGTTGCCCGTGCCGGTGTAGTCCTTGTACAGGCGCAGGTCCTCGTCGACGAGCCGGTAGTAGGCGGCGTTGTCGATGCCGCGAAAGTTGATCGTCGGGCCGAGGTGATTGCCCTCGGCGGTGTGGTTGTACACCACGTCGAGGATGACCTCGATGCCAGCTTCGTGGAGGGCGCGCACCATGGACTTGAACTCGGCGACGCTGGCGTTGCGGTTGGCCGCGTACTGATTGTGCGGTGCGAAGAACCCGAAAGTGTTGTAGCCCCAATAGTTTCGCAGTCCGAGATCCAGCAGCCGCGAGTCGTGCATGAACTGGTGCACCGGCATCAGCTCCAGCGCGGTGACGTTCAGCGACTTGAGGTAATCGATGATGACCGGGTGGGCCAGGCCGGCATAGGTGCCGCGCAGCTCGGCGGGGATGCCCGGGTGGGTCTGGGTCATGCCCTTCACGTGTGCCTCGTAGATCACCGTTTCGTGATACGGAGTGAGCGGCGAACGGTCCGAGCCCCAGTCGAAGAAGGGATTGCTCACCACGCTGGTCATGGTGTGCCCCAGCGAGTCGACCATCGGGGGAGTCCCGGGGTCGGCGTCATCCCCGTTGGGGTGGACCGCCTTCATGTCGTAGGAGAACAACGCCTGGCCGAAGGTGAAATCGCCGTGGAAGGCCTTGCCATACGGGTCCAGCAGCAGCTTGCTCGGGTCGCAGCGGTGGCCGGTGGTCGGATCGAAGGGCCCGTACACCCGGAAGCCGTAGCGCTGACCCGGAGTGATGTTCGGCAGATACGCATGCCAGACAAAGCCGTCCACTTCGTCGAGCGGGATCCGTGACTCCGCCCCGGCGTCGTCGATCAGACACAACTCGACCCTCTCGGCGATCTCGGAGAACAACGAGAAGTTGGTTCCCGCCCCGTCATAGGACGCGCCGAGCGGATAGGGGTTCCCCGGCCACACGGTGGCCAGTTTCGGCTGCTGGTTACCAGATACGCCTGCTTCTGAAGCGTGATAGTCGGTCGGCACCTCTCGACCTTAGTCGCGGTCGTGGGTGCCGGGCGCGTTCACCACCAACCGGTGTTGGCGGCGATCTGGCGGCCCAATTCGCCCGCCATGGTCCGCACGTACGTGGGGGTCAGGTGATGGGCGCCGTGGTAGATCAGCACGTTGCCCTCGACCGGGCGGCACACGTCGGCGCGGCAGATGGCGTCGGACATGTCGAGCACCTTCAGCAGCGGGAACTGCGCGACGAAGTCGAGGGTCTGGTTGCGGTCGGACAACATGTCGGAGCGCTTGACCGAGCACGTTTGGGGGGTGCCGCCCTTCTTGGCCAGGCAATCCGCCGGATCGAACGGCTGGCCGTTCTTCACCAACCACGGGGTGTCCCGCATGCCCAGGATCGGAATGTTGTTGTCGGAGAACTGCTGCCAGATTCCGATGTACGTCGCCGGCATCACGTCACCGGGCTTGATGTTCCACGGCCGGGTGGTCGTGGTGAACACGTAGTCGGGGCGATCGGCGATCACCTTGGCCATCGTCTGTTCCACCCACTCCCGGCACTGCGGGTAGGCGAGGTTGTTGCCCATGATCAACGGGACTTCCTCGGTGGACAGCGGGCAACCCATCTTGAGATAGGTCGTCACCTTGAAGTGGTGCATCTGGCCGAGCAGGCTCAGCGCGGGCAGCCAGTGCTCGGCGTGGGAACCGCCCGCCAGCGCGATCGTGCGGTCGGCGGTCGGGTCGCCGTAGGTGCATACCACCACCGCGGGGTTGACGAAGTCGCTGATGCAGCCGTCGCGGGTGGAGGCCGGCAGGTCGTCCTTGACCTCCAGGACGCTGGGCCGCATCGGCAGTGCGGGCACCCGCACATGCTCGGTCAGGGCGCGGGACCCCGGGTAGTCCTGCGGGTTGAGCACGCTGAGCTCCTTGCCCGCGGCCCGCAGGACGGTGACGTGCTGACGCCACGTGAACGACGTCGCCGTCAGCGTCACGCCCAGCAGCACGATCGCGGTTCCCAGCGCCATCGTGGGCCTGGGCAGGCGCGCCAGCCAGCCGGGTACCGGGGCCGGTGCCTTCCCGGTGGTGCGGTAGCGCAGCGGATCCTCGACGAGCCGGGTGGTCAGGTATGCCAGCAGCCCCGAGACCAGCAGCACCGCCGAGCCTTCGACGAAGCCGGCGTGCCGGTGCCCGGTGAACGACAGCCAGAAGATCAGCAGCGGCCAGTGCCACAGATAGAGCGAATACGCCATCCCACCCAGCGCGACCAGCGGCCCGGCCGCCAGTAGCCGATTGGGCAGCGGCGGCCGCTCCTTGGCGGCGGGATCGCCCTGGAGCCCGGCCCCCGCCAGGATCATCAGCATGGTGGCCCCGACGGGCACCAGGGCCCACGGGCCGGGGAATTCCTTCACGCCGTTGATCAGGGCCCCGCAGGACACGATCGCGGCGAGCGCCACCGTGGCCAACAGCGTGCGCAGCCACATCGGCCAGCGGATCGACGGCACCAGCGCACCGACCAGCGCGCCGAGCAACAGCTCCCAGCCGCGCGCGAAGCTGTTGTAGTAGGCGGCCGCCTGGTCGCCCTGATGCGCCACGACCGCGTAGACGAACGACGCCACCGTCAGCGCCGTCAGCAGCACCAGGAACAGGGTGCGCAGGCGGGCGCCCAGTAGGCGGCGGAACAGATACGCGCACCCGGCGATCAACAGCAGGAAGGCGACGTAGAACTGGCCCTGCACCGACATGGACCAGATGTGCTGCAGGGGACTGACGGCTTCGCCCGCGCGCAGGTAGTCCGACGCGGTGTTGGCCAGCTCCCAGTTCTGGTAGTAGCCGAGGCTGGCGAGGCTCTGGTCGGCGAAGGTCTCCCAGCGAGTTTCCGGCTGCACCATGATGGTCAGCACGGCGCACCCGGCCAGCACCACGACGAGGGCGGGCACCAGGCGGCGCACGAGCCGGATCACCTCGGCCACCGGCGACAGCGTGACGGCCGGGTTCAGCGCCGCGCGGATGATCTTGCCGCCGAAGAAGAATCCGGACAGCGCCAGGAACACGTCGACGCCGCCGGAGACCCGGCCGAACCAGACGTGGAACACGGCGACGAGCGCGATCGCGATGCCGCGCAGGCCGTCGAGGTCGTACCGGTAGAACCCCGCCTTAGGCGCTCCGGAAGTGACCGGTTTCGCGGTCGCGACCGGTCGGGGCAGCAGGGACAGGGTCGGCATGATCGACCGCTAATTTACCGAAAACCGCCGCCCGCTCCCGGTCAGGAGCAGGCGGCGGTGTGGGCAGGCCCCGCAAGGCGCCGCGGTTTACCGGGCGGTGCCGGCCGCCGGGGGCAGGAACGGAGATTGCTGGGGCGGCACCAGCTGCACCGGGGCCTGTTGCGGCGACGCTTGCTGCGTCGGCAGTTGCTGCAGCGGGGCCTGCTGCAGTGGAGCCTGCTGGACCGGTGCCTGCTGCACCGGACGTTGCTGCAGCGGTGCCTGCTGAACCGGACGTTGCTGCAGCGGCGCCTGAGGCAGCGGGGCCTGAGCGGACTGCTGCTGCAGCGGCGCCTGCTGGACCGGTGCCTGCGGGGTGGGCACCTGCTGCGCCGGGGCCTGCTGGGTGGGCAGTTGCTGGACCGGGGGCTGCTGCAGCGGAGCCTGCTGCGCGGGCGCTTGCTGGGTGGGCAGCTGCTGCAGCGGCGGCTGTTGCAGCGGGGCCTGCTGGGTGGGCACCTGCTGGGTGGGCGCCTGCTGGGTGGGCACCTGCTGCGGCAGCGGCTGGACCGGCGCCGACTGGACGCCCAGCACGCGGACCAGGTAGGGAGCCATGCCGTTGGCGCGCACCGGCGAGACCTGGACGACGTCGCCCACCTCGAGCATCTGGTTGTTGCCCAGGTACATCGCGACGCTCTGCGTGCCTTCGGGGCCGTAGAAGATCAGATCGCCCTTGCGCGCCTGCTGCGGCAGCACCTTCTGGCCGACCTTGTACATCGCCCCCGACGAGCGCGGCAGCTTGATGCCGGCGCCGGCGTAGGCGTACTGCATCAGGCCCGAGGCGTCGAATCCGACGGTGTTGATGCCCGTCCCGGTGCCACGGGTGGGGCCGTTGATGCCACCACCGGCCCAGGAGAACGGCACGCCGCGCTGCGACAGTCCGCGCGCGATCACCACGTCGGTGGCCTGCTGGTAGTCCATCGACCGGGCGCCGGGTTCGGCGGACGCGACCACGGGGGCGGCGGCCGCCGGGACCGCCAGGATCGCCAGACCGATCGCGAAGGCGTAGATGCGTTTCATGTCCTTGGCCTCTCAGGGCTCACTGGCCTCAGCGCGGTGACTTCACGCGTCCGCCGCCGTTGCATGACCTGGGCGGCGGCCTCCACGTTGGGGCCGACGCCGCTGCATGACCTCTGCGGATGTGAACAGCGGGCGGGCCCCCTGTTTTCACACCAGTCACTGCAACCACTCTGACAACAACGATTGTTAGCCGCCAGGTCCCGGCGGGATTTTTTGTCGTACCGTGACCGGAAGGTGACTGGGCCGTCGAATCCCCTATGCGCCGTTGTGATTTGGGTCTCAGTCCGACGCCAGGGGCGCCCGGTCGCCGAATCGGCGGCGGCGGTCCGCCTACACCCAATAACGTTCGCTGAACATCGTCAGCAGGGAGCCGGCGACCGAGCTCACCATGATCAGGGTGAGGGCCAGCACCGGCCAGAAGGACATGTACCAGCCCTTGAGCATGGAAACCAGGGGGCCCACCACGGCGGCGGCGATCGCCGCCCCGCATCCGCCCCACACCAGCGGGCGGATGTAGTAGTCGATCCCGAAGGGCACCGGCCCGCATGTCTCGTCGGCGCACACGTGGTCGAGGAAGCCGAACAGGCGGTTCGGCCACGTCGTCGCGGTGGCCAGCACGATGAGCAGCGCCAGCAACGCGACCGTGCAGGTCACGTCCCATGCGGCCAGCCGCAGCCGGATGACCCGTGGCGCTTCGTCGTCGTAGTCGACCAGGGGCGAATTGGTGTCCTTGGTCGGATACGGGGTCGGATAGGGGCCGGTGGCGGGGTGACCGGGCGGGTGCGGCGTAGCCATCGGGTCCCATGCTCCCCGATGGGCGCAGTTTGTGCGACTCGGCTGCTTTACCCTCGATCACTATGCCTGCGGCCAGGGTCGGGTTGACGCCCGAGCAGATCAGCGCGATCGACGCTGCGCACGTGTGGCACCCGTACAGCACCATCGGCCGCGAAGCCGTCGCGCCGGTGGTGGCCGTCGCCGCCCGGGGCGCCTGGCTGACCCTGATCCGTGACGGCGAGCCGATCGAGGCGCTGGATGCGATGAGCTCCTGGTGGACGGCCATCCACGGGCACGGCCACCCGGCGCTGGACGCGGCGCTGACGAAGCAGCTGGGCGTGATGAACCATGTCATGTTCGGCGGGCTCACGCACGAACCGGCCGCGCGGCTGGCCCAGTTGCTGGTCGAGATCACCCCGCCGGGGCTGGACACCGTCTTCTTCAGCGATTCGGGATCGGTGTCGGTCGAGGTTGCGGTCAAGATGGCGCTGCAGTACTGGCGCGGCCGCGACCGGCCCGGCAAGCACCGGCTGATGACGTGGCGGGGTGGCTACCACGGCGACACCTTCACGCCGATGAGCGTCTGCGACCCCGAGGGCGGCATGCACTCGCTGTGGACCGACATCCTGGCCCGCCAGGTGTTCGCCCCGCAGGTGCCGCGCGACTACGACCCCGCCTACAGCGCGGCGTTCGAGGAGCAACTGGCGCGGCATGCCGGCGAACTGGCGGCCGTCATCGTCGAACCCGTGGTGCAGGGCGCCGGCGGGATGCGCTTCCACGACCCCCGCTACCTGCGCGACCTGCGCGAGCTGTGCAGGCGGCACGACGTGCTGCTGATCTTCGACGAGATCGCCACCGGCTTCGGCCGCACCGGCGAGCTCTTCGCGGCCGACCACGCCGGCGTGAGCCCGGACATCATGTGCGTGGGCAAGGCGTTGACCGGCGGGTACGTCACTCTGGCGGCGACGCTGTGCAGCGCCGACATCGCCCACACCATCAGCACCGGCGCGGCCGGCGCGCTGATGCACGGCCCGACCTTCATGGCCAACCCGCTGGCCTGCGCGGTCTCGGTGGCCAGCGTCGAGCTGCTGCTCGACCAGGACTGGCGCGCGCGGGTCGCCGGGATAGCCGCCGCGCTGGCGGCCGGACTCGAACCCGCCCGCGCGCTGCGCGGCGTGGCCGACGTGCGGGTGTGCGGCGCGATCGGCGTCATCGAGTGCGCCGGCCCGGTCGACCTGGCCATCGCCACCCCGGCCGCGCTGGACCGCGGCGTCTGGCTGCGCCCGTTCCGCAACCTCGTCTACGCGATGCCGCCCTATGTCTGCACGGACGCCGAGATCGCCCAGATCACCTCCGCGATGGTCGAGGTCGCCCGGCTCGTCCACCAGCAGTGACGACCCGCAGCGCCCGGCTTCGCCGCGCTCGCGGTCGCGCCTCGTCCACCAGCAGTGACGACCCGCAGCGCCCGGCTTCGCCGCGCTCGCGGTCGCCACTAGGCTGATCCCCGATGAAGGCACCGATCGAGACGTCACCGCTGGCCTGGCTGGAGGCCGTGGAGCGGCAGCGCCGCGAGGCCGGGCTGCGCCGCTCGCTGCGGCCACGGCCCGCGGTCGCCACGGAGCTCGACCTGGCCTCCAACGACTACCTCGGGCTGTCACAGCACCCCGACGTGATCGAGGGCGGCGTCGCGGCGCTGCGCATGTGGGGCGCCGGGGCCACCGGCTCCCGCCTGGTCACCGGCGACACCGAGCTGCACCAGCAATTCGAGGCCGAACTGGCCGACTACGTCGGCGCGTCGGCGGCCCTGCTGTTCTCCTCCGGCTACGCCGCCAACCTGGGCGCGGTCGTCGGCCTCTCCGGCCGGGGTGCGCTGCTGGTGTCCGACGCCTTGTCGCACGCCTCCCTCGTCGACGCCTGCCGGCTGTCGCGGGCGCGCGTAACGGTCACACCGCACCGCGACGTCGACGCGGTGGAGGCGGCGCTTGCCTCCCGCGCGGAGGAACGCGCCGTCGTCATCACCGAGTCGGTGTTCAGCGCCGACGGCGCGCTGGCGCCGCTGCGGGAGCTGCACGAGGTGTGCCGCCGCCACCGCGCGCTGCTGATCGTCGACGAGGCCCACGGCCTGGGCGTGCGCGGCGACGGGCGCGGGCTGCTGCACGAGCTCGGGCTGGCCGGCGCCCCGGACGTGGTGATGACCACGACCCTGTCCAAGGCGCTGGGCAGCCAGGGCGGCGTGGTGCTCGCTCCGGCGGCGGTGCGCGCGCACCTGATCGACGCGGCGCGGACGTTCATCTTCGACACCGGCCTGGCCCCGGCGGCGGTGGGCGCCGCCCGGGCCGCGCTCGGCGTGCTGCGGGCCGAACCGTGGCGACCCGCCGCGGTGTTGCGGCACGCCCGCACCCTGGCCGAGGCGTGCGACGTCCCCGGGGTCGCCCAGTCGGCGGTGGTGTCGGTGATCCTGGGCGACCCGGAGGTGGCCCTGGCCGCGGCGGCCGCCTGCCTGGACGCCGGCGTGAAGGTGGGCTGCTTCCGGCCCCCGACCGTGCCCGCCGGGACCTCCCGGCTGCGGCTGACCGCGCGCGCGTCGCTGGACGCGGCCGAACTCGACCTCGCCCGGCGGGTGCTCACCGACGTGCTCGCTGCGACCCGGCCTTGACCGTCCTGGTCGTCACCGGCACGGGCACCGGCGTCGGCAAGACGATCGTCACCGCGGCGCTGGCCTGTCATGCGCGCCAGGCCGGCATGGACGTGGCGGTGTGCAAGCCGGTCCAGACCGGCACCGACGCCGGGGACGACGACCTCGCCGAGGTCACCCGGCTGTCCGGAGTGACGGCGGTCGCCGGGCTGGCCCGCTATCCGCAACCCCTGGCCCCGGCCGCAGCGGCCGAGCAGGCCGGCACGGCGCTGCCCACCGGCGAACGGCTACTGCGGCTGATCGCCGGCCTGGACCGCCCTGGCCGGCTGACGCTCGTCGAGGGGGCGGGCGGGCTGCTGGTCGAACTCGCCGACGCCGGCGTCACCCTGCGCGACCTGGCGGTCGAGCTGGGGGCCGCCGCGCTGATCGCGGTCACCGCGGAACTGGGCACCCTGAACCACACCGCGCTCACTCTGGAAGCGCTTGCCACCCATCGCGTTTCGTGTGCCGGCCTGGTGATCGGCAGCTGGCCGGCGCACCCCGGGCCGGTGGAGAACTCGAACCGCGCGGCCCTGGACCGGCTCGCGCCGGTGCGGGCGGCACTGCCCGCCGGGGCGGGATCGATGGACGCCGCCGCGTTCGCGGCCATGAGCGCGGCGGCGTTCGACCGCGACTGGGTCACCGCGCTGGTCCACTGATGGTCCATTCCGTCGAGCTGCTCTTCGACGACGAGACCGAGGCGACGATCCGCGGGCTCTGGGAGGCGCTGGCCGGCGCCGGGATCCCGAGCCAGGCGCCCGCCGGGCGGCCGCACGTCACGCTCGCGGTGGCCGACCGCATCGCCGGGGCGGCCGACGAAGCGCTGCGGCCGCTGACCCGCCGGCTGCCGCTGGGCTGCGCCGTCGGTGCATCCCTGCTCCTCGGGCGGTCCAACGCGATCCTGGCCCGGCTCGTCGTGCCCACGGTCGAGCTGCTGGCATTCCACGCGGAGGTGCACCGGCTGTGCGGCGAACACCTGGCCCCCGCGCCGGCCCCGACCAGCCTGCCGGGCCAGTGGACGCCACACGTCACGCTGGCGCGCCGCGTCGGGGGACCGGCGCTGGGCCGGGCGCTGCGCATCGCGGGGCGCCCGCCGCTGATCGAGGGCAGCTTCGCCGGCCTGCGGCACTGGAACGGCGAGCAGAAGTACGACTACCTGATCCGCTAGCCGCCGAACAGCAGATACAGGCCGGTGAAGGTGTAGCCGACCATGACCAGCATCATCGTCAGCTGGCCGGTGAGCTGGTGGCCGCCCGGCAGCAGCCGCAGCGCCTTGTCGTGCGCGGCGATCACCGCGACGATGTGGCCGGTCACCACGCAGGCCACCTTGATTCCGGCCAGCACCGGCGGGTGCGTGGACAACACGTAGGCCACCTGCTGGTGCGCCAGCCCCAGCAAATTCCAGCCACGGCCGAACGGGTCGGCCAGCGCGAACACGGCCTGCTGCCCGCGCTCGACGAGGTAGGTCAGGTAGTGGGCGAAGATGTAGCCCACCACGATGGGGATCAGCGAATGCGCCATCTGGCCGGGCAGGGCTCGGCGTTGCCCGGAGTCCACGCCGCCCGTCGCACGCGCAGCAAGCGAAAAGGTCACCGCCACAACGGAAATGAAGGCCACCAGCCCGACGGTCCGCAGCAGCGACGACGATAGCGTCGGCGTCAGGCCGACGCCGGGGGAGAGCCGGTCGGCGAAGCCGCGCCACGTCGGCGACGACGAGAAGCTGTCGAACGCCGTCGACCCGAGCAGCACCGCGAGCAGCACGACCACGCCGGGCCGGACGGGCAGCGACGGCAAATGATCGAGCGGGTTGCCGACGACGATCCTCCCGCCCTGCGGGTCGCGGCGAAACGGCGAGAGGCGGGACACCGCCATGCTGTACGCCCCGAACGGGTCGGCGCGCGCCAACCAGCGCTCGCCGCACAGCCAGGCGCCCACCAGCATGGCCCCCGCATAGATGCCCAGCCACGCCCGCACCCCAGGCAGCGACGCCGGGTCGGGGCTGGCCAGCTCCATCCAGACGAACGCGAACAGGCCGAGCGCGGCCGGGCGGTAACCCCACCGCTCGGGATAGGACCACCGGGCCCGGTGCAGGCGCTCGGGCGTGCCGCGCCGCAGCAGCAAGTACACCGTCCGCATCGGTGAGAGGACCCGCCAGACCGGCCCGAACAGCAGCGACAGCGCCACCAGGCCGACCCACAGCAGCACGTAGAACACCCCCAGCAGGGCATTGGTCTCCGATCGCGGGCCCCACACCCCGGCCGCCACCACCCACACCGCGAACATCAGCGCCAACCCGGCAGCCGTCCAGCGGGTCGCCGGAGCGTCGACCACGGCGGTCACCACCGCCGGCAGCGGGCGGCCCGGCTTGAGCGGGTCGAACCGGGGCCGCCGCCAGGCGAACGCGACCAGTGCGAAGGTGAACGTCAGCGCCCACGCCGCGCCGACCATCGCGTACAGGTAGGGCACCGGCAGGTCGCCGGATCCGCCCAGACCGTGCGCGAGCACCACCGTCGCGCCACCGGCGCTCACGGGTGGACTTGGATGGTCGCGATCGTGCGGTTCAGGTGGTGCAGTTCGACCTCGACGTCGCCGGGCACGTCGACGCTGAACTGGAACGTCTGGTTGGGCGCGGCGGCCACCGGGAACTTGTGGTCGGGCGTCGAGTGCACGTGCAACTCGTCGGCGACGTCGCTGGTGACGTGCAGGGTGATCGGCTGCTTCACCCTGGCCTGCAGGTCGGCGTTGGTGGGGGTCACCTGGCCGTGGGCGATCGTGACGTTGATATCCAGCGCGTCCGGCGGCGGCTGGCTCGGTGTTTTACCGCCGCAGGCGACCAGGGCGCACACCAGCGCCGCCACCCACGCCGGGGCGATGCGACTCGTCATCGGCTCACGCCGCTCTCGGCACCGGCCGCTTGTCCTCGACCGGTTCCGGCTCGGTGACGGCGTTGTTGAGGCGACCGGCGCCCCAGGTCAGCCCGGCGATCACCATCAGCGTCAGGAACAACACCACGATCGAGCCCGCGGTGAACAGCCAGGCCGGCGCGCTCTGGTCCCGTTCGCGCTGCAGGATCGTGACCTCCTGCACGAACGGCCGGTTGAACGACGCCAGGGCCGGAACCTCGGGCGCCGGGATCGCGTCGTCGGCCGGCTCCCAGATCGGTACGGCGGTCATCGTGTAACCGTCTTGCACGCGCAGCAGCGTCTTCCATGAACCCCACACCGGCACCGGCTGCGTCGAGCGGTAATGCCCGGGGCCGACCTGCTGCAGCCGGTCGATCGCCAGGCCGCGGTCGTTCTCCATCCGGCCCTGCCAGGACAGGATGGTCAGCCATTCGGGGTGTTGGCTCACCATGTCGGCCGGCGTGATCCGCACGTCGGCCGACACCATGCGCTGTCCGGGCGGGCTTGGCAGGTCGGTCAACGTGACGGTGGCGTTGTCCTGACGCGGCACGACGATATGCAGCCCGTTGGCCACCGCGCCGCCGATCACCAACACCGTGGCCGCCACCACCGCCATCCCCGTGGCGCGGCCCGGCAGGCGCCGGCCGGTGAGCACCATGCCGAACAGCGCGCCGCACGTCCCCGTCAAGATCGCGACGGGCACGGCCATCGCCAGCGCCTCACCCCACATGCTCATCGGCCACGGGTAGTGGTACACCGTGCCGATCCAGAGCGACTCCAGCCACAGCCCCACGGTGCCCACGGCCAGGCCGGAGACCGCGCCAAAGGCGATGGGCCGCTTGAACAACGGGGTGAGCGCGACCAACTCCACCATCAGCGCCGGGCCGAGGTAGAGCGGGAACCAGTTGATCGGTGCCCCCAGGACCGGCCCGACCAACAACGCGACCGCCCCGCGCAGGGCGATGGCGAAGACGGCGGCGATGACGGCCGCGCCGCGACCCATCGTGATCCGGGCGGCCACCGCGGCCAGCGCGGCCGCCGCGGCGATCATCATCGGCTGCAGCACCAGGCGGAATTGCTCGACGCCGAAGTCGTATTCGATCTGGTAGACCGACAGACCGATGAACATGCCGCCGAAGGACAGGTAGCGCAGGAACTTGATGAAGGCGCCGTGGTAGACGTCCGCGCCTTCGTGGGCCTCACCCTCACGCTCCAGCATCAACACCGCGAACAGCGAAAACCCGGCTCCGCCGATCATCATCAAATGTGTTGGGCCCCAAAGTGTCACGTCTTGGCCGAAGATGCGGTGCCAGATGTCGTCGAGCGGGAACCCGATCATCGCGTACATCCCGCAACCGGCCATCAGCACCCCGCCGACCGGGGCGTACCAGTTGCGGGTGATGCGGACCGCGGCCGGGCCGGGCTTGTCGAACGGCAGCACGATCGCCGTCATGCCGCCCAGGAAGATCCCGAACAGCCCGATGATGATGAAGTAGTGCGCCGGGTTGGCCAGTGGGCCGGGGTCGCGGCCGTTTCCGATGTGCCAGCTGACGTCCCAGATGAACCCGAACAGGGCGCAGATGATCGAGGTGGTGAAGATCAGGACCGGAAACGCGACCCAATTGGGGCGGTGGAACTTCTCGCCCATCTTGTCGGCGAACCGGGTCAGCCACTGAATGCGATGGTTGCGGTGCGCGTAGCCGAGCCACAGCAGCGCCGCCGCGATCACCAGCGCCGCGACCGACAGCCCGATCACCTGATTCAGCCCCGCGCCCCGCGCCGGTGGCTCCGCGAGCAGCATCAGCCCCGTCGACATCATCGTTGTGCCCTCCCAAACTCGCGCCGGGTCCGACGATCGCTAACTTACTCTTTAGTAAGTTAGCGGGCCGGTATCTGTTCGCGGGATGCCCCACCGGGCGTGTCGTCAATCACGCTTCTCGTCGGCGGCGCCGCGTGCGGCTTCCGAGCCGTCCGGCGATCCGTCGTCGCCACCGGCGCGGCGGTCCCTCAAGGCGACATACAGGATCACGGCCACCACAATCACCGCCGGCAGGAAGGCCGGAATCGCCAGCAGGAGCATGTGGTGGGCGACGTATGCGGTGTGCGGATCGGTCATGGTGGTGAGATACCCCGGCGGGCGCCGTCTGCTGCGGCCGTTACCCTACTTTGAACACTTTTATTCGCGCTGCCACCAGGTGGCAGGGGTGGCCGCATGCTCGGCCAACAAAGATGCAGGGGAGTAACTGGTGACTCAAGCGGCCACTCGACCGGCGACCGGCGCCCACGACGCAGACATCCTGGCGGTCGCGCGCGAGCAGGTGCTCGAACGCGGTGAGGGGCTGAGCCGGGAGCAGGTGCTGCAGGTGCTGCAGCTCCCCGACGACCGGCTCGACGACCTGCTGGCGCTGGCCCACGAGGTGCGCATGCGCTGGTGCGGCCCGGAGGTCGAGGTCGAGGGCATCATCAGCCTGAAGACCGGCGGTTGCCCGGAGGACTGCCATTTCTGCTCACAGTCGGGGCTGTTCGCCTCCCCGGTGCGCAGCGCGCGGCTGGACATTCCCAGCCTGGTCGAGGCCGCCAAGCAAACCGCCAAGTCCGGTGCCACCGAGTTCTGCATCGTGGCCGCCGTGCGTGGTCCCGACGAGCGGCTGATGGCCCAGGTCGCCGCCGGCATCGAGGCGATCCGCGACGAGGTCGAGATCAACATCGCCTGCTCGCT
This sequence comes from Mycobacterium europaeum, assembly GCF_002102155.1. Taxonomy (GTDB): domain Bacteria; phylum Actinomycetota; class Actinomycetes; order Mycobacteriales; family Mycobacteriaceae; genus Mycobacterium; species Mycobacterium europaeum. The sequence continues at coordinate 69,127 of NZ_LQOU01000002.1, forward strand.
GGGCATGCTGACCGCCGAGCAGGTCGAGCAGCTCTCGGCGATGGGCGTGCACCGGTACAACCACAACCTGGAGACAGCCCGCTCGTTCTTCACCAACGTCGTGACCACCCACACCTGGGAAGAGCGCTGGCAGACCTTGTCGATGGTGCGCGACGCCGGGATGGAGGTGTGCTGCGGCGGCATCCTGGGCATGGGCGAGACGCTCGAGCAGCGGGCGGAGTTCGCCGCCGAACTGGCCGAGCTGGGACCCGACGAGGTGCCGTTGAACTTCCTCAACCCGCGGCCCGGCACGCCGTTCGGCGACCTCGAGGTGCTGCCGGTGGCCGAGGCGCTGAAGTCGGTGGCCGCTTTCCGCCTGGCGTTGCCGCGCGCGATGCTGCGGTTCGCCGGGGGCCGCGAGATCACCCTGGGCGACCTGGGCGCCAAGAAGGGCATGCTGGGCGGCATCAACGCGGTGATCGTGGGGAACTACCTGACCACGCTCGGCCGCCCGGCCGAAGCCGACCTGGAACTGCTCGACGACCTGCAGATGCCCATCAAGGCGCTCAACGCCACCCTGTAAGAAACGTGGCGACTGTGGTTGGTGATCTGGGTGCTCCGGTCAGCGCGGGCGTCTACAACGTCTACACCGGGGAATTGGGGGGCACCGCAATGCCGACGGCGGCGCAGCTGGGCCTGGAACCGCCCCGGTTCTGCGCGGAATGCGGCCGCCGGATGGTGGTGCAGGTTCGCCCCGACGGCTGGCGGGCGCGGTGCTCGCGGCACGGTCAGGTCGACTCCGTCGACCTGGAGGCCCAACGGTGACCCAGCCCGTGGCAGATCCGGAAGGTCCACGACGTCCGCCGCCCGCAACCGTCCCGTCCACGTCGGGGATCCGTGCCATCGCGGTCGCCGCGCTGGGCTCCCTGCTGATCGGTGTGCTGATCGGCGGGCTGTGGGCGTGGATCGCGCCGCCGATCCACGCCGTGGTGGCGCTCACCCGCGCGGGTGAACGGGTGCACGACTATCTGGGCACCGAGTCGGAGCATTTCTTCGACGCGCCGTGCCTGATGCTGGGCCTGCTGACCGTGCTCGCCGTGGTGGCGACGGTGCTGGCGTGGCAGTGGCGCGCGCGCCGCGGACCGGGGATGGTCGTCGTGCTCTCGACGGGCATGGTGACTGCCGCCGCGGCCGCGACGGCGATCGGGGCGGTGTTGGCGCGGATCCGTTACGGCGCACTGAACTTCGACGCGGTGCCGCTGTCCAAAGCCCCGTCGGTGGCGTATGTCATCCAGGCGCCCCCGGTGTTCTTCGCGGACCATCCGCTGCCGGTGGCGCTGACGCTGCTGTGGCCCGCCGCTATCGCCGCGCTGCTCTATGCCGTGCTTGCGGCCGCCGACTCCCGCGACGACCTGGGGGCTTACCCGCCGGGCGGCCGACCTGCCGACGCGCTGCCGGTGGCAGCGGGCGGTGCACCGGACGCGCCCGTGTCATAGCGGCCGGCGGTGAATCCTGCGGCCGAAGATGACCTTGGCGGCGATCTTGGTCAGCCGGGCCATCCCGACGTACGTCATCGGGTGGAACATCGTCGGCCAGGTGGTCCGGATCAGGTGCTCGGTCACCGGCCGGCGGTCGAACCGGTCGGTGAGCCAGCGCAGCGTCATCGGCGCCGACAGCGGGTGTAGCAGCATGTGCTCGTTGAACGCGTCGCGGTGGTAGGTGACCTGGGCGCCGCCGGCCGAATAGGCGTCGGCGAGCACGTCGATGTCCTCGACGTCGATGAGGTAGTCGTGGACCGCCTGCACGATCAGCACCGGCGGCGTCGGGACGGCCGCCCCCAGCTTGATGTTCTCGAAGACGTGGGTGACCTCGGGCGTCGAGAGGATGCTCTCGAGCGGCTCGTCGAGGTAGTCACCCATGTTCTTGCCGGCCATCCGGATGACCGCCTCCACGGTGGTCATCTTCTCGAGCGATTCGAGCAGGGCGCGCCCCTCCTCGTTGCTGTGCTCTTTGATCACCCGGTCCAGCTCGGGGTAGATGTGGGCGAGCGCGGCCACCACCAGGGCGGGCAGGCCCGACAGGAAGCTGCCGTTGAGCCGTCGGAAGGTGTTGCCCAGGTCCCCGACGGGTGATCCCAGCACGGCCCCGACGATGTCGAGCTCGGGCGCGTAGTCGGCGCATACTTCCGCAGCCCAGGCACTGGCCAGGCCGCCGCCGGAATAGCCCCACAGGCCGATCGGGGCCAGTGGGGACATTCCGAGGCGTTCCGAACCCAGGGCGGCCCGGATTCCGTCCAGCACGCGATAGCCGGGCTCATACGGCGCGCCCCACAGGCCCTGCAGGCCTTCGTGGTCGGGCACCGAGACGGCCCAGCCCTCGGCGACGGCGGCGGCGATCAGGAAGTATTCGAACTGGCCGATGGAGCCCAGGGCCTTCGCCCGGCGCCGCAGCGCGTAGGACGGGAAGCAGCGCGACGACACGGCGTCGATCGCGCACTGGTAGGACAGCAGCGGGCAGGGCCGTTCCGGGGCGAGCTCAGCGGGGACGATCACCGTCGTCACGCTCGCCTCGGGCTCGCCGTTCATGTCCATCGTCCGGTAGAGCAACTGGACGGCCTTGACCGGCTGGGGAATCAACCCCAGAAACGCCAGCTCGACATCGCGCGAGCGCAGCACCGTCCCGGGCTCGGCGTGCTGGAACCCCAGTGGCGGCTGGTAGAACGGGTCGTCCGACGGCAGCAGCGGGCGTACTTTGCGCTGCAGTTCCTCGTGCGGTGGCCGGGCGATCCACTCCGCCCCGCGTGTGCCTGCCAGATTGCCGAGCTCAGCCATTGAGGCTCCCTTCTAGGCCACCCGGCATTCTCGCCCATGAACGGCAGGTAACCAAAACACAATCGCCGCATGGTGGGCGACTTCTCGCCGGGGACGGCGGGTCAGACGCGTCACAGTTGCCGATTCATCCGTGTCCCCGGACGGCGCTTTCCGCAAACTTGCCGGGGCGAGCGGCGCGGGAGGTCAAACCTGGCCGGGCTGGCCGGGAGGCCTCAGCGCGGCGAATTCGTCGGTGACCCGCAGCCGGGAGTCGGTGAAGTGGTAGAGGGCCGCCGGCCGGCCCCCGCTGCGACCGGATTGCGCAATGGTGCCCGTCTGGCTGATCACGCCGCGGCGGACCAGCACCCGCTGCAGGTTCGTCGCGTCTACCTGATATCCCAGCGCGGCGCCGTAGATGTCGCGCAACGTAGAGAGCGCGAATTCCTTTGGCGCCAAGGCAAATCCGAGGTTGGTGTAGGACAACTTGGCGACCAGGCGGGCGTGGGCGTGGGTCACCATCGGACCGTGGTCGAAGGCCATCTCCGGCAGGCAGCTCACCGGGTGCCACCGGGTGTCCGGCGGCAGCTCGGGGGTGGCGGGGGAGGGCACCAGGCCGAGGAACGTCGAGGCGATCACCCGGGCGCCCGGCACCCGGTTCGGCTCGGAGAACACCGCCAGCTGCTCGAGGTGCGCCAGCTCCTTGAGGTCCACCTTCTCGGCCAGCTGTCGGCGGACCGAGCTGATCATGTCCTCGTCGTTGCGCAGCCGTCCGCCCGGCAGCGACCAGGCGCCGCGCTGCGGATCTTTGGCGCGCTGCCATAACAGCACGTTAAGCTGCGGTTTCTGTATTCGCGGGCCGCCCGTTACCTGGCGAACCTGAAACACCACCGCAAGCACCTCGTGTTCGGTGCTAGTATGGGCCATGTTTTCGATTATAAGTCGAAAACCTCCTGGGCTGAAAGGAGCCGCCGTGACGGTTGTGAATCGCATGGACACGCTCGCCGAAGACATGATGGCCGACATCACGAATTCGCCCACCGGCTACGGCGGCGTGGACGGCGACGAGCAGTGGGCCGCCGAGATTCGCCGGCTGGCCAAGCTGCGCGGCGCCACCGTCCTCGCGCACAACTACCAGCTGCCCGCGATCCAGGACGTCGCCGACCATGTGGGTGATTCGCTGGCCCTGTCGCGGATCGCCGCCGAGGCGCCCGAGGACACCATCGTGTTCTGCGGGGTGCACTTCATGGCCGAGACCGCCAAGATCCTCAGCCCCGACAAGACGGTCCTCATCCCGGATCAGCGGGCCGGCTGCTCGCTGGCCGACTCGATCACCGCCGACGACCTGCGCGCCTGGAAGGACGAGCACCCCGGCGCGGTCGTCGTCTCCTACGTCAACACCACCGCCGCGGTGAAGGCCCTGACCGACATCTGCTGCACGTCGTCCAACGCGGTCGACGTGGTGAACTCGATCGACCCCGACCGCGAGGTGTTGTTCTGCCCGGACCAGTTCCTCGGGGCCCACGTGCGCCGGGTGACCGGCCGCGCGAACATGCATGTGTGGGCCGGTGAATGCCACGTCCACGCCGGGATCAACGGCGACGAGCTGTCCGAGCAGGCCAGGGCGAACCCCGACGCCGACCTCTACGTGCATCCCGAATGCGGTTGCGCCACTTCGGCGTTGTACCTCGCCGGGGAGGGCGCCGTCCCGGCGGATCGGGTGAAGATCCTGTCCACCGGCGGCATGCTCGACGCCGCGCATGAGACCCGGGCCCGCAAAGTGCTGGTGGCCACCGAGGTCGGCATGCTGCATCAGCTGCGCCGGGCGGCCCCGGAGGTCGATTTCCGCGCGGTCAACGACCGGGCGTCCTGCAAGTACATGAAGATGATCACGCCCGCGGCCCTGTTGCGCTGCCTGGTGGACGGGGCCGACGAAGTCGACGTCGACCCCGAGGTCGCGGCGGCGGGCCGTCGCAGCGTGCAGCGAATGATCGAGATCGGTCAGCCGGGCGGCGGCGAATGATCGCCCGCCCGGCCTGGACGGACAGCGCCGACGTCGTCGTCATCGGTACCGGCGTCGGGGGATTGGCCGCCGCGCTGGCCGCCCACCGCGCGGGCCGCCGCGTCGTCGTGCTGAGCAAGGCCGACCAGGCGCGCGGGGCGACGGCCACCCACTACGCCCAGGGCGGCATCGCGGTGGTCCTGCCCGACAACGACGACTCCGTCGAGGCTCACGTCGCCGACACCGTGGCCGCGGGCGCCGGCCTCTGCGATCCCGACGCGGTGGCCTCGATCGTTGCCGACGGCTACCGGGCGGTGTCCGAATTGGTCGGTGCCGGAGCGCGATTCGACGAGGCGGCCCCGGGCCGCTGGGACGTGACGCGCGAAGGCGGGCACTCGCGGCGGCGGATCGTACATGCCGGCGGTGACGCCACCGGTGCCGAGGTGCAGCGCGCGCTCGACCACGCCGCCCGGCTGCTGGACATCCGGACCGGCCACGTCGCGCTGCGCGTGCTGCACGACGGCACGGCCGTGACCGGCGTGTCCGTCGGCAATGCGGACGGGTACGGAATCATCAGCGCGCCGGCGGTCATCCTGGCCTCCGGCGGCCTCGGGCACCTCTACGGCGCGACCACCAATCCCGCCGGCTCCACGGGCGACGGCATCGCGCTGGCGCTGTGGGCCGGTGTCGCGGTCAGCGACCTCGAGTTCATCCAGTTCCACCCCACGATGCTCTTCGGTGGCGGCGGCGGCCGGCGTCCGCTGATCACCGAGGCCATCCGCGGTGAGGGCGCGATACTGCTTGACCGACAAGGCAATTCGGTCACCGCCGGCGTGCACCCGATGGGCGACCTGGCGCCGCGCGATGTGGTCGCCGCGGCCATCGACACGCGGCTGAAGGCCACCGGCGACCCGTGCGTCTTCCTCGACGCGCGCGGCATCGAGGGTTTCGCCAACCGGTTCCCGACGGTGACCGCCGCGTGCCGGGCCGCCGGCATCGACCCCGTCCGCCAACCCATCCCGGTCGTGCCGGGGGCGCACTACAGCTGCGGCGGCGTCGTCACCGACGTGTACGGGCAGACGGAACTGCCGGGGCTGTTCGCCGCCGGCGAGGTGGCGCGCACCGGAATGCACGGCGCCAACCGACTGGCGTCCAACAGCTTGCTGGAGGGCCTGGTCGTCGGCGGACGGGCGGGGAAGGCCGCGGCCGCGCACGCGCTGGCGGCGGGGCGCGTCCGCGCCGCGGAGTGCGAGCCGTCCGCCCACACCGCCCCGGACCGCGGCGAACTGCAGGCCGCGATGAGCCGCGACGCCTCGGTGGTGCGCGACGCCGCCGGGCTGAACCGGTTGTCCGAGACGCTGTCGGCGGCGCCGGTACGGGCCATCGCCGGGCGTCGCGACTTCGAAGACGTCGCGCTGGCCGTGGCCGCCCGCGCCGTGACCGCCGCGGCACTGGCCCGCGGCGAGAGCCGGGGCTGCCACCACCGCGCGGAACACCCCGAGCCCGCGCCGGACCAGGCGCGCAGCAGCGTGCTGCGGCTGGCCGACGACCGGAACTCGGTGCTGGCGGAGGCGCTGGCGGCGGTGGGCTGATGATGCTGCCCGACGAACGAAGCGCCGCTCAGGACACCATCCGGCGGGCTCTGGACGAGGACCTGCGCTACGGGCCCGACGTCACCACCCTCGCGACGGTGCCCGCCGGCGCGGTGGCCACCGCGTCGATGGTGCCCCGCGACGCCGGCGTGATCGCCGGCGTCGAGGTTGCGCTGCTGGTCCTCGACGCCGTCCTGGCCGGCGGCTACGAGGTGGTGCACCGCGTCGAGGACGGCGCCCGGCTGCAGCCCGGCGAGCCGGTGCTGACCGTGCGCGCGGACACCCGCGGCCTGCTGACCGCCGAGCGGACCATGCTCAACCTGGTCTGTCACCTGTCGGGCATCGCCACCACGACGGCGGCCTGGGTCGACGCCGTGCACGGCACCAAGGCCAAGGTCCGCGACACCCGCAAAACCCTGCCCGGGCTGCGTGCGCTGCAGAAGTACGCGGTGCGGGTCGGCGGGGGCGTCAACCACCGGATGGGCCTGGGCGACGCGGCGCTGATCAAGGACAACCACGTGGTGGCCGCGGGATCGGTGGTCGACGCGTTGCGGGCGGTGCGTGACGCGGCGCCGGATCTGCCGTGCGAGGTGGAGGTGGACTCCCTCGAGCAGCTGGACGAGGTGCTGGCCGAAAAGCCGGAACTGGTCCTGCTGGACAACTTCCCGGTGTGGCAGACGCAGATGGCCGTGCAGCGCCGGGACACGCGCGCACCCGCCGTCCTGCTGGAGTCTTCCGGCGGGCTCAGCCTGGAGAACGCCGCCACGTACGCGGCCACCGGGGTGGACTACCTGGCCGTCGGCGCGCTGACGCACTCGGTGCGCGCGCTCGACGTCGGCCTGGACATGTAAGGCCTCAGACGAGCGCAGCAGTGGGCGCCCAGGGCGTCGAGTGTGCACCCAGGGCGGAAATTCGCTGAAATCCCGCCGTCAGCGCACACCGAAAGCCGTCAACGCACACCAAAAGCGGCGGCGCCGAGGCCTCAGGCGATGTCGCCGACGAACACGCCGACCCGCCGCAGCTGCATCCGGGCCATCCGCGGCAGGCGCTCGGCGTCGGGGCCGTCCGAGCCGGCCGGCAGGATCCGCGGGTTGGTGATGTGCACCACGCGGTTGCGGCTGTACTGCACGTCGGCCCCGCCGGCCGCCAGCACGTTCTTGACCCAGTTCGTCTTGCCGTGGGCCAGCGCGATCGCCAGCACGTTGTCCTTGCGGTAGGGGGTGATGATGGTCTCGTACGGCTTGCCCGAGGTGCGGCCGCGGTGCTTGATGGTGGCGGTGCCGGGCAGAAAGCGGGCGATCGGCTTGACCGCCGGGTTGAAATACTTGATCTGGAAGCGCTCGAACCAGGGCGGGAACACCATCGGCACGCCCGGTGCGTTGTTGGGGTGATCCTTCGCGGACATGACGGCTCCCTGAGTCGGATGGGTCGTACCCGGCCATTCAAGGGCACTGTACCGGTCGAATATCAACTTGAGTTGCTCTGGGACAATGGAGGCGATGAGTACCACTTCAGCACCCGTGATGGCCCGCATCGACCTGCGGGGCGCGGCGCTGACGGCTGCCCGGTTGCGGACGGCGCTGCCGCGCGGCGGCGCCGACGTGGAGAGCGTGTTGCCCAAGGTGCGTCCGATCGTGGAGGCCGTCGCCGAGCGCGGCGCCGAGGCGGCGCTGCAGTACGGCGAGTCGTTCGACGGGGTGCGGCCGGCGGCGGTGCGGGTGCCCGCGGCGGCGCTGGAGTCGGCGCTGGCCGGCCTGGATCCCGACGTCGTCGACGCCCTGCGGGTGATGATCGAACGCGCCCGCGCGGTGCACGCCGACCAGCGTCGCACCGACGTCACCACCACGTTGGGGCCCGGCGCGACGGTGACCGAGCGGTGGGTCCCCGTCGAGCGGGTGGGCCTGTACGTGCCCGGCGGCAACGCCGTCTACCCGTCGAGCGTGGTGATGAACGTGGTGCCGGCGCAGGTCGCGGGTGTCGACTCGCTGGTGGTGGCCAGCCCGCCGCAGGCCCGCTTTGACGGCCTGCCGCATCCGACGATCCTGGCCGCCGCCCGGCTGCTCGGGGTGGACGAGGTGTGGGCCGTCGGCGGCGCGCAGGCGGTGGCGCTGCTGGCCTACGGCGGCGCCGACACGGACGGCTCCGAGCTGGCGGCGGTCGACCTGATCACCGGCCCGGGCAACATCTACGTCACCGCCGCCAAGCGGCTGTGCCGCTCGCGCGTGGGCATCGACGCCGAGGCCGGGCCGACCGAGATCGCCATCCTGGCCGACCACACGGCCGACCCGGCGCACGTCGCCGCCGACCTGATCAGCCAGGCCGAACACGACGAGATGGCGGGCAGCGTGCTGGTCACCCCGAGCGCGGCGCTGGCCGACGCCGCCGACGCGGAGGTGGCCGCCCAGCTGCGCACGACGGTGCACCGCGAGCGGGTGGCCACCGCGCTCGCGGGCCGCCAGTCCGCGATCATCCTGGTCGACGACCTCGACGCCGGCATCAAGGTGGTCAACGCCTACGCCGCCGAGCACCTGGAGATCCAGACCGCCGACGCGGCCGAGGTCGCCGGGCGAATCCGTTCGGCCGGTGCCGTTTTCGTCGGGCCGTACTCGCCGGTCAGCCTCGGCGACTACTGCGCCGGATCCAACCACGTCCTGCCGACCGCGGGCTCGGCCCGGCATTCCAGCGGCCTGTCGGTGCAAACCTTCCTGCGCGGCATCCACGTGGTCGACTACACCGAGGCCGCCCTCAAGGACGTCTCGGGGCACGTCGTCACGCTGGCCAAGGCCGAAGACCTGCCGGCGCACGGCGAGGCGATCCGGCGGAGGTTCGAGCGATGACCGGGCCGGAGAACCCCACGCTGGACGACCTGCCCTTGCGCGACGACCTGCGCGGCAAATCGCCCTACGGCGCACCGCAATTGGCGGTCCCAGTGCGGCTGAACACCAACGAGAACCCGCACCCGCCCAGCCGGGCGCTGGTGGACGACGTCGTGCGGTCGGTGGCCGAGGCCGCCGCCGAACTGCACCGCTACCCCGACCGGGATGCGGTCGACCTGCGTCGCGACCTGGCCGATTACCTCACCGCGCAGACCGGCGTGCGGCTCGGCGTGGAAAACCTCTGGGCGGCAAACGGTTCCAACGAGATCCTGCAACAGCTGCTGCAGGCGTTCGGCGGGCCCGGGCGCACCGCCATCGGGTTCGCCCCGTCCTACTCGATGCACCCGATCATCTCCGACGCCACGCGCACGGAATGGCTGGAGGGCGTCCGCGCCGACGATTTCAGCCTCGACGTCGACGCGGCGGTCGCCGAGATCACCGAGCACCGGCCCGACGTGGTCTTCATCGCCAGCCCGAACAACCCGTCCGGGCAGAGTGTTTCGCTGCCGGCCCTGCGGCGCCTGCTCGACGCGGCCCCGGGCATCCTGATCGTCGACGAGGCCTACGGCGAGTTCTCCTCCGAGCCCAGCGCCGTGGGGCTGGTGCGCGAGTATCCGACCAAGCTCATCGTCACCCGCACGATGAGCAAGGCGTTCGCGTTCGCCGGGGGGCGGCTCGGCTACCTGATCGCCACGCCCGCGGTGATCGACGCGATGCTGCTGGTGCGGCTGCCCTACCACCTGTCGTCGGTCACCCAGGCAGCGGCCCGGGCCGCGCTGCGGCACGCCGACGACACCCTGAGCAGCGTCGCCGCACTGATCTCCGAACGCGAACGTGTCACGAAAGCGTTGAGCGCCATGGGTTTCCGGGTGATCCCGAGCGACGCGAACTTCGTGCTGTTCGGGCGGTTCGCCGACGCTCCGGCCGCCTGGCAGCGCTACCTGGACGCCGGCGTCCTGATCCGCGACGTCGGGATTCCCGGCTACCTGCGCGCGACGACGGGCCTGGCCGAGGAGAACGACGCGTTCTTGCGGGCCAGCGCCCAGATCGCCGCCACCGAACTGGCCCCAGCCACCCCAGTAGGAGCCCCGTGACCACCAGTGCGACCCGGCGTGCGCGTATCGAGCGCCGCACCAAGGAATCCGACATCGTCATCGAACTGGATCTCGACGGCACCGGCCAGGTCCACGTCGACACCGGTGTGCCGTTCTACGACCACATGCTGACCGCGCTGGGCAGCCACGCGAGTTTCGACCTGACCGTGCGCACCACGGGCGACGTCGAGATCGAGGGTCACCACACCATCGAGGACACCGCGATCGCGCTGGGGCAGGCGCTCGGGCAGGCCCTCGGCGACAAGCGGGGCATCCGCCGGTTCGGCGACGCGTACATCCCGATGGACGAGACGCTGGCCCACGCCGTCGTCGACGTGTCCGGCCGGCCCTACTGCGTGCACACCGGAGAGCCGGATCACCTGCAGCACACCACCATCGCCGGCAGCTCCGTGCCGTATCACACCGTCATCAACCGGCACGTGTTCGAGTCGCTGGCCATGAACGCCCGCATCGCGCTGCACGTGCGCGTGCTCTACGGGCGCGACCCGCACCACATCACCGAAGCGCAGTACAAGGCGGTGGCCCGCGCGTTGCGTCAGGCCGTCGAGCCCGACCCCCGGGTGACCGACGTGCCGTCCACCAAAGGTGTTCTGTGACAACACCATCCGTCGTCATCCTGGATTACGGCTCGGGCAATCTGCGGTCGGCCCAGCGCGCCCTGCAGCGGGCAGGCGCGTCGGTGGAGGTGACCGCCGACGCCGGCGCCGCGGCCGCCGCCGACGGGCTCGTGGTGCCCGGGGTCGGGGCCTTCGAGGCCTGCATGACGGGCCTGCGCAGAGTCCACGGAGACCGCATCATCGCCGATCGGGTCGCCGCCGGCCGCCCGGTGCTCGGCGTCTGCGTCGGCATGCAGATCCTGTTCGCCAGCGGCGTCGAATTCGGTGTGCAGACAACGGGTTGCGGCCAGTGGCCGGGAGAGGTCACCCGCCTGGAAGCCCCGGTGATCCCGCACATGGGCTGGAACGTCGTCGACGCCGGGGCCGGCAGCACCCTGTTCAAGGGACTGGACGCCGGCACCCGGTTCTACTTCGTGCACTCCTACGCCGCACAGCGATGGGAGGGCCCGCCCGAGGCCGTGCTCACCTGGGCCACTCACGGGGTGCCGTTTCTGGCCGCGGTCGAGCAGGGGCCGTTGTCGGCCACCCAGTTCCACCCCGAAAAGAGCGGGGACGCCGGTGCGGCGGTGCTGCGCAATTGGATCGAGGCACTGTGATCACCTCCGCGAAACTGTATTCCGCTACGCGAACGTCGAGAGGGTGCGTCGTCAGTTGCAGTCTCGGCGCGAAGGAGGAAATGTGTTGATCTTGTTGCCCGCGGTCGACGTGGTCGACGGCCGTGCGGTGCGGCTGGTCCAGGGCAAGGCGGGCAGCGAAACCGAATACGGCTCGGCGCTGGACGCGGCGCTGGGCTGGCAGCGCGACGGCGCGGAATGGATCCACCTGGTGGACCTGGATGCGGCGTTCGGGCGCGGCTCCAACCGCGAACTGCTCGCCGAGGTGGTCGGCAAGCTCGACGTCCGGGTGGAGCTGTCCGGCGGCATCCGTGACGACGAGTCCCTGGCCGCGGCGCTGGCCACCGGCTGCGCCCGGGTCAACCTGGGCACGGCGGCGTTGGAGAACCCGCAGTGGTGTGCGCGCGCGATCAGCGAGCACGGCGAGAAGGTCGCGGTCGGGCTGGACGTCCAGATCGTCGATGGGCAGCACCGGTTGCGGGGCCGCGGTTGGGAAACCGACGGCGGTGACCTGTGGGAGGTGCTGGAACGCCTTGACCGCGAAGGGTGTTCGCGTTTCGTCGTCACCGATGTCACCAAGGACGGCACGCTGGGCGGCCCCAACCTCGACCTGCTGGCCGCCGTCGCCGACCGGACCGATGCCCCGGTGATCGCCTCCGGCGGCGTGTCGAGCCTGGATGACCTGCGCGCGATCGCCACCCTGACCGACCGGGGCGTCGAGGGCGCCATCGTCGGGAAAGCGCTCTACGCCGGGCGGTTCACGCTGCCGCAGGCGCTGGCCGCGGTCGCGGGGTAGGGCGGCGATGGACCTGGACGCGTTGGTTCAGCAGGCGTCGGCGATCCTCGACGACGCCACCGAGTCGTTCCTTGCCGGCCACCGCGCCGACTCGGCGGTCCAGAAGAAGGGCAACGACTTCGCCACCGACGTGGACCTCGCGATCGAGCGGCAGGTGGTCGACGCGCTGACCGAGGCAACCGGAATCGGCGTGCACGGCGAGGAATTCGGCGGCACCGACGTCGACTCCGAATGGGTGTGGGTGCTCGACCCCGTCGACGGCACGTTCAACTACGCGGCCGGCTCACCGATGGCGGGCATCCTGCTGGGCCTGCTGCACCGCGGCGACCCGGTCGCCGGCCTGACCTGGCTGCCCTTCGTCGACCAGCGCTACACCGCGGTGGTGGGTGGGCCGTTGATGAAAAACGGTGTCGCCCAGCCCCCGCTGGCGCCCGTCGACCTGGCCGACGCCCTGATCGGTGCCGGCTCGTTCAGCGCCGACGCGCGGGGCCGGTTCCCGGGGCGCTACCGCATCGCGGTGCTGGAGAACCTCAGCCGTGTCTCGTCGCGGTTGCGGATGCACGGCTCGACCGGACTCGACCTCGCCTACGTCGCCGACGGGGTCCTCGGCGGCTCCATCAGTTTCGGTGGCCACGTGTGGGACCACGCCGCCGGCGTGGCGCTGGTCCGCGCCGCGGGCGGGGTGGTCACCGACGTCCGCGGTGAACCCTGGACCCCCGCCTCGGACTCCGCGCTGGCCGCGGGACCACGCGCGCACGCCGAGATCCTCGAGGTCCTGCGCGGTACGGGCCGACCGGAGGACTTCTGAGATGCCCCCCGACAGCGGCCTTGCGGTGCGGGTGATTCCCTGCCTGGACGTCGACGCCGGGCGGGTGGTGAAGGGCGTCAACTTCGAAAACCTGCGCGACGCGGGCGATCCCGTCGAGCTCGCGGCGGCCTACGACGCCGAGGGCGCCGACGAGCTCACCTTCCTCGACGTCACCGCCTCGTCGTCGGGGCGGGCCACCATGCTCGACGTGGTGCGCCGCACGGCCGAGCAGGTGTTCATCCCGCTGACCGTCGGTGGCGGGGTGCGCACGGTGGCCGACGTCGACGTCTTGCTGCGCGCGGGGGCCGACAAAGTGTCGATCAACACCGCCGCGATCGCCAGGCCCGACCTGCTGGAGGAAATGGCGAGGCAGTTCGGCTCGCAATGCATCGTGCTGTCGGTGGACGCCCGCACCGTGCCCCCGGATTCGGTGCCGACGCCGTCGGGCTGGGAGGTCACCACGCACGGCGGGCGCCGTGGCACGGGGATCGACGCGGTCGAATGGGCCTCCCGCGGAGCCGATCTGGGAGTGGGGGAGATCCTGCTGAATTCGATGGACGCCGACGGCACCAAGGCCGGATTCGACCTGGCGATGCTGCAGGCGGTGCGCTCGGCGGTCACGGTGCCGGTGATCGCCAGCGGTGGTGCCGGCGCGGCCGAACACTTCGCGCCCGCGGTCGCCGCCGGCGCCGATGCGGTGTTGGCGGCCAGCGTCTTTCACTTCCGGGAGCTGACCATCGGCCAGGTGAAGGCGGCGATGGCCGCCGAAGGGATCACGGTGCGATGACGCTGGACCCGCAGATCGCCGCGCGGCTCAAGCGCAACGCCGACGGCCTGTTCACCGCGATCGTGCAGGAACGCGGCACCGGCGACGTGCTGATGGTGGCCTGGATGGACGACGCGGCGCTGGCCCGCACGCTGGAAACCCGTGAGGCGACGTACTTTTCGCGTTCCCGTGGCCAGCAGTGGGTCAAGGGCGCGACGTCCGGCCACACCCAATATGTGCACTCGGTGCGGCTGGACTGCGACGGGGATGCCGTGCTGCTCACGGTCGACCAGGTGGGCGGAGCCTGTCACACCGGTGACCACAGCTGCTTCGACGCCGACGTGCTGCTACAACCCGAGGGTTAGCGGGGCCGTGGTGTGTGGCGATCCGCTCGGGCGGCACTAACTCCCGATGCGACGCTGACCCTGGGCGGCGGCCAAGAAGTCGACCCACGACGCCACCTCGGAGTGCCGTCTGAGCAGGGCACGGCGCTGGCGTTCCGTCATCCCGCCCCAGACGCCCCACTCGACCCGGTTGTCGAGCGCATCTGCCCCGCACTCGAGGATCACCGGGCAGTGCCGGCAGATCGCCGCGGCCTTTCGCTGGGCGGCGCCGCGCACGAACAATCCGTCCGGGTCGCCGGTTCGACACAGGGCTTTTGAAACCCAGTCGTTGCGATCCTCGTCCTGCACACTGCGCAGATGGTTGCGAATGGAGCTATTGGCGCCGCTTTGTGCGGTGGTCCGGGTAGCTAACACCGTGTCCCCCTTCGATCCGGCTAGCTAAAGACCAGCGTTCGGATATGCCTGTTTGACTTCCCTCCGGATCAGCCCGTGTAAACCTGAGGCGAATGTTGCGACAGTATGAAAGTCGCCGGGTGAGCGTTAGGGGCTTTTGTCCCAGCGCCCGGGGACTTTCGGTTCAAACAACTCCGAAGTCGCCCGATCGGGTGCCGTCGATGAGAATGGCGATCGATGTTGAGACGGATGTCGTGGACCGCGGTCGTACCGCTGCTTGCCGTCGGCGTGCTGGCCGTGATCTGGGGCGAGCGGCTCAGTCCGGCACTCGCCGTGCTGGCGGCGGCGTTTCTCATCGGGGCAGTGCTGGCCGCGGTGCATCACGCGGAGGTGGTCGCGGCCCGGGTCGGCGAGCCGTTCGGGTCGCTGGTGCTCGCGGCCGCGGTGACCGTGATCGAGGTGGCCCTCATCGTCGAGCTGATGGCGTCCGGGGGCAACGAGGCCGCGACGCTGGCCAGGGACACGGTGTTCGCCGCGGTGATGATCACCACCAACGGCATCGCGGGTCTGTCGCTGCTGATGGGTTCCCGGCGTTATGGCGTCACGCTGTTCAACGCCGAGGGCAGCGGCGCCGCGCTGGCCACCCTCACCACCCTGGCGACGCTGAGCCTGGTGCTGCCGGCGTTCACGACCAGCGGCCTGGGCAAGGAATTCTCGCCCGGGCAGCTCGCCTTCGCGGCGGTCGCCTCACTCCTGCTCTACCTGGTCTTCGTCTTCACCCAGACGGTGCGGCACCGCGACTTCTTCCTGCCGGTCGCACAGCGGGGGCAGAAGCGGCTGTTCGAGGACGAGAGCCACGCGGACCCGCCGAGCCGCGGCGCGGCGCTGGGCAGCCTGGCGCTGCTGCTGGTCGCCCTGGGCGCGGTGGTGGGGCTGGCCGAGGAGGAGTCGCCGGCCGTCGAGAGCGCGGTGACGGCGGCGGGATTCCCGCAGTCCTTCGTCGGCGTCGTGATCGCCGCCCTGGTCCTGCTGCCGGAAACCCTGGCCGCGGTGCGCGCCGCGCGCCAGGGCCGCATCCAGATCAGCCTGAACCTGGCCTACGGCTCGGCGATGGCCAGCATCGGGCTGACCATCCCGGCGATCGCGCTGGCGTCGATCTGGCTGAAGGGGCCGCTGGTGCTCGGCCTGGGCGCCATCCAGCTGGTGCTACTGGCGCTGACGGTGGTCATCAGCATGCTGACGGTCGTCCCGGGGCGGGCGACCCGGCTGCAGGGCGAGGTGCACCTGGTGCTGTTGGCCGCGTACGTGTTCCTGGCCATCAGCCCCTGACGCTCAGTGGGCGCGCAGCGTCTGAAGCGCCTTGTCGGCGTGGCTGTCCATGTTGAACTCGCTGGAGATGACGTCGAGCACCCTGCGATCGGTGTCGATGACGAAGGTGGTGCGCTTGACCGGCATCAGCTTGCCGAGCAGGCCGCGCTTGACCCCGAACTGCGCGGCGACGGTGCCGTCGGGGTCGGACAGCAGCGGATAGTCGAACTTCTGCATGTCGGCGAACTTGGCCTGTTTGTGCACGGGATCGACGCTGATGCCGACCCGGGTGGTCCCCACGGCGGCGAATTCGGCGGCCAGGTCCCGGAAGTGGCAGGCCTCCTTGGTGCAGCCCGGCGTCATCGCAGCGGGGTAGAAGAACAGCACGACGGGTCCGCCGGCGAGCAGGTCGCTGAGCTTGCGTGGCGTCCCCGCCTGATCGGGAAGTTCGAAGTCCGCGACGGTGTCTCCGGGTTTCATGCCGCGAGCGTAACGCCACGGCGACTCCCGGGCCCACCAGCGCAGCCCCGTCACGCCCGCGGGCGCCCGGGCCCACGTCTGCGAGGATGGTCCGGTGCACGCCCACCTCGCCGCGACGACCTCACGAGAGGCCTTCCGCCAGCTCGCAGCCGAGCACCGCGTGGTTCCGGTGACCCGCAAGGTGCTGGCCGACAGCGAGACGCCGCTGTCGGCCTACCGCAAGCTCGCCGCCAATCGCCCGGGCACGTTCCTGCTGGAATCCGCCGAGCACGGCCGATCCTGGTCGCGCTGGTCGTTCATCGGCGCCGGCGCGCCGTCGGCGTTGACCGTCCGCGACGGCGAAGCGGTCTGGCTGGGCGCCGTGCCACAGGACGCGCCCACCGGCGGTGACCCGCTGCTGGCGCTGCGGGCCACCCTCGAGCTGTTGGCCACCGGGACCCTGCCGGGGCTGCCGCCGCTGTCCGGCGGGATGGTCGGCCTGTTCGCCTACGACATGGTGCGGCGCCTGGAACGCCTGCCCGAACTTGCCGTCGACGACCTGCACCTGCCGGACATGCTGCTGTTGCTGGCCACCGACGTGGCGGCGGTCGACCACCACGAGGGCACCATCACGCTGATCGCGAACGCGGTGAACTGGAACGGCACCGACGAGCGGGTCGACGAGGCCTACGACGACGCGGTCGCCCGCCTGGACGTGATGACCTCGGCGCTCGGCCAGCCGCTGCCGTCCACGGTCGCCACGTTCGACCGCCCCGAACCCCGGTACCGCGCGCAGCGCAGCGTCGAGGAGTACGGGAAGATCGTCGACTACCTCGTCGACCAGATCGCCGCCGGCGAGGCCTTCCAGGTCGTGCCCTCGCAGCGGTTCGAGGTGGACACCGACGTCGACCCCATCGACGTGTACCGCATGCTGCGGGTCACCAACCCCAGCCCCTACATGTACCTGCTGCATGTCCCCAATGGCCATGGGGGAACGGACTTTTCGGTCGTGGGCTCCAGCCCGGAGGCGCTGGTCACCGTTCACGACGGCTGGGCGACGACGCATCCGATCGCCGGCACCCGGTGGCGCGGACAGACCGAGGAAGAGGATCAGCTGCTCGAAAAGGAACTGCTGGCCGACGAGAAGGAACGCGCCGAGCACCTGATGCTGGTCGACCTGGGCCGCAACGACCTCGGCCGGGTGTGCGCGCCGGGCACCGTGCGGGTCGAGGATTACAGCCACATCGAGCGCTACAGCCACGTCATGCACCTGGTGTCGACGGTGACGGGGATGCTCGCCGAGGGCCGGACGGCGCTAGACGCGGTGACTGCCTGCTTCCCGGCCGGCACGCTGTCGGGCGCGCCGAAGGTGCGGGCCATGGAGCTGATCGAGGAGGTGGAGAAGACGCGGCGCGGCCTCTACGGCGGCGTGGTCGGCTATCTCGACTTCGCCGGCAACGCCGACTTCGCGATCGCCATCCGCACCGCGCTGATGCGCGACGGCACCGCCTATGTGCAGGCCGGCGGCGGGGTGGTGGCCGACTCCAACGGCCCGTACGAGTACACCGAGGCGTCCAACAAGGCGCGCGCGGTGCTGGGCGCGATCGCCGCCGCCGAGACGCTGACCGCCCCGGAGGCCGGCCCCCATGACTGAGGCCCGGCCCGCCCGGCGGGCCCGGTTGGCCGTCGGGGTGGCCCAGGTGTTGCTGGTGGGGTCCGCGGCGGCGTTGTGGGCGGCGTCGCGGCTGCCGTGGGTGGTGATCCGGTCGTTCGACGGGCTGGGGCCGCCGCGGGAGGTGACGCTGTCCGGCGCGTCGTGGTCGACGGCGCTGCTGCCGTTGGCGGTGCTCATGCTGGCGGCGGCCGTGGCGGCGATCGCGGTGCGCGGCTGGCCACTGCGGGCGCTGGCGGGGCTGCTGGCAGTGGCCAGCCTGGCCGTCGGATACCTGGGCGTCAGTCTGTGGGCGCTCCCCGACGTCGCCGTGCGCGGTGCCGATCTGGCGCACGTCGCGGTGATGACGCTGGTGGGCAGCGAGCGGCGCTACGTCGGCGCGGGCATCGCGGTGGCCGCCGCGGCCTGCACCCTGGTCGCGGCCGTCCTGTTGCTGCGGTCGGCCGGCGATTCCGGGTCGGCGAGGCTGAGCGCGGAAAAGTATGCGGCCCCGGCGACGCGCCGCTCGAATGCGCTACGCGACGACGCCGATGGCGCGATGCTGGAGCAGCCGGAGACGCCGGAAATGTCGGAGCGGATGATCTGGGACGCGCTTGACGAGGGTCGCGACCCGACCGATCGGGCCCGCGACTCGGACACCGAGGGTCGGTGACGGGCCGCGAGCCGGGGGCCGCTACCCTTCATTCACGTCGTCGCAATCGGCTCCGGTTCGTCAGGTTGGCTGTGGGGTGACGATGGTTGACAGCGCGAAGGGAAGCAACAGGCATGAGTCCGGCTACCGTGCTTGACTCCATCCTCGAGGGAGTCCGGGCCGACGTCGCCGCGCGCGAAGCCCTCATCAGCTTGTCCGAGATCAAGGCCGCCGCTGCGGCCGCGCCTCCACCGCTTGACGTGATGGCCGCGCTGCGCGAGCCCGGCATCGGGGTCATCGCCGAAGTCAAGCGCGCCAGTCCCTCGGCGGGTTCCCTGGCCACCATTGCCGATCCGGCGAAACTGGCCCGCGCGTACGAGGGTGGCGGAGCCCGGATCATCAGCGTGCTGACCGAGGAGCGACGGTTCCGCGGGTCGCTCGACGACCTCGACGCGGTCCGGGCCGCCGTCTCGATACCGGTGTTGCGCAAAGACTTTGTGGTGCAGCCCTATCAGATCCACGAAGCGCGCGCGCACGGCGCCGACATGTTGTTGCTCATCGTTGCCGCGCTGGACCAGTCCGCGCTGGTGTCGATGCTCGACCGCACCGAATCGCTGGGCATGACGGCCCTTGTCGAGGTGCACACCGAGGAGGAGGCCGACCGCGCGCTGCAGGCGGGCGCCAACGTAATCGGCGTCAACGCACGCGATCTCGCGACGCTGGAAGTCGACCGCGATTGCTTTGCGCGCATCGCCCCCGGCCTGCCCAGCAAGGTGATCAGGATCGCCGAGTCCGGTGTCCGCGGCACCGGGGACCTGTTGGCGTATGCCGGCGCCGGCGCGGACGCCGTTCTGGTGGGCGAGGGTCTGGTCAAAAGCGGTGACCCGCGCGCGGCGGTCGCCGACCTGGTCACCGCGGGCACCCACCCGTCCTGTCCGAAGCCGTCTCGCTAGTCGTCAAGTCGCTGGTGATGGTCAACGTGTCCCGCCCGGACCTTCCCCGTCCGAGTGCAGCCGTCGCGGAACCCACCAGCCACGAACCCGATGCGGGAGGCCATTTCGGGGTTTACGGCGGCCGCTACGTCGCGGAGGCGTTGATGGCGGTGATCGAAGAGGTCACCGCCGCCTACGAGAAGGAACGCATCAACCCCGATTTCCTGGACACCCTGGACGATCTGCAGGCCAACTACGCCGGCCGCCCGTCCCCGCTGTACGAGGCCACCCGGCTGTCCGAGCACGCCGGCGCGGCGCGCATCTTCCTCAAGCGAGAAGACCTGAACCACACCGGTTCTCACAAGATCAACAACGTGCTCGGTCAGGCGTTGTTGGCCAAGCGGATGGGCAAGACCCGGGTCATCGCCGAGACGGGCGCCGGCCAGCACGGCGTCGCCACCGCCACCGCATGCGCCTTGCTCGGCCTCGAATGTGTCGTCTACATGGGCGCGGTGGACACCGCGCGCCAGGCGCTCAACGTGGCGCGGATGCGCCTGCTGGGCGCCGAGGTCGTCTCCGTGGAAAGCGGCTCGAAAACGCTCAAAGACGCCATCAACGAGGCGTTTCGTGACTGGGTGACCAACGCCGACCGCACCTATTACTGCTTCGGCACCGCCGCGGGGCCGCATCCGTTTCCGGCGATGGTGCGCGATTTTCAGCGCATCATCGGGCTCGAGGCGCGCGTACAGATCCAGGCCCAGGCGGGCCGGTTGCCCGACGCGGTCGTGGCCTGTGTCGGCGGCGGATCCAACGCCATCGGCATCTTCCACCCGTTCATCGACGACGCGGGGGTGCGCCTGGTCGGCTTCGAGGCGGCCGGAGACGGTGTCGAAACCGGAAGGCACGCCGCGACATTCGCGGGCGGTTCGCCCGGCGCCTTCCAGGGGTCGTTCTCTTACCTGCTGCAGGACGAGGACGGCCAGACCATCGAATCGCATTCCATCTCAGCGGGTTTGGATTACCCGGGGGTGGGGCCCGAGCACGCGTACCTCAAGGAGACCGGGCGCGCCGAATACCGGCCGATCACCGACGCCGAGGCGATGGACGCGTTCGCGCTGCTGTGCCGCACCGAGGGGATCATCCCGGCGATCGAATCGGCGCACGCGGTCGCCGGCGCGGTCAAGCTCGGTCTCGAGCTGGGGCCGGGGGCCATCATCGTGGTGAACCTGTCGGGTCGCGGCGACAAGGACGTCGAGACGGCCGCGAAATGGTTCGGCCTGATGGGGCCCAGCGAACGATGAGCGTGGAACAGCGGCAAGCCAGCAGGCTCGGGCCGGTCTTCGACGCGTGCCGCGAGGAGGATCGCGCCGCGCTGATCGGTTACCTGCCCACCGGTTACCCCGACGTGCGGGCCTCGGTGGACGGAATGCTGGCCCTGGTCGAATCGGGTTGCGACATCATCGAAGTCGGTGTGCCCTACTCCGATCCCGGTATGGACGGGCCGACCATCGCACGCGCCACCGAGCTCGCGCTGCACGGGGGAGTGCGGGTCCGCGACACGCTGGCCGCCGTCGAGGCGATCAGTGCGGCCGGCGGCCGCGCGGTGGTGATGACGTATTGGAATCCGGTATTGCGGTACGGGGTGGACGCCTTCGCGCGTGATCTCGCGGCCGCCGGAGGCCACGGCCTGATCACACCGGACCTCATCCCCGACGAAGCCGGGCCGTGGCTGGCGGCAGCTGAGGAGCATCGGTTGGATCGCATTTTTCTGGTGGCGCCGTCCTCGACGCCGCAACGGTTGGCGATGACCGTCGAGGTATCGCGGGGATTCGTCTACGCTGCTTCCACGATGGGGGTGACGGGTGCGCGGGACGCGGTGTCGCAGGCCGCGCCCGAACTGGTGCGACGGGTAAAGGCCGTGTCGGACATCCCGGTCGGGGTCGGCCTGGGCGTGCGGTCGCGGGAGCAGGCGGCGCAGATCGCCAGCTACGCCGACGGTGTGATCGTCGGGTCCGCCCTGGTGTCGGCGCTGGGCGACGGCGGGTTGCCCGCGCTGCGCGCGCTCACCGGGGAACTGGCCGCCGGCGTTCGGCAGAGGGCGTCCGGCCGATGAGGACGTTGCCGACGTATTTCCCGAGCCCGCCCCAGGGTGTCTGGCACCTCGGGCCGCTGCCGATTCGCGCCTACGCGTTGTTCATCATCACCGGCATCGTCGCTGCCCTGCTGATCGGCGACCGGCGCTGGGAGGCGCGCGGCGGCCAGCGCGGGGTCATCTACGACATCGCCCTGTGGGTCGTGCCGTTCGGATTGGTGGGCGGTCGGCTCTATCACCTGGCCACCGACTGGCGGACCTATTGGGGTCCGGGCGGTGCCGGTTTGGGTGCGGCGGTGCGGATTTGGGACGGCGGCCTGGGCATCTGGGGCGCGGTGGCCCTCGGTGCCGTCGGCGGGTGGATCGGTTGCCGGCGTCACGGCATTCCGCTGCCCGCCTTCGCCGACGCGGTCGCCCCGGGCATCATCCTGGCGCAGGCCATCGGCCGGCTGGGGAACTATTTCAACCAGGAGCTCTACGGCCGGGAAACCACGCTGCCGTGGGGTTTGGAGATCTTCTACCGCCGAGACCCCTCGGGATACATCGATCCCCACTCTCTGGACGGTGTCTCCACGGGCCAGGTCGCACTCGTCGTGCAGCCGACGTTCCTCTACGAATTGATCTGGAACGTCCTGGTTTTCGCCTTCCTGATCTACGCCGACCGGCGGTTCGTGTTGGGGCACGGACGGCTGTTCGCGCTGTATGTGGCCAGCTATTGCATCGGGCGCTTCGGTGTCGAACTGCTGCGCGACGACACCGCCACTCACATCGCGGGCATCCGGATCAATTCGTTCACATCGACTTTCGTGTTCATCGGCGCCGTGGTGTACATCATGGCGGCGCCGAAGGGACGCGAGGCGCCCGAGAGCCTGCGGGGCACCGATCACGTCGCCGGGGAAGCCCCGGCAGTAAAGCCGGCGGACGGGTCGCCGCCCGTCGTCTCGGCCGCGGCGACGACTGCGGCGGTCGCGGCGGGTGCCGGCGGAGACGGCGCTGAGCCCGCCGAGTCGGCGGAAACGGGCGAGGCCGGTGACGCCGGCGAGCCGGAGACGGTCGAAGCGGAGGCGGCGGAAGAGCCCGCGGCCGAAGTCGAGGAAACCGAAGGCGAAGAGTCCCGGGCCGAAGTCGAGGAGGCCGAAGCCGAAGAGCCCCAGGGCGAAGCCGCGGAGCCCGCAGAGGCGGAGCCCGAAGCGGCCGACGAGGTGGAACCCGCAGAGGCGGAGCACGAAGATCCCGAAGAGCCGAAAGCCGAGGCGGATGATCACCCCGAGCCCGAGCCCGAGCCCGAGCCCGAGCCCGAGCCCGAGCCCGAGCCCGAGCCAAAAGCTGAGCCCGAGCCCGAGCCGGCCGAAAGCGATTCGGCCGCCGAGCCGGAGAAGCCAAGCCGCGGCCGGTGGAGGCTGCGGAGGAACCGTTAGCGGGCACGACTGCCGGCCGCACGCCGCGCGGTCTGGCATGCTGAACACGTGACGCAAACCGAATCCGCCGGACACGCGGTGGAACAGTGTCACGGACGGCGTCAGCACCGGTACGTCGCGGCCGGAACCGCCCTGGCGCTGGGGGGCGCGCTGGGCTACGTCGGGCTGGTCGACCCGCACAACCCGCATTCGGTGTATCCGCAGTGCCCCTTCAAATGGCTCACCGGCTGGAACTGCCCGTTCTGCGGTGGCCTGCGGATGACGCACGACCTGCTGCACGGCCACCTGGCCGCCGCCGTCAACGACAATCTTTTCCTGCTGATCGGCATCCCCCTGCTGGCCGGATGGCTGCTGATCCGCCGCGGCCGGGGCAAGCCGGCGCCGTCGACGCCGGCCTGGCTGGCGATGACGCTGGCCGTCATCGCGTGGACGGTCGTGCGTAACCTGCCCGGCTTCCCGCTGTTTCCGGCGATTCAGAGTGGGTAACGGGCCCATCGCGCGAACACCGTTCGGTCGGACCGGGCTGCTCGCACGCGACTATGCTGTGTCGGCGTGAGTAGACGCGGGAAGATCGTCTGCACCCTTGGCCCTGCGACGAATTCGGATGAGATGATTCTGGCGCTGGTCGAGGCCGGAATGGACGTCGCCCGGTTGAACTTCAGTCACGGCGACTACTCCGACCACAAGGCCGCCTACGAGCGCGTGCGGGCCGCTTCGGACACCACCGGCCGCGCCGTCGGTGTGCTCGCCGACCTGCAGGGGCCGAAGATCCGGCTGGGGCGTTTCGCGACCGGGTCCACGTACTGGGCCGACGGCGAAACCGTGTGCATCACCGTCGCGGACTGCGAAGGCACCCACGACCGCGTGTCGACCACCTACAAGAATCTGGCCGCCGACGCGACGGTCGGGGACCGGGTGCTGGTCGACGACGGCAAGGTCGGCCTGGTCGTCGAGCGCATCGACGGCGGCGACGTCATCTGCACCGTCGAAGAGGGCGGCCCCGTCAGCAACAACAAGGGCATCTCGCTGCCCGGCATGAACGTGTCCGCACCGGCCTTGTCGGAGAAGGACATCGATGACCTCACGTTCGCGCTGGACCTCGGTGTGGACCTGGTGGCGCTGTCGTTCGTGCGCTCGCCGTCCGACGTCGAGTTGGTGCACGAGGTGATGGACCGGATCGGGCGGCGGGTGCCGGTGATCGCCAAGCTGGAAAAGCCGGAGGCCGTCGACAATTTGGAAGCGATCGTGCTGGCCTTCGACGCCATCATGGTGGCCCGCGGCGACCTCGGTGTCGAGCTGCCGCTCGAGGAGGTGCCGCTGGTGCAGAAGCGGGCCATCCAGATGGCCCGGGAGAACGCCAAACCCGTGATCGTGGCGACCCAGATGCTCGACTCCATGATCGAGAACTCGCGGCCCACGCGAGCCGAGGCCTCCGACGTCGCCAACGCGGTGCTCGACGGGGCCGACGCGGTGATGTTGTCCGGCGAAACGTCGGTGGGGAAGTATCCGCTGGCCGCCGTCCGGACCATGTCCCGAATCATCTGCGCCGTCGAGGACAATTCCACCGCCGCCCCCCCGCTGACGCACGTGCCGCGCACCAAGCGCGGGGTGATCTCGTACGCCGCCCGCGACATCGGCGAGCGGCTGGACGCCAAGGCGCTGGTCGCCTTCACCCAGTCCGGTGACACCGTCAAGCGGCTGGCGCGCCTGCATACCCCGCTGCCGCTGCTGGCCTTCACCGCATGGCCGGAGGTGCGCAGCCAGCTCGCCATGACCTGGGGCACCGAGACGTTCATTGTGCCGATGATGACGTCCACCGACGGCATGATCCGCCAGGTCGACCAGTCGCTGCTCGAGCTCGGCCGCTACAAGCGCGGTGACCTGGTGGTCATCGTCGCCGGCGCGCCACCTGGCACAGTGGGTTCGACCAACCTGATCCACGTGCACCGGATCGGGGAGGACGACGTTTAGCGCCCACACCCAAGGAGCCCGCGATCAGCACGAATTCTGATTTCGAGGAACTGCTGGCGACGCTCGACCTCAACCGCGTCACCGATGAGCTCTTCGTCGGGTCTCATCCCAGCAAGAACCCGATGCGGACCTTCGGTGGCCAGCTCATGGCCCAGTCCTTCGTCGCGAGCAGCCGCACGCTGGTCCGCGATGACCTGCCGCCCAGCGCGCTGTCGGTGCACTTCGTCAACGGGGGCGACACCGCCAAGGACATCGAGTTCCACGTCATCAAGCTGCGCGACGAGCGGCGCTTCGCCAATCGGCGCGTCGACGCCGTGCAGGACGGCGTCCTGTTGTCCTCGGCGATGGTCTCCTACATGGCCGGCGGCCGCGGCCTCGAACACGCCGTCGACCCGCCGCGGGTGGGCGAGCCGGAGACGCAGCCGCCGATCGGCGAGCTGCTCCGCGGCTACGAGGAGACCGTCCCGCACTTCGTCAACGCCCTGCAGCCGATCGAATGGCGCTACACCAACGATCCGGCCTGGGTGATGCGCGAGAAGGGCGATCGGCTGCCGCACAATCGGGTGTGGATGAAGGCCGGCGGCGCCATGCCGGACGACCCGGTCCTGCACGCCGCGACCATGGTGTACTCCTCGGACACCACCGTGCTGGACTCGGTGATCACCACCCACGGCCTGTCGTGGGGGTTCGACCGCATCTTCGCCGCCTCCGCCAACCATTCCATCTGGTTTCACCGGCAGGTCAACTTCGACGACTGGGTGCTGTATTCGACGTCGTCACCCGTGGCCGCGGATTCGCGCGGGCTGGGCACCGGTCACTTCTTCGATCGCTCAGGGCGGGTGCTCGCCACGGTGGTCCAGGAAGGGGTCCTGAAATACTTTCCGCCCGCCCGCCGATAGACAGGTCGGATACCCGCAGCACATCGCGCTGAGTCCGGCCCGGCAGGGGCGGGGCCCGCGCGTAAATTTTCAGCAGCCGGGTATTCGGTGCGGAGGCGGCAATGCGCCGCCAGCCAGCGCATCGGGAGGTGGTTGTGAGCGGGCCCTTGGTCGACGTTTCAGCTAAGCCCCGCGCGCGCGAACGTGTCGTGGTCTCCGTCGATTCGCGGGCGGCCCGGCTCATCGGTGCGCTGGCCCTGCTCAGCGCCGCCTGCTGGCTGGGCGAGATCCTGGTCCGCCACCACCACCAGCCGTCGTGGCACTACGCCGATCGATTGGCGTGGTCGCTGACGGTGCTGGTCGCGGTGACGTGGATCGCGCGCGGCATCTTCCTGGGCCGTCCCGTGACGGCGACGCACGCCGTCGCCGCCGGCTTCTTCGTGCTGGCGGGGCTGGGCCTGCACGTGCTGGCCTTCGACCTGCTCGGCGACGTGGTGATCGCCGGCTCCGGCATGGTGCTGATGTGGCCGACGTCGTCGCGGCCGAATCCGGAGGATCTGCCCCGGGCCTGGAAGCTGATCCAGGCCACCAGGGACGATCCGCTGGCGCCGTTCGCGATGCAGACCGGCAAGAGCTACCACTTCACCGCGGACGACAGCGCCGCGCTGGCCTACCGGACGCGTATGGGCATCGCCGTGGTCGGCGGTGACCCGATCGGCGACGAGACCCGATTCCCCGAGCTGATCGCCGACTTCGCCGCCATGTGCCACACCCACGGCTGGCGGATCGCGGTGGTGGGGTGCGGCGAACGGCGGCTCGACCTGTGGAACGACCCCGCGGTGATCGGGCAGTCGCTGCGCGCCGTCCCGATCGGGCGCGACGTGGTGATCGACGTCACCGGTTTCGACATGGTGGGCCGCAAGTTCCGCAACCTGCGCCAGGCGGTCAAGCGCTCGCACAACTGCGGCATCACCACCGAGATCGTCGGGGAGCAGGAACTCAATCGCGAGCAGCTGGCCGAGCTGACCGAGGTGGTGCGGGCGTCGAGCAAGGCGGCCCACACCGAGCGCGGATTCCACATGAACCTCGACGGGGTGCTGGAGGGCCGATTCCCCGGCATCCAGCTGATCGTCGCCAGGGACGTCTCGGGCAAGGTGCAGGGATTCCACCGCTACGCGACGGCCGGCGGCGGCAGCGACATCACCCTCGACGTGCCGTGGCGCCGGCGCGGGGCGCCCAACGGCATCGACGAGCGGCTCAGCGTCGACATGATCATGGCGGGCAAAGACAATGGCGCCCAACGCCTTTCCCTCGCCTTCGCGGCCTTCCCGGAAATCTTCGACGAGAAGAATCGCGGCCGCACCCAGCGCCTGTTCTACCGGTTAATCCATGTCCTCGACCCGTTGATCGCGCTCGAATCGCTGTACCGGTACGTGCGCAAGTTCCATGCGCTGCACGCCCGGCGCTACGCGCTGGTTTCGATGACGCAGATCCCCACGTTGCTGATCGTGCTGCTGTCGCTGGAATTCATGCCCCGCCGGCGACATCTCTGAGCGCGTCGACGCGCAGTTCGGGGCAGTCCATGTCGCCGGGCAGATGGTGGGTGGCCACCACCACGGTCCGGTCGGCGGCCATCAGCGCCGAACCGGGCCCCAGCAGGTCGCGCAGAATCGATTCGGTGTCGGTCGCGTCCAGGTGTTCGGTGGGCTCGTCGAGCAACACGATCCGGGCGGGTGCGAGCACCGCCCGCGCCAGCAGCAGCCTCCTGCGCTGACCGCCCGAAAGCGCCTGCGCGCCACCGGTCAACACCGTCGACAGGCCCTCGGGCAAACCGGCGAGCCAGGCGCCGAGCCCGACCGCCTTCAGCGCGCCCTCCAGTTCGGCGTCCCCGCAGTCGCCGCGGGCGACCAGCAGGTTGTCCCGGACGGTGGTGGCGAAGACGTGCGCGTCCTCGGCGAAAAAGCCGACCGCGCCGCGTAAGTCCGCTTCCCGGAAGTCGGTCAGGTCGGTGCCGCCGAGGGTCACCCGTCCCTCCAGCGGGGGCAGCAGCCCGGCCAGGGTCATCAACAGCGTGGTCTTGCCGGACCCGCTGGACCCGGTCACGGCCAGCCGGGCACCCGGCGGCAGGTCGAGCGTGATGCGGTTGGAGCGCGCGGTCCCGGCGTGCCCGGCCCGGATGTCGGCGGACAGCACGCCGGTGGGATTCGGTGTCGGCGCGGCCACGGCCGATTCCGGCCGGTGCGGGCGGTCGTTCGCCGTCAGGTCGAGCAACCGGCGCGCGGCGATCCGCGACCGCGTCAACTGGATGGCGGCGGCCGGTAGCGGGGTCATGGCCTCGAATGCGGACAGCGGCAACAACATCAGGATGGCCAGCGTGGTGGGCGCGACCGTGGGGGCCAACCCGATGCCGGCGACCACCGCGCCGAGCACGCTGGCCCCGATGGCCGCGGTGGGCGCGGCCTCGGCGAGGGCGGCGGGCCGGGCGGCGGCGTCCAGGGCGGCGCCCCACGCGCGTTGGCGGCGCTGCGATTCGACGATGACCCGCGGCAGCAGGCCGGCGACGCGGAGCTCGGGCGCGTGTTCCAGCGCGATCATCGCCGAGGTGTCGCGCTGGGAATGATGCTGGCGCGCAAGGCTTTCCTGGCTCGCGGCGGCCTTGCCCGCGAGGCGTGGTGCGACGAGGCCCGCGACCAGCAGGCAGATCGCCAGCACCGCCGCGGCGGGCAGCGAGATGGCCGCGATCACCGCGGTCGCCGCGATGGCCAGCACCGCCGCGACACCCATCGGGACCACGGCACGCACCAGCACGTTGGCCAGTTCTTCGACGTCGGAACCCACACGGGTGACCAGCTCGCCGCTGTGCAGACGAACGGCCGCCGCCGCGGGCCCCTCGGCCAGCCGTTGGTAGATCCCCGCCCGGGCGGTGCCGGCCGCGCGCAGCGCGGTGTCGTGGGTGACCAGCCTCTCGCAGTAGTGCAACACCCCCCGCGAGATTGCGAACGCGCGCACCGCGACGGCCGCGACCGACAGGTCCAGCACCGGCGGCATCTGCCAGGCCCGGGTGATGAGCCACGCCGACACACCGGCCAGCGCCAGCGCGCTGCCCAGTGACAGCACGCCCAGCGCGATGGCCGCCGCGATGCGGGGGAGTCGCGGCCGCAGCAGGGGCGCGGCCGCCAGCAGCGGATCAGACCGGGGCATAGCGCGCCCCACTGTCGGCGACCACTTCGACCACCCGGTCACCGATGGCCAGAACGGATTCGCGGTGCCCGACGACCACGACGGTCGCACCCGCCCGGGCGCGTTCCACGATCGCCCGCAGCACGCGTTGCTCGGCCCGGGTGTCCAGGTGGGCGGTGGGCTCGTCGAGCAACAGCACGGCCGCCGTCGATCCGAGTGCGCGGGCCAGGCCGAGCCGTTGCCGCTGTCCCAGTGACAGGCCGACGCCGCCGCGGCCGAGCACGGTGTCCAGCCCGTCTGGCAGATCCCCCAGCACCGTATCGAAACCGGATGCCACGCAGGCTGTTTCGAGGTCATCGAGCTCGCCGAACAGCACCAGGTTGTCCCGGACTGTGCCCGGAACGAGCGCCGGGCGCTGCGGTAGCCACGACAGCTGCCGCCACCACGCACCGGGCTCCAGGTCGGCGACGTCGACTCCGCCCACGGTCACCCGGCCGCACGACGGCGCGGTGACCCCGATGATCGCCTGCAGGGTCGTGCTCTTGCCCGCGCCGTTGCGTCCGGTCAGCACCGTCACGGCGCCCGGTGCGATGACCGCGGTGAGGTCGCGGGGTGCGTGGCCGTCGCGGCCGGCGACGCTGAGTCCGTCGAGGCGGATCTCCGCGCCCCGGGCGGCGACCGTCTGGTCCTGGGGCTTCGGGGGCGCCGGATCGCCGATGAGGGCGAAGGCCTTGTCGGCGGCGGTCCGTCCGTCCTGCGCGGCATGGAATTCCACGCCGATCCGGCGCAGCGGCCAGTAGACGTCGGGCGCCAGCAACAGCACCGTGAGGCCCGTCGCCAGCGTCATCTCGCCGAACACCAGGCGGAATCCGATCCCCACTGCGATCAGCGCCACGCCCAGCGTCGCGAGCAATTCCAGCACCAGCGCGGACAGGAAGGCGATCCGAAGCGTCGCCATCGCCGAGCGGCGGTGCGCGGCGGCCAGTTCGGCGATCCGGCGTTCCGGGCCCCGGACGCGCCCCAGCGCCCGCAGCGTGGGGATGCCGGCGATGAGGTCGAGCAGTCGCCCCTGCAGCGTCGTCATGGCGGCCAGGGCGGCCGCGGACCGGTCGGCGGTCGCCAGGCCGATGAGCACCATGAAGATCGGTACGAGCGGCAGGGTGATGGCCACGATCACCGTCGACCTCAGGTCGTAGAACGCGATGACGGCGACGGTCGCCGGAGTCAGGATTCCGGCGAGCAGCAACGTGGGAAGGTAGCCGGTGAAATAGGGCCGCAGGCCGTCCAGACCCCGGGTGACCACCACCGCGGCCTCGTCGCGTTGGGCGGCGAGGTCAGCCGGCTGGCGGGCCGTCACCGCGGTCAGCACCTGACCGGACAAATCGGCGATGACCGCGTTCGCGCCCCGCTGGCCCAGCCGGGCCTGAAGCCCATGCGCGAGCGTGCGAACGGCCCACAGCGCCAACAGGATCGACAGCGGCCCCAGCCAGGCCCGCAGGCTGTGCGACGAGTGATCGCGCACGGCGCGGGCGACGACGCCCGCCAGCACGATCGCCGAGCCGATCGCGCAGGCGGAGATCACCACTCCGCAGCAGACCGTCGCCCCCAGGTAGCGGCGCAACGCGCTCGATGCCCGCCACAGTCGCGGGTCCAGGGGGCCCCGCGACCCTGATCGTGATGCGGGCGGCGAGTCCGTTGCGCTCAGGACACACGCCTCGCCAGGCCGATGGACGGCGGTATCCGATCCGCCGAGATCCGTTGCCGGAACACCCAGTACGTCCACGCCTGGTACACGACCGTCAGCGGAGCCATGAACGCGGTCACCCACGTCATGACCTTGAGGGTGTACGGCGTCGACGAGGCGTTGTGGATCGTGAGGCTCCACTGCGGGTTCAGCGTCGAGGGCACCAGGTTCGGGTACAGCGCGCCGAACAGCAAGACCACCACCGACCCGACGACGATCGCCGTGCACGCGAACGCCCAGCCGTCGGACACTCGCCGCCACACCAGCAGCACGGCCGCCAGCTGCGCCACCACGGCGAGCCCGAGCACCAGCCAGGTCCAGTCCTTGCCGTGCGCCAGTTGCGTCCAGATGCCGAAGGCCGCAACCAGTCCGGTCACCGGAAGCGACAGCCACACCGCCAGTCGGTGCGCGTCGTCGCGGATGGCGCCGGACGTCTTCAGAGAGATGAAGACCGCGCCGTAGAACAGGAAAAGCCCGGCGGTGGCCAAGCCGCCCAGCAGTGTGTAGGCGTTGAGCACGTCGGTGATAGACAGGTGGACCTGACCGGCCCCGTCCACCGGCAGCCCGCGTACCAGGATGGCGAACGCCACGCCCCACAACACCGCGGGCAGCCAGGAACCGGCGGCGAGGCCGAAATCGGCCCAGCCCCGCCACTTCGTGTCATCGACCTTGCCGCGCCACTCGATGGCCACGGAGCGCAGGATCATCCCCAACAGGATGGCCAGCAGCGGCAGGTACAGCGTGGAGAACACGGTGGCATACCAGCCGGGGAAGGCGGCGAACATGGCCGCGCCGCCCACGATCAGCCACACCTCGTTGCCGTCCCAGACGGGGCCGATGGTGTTCAGCGCCGTCCGCCGGATCGGTTCGGGCTCACCGATGCCGACGCGTGCAAGGGGTTCCATCAACATGCCGACGCCGAAGTCGAAGCCTTCCAGGACGAAGAAACCGACGAACAGCAATCCGATAATGCCGAACCACAACTGCTGCAGTCCCATCGGTCAGCTCCTTTTTCGTGAGTCGGGGCCTAGTAGGCGAACGAAAGCGGCGCCACTTCTTCCTCGCCGGGGGCCGGCGGCGGCGCCGGTTCGGCGTCGTGTTCCCGCGGCCCTTCGACGATGTACCGCTTGAGCAGCCAGAACCAGATGACCGCCAGCACCGCATACACGAGCGTGAACGTCACCAGGGAGGTGATGACCATGCCCGGCACGTGCTGCGAGACGGCCTCGTGCACGGTGAACCGAACCTGTTGGTCGCCGGTGGGATTCGGCGCGACGATCCAGGGTTGGCGCCCCATTTCGGTGAACACCCAACCGGAGATGTTCCCGAGGAACGGCGTGGGAATCGTCAGCAGCGCCAGCCAGGAGAACCATCGCTGGTCGGGCACCCGCCCGCCACGGGTGAGCCACAGCGCCGCGAGCGCGAACAAGACCGGAATGGCCAGGAACCCGATCATCGCGCGGAACGACCAGTAGGTGACGAACAGGTTGGGCCGGTAGTCGTTCGGTCCGAAGCGCTGTTCGTAGTCGTGCTGGATGTCGCGCACGCCCTGCAACGTGACGTCGCTGATGCGGCCCTCGGCGAGGAACGGAAGCACGTAGGGCACCTGAATGACACCTTTGACACCGTCACAGTTGTTGTGCCGGCCTACCGTCAGGATGGAGAAGTCCGGGTCGGTTTGGGTGTCGCACAGCGTCTCCGCCGACGCCATCTTCATCGGCTGCTGAACGAACATCAGCTTGCCCTGGCGGTCGCCGGTGAAGAACAGGCCTACGGCCGCGAGCAGCACCACCCAGCAGCCCAGGATGGCGGCCGGGCGAAACATGGTGCGGGCGTCCGATTCTGCGGCGGGGGTGGCCGTCTCCGCTCGGCGGGAGCGGACCAAAAACCACGCGCTGACGGCCGCGACGAACGTCCCGGCGGTCAGCAACGCGCCGCCGACCGTGTGGGTAAACGCCCACCGCGCAGTGTTATTGCCGAGCAGCGCGGTGATGCTGTCCAGCTCGGCGCGATGCGTCACCGGGTTGTAGTGCGCGCCGACCGGATGCTGCATGAACGAGTTCGCCACGATGATGAAGAACGCGGACATGTTGACACCGATCGCGACGATCCAGATGCAGGCCAGGTGGAGCAGCCTCGGCAGCCGATCCCAGCCGAATATCCACAACCCGATGAACGTGGACTCGAAGAAGAAGGCGAACAAGCCCTCCATGGCCAGCGGCGCGCCGAAGATATCGCCGACGAACCGCGAGTACTCACTCCAGTTCATGCCGAACTGGAATTCCTGGACGATCCCCGTCGCCACGCCGATGGCGAAGTTGATCAAGAACAACTTGCCGAAGAACTTGGTGAGGCGATACCACGCGGTGTTGCCGGTGGCCACCCACACCGTCTGCATGACGGCGAGCAGGGGTGCCAGACCGATCGTGAGCGGCACGAAGATGAAGTGGTAGACGGTGGTGATACCGAACTGCCACCGTGAAAGGTCGACGACATTCATCTGTCACTCCCAGAACTACGTAGCCGCATGGGCGGCTACTACGCAGTGTAGTAGAAGGGTCAGGGGGGTGGGACCGTGGGCGGCGTCAGCCGGTCAGGGTCTTGGAGGCCTTCCGGATGCTGAAGGACGACACGATTTCGAAGATGCCGAGAACCACGAACCAGACTCCGACCACGAGCGCCAGCGTCACAATGGATTCCAGCGGCGACGCGAGGACGACGATGCCCGCGAGCAGGCTGATCACTCCGATGAAGATCGCCCATCCCCGACCCGGCAAAAGCGGATCCTGAATGGCCGAAATCGTCGTGCCCACCCCGCGAAAGATGAATCCGATCCCAATCCAGATGGCCAGCAACAGGATTGCGTAACCCTGGCCGAAATGGCGAAACGCCAACAACGCCAGGATGAGTGACGCGGCGCCGCTGATGAACAACAGGATCCGGCTTCCCGCCGAGACATGCAGGCTGAACGCGAAGAACACCTGCGCGGCGCCGGTGATCAACAGGTAAACGCCGAAGGCGACAGCGGCGACCACAATGGATATTCCGGGCCACGCCAGCACGAGCACGCCGAGGGCCAGCGACAGAATTCCCGATAACAGGGTCGATTTCCACAGATGCGGCAACAGACTTGGAGCGGGGAGAGATCCAGGTGTGGTTTGCATGGCCGCAGTCTGACACAAACACCGGCCTTGGTATAGGGCACTTCGGGCCTATACGTGGGCCGTATGTGGATGCTCGGCCAGCAGATCGGTCGCCTCGTCGGACGCCTTGCGACCGATCAGGTACCAGGTGCGCATGAGCCCTTTGCCTTTGACGTCGATGTGGCCGCGCTCCTGCAGCACGAATTCATCTTTGAGTCGCTCGTACATGGCCTCGGGCACCTGAATTCGGCCCACCGAGTCGGTGGATTCCATCCGGGACGCGACGTTGACCGCGTCACCCCACACGTCGTAGAAGAAGCGCCGCGAACCCACGACACCGGCGACCACCGGCCCGCACGCCATGCCGACTCGCAGCGGAACGGCGTTGCCGTGCGGATCCTTCAGCCCGGCCGCAACATTGGCCATCTCGAGCGCGAAGTCCGCCAGCGCCTGGGCATGATCCGGTCGAGCCCGCGGGACCCCGCTCACCACCATGTAAGAGTCGCCACTGACTTTGATCTTCTCGAGGCCGTGTTTGTCCACGAGGGCGTCGAAGGCGCTGTAGAGCCGGTCCAGGAAGCGCACCAGGTCGGCGGGCGCCGTGCTGCTGGCCCGCTCGGTGAACCCGACGATGTCGGCGAACAGCACGGAGGCGATGTCGAACTTGTCGGCGATGATGCCGCGGTCCGGCTCCTTGAGCCGCTCGGCGATGCTGGCCGGCAACATGTTTGCCACCAGCGCCTCCGAGCGCTCGTACTGGGCTTCCATCACGGCCTCGGCGCGCGCGGTGTCGCGAAGGGCGAACGACACCGTGACAACCACCATCACGACGCTGGAGATCGTGGTGACGACGAAACCCGTCGACTGGACCCAGGCCGGCTGCAGCCCGGTGTCGCGGGGAACCAGGAACTCGACGGAGACGATCAGGGCGGCGGCGACCGCGGCCATCGTCGACGCCAAGAGGATGTGTTCGATCCCCAGCAACAGCACGACGATGCAGGCGCCCACCAGAAAGAACAACTGAGCCCCCGACTCGGTGCCGACGGCCACGCAGCTGGCGAAGACCGACACGTAGGCCGTGCCCAGAAAGGTGAGCGGCGCAACCAGCTCACCGAAGCGCTGCAGCCACGGGACCACCGCAAAGACCATGGCGCCCAGGATGTTGATCGAGCTCACCTGCCACATCCACGGTCCACTGAGGATCTGCACCACCACGAAGCTCACGCTCACCGTCACGGCGAGCCACGAGGTGATGGTGAGGATCCTGGCGCGGCGCGCGGCGCTGGCGGCGTAGTGCTGATTGCGGTCACGCGTTTGCGCCCGCACCGCGGCTACGCAGTCCGGGCTTCTCGACGAGCCGTCTGACACAGGTGGGGGCCCGCACTTCTTAGCCGCCACGTTGAAAGCGTAACCGCTGAGCAGCACAGTCGCCGGTTGTCTCCATGAAATGCCGCGTTTTCGCCCCCGTAAGTTCCGAGTCTGATAACTGTTCTTGTTATCGGGTTGTAATCGGGTTTGCGGAACGTTCGGTTTGGTTATTCGACATCTGTTTGACAGGGCTGTTGGACACGTGTTTGCCTCGAACAAGGGGTGCCGGATGGCGGGTCTGAAGAGATTTGTTCTTGCGTTGATCCTCTCTGCCTCCGCTGTGCTCATGGCGGGCTGCGGCGTCGGCTGTGGCGAGCCGAATTGGCTCCTCCGGGTCGCCGGCGACTCCATCGGCAACGATGCCACGGGGCTGAATGTCTCTGCATCAGACCAGGTTTGCGTCACCCGATCGTTCAACGACTGAATCGGCGGCGCCCGTGGGCCGGTGCGCCCTTTCGCTCAACACGGCAGCTGTGAGTCCATTGTCGGGACCTCGCGGCAGCGTGGCGGTGGCCATTGCCAGTTCGTTCCGCCACGCGCGGTCGCGGGCGCCGAGAAACAAATATGAATTCATGAGGTATTCGTGGCGGTTCGTTGAATGCGATGCCGCTTCTGAATAGTGCAAAGTTTAATGAACCGCGCGAGTTCATACTTTTGGCACGCATTTCGCCGCAAGAACAAACTTTGCGATTTCCGCCGGCTCACCCCGGGTGCGTCGGCGGCCCGCACGGCCGCCCGGATGCCGGGACGCGCAAGCCGCCCATGGTGCCCTCGGTGGGATTCGAACCCACACTGGACGGGTTTTGAGTCCGTTTCCTCTGCCAGTTGGGATACGAGGGCTTGATTCTGCTCGAGTCCGGCCTCCTACCTTAGAGGCAGCCTCCCACCATAGAGGATTTGGCGCGGCCGCCCGTCTGACCGCCCCCGAGGTCGCTGGTCTGACGCGTTCACGACACAATGTCCGTCATGACAGGCCCCACGACCGACACCGACGCCGCTGTGC
Organism: Mycobacterium europaeum; assembly: GCF_002102155.1. Classification (GTDB taxonomy): domain Bacteria; phylum Actinomycetota; class Actinomycetes; order Mycobacteriales; family Mycobacteriaceae; genus Mycobacterium; species Mycobacterium europaeum. The sequence goes on from NZ_LQOU01000002.1 coordinate 105,635, forward strand.
CGCGCCGGGTCCTGATCGCGGAAGACGAAGCGCTGATCCGGATGGACCTCGCCGAGATGCTGCGAGAGGAGGGTTACGAGATCGTCGGGGAGGCCGGCGACGGGCAGGAAGCCGTCGAGTTGGCCGAACGGCACCAGCCCGACCTGGTGATCATGGACGTCAAGATGCCGCGTCGCGACGGCATCGACGCGGCGTCGGAGATCGCCAGCAAGCGCATCGCGCCGATCGTGGTGCTGACCGCGTTCAGCCAGCGCGACCTGGTCGAGCGCGCGCGTGACGCGGGGGCGATGGCCTATCTGGTGAAGCCCTTCACGATCAGCGACCTGATCCCGGCAATCGAGTTGGCGGTGAGCCGGTTCAGCGAGATCACCGAGCTGGAGCGCGAGGTGGCGACGCTGTCCGACCGGCTGGAGACCCGCAAGCTCGTCGAACGCGCCAAGGGCCTGCTGCAGACCAAGCAGGGCATGACCGAGCCCGAGGCGTTCAAGTGGATTCAGCGCGCCGCCATGGACCGGCGGACCACCATGAAGCGGGTCGCCGAAGTCGTCCTGGAGACCCTGGACACTCCGGACGAGTAGCGCTCGGCCGTCGTGGGTGAGCTGGCGGCATTGAGTGTGCATTGACGGCTTTGCGTGTCCGTCCAGGGCGATAAGACCGCGAAAATCTCGCCCTGAGCGCACACCGAACGCGGTCAACGCACACTCGATGTGGTGAGCTGCGTCGGCTGCGCTCAGATTGGGCGCGATTCGACGCGCCGGCTTGCAGTCTGGGCGACTCGACGCGTCGGCCTCAGCGCGCGACGATCACCGACGAGCCGTGCCCGAAGAGGCCCTGGTTGGCCGTGACGCCGACCGTGGCGTTCTCCACCTGACGGCCGGTGGCCTGACCGCGCAGCTGCCAGGTCAGCTCGCAGACCTGGGCGATGGCCTGGGCGGGGATGGCCTCGCCGAAGCAGGCCAGCCCGCCGGACGGGTTGACCGGTACCCTGCCGCCGATGGTGGTCGCGCCGCTGCGCAGCAGCGCCTCGGCCTCACCCTTCGGGCACAGCCCGAGGTGTTCGTACCAGTCGAGCTCCAGCGCGGTGGACAGGTCGTAGACCTCGGCCAGGCCGACGTCCTCCGGGCCGATGCCCGCCTCGGCGTACGCCGCATCCAGGATCTGGTCCTTGAACACCCGCTCCGGCGCCGGCACGGCGGCCGTGGAATCCGTTGCGATGTCCGGCAATTCGGGCAGGTGCTGCGGGTAGCGCGGGGTGACGGTGCTGACCGCGCGCACCGACGGGACGCCGTCGAGCGAGCCGACGTGCTTGCGGGCGAACTCGGCGCTGGCGACGATCAGGGCCGCCGCGCCGTCGGAGGTGGCGCAGATGTCGAGCTGTCGCAACGGGTCGGCCACCACGGGGCTGGCGAACACGTCGTCGGCCGAGGCCTCCTTGCGGTAGCGCGCGTTCGGGTTCTGCAGGCCGTGCCGGGAGTTCTTCACCTTCACCTGGGCGAAGTCCTCGGATGTCGCGCCGTACAGGTCCATCCGGCGGCGCGCCAGCAGCGCGAAGTACACCGGGTTCATCGCACCGATCAGGTGGAAGCGCTGCCAGTCCGGATCGTTCTTGCGTTCCCCGCCGACCGGGGCGAACGCGCCCTTGGGGGTGGTGTCGGCTCCGATCACCAGCGCGACGTCGCAGAAGCCGGCCAGGATCTGCGCCCGCGCGCTCTGCAGCGCCTGGGAGCCGCTGGCGCACGCGGCGTAGCTCGAGCTGACCGGCACGCCGTTCCAGCCGAGTTTCTGGGCGAACGTCGACCCGGCGATGAAGCCCGGGTAGCCGTTGCGGATGGTGTCCGCGCCGGCGACCAGCTGGATTTGTGTCCAGTCCAGGCCGGCCTCGGCCAGCGCGGCGCGCGCCGCGACCACCCCGTATTCGGTGAAGTCGCGCCCCCACTTGCCCCACGGGTGCATGCCGGCGCCGAGGATGTACAGCGGTTCGGGAGTACTCATTTCGCGATCCTCCACGCGTGCACGATGCGCTGCACGCCGTCGTCGTCGGTGAAGAGCGGCATGGTGGTCAGCTCCATCTCCATGCCGACCTTGAGGTCGGCGGCCAGCGTGCCCTCCACCACCTTGCCCAGCACGATGAGCCCTTCCTCGGCCAGCTCGACGGCGGCGATGGCGAACGGCTCGAACGGATCCGGGGCGGGGTAGGGCGGGGGCGGCGGATACCGGTTTTCGGTGTAGCTCCACAGCGTTCCCCGAGTCGACAACGCGACCGGCTCCAGCGTGTCGCTGGTGCAGCCCGGGTTGGGACAGTTGTTCTCGCGCGGCGGGAAGACATAAGTGCCGCACTCGGGGCACTTGCTGCCGATCAGATGCGGGCTGCCGGCGTCATCGGTGGCGAACCATCCGTCGATCGCGGGTTCTTGGCTGGTGACCTCTGGCACTCGGCCAGACTACCCAGGGCCAACATAAAACTGAAACGTGTTGCAGTTCTGCGGCAGCGCCGGGATCGTCGGTACCGGTGCCTAGAGTGATAGCCGTGCCCGCCGTGACCGAGGAGCAGACCAAGCCGACGCTGATGCTGCTGGATGGCAATTCGCTGGCGTTCCGCGCGTTCTACGCGCTGCCCGCCGAGAACTTCAAGACCCGCGGCGGCCTGACCACCAACGCGGTGTACGGCTTCACCGCGATGCTGATCAACCTGCTGCGCGACGAGGCGCCGACGCACGTGGCCGCCGCGTTCGACGTGTCGCGGCAGACCTTCCGCTCCGAGCGGTACCCGGAGTACAAGGCGAACCGGTCGTCGACGCCCGACGAGTTTCACGGCCAGATCGACATCACCAAGGAAGTGCTGAACGCGCTGGGCATCACGGTGCTCGCCGAGCCGGGCTTCGAAGCCGACGACCTGATCGCGACACTGGCCACCCAGGCCGAGAAGGACGGCTTCCGCGTCCTGGTGGTCACCGGGGACCGGGACTCCCTGCAGCTGGTCAGCGACGACGTGACGGTCCTGTATCCGCGCAAGGGCGTCAGCGAGCTCACCCGGTTCACGCCCGAGGCCGTCGTCGAGAAGTACGGCCTGACGCCGACGCAGTACCCCGACTTCGCGGCCCTGCGCGGCGATCCCAGCGACAACCTGCCCGGCATTCCCGGCGTCGGGGAGAAGACGGCGTCGAAATGGATCGCCGAATACGGCTCGCTGCAAGGCCTGGTGGACAACGTCGACGGGGTGCGCGGAAAGGTCGGCGACGCGTTGCGGGCCAACCTGGCCGGCGTGATCCGCAACCGGGAGCTCACCGACCTGGTCAAGGACGTGCCGCTGGCGCAGACCCCGGACACGCTGCGCATGCAGCCGTGGGATCGCGACCACATCCACCGGCTCTTCGACGACCTCGAGTTCCGGGTGTTGCGCGACCGGTTGTTCGACACCCTGGCCGCCGTGGAACCCGAGGTCGACGAGGGTTTCAACGTGCGCGGCGGCGCGCTGCAGCCCGGCGAGCTGGCCGCCTGGCTGGCCGAGCACAGCGCGGGCAAGCGCTTCGGCCTGGCTGTCGTCGGTACCCATCTGGCCTACGACGCCGACGCCACTGCGCTGGCCATCGTGTCCGCCGACGGCGAGGGCCGCTACATCGACACCGCGGCGCTGGGACCCGACGACGAGGCGGCGCTGGCGTCCTGGCTCGCCGACCCCGGTACGCCCAAGGCGCTGCACGAAGCCAAGCTGGCGATGCACGACCTCGCCGGGCGGGGCTGGACGCTGGCCGGCGTCACCTCCGACACCGCGCTGGCCGCCTACCTGGTGCGCCCCGGGCAGCGCAGCTTCTCCCTCGAGGACCTCTCGCTGCGCTATCTACGGCGCGAATTGCGCGCGGAAACCTCTGAACAGCAACAGCTTTCGCTTCTCGACGACTCCGACGGCACGGACGACCAAGCGGTGCAGACGCTGATCCTGCGGGCCGTGGCGGTGCTCGACCTCGCCGACGCCCTCGACGAGGAGCTGGCCCGCATCGACTCCACCTCGCTGCTGGGCGGCATGGAGCTGCCGGTGCAGCGGGTGCTGGCCGGGATGGAACACACCGGTATCGCAGTCGACCTGGACCTGCTCGGCGAGCTGCAGAGCGAGTTCGCCCACCAGATCCGCGACGCGGCCGAGGCGGCCTACGCGGTGATCGGCAAGCAGATCAACCTGGGCTCGCCGAAGCAATTGCAGACGGTGCTGTTCGACGAGCTGGAGATGCCGAAGACCAAGCGCACCAAGACCGGCTACACCACCGACGCGGACGCCCTGCAGTCGCTGTTCGACAAGACCGGCCACCCGTTCCTGCAGCACCTGCTCACCCACCGCGACGTCACCCGGCTCAAGGTCACCGTGGACGGGCTGCTGGGCTCGGTGGCCTCCGACGGGCGCATCCACACCACGTTCAACCAGACCATCGCGGCGACGGGGCGGCTGTCCTCGACCGAACCGAACCTGCAGAACATCCCGATCCGCACCGAGGCCGGCCGGCGGATCCGCGACGCGTTCGTGGTCGGCGACGGCTACAGCGAGCTGATGACGGCCGACTACAGCCAGATCGAGATGCGGATCATGGCGCACCTGTCCCGGGATGAGGGCCTCATCGAGGCCTTCAACACGGGGGAGGACCTGCACTCGTTCGTCGCATCCCGGGCGTTCGGCGTGCCCATCGAGGAGGTCACCGCCGACCTGCGCCGCCGGGTCAAGGCGATGTCGTACGGGCTGGCCTACGGGTTGAGCGCCTACGGCCTGTCGCAGCAGCTGAAGATCTCCACCGAAGAGGCGAAAGAACAGATGGAGGCCTACTTCGCCCGCTTCGGCGGCGTGCGCGACTACCTGATGAACGTCGTGGACCAGGCGCGCAAGGACGGCTACACCTCGACGGTGCTGGGCCGCCGCCGCTACCTTCCCGAGCTGGACAGCAGCAACCGCCAGGTGCGGGAGGCCGCCGAGCGGGCGGCGCTCAACGCCCCCATCCAGGGCAGCGCCGCCGACATCATCAAGGTCGCGATGATCGAGGTGGACAAGGCGATCCAGGAAGCCGGGCTCAAATCCCGCATGCTGCTCCAGGTGCACGACGAACTCCTGTTCGAAGTCGCGTTCGGCGAGCGGGAGCGGCTCGAGGCGTTGGCCCGCGAGAAGATGGGCGGCGCCTATCCGCTGGACGTCCCGCTGGAGGTATCGGTGGGTTACGGGCGCTCGTGGGACGCCGCCGCGCACTAGCGCGGCAATTCGGGTCGAAAGAATTGGCGCGAAATTCGTGCTGCCGTCACTTTCGTCGCGCTCAAACGCCAGGGTGGCGCAGGTGGCGCGCCGCCCGGGTTTGGCCAGCGTGTACGCAGTCGAGTAACCTCAATGGGTAAATCCCAATTTTGTCCCTACGACCCAACCTGTCCGGAGCAACCCACCACATGCCGAGTCCCACCGTCACCTCGCCCCAAGTAGCCGTCAACGACATCGGCTCCAGCGAGGATTTTCTTGCCGCAATAGACAAAACGATCAAGTACTTCAACGATGGCGACATCGTCGAGGGGACGATCGTCAAAGTGGACCGGGACGAGGTGCTCCTCGACATCGGCTACAAGACCGAGGGCGTCATCCCCGCCCGCGAACTCTCCATCAAGCACGACGTCGACCCCAGCGAGGTCGTTTCCGTCGGTGATGAGGTCGAGGCGCTTGTTCTCACCAAGGAGGACAAAGAGGGCCGCCTGATCCTGTCCAAGAAGCGCGCGCAGTACGAGCGCGCCTGGGGCACCATCGAGGCGCTCAAGGAGAAGGACGAGGCCGTCAAGGGCACCGTCATCGAGGTCGTCAAGGGCGGCCTGATCCTCGACATCGGCTTGCGGGGCTTCCTGCCCGCGTCGCTGGTCGAGATGCGCCGGGTCCGCGACCTGCAGCCGTACATCGGCAAGGAGATCGAAGCCAAGATCATCGAGCTGGACAAGAACCGCAACAACGTGGTGCTGTCGCGCCGGGCGTGGCTGGAGCAGACCCAGTCCGAGGTGCGCAGCGAGTTCCTCAACCAGCTGCAGAAGGGCGCCATCCGCAAGGGTGTCGTCTCCTCCATCGTCAACTTCGGCGCGTTCGTCGACCTGGGCGGTGTGGACGGCCTGGTGCACGTCTCCGAGCTGTCCTGGAAGCACATCGACCACCCGTCCGAGGTCGTCCAGGTCGGTGACGAGGTCACCGTCGAGGTGCTCGACGTCGACATGGACCGCGAGCGGGTTTCGTTGTCGCTGAAGGCGACCCAGGAAGACCCGTGGCGGCACTTCGCCCGCACGCACGCCATCGGCCAGATCGTGCCCGGCAAGGTCACCAAGCTGGTGCCGTTCGGTGCGTTCGTCCGCGTCGAGGAGGGCATCGAGGGTCTGGTGCACATCTCCGAGCTGGCCGAGCGCCACGTGGAGGTGCCCGACCAGGTGGTCGCCGTCGGCGACGACGCCATGGTCAAGGTCATCGACATCGACCTGGAGCGGCGCCGGATCTCGTTGTCGCTCAAGCAGGCCAACGAGGACTACACCGAGGAGTTCGACCCGGCGAAGTACGGCATGGCCGACAGCTACGACGAGCAGGGCAACTACATCTTCCCCGAGGGCTTCGACGCCGAGACCAACGAATGGCTCGAGGGGTTCGAGAAGCAACGTGCCGAGTGGGAGGCCCGCTACGCCGAGGCCGAGCGCCGGCACAAGATGCACACCGCCCAGATGGAGAAGTTCGCCGCGGCCGAGGCGGCCGGGCACGCCGAGCAGTCGTCGGGCAACGGCGGCGCGCGCGAGGAGAAGGCGGCCGGCGGGTCGCTGGCCAGCGACGCCCAATTGGCCGCGCTGCGGGAGAAGCTCGCCGGCAACGCCTAACAGCGTCCGGGCATGCTGCGTATCGGGTTGACCGGTGGCATCGGCGCCGGCAAGTCGGCGCTGTCGGCCACCTTCGCCAAGTGCGGTGCGGTCATCGTCGACGGTGACGTCATCGCGCGCGAGGTGGTCCAGCCGGGTACCGAGGGGCTGGCGGCGCTGGTCGACGCGTTCGGTGACGACATCCTGCTTTCCGACGGATCGCTGGATCGTCCCGCATTGGCCGCCAAGGCCTTTGCCGACGACGAGGCGCGGCAACGGCTGAACGGCATCGTGCACCCGCTGGTCGGCAAGCGCCGCGCCGAGATCATCGCCTCGGTGCCCGAGGATTCGGTTGTCGTCGAGGACATCCCACTGCTGGTCGAGTCGGGGATGGCGCCGCTGTTCCCGCTCGTCGTCGTGGTGCATGCCGACGTCGAGGTGCGGGTGCGACGGCTGGTCGACCAGCGCGGCATGCCCGAAGAGGATGCCCGCGCCCGCATCGCCGCGCAGGCCAGCGACGAGCAGCGCCGCGCGGTCGCCGACGTTTGGGTGGACAACTCCGGCAGCCCGGAGGACTTGGTGCAGCGCGCGCATGACCTCTGGGACAACCGGATACGGCCCTTCGCGGACAACCTGAGTCTGCGTCGGGTCGCCCGGGCGGCGACGCGGTTGGTGCCGCCCGATCCGGACTGGCCGGATCAGGCGCGGCGGATCGCGAACCGGTTGCGGACCGCCTGTGGGCACCGGGCGATTCGGGTGGACCACATCGGTTCGACCGCCGTGCCGGATTTTCCCGCCAAGGACGTCATCGACATGCAGATCACCGTCGAATCCCTGGCGGTCGCCGACGAACTCGCCGAGCCCCTGCTGGCCGCCGGTTACCCACGCATCGACAGCATCACCTCCGACGTGGCCAAGCCCGATGCCCGCAGCCTCGTCGAGCGCTACGACCACAGTGACGATACGGGGTTGTGGGACAAGCGGATTCACGCCTCGGCCGACCCGGGGCGCCCCACCAACGTGCACATCCGGGTGGACGGCTGGCCCAATCAGCAGTTCGCCCTGTTGTTCCCGGCCTGGCTGTCGGCCGACGCGAAGGCGCGCAACGACTACCTGTCCGTCAAGCGGTCGGCCGAGACCGAGGCCGGCGCCGGCGACACGGCGGCTTATGTGGCGGTCAAGGAGCCGTGGTATCTCGACGCCTACCGGCGCGCGTGGGCGTGGGCGGACTCCACGGGCTGGCGGCCTTAGCCCGGCAGCGGAGCGCCGCAAGCCAGCGCACCGTTGTTGGGATCGGCGTTTCCGGGTGCCGGCCTGACCATCTGGTCGGTCTGGGTGAAAACGTTGTCGTCGACGTCGATCTCGCAGTGCACGTTGGCCGAGTAAGGGAAGTGCAGCACGATCCGCATCCCGGCCTGCTGTGGGTCGGGCAGCACGGTGTCGGCCTCGAATACGTTGCCGGGCATGGACGGCAGGTTGGTGGTGTTGGTCTGGCCGCCGTTGATGATGAACGTGGCCTGACTGCCGGTGGTCAGCGCATCGATGCGGGCACGGTAGGTGATGTTGTGCAGGTCCGCCCGCGCGGTCGCCGGACTCAACTGGGAGCCGACGGCGACGATCGTCGCCACGGTGATCGGCAGCAACCTGCGGCCGGTGCAGCTCATGGTTGCTGACATTACGCCCGCCGGGTGCCCAGGACCAGGTGGTCAGGCCACGGTCTCGCGCACCACGTCGGCGGCATCTTTGTCCGTGCGAACTCCCAGATAACGCGGGTGGCGCAGCTTCCCGTCACGGGTCCACTCGGTGAAGCCGATCTGGACGACCAATTCCGGGCGCGCCCAATGCGCGTCGGGCTCCCGCACCAGACCGCGGCTGAAGGGTGGCGTGTCCCGCGTGATCGTCGACAGCCGCTCGTGCAGTCGGCGCAGCGTGGCGTCGTCGAAGCCGGTGCCCACCTTCCCGGCGTAGACCAGGTCGCGGCCGTCGTAATAGCCGAGCAGCAGCGCCCCCAGCTCGACGCGGCTGCCCTTGGGGCTGGTGTAGCCGCCGACCACGAACTCCTGGTCACGCACGCACTTGAACTTCAACCAATTCCTCGAGCGGCCACCGTCATACCTCGATTCGGCGAGCTTGGCGATCACCCCTTCGTCGCCACGTTCGCACGCCGCGCGGTAGGCGGCCAGACCGTCCCCCACCCGATGCGGGGTATACCGCAGCGGATCGCCGAACTCGATCGCCTTGCGCAGCAGCCGCTTACGCCACCGCAGCGGCGCATCCACGGTGGACTTGCCGTCGAGGTGCAGCAGGTCGAAGACGTAGTAGAAGACGCGCACCGGCGACGCCCGGGCCACCGCGGGGTCGGTGATGCCCAGGCGGGCCTGCAACCGGGCGAAGCTGGTGCGCCGCCCCTCGAAAGCCACCACCTCGCCGTCCAGCACGAAGCGCGTGCTGTGCTGGGCGGCGACCGCGTCGACCAGTTCCGGATAGGTTCCGTTGAGCGGCTGGCGGTTCCGCGACAACAGCCGCACCCGGTCGCCGTCGCGAAACGCCAGGCAACGCATGCCGTCGAACTTGCGCTCGAAGATCCAGCCCGGATCGGAGAACCGCTTGTCGGTCAGGGTGGCCAGCGTGGGGGACCGCCAGTCGGGCACCGGCTCGTCGTGCAGCGCCCGGCGCACCGCCTCGGGCAGATCCGCCCCTACGTCGCGCGCCACGTCAGCTCCATCCCCTGGCCCGCCAGCCAGCGGGAAAGGTCGTAGCCGTGGCCGGCCAGGCCCGCCACCGCGGCCACGGCGCACCGCACCGCCCGCTCGGCGACCTCCGGCGTCAGCAAGCCGTGGCGGACGGCCTCCAGCAGTTCGTCGACGTCGGCCAGCTCCGCGCCGTCGCCGGTGCGGACCTCGATGTCGAGGTAGTGGTCTTCCGAACGCCAGACATCGCGACCGGGGGTGTATTCACCCACGTCCAGGTAGTAGTCGAGTTGACGTTCATGGCCGGGATTGAAGTGAAAGACCGTGGCGCGCAAGCCGAGCGACGGCAGCAGCCACGACTCGAGGTAGTGGAACTGCACGCGGCCGGGCGTGGGCCTTGCCACGTACAGGCCCCACGGGCGGACCGCATAGTCGTCCACGGCCCGCACGATGCCCTTGGGATCGGTGTTGGTGCGGGCGAGGAGGTCGAACGTCTCGCGCTTGGGTGGATGGATGAGGCAATCCTAGCGTCGCAGCCGGATTCTCCAGCGCACAAAAGCGGCATAGAACAGCGATAACGCCGCCAGCATGCCCATGTCGAGCAGCCAGACCTTCGACGTGTGCCGCCAGAACCGGTCCTGGGACAGCAGCGAATCGGGCACCAGGTGCCGCAGGTCGACCGTCGACGCCGCCGCGGCGTAGCCCCAGCGCGCGGGCATCGCGAAGGACAGCTGGTCCAGCCCCAGCCGGCCGGTGACCGGGACCATGCCGCCGCAGAGCACCAGCTGGGCCATCACCGTCACCACGAACAACGGCATGATCTGCTCGCTGGAACGGACCAGCGACGAAATCGCCAGGCCCAGAACCGCCGAGGGCACACAGGTCGCCGCGACGGTCGCGAACAGTTCGGCGGTCGCCCCGACGGCCGAATGGCCGAGCAGCACGGCGCCCCGCGTGGGTGCGCTCTTGCCGATCACCACGATCGCGGTGACGACCGCCGACTGCAGGATCGCGAACCCGCAGAACACCGCCGTCTTCGCGAGCAGATACGCCGTGGTCGACAACCCGACCGCCTGCTCGCGCTGGAAGACGGGCCGTTCGCCGACCAGGTCGCGAATGGTCAGCGCGGTGCCCATGAACGCCGCGGCGGGCATCAGCAGGGCCAGGATCTGCGCTGCTTCGTCGGGAGTCCCGGCGTTCGCGCCCGGCAGGTGGAATCCGTTGGCGCCCGGGACGGTCAGCGACAGCGAACCCAGGATGAACGGCAACAGCGCCAGGAAGGCGAAGTAGGCACGGTCGGCGATTACCAGGCGGACCTGCCGCCGGGCGACCGTCGAAATCTGGCGCCGCACACTGGTATGCACCGGCTCGCCCAGGGCGCCCGGCTCACCGGCCTTGTCCGGCAACGGCTTCGACGGCCGCTTCTCGGCGTCCCGCCGCTCCACGAAGCGCCGGTTGGCCTCCTCGGGATCGGCGCCCACCCGGGTGAAGATCTTCGCCCAGTTGGTGGTGCCCATCGCCGCGCCGATCTGGTCGGGCGGGCCGCAGTAGGCCGTCTTGCCGCCCGGGGCCACCAGCAGCAGCTGGTCACAGGTGTCGAGGTAGGACAGCATGTGCGTCACCACGATCACCACCCGACCGGCGTCGGCCAGCTGCCGCAGCATGGTCATGACCTGGTGGTCGAGCGCCGGGTCCAGGCCCGAGGTGGGCTCGTCGAGGATCAGCAGCGACGGGCCGGTGAGCAGCTCCAGCGCCACCGACGCGCGTTTGCGCTGACCACCGGACAGCTTGTCCACCCGGGTGTCGGCGTGTTTGCTCAGGTCGAGCTCCTCGAGGACCTGCGCGACGACCTTCGCCCGGTCGGATTTGCCGGTGTCGGGCGGCAGGCGCAGTTCGGCGGCGTAGCCGAGCGCCTGGTTGATCGTCAGCTGCCGGTGCACCACGTCGTCTTGCGGGACCATGCCGATGCGGCTGCGCAGCGACGCGTACTCGGCGTGAATGTCGTGGCCCTCGAACGTGACCGAGCCGGAGCTGGGCGTGGTGTAGCCGGTGATGAGCCTGGCCAGTGTGCTCTTTCCGGCGCCCGACCCGCCGATGACGGCGGTCAGCGTGCCGGGGCGCGCGATCAGCGAGATGTCGTCGAGCAGTTGTTTGCCGTTGTCGACGACGTACTTGACGTTGCGCACCTCCAGGCCGCCGCCGCGCGTCGCGGCCTCGCTGCGTTCGGCCAGGGTGCCGTCGCGGAAAACGAGGTCGACGTTGCCGATGGTGACGACGTCGTCGTCGGTCAGGATCGCCGACCCGACGCGGGTGCCGTTGACGAAGGTTCCGTTGATGCTGTTGTCCCGGATCTCGGTGCCCAGCGGCGTCTGCACCAACGTCGCGTGCCGGCGGGAGGCCAGCACGTCGGGGACGACGATGTCGCACTCGGCCGCGCGGCCGATCGTCAGGGCGCGGGTGCCCGCGGCCGCCGACGAGCGCGGGGAGAGCAGCTTGACGAAGCGCGTCGACAGGGTCGACACGTCGGCCGTCTCGGCGTCGACCACGGTGAATTCGGCGGGCGGCGTCGAGCCCGGCGGGGACGGCGGTCCGGCGTGCACGACGGTGGTCCGCTCGTCGGGGGGCGCGGCGCGCAGCGGGCTGTGCGGCGCCTGGCGGGCCGGTGAAATGCGCTGCCTGCGCGGGGGATCCGGCGGCCCGGCCGGCTCTGGCCGGCGGGTGCGATTCGTTTGCTCGGGCAACGCCGACCACGCCAGCGTCGGCGGCCCGGGCTGCGGGACCGGCCGGGTCCGGCCCGGCCGGTCGGTGTAGCCCTGTTGCGGCCCGACGGCGAAGGTCAGCCGCGGTCCCCGCGGATTGCCGACGTGAATGCTCTGACCGTCGTGGACGTCGATGACCGGCATCCGATAACCGTTGAGGTAGGTGCCGTTCAGCGAGCCGTTGTCAATCGCCAACCAGCGGCCCTGATCGAAACGCACGATCAGGTGGGCACGCGAGATGCGCGGATCGTCGATGCGCATGTCGGCCTGCATGTCGCGGCCGACGACCACTTCGTGGCCGGCGGCGAAGGATCGTTGGTACCCGTCGTGCCGGATCGTCAGGATGGGCGGGGCGGGGCGGGTCACTATTCAAGTATCGGTGCGCGCGTGGGTGCTTTCCGTTGAGGCGCCTGTGATTTCGCTATGTTTCGGCGGCGGGCACTCATAGCCGTTTCATAGCTTGGTGAGGCGAAGCCCCCACCGGGATCCGGCATGATCTTGAACGTAGGGGGAGACTGCCCGCGCGCCGGGGCGGCTAAGAGGGGGTGAAGTGATCGATGGACGAGGACAAGGACGCCACCCGGCGCATCGGCGCCGGGCGCCGGTTGTTGAGCAACCCGGGTCAGGCCCGCGCGGCGCTGCGCGCGGGCCTTCACTCCGTGCCCGCGGTCACCCTCGCCCACCTGTTTCGTCGCATCCCGCCGGTCAGTTCGGCCCCGAGCGCGCCGGCCGAGGCGGCGTCGCGGCCCGGCAAGGGCGACGGTTCCCGCCCGGCGATCACCGGCGGGGCGCCGTTCGCGGGGTACACGATCTTGCGCCAGCTGGGCGCCGGGGGCATGGCCGAGGTGTATCTGGCGCTGCATCCCCGGTTACCCCGTCGTGACGTCATCAAGGTCCTGGCCGAGGCGGTCACGGCCGACCCCGAGTTTCGCGAAAGGTTCAACCGGGAGGCCGATCTCGCCGCGACGCTGTGGCATCCCCACGTCGTAGGCGTGCACGACCGGGGGGAATTCAACGGTCACCTCTGGATTTCCATGGACTACGTCGAGGGCACCGACGCCTCCCGCCTGGTGAAGGAGCGCCACCGCGACGGGATGCCGATCGACGAGGTGCGCGCCATCGTGCACGCCGTCGCGGGCGCACTCGATTACGCCCACGACCGGGGGCTGCTGCACCGTGACGTCAAACCGGCCAACATCCTGCTCACCCACCCCGATGACGGTGACCGCCGAATCCTGTTGGCCGACTTCGGTGTCGCACGCCACCTCGGTGACATCAGCGGGATCACCGAGACGAACGTCGCCGTCGGAACGGTGGCCTACGCCGCGCCGGAACAGTTGACGGGGTCCAACATCGACGGGCGCGCGGACCAATACGCTTTGGCCGCAACGGCTTTTCATCTGCTCACCGGTGCGCCGCCGTTTCAGCATTCGAATCCGATCGCGGTGATCGGCCAGCACCTGCACGAGGAGCCGCCCCGGCTCAGCGATTGCCGACCGGAGCTGGCCCACCTCGACGGGGTGTTCGCCAGGGCCCTGGCCAAACACCCCGAAGAACGGTTCGAGCGGTGCCGCGCGTTCGCCGCCGCCGTCTGCGAGCCATTCGACGACCTCGCCGCAGCCGGCCCGCGCGGGATGTCGCCGGCGTCGCGGCGCGGCGTCGTGGCGACGATGCACCACCGGCTGTCCGCGCGGACGCGGTGGGCGGTCGGGCTGGTGTGCGCGATGCTCATCGCCGTGGCGGCCACCTGGTCGGCGCTGTACTCATTCGAGCCGGACACGCCGCCGAGCACCCCCGCGCTCGCGTCCAAACCGTCCGTCCCCGCGCCCAGCGCCGCGCCGGCCGGCTCCGGCGGACCCGTGCTCAACGGGACCTACAAGCTGGACTACGACCAGAGCAGGCGCACCACCAACGGCGTCGCGATCCGCCACGACGGCCCGGCCACCGGGTGGTGGGCCTTCCGTTCCGCGTGCACCGCCAACGGGTGCGCGGCCACCGCGGGACGGCTGGACAACGCCACCCATCAGACGGCCGCCGGCCAGACGGACACCTTGCGTTTCGTCGGGAGCTACTGGCAGGGCGCCCCGCAACTGGACCGGCTGGGCTGCACCCCGCCCGACGGGCAGGCCCAGGCCAGCCAGCAGGAGACCCTGGCGCGGTCGCTGGCGCCGCAGGCCGACGGCAGCCTGCGCGGCACCGTGACCGAGACCGTGCTGACCAACGAGTGCGGCGCGCAGGGCGCGGTGGTGCGGGTGCCCGTGGTGGCCACCCGGGTCGGCGACGTGCCGGCCGGGGTGAACCTGGGCGACCCCGCCCAGGCCGTCAGCGCGTCGACGGCGGCAGCGGCCCCGGCGCCGCCCATCCTCGGCGCGGTGTGCGGCGACGTCGGCAAGCTGGCCTACGACCCCACCAACAGCGAGCAGATCGTCTGCGAGGGCAACAGCTGGGCCAAGGCCCCGATCACGATGGGCGTGCACGCCGCCGGCAGCTCCTGCGACCGGCCGGGCACCTCGGTGTTCGCCATGACCACCTCGAACGACGGTTATCTGCTGCAGTGCGATCCCGTCACCCGGACCTGGACCCGTCCGGGGGGATAGGCGGCGGAGTTGGCTACCAATAGGTGACTCGCGAACGTGATATCGGCCGCGCTATCACGTTCGACGGTCGTCTTGTCCTTCTGAACCGGTACTCATGTGACGGGTGTGGCTGCCGCGGCCAGCTCCCGACACTTGTCGGTACACGGCTCTACCCTGGTGGCATGGCTTTCGCCACGGAACATCCGGTGGTCGCACATTCGGAATACCGCGCGGTCGACGAGGTCGTGCGGGTCGGCGGCCACTTCGAGGTCGTCAGCCCGTACGCGCCCGCCGGCGACCAGCCGGCCGCCATCGACGAGCTGGAACGCCGCATCAGGGCGGGTGAGCGCGACGTGGTGCTGCTGGGCGCGACCGGCACGGGGAAGTCGGCCACCACCGCCTGGCTCATCGAGCGGCTGCAGCGGCCCACGCTGGTCATGGCGCCGAACAAGACGCTGGCCGCACAGCTGGCCAACGAACTGCGAGAGATGTTGCCGCACAACGCGGTCGAGTACTTCGTGTCGTACTACGACTACTACCAGCCGGAGGCGTACATCGCGCAGACCGACACCTACATCGAGAAGGACAGCTCGATCAACGACGACGTGGAGCGGCTGCGGCACTCCGCGACGTCGTCGCTGCTCTCCCGGCGCGACGTGGTCGTGGTGGCCTCGGTGTCGTGCATCTACGGTCTGGGCACGCCGCAGTCGTATCTGGACCGGTCCGTGGAACTCGGCGTGGGCACCGAGGTGCCCCGCGACGCGCTGCTGCGGCTGCTGGTCGACGTGCAGTACACCCGCAACGACCTGTCCTTCACCCGGGGCTCGTTCCGGGTGCGCGGTGACACGGTCGAGATCATCCCGTCCTACGAAGAGCTGGCGGTCCGTATCGAGTTCTTCGGCGACGAGATCGAGGCGCTGTACTACCTGCACCCGCTGACCGGCGACGTGATCCGCCAGGTCGACTCGCTGCGCATCTTCCCGGCCACCCACTACGTCGCCGGTCCGGAGCGGATGGCCCACGCCATCTCGACGATCGAGGAGGAGCTGGCGGGGCGGCTGGCCGAGCTGGAGGGCCAGGGCAAGCTGCTGGAGGCGCAGCGGCTGCGGATGCGCACCAACTACGACATCGAGATGATGCGCCAGGTGGGCTTCTGCTCGGGCATCGAGAACTACTCGCGCCACATCGACGGCCGTGGCCCCGGCTCGCCGCCGGCGACCCTGCTCGACTACTTCCCGGAGGACTTCCTGCTCGTCATCGACGAGTCCCACGTCACGGTGCCGCAGATCGGCGGCATGTACGAGGGCGACATGTCCCGCAAGCGCAACCTGGTCGAATACGGGTTCCGGCTGCCGTCCGCCTGCGACAACCGCCCGCTGACCTGGGAGGAGTTCGCCGACCGGATCGGGCAGACGGTGTACCTGTCGGCCACCCCGGGGCCCTACGAACTCAGCCAGGCCGGCGGCGAGTTCGTCGAGCAGGTCATCCGGCCGACCGGCCTGGTGGACCCGAAAGTCGTGGTCAAGCCGACCAAGGGCCAGATCGACGACCTGATCGGCGAGATCCGCAAGCGCACCGACGCCGACGAGCGGGTGCTGGTCACCACTTTGACCAAGAAGATGGCCGAGGACCTCACCGACTACCTGCTGGAGATGGGCGTTCGGGTGCGCTACCTGCACTCAGAGGTCGACACGCTACGTCGCGTGGAACTGCTCCGCCAGCTACGCCTGGGCGAGTACGACGTGCTCGTCGGCATCAACTTGCTGCGCGAGGGCCTGGACCTTCCGGAGGTGTCGCTGGTGGCGATCCTGGACGCCGACAAGGAGGGCTTCCTGCGGTCCTCGCGCAGCCTGATCCAGACCATCGGCCGCGCCGCCCGCAACGTGTCCGGCGAAGTGCACATGTACGCCGACTCGATCACCGACTCGATGAAGGAGGCGATCGACGAGACCGAACGGCGCCGGGCCAAGCAGATCGCCTACAACGAGGCCCACGGCATCGACCCGCAGCCGCTGCGCAAGAAGATCGCCGACATCCTCGACCAGGTCTATCGCGAGGCAGACGACACGGAAACGGTCGGGATCGGCGGGTCCGGGCGCAACGCCTCCCGGGGCCGGCGCGCCCAGGGCGAACCGGGCCGCGCCGTCAGCGCCGGCGTCTTCGAGGGCCGCGACACGACCAGCATGCCGCGCGCCGAACTGGCCGACCTGATCAAGGACCTGACCGAGCAGATGATGGCCGCCGCGCGTGACTTGCAGTTCGAGCTGGCCGCGCGCTTCCGCGACGAGATCGCCGACCTGAAGAAGGAACTGCGGGGGATGGACGCCGCCGGCCTGAAATGAGTTTGCTGGCAGCACATCTCGGATTGGCGGCCCCGAAGACACCCCATACGGTAGAAGGGTGACCGACACCGTGACCGTCACCGGCGGCTGGAATGAGCTGCTGGGGCCGAGGTATCTGCGGACCTCCATCCTGCTGGCCGGTGGGGTGGCGCTGTATGCCACCAACGAGTTCCTGACCACCAGCTTGTTGCCCAACACCATCGCCGAAATCGGCGGGAGCCGGCTCTACGCCTGGGTGACGACCCTGTACCTGGTCGGGTCGGTGGTGGCGGCGGCGATGGTCAATCCAATGCTGCTGCGTGCCGGGGCGAGGTCGTCCTACCTGACCGGACTGGCCGTGTTCGGGGTGTCCAGCCTGGTTTGCGCGTCGGCGCCGAACATGCAGGTTTTGATAGCTGGGCGCGCCCTGCAGGGGGTGGCCGGTGGTCTGCTGGCCGGCCTCGGCTACGCGGTCATCAATTCCGCCCTGCCGCGTACCCTGTGGACCCGCGGGTCGGCGCTGGTGTCGGCGATGTGGGGCGTGGCCACGGTGGTCGGGCCCACGACGGGCGGCCTGTTCGCCCAGCTCGGCTTGTGGCGATGGGCCTTCGTGGCGATGGCGGCGCTGACCGGCTTGATGGCCATGCTGGTGCCCGTCGCACTGACCCGTTTCACGCCCAGCGCCGCCATGCCGCCGATGAAGGTGCCGGTGCGCTCGCTGCTGCTGATCGGCGCCGCCGCGCTCGCGGTCAGCGTCGCCCAGATCCCGCGCAACACCCTGGCGACGTTCGCGCTGCTCGCCGCCGGCATCGCGCTGGTGGGCGTGTTCGTGGTCGTCGACTGGCGCATGCACACGGCGATCCTGCCGCCCAGCGTGTTCGGCCCCGGGCCGCTGAAGTGGATCTATCTGACCATGGGCGCACTGATGGGCGCCGCGATGGTCAACACCTACGTGCCGCTGTTCGGCCAGCGGCTGGCGCATCTGACCCCGATCGCGGCCGGGTTCCTGGGGGCCACGCTCGCGCTCGGCTGGACGGTCAGCGAGATCCTCAGCGCTTCGCTGGAGAGCCCGCGCACGATCGGGCGGGTGATCGTGGCCGCGCCGATCGTCGCCGCCTCGGGGCTCGCCCTGGCCGCGGTCGCACGGCGCGGCGACGCCTCGACCTGGACGGCCGCGCTCTGGGCGGTGGCGCTGCTGGTGGCCGGGACCGGGATCGGGATGGCCTGGCCGCATCTGTCGGCGCGCGCGATGGCCTCGGTCGACGACCCCGCCGAAGGGAGCGCCGCCTCGGCGGCGATCAACACCGTGCAGCTGATCTCCGCGGCGATCGCCGCCGGGCTGGCCGGGGTGGTGGTCAACACCGCCAAGGGCGGCGACGGGATGGCGGCGCACTGGCTGTTCACGGTGTTCACCGCCCTGAGCGCCGCCGGTGTCGCGGTGTCCTACGGCGCGACCCGCGGCGTGCGCGAGACGCAGCCGGTCGGCTAGCCAGCTCTGCATACCCGTCAACTACCCGGGAAATGGCGGTTCACGCCGTCGGCAAAGCCGCAAATCAGCGCGTGGACTTCACCACCTGCGAGTAATGGAACTGCCAACGTTCGACAATGTGGAACCCGAGGTAACTCGGGAATCGATAAGCGGGTGCGCGCCCGAAAGCGGGACCCGGCGGCAATGACGGCCCGGATTGGTGGTCGGGCAGCGACGATTCTTTATTGGTGATGGTCCAGATTGCGGGGCATTTGTTGATTTTTGCGGTCGTCAGCCACACGGCGACGTGGCCGTCCCACAGGGTCCCAACCTTGGGCCCGTACGCCCCGCGCTCGACGTCGATCAGCGACCGGAAGGCCGCCGGCCGGGTGGCCAGCAGGGCGCGGATCGGCCCGGGTCGCCACGGCACGGTGTTGTCCACCATCAGGCAGTCGCCGGGGGCGGCGTGGGAGCCGATCAGGTCGGCCACCTGGCTGTAGTCCCAGCCCTCCTTGGCGTACGGCCAGCGCTGGATGAACAGGTAGTTCGGCACCGCGGCAAGGGCGCAGGCCAGCACCACGCCGGTGATCGGCCAGGGCCTGCGGGCGAGGGTGACGATGCAGACGGCCAGGACGACGGCCATCGCGGGCGCGGTGAAGATCAGGTAGCGCGGGTAGTAGATCGGCTCGTTGACGGCCGAATAGATCACCACGAGCGCGGTGGGGATGACCAGCCACGCCGCGCAGACGATCAGCAGCGTGCGCACGTCGCCGGCCGGGGGGCGAACCCCGGCCAGCCGGGCCGCGGCCGCCGCCACGATGAGGACGGCGGCGCAGATGGCGAACGGAACGCTGTGGTCGAAATACTGGCGCAGGATGATGTCGAACGCGTAATGCCAGCTGACCGGGTAAATCCAATTCACCTGCCACACCTGGCCATGCGCGAACACGATGAACGGCGTCATGGCGGCGACGGCCACGGCGGAACTGATCGCCCACCGAATCACCGGAGCTTTCCGCGCTTTCCGCGGCGCCAGCAGCGGCACCATTACGGCGTAAACGGGCACCAACAGCACCATGTTCAGGTTGAGCAGAATCGAGAGCATCAGCGCCAGCGCATAGCAAACCCACAAGCGCGTGCTGTTGCGCCGGACGGCGGCGACCAGCAATACGGTGAGCCAGATCGCCGCGGCGGCCGCGAAGGCGTACGGTCGCGCCTCCATGCCCGCCCAGGTGGTGCGCGGCAGGATGGCGAACAGCACACCTGCGCAGACCGCGACCGGCCGGGTCGAGAACTGCCGGGTGAACACCGTGACGCCGGCGGCGGCGGCGCCGATCGCCAGGGCGCTGGGCGCCCGCGACCAGAATTCGGTCGGCGGAAACAGCGCGAACCACCCGTGCATCACCACGTAGTACAGCCCGTGGACGGCGTCGATGTGGCCCAGCAGGCGCCACAGCTCCGCCAGCGTCCGGCTCGCCGCGGCGGAGATGGTCGCGCCCTCGTCGAACCACAAGGAGGGCCGACAGGCCCAGGCGCCGCTGACCACAGCCGCGAACGCGGCGATCGCCCACGGGTCGAGCAACCGGCCGGCCGGACGCGGGGGCGCCGGCTCCTCGACTCGGTCCGCGACGCGCTGTTCGACGGTGGGCATGGACATGATGATTGTCACTGTAAAGCTGAATCGCGGAGCCGCGTCACGAATCGTGGGCGGCCAATTTGTCCCCGGCGTCCCCAATCCGCGAAAAACCGCGTTATGCAACGCTTTCCGCCCCGGACCCGCACATTTGAATGTTTTGTCACAGGCGATATTGTCCGTTGACGCGGCGTTGCCCCGCAAATTGTGGACACGCCGCGCCACGCGGTGTCGCTAATCTGTTCCCTCTGCAACGGGCAAACGCGATACTGTCTTGGGTTGGCTGACCAACCGAAACTGGGAGGGTAAATGGGCGCCTATCAGACTGTGGTGGTGGGAACCGACGGCTCGGACTCGTCAATGCGTGCGGTGGACAGGGCGGCGCAGATCGCCGGGCCGGACGCCAAGCTCATCGTCGCCTCGGCGTACCTGCCCCAGCATGAGGACACCCGGGCCGCCGACGTCCTGCGCGACGAGAGCTACAAGGTGTCCGGCACCGCGCCGATTTACGCGATCCTGCAGGACGCCAAGGAGCGTGCGCACAAGGCCGGGGCCAAGAACGTCGAGGAGCGCCCGATCGAAGGCGCCCCGGTGGATGCGCTGGTCAAGCTGGCCGAGGACGAGAAGGCCGACCTGCTGGTCGTCGGCAACGTCGGGCTCAGCACGATCGCCGGCCGGCTGCTCGGCTCGGTGCCGGCCAACGTCTCACGCCGCGCCAAGGTCGACGTGCTGATCGTGCACACCACGTCCTAGCTCGAGGCCCGGTGGTGGCGACCCGCGTCGCCCGGCTACGCCGCGCTCGCGATCGCCACGGGCCCGGCCTCACCAACCCCGCTCGCGCCACTCGCCCAGGTGCGGGCGCTCCGCGCCGAGCGCCGTGTCGTCGCCGTGGCCGGGGTAGATGACGGTGGAGTCGTCGTACACGTCGAACACCCGGGTGGTGACGTCGTCGAGCAGCTGGGTGAAATCGCCCGCCTGCCAGGTCTTCCCGACGCCGCCGGGGAACAGGCAGTCGCCGGTGAACAGCTGGGTGACCCCACCCGTCGCGGGGCCGTCGAGGGCGAGGGCGATCGAGCCGGGCGTGTGTCCGCGCAGGTGGATGACGTCGAACCGCAGCTCGCCGATTTCCACGGTGTCGCCCTGGGCCAGCAAACGGTCCGGTTTGACCGGCAGCCCCTGGGCGTCGATCTCGTTCGCGGCCGTCGGGGCGCCGGTGGCCGCCGCCACGGCCTCCAGCGCCTGCCAGTGGTCGAAGTGCTGATGGCTGGTCACGATCAGCGACAGCTTGGGCGCGTACTCACGGATCAGGCCGATCAGGGTGTCCGCGTCGTTGGCGGCGTCGATCAGCAAGGTCTGCCCGGTCGCGGAACATGTCACCAGATACGCGTTGTTGTCCACAGGGCCCACGGATGCCTTTAGGATCGTGGCGCCGGGTAGGGTCCGGCGCGCCGCGGTACCGGGGTCGACGTGTCCGGTGTAGTTGTCGCTCACCTTGTCGGGGGCAGTCATAGCGGCCACGTTACTGGTCAAACGTTGCTTGTCGGTATGGGCACCTAGCATGGAATGCGCCGTGCGCATCAACGGCTGCAGCACCTAGAAGATCCACTGAGAGAGGGCAGCGTGGCTGACCGCCTGATCGTCAAGGGCGCCCGCGAACACAACCTGCGGGGCGTCGACCTCGACCTGCCGCGCGACGCGCTGATCGTCTTCACCGGGCTGTCGGGATCGGGGAAATCGTCGCTGGCGTTCGACACGATTTTCGCCGAGGGGCAGCGCCGGTACGTGGAGTCACTGTCGGCCTATGCCCGCCAGTTCCTCGGGCAGATGGACAAGCCGGACGTCGACTTCATCGAGGGCCTGTCGCCGGCGGTGTCCATCGACCAGAAGTCGACCAACCGCAACCCGCGTTCGACCGTCGGGACCATCACCGAGGTGTACGACTACCTCCGGTTGCTCTACGCGCGCGCCGGCACGCCGCACTGCCCGGTCTGTGGCGAGCGGATCGCCCGTCAGACGCCCCAGCAAATCGTCGACCAGGTGCTGGCGATGCCGGAGGGCACCAGGTTCCTGGTGCTCGCCCCGGTGGTGCGCACGCGCAAGGGCGAGTTCGCCGACCTGTTCGAGAAGCTGAACGCGCAGGGCTACAGCCGGGTGCGGGTCGACGGCGTGGTGCACCCGCTCACCGACCCGCCCAAGCTGAAGAAGCAGGAGAAGCACGACATCGAGGTGGTGGTGGACCGCCTGACCGTCAAGGCCTCGGCCAAGCAGCGGCTCACCGATTCGGTGGAGACCGCGCTGAACCTCGCCGACGGGATCGTGGTGCTGGAGTTCGTCGATCACGAACACGACGCCCACAACCGCGAGCAGCGCTTCTCCGAGAAGCTGGCCTGCCCCAACGGGCATGCGCTGGCGGTCGACGACCTGGAGCCGCGGTCGTTCTCGTTCAACTCGCCCTACGGCGCATGCCCCGAGTGCACCGGCCTGGGCATCCGCAAGGAGGTCGACCCCGACCTGGTGGTGCCCGACCCGGAGCGCACGCTGGCCGAGGGCGCGGTGGCGCCCTGGTCGACCGGTCACACCGCGGAGTACTTCACCCGGATGATGGCCGGACTCGGCGACGAGATGGGCTTCGACGTCAACACCCCGTGGCGCAAGCTGCCGGCCAAGGCGCGCAAGGCGATTCTCGAGGGCTCCGACCACCAGGTGCACGTGCGCTACCGCAACCGCTACGGCCGAACCCGTTCCTATTACGCCGATTTCGAGGGCGTGCTGGCGTTCCTGCAGCGCAAGATGGCGCAGACCGAATCCGAGCAGATGAAGGAGCGCTACGAGGGCTTCATGCGCGACGTGCCGTGCCCCGAATGCGAGGGGACCCGGCTCAAGCCGGAGATCCTGGCGGTGACGCTGGCCGCGGGGGACAGAGGCGCGAAGTCCATCGCGGAGGTGTCCGAGCTCTCGATCTCGGACTGCGCGGACTTCTTGAACGCGCTCACCCTGGGGCCGCGCGAGCAGGCGATCGCCGGGCAGGTGCTCAAGGAGATCCAGTCGCGGCTGGGCTTTCTGCTCGACGTGGGGCTGGATTACCTGTCGCTCTCGCGCGCGGCGGCCACGCTGTCCGGCGGCGAGGCGCAGCGCATCCGGCTGGCCACCCAGATCGGGTCCGGCCTGGTGGGCGTGCTGTACGTGCTCGACGAGCCGTCCATCGGGCTGCATCAGCGCGACAACCGTCGGCTCATCGAAACCCTCACGCGGCTAAGGGATTTGGGCAACACGCTGATCGTCGTCGAACACGACGAGGACACCATCGCGCACGCCGACTGGATCGTCGACATCGGCCCGCGCGCCGGTGAGCACGGCGGGCGGATCGTGCACAGCGGAACCTACAGCGAGTTGCTGGCCAACACGGAGTCGATCACCGGCGCCTTCCTGTCGGGCAAGGAGTCCATCGCGATGCCGGCGATCCGGCGTCCCGTCGACCGCAAGCGCCAGCTCACGGTCGTCGGCGCCCGCGAGCACAACCTGCGCGGCATCGACGTCTCGTTCCCGCTGGGCGTGCTCACCTCGGTGACCGGGGTGTCCGGCTCCGGCAAGTCGACGCTGGTCAACGACATCCTGGCCACGGTGCTGGCCAACCGGCTGAACGGTGCCCGGCTGGTCCCAGGGCGCCACACCCGGGTGACGGGTCTGGACCACCTGGACAAGCTGGTGCGGGTCGACCAGTCGCCGATCGGCCGCACGCCGCGGTCCAACCCGGCCACCTACACCGGAGTATTCGACAAGATCCGCACCCTGTTCGCGGCCACCACGGAGGCCAAAGTCCGTGGCTACCAACCGGGCCGGTTCTCGTTCAACGTCAAGGGCGGTCGCTGCGAGGCGTGCACGGGCGACGGCACCATCAAGATCGAGATGAACTTCCTGCCCGACGTGTACGTGCCCTGCGAGGTCTGCCACGGCGCGCGCTACAACCGCGAAACCCTGGAAGTGCACTACAAGGGCAAGACCATCTCCGAGGTGCTGGACATGTCGATCGAGGAGGCGGCGGAGTTCTTCGAGCCGATCACCGGCATCCACCGCTACCTGCGCACGCTCGTCGACGTCGGCCTGGGCTACGTCCGGCTGGGCCAGCCGGCCCCGACCCTGTCGGGCGGCGAGGCCCAGCGGGTCAAGCTGGCCGCCGAACTGCAGAAGCGCTCGACGGGGCGGACCATCTACATCCTGGACGAGCCCACCACCGGGCTGCACTTCGACGACATCCGCAAGCTGCTGACCGTCATCAACGGCCTGGTCGACAAGGGCAATACGGTCATCGTCATCGAACACAACCTGGACGTCATCAAGACGTCGGACTGGATCGTCGACATGGGGCCCGAGGGCGGCGCCGAGGGCGGAACCGTGGTGGCCGAGGGCGCGCCGGAGGACATCGCCGCGGTGCCCGAGAGCTACACCGGGAAGTTCCTGGCCGAGGTCATCGGCCGCGCCGCGCCGCCGCAGCGGTCCGGCCGGCGGCGCAAAGTCACCGCCTGAGCCCGGCGTCCGTCGCGACACTGAAACGTCGTACACGACACGCCGAAAAGTGCTGCCGCCGTTTATGTTTCGTGGCCGTCGCGCCGCATGGATTCGCGGATCTGGGCCAAGCGCTCGGCGGCCGCGCGTTCGCGTTCCTCGTACTGTTCCTCGACCGTCCGGCCCTCCGCGGACTCGGCATCGAGCTCGGCGGCACCCTCCGCCGTGGCGTAGCGGCCTTCGATCTTCTCTCGGACGGATTCGAAGGTCGGCACGCCGTCGGCGTCGTACCCGTCATCGGGTGTGCTCGGTTTCTCAGGCGTCGGCACGCTGGCGCTACCGCCGGGCGGGGGAATGGTCGGCCCGGACGACGACCGGGGTGGGCGGCGCGGGCGGGGGAGTGCCGGGCAGTGCGGTCCGTGCGATTCCGGGCGTGCCCAGCCGGCCCGCCAGCCACGGCAGCGCGGCGGTGAACGCCCGGTCCGCGAACGGCCAATCGTGCTTGCCGGGCTGGGGCACCACCGCGCAGTCGATCCCGTTCGCCCGCCCGAGCGCACACAGCGAATAGGCGGCCGCCGTCTGGTTGCCGGGGTCGGCGGCGGCCTCCCGGCCGGCGAGACGGATCGCGCCGATGTCGGCGCCGGGCAGGTCGCGGCGCGGCGCCGGCGGCCCCTCGGAGGAGATCGCGAACCAGCCGGCCACATCGCTGTACGGACCGTGCCGGCTGATCACCGTGGTCGGGTCGAAGGCCGCCCACGCGTCGGCGTTTCCGCCGAAGAGCCGGGCGATGCTCTGGGCCTTGTTCCCGGCATTCGGGAAGAAGTCGCCGGCGACGTCGACGAAAGCGCTGAACATGTCGGGGTGCATGACGGTCAGGTCAAGGGCGCAGGTTCCGCCCATCGACCAACCGGCGATGCCCCAATGGGTCCGGTCACCGCTGACGCCGAATTTGGAAACCATATACGGCACAACGTCTTTGGTCAGATGGTCGGCGGCGTTGCCGCGGACGCCGTTGACGCATTCGGTGTCGTTGTTGAAGGCGCCACCCGAGTCGACGAACACCAGGACCGGCGCCTTGCCGTCGTGGGCGGACGCGAAGTCGTCGATCGTCTTCACGGCGTTGCCCGCGCGCATCCAGTCGGCGGGGGTGTTGAACTGGCCGCCGATCATCATTACCGTGGGCAGCGCCGGCGGCGGGCTGCTGGTGAACCATTCGGGCGGCAGGTAGACCAACTCGCCGCGGTGTTTGAAATGGGATGCGTCGGAAGGGATCACGACGGGCACCACGCTGCCGTGCGGCGGTCGGGCCCGTTTGGCGGCCATGGCGGTGACGGTGGCCGGGTCCGTCTGATCGGGCAGCGGTCCGGAGGTGACCTGGTTCCACGCCGCCTGCACGGTGGGGAAGTAGCCGACCCACAGGTTGAGCACCAGCGCGGCGCACAGGGCGCACAACGGGACGGCCAGCAGCCCGGCCCCGCGCCGCCAGCCCGCAGCGCCGCGCCACCCCAGGACCAGGACCGCGAGGGCCGCACCGGTCAACGTGATCCACAGCCACAGCGAGGGCGGCGCGGGATCGTCGGACAAGCCGCGGTCCACGACGTACCAGTGCGCCAGGTAGGCGACGACGGCACCGGCCAGCGCAGCCGCCGGCAACCACACCGTCCGCCACCGCCGGGTCCGCCAGCCGACGGCCAGCGTCAGCACCACCGCGGTCACCACCTGGATCGTGGTGGGCAGCCAGCCGTGCATGAGGGACGTGTGACTACTTGCCAGCAACTGCGTCGTGGGGTCGGTCGTCGGCGCGGTCACGGCATTCATTGTGAGGCATCGTTAACCGGCCCGGAACACGTTCACCCAATGTTCTCCGTGGACACGGCGCGCGCCCGGGGCCGGCTAGTGGGGCTTGGCCAGCGGGAATGGCAGCGTCTCGCGGATGCTGCGGCCGGTGATGAGCATGACGACCCGATCGATGCCCATCCCGAGCCCCCCGGTGGGCGGCATCGCGTACTCCATGGCTTGCAGAAAATCCTCGTCGAGCTCCATCGCCTCGGGGTCGCCGCCCGCGGCCAGCAGCGACTGCTCCTGCAGGCGGCGCCGTTGCTCCACCGGATCGGTGAGCTCGCTGTAGGCGGTTCCCAGCTCGATCCCCCAAGCCACCAGGTCCCACCGCTCGGCCACGCCGCGCCGGCTGCGATGCGGACGGGTCAGCGGCGAAACGGACGTGGGGAAGTCGATGTAGAACGTCGGCCGCTCGGTCCGGTCCTCGACGAGGTGCTCGTACAGCTCCAGCACCACGGCGCCGGCGTCCCACTGCGCCCGATACGGGATGTGGGCGGCGTCGGAGAGCTTGCGCAACACGGGCAACGGGGTGTCGGGATCGATGTGCTCCCCGAGGGCTTCGGACACCGCGTCGTGCACGGTCTTCACCGGCCAGTCGCCGGAGATGTCGACCGGGCTGAGGTGGCCGCCGTCGGTGCGGGGCCGCAGCACCACCTGCTCACCGTGGGCGGCCTGCGCGGCGTTTTGGATGAGCTCCCGGCAGCCGTCGATCCAGACCATGTAGTCGGCGTGCGCCTGGTAGGCCTCCAGCAGCGTGAACTCCGGGTTGTGGCTGAAGTCGACGCCTTCGTTGCGGAAGGCCCGGCCCAGCTCGAACACCCGCTCCACGCCCCCGACGCACAACCGCTTCAGGTACAGCTCCGGAGCGATGCGCAGGAACAGGTCCATGTCGTAGGTGTTGATGTGGGTGACGAATGGCCGGGCGGTCGCCCCGCCGTGGATCTGCTGCAGGATCGGCGTCTCGACCTCGATGAACCCCTTGGCGAACAGCGTTTCGCGGACCGACCGCAGGACGCTGCTGCGGGCGGTGATCAGCTCGTGGGACTCGGGGTTGACCGCCAGGTCGACATAGCGCGTCCGCACCCGCGCCTCCGGGTCGGTCAATCCTTTCCACTTGTTCGGCAGCGGCCGCAGGCACTTGCCGATCATCCGCCAGTCGCGCACGATCAGCGAGCGGGTGCCGTTCTTGGAAAAGCCCATGTGCCCGGTCATCTCGACGAGGTCACCCAGGTCGATGGCCGCGGTGAAATCCGCGGTGCGGCAATGCTCCAGACGTGAATTGTCAAGCAGCACCTGCAATTCGCCCGACCAGTCCCGCAGCTGCGCGAACAACACCCCGCCGTAGTCGCGGATCCGCAGGATCCGGCCCGATACCGAGATGGTTTCCTGGTCGTCGGCCTCCAGCGCCCGGGCGATGGTGTGGCTGGGCGGCGACCCCACCGGATAGGCGTCGATGCCCTTGCGCCGCAGCACTTTCAGCTTGGCCAGCCGCACCCGCACCTGTTCGGGC
The DNA here is from genome assembly GCF_002102155.1 of Mycobacterium europaeum. Taxonomy (GTDB): domain Bacteria; phylum Actinomycetota; class Actinomycetes; order Mycobacteriales; family Mycobacteriaceae; genus Mycobacterium; species Mycobacterium europaeum. The sequence goes on from NZ_LQOU01000002.1 coordinate 133,771, forward strand.
AGCCGGGCTCTCGACTCTTCGAGCTCCGCGGCGTCGCGTCGCTGTTGCAACTCGCTCACGTCCGGCGCCGAGCCGTCGTGGTGCAGCAGGCCCGACTCCGCCAGCCTGGGCGGCACGGCGGGGTGGTGGCCGGTGTGCACCCGGTCGCGGCGGGTGAACGGCAATACCAGGAAGCCCTCCGCGATCACCGAGGCGACCCCGACCCGGGGGATCAGTCGCGCGTCCTCGTAGCAGGCGTAGCGCGGAACCCATTCGGGTTGGTACTTCATGTTCGAGCGGTACAGCGTCTCCAGCTGCCACCACCGCGAGAAGAACAACAGCAGCCCGCGCCACAACCGGGCGACCGGTCCGGCGCCGAGCTGGGCGCCCTGCTCGAAGGCCGAGCGGAACATCGCGAAGTTCAGCGAAATGCGGCTGATCCCCAGCTTTTCGGCGGTCAGGGCGAGCTCGCTGACCATGAGCTCGATGGTGCCGTTGGGCGATTGCGGGGAGCGGCGCATCAAATCCAGGGAGACGCCGGTGGTTCCCCAGGGGACCAGCGACAGCATCGCCACCACGGTGCCCTCGCGGTCCATCGCCTCGACCAGCAGGCAATCCCCGTCCGCGGGATCGCCGAGCCGGCCCAGCGCCATGGAGAAGCCGCGCTCGGTCTGGGTGTCGCGCCAGGCGTCGGCGCGGGTGGTCGTCTGGGCCATCTCGTCGGCCGAGATGTCCCGGTGTCTCCGGATGCGCACGGTCAGCCCGGCCCGCCGGGCCCGGGTCACGGCCTGGCGCACGGCGCGCATGTCGGGCCCGGACAGCCGGAAGTCCGCGGTCCGCAGAATCGCCTCGTCGCCCAGCTCGAGCGCGTTCAGCCCGGCCTCCCGATACACCCGCGCTCCCTGCGTGCTGGCGCCCATGACGCCCGGCGCCCAGCCGTAGGTCTGGCACAACGCCAGCCAGGCGTCAATGGCCTGCGGCCACGCCCGGGGGTCACCGATCGGGTCGCCGCTGGCCAGGCACACCCCGACCTCGACGCGGTAGGTGATGGCGGCGCGCCCGCTGCGCGCGAACACCACCGACTTGTCGCGCCGCGTCGCGAAGTAGCCGAGCGAGTCGTTCTTGCCGTACAGCTCGAGGAGCCCGCGGATGGCCGACTCGTCCTCACCCGTGAGCGCGTTTTCCGCGCGCTGGGACTGGAACAGCACGATGGTCGCCATGATCAGCGCCAGCGCGCCGAAAAGGCCGAAGATCGCGTTGAGGAACACGTGCGGCCTGCCGGTGAACAGGTCCGGGTCGGCCAGGGCGAACCCGACCACCCGGTTGGCCACGTAGGGCAGGCGGTCCTGGCGGGTCAGCGTCCCCGGCCACAGCTCCACCAGGCCCCAGGACACCAGGATGCCGATCACGTCCCCGGCGACCAGCACCGCGGCGGCTTTGACCAGCGCGCCTTTGCGGACCTTGGCCCAGAATTCCCGGTAGGCCAGCACCAGCAGGACGATCGCGACGATGTGCACCGCGAATCCGAGGTTCTCCCCGAAGGTCTCTGCCGCGGTGTTGTCCCCGGCGGCCATGTCGGCAGCGTTGACCCCCGCGGCCAGGATCATCTGGCCGAGCAAAAGCAGCCAGGCGACCCGCTTGCGCGCGCTCAGGGCCGCCGCCAGCAACGCCAGCACGAACGACCACGCGATGCTGGTGTCGGGGAAGTTGAACAGGTAGCTGTTGATGAACTCGCGGGGGACCCTGATCAGAAACCGGATCAGCGGGGACACGCTCGCCAGCAACGACACCGTGGCGATGACGCCCACGATCCACCCGGCCGCCGCCGGTACCCAGCGATACCGGGACTGCGACCGGCCGCGGGGTCCCGAACGCGACCCCGAACGAGAGGAAGCGAGTGTCACAGACCGCGAGGATATGCCCTCAGTCCGTGAAAAGCTTGGCGAAGCGCTAAGAGCGGCGAGCAATAATTCGCCCGGTGGCGGGCGTGGGCCGGCGCCGGACGAACGAGGGCGGGGGCTAAGTACGAAAAGCCGCCCCGTGGCTGCTAAACTGACGTCCGCGACCATCCCGGCGAAGGCCAGGAACAGTTAAGTGGAGTCCCACTCCCACCGCGGGCCACGAATTTCTTCAAGGCTTTGCGGTCCGGTCACAGACATCGCGTGTGTCTGTTCCGCGAGCGACGCGGGCGGCTTGACCAATGGCAGGCCGTGATCGGTCGGCATTGGGCCCTGCTACGTGCAGGGCTTTTCTGCTGGTGGTGTGGTGTTTCCGCCGCTGCATTCCGAATCGGACCCAGGCGCTGGCCGTGATGGCACGACACGTATAAGCCCAACAAGGGAGGCCCCATCAGCACTGAGACCCGCGTCAACGAGCGCATCCGCGTACCTGAAGTCAGACTGATCGGCCCCGGGGGAGAGCAGGTAGGCATAGTGCGCATCGAAGACGCACTGCGCGTCGCCGCGGACGCCGATCTCGACCTTGTCGAAGTCGCCCCCAACGCCAGACCCCCGGTCTGCAAGATCATGGACTACGGCAAGTTCAAATACGAGGCGGCGCAAAAGGCGCGCGAATCCCGCCGCAACCAGCAGCAGACCGTCGTCAAAGAGCAGAAGCTGCGACCGAAGATCGACGATCACGATTACGAGACCAAGAAGGGTCACGTGATCCGCTTCCTGGAGGCGGGTTCGAAGGTGAAGGTCACCATCATGTTCCGCGGACGCGAGCAGTCGCGGCCCGAACTGGGCTACCGCCTGTTGCAGCGGCTGGGCGCCGACGTGGCCGAATACGGCTTCGTCGAAACGTCCGCCAAGCAGGACGGCCGCAACATGACGATGGTGCTGGCCCCGCACCGCGGCGCGAAGACCCGCGCCAGGGCGCGGCACCCCGAGGGACCCGGGGACGGCACGGCGCCGGACACCGACGCCTCCGCCGACACCACCCCTTCACCCAACTGACCGGCACGACACAGAACTGATGAAGCAGAAGTAGAGGAAACATGCCCAAGGCCAAGACCCACAGCGGGGCTTCGAAGCGGTTCCGGCGCACCGGAACCGGCAAGATCGTCCGCCAGAAAGCCAATCGCCGGCACCTGTTGGAGCACAAGCCGTCCACCCGGACCCGTCGTCTCGAAGGCCGCACCACCGTGGCGGCCAACGACACCAAGCGGGTCAACGCGCTGCTGAACGGCTGACCATCGCGCCGGACCCGGCGCCCCACCATTTTCTTTTCAACGAGAGTAGGAAACCCCCATGGCACGCGTGAAGCGGGCGGTCAACGCCCAGAAGAAGAGGCGCAGCATTCTCAAGGCCTCGAAGGGCTACCGCGGCCAGCGATCGCGGCTGTACCGCAAAGCCAAAGAGCAGCAGCTGCATTCGCTGAACTACGCCTACCGCGACCGTCGCGCGCGTAAGGGCGAGTTCCGCAAGCTGTGGATCTCGCGGATCAACGCGGCGGCACGCGCCAACGACATCACCTACAACCGGCTGATCCAGGGGCTCAAGGCCGCGGGCGTCGAGGTGGACCGCAAGAACCTCGCCGACATCGCGATCTCCGATCCCGCGGCGTTCACGGCGCTGGTCGACGTCGCCCGGGCGGCGCTGCCCGAGGACGTCAACGCCCCGTCGGATTCCGGAGAGGCCGCCTAGCCCCTGCTGACCGAACGTTCGGCCCGGGTCGCCGCGGCGGTAAAACTGCATCGCCACGTCGGCCGCCGCCGCGCGGGGCGGTTCCTCGCCGAAGGCCCCAACCTGGTCGAGGCTGCCGCCGCCCGCGGCCTCGTTCGCGACGTCTTCGTCACCGAAGCCGCCGGGCAGCGGTATGCCTCCTTGCTCGGCGGGCAGCAGGCGCCGGTCCATCTGGTCAGTGAGCGGGCCGCGAAGGCGCTGTCGGACACCGTCACCCCCGCCGGGTTGGTGGCGGTCTGCGAGATGCCGGCGCCGCGGCTGGCGGACGTGCTGGCCGGTTCGCCACGGCTGATCGCCGTCGCCGTCGAGATCGGTGAGCCGGGTAACGCGGGCACGCTCATTCGCATCGCCGACGCCATGGGCGCGCGGGGCGTGATCCTCGGCGGCCACAGTGTGGACCCGTACAACGGCAAGTGCCTGCGCGCCTCGACCGGCAGCATCTTCTCGATCCCGGTGGTCGAGGAGCCGGACACGCCCGCCGCGCTGCGAGCCGTGCGCGATGCGGGGCTGCAGGTGCTGGCCAGCACCGTGGACGGCGAGACGCGCCTCGACGAGGCCGGCGGGCTGCTCGGGAAGCCGACGGCATGGTTGTTCGGGCCCGAATCACGGGGGCTGCCAACCGAAATCGCGGCGGCGGCCGACCATCGCATGCGCATCCCGATGTCCGGCGGCGCGGAGAGCCTGAACGTGGCCTCCGCTGCGGCCATCTGCCTCTACCAGAGCGCCGCGGCGCTGGGCGTGTTCAAGCGGCCCTGACTCGCCCCCGGGCGGGGCGCAGGCCCGCCAGCGACAGCGTCCCGTGCACCAGCGAGCCGGCGCGCTCCATCAGCGCCTTGGCCGGGTCGAGAGCCGAGCGGGGAGCGAGGCGGGAACGGGGAGGGAAATAGTGCATGGGCAGCCCGCGGCGGTCGCGGGGCGGTGCCATGAACGTCGGCGCCTCCACCAACGGCGCGTCGCTGGGCAGCCGACCCTCGGCGCGGCGGTAGGCGGCCAGCGCGCGCGGGTGCAGCCGGATCTCGTCGGGCACCGCCAGGAAGGCCAGTTCCACGAGCTTGCCGAACAGGCGCAGCAACACCTCGTCGCCCGGCGTCCAGCGCATGCCCGCCTTCTCGCGGACCGCCGGCTCGAACAGGCCCGCGGCGATCCAGCGCTGGCCGGCGACCAGCGGCTTGAACATCTGGTCCCAGACCGGCGTGGGCATCAGCACGAACCTGGGCTTGGGGATCCGGATCTGGAAGATGTCCAGGGTCGCCTGGTTGATCTCCAGTTGCTCGCGGCAGACCCGGTCCCAATAGTTGCAGAACTCCTCCCAGGAGCCGGGCACCGGCCGCATGCTCACCCCGTACATCCGGTACCACCGCACGTGCTCGTCGAACAGCTGCCGCTTCTCGGCCTCGGTCAGGCCGCCGCAGAAGTACTCGGCCACCTTGATCACCAGCATGAAGAAGGTGGCGTGCGCCCAGTAGAACGTTTCGGGATTCAGCGCGTGGTACCGGCGCCCGGACGCGTCGATGCCCTTGATGGTGTGGTGGTAACTGGTGATCTGCCGCCCGGTCGACGCGGCCCGGTCACCGTCGTAGACGACGCCCATGATCGGGTACACCGAGCGGGCCACCCGCTGCAGGGGCTCGCGCAGCAGGATCGAATGCTCTTCGACGCCCGCTCCCAGCTCCGGATACATGTTCTGGATCGCGCCGATCCAGACGCCCATCATTCCGGTGCGCAGATCGCCGAAGTACTTCCAGGTCAGGGAATCTGGCCCGAGCGGATCGTCGGATTTCGCTGGAGTGACAGTCATCTCGGCCTCCTGCGCTCACGATAACTTTGACAACGTGCGTTGTCTACGATTTCGGGCCCGCGCGCCGGTGGGTGTTATCGAGCGTGAACACCGGTGTGGCGCCCCCGTGATCAGGCGATACGTGCGAGCTCCGACACACAGCGGGTGGCCTTCATTGCCCGCCTCCGGCGGGAGGAAATAACCTGGCCGGGTGGAACTCGCGCGTCGCGGTTCGGACTCGGGCGAGCCCGAAGAGCCGACGGTGACGGCATCCGATTCGCCGGGGCGCTCCCCGGTCTCGGTGCACAACGCGACGCAGTGGTTGCACAGCCGGAACCACAGCCCCGGCGCGGTGGCCTTCATCCGCCGGGCGCGACGGCTGCTACCCGGCGACCCCGAGTTCGGCGACCCGCTCTCCACGGCCGGCGACGGGGGCCCGCGCGCGGCCGCCCGGGCGGCCGACCGGCTGCTGGGGGACCGCGACGCGGTGTCGCGGGAGGTCAGTCTCGGGGTGTTGCAGGTGTGGCAGGCGTTGACCGAGTCGGTTGCCCGGCGGCCGGCGAATCCCGAAGTGACGCTGGTCTTCACCGACCTGGTCGGGTTCTCGTCGTGGTCCCTGCAGGCCGGGGACGACGCGGCGCTCAGCCTGCTGCGTCAGGTGGCCCGGGCCGTCGAGCCGCCGCTGCTGGACGCCGGGGGACACATCGTCAAGCGGATGGGCGACGGCCTGATGGCCGTCTTCGGCGATCCGACGGTCGCGGTGCGCGCCGTCCTGGCCGCCAAGGAGGCGCTGAAGTCGGTCGAGGTGGCCGGCTACACGCCGCGGATGCGGGCCGGCATCCACACCGGTCGGCCCCAGCGGCTGGCGGCGGACTGGCTCGGTGTCGACGTCAATATCGCCGCGCGGGTGATGGAGCGCGCCACCAAGGGCGGGGTCATGGTGTCAGGTTCGACACTCGACCAGATCGCCCAGAGCGAACTGGATGCGATGGGGGTCGTCGCCAAACGCGCACGTAAACCCGTGTTTTCGGGAAAGACCACGGGCGTGCCGGCCGACTTGGCGATATATCGTTTGCGGACTCATAGGGAGTTGACAGCGCCGGATCACGGCGCGGAAACAAACCAGCCGACATAATGGATGCAATGTTTGGGGGCATCCTCGCCCGGCTGGCCCGGGTCCAGTTCACGTTGGGTTACGTGGCTGCGCTGCTTGCCGTCAGTTGCGCCATCCTGGTGCTCGGACCGCACGCCCATGACGTGCTTGTCGAGCGCGCCAGCACCAACCTGCACAACCTGGCCCACGGCCACGTGGGCACCCTGCTGGGCAGCGCGCTGGTCGTCGACGCCGGTCCGCTCTACTTCTGGCTGCCCTTCCTGACCTGCCTGCTCGCGCTCGGCGAACTGCACCTGCGCACCATCAGGCTGGTGGTGGCCTTCCTCGTCGGGCACATCGGCGCGACGCTGGTGGTGGCCGCCGCCCTGGCCGCCGCGGTCGAGTTCGGCTGGCTGCCGCTGTCGATCACCCGGGCCAGCGACGTCGGGATGAGCTACGGCGCGCTGGCCGTGCTCGGCGCGATGACCGCGGTGATTCCGCAGCGCTGGCGGGCCGCCTGGGTCGGCTGGTGGGTCTCGGCCGGTTTGGCCTCGGCGATCATCGGCGGCGATTTCACCGACGCCGGCCACACCGTCGCCGTGATCCTGGGTGTGCTGGTGTCGGCCCGGTTCCGCCAGCCTGTCCGGTGGACGCCGGTGCGCTCCCTGATGCTGGCGGCCTCGTCCGGGTTCGGATTCCTGATGCTGGCCCACCACTGGGGGACGATGGCCGCGGCGCCCGCATTCGGCGTCCTGGGCGCGCTGGCGGCGCACAAGCTCGTGCAGTTCGTCAACGGACGGGCGGCGCTGGACGACGCCGCCCTGGCCGTCCCGCAGCCTGCCACCGCGGGCTAGACACCGGGCCGCCCTTACCCCGAAGCGCCCGCCGGGCAGCGCGCACCGCATCACTATGATCGGCACTTGCCGCTGGGCAACTTCCTCCCAGCCCCTCATCCAGCAAGGAGAGTGTCGCCGCGTGGGTGCTCAGCCCGTCGACCTGTCACCGGATGCCCTGGCCAAGGCGGTCGGCGTCGCCCAGGAGGCCATCGCGCTCGCCGGCGACCTGGACGCGCTGGCGCGGGTGAAGACCGAGCACCTCGGCGACCGCTCGCCGCTGGCGCTGGCGCGGCAGGCGCTGGGCGGCGTCGCCAAGGAGGAGCGCGCCGACGCGGGCAAACGGGTCAATTCCGCGCGGACCGAGGTCCAGCGCAGCTACGACGAGCGGCTGGCGGCGCTGCGCGCCGAACGGGACGCGGCGGTGCTGGTCGCCGAAAGCATCGACGTCACGCTGCCCTCGACGCGCCAGCCACCCGGGGCCCGCCACCCGATCACCCAGTTGGCCGAGCACATCGCCGACACCTTCGTCGCGATGGGCTGGGAGCTGGCGGAGGGGCCGGAGGTCGAAACCGAGCAGTTCAACTTCGACGCCCTCAACTTCCCGGCGGACCACCCCGCGCGCAGCGAGCAGGACACCTTCTACATCGCGCCGGACGATTCCCGGCAGCTGCTGCGCACCCACACGTCGCCGGTGCAGGTGCGCACCCTGCTCGCCCACGAGTTGCCCGTCTACATCGTCTCGATCGGCCGCACCTTCCGCACCGACGAGCTCGACGCCACCCACACCCCGGTCTTCCACCAGGTCGAGGGGCTGGCGGTGGACCGCGGCCTGTCCATGGCGCACCTGCGGGGCACCCTGGACGCATTCGCCCGCGCCGAGTTCGGTCCCGAGGCGCGCACCCGCATCCGGCCGCACTTCTTCCCGTTCACCGAACCCTCCGCCGAGGTCGACGTGTGGTTCGTCGGCAAGAAGGGCGGCGCCGGCTGGGTGGAGTGGGGCGGCTGCGGCATGGTGCACCCGAACGTGTTGCGCGCCGCGGGAATCGACCCCGAGGTGTACTCCGGCTTCGCCTTTGGAATGGGCCTGGAACGCACCCTGCAGTTCCGCAACGGCATCCCCGACATGCGTGACATGGTCGAGGGCGACGTCCGGTTCTCGCTGCCGTTCGGGGTGGGTGCCTGATGCGGATCCCCTACAGCTGGCTGCGGGAAGTGGTGGCGGCCGGGGCTCCGGGCTGGGACGCCACGCCCGCCGACCTCGAGCAAACGCTGATCCGGATCGGCCACGAGGTGGAGGAGGTCGTCGCGCTCGGCCCGGTCGACGGCCCGCTCACCGTCGGGCGGGTGACCGGCATCGAGGAGCTCACCGGCTTCAAAAAGCCCATCCGGGCCTGCCGGGTCGACGTCGGCGAAGGGGACGACCGCGACATCGTCTGCGGCGCAACCAACTTCGCCGTCGGCGACCTCGTCGTGGTGGCGCTGCCCGGCGCCACGCTGCCCGGCGGGTTCGCCATCGCGGCGCGCAAGACCTACGGCCGCGACTCCGACGGCATGATCTGCTCGGCGGCCGAACTCGGTTTGGGCGCCGACCATTCCGGGATCCTGGTGCTGCCGCCCGGCACCGCCGAACCGGGCGCCGACGGCGCCGCGGTGCTGGGACTCGACGACGTGGTCTTCCACCTGGCCATCACCCCCGATCGCGGCTACTGCATGTCGGTGCGCGGGCTGGCCCGCGAGGTCGCCTGCGCCTACGACCTGGACTTCGTCGACCCCGCCGGCGCGGAGGCGGCCCAGCCGCCGGCCGGCGGGGAGGCCTGGCCCCTGACCGTCGAGCCCGGGACCGGTGTCCGGCGCTTCGCGCTGCGGCCCGTGACCGGGATCGACCCCGCCGCGGTGTCGCCGTGGTGGCTGCAACGCCGGCTGTTGCTGGCCGGCGTCCGCGCCACCTCGCCGGCGGTGGACGTCACCAACTACGTGATGCTCGAACTCGGCCACCCGATGCACGCGCACGACTGCGACCGCATCTCCGGTGGCCTCGCGGTGCGGTTCGCCCGGCCCGGGGAGACCGTCGTGACCCTCGACGACATCGAGCGCCGGCTGGATCCCGCCGACGTCCTCATCGTCGACGACCGGGCGACCGCGGCGATCGGCGGCGTGATGGGCGCGGCGAGCACCGAGGTGCGCGCCGACTCCACCGAGGTGCTGCTCGAGGCCGCCGTGTGGGACCCGGCCGCCGTCTCGCGCACCCAGCGCCGGCTGCACCTGCCCAGCGAGGCCGCCCGCCGCTACGAGCGCGGCGTGGACCCGGCCATCTCGGTGGCCGCCCTGGACCGGTGCGCGGCGCTGCTCGTCGAGATCGCCGGGGGAACGGTGTCGGACCGGCTGACCGATTGGCGGGGCGAGCCGCCGACGGACGACTGGGCGCTCCCGCCCATCCGGATCGCCGCGGAGCTGCCCGACCGCTTCGCGGGGGTGGCCTATCCGCCCGGGACCGCCGCGCGGCGCCTGGCACAGATCGGGGCGTCGGTGCGCGTCGAGGGCGACACGTTGACCGTGACGCCGCCGAGTTGGCGGCCCGACCTGCTGCAGCCCGCCGACCTCGTCGAGGAGGTGCTGCGGCTGGAGGGCCTGGAGGCCATCCCGTCGGTGCTGCCCGCGGCCCCCGCGGGGCGGGGCCTGACCGCGGCGCAGAAGCGTCGCCGCGCGATCGGCAAATCGCTCGCGCAGTCCGGCTATGTCGAGGTCCTGCCGACGCCGTTCCTGCCCGCCGGCGTGTTCGACCTGTGGGGCCTGCCGTCCGACGACGCGCGGCGCGCCACCACGCAGGTGCTCAACCCGCTCGAGGCCGACCGCCCGCACCTGGCCACCACGCTGCTGCCCGCCCTGCTGGAAGCGTTGGTGCGCAACGTGTCGCGCGGGCTGGTGGACGTCGCGCTGTACGCCCTGGCGCAGGTGGTGCAACCGACCGAGCAGACCCGCGGCGTGCAGGCCATCCCCGTGCACCGCAGGCCGACCGACGCCGAGATCGCCCAGCTGGACGCCTCGCTGCCCCGCCAGCCCCAGCACGTGGCCGCCGTCCTGGCGGGCCTGCGGGAACGCCGCGGCCCGTGGGGCCCCGGCCGCCGCGCCGAGGCCGCCGACGCGTTCGAGGCGGCCCGGATCATCGCCCGCGCCAGCGGGGTCGAGGTGAGCCTGCGGGCGGCCCGGCACCTGCCGTGGCACCCGGGCCGGTGCGCCGAGGTGCTTGTCGGGGAGACCGTCGTCGGCCACGCGGGGCAGCTGCACCCGGCGGTGATCGAGCGTTCCGGCCTGCCGAAGGGCACCTGCGCCATCGAGCTCAACCTCGACGCGATCCCGATCGCGGCGGCGCTGCCGGCGCCCCGGGTGTCACCGTTCCCGGCCGTGTTCCAGGACGTCAGCCTGGTGGTGCCCGCGCACGTGCCGGCCCAGGCGGTGGCCGACGCCGTCCGGGAGGGCGCCGGCGAGCTGCTGGAAGACCTGCAGCTGTTCGACGTCTTCACCGGCCCGCAGGTCGGCGAGGACCGCAAGTCGCTGACATTCGCACTGCGTTTCCGCGCGCCGGACCGCACGCTGACCGAGGACGACGCCAGCGCGGCCCGCGACGCCGCGGTGCGGCGCGCCGCCGACGCGGTCGGCGCCGAACTGCGCGCCTAACACCATCTGGAATGGATTTGCAAACCAATGCATAACCATGCAGAATCGGCGGAATGGCCGACGTATTGAGGGTGGCGGTTGCCGGGGCCAGCGGCTACGCGGGCGGGGAGATCCTGCGGCTTCTGCTCGGACATCCGGCCTACACCGACGGCCGGCTGGCCATCGGGTCGCTGACCGCCGCGGCGAGCGCCGGCAGCACGCTCGGCGAGCACCATCCACACCTGACGCCGCTGGCGCAGCGGGTGGTCGAGCCCACCGACCTCGCCGTGCTGGCCGGGCACGACGTGGTGTTCCTGGCCCTGCCGCACGGGCATTCGGCGGCGCTGGCCGAACAGCTCGGCCCCGACACGCTGATCATCGACTGCGGCGCGGACTTCCGGCTCACCGACGCCGGCGCCTGGGAGCGGTTCTACGGCTCGCCGCACGCCGGCAGCTGGCCGTACGGGCTGCCGGAACTGCCCGGCGCGCGGGAGCGGCTGCGCGGCGCCCGGCGCATCGCGGTGCCGGGCTGCTACCCGACGGCGGCGCTGCTGGCACTGCTGCCCGCGGTCGCCGAGGACCTGATCGAGCCGGCCGTCACGGTGGTCGCCGTCAGCGGCACCTCGGGGGCCGGGCGCGCCGCCAAGACCGACCTGCTGGGCTCGGAGGTGATCGGATCCGCGCGGGCCTACAACATCGCCGGCGCCCACCGGCACACCCCCGAGATCGCCCAGGGCCTGCGGGCCGTCACCGACCGCGACGTCACGGTGTCGTTCACCCCGGTGCTGATCCCGACGTCGCGCGGCATCCTGGCCACCTGCACCGCGCGCACCCGCTCGCCGCTGTCGCAGCTGCGGGCCGCCTACGAACAGGCCTACGACGGAGAGCCTTTCGTGCACCTGCTGCCCGAGGGGCAGCTGCCCCGCACCGGATCGGTGATCGGCAGCAACGCCGCGCACCTCGCCGTCGCGGTGGACGAGGCCGCAAGTGCGTTCGTGGCCATCGCCGCCATCGACAACCTGGTCAAGGGCACCGGCGGCGCGGCGGTGCAGTCCATGAATCTCGCGCTGGGTTGGCCGGAGACAGCAGGCCTTTCGGTGGTCGGAGTCGCGCCGTGACCCGCGCCGGCGACGATGACGCCGGCGCAGCCGGGGTAGGTGGGGGTACCTCCCGCTTGCGGGGGAGAGCGGCGCCATCTGTCGTAGCCACCGGGGCGCGGCTGGTGCGCGAACAGGGCGTCACCGCGCCCGCCGGGTTCCGGGCCGCCGGCATCGCCGCCGGCATCAAGGCGTCGGGCAACCGCGACCTGGCCCTGGTCTTCAACGAGGGCCCCGACTACGCGGCCGCCGGCGTGTTCACCCGCAACAAGGTCAAGGCCGCGCCCGTGCTGTGGACCCAGCAGGTGCTGACCACCGGGGCGCTGCGCGCGGTGATCCTCAACTCCGGCGGCGCCAACGCCTGCACCGGACCGGGCGGCTTCCAGGACGCCCACGCCACCGCCGAGGCCGTCGCGGCCGCGTTGTCCGAGTGGGGGACCGAGACGGGGGCGATCGAGGTCGCGGTGTGTTCCACCGGCCTGATCGGGGACCGGTTGCCGATGGACAAGGTGCTGGCCGGCGTCCGGGCGATCGTGCAGGACATGGCCGGCGGCCTGAGCGGCGGAGACGAGGCCGCCCGCGCCATCATGACCACCGACACCGTGCCCAAACAGGTTGCGCTGCACCACCCGGGCAACTGGACGGTCGGCGGGATGGCCAAGGGGGCGGGCATGCTGGCGCCCTCGCTGGCCACCATGCTCTGCGTGCTCACCACCGACGCGGCCGTCGACGCCGCCGCGCTCGACACCGCGCTGCGCCGCGCCACCGCGCGCACCTTCGACCGGCTCGACATCGACGGCAGCTGTTCGACCAACGACACCGTGCTGCTGCTGGCGTCGGGCGCCAGCGAGATCACGCCGTCGCAGGCCGAACTCGACGACGCCGTGCTGGCGGTCTGCGACGACCTGTGCGCGCAGCTGCAGGCCGACGCCGAGGGCGTCACCAAGCGCGTCACCGTGACCGTGACCGGGGCGGCCTGTGAGGACGACGCGCTGACCGCGGCGCGGGTGATCGCCCGCGACAGCCTGGTCAAGACCGCGGTGTTCGGGTCCGACCCCAACTGGGGCCGCGTGCTGGCCGCGGTCGGCATGGCACCGGTGACCCTGGACCCGGACCGGATCCGGGTGTCGTTCAACGGTTTCGCCGTGTGCGTCGACGGGGTCGGGGCGCCCGGCGCGCGTGAGGTGGACCTGTCCGGCGCCGACATCGACATCACGGTCGACCTGCGCGTGGGCGACGGCTCCGCGGCCGTCCGCACCACGGACCTGTCGCACGCCTACGTCGAAGAGAATTCGGCGTACAGCTCATGACCGTCAACACTCAAGAGTTGCCCACCGCGGTCAAGGCCCAGGTGCTGGCCGAAGCGCTGCCGTGGCTCAAGCAGTTGTACGGCAAGGTCATCGTCATCAAGTACGGCGGCAACGCCATGACCGACGACACGCTGCGGCACGCCTTCGCCGCCGACATGGCCTTCCTGCGCAACTGCGGCATCCACCCCGTCGTCGTGCACGGCGGCGGCCCGCAGATCACCGCGATGCTGCGCCGGCTGGGCATCGAGGGCGACTTCAAGGGCGGCTTCCGGGTCACCACGCCGGAAGTGCTCGACGTGGCGCGGATGGTGTTGTTCGGCCAGGTGGGGCGCGAACTGGTCAACCTGATCAACGCGCACGGCCCCTACGCCGTCGGCATCACCGGCGAGGATGCGCAGTTGTTCACCGCGGTGCGGCGCAGCGTCACCGTGGACGGGGTAGCCACCGACATCGGGCTGGTCGGCGACGTCGAGCGGGTCAACACCGCCGCGGTGCTGGATCTGATTGCGGCGGGCCGCATTCCGGTGGTGTCGACGCTCGCGCCGGACGCCGAGGGTGTGGTGCACAACATCAACGCCGACACCGCCGCCGCGGCGCTCGCCGAGGCCCTGCGGGCCGAGAAGCTGTTGATGCTCACCGACGTCGAGGGCCTCTACACGAGCTGGCCGGACCGCGATTCCCTGGTCAGCGAGATCGACACCGCCACACTGTCCCAACTGCTACCCACGCTGGAGGCGGGCATGATTCCCAAGGTCGAGGCGTGCCTGCGGGCCGTGACGGCGGGGGTGCCGAGCGCGCATGTCATCGACGGAAGGGTCGAACACTGTGTGCTGGTCGAGCTTTTCACCGATGCGGGCACCGGGACCAAGGTGGTGAGCTCGTGAACAATGCCGACACCCTCAAGCACCGCTGGGAAGCCGTGATGATGAACAACTACGGCACCCCGCCCCTGGCCCTGGCCGCCGGCGACGGCGCCGTGGTCACCGACGTGGACGGCAACACGTACCTCGATCTGCTGGGCGGCATCGCCGTCAACGTCCTCGGCCACCGCCATCCCGCGGTCATCGAGGCCGTCACGCACCAGCTGGCGACGCTGGGGCACACCTCCAACCTCTATGCCAGCGAGCCGGGCATCGCGCTGGCCGAGGAGCTGGTGGCCCTGCTGGGTGCGGAAGCCGCGGCGCGGGTGTTCTTCTGCAACTCCGGAACCGAGGCCAACGAGGTGGCGTTCAAGCTGTCGCGGCTGACCGGGCGCACGAAACTCGTTGCGGCGCAGGGAGGTTTCCACGGCCGCACGATGGGGTCGCTGGCGCTGACCGGCCAGCCGAGCAAGCAGGCGCCGTTCGAACCGCTGCCCGGATTCGTCACCCACGTGCCCTACGGCGACGCCGACGCGCTGGCCGCCGCCGTCGACGACGCCACCGCCGCGGTGTTCCTCGAACCGATCATGGGGGAGGGCGGCGTCGTCGTCCCACCCGAGGGATACCTGAGCGCCGCCCGCGACATCACCTCGCGGCACGGCACGCTGCTGGTGCTCGACGAGGTGCAGACCGGAATGGGCCGCACCGGGGCGTTTTTCGCCCACCAGCACGACGGCATCACCCCCGACGTCGTGACCATGGCCAAGGGCCTGGGCGGCGGACTGCCCATCGGCGCCTGCCTGGCCGTCGGTCCGGCCGCCGAGCTGATGACCCCCGGCCTGCACGGCAGCACCTTCGGCGGCAACCCGGTCTGCGCCGCCGCCGCGCGGGCGGTGCTGCGGGTGATCGCCGACCAGGACCTGGTCCGGCACGCTGAGGTGCTGGGCAAGGCGGTGCGCCACGGCATCGAGTCGGTGAACCACCCGCTGGTCGACCATGTGCGCGGCCGCGGGCTGCTGCAGGGCATGGTGCTGACCGCGCCGCGCGCCAAGGACGCCGAAAGCGCCGCGCGCGACGCCGGTTTCCTGGTCAACGCCGCCGCGCCGGACGTCATCCGGCTGGCCCCGCCGCTCATCGTCACCGGGGCCCAGCTCGAGTCCTTCGTCGAGGCCTTGCCGGCCATCCTGGACAGGGCCGCGGCATGACGCCCCGCCACTTTCTGCGCGACGACGACCTGTCGCCCTCCGAGCAGGCCGAGGTGCTGCAGCTGGCCGCCGAGCTGAAGAAGGACCCGTTCAGCGCCCGCCCGCTGGAGGGCCCGCGCGGGGTCGCGGTGCTCTTCGACAAGAACTCCACCCGCACCCGGTTCTCGTTCGAGCTGGGCATCGCGCAGCTCGGCGGGCACGCCGTCGTCGTCGACGCCCGCAGCACCCAGCTGGGCCGCGACGAGACGCTGGGCGACACCGCGCGGGTGCTGTCCCGCTACGTCGAGGCCATCGTGTGGCGCACCTTCGGACAGGACCGGCTCGAGGCGATGGCCGAGGCGGCGACGGTGCCCGTGGTCAACGCCCTCTCCGACGAGTTCCACCCCTGCCAGGTGCTCGCCGACCTGCAGACCGTCGCCGAACGCAAGGGGTCGCTCGCGGGGCTGCGGATGTCCTACTTCGGCGACGGCGCCAACAACATGGCCCACTCGCTGCTGCTCGGCGGGGTGACCGCCGGCATCCACGTCACCGTCGCCGCCCCGGCCGGATTCGCCCCCGACCCCGCGTTCGTGGCGGCCGCCACCGAGCGCGCCGAAACCACCGGCGGCTCGGTCACCCTGACCCCCGACGCCGACGCGGCCGCGGCCGGTGCCGACGTCCTGGTGACCGACACCTGGACGTCGATGGGGCAGGAGGGCGACGGGCTGGACCGCCTCACGCCGTTTCGGCCGTTCCAGGTCAACCAGCGGCTGCTGGGCCTGGCGGACCCGGAAGCCATTGTGCTGCACTGCCTTCCGGCGCATCGCGGCGACGAGATCACCGACGAGGTGATGGACGGGCCGGCCAGCGCGGTGTGGGACGAGGCCGAGAACCGGCTGCACGCCCAGAAGGCGCTGCTGGTGTGGCTGCTGGAGCGGGCGCAATGACCCGCAGCAAGACCACCCCCGAAACCACCCGGGCCGGCCGCCAGGACCGCATCGTGGCGATCCTGTCGTCGGCGTCGATCAGCAGCCAGAGCGAACTGGCCGCCCGGCTGGCCGACGAGGGCATCGAGGTCACCCAGGCCACCCTGTCGCGCGACCTCGAGGAGCTGGGCGCGGTGAAGCTGCGCGGCGCCGACGGCGGCGTCGGCGTCTACATCGTCCCCGAGGACGGCAGCCCGGTGCGCGGCGTGTCCGGCGGCACCGCCCGGCTGTCCCGCCTACTCAGCGAGCTGCTGGTGTCCGCCGACGCCAGCGCGAACCTCGCGGTGCTGCGCACCCCGCCCGGCGGCGCCAACTATTTGGCCAGCGCGATCGACCGCGCGGCGCTACCGTACGTCGTCGGCACCATCGCCGGTGACGACACGGTCTTCGTCGCGGCCCGAGAGCCGATGACCGGCGCCGAGCTGGCCCGCACGCTCGAAAGCCTCACCACAACCTAAGGAGATTGGTTCATGTCAGATCGCGTCATCCTGGCGTATTCCGGCGGTCTGGACACCTCGGTCGCGATCAGCTGGATCGGCAAGGAGACCGGCCGCGAGGTGGTCGCGGTGGCGATCGACCTCGGCCAGGGCGGCGAGGACATGGAGGTCGTCCGCCAGCGGGCCCTGGACTGCGGCGCGGTGGAGGCCGTCGTCGTCGACGCGCGCGACGAGTTCGCCGAGGGCTACTGCCTGCCCACCATCTTGAGCAACGCCCTCTACATGGACCGCTACCCGCTGGTGTCGGCGATCAGCCGCCCGCTGATCGCCAAGCACCTGGTGGCGGCGGCCCGCGAGCACGGCGGCAGCATCGTCGCGCACGGCTGCACCGGCAAGGGCAACGACCAGGTCCGGTTCGAGGTCGGATTCGCTTCGCTGGCACCGGATTTGGAGGTGCTGGCGCCGGTCCGCGACTACGCCTGGACACGGGAGAAGGCGATCGCGTTCGCCGAGGAGAACGCCATCCCGATCAACGTCACCAAGCGCTCGCCGTTCTCCATCGACCAGAACGTGTGGGGCCGCGCGGTGGAAACCGGCTTCCTGGAACACCTGTGGAACGCGCCCACCAAGGACATCTACGCCTACACCGAAGACCCCACCATCAACTGGAACACCCCCGACGAGGTGATCGTCGGGTTCGAGCGCGGGGTCCCGGTGTCCATCGACGGCAAGCCGGTGTCGGTGCTGGCCGCCATCGAGGAGCTCAACCGCCGCGCCGGCAGCCAGGGGGTCGGGCGCCTCGACGTGGTCGAGGACCGGCTGGTGGGCATCAAGAGCCGCGAGATCTACGAGGCGCCGGGCGCGATGGTGCTGATCACCGCCCACACCGAGCTCGAGCACGTCACGCTGGAGCGCGAGCTGGGCCGCTTCAAGCGCCACACCGACCAGCGCTGGGCCGAGCTGGTCTACGACGGGCTCTGGTACTCGCCGCTGAAGACCGCGCTGGAGGCGTTCGTCGCCAAGACCCAGGAGCACGTCACCGGCGAGATCCGCATGGTGCTGCACGGCGGGCACATCGCGGTCAACGGCCGGCGCAGCGCGCAGTCGCTCTACGACTTCAACCTGGCCACCTACGACGAGGGCGACAGCTTCGACCAGTCGGCCGCCAAGGGCTTCGTCTACGTGCACGGGCTGTCGTCCAAGATCGCGTCCCGCCGGGACCTGCGGTGACCTCCTCTGGGCGAGCAGACGCAAAATCGCATAAATTGGTCCGTCTGCGTGCGAGTTTATGTCTGTTCGCGGGGGGAAAGTGAGCACCCGCGAGGGGTCGCTGTGGGGCGGGCGGTTCGCCGATGGCCCGTCGGACGCGCTGGCGGCGCTCAGTAAGTCCACCCATTTCGACTGGGTGCTGGCCCGCTACGACATCGTCGCCTCGCGGGCGCACGCCGTGATCCTGTTCCACGCCGGGCTGCTCACCGCCGAGCAGCGCGACGGGCTGCTGGCCGGCTTGGACAGCCTGGCCGAGGGCGTGGCCGACGGCAGCTTCACGCCGCTGGTGACCGACGAGGACGTGCACGCCGCGCTGGAGCGCGGGCTCATCGACCGGGTCGGCCCCGACCTGGGCGGCCGGCTGCGGGCCGGGCGGTCGCGCAACGACCAGGTGGCCACCCTGTTCCGGATGTGGCTGCGCGACGCGGTGCGCCGGGTCGCCGACGGGGCGCTGGAGCTGGTGGCCGCGCTGGCCGGCCAGGCCGCCGAGCACCCGACGGCGATCATGCCGGGCAAGACGCACCTGCAGTCCGCCCAGCCGGTGCTGCTGGCCCACCACCTGCTCGCGCACGCGCACCCGCTGCTGCGCGACGTCGACCGCATCGTCGACTTCGACCGGCGCACGGACGTGTCCCCGTACGGCTCGGGGGCGCTGGCCGGCTCGTCGCTGGGGCTGGACCCGGACGCGATCGCCGCCAAGCTGGGATTCACCACCGCCGCGGACAATTCCATCGACGCGACCGCCGCCAGGGATTTCGCCGCCGAGGCCGCGTTCATCTTCGCGATGATCGCCGTGGACATCTCGCGGCTGGCCGAGGACATCATCCTGTGGAGCTCCACGGAGTTCGGGTATGTCCGGCTGCACGATTCGTGGTCGACCGGCAGCTCGATCATGCCGCAGAAGAAGAACCCGGACATCGCGGAGCTGGCCCGCGGCAAGTCTGGGCGGTTGATCGGCAACCTGGCCGGGCTGCTGGCGACGCTGAAGGCCCAGCCGCTGGCCTACAACCGCGACCTGCAGGAGGACAAGGAGCCGGTGTTCGACTCGGTCGCCCAGCTGGAGCTGGTGTTGCCGGCGATGGCCGGCCTGGTGGCCAGCCTGACGTTCGACGTCGAGCGGATGGCGGCCCTGGCGCCCGCCGGGTACACGCTGGCCACCGACATCGCCGAATGGCTGGTGCGCCGCGGGGTGCCGTTCCGGGCGGCGCACGAGGCCGCCGGGGCCGCGGTGCGCGCGGCCGAAGGGCGCGCCGTCGGGCTCGACGAGCTGTCCGACGACGAGTTGGCCGCCATCAGCCCCGAGCTGACGCCGCAGGTGCGTGAGATCTTGACGGTCGAGGGTTCGGTGTCGTCGCGCGACCGGCGGGGCGGCACGGCGCCGGTCCGGGTCGCCGAGCAGCTCGAAGCCGTCCTGGCCCGAAGCGAGGAGCTCAAGGCGCGGCTCGGCGGCCGGGCATGAGGACGCCCGTTTACGCTCCGGTCAATTCCAATCGGGCTAGAATTCCGGCTCAAGCGATGCGGCTGAACCTGTCAGACCGAATCCTCGTGACCAAGGGGTGGGACCAATGAGCGTCGTCGCGGGCGTGTCCGGTGCCTTGCCGCCGTATCGCTACTCCCAGCGTGAGCTCACCGACTTCTTCGTCAGCATCCCGGAGTTCGAGGGCTACGAGGACATCGTCCGGCAGTTGCACGCCAGTGCCAAGGTCAACAGCCGACACCTGGTGCTGCCGCTGGAGCGGTATCCCGCCCTGACCGACTTCGGCGTGGCCAACCGGATCTTCATCGACAACGCCGTCGACCTGGGCTGCGAGGCGCTCTCGGGCGCGCTGGACGAGGCGGGCCTGCGGCCCCAGGACCTCGACGTGCTGATCACGACGACGGTCACCGGCCTGGCGGTGCCCTCCCTGGACGCCCGGATCGCCGGGCGGCTGGGGCTGCGCGACGACATCCGCCGGGTTCCGCTGTTCGGCCTGGGCTGCGTGGCCGGGGCCGCGGGCGTGGCCCGGCTCAACGACTATCTGCGCGGGGCGCCGGACGCCGCCGCGGCGCTGATCTCGGTCGAGCTCTGCTCGCTCACCTACCCCGGGTACAAGCCGTCGCTACCCGGCCTGGTCGGCAGCGCGCTGTTCGCCGACGGGGCGGGCGCGGTGGTGGCCGTCGGCGAGCGCCGGGCCGAACGGATGGCCGCCGGCGGGCCCGCCATCCTGGACTCGCGCAGCACCCTGTACCCCGATTCGCTGCGCACCATGGGCTACGACGTCGGCGCGGCCGGGTTCGAGCTGGTGCTGGCCAAGGACCTGGCCCAGGTGGTCGAGGAGCACATCGAGCGGGACGTCACCGGGTTCCTCGGGGCGCACGGGCTGACGACCACCGACATCGGCGCCTGGGTCAGCCATCCCGGTGGCCCGAAGATCATCGACGCGATCAACGCGAGCCTGAGCCTGCCGCCCAATGCGCTGGAGCTGACCTGGCGTTCGCTGGGGGAGATCGGCAACCTCTCGTCGGCGTCGGTGCTGCACGTGCTGCGCGACACCCGGGCCAAGCCACCGCCAAGCGACAGCCCCGGCCTGATGATCGCCATGGGTCCGGGATTCTGTTCCGAGCTCGTCCTGCTGCGCTGGCACTGACAGCTGAGGCGTTCCCTGTTGTCCGAAACATCCGGCCGCGTCCGATGAACAGCGATTCCGATGAGCTGGTCAAGGCCCTCCGTGCGGCGCTCAAGGACAACGAGCGGCTGAAGCGGGAGGCCAGCGAATACCTCGCCGCGGCAACCGAACCCGTGGCGGTGGTCGGGATGGGGTGCCGGTATCCGGGCGGTGTGGATTCGCCGGAGGCCCTGTGGCAGATGGTGGTCGAGGGCCGCGATGTGGTCTCGGACTTCCCGGCGGACCGCGGCTGGAACCTGGCGGGCCTGTTCGATCCCGACCCCGACGCGGTGGGGAAGTCCTACGCCCGCTGCGGGGGCTTCCTGGCCGACGTGGCCGACTTCGACGCCGCGTTCTTTTCCATCGCGCCCAGCGAGGCGCTGGCCATGGACCCGCAGCAACGCCTGCTGCTGGAGGTGTCCTGGGAGGCGCTGGAGCGGGCCGGGATCGACCCCGCCGATCTGCGCGGTTCGGCGACGGGGGTGTTCGCCGGGATCTTCCACGGCTCCTACGGCGGCCAGGGCCGGGTGCCCGGACACCTGGAGCGCTACGGGCTGCGCGGCTCGACGCTGAGCGTGGCGTCGGGCCGGGTGGCCTACTCGCTGGGGCTGGAGGGCCCGGCCGTGTCGGTGGACACGGCCTGCTCGTCGTCGTTGGTGGCCCTGCACCTGGCGGCGCGGTCGCTGCGCGCCGGCGAGTGCGACCTGGCGCTGGCCGGCGGCGTGACGGTGATGGCCACCCCGGCGATGTTCATCGAGTTCAGCCGGCAGCGGGCGCTGGCCGCCGACGGGCGGTGCAAGGCGTACGCCGGTGCCGCCGACGGCACCGGCTTCTCCGAGGGCGTCGGCGTGCTGGTGCTGGAACGGCTGTCCGACGCGCGCCGGTTGGGGCATCAGGTGCTGGCGCTGCTGCGCGGGTCGGCGGTCAATCAGGACGGCGCCTCCAACGGGCTGGCGACGCCCAACGGGCCCTCGCAGCAGCGGGTGATCCGGGCCGCGCTGGCCGACGCGCGCCTGCGCGCCGCGGACGTGGATCTGGTGGAAGGGCACGGGACGGGCACCACCCTCGGGGATCCGATTGAGGCGCAAGCGGTTTTGGCCACCTACGGGCAGGACCGGCCGGCGGACCGGCCGCTGTGGCTGGGGTCGATCAAGTCCAACATGGGCCACACCTCGGCGGCGGCCGGCGCCGGCGGGGTGATCAAGATGGTGCAGGCGGTCCGGCACGGGCTGATGCCCAAGACACTGCACGTGGATGTGCCCACACCGCACGTGGATTGGTCGGCGGGCGCGGTGTCGCTGCTGACCGAGGCGCGGGAGTGGCCCGCGCAGGACCGGCCGCGCCGCGCCGGGGTGTCGTCGTTCGGGATCAGCGGCACCAATGCGCACGTCATCGTCGAGCAACCACCGCTGGAGTCCGAAAGCCCCGCGCCGGCCGGCGATGACGCGCCCGCGCCGTGGGTGCTGTCGGCCCGCTCGGCCGACGCGCTGGCCAACCAGGCGTCCCGGCTGCTGGCGCGGCTGCACGCAGAACCGGGTCTGCGGGTGGTCGACGTGGCCTGGTCGCTGGTGTCGACGCGGTCGCTGTTCGAGCACCGGGCCGTGCTGGTCGGGGACCGCGAGCGCCTGCTAACGGAGCTGGCCGGCCTGGCTGACCTCGCCGCCGGCGCGCCGGGGGCGGGCGCGGTGGTGGGCCGGGCGCAACCGGTGGGCAAGACGGTGTTCGTGTTTCCCGGGCAGGGCTCGCAATGGGTCGGCATGGGATCCGAATTACTCGACACCTCACCGGTTTTCGCCGAACACCTGCAGCGCTGCGAGAAGGCGCTCGCCGAACACGTGGACTGGTCCCTGGTCGACGTCATCCGCGGGGCGCCCGGCGCGCCCGGGCTGGACCGGGTGGACGTGGTGCAGCCGGCCCTGTGGGCGGTGATGGTGTCGCTGGCGGAGTTGTGGCGCTCGCTGGGCGTGGTTCCCGATGCGGTGATCGGTCATTCGCAGGGCGAGATCGCGGCGGCCTGTGTCGCGGGGTCGCTGTCCCTGGAGGACGCCGCCAGGGTGGTGGCGCTGCGCAGCCGGCTGTTGGTGGGGCTGTCGGGCGCGGGCGGCATGGTGTCGCTGGCCTGCGGCCTGGGCCGGGCCGAAGAGCTGATCGCCGCGTTCGGCGATCGGCTGAATGTCGCTGCGGTCAACGGTGTTTCCGCGGTGGTGGTGTCCGGTGAGGTGGAGGCGCTCGACGAGTTGATCCGGCGCTGTGAGGGCGGCGACGTGCGGGCCCGCAGGATCGACGTCGACTACGCCTCCCACTCCCGGCACGTCGACGCGATCCGCGCCGCGCTGACCGAGGCGCTGGCCGGAATCGAGCCGCGGTCGTCCTCGGTCACGCTGTTCTCCACCGTGACCGGCGAGCCGCTGGACACCGCGGGACTCGACGCCGACTACTGGTTCCGCAGCATCCGGCAGACGGTCCAGTTCGAGCGGGCGGTGCGCAACGCGTGCGGCGCCGGGTACGGGGTGTTCGTCGAATCCAGCCCGCACCCCGTGCTGCTCGCCGCCGTCGAGGAGACGCTGGCCGATTGCGGTCGGGACGCGGTGGTGGTCCCCTCCCTGGGCCGCGACGACGGTTCGCTGCACCGGTTCTGGCTTTCGGCGGGTCAGGCCCACGTGGCCGGGGTGCCGGTGGACTGGCGGGCCGCCCTCGCCGGCCTGGGTGGGCGGCGCGTGGATTTGCCGACGTATGGCTTTGCGCGGCAACGGTTTTGGCTGCCAGGCGGGGCCACTGGATCGGGAGACGTGGCCAGCCTGGGGCTGGCGGGCGCGCGGCACGCGCTGCTGGGCGCGGTGGTGGCGCGGCCCGACTCCGGCGGGGTGGTCCTGACGGGCCGGCTGTCGACGGCCGCGCAGCCGTGGCTGGCCGACCACGCGGTGGGCGGCACGGTGTTGTTCCCCGGCGCGGGGTTCGTGGAGCTGGCCGTCCGCGCCGGCGACGAAGTCGGGTGCGGCGTCCTCGAGGAGTTGACGCTGTCCGCCCCGCTGGTGTTGCCGCCCGCGGACGGGGTGCAGGTGCAGGTGGTGGTCGGCGGGGCCACCGAGTCGGGTCGGCGCGAGGTGTCGGTGTATGCGGCCGGGGCGCAGTCGGAGTGGGTGCTGCACGCCCAGGGCCTGTTGGGCGCGGCGGCCGTGGCGCCGGCCGTGGACATGTCGGTGTGGCCGCCGGTGGGGGCCACTCCGGTGGAGGTGGGCGACGCGTACGCGCGGCTGGCGGAGCGCGGCTATGAGTACGGCCGGGCGTTCCGCGGCCTGCGGGCGATGTGGCGGCGGGGCGACGAGATCTTCGCCGACGTCGCCCTGCCGGACGACGCGGGCGCGTCGGACGGTGGCTTCGGCATACACCCGGTGTTGCTCGACGCGGCGCTGCACGCGATCGGCGTGGCCGCCGGGCCGGGCCAGACCGTCCTGCCGTTCTCCTGGCAGGGGGTGTCGCTGCACGCGGCCGGCGCATCGCGGGCGCGGGTCCGGATAGCGCCGTCCGGCGCGGGAGCGGTGTCGGTGGAATTGGCCGACGGCTCCGGGCTGCCGGTGTTGTCGGTGCGCTCGCTGGCGATGCGTCCGGTGTCCGCCGAGCAGTTGTCGCTCGCGGCGGCGCCCGCCGAGGGCCTGTTCGAGGTGGCGTGGTCGCCGATATCCCTGAGCGGCAACGCCTTCGACCCCGACGTCACGGTGTGGGAGCCGGGCGGGCACGGCGGCGACATGGTGCGCTCGGTGCACGCGGCCACGACCGGGGCGCTGGTCGCGCTGCAATCGTGGCTGGGCGAGGCCGGCTCCCCGGTGGTGGCCGTGCAGACCCGCGGCGCGGTGGCGCTCCCCGGCGAGGACGTCACGGACCTGGCCGGCGCGGCGGTATGGGGCCTGGTGCGCTCGGCCCAGGCCGAGCATCCGGGCCGGGTGGTGCTGATCGACTCCGACGGATCGCTGGACCCGCGGGCGGTGATCGGCTGCGGGGAGCCGCAACTGGCGGTCCGCGACGGCGTGGCGTACGCGGCCCGGATGCGGCCGGTGCGCAGGGGGTCGGTGCTCCGGCTGCCGCCCGGGGGCTGGCGGCTGGATGCCGGCGCCGGGGGCACGCTGGAGGACCTGGTGGTGAGCCCGTGCCCGCCGGCGGAGCTGGAGCCCGGCCAGGTCCGGGTGGCGGTGGCCGCGGTCGGGGTGAACTTCCGCGACGTGCTGGTCGCCCTGGGCATGTATCCGGGCGGTGGCCGGCTGGGGGCCGAGGGCTCGGGTGTGGTCGTCGAGGCCGGTCCCGGCGTGACGGGGCTGGCCGTCGGTGACGCGGTGATGGGGCTGCTCGGGGTGGTCGGGTCGGAAGCCGTGGTCGATCAGCGAATGGTGACCCCGGTGCCGCAGGGCTGGTCGCTGGTGACGGCGGCGGGCGTGCCGGTGGTGTTCCTCACCGCGCTCTACGGGCTGTCGGAGTTGGCGGGCCTGCGCGCCGGCGAGCGGGTGCTGGTGCACACCGCCACCGGCGGGGTGGGGATGGCCGCGGTCCAGCTGGCCCGGCACTGGGGTGCGGAGGTGTTCGCCACCGCGAGCCGCGGCAAATGGGACACCTTGCGCGCGATGGGATTCGACGACGACCACATCGGCGACTCGCGGACGCTGGAGTTCGAGCAGAGGTTCTCGGCGGCCACCGGCGGGGCCGGTGTCGATGTGGTGCTCAATTCCCTGGCGGGTGAGTTCACCGACGCGTCGCTGCGGCTGCTGGCCCCCGGCGGGCGCTTCATCGAGATGGGCAAGACCGACGTCCGCGATCCGCACGACGTCGCCGAGCGGTATCGGGGCGCCCGGTATCGCGCCTTCGACCTGATGGAGGTGGGCGCGGACCGCACCGCCGCGATGCTGGCCGAAATCGTGCGACTGCTGCGCGAGGGCGCGGTGAAACCGCTGCCGCTGAAGGCCTTCGACGTCCGCTGCGCCTCGGCGGCGTACCGGTTCGTCAGCCAGGCCCGGCACATCGGCAAGGTCGCGCTCACCCTGCCGTCCGGGCCCGGCGCGGTGCTCAGTGGGTGTGGCGGGCTGGCCGGCGGCAGCGTGGTGATCACCGGCGGTACCGGCATGGCCGGCTCGGCGCTGGCCCGGCACCTCGTCGACCGGTATCGCGTGGCCCACGTGGTGCTGGCCAGCCGCGCGGGCGCCGGGGCTCCGGGGATCGCGGAGTTGGTCGATGGCCTGCAGGAGGCGGGCGCCCGGGTGTCGGTGGTGGCCTGCGATGTCGCGGACCGCGAGGCGGTCGCGGCGATGCTGGCGCAGATACCGCGGGAGTATCCGCTGCGGGCGGTGGTGCACGCGGCCGGCATTCTCGATGACGGACTGGTGTTGTCGCTGACCCCGGATCGGGTGGATGCGGTGTTGCGGGCCAAGGTCGACGGGGCCTGGCACCTGCACGAGCTGACCCGCGAGCAGGATCTGTCGGCGTTCGTGGTGTTCTCGTCGATGGCCGGGATCGTGGGCACCCCGGGCCAGGCCAACTACGCCGCGGCCAACAGCTTCCTCGACGGGCTGGTCGCGTTCCGGCGCGCACACGGGCTGCCGGGTCTGTCGCTGGCCTGGGGCCTGTGGGAGCAGGCGTCGGCGATGACGGCCCACCTCGGCGAGCGCGACAAGGCCCGGATGAGCCGGCTCGGGATCGCACCGCTGTCCACCGAGCAGGCGCTGGAGTCGTTCGACGCCGCCATGCTGGTCGAGGCGCCGGTGCTGATGGCCGCCCGCGTGGATCGGGTCGCCTTGTCCGACAACGCCGCCGCGCTGCCCCCGCTGCTGAGCGAGCTGGGCGCGCGCACCACCCGCCGCGTCATCGACGATGTGGACACCACCGCCCTGACGACCGGTCTCACGGCGCGCCTGCACGGCCTGGCCCCCGAGGCGCGACAGCGGGAGCTGGTCGACCTGGTCTGCGGCAACGCGGCGACGGTGCTGGGGCTGCCGAACCCCGCCGACATCAACGCGGGCCGCGCGTTCGGTGACCTCGGTTTCGATTCGCTCACCGCCGTCGAGCTGCGCAACCGGCTCAAAACCGCTACGGGGCTTACGCTTTCGCCCACGCTGATCTTCGACTACCCGACGCCGTCGGTGCTGGCGGAGCACCTCGACGGCCAGCTGGCCGCCGGCTCGGGCGAGCAGCCTGACCTGATGGCGCGCTTCACCGACATCACCCGCGAACTGCAGGCGCTGCTCGCTCGGCCCGGCTGGGACGCGGGCGACAAATCGGCGCTGCGGGCCCGGCTGCACAACCTGCTCACCGCCCTGGACCCCGACGATCACCCCGACCCCGAAGGCCTGGACGCCGACCTCGATGCCGCCACCGAAAGCCAACTCTTTGCCATCCTCGATGAAGAACTCGGCCGCTGAGACCACGATGCCGGACACCTCGCAGCACGTCGACTACCTGAAGCGCCTGACGGCGGATCTCAGGCGGGCGCGCCGACGCGTCGCGGAACTGGAAGGCAAGCTGTCCGAACCGATCGCGGTGGTCGGCATGGCGTGCCGCTACGCGGGCGGGGTCGATTCGCCGGAAGCCCTGTGGCAGTTGGTCGATGAGGGCCGCGACACGGTGTCGGACTTTCCGGCGGACCGGGGCTGGGATGTCGAGGGGCTCTACGACCCGGATCCCGACGCCGCGGGCAAGATGTACACCCGGCAGGGCAGCTTCCTGCGCGACGCGGCCGAATTCGACGCCGGCTTCTTCGGGGTCGGCCCCAGCGAGGCCCTGGCGATGGATCCTCAGCAGCGGTTGATGCTGGAGATGTCGTGGGAAGCGTTGGAGCGGGCGGGGATTGACCCGCTCGCGCTGCGCGGCTCGGCGACCGGAGTGTTCGCCGGTGTCATCCACGCCGGTTACGGCGGCGAGGTGAAGGGCGAGCTGGAGGGCTACGGGCTGACCGGTTCGACCCTGAGCGTGGCCTCGGGCCGGGTGTCCTATGTGTTGGGTCTGGAAGGCCCCGCGGTGTCGGTGGACACGGCGTGTTCGTCGTCGTTGGTGGCGATGCACCTGGCCGCGCAGTCGCTGCGCTCGGGGGAGTGCGATCTGGCGCTGGCCGGCGGCGTCACGGTGATGGCCACGCCCGCCGCGTTCGTCGAGTTCAGCCGGCAGCGGGCGCTGGCGCCGGACGGCCGGTGCAAGGTGTACGCCGGCGCCGCGGACGGCACGTCGTGGTCGGAGGGCGGGGGCGTCCTGGTGCTGGAGCGACTGGCCGACGCGCGGCGGCTGGGGCATCCGGTGCTCGCGGTGCTGGCCGGCTCGGCGGTGAACCAGGACGGCGCCTCCAACGGTCTGACCGCGCCCAACGGGCCGTCCCAGCAGCGGGTGATCCGCACCGCGCTGGCCAACGCCGGGTTGACCGCCGCGGACGTCGACGTGGTCGAAGGCCACGGCACGGGCACGGTGTTGGGCGACCCCATCGAGGCCCAGGCCCTGTTGGCGACGTACGGGCAGGACCGGCCGGCGGACCGGCCGCTGTGGCTGGGCTCGATCAAATCCAACATCGGTCACACGTCGGCCGCGGCCGGGGTGGCCGGGGTGATCAAGATGGTGCAGGCCATGCGGCACGGGGTGATGCCCAGGACGCTGCACGTGGATGTGCCGTCGCCGCATGTGGACTGGTCGGCGGGCGCGGTGTCGCTGTTGACCGAGCCCCGGCCGTGGCCGGCGCGCGACGGCCGGCGCCTGGCGGGCGTGTCGTCGTTCGGGATCAGCGGAACCAACGCCCACGTGATCGTCGAGCAGCCCCCCGCGGAGCCCGCAGCCGTTGTGGCGGAGGGTGATTCGCCCGAAGCGGTGGTGGCGTGGGTGGTCTCGGCCCGGTCGGCCGACGCGCTGGCGGCGCAGGCCGCGCGGCTGTCGGCCCACCTGGACGCCGAGCCGGGGCTGCGCCCGGTGGACGTGGGCTGGTCACTGGCCACCACCCGGGCGGCCCTGGAGCACCGCGCGGTGCTGGTGGGCGCCGACCGCGAGACGCTGCTGGCGGGGCTCGCGGGCGTGGCGTCCGGGGAGCCCGGCGCGGGTGTGGCGGTCGGGCGCACCCGCGCGGTCGGTAAGCGGGTGTTCGTCTTTCCCGGTCAGGGCGCGCAGCGGCTCGGGATGGGACGCGAACTGTATCGACGCTTCCCGGTGTTCGCCGAGGCGTTCGACGAGGCGGTGGCGGCGGTGGACGCCCACGCGCGGCTGCCGCTGCGCGACGTGATGTGGGGCGGCGACCCGGAGTTGTTGCAGAGCACGGAGTTCGCCCAGCCGGCGTTGTTCGCGCTGGAGGTCGCCCTGGCGGCGCTGTGGCGGTCCTGGGGTGTGACACCCGATGTGGTGATCGGCCACTCGGTCGGCGAGATCGCCGCGGCCTGCGTGGCCGGGGTGCTCTCGCTGCAGGACGCGGCGCGGGTGGTGGCGGCCCGTGGCCGGCTGATGGCGGCACTGCCGGACGGCGGGGTGATGGTGGCGGTGACCGCCGCCGAGGCCGAGGTCGCGCCGCTGCTGAACGGCGGCGTGAGCATCGCGGCGGTCAACGGCCCGGACGCGGTGGTGCTGTCCGGCGACCGGGCCGCGGTGACGGCCGTGGCGGATCGGCTGGCCGACCGCGGGCGGCGGGTGCGGCAACTGGCCGTCTCGCACGCCTTCCACTCGCCGCTGATGGAGCCAATGATCGCGGAGTTCTCCGCGGTGGTGGCCGCGGTGTCGCCCCGCGCGCCGCGAATCGACTTGGTGTCCAACGTGACCGGGCAACTGGCCGGGCCCGGGTACGGGTCCGCCGACTATTGGGTCGAGCACGTGCGCCGGCCGGTGCGGTTCGTCGACGGCGTGCGGTGCGCCGAAGCGCTGGGCGCCGGCGCGTTCCTGGAGGTGGGACCGGGCGCGGCGCTGACGGCCGCGGTGGAGGAGTCCTTGGCGGCCGAGCCGGCCGTGTCGGCGGTGTCGATGCCCAAGGACCGCCCCGAGGTCGATTCGGTGCTGCTGGCGGCCGGGCGGTTGTTCGCCTCCGGCGCCGACGTCGGCTGGGCCGCGGCGTTCGCCGGCCTGGCTGCCGGCCGGGTCGACCTGCCGACGTACGCCTTTGCGCGGCGCAGGTTTTGGTTGTCGACCGAGTCGGTGGGTGCCCGGGACACCGCCGGCCTGGGCCTGGTCCCGGCCGAGCACGCCCTGTTGGGCGCGGTGGTGCAGCGCCCCGATTCGGGCGGCGTGGTGCTGACGGGCCGGCTCTCGACCGCGGCCCAGCCGTGGCTGGCCGATCACGCGGTGACCGGGACGGTGTTGTTCCCCGGCGCCGGGTTCGTGGAGCTGACGCTGCGGGCCGGCGACGAGGTCGGCTGCCCGGTGATCGAGGAGCTCACGCTGTCGGCCCCGTTGCCGCTGCCGGCCGCCGGCGCGGTGCGCGTGCAGGTGGTGGTCGACGCGGCCGGCGACACCGGATCCCGGGCCGTCGCGGTGTATTCGCAGGCCGGCGCGGAGTGGACGCTGCACGCCCAGGGCGTGTTGAGCGAAGGCACACCCGCACCGGAGGCGGACCTGTCGGTGTGGCCGCCCATCGGGGCGACCGCGGCCGACGTGACCGGCGCCTACGACGATCTGGCGGCGCGCGGCTACGGGTACGGCCCGGCCTTCCGCGGGCTGCGCAGGGTGTGGCGCCGGGGCGCCGAGACCTTCGCCGAGGTGGAGGCCCCGCAGCAGGCCGGGGTGACGGTGGGCGGCTTCGGGATTCACCCGGTGGTGCTGGACGCCGCCCTGCATGCCCTGGCGGTCGCCGGCGAGCGGGGCCAAACCGTCCTGCCGTTCTCGTGGCAAGGCGTGTGCCTGCATGCGGCCGGGGCGTCGCGGGTCCGGGTGCGGCTGGCCCCGGCGGGCGAGGGCGCCGTCTCGGTCGAACTGGCCGATTCGTCGGGCGTGCCGGTGCTGTCGGTGCGCGAGCTGGTGACGCGTCCGGTCTCGGCCGCGCAGCTGTCGGCGGCCGTGGCGGCGCGATCCGGCGGCGGTGAACTGCTGGAGGCCGTGTGGTCCCCGATCACGTTGCCGGACAACGACTTCGGGGCGGAACCCGAGGTGTGGCGGCTGCCGGTGGACGCTGCGGGGGTAGTCGGGTCGGTGTACAGCGCCGCCCATGAGGCGCTGCGGGAGTTGCAGTCCCGGGCCGAGGGCGCCCCGCCGCTGGTGGTGCTGACCCGCGGGGCGGTCGCGCTGCCCGGCGAGGACGTGTCGGATCTGGCCGGCGCGGCGGTGTGGGGGCTGGTGCGGTCGGCACAGGCCGAGCAGCCGGGCCAGGTGGTGCTGGTCGACTCCGACGGGTCGCTCGACCTCGGGTCCGTGATCGGCTGCGGCGAGCCGCAATTGGTGGTACGCGAGGGCGTCGCCTACGGCGCCCGGCTCAAGCCGCTCAAGGCGCAGCCGGTGTTGCAGTTGCCCGAGCCACCGTCGGTCTGGCGGCTGGCCGCCGGCGACGCCGGCACGCTGGAGGACCTGGCGGTGCAGTCCGCCCCGCCGGCCGAACTCGCCGCCGGTCAGGTGCGGGTGGCGGTGGCGGCGGCCGGGGTGAACTTCCGCGACGTGTTGGTGGCCCTGGGCATGTACCCGGGCGCGGCGCAGCTGGGCGCCGAGGGCGCCGGGGTGGTGACCGAGATCGGGCCCGGCATCACCGATGTGGCCGTGGGCGACCCGGTCATGGGGATTCTGGGCCTGACGGGGTCGGAGGCCGTCGTCGATCGGCGGCTGGTGACGCGGGTGCCGCCCGACTGGTCGTTCACCGACGCCGCGGGCGTGCCGGTGGTGTTCCTCACGGCGTACTACGGGTTGTCGGTCCTGGGCGGCCTGCGGGCCGGCGAGCGGGTGCTGGTGCACGCCGGAGCCGGCGGGGTCGGCATGGCCGCCGTGCAGCTGGCCCGGCACTGGGGCGCCGAGGTTTTCGCCACCGCCAGCCGCGGCAAGTGGGACACCCTGCGCGCCATGGGTCTCGACGAGGAACACATCGCGGATTCGCGGACGCTGGAGTTCGAGGGCGAGTTCTCCATCGCGACGGGCGGCGCCGGGATGGACGTGGTGCTCAATTCGCTCGCCGGCGAGTTCACCGATGCCTCGCTACGGCTGCTGGTCCCCGGTGGGCGCTTCATCGAGATGGGCAAGACGGACCTGCGCGACCCGGAGGCCCTCACCGGCGTCCGATACCGCGCGTTCGACCTGATGGAGGCCGGACCGGACCGCATCGCCGAGATGCTGTCCGAGTTGATGCGATTGTTCGCCGACGGGACGCTGAAGCCGTTGCCGGTCAAGGTGTTTGACGTGCGGCGCGCCGCCGACGCCTACCGGTTCGTCAGCCAGGCCCGCCACATCGGCAAGGTCGTGCTCACCATGCCCGACGGGCCCGCCGGGCTGGGCGGTGGCACCGTGCTGATCACCGGCGGGACGGGCATGGCGGGCGCGGCGGTGGCTCGTCACCTGGTCGACCGCCACCGGGTGCCGCACGTGATGTTGGTCAGCCGCAGCGGCGAGCTGGCCGACGGGATGTCCGGGCTGGTCGCCGAGCTGCGCGACGCCGGGGCCCGGGTGTCGGTGGTGGCCTGCGACGTCGCCGATCGCGACGCCGTGGCGGGGGTGCTGGCACAGGTGCCCGCGCAGCTGCCGCTGCGCGGGGTGTTCCATGCCGCTGGCGTGCTGGACGACGCGGTGATCGCGTCGCTGACCCCGGAGCGCATCGACACGGTGTTGCGGTCCAAGGTCGACGGCGCGTGGCACCTGCATGAGCTGACCCGGGGGCTGGATCTGGCGGCGTTCGTGGTGTTTTCGTCGATGGCGGGGATCGTCGGCGCGCCGGGTCAGGGCAACTACGCGGCGGCCAACAGCTTCCTCGACGGCCTGGCGGCCTACCGCCGGGCCCACCGGTTGCCCGGCCTGTCCATCGCCTGGGGGATGTGGGAGCAGGCGTCGGCCATGACCCAGCACCTCGGCGACCGCGACAGGGCCCGGATGAGCCGCGCCGGGCTCGCCCCGCTGTCCACCCGCCAGGCGCTCGACCTGCTCGACACCGCGCTGCTGGCCGAGCCCCCCGTCGTGGTGGCCACCCGGCTCGACACCGCCGCGCTGGCGCATGCCGGCGCCGCGCTGCCGCCGCTGTTGCGCCAGTTGGCATCTCGGCCGGCCCGGCGCGTCCTCGACCCGACCGACATGGTGTCGTTGACGGGCCTGCGGGCGCGGCTGGACGGCCTGGCCCCCGAGCAGCGGCGCCGCGAGCTGGTGGAGCTGGTGTGCGGCAACGCCGCCACCGTGTTGGGTCACAGCACCGCCGACGTCGACGCCGAGCAGGCCTTCGCCGATCTGGGCTTCGACTCGCTGACCGCCGTGGAGCTGCGCAACAGGCTCAAAATAGCGACCGGACTGACCCTTTCGCCCACGCTGATCTTCGATCACCCGACGCCGGCGGCGCTGGCCGAGCATCTCGACGCGCAGCTGTCCACCGGGACGAACGGCGAGCCGCCGGATCGCATGGCCCGCTTCGACGACGTGCTCCGCGAGATGCAGGCGCTGCTCGGCCAATCCGACTGGAGCCCCGGCGACAAAGCGCAGCTCGCCGCCCGGCTGGAGGGCCTGCTGACCGGCCTGACCGGTCCCGCGCCCGTGCCGTACCCCGAACATCCCGACGATCCGTTCGACGACGACATCGCCACCGCCACCGAGAGCCAGCTCTTCGCCATCCTCGACGACGAGATGGGCCCTTAGCATGACCGACGTCGCGATCATCGGTCTCGCGTGCCGATTTCCCGGCGCGGAGAACCCGCGCGACCTCTGGGGTGTGCTCCGCGACGGGCGGGAGGCGGCGCGGCTGCCCGGCGACGTCGCGGAGTTCGACGCCGATTTCTTCCATCTCTCCCCGCGTGAGGCGGGCGCGATGGATCCCCGCCAGCGGCTGGCCCTCGAATTGGCCTGGGAAGCCTTCGAAGACGCGTTCGTGGTGGCGGAAAACGTGCGAGGCGAGTCGGTTGCGGTGTACGTCGGGGCGATGGCCGACGACTACGCGGTCCTCACGCTGCGCGACCTGGCCGACAACCTCGACCACCACTCGTTCGCCGGCATCAGCCGGGGGATGATCGCCAACAGGGTGTCCTATGCCCTGGGGTTGCGCGGGCCCAGCATGACCGTCGACTCCGGGCAATCGTCGTCGCTGACCGCCGTGCACCTCGCGTGCGAGAGCCTGCGTTCGGGCGAGTCGGCGCTGGCGCTCGCCGGCGGCGTCCACCTCAACCTGGCCGACGAAACGGCAATGTTGGAGCGCGAATTCGGCGCGCTGTCGACCTCGGGTCACACCTACGCGTTCGATCGGCGCGCGGACGGCTACGTCCGTGGCGAGGGCGGCGGACTGGTGCTGCTCAAGCCGTTGCCGGCGGCCCTGCGGGACGGGGACCGCATCCACGCGGTGATCCGGGGCAGCGCCGTGGGCAATGCGGGGCACAGCGCCGCGGGTCAGACGGTGCCCTCGGTCTCCGCCGAGGCCGACGTGATCCGCCGCGCGCTTGCCGCCGCCGGCCTGGGCGGCGGCGACATCGACTATGTCGAGGCGCACGGCACCGGCACGAAGGTCGGCGACGCGGCGGAGGCGCAGGCGCTGGGTGAGGTGTTCGGCGGGCGCGCGCGCCCGGTGAACGTGGGCTCGGTGAAGACCAACATCGGGCACGCCGGGGCCGCCGCGGGCATCGCGGGCCTGCTCAAGGCCGTGCTCGCCGTGCGGCATTCGGTGATTCCGCCGAGCCTCAACCACGCCGGCCCCGACCCCGAGCTCGATCGCCTCGGGCTGCGGGTCAACACCGACGCCCTGCCGTGGCCGGCGGCCGAGCGTCCGCGCCGTGCCGGGGTGTCGTCGTTCGGCATGGGCGGCACGAACGCGCACGTCGTCGTGGAAGAGGCTCCCGCGCAACCGGATACACCCGCCGACGCGCCCGACGGGCCGGTTGCGTGGGTGCTCTCGGCGCGCTCCGCGCAGGCCCTGGCCAACCAGGCGCGGCGACTCGCGGCGTGGGTGGCCGACTCGGAGCTGACCGCGCCCGACGTGGCGTGGTCGTTGGTGACCACGCGTTCGGTGTTCGACCATCGGGCGGTGCTGGTGGGCCGCGATCGCGAGGCGCTGACCCGCGACCTGGCCGGCGTGGCGGCCGGCGAGGCGGCCCCGGGGCTGGTGGTCGGCCACGCCGGGCCGGCGGCCAAGACGGCCTTCGTGTTCCCGGGCCAGGGTTCGCAATCGCCGGGGATGGGTCGCCGGCTGCATGACCGATTTCCGGCGTTCGCCCGCGCGTTCGACGAGGCCGCCGCGGCGATGGACGCCCACCTGCGGGTGCCGTTGCGCGAGGTGATGTGGGGCGACGACGCGGAGTCGTTGCGGGACACCGGATTCGCCCAGCCGGCGTTGTTCGTGCTCGAGGTCGCCCTGGCCGCGCTGTGGCGGTCCTGGGGTGTGATACCCGATGTGGTGCTGGGCCACTCGGTGGGGGAGATCGCGGCGGCGTGTGTGGCGGGGGCGTTGTCGCTGGATGACGCGGCGCGCATCGTGGCGGCGCGCGGAGAATTGATGGCCCGGCTGCCGGCGGGCGGGGTGATGGTGGCGGTGGACGCCGGCGAGGCGGAGGTGACCCCGATGCTGGGCGCGGACGTCAGCATCGCGGCGGTCAACGCTCCGAACGCGGTGGTGCTGTCCGGTGAGCGCGCCGCGGTGGGGGCGGTGGCGGACCGCCTGGCGGACACCGGCCGTCGGACGCACCGATTGGCGGTCTCGCACGCCTTTCATTCGCCGTTGATGGAACCGATGCTCGACGAGTTCGCGCATCGGATCTCCGGCATCCAACCGCGCCAGCCCCGAATTTGCCTGATCTCCAACGTGTCCGGCGAGCCCGCCGGCCCCGGGTACGGATCCGCGCGATACTGGGTCGAGCATGTGCGCCGGCCGGTGCGGTTCCTCGACGGCGTGCGCGCCGCCGAGGCTCTGGGGGTGACGGCGTTCGCCGAGATGGGCCCGGGCGGTGGGCTGAGCCCGGCGGTGGACCAGTCCCTGACCACCCAGCGGCCGATCTCGGTGGTGACCATGCCCAAGGACGGTCCCGAGGTCGGGTCGCTGCTGTACGCGGCCGGCCGGCTGTTCACCGCCGGTGTGGAGGTACGCTGGCCGGTCGTGCTGGCCGCCCCCGGGACCCGCCGGGTTGACCTGCCGACGTACGGCTTTGCGCGGCAACGATTCTGGCTGGGGGATGCGCGGGATGCGGTGCCCGCCAAGGCGAGCCGGTCGCCGGACCTGGCCGAGCGGTTGCACGCCCTGGCGCCCGCGGACCGGCGGAGGCGGCTGGTCGAGCTGGTCTGCGAGCACGTCGCCGCCGTCTCGGGACACCCGGACGGCAGCGCCATCGACCGCGACCGCGCCTTCGCCGACCTCGGGTTCGATTCGATGACCGGCGTCGAACTGCGCAACCGGCTGACGACGGCGACCGGCCTGGCTCTGTCGCGGACCCTGATCTTCGACTATCCCACCCCCGCGGCGCTGGCCGATCACCTGCGGCAGCAACTGTTCCGCGGGGAGGACGACCGATCCGACGAGGACAAACTGTGGTCGTCGCTGCGCAGCATCCCCGTCGCCGAGCTCCGCAGGACCGGATTGCTCGACAAGCTCCTGCTGCTCGCCGGCGGACCGGAAAGCGTTGCCGCCGAACCGGTGATCACCGGCGATGAGATCGATTCCCTGACCCCCGACGCGTTGATCGCGATGGCGCTCAACGCGGGTGACGACGAGAGCGACGGACGATGAAACCCCAAAGCAATGACACACACGTCGAATACGTCAAACTTTTGCCGGGATGTCGCGAACCGCATAAGCTTCGGGGATCGGTGAAAGTCCCATTCGAGCTGGGATGCAAGCAAGAGGGTTGGGCATGAGCGTCATTGCGGGTGTGTTCGCAGTATTGCCGCCGCATCGCTACAGCCAGGCCGAAATCACCGACCAGCTCGTCGAATTGCCCGCCCTCAAGGAGCACGAGGCGGTCGTCCGGCGGCTGCACGCCGCCGCCAAGGTCAACTGCCGCCACCTCGTCCTGCCGCTGGAGCGCTACCCGTCGCTCACCGATTTCGGTGAGGCCAACGAGATCTTCATCGAGCACGCCGTCGAGCTCGGCTGCCAGGCGCTGCTGGGCGCGCTCGACGAGGCCGATCTGCGACCCCAGGACATCGACATGATCGCCACCACCACGGTGACCGGCGTGGCGGTGCCGTCGCTCGACGCGCGGATCGCCGGGCGGCTTGGGCTGCGCCCGGACGTGCGCCGGGTGCCGCTGTTCGGGCTGGGCTGCGCGGCCGGGGCGGCCGGTGTGGGCCGGCTGCACGACTATCTGCGCGGGGCGCCGGACGGCGTCGCGGCCCTGGTCTCGGTCGAGCTGTGTTCGCTCACCTTCCCTGCGGTCAAGCCCACGGTGTCGGGCCTGGTCGGCACCGCCATGTTCGGCGACGGGGCCGCCGCCGTGGTCGCCGTCGGCGACCGTCGCGCCGACCGGTCGACCCCCGGCGGGCCCGACATCGTCGACTCCCGCAGCCGCCTGTATCGGGATTCGCTGCACGTCATGGCCTGGAACGTCAGCCCGGCCGGGCTGCACCTGGTGATGTCCCCGGAGCTGACCGACTTCATCGACCGCTACCTGCCCGGCGACGTCAGCCGATTCCTGGGCGCCCACGGCCTGACCAAGGACGACATCGGCGCCTGGGTGGCGCATCCCGGCGGCCCCAAGGTCATCAACGCGATCGCCAACAGCCTCGAGCTGCCGCCCGATGCCCTCGAGCTGACCTGGCGCTCGCTGGGTGAGATCGCGAACTTGTCGTCGGCCTCGGTGCTGCACATCCTGCGTGACACCATCGCCAAGCCGCCGCCCGGCGGAGGCCCCGGGCTGATGCTCGCGATGGGCCCGGGGTTCAGCTCCGAGCTCGTGCTGTTGCGCTGGCGCTAGCCGGTCAGCCCGCCGCCGGCGAGTCCAGGAAGCCTTGAACGGCCTCGGTGAGGATGCGGCCGCCGCGGGTGTTCAGGTGGATGCCGTCGATGTGGAACTCCCATCCGTTCATCCGTGAGATGTCATCGAAGCTGCGGCGCAGCACCGCCTCCCGGATCAGATAGTCGCGGTAGAACGACCGGAACGAGAACCGGGTGAACGGCTTGGCGGTCTGCGCGCGGACCAATTGGTCCTGGAACGCTTCGAAGAAGGCGATGTAGTCCGTGCCCTCCCGCGCCGCCACCGCCCGGATCGCGACGTTGTAGGCGGCGCACTCGTCGTTCAGGCGAGCCTGGACGGCGTGCGTCGACTGCGGGTCTTCCCCCACGGGCGCGAGGGAACTCAGCGCGATCCTGGCGTCGGTCTCCAGCCGCAACCGGCGCGTGATGAGTTCGAGGTTCTCTTCGAACCGCCGCGCGGTCGGCTCGGCGGGCAGCCCCTTCCACACTCGCACCACCCGGCGGAAGTTGGGGAAGACGCCGGCCAGCATGTCGTTGGTGCCGATCAGGACGATCACCCGGTCGGGCCGGACGGCGGTCACGCGGCGCAGCCGCCGGATCGTGTGGAAGGACAGGTCGCCGCCCACGCCGAAGTTCACGAACCGGAATCGCTTGTTGCGCGGCCGATTCTGCAGTTCGTCGATCCAGCGGTAGGTTCCCTTGGACGCGGTGGTGCTGGAACCGACGCAGGCCACGGTTTCGGTGGGGCCGCAAGTCACAGTCGCATTATTCGAGGATCTCCGACAGCTCCAGCCACCGGCCCTCCGTCGAGGCGACCTCGTCGTCCAGGGCCCGCAACTCCCCGGTGAGCCGCGCGATGCCGACATGGTCGGCCTGGTCGTGCTCGGCCAGCTCGCGGTGTTTGTCGGCGATCTGGTCGGCCAGGCGCGCGAGCCGGCGGTCGAGGCCGGCCAGCTCTTTTTCCGCGGCCCGCCGTTCGGCTCCCGACATCCCCGCCGTCTCGGGCCGTGCCGGCTGGGCGCCGGCGCCGGCCTTCGGCGCGGCCAGCCGCAGGTACTCGTCGATGCCGCCGGGCAGGTGGCGCAACCGGCCGTCGAGAATGGCGTACTGCTGGTCGGTGACCCGCTCGAGCAGGTAGCGGTCGTGCGAGACGACGATCAGGGTGCCCGCCCACGAGTCGAGCAGGTCCTCCATCGCGGTCAGCATGTCGGTGTCGACGTCGTTGGTGGGCTCGTCCAGCAGCAGCACGTTGGGCTCGGACAGCAGCGTGAGCATCAGCTGCAGCCGCCGCCGTTGCCCGCCGGAGAGTTCGCCGATCCGGGCGGACAGCTGGCCGCGACCGAAGCCGAGCCGCTCGAGCAGCTGCGCCGGCGTCACCTCCCGGCCCTCGACCTCGTACCCGCCGCGCAGCCCGCCCAGCACGTCGGCGATCCGGTCGTCGGTGAGCCCGGCCAGGGCGTCGCCCTGTTGGTCCAGCACGGCCAGCCGCACGGTCTTGCCGCGCTTGACCCGCCCGGTGTCCGGCTTGACGGTTCCGGCGATCAGCCCCAGCAGCGTCGACTTGCCGGCGCCGTTGGCCCCGACGATGCCGGTGCGTTCCCCCGGGGCGATCCGCCACTCGATGTCGCGCAGCACCGGGTGGCCGTCAAATTCGACCGACACGTCGAGCAGGTCGATGACGTCCTTGCCCAGCCTGGCCGTCGCCAGCTTGGCCAGCTCGACGGTGTTGCGCAGCGGCGGCACGTCGGCGATCAGCTGGTTGGCCGCCTCGATGCGGAACTTGGGCTTCGAGGTGCGGGCCGGCGCGCCGCGACGCAGCCACGCCAGCTCCTTGCGCATCAGGTTCTGCCGCTTGGCCTCGGTGGCGGCGGCCATCCGGTCGCGCTCGACGCGCTGCAGCACGTACGCCGCGTAGCCGCCCTCGAACGGCTCCACGATGCCGTCGTGCACCTCCCACGTCGTGGTGGCGACCTCGTCGAGGAACCAGCGGTCGTGCGTCACCAGCAACAGCCCGCCGGTGTTGCGCGCCCAGCGCTGTTTCAGGTGCTCGGCCAGCCAGGTGATGCCCTCGATGTCCAGATGGTTGGTCGGTTCGTCGAGGGCGATCACGTCCCACTCGCCGACCAGCAACTCCGCCAGCTGGACCCGGCGGCGCTGGCCACCGCTGAGCGTGGCTATCGTTGCGTCCCAGGCGATGTCGGACACCAGGCCGGCGACCACGTCGCGGACCCGCGCGTCGCCGGCCCACTGGTGTTCGGCCGCCTCGCCCACCAGCGTCCAGCCCACCGTGCGGTCCGGTTTCAGGGTGTCCGCCTGGCTGAGCGCGCCGACCCGCAGGCCGCTGCGGCGGGTCACGCGGCCGGAGTCGGGTTGCAGCTGGCCCGTCAGCAGCCGGAGCAGGCTCGA
Organism: Mycobacterium europaeum; assembly: GCF_002102155.1. Classification (GTDB taxonomy): domain Bacteria; phylum Actinomycetota; class Actinomycetes; order Mycobacteriales; family Mycobacteriaceae; genus Mycobacterium; species Mycobacterium europaeum. Next base: position 173,980 of record NZ_LQOU01000002.1, read on the forward strand.
CTTGCCGTCGCCGTTGCGCCCGACGATGCCGATGCGCGCGCCGTCGTTCACGCCCAACGTGACCGAGTCGAAGACCAGCTGGGTCGGGTATTCGAGGCGGATGGCCTCGGCCCCCAATAGGTGCGCCACCGGCCCGACCCTACTGCCGCTACTGGAGGGTCAGCAGTGCCCGGTCGATTTGGCTCTGGGTCTCCGCCGACGCCTCGCTGGCAAGGGCGTCCAGGAAGCGGCCGGCGAGGTCGCGCAGTTTCAGGTTGGTCTCCTGGGAGCGCCACACCAAAATGTCGAACGCCCGCTCCGCGGAGATGCCGTAGGCGGCCATCAGCACGCCCTTGGCCTGTTCGATCCGGGCGCGGGCGTCGGCCACCGCCGACAGCACGTTGTTGATGTCGGTCTGCAGCGAGTCGGTGACGTCGACGTAGAACCCCGACGCTCCGATCAGGTTGCCGTCGTCATCGAGCATCCGGTCGCCCGCGACGACGACGCAGTGCGTGCGCCCGCCGGTGTCGATGATGCGGTGGCGGCTGCTGAACGGCTTGCCCCGCATCACCCGGTCCAGGACGGCGTCGACGCGTTCGCGGTCCTCGGGGTGCTTGTGCTTGAGCAGCAGTTCCGTGGTGGGCTGCACCTGGCCGGGCCGGTAACCGTGCATCCGGGCGACCGCGGCCGACCACTCCCAGCGGTGGCCGTCGAGGAAGAACCGGAACCGGCCGACGTTCTGCGGCTCGCCCAGGCCCAGGACCAGGTCGACCGCGTTCAGGTCCTGTTGGTCGACGGCGTCGGACATGAACGCCTCGCACGCGGAGGCCGCCGCGTCGTCATCGGGGCGGTTCCCGTCGCGCCCCCGCACTGCTTCGTCCTCGAAGTTCACGGTCATCGGTCGCTGTCCTTCAGATCCGTAACTATGTCCTCCGCATATCAATGCCCATTTTTGCGCGAGTCCATTCATGGATCAGGCTTTCCGATACGGTTCCGCGTCGGCGCGTTTGAATTCGAGGCCCAGCCCCGGCCGGCGCAGATCCGGCCGCAGCGCGCCGCACTCGGGGGACAGCGCGCCGTCGAACACCATGTGCTCGATGCGGTGGTGATCGTGGAAGTACTCCAGGTGGCGCAGGTTGGGGATGGTGCTCGCCACGTGGGCGTGCAGGTTGGGGGCGCAGTGCCCGGACACGTCGACGTTGTGGGCGGCGGCCACGGCGGCGGCCCGCAGCCAGTCGGTGATGCCGCCGCAGCGGGTGACGTCGATTTGCAGGCAGTCGACCGCCCCGGCGGCGAGCATCCGGTTGAAGTAGGCCAGGTCGTAGCCGTATTCGCCGGCCGCGACGTCGGGCGTCACCTGGTCGCGGACTTCCCGTAACCCGTCCAGGTCGTCGGACGAGACGGGCTCTTCGAACCAGGTGACGTCGTGGTCGGCCATGGCGTGGGCCACCCGGATCGCCTGCTTGCGGCGGTAGGCGCCGTTGGCGTCGACATAGAGCTCGACGTCCGGCCCGATCACCCTGCGGGACAGCGCGATTCGATCGAGGTCGCGGCGCTCGTCGGATCCCCACGACTCGCCGATCTTGATCTTGACGCGCGGGATCTTCCACTCGTCCACCCAGCGTTCGAGCTGGGCGCGAGTCTGACGCTCGTCATAGGTGGTGAACCCGCCGCTGCCGTAGATCGGGACCGCGTCGTGCGCCATGCCGAGCAGCCGGCACACCGGCAGGTCCAGCAGCTTGCCCTTGAGGTCCCACAGGGCGGTGTCGACCGCCGAGATGGCGCACGACACCAGCCCCGGCCGCCCGTTGTTGCGCATCGCCCGGACCATCGCCTGCCACCGGCCGGTGATGTCCAGGGCGCCGTGTCCGGTGAGGGTGCCGGCCAGCGGACCGTTGATCAGGTCCGCGCACGCGCCGTCGGCGTAGGTGTAGCCGATCCCGCGCCGCCCGTCCGCGGCAACCTCGGCCAGCACCAGCGTGGTCGACGACCACGGCAGGGTGCCGTCGGCCTCGGGTGCGTCGGTGGGGATTTCGTAGGCCTGGGCGGTGACGTCGTCGATGCGTGCGTCGACGCTCATCGGGCCCACCGGCGCGCGGCGAGCCACCCGCCCAGTCCCGCCGCACCGAGCGCGCCGGCGCCGCTGAGCATCGCGTGCTGCGACGCCCACAGTTGCGGGCTCAGCATGTGGGATTTGTCGTCGAACCCGCCGTGGGCGCCGTGGTCGCTGCCCGGCTCCTCGTCGAGCGGCTGCCACAGGTTGTGCGGGCGACCGGCGCTGACCTGCTCCTCGGTCTGCTGCGAGTCGTACCCGGTGCGGCCCAGGTAGCGGTCCAGCAGCGGCGCCACGAACTTCTGCGCCAGCAGCGTCACCGCGGTGCTGTCACCGACCCAATATTGTTTGCGACCAGGATGATCCGCGGCGTACAGGACGCCGCGGGCGGCGACCTCGGGCTGGTAGATCGGCGGCACCGGTTGGGGGTGGCGCGGCAGCCGGGACAGTACCCAGGAGAACTGCGGGGTGTTGACGGCGGGCATCTGGGCCACGGTGACCCGCACGTTCGAGCCCTCGTGCAGCAGTTCGCAGCGCAGCGATTCGGTGAAGCCGTTGATGGCGTGCTTGGCGCCGCAGTACGCCGACTGCAGCGGGATGGATCGCTGGCTGAGCGCGGAACCGACTTGCACGATGGTGCCGCGGTCGCGCGGCCGCATCTTGGCCAGCGCCGCCATGGTGCCGTGCACGTACCCGAGGTAGGACACCTCGGTCACGCGTCTGAACTCCTCGGCGCTGATCTCGTGGAACGGCGCGAACACGGAGGTGAACGCGACGTTGACCCAGACGTCGATGGGGCCGAAGGCCGCCTCGGTCTCGTCGGCGGCGGCGACGACGGCCGCGTGGTCGGCGACGTCGGTGGGAATGGTCAGCGCCTTGCCGCCACCGGCTTCGACGTCGCGGGCGGCGCCCTCGAGGCCCGCGGATCCGCGGGCGAGCAGGGCGACGTTCGCCCCGCGCTGACCGAACAGCTGGGCGGTGGCGCGGCCGATGCCGGCGCTCGCTCCGGTGATCACAACTGTTTGTGGGGTCGGTGTCATCGCTGGAATCTCCTCTCGTTCAGTCATGGTGGGCGTCGTCGGCGAGGGTGGCCGTGCATTCCAGCATCAGCGCGTGCGCGAAGGCCTGGGGGAGGTTGCCGCGCAGCTGGCGCTGCCTGATGTCGTATTCCTCGCAGAACAATCCGGGGGGCCCGCACGCGGCGCGGTTGCGTTCGAACCAGCGCATCGCGCAATGGGCGTGCCCCAGTTGGTGTTCGGCGAGCGCCATCATGAATCCGCAGAGCAGGAAGGCGCCCTCGGCGTCGCCGAGGTCACGCTCGTCGTGCCGGAAGCGGTAGACGAACCCGTCGTTGCTGAGCTGCCTGCGGACCGCATCCAGCGTGGCCCGGGTGCGCGGGTCGTCGGCGGGTATGGCCCCGCGCACGGGAGGCAGCAGCAGCGAGGCGTCCACCCCGGGCAGCCGCGGGCTGCGTTGCCAGTAGCCCTGCGGGTGCAGGCTGCCGGCGGCGGTGTCGGCCAGGATCGCGTCGGCGAGCGAGGCGCTGGCAGTCACCTCGGGGCCGCCGCCCGCCACCTTGGCGATGGCGCGCAGCCCCGCCACACACGCCAGCCGGGACTGCGTCCAATGCTCGTTCTCGGTCTCCCAGATCCCCGCATCCGGCTCGCGCCAACGCTTTTCGATCGCCCCGATGGCGGCCTGCGCGGCGCGCCAGCCCTCGACGTCGAGCCGGCCGGCGTTGCCTGCGCACGCCAGCAGCTGCAGCGCCTCGCCGAAGACGTCGAGCTGGAACTGCTGGTTGACCCAATTGCCCACCTTGTCGGTGCCGCCGGGGTAGCCGGGCAGGTCCAGGGTTTCCTCGCTGGGCACGGTGCCGCCGGTGACGGTGTAGGCCGGCTTGAGGTCCGGCCCGTGTTCCAGCAGCCGGGCGCCCACGAATTCGACCGCGCGGTCCAGCAATTCGGTCGCGCCGACGGTCGCGGCGGCGATGCCGGCGTAGACCTGATCCCGGATCCACGCGTAGCGGTAGTCGTAGTTCTGGTTGGTGTGCGCGCGCTCGGGCAGGCTCATCGTGGCGGCGGCGACCATGCCGCCGCCGCTGCTGGTCAGCCCGCGCAGCACCGCGTAGGAGTGGCGCGCGTCGCGCGGCGCGATGGTGCCGTTCAGCTCGGGCATGCTGCGGTGCCACGCGGCCTCGGTTGCGTCCCAGGTGATGTGGGGGTCGGGCGGCTGGTCGGGGAGCGCGCGTTCGGAGAGCTCCAGGACGAAGTCGTGCTGACCGCCCTCGTCGACGGTGACCTCGCAGGCGAGCAGGTCGCCGTGGCCGTGCGCCGCTTTGACGGCGCGCGCGTCGCAGCCGCCGCGCCAGCGCCACCGCAACCGTCCCGACGTCCCGCTCCAGACCCCGTCGTCGACGCTCAGGTCGCCGGCGCCGTGCCGGCCGAACGCGGCGCTCGGCTGCAGTAGCAGGCGCACCCGGGTGGTCCCGCGGCAACCCATCAGCCGGCGCAGCAACACCACCCGGTCGGGATCGCCGGGGAAGGCCAGCGCCTCGCGGCATTCCACGATGCCGTCGCGGGTGATCCAGCGATTGCGCCAGATCAGGGTGCCGGGCTCGTAATAGCCGCCCCACACGTGCCGGACATCGGTCGGGGTGACCGCGTAAACCCCGTCGCCGCCAATGAGATTGGAGAACACGGCGTCGGAGTCCCACCGCGGCGCGCACAGCCACGCGACGTCACCCTGGGGGCCGATGAGGGCGCCCCGCTCGCCGTCGGCGAGCAGCGCGTACTCGCGCAGCACCCGCGGCGAGAAGGTCGCCTCGACATCGATCCTGCGGTCAGACACGGACCCCCGCCTTTGCCGGCCGGCTCGCCGAGGCTTCCCTGCCGATCTTGCCCGTCGCCATCCGTTCGGCCAGCCGCGAGGCCAACGCCATGATCGTCAGCGCCGGGTTCGCCGAGCCCTGCGTCGGGCACACCGAGCCGTCGGTGAGGAACAGGTTCGGCACGCCCCACACCCGGTGATCGGAGTCGACCACGGAGTTGTCCGGGCGGGTGCCCATCCGGGCGCCTCCGATCAGGTGGGCGAAACGTTGGATGGTCAGCACGTCCTGGGCGCCGGCGGCGTGCAGGATGTCGCCGATCACCTTGGTGGAGTAGGACATGTTGGCCTTGTCGTTGTCGCACAGCGTGTAGTCGAACCGGGCGACCGGGATGCCGTACGGATCCGTCTCCTGGGCGAGGGTGACCCGGTTGTCCGGCAGCGGCAACAGTTCGTTGAGCACGCCGATGGTCGCCCAGTGGTTGTAGTCGCGCATGTACTCCCGCAATGGCCGGCCCCAATGCCCGTCGGCGAGCACGTGTTCGGCCCAACCGATGGGCAGCGGCGAGACGGTCTGGATGGAGAAGCCGCGGGCGAACCCGCGCGACGGGTCCGTCTCGTAGAACTGTTCCGAGGACACCTCCGGGGGTGGGGCCTTGTACATCCTGACCTCGTCCGACCACCGGCCCGCCGACTGCGTGGCGCCCTGCACCATCACGTAGCGGCCGACCTGATCGTCGTTGTTGCCCAACCCGTTCGGGAAGCGCTCGCTGACGGAGTTGAGCAGCAGCCTGGGCGTTTCGATCGAGTAGCCGGCGATGGCAACGGCTTTCGCCCGCTGCAAGCGTTCGCTGCCGCCCGTCTCGTCGTAATACACGACCCCCCGCGCGGCGCCGGTCTCGTCGAGCTCGACGCGCGCCGCCATGCAGTTGGCGCGGATCTCCACCGCGTGGGCCAACGCGTCGGGCAGGTGCGTGACGTACGGGCTGGCTTTGGCGTTGACCTTGCAGCCCTGCAGGCAGTAGCCGCGGTAGATGCAGTGCGGGCGGTTGCCGAAGGTGCCGTTGACGATGCCGACGGGCCCGACCCGCATGTCGATGCCGAGTTGCATCGCGCCCCGCCACAGCTTGGCAGCCGCGCCCGAGATCGGGTGCGGGGAAAAGGAATACCGGTGCGGGTAGCCCCACGGCCAGTTCTGCCCGGCCACCGGCAACTCGAGCTCGATCCGCTCGTAGTGCGGGCGGACGTCCTCGTAGCGGATCGGCCAGTCCGCCCCGACACCGTCGACGGTGTAGGTGTGAAAGTCGCTGGGATGAAACCGCGGCGTGTAGCCGGCGTAGTGGACCATCGAGCCGCCCACGCCTCGCCCGGAGTTGTTCTTGCCCAGCTCGATCGGGTCTTCACCGCCGATGATGCGCTTTTGCGTCCAGTACAGGGGGTGCGAACCCGCCTCGTCGGACACCCAGTCCTCGTCGGGGTGCCAGAACGGCCCCGCCTCGAGGATGACGACCCGCCAGCCGGCCCGCGCCAGGCGCTGGGCGAGCACCGACCCGCCGGCGCCGGCGCCGACGACCACCAGGTCGACCTCGTCGTCGTCGCCGTAGCGCTGCATCGTCTTCTCGCCGGGCAGGTCACGCGAGTGCACGTCGAGCAGGAACCGCGATTCGTTGTCCTTGGGCCCGACGGCTCCCTTGAGCAGTCCGCGGAGTCGGTCGCCCATCACAGCTCGCCCCGTTGCACCACGCGGACCGGGTCCTCCTCCGTGGCGCCCCTCGTCTCGTATGGTTCGCGCGCCGCGGCGTCCCCGGTGGCGCCGCCCAGGCGCATGAACCCGCGCGGGTAGGCCGGGCCGCCGAACCCGATCTCGTTCCACGCCCAGGGGTGGGAGTAGAACCCGGACAACACCATTCGCATGCACACCGACCATGCGCGTTTGACGTTCAGGCGCTCCCAGGCGCCGCCGTCCAGGTCGCCCTGGCAGAACTGGTCGACGATCGCCTCGCGGGTGCCGGGGTCCGCGTTGGCGAACGAGGCCTTGCCGTAGCGGCTGGACGCGGTCTCGTTCAACGCCCGCAGCACCAGCCGCCACGTGTCGCGGTCGTCGGGCATGTCGGCGTACTGGTAGCCGTCGAGCCGGCCGTCGGCGAGCTTGGAGTCGACCGACTCGGGCACAGGTACCCGCGGCTCGGCGTCCTGGGCGAGCACGGTGTCGCAGAACGCGCGCAGGCAGGGCTCCTCCTCGGTGGTGAAGAACCGCAGCGGCCCGGGCGGCTCCAGCCTCGCCAGCACCACCTTCTTGGTGGCCTCGTCCCAGGTGTCAACCGTCTCCAGCACGTCGTAATCCGGGTAGCGCCCGATCATTTGGGGCGTGGTCCCGCGGCGTTGTCTGGGCAGCCAGGACGGGTGCGGGGGTTGGCGATCCGCTCGCAGGTTGGGCAGGTGGTCGGGGCGGGTGGTGTCTGCCATCGCGCTCAGCCCCGGAACCGCTCGCGCCGCAGGATCGAGGCCAGCAGCCCCATCCCGCCGACCATGCACATCAGCCCCGGCGCCGCGATGGGCGGGCCCATGGGCACGTTGTAGGACGCGTTCTTCCATCCGCCCGGCTTGCGGGCCACCCCGCGGGCGTGCAGGTACTCGCCCATGAGGCCGTTGGCGGTGTAGATGCCGGCCGTGATCGGCAGCCACAGTTTGGCCCAGCGCCGGGAGAACACCCCGCCGACTCCGGCCACCACCACCGGCGGGGTGACCACGATCGGGCTCCACATCCACTTGTTGCCGAAGCTCGCCTTGTAGTGCTCGAAATAGATCTCGGCCGTGGTGACCAGGGCCGCCATGGCCGTCAGCCCGGACAGCGAGCGTTCGAAGCGGCCGTGCGCGACGTCGTACAGGGCCCGCTCGCCCAACTGCATCGCCTCGCTCTTGCGTCGTCCGCCGTTGCCTAACAACAACATTTGATTTGCCTTCCTGGCTCGTGGGCTCGTGGGCTCGTTGGTTGTTCCGGGTTAGGGGATGACGCGAGCGAGCGGACGCCCGCCCACCGAGACCGACGCCATCGCGTCACGGTCCGCGGCCGATAGACCCATGCGTCACCTCATTTCTGGACTGAAAACACGCTCAGGCAGCCATGCCGCGATGACGACTCGCGATGGCTGCCCAGAGAACTGGTGAGCGCCCAGCTGTGTGTTTCAACCGAGGTGGTCCCGACGGCGCGCCGTGACCGAAGCGCATTCGGTGCGTACCCGGTTTGGATAGGTGCAAACCGTCCGCGATCGGCCGGTTGACGCCGGTTCCCGCACGTGTCAGACCCCCCACCTAGTATCGAAACTATGTTCGAATACGCCGACGCTTCGCGGTCGACGCCGGAGTCGGCCGCGCTGCTGACCCGGGTGCGCGAGGCGGGGCGCGCGGAGGCGCGGGCCGCCGCGGAACGCCTTGTGGCAGTGGGTGACTTGCTGGTGCTGCGGTGCCGCGATTCGGGGGAGCGGGCGGACTGGGCGGCCGATGCGTGGGAGGCGGCTGCCGCGCAAGTCGGCGCGGCGCTGGGATGCAGCCTGGCGATGGCGCACACCTACCTGCGTTATGCGATGGCGATGCGCGAGCGGCTACCGGAGGTCGGTAACGCGTTCCGGGCGGGCGAGATCGACTATCGCTCTTTTCAGACGGTCGTCTACCGCACCGATCTGATCACCGACCCGGACGTCATGGCGCGCGTGGACGCCAGGTTGGCGGCGTTGCTGTCGCGGCGCCCGTCGTTGACCCGGAGCGGGCTGAGCGCTGCCGTGGATCGAGTGGTGGCCCTGGTGGATGCCGACGCGGTGCGCCGGGCCAAGGAGGCGGTCGCCGATCGGTTCGTCGATGTGCAAGACAACGAGTCGGGGACGGCCTGGCTGACCGGAAGCCTGCTCGGCGCCGACGGGCATGCGCTGGATCGGCGGCTCGAGGAAATGGCGCGCAGCGTGTGTGCCGCCGACCCGCGCACCCCCCGGCAGCGGCGGGCCGATGCACTGGGCGCGCTGGCCGCCGGCGCGGATCGGTTGAGGTGCCTGTGCGGAACGCCCGAGTGCACCGGCGGCGGACACACCCCGAGCAATGTGGTGATCCATGTCGTGGCCGAGCAGGCGACGGTCGCCGGCCGCGGAGCGTCCCCGGGTGCGCTGCCCGGCATCGACGGACTCATCCCGGCCGAGGTGATCGCCGAGCTCGCCCGCTCGGCCAAACTGGTCCCGCTGAGCATCCCCACCGAGCCCGAACCGCGCTACACCCCCTCGGCCCGGCTGGCCGACTTCGTGCGCTGCCGGGACCTGACCTGTCGGGCGCCGGGGTGTGACCGGCCTGCCGCCGACTGCGACATCGACCACACGATCCCGTACGCCGAGGGCGGCTTGACGCATCCGTCCAACCTGAAATGTCTTTGCCGCCAACATCATCTGCTGAAAACGTTCTGGGGCTGGCACGACGAACAGCTGCCCGACGGAACCGTCATCTGGCGGCTGCCCGACGGCCACAGCTACGTCACCACACCCGGCAGCGCGTTGCTGTTCCCCGGCTTGTGCGCGCCCACCGGCGACGTGCCCGCCCCGACACCGCGCGAGCGCAGCGGTGAACGTACCGCGCGGATGCCGCGGCGGACCCGCACCCGCGCCCAGCACCGCGCCCGACGCATCGCCACCGAACGCCACCGCAACCGCCGAGCCCGGCTGGCGGCTCAAACCGCCCAAACCGGCCCGGCACCACCGGACGACGAACCCCCGCCGTTCTGATCAGACGGTCTTGGTGACGCCGACGTAGGAAAGCACGACGTCGGATTCGTCGGTCATCTGGGTCAGCGTCGCGTAGGACCGGATGAAGGACTGGCCCACGCACCCGTCGATCTTGACGTGGAAGCCGGTGACGATGACCCGGGGATTCGCGCCCTTGAAGTCCTTCCTGGCAACCGGTACGACGACTACGACGCCGGGCTTGAGGCCCACGGTGACCACCCCGTTCAGCGGGACGGTGACCAACGGCACGGCTATGGGCGTACCGGCCCCCAGGCCCGCGATGCCAATGCCCGGGCTGACGCCGGCGCTGCCCGCGATCGTGACGCCGTTGGATGTGCTCATGTCGATCCCGCAGCCGATCTCGTAACCCACCTCGAGGAGCCCGCGGGGCTGTTCGAGCCCGTCCAGCGAACCGAAGAACGTTCCCCGGGTGAGGTATTCGCGAGACGAGACCGCGGTCGTCAACGGCGCTATGGGGACTAGCGACTCGTCCTTCGCGCCCAGGGTCAGGTTCCAGCCCTCCGGCGTCGTGTAGGTCACCGGATCGGACGAGGGCACCTGCCCCTCGTCGGGCGCCGCCACGGTCGCCGCCGCGTTTTCGGCGTCCGGATCGGCGGCCGTCGGAGGCGCCGAGATCACCGACAAGGCGACGCACAACGCGACGATCGCACCGCGACGGACGACCACGGGTACCGGCCACACGTGCGACACCGTACGTACCGCCCGAGCGCCGACGCGAAATTTGCTTGCCGGCCCGCCGAAGTCGTTGTGCGTTCGTAACCGTTATGGGATACGGGCCAGGGAGTCCTTGAGTGGGCCGGGTCGCGCTCACCGGAACGGGCCGGAATTCCCGCCTCCACCTCGTTTGCCGGGCCGGTAGAATCGTTGTCCTGGACAACCGTCCCGGGAGCGGCAGAGAGGGAGACGATGAGAAGTCACATCCGCGCTCTCGGACTGCTCGCCGCGGCGGCTGCCGCCATGGCCATCTTGGGCGGCACCGGCGTGGCGCACGCGGATTCCGACCCGGCGGGTCCACCGGGGCCGGGCATCATCAATCAACTCATCACGTCGACTCCGGCGCTGGCTCCCGACCCGGCCGACGAAGACGGTCCGGCGGTGGGCTCGAACGCCGTCGGGATGTATTGCGAGAACCGATTCGCGCGGTGTCATTAGCCGCACGGCCGACCACCTTCGAGCAAATAGCCTGGCCAGAACCGCGGACCCCGCTGATGTGCCATGATGTCGGAGCTGTCAAGACATAGGGGAGCGGCCGTGGATCTCAACTTGTCGATCGTCACGCGACCGGTGGAGCGCCTGATAGCTACGGCGCAGAACGGGCTGGAGGTCGTCCGGCTGGGGGGCCTGGAAACGGGTAGCGTGCCGTCGCCGTCGCAAATCGTCGAGAGCGTGACGATGTACAAGCTGCGGCGTTATTTTCCGCCCGACAACCGGCCGGACAAGCCGCCGGTGGGTCCGCCGGTGCTGATGGTGCACCCGATGATGATGTCGGCGGACATGTGGGACGTCACCCGTGAGGACGGCGCGGTCGGCATCCTGCACGCCAACGGGCTCGACCCCTGGGTCATCGACTTCGGCGAACCCGACAAGGTCGAAGGCGGCATGCGCCGCACCCTGGCCGACCACATCGTCGCGCTCAGCCAGGCCATCGACACCGTCAAGGACGTCACCGGCAGCGACATCCATCTGGTCGGCTACTCCCAGGGCGGCATGTGGTGCTACCAGGTCGCCGCCTACCGGCGGTCGAAGAGCCTGGCCAGCATCGTCACCTTCGGCTCGCCGGTGGACACCCTGGCCGCCCTGCCGATGGGCATCCCGCCGAACTTCGCGGCGCCGGCCGCCAACTTCATGGCCGACCACGTCTTCAGCCGGCTGGCCATCCCCAGCTGGATGGCGCGCACCGGCTTCCAGATGCTCGACCCGCTCAAGACCGCCAAGGCCCGCATCGACTTCGTCCGTCAGCTGCACGACCGGGAGGCCCTGCTGCCGCGCGAACAGCAGCGCAGATTCCTCGAACGCGAGGGCTGGATCGCCTGGTCCGGCCCGGCGATCTCCGAACTGCTCAAACAGTTCATCGCCCACAACCGGATGATGACTGGCGGCTTCGCCGTCAACGGCCAGATGGTCACCCTCACCGACATCACCTGCCCGGTGCTGGCCTTCGTCGGCGAGGTGGACGACATCGGGCAGCCGGCGTCGGTGCGCGGCATCAGGCGCGCGGCACCGGACGCCGAAGTCTACGAAAAGCTCATCCGCACAGGTCATTTCGGCTTGGTGGTCGGATCCAAGGCGGCGCAGCAGAGTTGGCCGACGGTCGCCGAATGGGTGAAGTGGCTCTCCACCGGCGGCGACAAACCCGATGGCATCGACCTGATGGCCGACCAGCCCGAGAAGCACACCGACAGCGGTGTCGCGTTGAGCTCCCGTGTCGCACACGGCATCGGGGAGGTGTCCGAGGCGGCGCTGGGCGTGGTGCGCGGCGCGGCCAACACGGTGGTCGCGGCCAACAAGTCGATGCGCACCCTGGCCGTCGAAACGGCCCGCACGCTGCCGCGCCTGGTCCGGCTGGGGCAGATCAACGACCACACCCGCATCTCGCTGGGCCGCATCATCGACGAGCAGGCGCACGACGCCCCGCAGGGCGAATTCCTGCTGTTCGACGGTCGCGTGCACACCTACGAGGCCGTCAACCGGCGCGTCAACAACGTCGTCCGGGGCCTGATCGAGGTCGGGGTGCGCCAGGGCGACCGGGTGGGCGTCCTGATGGAGACGCGGCCCAGCGCGCTGGTCGCCATCGCCGCGCTGTCCCGGCTCGGCGCCGTCGCCGTCGTGATGCGACCCGACGCCGACCTGGCCGCGTCGGTCCGGCTCGGCGGAGTGACCGAGCTGCTGACCGACCCCACCAACCTGGAGTCGGTGCTGTCGTCGGACCGCCAGGGGTTGCAACAGGTGCTGGTGCTGGGCGGCGGTGAGGCTCGGGATCTGCACCTGCCCGACGACAGCGACGTCATCGACATGGAACAGATCGACCCGGACGCCGTCGAACTGCCGGGGTGGTACCGGCCTAATCCCGGACTCGCCCGGGACCTGGCATTCATCGCGTTCAGCGCGGCCGGCGGCGAACTGGTGGCCAAGCAGATCACCAACTACCGCTGGGCGGTGTCGGCGTTCGGGACCGCCTCGACGGCCGCACTGGACCGCCGGGACACCGTCTACTGCCTGACCCCGCTGCACCACGAGTCGGCGCTGCTGGTGAGCCTGGGCGGCGCGGTCGTCGGCGGCACCCGCATCGCGCTCTCCCGCGGCCTGGACTGCGACCGGTTCGTCCAAGAGGTGCGGCAGTACGGGGTCACGGTGGTGTCCTACACCTGGGCCATGCTCCGCGAGATCGTCGACGATCCCGCGTTCGTGCTGCACGGCAACCACCCGGTGCGGTTGTTCATCGGTTCGGGCATGCCGACCGGGTTGTGGGAGCGGGTCGTCGACGCCTTCGCGCCCGCCCACGTCGTCGAGTTCTTCGCCACCACCGACGGACAAGCGGTGCTGGCCAACGTCTCCGGCGCCAAGGTCGGCAGCAAGGGCCGCCCGCTGCCGGGCGCCGGGCGCATCGAGCTGGGCGCCTACGACGTCGACCACGACCTGATCCTGGAGAACGACCGCGGCTTCGTCCAGGTCGCCGAGCCGAAACAGGTCGGGGTGCTGCTCGCCGCGTCCAACGGTCCCATCGACCCGACCGCGTCGGTCAAGCGGGGCGTCTTCGCCGCCGGCGACACCTGGATCTCGACCGAGTACCTGTTCTACCGCGACGACGACGGCGACTACTGGCTGGCGGGCCGGCGGGGCTCGGTGGTGCACACCGCGCGCGGCCCCGTCTTCGACGAACCGGTCACCAACGTGCTCGGCTGCGTCAACGGCGTCGATCTCGCGGTGACCTACAACGTGCCGATGGGTGACCGCCAGGTCGCGGTCTCGGCGGTGACGCTGCTGCCGGGGGCCAGCATCACCGCGGCCGACCTCACCGACGCCCTGGCGAAGATCCCCATCGGCGTCGGCCCCGACATCGTCCACGTGTGTCCGGCGATGACATTGAGCGCGACCTACCGTCCGACCGTCAGCGCGCTGCGCGCGGCGGGCATTCCGAAGCCGGGCCGCCAGGTCTGGTACTTCGACGCCGAGGGCAGCTTCTTCCGGAAGCTGACCCCCGGCGTGCGATCCGAACTGATTGGGCGCGAACATGATTGACGATTCACTGCTCGCCATCCTGGTGTGCCCGGCCGACCGGGGCCCGTTGCTGCTCATCGACGACGAGCTGCTGTACAACCCGCGGCTGCGGCGCGCCTACCGGATCGAGGACGGCATCCCGGTGCTGCTCGTCGACGAGGCCCGCGACGTCGACGACGACGAGCACGCCCGGCTCATGGCACGAGCCCGTCCGGCAGATCCCCGGTGAGGTAGCGCTGCAGGTTCGGCGCGATGGTCTCCGCGACCTGCTGGGCCGGCAGCGACGCGAACGGCTCCAGCTGCAGGATGTAGCGGGCCATCACGACGCCGACCAACTGCGACGCGACGAACTGGACGCGGATGACCCCGCTTCCGGGCGGATGGTCAACGCGCGGGCCGACTTCCACCGCGATCACATCCTCGATGAACGTGCGGAACAGGTTGATCTCCGAGCCGGCCAGGATGGACCGCAGCGTGGCGATGAACCCCGTGCCCAGGTCGGAATCCCACAGCGGCAACAACATCGACGGCAGCCGGTAGCCGACTTCCTCGATCGGCACGTCGCGCAGCGGGCCGATGATGTCCATGGGGTCGATCGGGATGTGGACGGCCGCGGCGAACAGCTTCTCCTTGGTGCCGAAGTAGTGATGCACCAGCGCCGAATCGACGCCGGCCGCCGCCGCGACCGCGCGGATCGAGGTGTTGCGAATGCCATTGCGCGCAAAGAGTTCTCTAGCGCTTGTCAGGATTCGGTTGCGGGTGTCGGAGCTGCCGGCGGGCCGCCCGGGTCGCCGGCGCCCCGCGCGTGCGATCGCCACTAGGACCCTCCGTGGCGACCCGCCACGCCCGGCTCCGCCGCGCTTGCGATCGCCACTAGGGCGTCCGTCGCCGCAGCGTCGCCGCCGCCAGGCACAGCGCCGCGAGCGCGAAGCCCAACACGGCGACGACGTCGCGCACCGCGATGTAGGTCAGCCCCGGGTGCGTGCCCACCTGTTGCAGGGCTTCCAGTGCGTAGCTGGCCGGCATCGCGTTGCTGACCCACTGCAGCCAGTGCGGCATCAGCGTCCGCGGAACGATGATTCCGGCCAGCAGCAGCTGCGGCACGATCACCAGCGGGATGAACTGGACGGCCTGAAACTCGGTGCGGGCGAACGCACTACACAGCAGGCCCAGCCCAACGCCCAGCACGGCGTTGACGATCGCGATGACGAACACCCACACCGGGCTGCCGGCGGTGTCGAAGCCGAGCAACCAGAACGACACGATGCAGGCCAAGACGGCTTGCGCCGCAGCGGCAATCGAGAATGCGGTGCCATAGGCGATCAGCAGGTCGAGCCGGCGCAGGGGAGTGGTCAGAATGCGCTCCAGCGTCCCGGAGCCCCGCTCGCGCTGCATGGTGATGGCGGTGATGATGAACATCACGAAAAACGGAAAGAGTCCCAGCAGGATGAGGCAGGCGTTGTTGAACGGGGACGGCGTCCCCGGGCGATGCGGGGCGTTTTGGAACATGAAATACATCAGCGTGATGACCAGGATCGGCACGATCAGGACGAGCGCGACGCTGCGGTGATCGGCGGCCAGCTGACGCAGAATTCTGGTCGTGGTGGCCGCGTAGTTCTGCGGGCTCAGCCGGCTGCGGGCATGGTGGTGGTGCGTCGGATGATCGACAGGAACGCTTCCTCTAGTGACGTGCATTCCGTCTCCTTCCGTAACTGATCTGGCGTGGTGTGCGCCAGCAGGCGGCCTTCGCGCATCAGGAGCAGATCGCCGCAGCGGTCGGCCTCGTCCATCACGTGGCTGGACACCAGCAGCGTGATGCCGCGCCGCGCCAGCGCCACGAACTGTTCCCACAGCTCCACGCGCAGCACGGGGTCCAGGCCGATGGTCGGCTCGTCGAGCACCAGCAGGTCGGGGCGTCCGACCAGTGCGCAGGCCAGCGACACCCGGGCGCGTTGCCCGCCGGACAGGTTGGCGCAGCGGGTGGTGCGGTAATCGGTCAGGTCGACCGATGCGATGACCTCATCGGCGGCCGAACCGTCGGCCCCACAGAGTTGGCCGAAATAGCGGACGTTGTCGATCACCCGCAGGTCGTTGTAGATCGTCGGATCCTGTGGCATGTAGCCGACCCGCCGCCGCAGCTGACGTGACCCGCCCGGGTGGCCGAGCACCGTCACCGAGCCCCCGGCGACGATCTGGGTGCCGACGATGCAGCGCATCAGCGTGGTCTTTCCGGATCCGGAGGGACCCAGCAGCCCGGTGATGGTGCCCCGGGCAATCCGAACGGAAAGATCTTGCACCGCAGGCAGTTTGCCGCGCACCACGCGCAGATGCTCGATGGTGACCGCGGGCGCGGCGCCGTCCCGCAGTAATTCATCACTCGATGAACTCATCATATGATGAATAATCGCTCCCCCATGGGGGGTTGTCAAGGGCCCTCGACTCGCTAGCTGCTCAGCGTTCGGGCGAGCCGGGGCGGCGTTGGGGCAGGTGCCCGTGCACGCCCTCGGCGTAGGCCGTCTCCGCGTGCTGGGTGAGGTCCACGCCGGTGGTCTCGTCTTCCGCGCTGACCCGGAAGCCCATCAGCCGGTCGATCACCTTCGCGAGCACGAATGACACCGCGAACGCATAGAGCGCGACGACGACGATCGCGAACGTCTGCCTGCCCAGTTGGGAAAAGCCGCCCCCGTAGAACAGGCCCCGCGGACCCGACGTCATGACCGCCGTGGCGAGCAGCCCGATCAGCGACACCCCCACGACGCCGCCGACGAAGTGCACACCGACCACGTCGAGTGAATCGTCATAGTTGAAGCGGAATTTCGCGCTGACCGCGAAGGAGCACACGGTGCCGGCAGCGAGCCCGACGACCGCCGCGCCGAACGTGTTGACGGTTCCGCACGACGGCGTGATGGCGACGAGCCCGGCCACCACGCCGGAGGCCGCGCCGAATGTCGTGGGCCGGCCGTCGCGGATCTGTTCGACCGACAGCCAACCCAGCATGCCCAGGCATCCGGCGACGAGCGTGTTGAGGAAGATGGCGGCGGCGGTGCCGTTGGCGGCCAGGGCGGAACCGGCGTTGAACCCGAACCAGCCGAACCACAGCAGACCGACGCCGAGCAGCACCAGCGGCAGATTGTGTGGCCGCATGGCGTCCTTCTTGAAGCCGATGCGCGGCCCGAGCACCAGGGCCAGGGCCAGGGCCGAGGAACCGGACACGATCTCCACGACCAGGCCGCCCGCGTAATCGAGCACACCGAGCTTGGCCAGCCACCCGCCGGGCCCCCACACCCAGTGCGCGACAACCGAATACACGACCACAGTCCACACCGGGACGAACACCATCCACGCGGCGAACTTCGCGCGGTCGGCGATCGCGCCGCTGACCAGGGCGGCGGTGATGATCGCGAACGTGAGTTGGAAGGTGGCGTAGAGCAGCTCGGGAACCGCCCCGTGGGCGGTGTCCGGGGTGATGCCCAGCATCCCGATGTGCCCGAGGTTGCCGAGCAACCCGCTGGTCCCGTCGTCGGAGAACGCGAGGGTGTAGCCGAGCAGCAGCCACGCCACCGTGACCAGCGGAATGGAGATGAAGCTCATCATGATCATGTTGAGCACCCCGGTGGTGCGGACCATGCCGCCGTAGAAGATGGCCAGACCGGGAGTCATCAGCAGCACCAGCGCGGTGCTGGCCAGCAGCCACGCGGTGGCGGCGGGGTCGATCGGATGCATGACGTGTGCTCCTTCGCAGGTCCAGGACACCGGGATACTGCCATGGCAGCGCCGCCGGTAGGTTCGGTGGGTGGCCGCACGCCAGCTGCTCGTCGACCCCGTCGCTGCTGCCCAACGGCTACTCGGCGCCACCCTCACCGGGCGGGGCGTCAGCGCCGTCGTCGTCGAAGTCGAGGCCTACGGCGGCGTTCCCGACGGTCCCTGGCCGGACGCCGCGGCGCACTCCTATCGCGGCATCAGCGGGCGCAACGCGGTGATGTTCGGGCCGCCCGGGCGGCTCTACACCTACCGCAGCCATGGAATCCACGTCTGCGCCAACGTTTCCTGCGGGCCGGACGGTACCGCGGCGGCGGTGTTGCTGCGCGCCGCCGCCCTCGACGAGGGTACCGAGACGGCGCGCGCCCGGCGCGGCGAGCTGGTGCGCGGGGCCGCGCTGGCGCGGGGCCCGGGCAACCTGTGTTCGGCCCTGGGAATCACCATGGACGACAACGGCATCGACCTTTTCGACCCTGCCAGCCCGGTGACCCTCGAACTCAACGAGCCGCTGACCGCCGCGTCCGGCCCGCGCGTCGGGGTCAGCCAGGCCGCCGACCGGCCGTGGCGATTCTGGCTCGCGGGCCGGCCGGAAGTCTCGGCGTACCGGCGCAGCCCGCGCGCACCGGCCCCCGGGGCCAGCGACTAGCAGCTAAGCCGCGGCGGGTGCGTCGGCGCGGGCGACGGCGCGAAAGGCCGGGTCCACCCGCCGCGCGAGGAACACGAACGTCACCGCCAGCAGGGGTGCGACGGCGCTGTACACCGCGGGCGGCATGGCCATTTCGGCGCTGTTCAGCAGCTGCGGGCTCAACGCGACGCCCATCGCCACGACGGCGTTGTGCATCCCGACCTCCAGGCTGACCGCGACGGCCTGCCGGGGAGCCAGCCGCATGAAGCGCGGCGCCAGGTAGCCGACCGTCAGGCTCACGGCGCAGAAGGCCACGACGGCCCCGCTGAGCACGCCGAAGTGTTGCCACAACGTCCTTCGCCCCCCGGCGACCGCGCCGAGCACCGCGACGACCAGCAACACCAACGCGACGATGCGGACCGGCTTCTGCAGTCGCTGGGCGAGCCCCGGGAAGCGGTGGCGGAAGGCGACCCCGATCGCGATCGGGATGAGCACCAGGCCGAACACCGTGAAGAACTTGTCCACCTGAAGCGGAAGGAACCGGCCTTGTCCGAGGAACCAGGTCATCGACACCGCCAGGATCGCCGGCAGCGCGACGATCGACAGCACGGCGTTGATCGCGGTCAGCGTCAGGTTGAGCGCCAGGTCGCCGTTGAACAGGTGGCTGAGGATGCTCGACATCGTCCCGCCGGGGGTGGCGGCCATCAGCATCAGCCCGACCGCCAGGTGCGGTTCGAGGTCGAAGGCCTCGGCGATCGCCAGGCACAGGGCCGGGAGCAGCAGCGACTGGCAGATCAGTGCCACCGTCAGCGGTTTGCGCATGGTGGCGGCCCGCTTGAAGTCGGCGACCGTGAGCGTCAGCCCGAGGGCGAGCATCACCACCACGACGACCAGCGGCCAGTAACGGTTGTCCATAACGCTCCACGTCGTCGGTGCGCTCAGCGGGGAAGGCGGTGCGCCGCTCGGTTAGCTTGCCTTATCTCGCAGCGCAGGGGCGAATCGCGGCCGCGCGAGCGACTAAAGTCGGCGGCGATGTCTTCCGGGATCCTTGACGAGCTGGGCTGGCGCGGGCTGATCGCGCAGTCCACCGACCTCGACGCGCTGGCGGCCGAGGCGCAGCGCGGGCCGATGACCGTGTACGCCGGTTTCGACCCCACGGCGGCCAGCCTGCACGCGGGGCACCTGGTGCCGCTGCTGGCGCTGCGCCGGTTTCAGCGCGCCGGCCACCGCCCGATCGTGCTCGCCGGCGGCGCGACCGGCATGATCGGTGACCCGCGCGACGTCGGCGAGCGCACCCTGAACGAGGCGGACACCGTCGCCGAATGGACCGAGCGCATCCGCGGGCAGCTGGAGCGCTTTGTCGACTTCGACACGTCCCCGACCGGCGCGGTCGTCGTCAACAACCTGGACTGGACTGCCCCGCTGTCGGCCATCGAGTTCCTGCGCGACCTCGGCAAGCACTTCTCGGTCAACGTCATGCTGGACCGCGACACGATCCGGCGGCGGCTGGACGGCGAGGGCATCTCCTACACGGAGTTCAGCTACATGCTGTTGCAGGCCAACGACTACGTCGAACTGCACCGCCGGTACGGCTGCGCGCTGCAGATCGGCGGCTCCGACCAGTGGGGCAACATCATCGCCGGGGTCCGGCTGGTCCGCCAGAAGCTGGGTGCGACGGTGCACGCGCTCACCGTGCCGCTGGTGACCGCGGCCGACGGCACCAAGTTCGGCAAGTCCACCGGCGGCGGCAGCCTCTGGCTCGATCCGGCGATGACCACCCCGTACGCCTGGTACCAGTACTTCTTCAACACCGCCGACGCCGACGTGGTCCGCTACCTGCGGTGGTTCACCTTCCTGTCGGCCGACGAGCTGGCCGAGCTGGACCAGGCGACGGCCGAGCGCCCGCAGCAGCGGGCCGCCCAGCGCCGGCTGGCCCGCGAGCTGACCGTCCTGGTGCACGGGGAGGCCGCCACCGAGGCCGTCGAGCACGCCAGCCGCGCGCTGTTCGGGCAGGGCGAACTGGACCGCCTGGACGAGGCGACGCTGGCGGCGGCGCTGCGCGAGGCGTCGGTCGCCGAGCTCAAACCCGGCGGCCCGGACGGGATCGTCGACCTGCTGGTGTCCAGCGGCCTGTCCGAGAGCCGCAAGGCCGCCCGCCGCACCCTCAACGAGGGCGGTGTGTCGGTCAACAACGTCCGCATCGACAGCGAGGAGTGGACTCCGCAGCCCTCGGATTTCCTGCACGGCCGGTGGCTGGTGCTGCGCCGCGGCAAGCGCACCGTCGCCGGGATCGAAAAGGTCTAGAACGCACCCGCAAAACGCGGTGGTGCGCAAATCTTTACCGCACCGTGTTGCGGCTGTGACCCGCATTGGCCAGGGTGGTCACGGTGATATCCCTCAGGCGTGTGGAATGGATCCTGCTGCGTGTGCTGGGGGTGGGGGCGTGCGTGGCCGGGCTGGCCGCGCCCCTGGCGGCGCCCGTGCGCGCCGACATGCGGGAGAACGCGTTCCTGATGGCGCTGAGCAACGCCGGTATCACTTATCCGCACCCGGAGAGCGCCCTGGCGCTGGGTCAGTCGGTGTGCCCGATGCTGGTCACCCCGGGCCAGTCCTTCGACTCGGTCGCCGACGAAATGGCCCACCGCAGCGGCCTGGGCTACGAGTCGGCCGGGCTGTTCACCATCGTCGCCGTGGCCAACTACTGCCCGGCGGTGATAGCGCCGTTGCTGCAGAACCGGCTCACGGCGTACTAGCGGACGGGCCCCCGTATCCTCGGCTGCGTGGTCGACGACAGGCAGCGGCAGCGGGGCGAACGGCGCCCCCGCCCATCCGGCCCTTGGTCGGGTCCCGGCCGTGCGCGCCCGGCCCAGCCGCAGCAGCCCGAAGGCCGCCGCACGCCGGAGCCGGGCCCGCCGATACCGCCCGGCGTGGACGCCCGCCAGCTGGCGCCCGAGATCCGGGGCGAACTGAGCACCCTGGACCGCGCCACGGCCGACGCGGTGGCGCGCCACCTGGTTGCCGCCGGTGAGCTCCTCGACGAGGACCCGGAGGCGGCGCTGAGCCACGCCCGCGCCGCCCGCGCCCGGTCCAGCAGGATCGCCGCCATCCGCGAAGCCGTCGGAATCGCCGCCTACTACTGCGGCGACTGGGCGCAGGCGCTGGCCGAATTGCGCGCCGCCCGCAGGATGGGCAGCAAGTCCAACCTGCTGGCGCTGATCGCGGATTGCGAACGCGGGCTTGGCCGCCCGGAGCGCGCGATCGAGCTCGCGCGCGGGCCCGAGGCGGCCCGGCTGGAAGGCGACGACGCCGACGAGTTGCGCATCGTCGCCGCGGGCGCCCGCGCGGACCTCGGCCAGCTCGAGCAGGCGCTGACCGTCCTGTCCACGCCGCAACTGGACCCGGCCCGCACGGGCTCGACAGCGGCGCGGTTGTTCTACGCCTACGCCGACACGCTGCTGGCGCTGGACCGCAATGACGAAGCGCTGCAATGGTTCCTACGCTCGGCGGCCGCCGATGTCGAAGGCGTCACCGACGCCGAAGACCGGGTCAGCGAGCTGGGCTGAGATGACGAGCGTTGCGCGCCAATACGATTGCCTGCTGCTCGACCTGGATGGGACGTTGTTCCGCGGCCGCCGGCCCACCGAGGGCGCGGTGCAGGCGCTGGCCGAGCTGCGCAGCCGCGCGTTCTTCGTCACCAACAACGCGTCGCGCAGCGCGGCCGAGGTCGCCGCGCACCTGACCGAACTCGGCTTCACCGCCACCGCCGACGACGTCGCCACCAGCGCGCAGAGCGCGGCCCGGCTCCTGGCCGGGCAGCTGCCGGCCGGTGCACCGGTGCTGATCGTGGGCACCGACGCCCTGGCCGACGAGGTGGCGGCCGTGGGCCTGCGTCCGGTGCGCCGGTTCGACGACGACCCCGTCGCCGTCGTGCAGGGCCTGTCGCTGACCATCGGCTGGCCGGACCTGGCCGAGGCCGCGCTGGCCATCCGGTCCGGCGCGCTGTGGGTCGCGGCGAACGTGGACGTCACGCTGCCCACCGAGCGCGGCCTGCTGCCCGGGAACGGATCCATGGTCGCCGCCCTGCGCGCGGCCACCGGTGCCGAACCCCAGGTCGCGGGGAAACCGGCACCCGGATTGCTCACCGACGCGGCGGCCAGAGGCGATTTCCGCGCCCCCCTGGTGGTCGGCGACCGGCTGGACACCGACATCGAGGGCGCCAACGCGGCGGAGCTGCCCAGCCTGATGGTGCTCACCGGCGTCAGCTCAGCGCGGGACGCGGTGTACGCCAAACCCGCCCATCGGCCCACCTACATCGGCCACGACCTGCGGGCGCTGCATCAGGACGGCGAGCGGCTGGCGGTCGGGCCCCAGCCGGGCTGGCGCGTCGACGTCGGCGAGCGGGCGGTGACCGTCAGCGGCGACGGAGCCGACGACGGCGACGGGCTCGCTATCGTGCGGGCGGTCGCCGCCGCGGTATGGGGTGCCGCGTCGGACGGGGAACCGATCGGCATCGAGGCCGGCGACGCGCGCGCCCGCGAGGCGCTGCAGCGCTGGTCTCTGGACTAGCGTAGAAGCGCAATGACTATCGATCCTGAACAGATTCGCGCGGAAATCGACGCCCTGCTCGCCCGGCTGCCCGAGCCCGGGACGCCGGAAGGCTCCGGCAACGACCCGTCGCTCACCGAGCTCGAAGACATAGCGCGTCGCCTGTCCGAGGCGCACGACGTGCTGCTGGCCGCGCTGGAGTCGGCGGAGAAGGGCTGAGTGCGCGCATGTCTCGCCGCGCCCGCGTCGACGCCGAGCTGGTTCGGCGCGGCCTCGCGCGATCGCGGCAACAGGCCGCGGAGTTGATCGGCGCCGGCCGGGTCAGCATCGACGGGCTGCCGGCCCGCAAGCCGGGCACCGCCGTCGCGCTCACCGCGGCCCTGACCGTCGCCGACGACGGGGAACGGGGCTGGGTGTCGCGCGGCGCGCACAAGCTCATCGGCGCCCTGGACGCCTTCGGGATCGATGTGGCGGGCCGCCGCTGCCTGGACGCCGGCGCGTCGACGGGCGGGTTCACCGAGGTGCTGCTGGACCGCGGCGCCGCCGAAGTGGTCGCCGTGGACGTCGGGTACGGCCAGCTGGCGTGGTCGCTGCGGTGCGACCCCCGGGTGGTCGTCGTCGAGCGGACGAACGCCCGTGACCTGTCCCGCGAGCTTATCGGCGGGCCGGTCGACGTGGTCGTGGCCGACCTGTCGTTCATTTCGCTGGCCACCGTGTTGCCCGCGCTGGCTGGATGTGCTTCGGACACTGCGGATATCGTTCCCATGGTGAAGCCGCAGTTCGAGGTGGGCCGGGGCCAGGTCGGCGCCGGCGGGGTGGTGCACGACCCGGGCCTGCGCGCCGACGCCGTCGTGGCCGTGGCGCGCCGCGCCGGCGAGCTGGGCTGGCACACGGTCGGCGTCACCGCCAGCCCGCTACCGGGCCCGTCGGGCAACGTCGAGTACTTTCTGTGGTTGCGCGCCCAGACGGGATTGGCGGATGACGAGTTGGTGGCAGCGGTGCGGCGCGCGGTGAGCGAGGGGCCCCAGTGATCGAACATCGCACGGTGCTGATGGTGGTGCACACCGGCCGCGAGGAAGCCACCGAAACCGCGGCCCGCGTGCAGAAGGTCCTGAGCGACAACGACATTGCTCTACGCGTCCTGTCCGCCGAGGCGGTCGACCGCGGCTCGCTGCGGGTGGCCCCCGACGACATCCGCGCGATGGGCGTCGAAATCCAGGTGGTCGACGCCGATCCGCGCGCCGCCGACGGCTGCGAACTGGTGCTGGTGCTCGGCGGCGACGGCACGTTCCTGCGCGCTGCCGAACTGGCCCGCAACGCCGGCATCCCGGTGCTGGGCGTCAACCTCGGCCGCATCGGCTTCCTGGCCGAGGCCGAAGCGGAGCACATCGACCAGGTGCTGGACCACGTCGTCGCCAAGGACTACCGGGTGGAGGACCGCCTGACGCTGGACGTGGTCGTGCGCTCGGGGGGCCGCGAGATCGAAAACGGCTGGGCGCTCAACGAGGTCAGCCTGGAGAAGGGCCCGCGGCTGGGCGTGCTGGGGGTGGTCGTCGAGATCGACGGCCGGCCGGTGTCGGCGTTCGGGTGTGACGGCGTGCTGGTGTCGACCCCCACCGGGTCGACCGCCTACGCGTTCTCCGCGGGCGGGCCGGTGCTGTGGCCGGACCTCGAGGCAATCCTGGTGGTGCCCAACAATGCTCACGCGCTGTTCGGCCGGCCGATGGTCACCAGTCCCGACGCCACCATCGCCATCGAGATCGAGGCGGACGGGCACGACGCCCTGGTGTTCTGCGACGGCCGCCGCGAAATGCTGATCCCGGCCGGCAGCCGCATCGAGGTGAGGCGTTGCGACACACCGGTGAAATGGGCGCGGCTGGACAGCGCCCCGTTCACCGACCGCTTGGTGCGCAAATTCCGGTTGCCGGTGACGGGTTGGCGCGGGAAGTAAACGGCGGGTGCTCACCGAAATACGCATCGAGTCGCTGGGCGCGATCAGCGCGGCGGTCGGGGAGTTCGACCGTGGCCTGACGGTGCTGACCGGTGAAACGGGCACCGGCAAGACCATGGTGGTGACGGGGCTGCATCTGCTCGGCGGTGCCCGCGCCGACGCCACCCGCGTGCGCTCGGGCGCCGACCGGGCGGTGGTCGAAGGGCGTTTCACCACAACCGATCTCGAAGACGCCGTGGTGGGGCAGCTGGACGACATGCTGGACGCGTCCGGCGCGGAGCGCGACGAGGACGGCAGCGTGATCGCGCTGCGTTCGGTCAGCCGCGAGGGGCCGTCGCGGGCGTATCTCGGGGGCCGCAGCGTGCCCGCCAAGTCGCTCGGCGACTTCACCGCCGAGTTGCTCACCCTGCACGGGCAGAACGACCAGCTGCGGCTGATGCGGCCCGAGGAGCAACGCGGCGCCCTGGACCGGTTCGCGAAGGCCGGGCCCGCGCTCGAGCGCTACCGCAAACTGCGCGACGCCTGGCTGACCGCGCGGAACGACCTGGCCGACCGCCGCAGCCGCATGCGCGAACTCGCGCTGGAATCCGACCGACTCAACTTCGCGCTCAACGAGATTGACGCCGTCGACCCGCAACCGGGCGAGGACGACGCGCTGGTCGCCGATATCGTCCGGCTCTCCGAACTGGACACCCTGCGGGAGGCGGCGATGACCGCGCACGCCGCGCTCTCCGGGGCGCCCGACGACGCCGAAACGTCCGGGCACAGCGCCGCAGACGGGCTGGGGCGCGCGAAGGCCGCGTTGGAGTCCACCGACGACGCGAAGCTGCGGGCGCTGGCCGGGCAGGTCGGTGAGGCGCTGACGGTGGTCGCCGACGCGGCGGGCGAGCTGAGCGGCTTTCTGGACGAGCTGCCGGTCGATGCCAGCGCGCTGGAAGCCAAGTTGGCCCGGCAAGCCGAGCTGCGCACGCTGACCCGCAAGTACGCCGCGGACGTCGACGGGGTGCTCCGGTGGGCCCAGGAGTCGCGCCAACGGCTGGCCCAACTCGACGTCTCCGAGGAGGGGTTGACGGCGCTGGCCGCCCGGGTGGACGAGCTCGCGCGTGAATTGGCCCAGGCCGCCGTCGATCTCAGTGGCATCCGGCGCAAGGCGGCCAAGAGACTGGCCAAGGAGGTCACCGCGGAGCTGTCCGGGCTGGCGATGGCCGACGCGCAGTTCAGCATCGAGGTGAGCAACGACGTGGCCGCCGACGAGGATCCGGCCGCCCTCGCGCTGCCGACGGGCGAGTTCGCCCGGGCCGGTGCCGACGGCGTCGACCAGGTCGAGTTCGGTTTCGCCGCGCATCGCGGGATGGATCAGCTGCCGCTGGCCAAGAGCGCCTCCGGCGGCGAGCTGTCCCGGGTGATGCTGGCGCTGGAGGTGGTGCTGGCGGCCTCGGCGGCGGGCACCACCATGGTGTTCGACGAGGTCGACGCCGGCGTCGGCGGCCGGGCCGCGGTGCAGATCGGGCGGCGGCTGGCGCGGTTGGCGCGCACGCACCAGGTCATCGTCGTCACGCATCTGCCGCAGGTGGCGGCGTACGCCGACGTGCACCTGGTGGTGCACAGCGCCGGCCCCAAGGGGACCAGCGTCGTGCGGCGCGTCACCGGCGACGAGCGGGTCGCCGAGTTGGCCCGGATGATGGCCGGGCTGGGCGAGTCCGACAGCGGCCGCGCGCACGCCCGCGAGCTGCTCGACGCGGCCCAGCGCGACGAGATCTGACCCGAAGCCCCAGGGGCACCCCCGGCGCGTGAGCGCGCGTGTGCACGGCGACACGCCGACCAGACCGTGTAACTGCGCACCTTCGCGCGATCAACCCGTTAGGGGCTTGTGACTAATGGGACTCTAGATAACTTATGAGGCTAATGTTACGGCGCGCCTCCACGCCCCATCCGGGCATCACCGACAGAATCGCCCCCATGAAGATGTCAGGCCTGCTTACCCGTAACACCGCCCGGCCGGGCCTCGTCGGCACCGCGCGGGTGGACCGGAACATCGACCGACTGCTGCGCAGGGTGTGCCCCGGGGACATCGTGGTGCTCGACGTCCTGGATTTGGACCGCATCACGGCGGACGCCCTGGTGGAGGCGGACATCGCCGCGGTCGTCAACGCCTCGCCGTCGGTGTCGGGCCGCTACCCCAACATGGGGCCCGAGGTGCTGGTCAACAACGGGGTCACCCTGATCGACGAGGCCGGGCCCGACATCTTCAAGAAGGTCAAGGACGGCGCCAAGATCCGGTTGCACGAAGGCGGGGTGTACTCCGGCGACCGCAGGCTGGTCCGGGGCACCGAGCGCACCGACCACGACATCGCCGACTTGATGCGGGAGGCCAAGAGCGGCCTGTCGGCGCACCTGGAGGCGTTCGCGGGCAACACGATCGAGTTCATCAAGAGCGAGAGCCCGTTGTTGATCGACGGCATCGGCATCCCCGACATCGATGTCGACCTGCGCCGCCGGCACGTGGTCATCGTCGCCGACGAGCCCAGCGCCGAAGAGGACCTGAAGTCGCTCAAGCCGTTCATCAAGGAGTACCAGCCGGTGCTGATCGGCGTCGACACCGGCGCGGATGTGTTGCGCAAGGCCGGGTATCGCCCGCAGATCATCGTCGGCGACCCCGACAAGATCAGCGCCGACGCCCTCAAGTGCGGAGCCCAGGTCGTGCTGCCCGCCGACGCCGACGGCCACGCGCCCGGGCTGGAACGCATCCAGGACCTCGGTGTCGGGGCGATGACGTTCCCGGCCGCCGGCTCGGCGACCGACCTGGCCCTGCTGCTGGCCGACCATCACGGCGCGGCGTTGCTGGTGACCGCGGGCCACACCGCCAACATCGAGACGTTCTTCGACCGCACCCGCGCGCACAGCAACCCCTCGACGTTCTTGACCAGGCTTCGGGTGGGGGAGAAGGTGGTGGACGCCAAGGCCGTGGCCACCCTGTACCGCAACCACGTCTCGGCGGGGGCCATCGCCCTGCTGGCGTTGACGATGCTGATCGCCGTCATCGTCGCCCTGTGGGTGTCCCGCACCGATGGCGTGGTGCTGCACTGGGTCACCGACTACTGGAACCACTTTTCCCTCTGGATTGCCCACCTAGTGTCCTAGGGCCTCGATGATCTCGTTACGCCAACACGCGATATCGCTGGCCGCCGTCTTCCTGGCGCTGGCTGTGGGAGTCGTGCTCGGTTCGGGTTTCCTGTCCGACACGCTGCTGTCCAGCCTGCGTGCCGAGAAGCGGGACCTGCACACCCAGATCGACGGGCTCAACGACCGGAACAACGTACTGAACGAAAAGCTCAGCGCGGCAAACAACTTCGACACCCAGCTGGTGGGCCGCATCGTGCATGACACGCTCGGCGGCAAGTCGGTGGTGCTGTTTCGCACCCCGGACGCCAAGGACGACGACGTGGCCGCGGTGTCGAAGTTCATCGGTCAGGCCGGCGGCGCGGTGACCGGAACGGTGTCGCTGACCCAGGAATTCGTGGAGGCCAATTCCGCGGAGAAGCTGCGGACGGTGGTGAACTCGTCGATCCTGCCGGCCGGACAACAGCTGAGCACCAAGCTCGTCGACCAGGGATCGCAGGCCGGCGACCTGATGGGCATCGCCTTGCTGATCAACGCCAACCCCGCGGTCCCGCCCGTCGACGAGCCGCAGCGCGACACCGTGCTGGCCGCGCTGCGCGACACGGGGTTCATCACCTATCAGCCGAGCGAGCACATGGGCGCGGCGAACGCCGCGCTGGTAATCACCGGCGGCTCGCTGCCCCAGGACGCCGGTAATCAGGGGGCCAGCGTCGCCCGGTTCGCCGCCGCGCTGGCCCCGCACGGGTCGGGCACCCTGCTCGCCGGGCGGGACGGCTCGGCGACCGGCGGCGCGGCCGTCGCCGTGACGCGGGCCGACGCCGCGATGAACACCGCGGTCAGCACCGTCGACGACGTCGACAGCGCGCCGGGCCGCATCACCGCGGTGCTCGGCCTGCACGACCTGATCAACGGCGGCCACGCCGGGCAGTACGGCACCGGTCACGGCGCCACATCGATCACCGTGCCGCAGTAGCGGGCGTGTTCGGCACGACACCCCGGCGGTGGGTGTTAGGGTGGGTTTCCGTGGGTCGGCAGGCCCAACTAGTTATTCACTAGCAAAAATTCGACGCCCTGCCCGTCTTCACGGAGGTCGCCTGTGCGAAAGCACCCGCAATCCGCCACCAAGCACCTCTTCGTCAGCGGGGGCGTCGCGTCCTCGTTGGGCAAGGGTCTCACCGCGAGCAGCCTCGGTCAGCTGCTGACGGCCCGCGGGTTGTACGTGACGATGCAAAAGCTCGATCCGTACCTCAACGTCGACCCGGGCACGATGAACCCCTTCCAGCACGGCGAGGTCTTCGTCACCGAGGACGGCGCCGAGACGGACCTCGATGTCGGCCACTACGAACGGTTCCTGGATCGCGACCTGTCCGGCTCGGCGAATGTGACGACGGGACAAGTGTATTCGACCGTCATCGCCAAGGAGCGGCGCGGGGAATATCTCGGCGACACCGTCCAGGTGATCCCGCACATCACCGACGAGATCAAGCGCCGGATCATGGCGATGGCAGAACCGGACGCCCAGGGCAACCGTCCCGACGTGGTCATCACCGAAATCGGCGGCACGGTGGGCGATATCGAGTCGCAGCCCTTCCTGGAGGCCGCGCGCCAGGTCCGCCACGACCTGGGGCGGGAGAACGTCTTCTTCCTGCACGTCTCGCTGGTGCCGTACCTGGCGCCCTCGGGTGAACTCAAGACCAAGCCCACCCAGCATTCGGTGGCCGCCCTGCGCAGCATCGGTATCACCCCGGACGCGCTGATCCTGCGCTGCGACCGGGACGTCCCCGAAGCGCTGAAGAACAAGATCGCGCTGATGTGTGACGTCGACATCGACGGCGTCATCTCCACCCCGGACGCACCGTCGATCTACGACATCCCGAAGCGGCTGCACCGCGAGGAGCTCGACGCGTACGTGGTGCGCCGGCTCAACCTGCCGTTCCGCGACGTCGACTGGACCGAGTGGGACGACCTGCTGCGCAGGGTGCACGAGCCGCACGAGACGGTGCGAATCGCCTTGGTGGGCAAGTACGTTGAGCTTTCCGACGCCTACCTTTCGGTCACCGAGGCGCTGCGCGCCGGCGGGTTCAAACACCACGCCAAGGTGGAGATGCAGTGGGTGGCCTCCGACGACTGTGAGACCGGGGCGGGCGCGGCGGCGGCGCTGGGCGACGTGCACGGCGTGCTGATCCCGGGCGGCTTCGGCATCCGCGGCATCGAGGGCAAGATCGGCGCCATCCGGTACGCGCGGACGCGCGGGCTGCCGGTGCTGGGCCTGTGCCTCGGACTGCAGTGCATCGTGATCGAGGCCGCGCGTTCGGCGGGGCTCGCGCAGGCCAACTCCGCCGAATTCGACCCCGACACACCGGATCCCGTCATCTCCACGATGGCCGATCAGGTCGACGCCGTCGCCGGTCAGGCTGACCTCGGCGGCACCATGCGGCTGGGCGCGTATCCCGCCGTGTTGCAGGCGGATTCGATTGTCGCCCAGGCCTACGGCACCACCGGAGTGTCGGAGCGGCACCGGCACCGCTACGAGGTCAACAACGCCTACCGCGACAAGATCGCCGAGAGCGGCCTGCGGTTCTCCGGCACCTCGCCCGACGGGCA
Source organism: Mycobacterium europaeum (assembly GCF_002102155.1). Taxonomy (GTDB): domain Bacteria; phylum Actinomycetota; class Actinomycetes; order Mycobacteriales; family Mycobacteriaceae; genus Mycobacterium; species Mycobacterium europaeum. The sequence goes on from NZ_LQOU01000002.1 coordinate 204,438, forward strand.
TCTGGTGGAATTCGTCGAATATCCGCCCGAGGTGCACCCGTTCATCGTGGGCACCCAGGCCCACCCCGAGCTGAAGAGCCGGCCCACCCGGCCGCACCCGCTGTTCGTCGCGTTCGTCGGGGCGGCCATCGACTACCAGTCGGGCGAGCTGCTGCCGGTGGAGATCCCCGAGCACGCCTCCAACGGCAACCAGCAGCGGGACGGCGTCAGCCACTCGCTACCCGAGCCCGCGACCCGTGGCTGAGCACGTCTTCGAGACGGCGTCATCCGAAACGCTGTACACCGGAAAGATTTTCGCGCTGCGCAGCGATCGGGTCCGGATGCCCGGCGGTGCCACCGCGATTCGTGAAGTCGTCGAGCACTACGGGGCGGTCGCCATCGTGGCGTTGAACGAGGACAACAACATCGCAATGGTGTACCAATACCGCCACGCCTTCGGCCGGCGGCTGTGGGAGCTTCCGGCCGGGCTGCTCGACATGGTGGGGGAGCCGCCACAGGCGACCGCGGTCCGTGAGCTCCAGGAGGAGGTCGGCCTGCAGGCCGGAACCTGGCAGGTGCTGGTGGACCTGGATTCCGCGCCGGGCTTCAGCGACGAGTCGGTGCGGGTGTACCTGGCGACCGAGCTGACCGAGGTGGCCCGGCCCGAGGCGCATCACGAGGAAGCCGACATGACGATGCGCTGGTTTCCCGTCGCCGACGCGGTGAGCGGGGTGTTCAGCGGCGAGATCGTGAATTCCATTGCCATTGCCGGGATCCTGGCCGCCCACGCGGTGACCGAAGGCGTCGCCGAGCCGCGGCCGGTGGACAGCCCGTGGCCCGACAAGCCCAAGGCTTTTGCCGCTCGAAAAGGGGGGCAGGCCGCCCGATGACAACGGCGCTCACGCTCGACACCCAACTGCAGGGCTACCTGGACCACCTCGCCATCGAGCGCGGCGTCGCCGCCAACACGCTCAGCTCGTATCGCCGCGACCTGCGCCGCTACACCAAGCACCTGTCGGACCGCGGAATTCAGGACCTGGCCAAGGTCGGCGAGGACGACGTCAGCGAGTTCCTGGTCGCGCTGCGCCGCGGCGACCCCGACTCGGGGACCACGGCGCTGTCCGCGGTGTCGGCGGCGCGCGCCCTGATCGCGGTGCGCGGCCTGCACCGGTTCGCCGCGGCCGAAGGGCTGGCCGAACTGGACGTGGCGCGGGCGGTCCGCCCGCCGACGCCGGGCCGCCGGCTCCCCAAGAGCCTGACCGTCGACCAGGTGCTGGCGCTGCTGGAGGGTGCGGGCGGGGACAGCGCCTCCGACGGCCCGCTCACGCTGCGCAACCGGGCGCTGCTGGAGCTCCTGTACTCGACCGGGGCGCGCATCTCGGAGGCCGTCGGCCTCGACGTGGACGACATCGATACCCGGGCCAGGTCGGTGCTGCTGCGCGGCAAGGGCGGCAAGCAACGGCTGGTGCCCATCGGGCGGCCCGCGGTGCAGGCACTGGACGCCTATCTGGTGCGCGGCCGCCCCGACCTGGCCCGCCGGGGACGCGGGACGCCGGCCATCTTTCTCAACGTGCGTGGCGGGCGGCTGTCGCGGCAGAGCGCGTGGCAGGTGCTGCAGGACGCCGCCGAGCGCGCCGGAATCACGTCGGGGGTGTCGCCGCACATGCTGCGGCACTCGTTCGCGACCCACCTGCTCGAGGGCGGTGCCGACGTGCGCGTGGTGCAGGAGCTGCTGGGACACGCCTCGGTGACGACGACGCAGATCTACACGATGGTGACCGTGCACGCGCTGCGCGAGGTGTGGGCCGGCGCCCACCCGCGGGCGCAATAGGCAGCGGCGGCCGTCAGCTCAGGTACTCGGACTCCAGCACCAGGTCGGACACCAGCGACTGGTATTCCAGGTGCGCCTTGTGCTCGACGGTGTTCCATTGCTTGCCCTGCGCCCGGCGCATGTACTCGCGGTATTTCGGGGCGCCCGGCACCCGGACGTTGTCGGCGACCACGATCGCGCCCGGGCGCAGCCAGCCGCGCGCCACGATGCTGTGCAGGTCGTCCAGGTACGCGTCCTTGTCGTGGTCGAGGAACGCGAAGTCGAGGGCGCCGGGGGCGAACCCGTGCTCGTCGGCCAGCGCGTCCAGCGTGCGCCCGCCGTCGCCCACCGTGCCCACCACACACGTCACCCGGTCGGCGACGCCGGCGTGCGCCCAGATCCGCCGCGCGTTGGCGGCGTTGGCCTCGGCGAGTTCGACGGAATACACCTTCGCCCTCGGGGCGGCGCGGGCGATGCGCAGCGCGCCGTATCCCACGTAGGTGCCCAGCTCCAGCGCCACGGCCGGGTCGGCACGCCGCACCGCCGCGTCGAGGATCTGCCCCTTCTCGTCGCCGACGTTGATCAGCATCGACTTCTCGTAGGCGAACTTGTCGATGGCGGCCAGCACGTCGTCGATGTCGCCGGCCCTGGCGTTTCCCAGGACGTAGTCGACCGCGGCGGCCTCCCGTCCGTCGCCGATCTGGCCCGTCGTGGTGATGTTGCGCACCCCCGTCGCCATCCGCCAGACCGACCAGCGCAGCAGGGGAATCCGTCGCTTGAGATCCATGACGCCACAGTAGTGCGGGCGGCGGCCGGGCCGCGGGCGCCGAGATTGCCACCAGGGTCGTCGCCGCGGCGGGAATCGCAACCCTCACGGCGATCTCGGCGCGGCGTCGGCGCCGCGATATCGCCCGCGATATCAACTTTGGAATCCGCCCACCACCTCCCCGGTGATGCTGGTGTGACTGCTGTTAATGATCACCGCCGCCACGCGCGCTACCAGCGCAAATCCGGCGAAATTGGCCGGTGAATTGCCTGCGGGTCGCCCGGCTTCCGCCCGCAAACCCGTTAGACTTTCGGTCGATGTTCATCTCCCGAACACCCCCGCCATGATGACCGAGCAGCCGGATAACGGCGTCGAGCTCGGCCTGACCGGGCGGCCGCCGCGGGCGATCCCGGAACCGCAGCCGCGCACCTCGCACGGCCCGGCCAAGGTCGTCGCGATGTGCAACCAGAAGGGCGGCGTCGGGAAGACCACATCGACCATCAACCTGGGCGCCGCGCTCGCCGAATACGGCCGGCGGGTGCTGCTGGTGGACATGGATCCGCAGGGCGCGCTGTCCGCCGGGCTCGGCGTCCCGCACTACGAGCTGGAGAAGACGATCCACAACGTGCTGGTCGAGCCGCGGGTGTCGATCGACGACGTGCTGCTGCAGACCCGGGTCAAGTATCTGGACCTGGTGCCCAGCAACATCGACCTGTCCGCCGCCGAGATCCAGCTGGTCAACGAGGTGGGCCGGGAACAGACCCTGGGCCGGGCGCTGCATCCCGTGCTGGACCGCTACGACTACGTCCTGATCGACTGCCAGCCGTCGCTGGGGCTGCTCACCGTGAACGGGCTGGCCTGCGCGGACGGCGTGGTCATCCCCACCGAATGCGAGTTCTTCTCGCTGCGTGGCCTGGCGCTGCTCACCGACACCGTCGACAAGGTCCGCGACCGGCTCAACCCGAAGCTGGAGATCAGCGGCATCCTGCTCACCCGGTACGACCCGCGCACGGTCAACTCCCGCGAGGTGATGGCCCGCGTGGTGGAGCGGTTCGGCGATCTCGTGTTCGACACCGTGATCACCCGAACCGTCCGGTTCCCGGAGACCAGCGTGGCGGGGGAGCCGATCACCACCTGGGCCCCGCGGTCGACGGGCGCCATGGCCTACCGCGCCCTGGCCCGCGAGTTCATCGACCGATTCGGCGCGTGACGGCCAGCGCAAACGGTGAGGCGCCACCCAAGAACGGTTTTCAAGTCCGCCTGACCAATTTCGAGGGTCCGTTCGACCTGCTGCTGCAGCTGATCTTCGCCCACCGCCTCGACGTGACCGAGGTGGCACTGCATCAGGTCACCGACGACTTCATCGCCTACACCCGCGAGATCGGCTCCCAGCTGGACCTGGAGGAGACCACCGCGTTCCTGGTGGTCGCCGCGACCCTGCTCGACCTCAAGGCCGCCCGGCTGCTGCCGGCCGGGCAGATCGACGACGAAGAGGACCTGGCGCTGCTGGAGGTGCGCGACCTGCTTTTCGCCCGGCTGCTGCAGTACCGCGCGTTCAAGCACGTCGCGGAGATGTTCGCCGAGCTGGAGGCCACCGCGCTGCGCAGCTACCCGCGGGCGGTGTCGCTGGAGGACCGGTTCACCGAGCTGCTGCCGGAGGTGATGCTGGGTGTCGACGCCGACCGGTTCGCCCAGATCGCCGCGATCGCGTTCAGCCCGCGTCCCGTGCCGACGGTGGGCCTCGGGCACCTGCACGAGGTGGCGGTCTCGGTGCCCGAGCAGGCCAAGAAGCTGCTGGCGATCCTTCAGGCGCGCGGCAGCGGCCAGTGGGCCACGTTCTCCGAGCTGGTCGCCGACTGCGAGGCGCCGATGGAGGTGGTCGGGCGCTTCCTGGCGCTGCTCGAGCTGTATCGGAGCCGGGCGGTAGCATTCGACCAGTCGGAGCCGCTTGGTGTGCTCCAGATTTCTTGGACCGGGGAACGTCCGGCCAGCGAAGCCTTGCTAGAAGTGCGGGACGAATGATGAGCGAAAACGTGCCTGACGTCGATCTCGACGCCGGCATCCCGGACATCGCCGAGGCGGTACCCATGGACGCCGAGGAACTCGGCTCGGTGCTGGAGGCGCTGCTGCTGGTGGTCGACACCCCCGTCTCCGCCGAGGCGCTGGGCGCGGCCACGCAGCAACCCGTCTACCGGGTCGCCGCCCGGCTGCAGCAGATGGCCGACGAACTCACCGAACGCGACAGCGGCATCGACCTGCGCCAGACCAGCGAGGGCTGGCGGATGTACACCCGCGCGCGGTTCGCGCCGTACGTGGAGAAGCTGCTGCTGGACGGCGCGCGGTCCAAGCTGACCCGCGCCGCGCTGGAGACCCTGGCCGTGGTGGCCTACCGCCAGCCGGTGACCAGGGCGCGGGTGAGCGCGGTCCGCGGCGTCAACGTGGACGCCGTGATGCGGACGCTGTTGGCGCGCGGCCTGATCACCGAGGCCGGGGTGGACGGCGACACCGGCGCCGCGACGTTCGCGACCACCGATCTGTTCCTGGAGCGGTTGGGGCTGACGTCGCTCGCCGACCTGCCCGACATCGCGCCGCTGCTTCCCGACGTGGACACGATCGAGGATCTGAGCGAATCCCTGGACAGCGAGCCGCGTTTCATCAAACTGTCGGGCGGTCAGGCGCCCGAGCAGGCGCTGACGTTCGACGTGGACCACGATTGATGGTCGATACCGAAGGGGTCCGCCTGCAAAAGGTGTTGTCGCAGGCGGGAATTGCGTCGCGGCGCGCCGCGGAGAAAATGATCATCGACGGCCGCGTCGAGGTCGACGGGCAGGTGGTGACGGAGTTAGGCACCCGGGTGGACCCGGATGCCTCGGTGATCCGGGTCGACGGCGCCAGGGTGGTGCTCGACGAGTCGCTGGTGTATCTGGCGCTGAACAAGCCGCGGGGCATGCACTCCACCATGTCGGACGACCGGGGGCGCCCGTGCATCGGCGACCTGGTGGAACGCAAGGTGCGCGGCAACAAGAACCTGTTCCATGTCGGGCGGTTGGACGCCGAGACCGAGGGGCTGATCCTGCTCACCAACGACGGCGAGCTGGCGCACCGATTGATGCATCCCTCCCACGAGGTGCCCAAGACCTACCTGGCGACGGTGACCGGTTCCGTCCCGCGCGGGTTGGGCAAAAGACTGAAGGCGGGAATCGAATTGGACGACGGCCCGGCGCGCGTCGACGAATTCGCCGTGGTGGACGCCATTCCGGGCAAGACGCTGGTGCGGGTGGTGTTGCACGAAGGGCGCAACCGCATCGTGCGCCGGCTGCTGGGCGCCGCGGGCTTCCCGGTGGAGTCGCTGGTGCGCACCGACATCGGGCCGGTGGCGCTGGGCAAGCAGCGGCCGGGCAGCATCCGGGCGCTGAGCCACGGCGAGGTTGGGCAGCTGTACCAGGCGGTCGGGCTGTGAACGTCGTTGTCGCCATCGACGGGCCCGCCGGGACCGGGAAGTCCTCGGTGTCAAGGGGATTGGCGCGTGCGCTGGGCGCCCGCTACCTGGACACCGGGGCGATGTACCGGATGGTGACGCTGGCGGTGCTGCGCGCGGGCATCAACCCGACGGACGACGAGGCCGTCGGCCGCATCGGGTCGACGGCGCCGCTGTCGGTGGACTATCACGCCGACGGCGACCGGTACTTCCTTGCCGGAGAAGATGTTTCGGCCGAGATCCGCGGCGACGAGGTGACCCGCGCGGTCTCGGCGGTGTCGGCGGTCCCCGCCGTGCGCGCCCGGCTGGTCGGGCTGCAGCGCGAGATGGCCGAGGGGCCCGGCAGCGTCGTCGTCGAGGGCCGCGACATCGGCACCGTCGTCTTGCCCGACGCCCCCGTGAAGATCTTCCTGACCGCCTCGGCCGAAACCCGCGCGCGGCGCCGCAACGATCAGAACGTCGCGGCCGGCCTGACCGACGACTACGACGCGGTGCTGGCCGACGTCCGTCGGCGCGATCACCTGGACTCCACCCGGGCGGTGTCGCCGCTGCGCGCCGCCGCCGACGCGGTGGTGGTCGACACCAGCGAGATGACCGAGGCGCAGGTGATCGACCGCCTGCTGGAACTGGTCGAGCAGCGAAGCGGGGCGGTGCGATGACTTCCGACGGCACCTGGACCGACGAAAGCGATTGGGACTCGGTCGAATCCGAGCTCGAAGAGCAAGCAGAGGCCGGCCCCGCGCCCGTCGTGGCGATCGTCGGGCGGCCCAACGTCGGCAAGTCCACGTTGGTCAACCGGATCCTGGGACGGCGCGAGGCGGTGGTGCAGGACATTCCCGGTGTGACCCGCGACCGGGTGTCCTACGACGCGCTGTGGACCGGCCGCCGGTTCGTCGTGCAGGACACCGGGGGATGGGAGCCCGACGCTAAGGGTCTGCAGCAACTGGTGGCCGAGCAGGCGTCGGTGGCCATGCGCACCGCCGACGCGGTGATCCTGGTGGTCGACGCCACCGTCGGCGCCACCGCGGCCGACGAGGCCGCCGCCCGGATCCTGCTGCGCTCGGGAAAGCCGGTCTTCCTGGCCGCCAACAAGGTTGACAGCGAAAAGGGTGAAGCGGACGCGGCGGCGTTGTGGTCGCTGGGGCTCGGCGAGCCGCACGCGATCAGCGCGATCCACGGTCGCGGCGTCGCCGACCTGCTCGACGAGGTGCTGGCCGCGCTGCCGGAGGTGTCCGAAGCCGCGCCCGCGCCGGGCGGCCCGCGCCGCGTGGCGCTGGTCGGCAAGCCGAATGTGGGCAAGAGCTCGCTGCTGAACAAGCTGGCCGGGGACGAGCGCTCGGTGGTCCACGACGTCGCCGGGACCACCGTGGACCCGGTGGACTCGCTCATCGAACTGGGCGGCAAGGTATGGCGGTTCGTCGACACCGCGGGCTTGCGCCGCAAGGTCGGTCAGGCCAGCGGGCATGAGTTCTACGCCTCGGTGCGCACGCGTTCGGCGATCGACGCGGCCGAGGTGGTCGTGGTGCTCATCGACGCCTCGCAGCCGCTGACCGAACAGGATCAGCGGGTGCTGTCGATGGTCATCGAGGCGGGCCGGGCGCTGGTGCTGGCCTTCAACAAGTGGGATCTGGTGGACGAGGACCGGCGCGAACTCCTCGAGCGCGAGATCGACCGCGAACTGGTGCAGCTGCGGTGGGCGCAACGGGTCAACATCTCCGCCCGGACGGGACGCGCGGTGCAGAAGCTGGTGCCCGCGATGGAGACGGCGTTGGCGTCGTGGGACACGCGCATCCCGACGGGCCCGCTCAACGCGTGGCTGAAAGAGGTGGTGGCCGCGACGCCGCCACCGGTGCGCGGGGGCAAGCAACCGCGCATCCTGTTCGCCACCCAGGCCACCGCCAGGCCGCCGACGTTCGTGCTGTTCACCACCGGCTTTCTGGAGGCCGGTTACCGGCGCTTTCTGGAGCGGCGGCTGCGCGAGGCCTTCGGTTTCGAGGGCAGCCCGATCCGGATCAACGTGCGGGTGCGCGAGAAGCGTGGGGCCAAGCGGCGCTGAGCGCCATGGGGTGATGCCTGCCCATGTGCCTACAGGGGCGCGGTCACAATGGCAGACAGGACAGCTACGAGTTCCCGGGTCGCCCGCGTGCGCGCTCGCGAGGAGATGAGTTCACCGCGGCGCTCGTAGTCGGCCATCAACGCGAACATCGCGATGGTCATCAGGTGGATGCGGTGAGCCTGCTTGCGACGGTCGCTGGGCGGCAGGCAGTTTCGTAGCAGCCGCGTCAGCGCGATCACCGTCGGGTAACTCTCGCCACGCGGAACCAACTGTGCCATCACGGGATGGGTCTGGATTTGTTCGACGAAGCGCGCGTAGTGGGTAGCCCCCTGCTGGTAGGGAATGGTCAACGCGGGGGCGACGATCGCCTCGACGACGTCGGCGACGGTGCGGTCCGGTCGGCCTTGCAAATTTCGCAGGAGCTCGCCGCGTCGCCGCTCGAGGTGGGTCATGCGCCGATCGAAGGTGGCCTGGATGAGCCCGTCGAGATTGCCGAAGTGATAGATCACCGCCGAGTTGTTGCCATGACCAGACTGCGCCGCGATCTCCCGCGCGCTGACATCGAGGCCTCGTTCACCGATCAATCGTTCGGCGGTGTCCATCAGTGTTTCGCGTGCCGCGGATGCGCTCGTCATGGCCGCGCCGTTCGGCACGGAGCAGGGCGATTCATGACTACCGATTAAAGCATATGCTTTGTTGACAGGATAAAGCACCCGCTTTACGGTTGCCGCTATGCCGGAACGCCAAGCGATCCCCATTGAGCCGGAGGAATTCACCGCACCGCTCGTACAGCGCCTGATCAACACCAAGCATCCCGATGTGGTCGTCGAGCGGGTCCGCGTCGTCGATGCGGCTCTCGCCAGCGATGGCGAGGAGCGGGTGTCGACGGCTCGCAGGATCGCGGTGGAGGCCGACTACGGTGCGGGCGGCGAACGTCTGCCACGGCGACTCATGATCAAAGTCGCACGGCCCGGTCTGGGCGATATTCCGTTGTACGACAACGAAGTGAACGTGTACGCCAAAGTCGGCGACGAGTTGCCTGTGAACACCCCCCGTTGCCTGGGTGCGCTCCGCGATGCGGCTACCGCCAGCTTCGGCCTGGTGCTGGAAGATCTGCGGCCCCTGGGTGTTTCGTTCGCCTCCGTCGCGACCCCTATCGGACCGGAGGGGATGAAGAAGCTGCTGGACCAGCTCGCGGCGCTGCATGCCACCTACTGGGAGTCCCCGCGTTTCGACTCCGACCTGGCTTGGGTTCTTCCGCACATCAGCGGTCCCATTCATGAGCTGTTCAGTCACCAGGCCGGTGTACCGATGTTGATCAAGTGGGAAGTACAGAGCCGGCAATTCAAGCGAGAGCTCGTGGAATCGGTCGATGAAACGGCAGAATCACTGCTGCGCAACGTTGCCCGCGCGCAGGCGCACCAGGCTACGTTGCCGTTGACCCTCGTGCACGGCGATGCGCACGCCGGCAACACCTATCTGTTGCCCGACGGGGACAGGGGTTTGGTCGACTGGCAATTGACCGCGCGGGGTTATTGCATGCATGACGTGACCTACATTCTGCTGACCGGATTGTCGGTGGATGAGCGTCGCCGACACGAGCGCAGCTTGATCGATTACTACCGGCGCCGTCTCATCCAGGAGGGCGTCAGCGATGTGCCGTCACTCGAGGAACTCATCTTCGAGCATCGCCTGGCCGCGGCATGGTGCTTGTGCATCGGATGGTTGACCACTCCGATCGAGAATTACGGATGGGAAATCAACGCCGCCAACCATGTCCGGCTGGCTACTGCCTATCGCGACTTGGACTCCCACGGGGCGTTCTCCGAACTGAGCTGACGCGACGTGAGGCCGGGCGTTGCGACGCGGCTCTCCCGAACCGATTGATGCCCCTCGAATCCGATAGCGCCGGCGATATCACGGTTGCGAATCGCCGCACCGTACTGCCGCGGTGGTACGTGATCCCACGATACGGCATGTGAAAGCTGTATCACAAGAATCTACGTTGACTTCCTCTCCTCAACGGACCTATCGTTCTCGTATAGCGGGTTGCAGGACCCGTATTGCGGGACATGGAGGCAGGGTGAACGTGGCACAGCAGGCGCCCACCGCCGCGCGCTTCAGCGTCGAAGACAAGTCGATCCTGATCACCGGGGCGAGCGGTGCGCTGGGCAGCGTTGCCGCCCGGGCGCTGGCCGGCGCCGGCGCGCGACTGACGGTGGCGGGCGGCAACGCCGCCGCACTGGACGACCTCGGCATCGACAACGCCGCGTTGGTCGCCCGCCGCCCCGACACCCCCGCCGACGCCCGGGCCATGGTGGAGGCGGCGCTCGCCCGCCATGGCCGGCTCGACGGCGTGCTGGTGGCCTCGGGCATGAATCACGTCGCGCCCATCACCGAGATGGCCGTCGAGGACTTCGACAAGGTGATGGACGCCAACGCCCGGGGCGCCTGGCTGGTCTGCCGGGCGGCCGGGCGGATCCTGCTCGAACAGGGCGATGGCGGCAGCGTCGTGCTGGTCTCGTCGGTCCGCGGATCCCTCGGCAGCCCCGCCGGCTATAGCGCCTACTGTCCGTCCAAGGGTGCCACCGACCTGCTCGCCAAGTCGTTGGCGGCCGAGTGGGGCGCGGCGGGCATTCGCGTGAATGCGGTCGCGCCCACGGTGTTCCGTTCGCAGCTGACGGAGTGGATGTACGCCGACGACGAGAAGGGCCGCGCCGCCCGCGAAGCGGTGTTCGCCCGGATCCCGTTGCGGCGCTTCGCCGAACCGGAGGACTTCATCGGCGCGCTGATCTATCTGCTCAGCGACGCATCCAGCTTCTACACCGGCCAGGTGATGTACCTGGACGGCGGATACACCGCGTGCTGAGAGGAAACACCATGAGCATCACCTGGCCGCTCGGCGAGGCCGAAGCGGCGTTGGAGTTCTACGACCTGTCGCACCCGTGGGGTCACGGGGCGCCCGCGTGGCCGTACTTCGAGGACGTCAAGATCGAGCGCCTGCACAACATGGCGCGAAGCCGGGTGCTCACCCAAAAGATCACCACCGTCATGCATTCCGGCACGCACATCGACGCGCCGGCACACGTCGTGGAGGGCACGCCGTTCCTGCACGAGATCCCGCTGAGCGCCTTCTTCGGCACCGGCGTCGTGGTCTCGATCCCCAAGGGCAAGTGGGGAGTCGTCACCGCCGAGGACCTGGAGAAGGCGACGCCCGAGATCCGGCCGGGCGACATCGTCGTCGTCAACACCGGCTGGCACCACAAGTACGCCGACAGCGCGGAGTACTACGCCTACTCCCCGGGCTTCTACCGGGAGGCCGGCGAGTGGTTCGCCGACAAGGGCGTCAAGGCCGTCGGCACCGACACCCAGGCGCTGGACCATCCGCTGGCCACCTCGATCGGACCGCACGGGCCGGCCGAACACACCGGCGGGCTGTTGCCCTGGGCGGTAAGGGAATACGAGGAGGAGACCGGACGCAGGGTGCTCGACGACTTTCCCGAGTGGGAGCCCTGTCACCGGGCCATCCTGTCCCAGGGGATTTACGGCTTCGAGAACGTCGGTGGCGACCTGGACAAGGTCACCGGCAAGCGGGTCACGTTTGCGGCGTTCCCGTGGCGCTGGGTGGGCGGCGACGGGTGCATCGTGCGGCTGGTGGCGATCGTCGACCCCACGGGTAACTACCGCATCGAGACGGGCCGGGCGGCATGAGCGTCGTCGCAGAGGAGGCCCGTGGCAGCGGGATTCAGGTCATCGCCCGCGCGGCGGAGATGCTGCGGCTGCTGCAGGCGCACCCGGGCGGGCTCAGCCAGGCCGAGATCGGCGACCGGCTGGGCATGGCGCGCTCCACGGTCAGCCGGATCCTCAACGCGCTGGAGGACGAGGGGCTGGTCGCCTCGCGCGGGGGCCGCGGCGGGTACCGGCTGGGACCGGAGATCGCGCGGATGGCCAACACCGTGCGCCTCGGCATCGTGATGGACGTGCACCCGTTCATGGAGGAGCTGTCGCGGGAGTTGGGGGAGACGGTCGACCTCTCGATCCTGGACGGGGACCGCGCGACCTTCGTGGACCAGGTCGTCTCGCCACACCGGTTGCGGGCGATCAGCGCGGTGGGCGAGTCGTTTCCCCTGCACTGCTGCGCCAACGGCAAGGCGCTGCTGGCCGGCCTGCCGCCCGAGCAGCTGCCGAGCCGGCTGGCCCGGCTCACCCCCAACACCATCACCAGCCCGGCGGCGCTGCGCGCCGAGCTCGAGCGGGTGCGCGCCGAGGGCGTCGCCTATGACCGCGAGGAGCAGACCGAGGGTATCTGCGCGGTGGGCGCGGTGCTCAAGGGCGTGGCCGGGCACGCGGTGGCGGTCAGCGTGCCCGTCCCTGCGCAGCGGTTCTACGGCCGCGAATCCCAACTGGCGCAGGCGCTGCGGGCGTGGGTGGAGAACGTCGACGCCTGGTTGGCGGCGCAGGGATGAATCGGGCCGGGCCGCCCCGGTTGTGCGTTGCAGCGGTCCGCCGCTACGACGCCTACGAGGCCCGGCCGTCGATTTTCTTGTCGACTGCGTTCACGAACTGTGGCACCGCCGACCCCGACACGCTTCGTCCGCAGAGATCAAGGTCGATGACGACGTTCTTCCGGGCGCTGAGGGCGCGCTGGCAGTTCCAGCCCTGAGCCTCTTGAACCATGTCCATCGCGAGGATGCCGCCGGCCCGCGACACCGATCCCGTCGTCCAAAACACGTTGCGGGGATCATCCTTATTGACGTTTCGGGTGTTGAGCTCGCGATTGGCGCACCTCTGCCACTCCGTCGCGGCGTTGCCGACGAAGTTGTTCGCAGATTCCGCGTCCGGGAAGGACACGACCGCTTGAATCAATCGCCATCCCTTGGCGGGAGCGTCGCCAAGCTCCTGCGTCTGAACCGCAGTCCAACCGGTCTTCCCGTACGCCTTCTGCTCGGCAGCTTTCAACACACCCACGCAGTCCTCGTCAACGATGGGTGTGTCGGCCAGCTTGTCTTGAACCGGTTCGCCGGACAACGTTTCGGCGCCCACAGCGTGGGCGGCTTCCTCCGCAGTCAACAGAACATCCGGGAGTGCGGAGGCGGCGACGGTTCCGCCGCCCCGGTGGGTCGGCTGGTACACGATGACCGCGACCAATAGCCCGACCGTCAGCAGCGCCGCGGCGCTCGTCAGCCACCACCACCGGGCGAGCGACTCACCGAAACGACCCGGGGGCGCCGCCTGGTTCGGCCAGAAGGCGCCGGGGCCGGGCGGAGGCAGCTGTCCGGGCGCGCCCTGGTAACCGAACGGTGGCGCATATCCCGGGCTTGCCGGTGGCGACGGTGGGTGACCGGCATAGGCCGGCGCGCCGGAAGTGGTTTCCTGCCTGCCTCCCGGGCCGCTGCCCCGGTCGCCCGGAACGCTCATGCCTTACCCCCTGGGCTGTTCACGAGGTGGGGATCCGGGAGGCGACTTTGTTGACGAGTTCGGCGGCTTGATCGCTGCCGCCGTAGTCGCACACCCTCATGTCGATCACAACGTTGCTGCGCGGCATCAGGGCACGCTGGCAACCCCAGCCGGTTCCGCCGGTCTTCTCCCAGGAGACCATCAGCGTGTTGTCGACGACCTTGGGGTCGCCGACGGCGATGGTGCCGCCCTCGTGGCGGTTCACCAAAACCTCGGTTCGAGCGCAGTGATCCCACTTCCTCGTGAGGTCCTCGAAGACGGCGCCGGCGTCTTTCGCGGTCGGAAAGGCCACCAGCGACTGCAGGGTCAACTTCACGTACACGTCACCCGGTCCGTGAAGTTCGGCCGACTGCGCGTCGATGAAGCGGGTGTCGCGATAGACCTGCGCCATGCCCGGGGCCCAGATGCCGGCGCATTCGGGCGGGTCGGCGGTATCCATGAACAGGCCGTTGTTGCTCTGGTAGAGCGTCATTCCCGGCACGTGCAGGATGTCGCCGGCCTCGGCGGGACTCAACAGACGATTCTTCAGGTCTTCCGGATGGACCAAGCCCGGTGTCATGGGCACCGACAGCCCGGGCGGCTCACGGTGTGAAGACGCCGCCGCCGATGCACCCGAGGTGATCGCGCGGCTGATGAGGACGACGCCCAACGCGGCCGAGGCGACCGTAAGAATGGCCGTCGTGAGCATCAGCCATCGTTTGGCGCCACGGGATGGGGCTGGCCTCGGGCGGGGAGGCCACGGAGGCGGTGGGCCGGCCGTGCTCGGCTGGTAGCCGCTCCACGGCTGTCCCGGCGCATATGGAGCGCCGGGTGGGCCGACGTGGTAGCCGCCGGGCGGCGGCAGGGCATTGCCCTGATTCGGCGGCGGTTCACTACCTGCCACGCGCCGGACCGTTCGCCATCATTGCGGTCGTCCCCCGAAGTGTGTGGGCGAGCACAGCAGCCCGCCGGCGTTCGTGAGCAGGATTCTAGATGGCGACGCGGATTGGAGTTTGCGGTTTCCCTGCCCGCAGCTGTCGCCGGCTTGGTCGGAGGCCGCATCGCTGCGTTCGGGGTCGTCTGCGGTAGGCTTTCGACCTGCTGCCGCCGATTCGGGCGGCATCCGGGCTGTGGCGCAGTTTGGTAGCGCACTTGACTGGGGGTCAAGTGGTCGCAGGTTCAAATCCTGTCAGCCCGACGCAGGTAAAAGGCGCTTTCCGACGATACGGGGGGTGCCTTTTTCCGTTCGATACGCCAACCTGTACGCCAACACGCGCGCGTTCACCGCTGTCCGCCCGCGTCCACTAGCCCTAATCGTCCGGCCAATGCGTCGACCGCGGCCCGCGCGGTGTCGTCGCTGGTGTGGCCATAGACGTCGCCTGTGATCGCGATGGACGAGTGCCCCAGCAGATCCGCAACGGCCTTGATGTGGACACCCGACTCCAACCACGCCACGGCCGCGGAGTGCCGCAGGGTATGCACACCGACCCCATCGACCTTCGCCGCCCGTGACGCCACCTCGATCACGCGTAGCAGGTTCCGCGGGTCGACCGGGCCGCCGAGTTCGGTAGTGAATACCAAGCCCGAGTTCTGCCATTGGTTCGCCGCCCGCAACCGCTCCGCCGCTTGGGCCGCCTTGTGCCGTCGCAGCATCGAGACCACGGCCGGATTCAACGGCACCGGTCGACGTGACCGCGCCGACTTCGGCTCCGTAATCACTAAGCGGCCACCAACCCGGCTAATGGTCGCCGCGACGCGCAGCACCCCGGCGTCGAGGTCGACCGCATCCCACGACAACGCCAACGCCTCACCCTTGCGTAGGCCGGTCGACGCTATCAACACCAGCGCTGGGTAGTAGCGCGACGTTTCAGCGGCCCGTAGAACGGCCGTCACCCCCTCGGTGTCCAAATGGTGCGCCTCTCTCCGCTCGACACCCGGACGACGAACCTGAGCGGCCGGATTGCGGGCCAGTAGCCCGTCGCGCACCGCGCCGTCGAGCGCCGACCGGAGGACGGTGTATGTGCTTCGGATCGTCGAATCGGACAACGCGCGTACCGGATTGCCCGGAGTGCCGTCGGCGTCCTTCGGTCCGGGCTTGGTCTTGGCGCGCAATCGGAGGATTAGGGCCTCGACGTCGGACGGCCGCAGCTTGTCGAGGGGGGTTGCGCCGAACGGCGCAGGTTCAAGGTGCTGCCGCGCCAGCGTGTTGTAGAGCGAACGGGTCGATTCCTTGCGATCCGATGCTGCGAGAGTGGTTGCGCGCCAATGTCCTAACCAGTCGCCTACAGTGGTGCTCGCATCTTTGACCGGCGCGCCAGCATCGACGCGTTCCCGCGCCTTTTTCATCTCGGCGCGGGCAGCCTTGGCGGTCTTCGCATAAAACGACACACGCCGGCGGGCACCGGTCCCGGGGTCGACGTAGCTCATGCGGGCCTCCCAGGTGCCGTTGGCCCGCTGGTAAACGTTGCCCTCACCATTCGCCCGCTTGCCCACGCTGGTCACCCTTTTCCGATTCCTCGACATCGCCGGTCTCGCCACGCGCAATTGGGTACATCTACCTTCACACTGTGCCCAACCTGGACCCCCGGTCGCTGCATCCCGCGTAATGCCTAGTCAGCCACACAGGTTACCCCGGCCACGCCGTTCGAGCGGACAACTACGGACAACGGATTGCGTTGATAAAGCGCCAGTATCGCGCGCCTTTTAACCCGGCCGTGTCATCGGAGCTCGGGAAGATTCACCTGCCCGCGCGGTGACGTGCGGACAGCTACGTCCACTAGGGCCACATCGGAGGTAATACCAATGGAAGACGCTGCCAACGGCCAACTTCTTGTGCCGATCACCGACACCTGCACCCGCCTTGGCGGCATCAGTCGGACCACGGTCTACGAACTCATCAACCGCAGCGAACTCGTCAAGGTAAATATCGGAGCACGCGGGTTCATCACCGCGGAATCGATTGCGGCATATGTAGATCGGCTCAAGCGGGCCGCAGCTACGACATCATGAGTCGGGCGTTCAACGGGCGTGCGACGTTCAACAAGTTCGCCTGGTTGAAGGTTTTGCAGTCCGATACGACTCTGCCTGACACCGCGTTTCGTCTGGGCGTTGCTATTTGCACGACGTTCACCCGCGCCGATGGCACCGGGTGGGCGTTCGGGCTCGACGACCTCGCAGCAGAGATCGGTAGGACGTTTGCGCAGAACACTGTGAAGGGGGCAGTTGGGCAGTTGGTGTCGCGCGGGTACGTGAACGAAACATATCGGTCGCAAGGTGGGCGTGGCTGCCGATGGCGCGCCTCGTTTGACCTGAAACTCGTTCGTCTAGACGTGCGGGTAACTGCAGAACCCGCATGTTCAGACGTGCGGGTATCGGGTGGAAACCCGCACGTTTGCACGTCAAAACCCGCACGTTTAGACGACGAAAAGCGCACGTTTACACGAACGGAAAATCCGCCTGACCGGCGCGTAGGCCCCCCTACAGGTACTTCATCAGAGATTTCTACAGGGGCCGCGTGCGCGCGCGGGGCGTCGCCGACAACCGAACGCGACCAGTCCGGCGACGATCCGCCCGAAGATCAATCCACGATCGAGGACACGCCCATACCGCCGGCCGCAGCTAACGCCGCGCCGCCGGACCTGAGTGCCCTTCCGCTGCCGCTGATCCACTGGCCGGACGACTACGCCGAGCCCGAACCACCCAAACGCTGCCCGGCGCACGTCGGCTGGGACACCGATCGGCAGGGCAGGGTGCCCAGCTGTCGCCCGTGCGGCGATGCCCGCAAGGCCCATGAGGCATGGGTGGTCGCGGTTGCGGCATGGCGCAAAGCTCGCTTCGACGCCAACCAGGCGTGGATCGCCGAATGCGATCACTGCGACGAGGCGGGCTGGCTACAGGATGACCCCGAGGACGGCCTGCCGGCGATGAAGTGCCCTCACGCCCCGAACTGGTTGGCCTGGTGGCAGCTACAGCAGCAGACCACCACCGACCAGCCGAGGGCGTCGTGAAGCGAGAGGGGCACGGCAACCGTGTCGGATGTGCTGTCGGAGACCAGCTGCCGCTGTGGTGGTACTGCGACGTCTGCGGGTGCCCGCACTACTGGCTGCAAGACACGTGGCTACGCCGGGTGCAGCACCGCCATTGCGGTACGGCGATGGACCGGTGGTTCCGATCGGATAACCGCGACGACTGGATCAACGAGCCGAACCGAGCCGTCCTGTGAGGTTCAACTGTGATTACGTCTGCCCGGCTTGTGTGCAAGGGACAAGCCGATGAGCTCCGCCGAAGATGGCGAGGCGGTGGCCGCCGTGCGGCGCGCCGAATGGTGCCAAGGCCACGCCGCGGCGATGGCCGCATGGTGGTGCCTAGCAGGCATAGACCCAGGTATCGAGGCGGCCGTGAACCTCGCGGCCATGGGCGGAACCGGCATCGACAAACTGCCCCTCGCCGTCGCGCAGGCGATCGCCGCCAGCGTCGACAGAACACTCGACTGCGACACGGTCCGGGTCGCCCTAGAGGCGATCGCCGACCGAGCCCAGGTAGTCGACCGGGTGGGTGCCGAAGCGGCCGTGATCAGCATGACCCGCGCGGCCGCGCAATTCCTGCCCGAAGGTGCACGCGAACGATTGACGCAGCGACTCGTCGGCGGCGACAGCGATTTTCCTCTGCGATGCCGGCGTGCCGCGGCGATGGCCGCCCTCGGCCGGTTGCGCGACGACCACGAAATAACTGCCGCCGCAACCGAACTTGCGCTCCGGGAGTGCTACGAACGGCCCGCGCTCACCCTGCGCGTGTTGTTCTGCGTCGTCGGCCCGATCGTCCACACGCATACCGACGCTGACGGCACCATCGACCGGAACGCCCTGGACGCGGCGCTGGTAGCCGAACTCGCCTACGTCACTGGCGCGATGCTGTACCCGGACGCCATCATCGGCGGCACGTCGTGACCATCCAACGGTTTTCGGGCGTACTGCTCGACCTCGACGAAGCCGACTACCTGGCCGATGTGTTGGAGCACGCCGCCCGCCTCGGCCGGC
Organism: Mycobacterium europaeum; assembly: GCF_002102155.1. Classification (GTDB taxonomy): domain Bacteria; phylum Actinomycetota; class Actinomycetes; order Mycobacteriales; family Mycobacteriaceae; genus Mycobacterium; species Mycobacterium europaeum. The sequence goes on from NZ_LQOU01000002.1 coordinate 222,999, forward strand.
CATCCGCGCGGGTCGATGATCTCATCCGTCGTTTGCGCCGCGAAGTGGGCAAATCGGAAGCGCCTAGCGCAGACGCAAACAAAAACGTAAGCGCACGTGCGAATCAGCCGGATCCGGGGCAAGTTCGGGCGCATGACCTACTTACGGCGGCAGAGGCAGCGGCCGTCATCGGGTGCTCCGGCGCGAACGTCCGATACCTGCGCGCGCATGGCCACCTGCCCGCGCACCGCGCCGGCTCCCGTTGGCTCTACCCGGCCGCCCCAGTCGTCGAATACGCCGAACACCGCGCATCCAAGCGGCGGTAGCTATGCCCGTTGACGTTGTGTCGATACCCGGGGTCGAACTCGTCCGCGTCGGCATCCACGAAATCAGCACCGGCACATGGGCAGTCAGCCGCGAGGACCTGACCGATGCCGTCGCCGCGCACAAGGCCGGCGCCGTCCGCGATGCCGTAGTCAAGCTGGGCCACGAAGGGCCGCTGGCCGGCGGCGCGCCCGCGCTGGGCCGGGTCCGCAACCTCCGCACCACCCAAGGCGGTGATGTGCTGCTCGGTGACTTCACCGACGTGCCGCGCGCCCTGGCGGCGGTGATGCCCAAAGCGTGGCCGCAGCGCAGCGTCGAGGGCCTCGTCGACTTCGTCGCCGACGACGGCACCACTTACGGATTCGTCCTCACCGCGGTCGCCCTGCTCGGCGCCGTCATGCCCGGCGTCGACGGCCTCGCCGACATCGCCGACGTGGCCGCGCTTTACGGCGTTGCTGCCTGGTCCGGCCGCCGCGTCGTGGTCGCCTCTGTACCAGCGGGCGCCGGCGTCCCCGATTCCCAGCGTGCCCGCGCGGTAGCGGTTGCTCGCGCGCGACGCACCCGAACCCACCGACTTACGACCATCGCAGCCACACCGGCCTGACACGAGAAGGGCACGAACCATGTCAACCACCCTCGCCACCCCGTTCGTTTATGCGCCCGGGCAAGACATCCCCGCCGTGGCGACCGCTGACATCACTAGCCGCCAGTTCGTCGCGGTCAGCGCCGACCGGGATCCAGGCACCGGCAACGTGTCCGTGGCACCGGCTGCGGCTGGTAGCCGCGCGCTCGGCGTGGCCGCGTGGAACGCCGCGACTGGCCAGCTCGTCCATGTCGCCCGGGGCGGCGTGCTGAAAGTTGTTGCCGGCGGCCCCATCACGGCCGGTGACGCGATCCAGGTCGGCGTCAGCGGAACCGCAGTCACCGCGACGACCGGTGTCGTCGTCGGCCAAGCCATCGCATCCGCCCCCAACGGCGGAATCGCCCAGGTCGCCTTCCCCGCCTAAGTACGAGAGGAACTGACAAGCCATGACCAATCCCGTTACCAGCCCGCTTATCCCGTGGCTGACCGGGCGGACCCTGACCGTCGACGCCGCGCTGAACACGCCGACGATCATCCGTAACCAGATCGCCAAGCTGGCCGACCCACAAATCCTGCTACCCAAGTTCTTCCGCGAATACGGCGCCAAGGTACAAGGCGGCGGAATCCTCTACAACAGCGTGCAGGCCAGCGACTTCTTCATGGCCGGCAACCTTGAACAGCGCATCCCAGGCGCGGAGTATGGCGTGGTCGAGGGCGTGGACCCGGACCCCAAGCTGGCAGTGGTCGAGGATTGGGGCGGGAAATTTTCCGTGCCCGAGGAAGCCATCCTGCGCAACAACGTCAACTTCCTCGACCAGCAGACGACGCAACTCGCCAACACCATTGTCCGCAAGTTGGACACCCGCACCGTGGACGCGTTGGGGGTCGCCGACATCGGCAGCCTGGCAACCGCCACAACTTGGGACGGCCTGGTGTTCGTCGGCCCGCTGGACCAAATCACTCCCTCGGCTAACCGCCCGACCGCGCACTTCGCGGAGGTGCAGGAGCTGGCCGACCTTGAGGAGCTCGGCGTCACCCACGACCTGCTGGTGGTTCATCCCGAACAGGCCAAGCAGCTACGCACCGCCTACGCCGACCGGCTCGACGACATGCTCGCCAGCGCTGGGTTCAGCAACGGCATGTTCGTCAACCCCCGCCTGCCCGCCGGGACGGCGTACGTCTGCCAGAAAGGCAACGTCGGGACGGTGGGCTTCGAGGTGCCGCTGACCGTCGAGACGTGGCGCGAACCTGGCACCCGGTCCTGGTGGGTCCAGGCTTTCGCGGTACCCGCGTTCGCCGTCGACCGGCCGTTCGCCGCGAAGAAAATCACTGGCCTGTCATAGCGAAAAGAACTGATACACAATGGCTCTCACATTTGATGACACTCAGGCTGCGGTCCTGCTCACACTTCTCGGCCTGCCCGAGGACACCGACGACCTGGCGCTGGTGATCGACACCATCAAGGACGTCACCCGCGACCCGATGCTGCCCCTGCCCGACGACGCCGCAGCATCCCAGGTCGCCGCGGCCGCGAAGAAACACGGCCTCGAACTACTCGACACCGACACGGCCGACGCACTGCGCCGCGACGCCGCAGAGGGCCGGAAAATCGCGGCCGCCGCGGCCAAGGCGAAGGTCGAGGCCGCCGTCGATGACGCGGTGAACAGGGGCAAGATCACCGCCGCACGCCGCAAGCACTGGGTGTCACTTATCGAGGCCGACCCAGGGATGGCCGACGTGTTGGCCGCTGTCCCCGACGAGACGGCAGTGCCGTTGTCGGAGATGGGGCACAGCGCCGACACGAGTCGTGACAGTACCGGCGGCGGCCAGTGGTTCTACTGAGCGGCCGAAAGCTAAAGGCGCAAAGCGTGAGCTGCTGGGCAATTTTCTAATTGAAAATGTGAAAATTGCGGCGCCGCGTCCTGGCTTCGGGTAGACATACCGGCGTGCCAATCACTACGGCAGGGATCAACTTTCCGGAGACCACTAGGGGCTGACGTTGGAGCAAACGCCGGAGGTTGCCGCTACTGCGTCTCGAAAGATGAGTACCGCCAACAGGATCCGTCTCTTGCAGACGGGCCTTGCCTCAGCTGTCGCTGCTTTCGCTATATCGGTCGTGGTGGCCGGTCACTGGTGGACCACGCCACCGCCGCCCCCACCGCCCGCGCCGACGGTCAACGTTCCCATATTGAAGATCCGGGTCGTTGAAGCACTGAGGGATCGGTTGAACACCGATGACGCGTTTAAGGAGTACGGGATCACGGTGGACCCTGACTTGACGCTGATAAATACCGACCTCAACAAATACGACGGGCTCGCAACCGTGCACACGCGCAAGGGCACCCAAAAGTTCCTGGCGGTCACGGTGGAGGCGGATCCAACTGGCGCGATGATTTATCGGATGGACGCACCGTCGGCTGCAGCCCTGATCGACGCCGCACGGACGGAGAAGCAGAACGGTTAGAGGCAGGGCCGCCGCCCTGCTTCACTTTTAGTCTCATGGGGCGAGGACTGCTGATCCGGGAAACAGGAGAAGAGATGCGTTGCTCGAACTGCGGGAAAGACGTCCCGTTCGCCGGCAAGGTCTGCCCCTACTGTCACGCAGACAAGAGTTCAGACCAGCAGAAGCAGGTTTTCGGTGTGTTCTTCGGCTTGGTCGGCGGCGCTTTGGGATGGTTCATCCACGGCATCCTTGCCGCTTTGATAGGCCTATTCGTTGGCGTGATCGTTGGGCTTGTCGTCGCCAGCAAGGCGCAGTCGTAGCGATCCCTTGGGCCATCGACACCAGCCCAACCGCCGCCGACGTACTGAAGGCGCTACGTCGGCACCAGTCGTCATGATGGGGACCGTCGGCGGGCAGTGTCACCCTCCGGCCCCGGTGACCCCCCACCCCCGAAAAATCCGACCACCTCGGCGGCTGACTCCGCCCCGTGGTAGTCATGATTTTTTTGTCACCGCCCATAGGAATGCTGAGGTCAACGAATGAGATCAGGTCTGGGGTTCGAAAGATGAACGAGGAAGTATGCAGATTGGCGGAAGAGCTTGAGGAAGTGGCGAGGGCGGCGTTAACGGCTCCGGGTAGCCTTCCAACATGCTGAGCGTGCGGCAGGACACCGACGGACTTGTTGAGCAAGTCCCGTCGTCGCCGCGTGCCGGACGGCGCTTTGAGCCGAAGGGAGAGCGGCTGCTAGACGGCGATTTGAAGCGTCTCGCAACCAGGCTCCCCGGTGCCAGCGGTGGCGTCATCATCAGTACAGAATTCCCAGGGCCGCGAGGCGTCGCCGATCTTGTCGCGATTACGCAACCGTTCGACGATCTGCGTTCGCGACTCGCTCTCGGACTCCCGTTCCTCACCAACGTCACGGACTGTCTCGTCGTCGCGGCAACATCGCCGAATCGCGTTCGGACGACCCCCACGCTAGCGCGTTTAACGGGTATGAGCGTGGAACAGGCAGAGCGTCGCCTTCGCTCACTGGCGTCCGATGGCTACCTATCGCGAATGGGAAGTGGGTTTGTTCGGAACCCCGGCCTCAAGCCGGTCGGAAGGGCGTACGCGCTTGAGGCCAAGGTCAACGATTGGAGAAAAGGCTTAAGCCAAGCGGTGAGGTACTCCAGTTGGTGTGATGCGGGAGCGGTGGTGCTGCTCGACGCGCCTCGCGACCTGTCCGACGCGATGGATCGCAGCAGGCGTCTCGGGATAGGCTTGGCCGTCCGATCCCGATGGGTGGTGCGTCCGAGGATCGGCCGACCCCAGCCCGGTTTTCGACTAGCAATGTCTGAGCAGCTCGCCCGTAGTTTCAGTGCTCAGAAGCCCTCGGCCTGAGCATATGATTCGAGAATGTCGGCCGGAGCCGTCGCCCACGCATACTTGTCTCGATCCTGAACAGTTCGAGGCAACGCGTCGCGCAACACGTCGAATTGTGCGCTCGCCGTTTGATACCTATTGCGCAACAGGTTAATTCGGTTCTGGCGGGATCCGGCGGCGGTTAAACCAAGCACAGCACTCCGGAGTTGGTTGAGATGGTGCATCCGCTGAACCTGATCACTGGCAGGCATCGGCCCACCTCTGATTGTGAGCGCTGCAGCGGGGTCCCATCGTTCGATTGCCTCTGCGGTGTCGCGACGGAGCACGGCGTGCAAAGTTCCTTGAGTCACGTAGGAAGCCGGGATGCGGATTCCGGGATCGGAATCGATTCGAAAGCTGTTGGGATCGAACGTTCGTTGCGACCGGTCCCATCCGCTGCCGACGGTGTCAGCACCCGCTGCAACCGCTGGTAGGCCCGCGTAATCCGCGTGGGAAATGATCACCCTTGAGCGCATCGACAATGAGTGAACCGTTCGGCATAGTCCCGAAAAGGCCAAGACATCCGTCAAGTCGGGGACTTGGTCGACGACTATTTCGTTGCTGACGGTCAGAACCCAGACTGGCGCGCGCAGCGCTACGAGGGCGCCGACGTACGCGTCTAAATTGACGCCAGACGCCCAGAATGCGCGCGTACCAGCGAGAGATTGCCACGCGCCCGAATCGACGCCGCGAGCAGTCCGCGCTAGTTCTCGGGCAAAGGACGCATCCTGAGTCAGAGGGGATTGGAGCGATAGCGTCGGCGCGAGGTGCGGACTACCGACCGCGTCTTGGCGTTGAAATACCCTCTCCACGTGGGCTAGTCGCTGCTGCGGAGTTGCTACGCCTGGGCCGGCAGATCCCCACAACTCCCAGTCGTCATAGAAATCCGTCCGATTCACGCCCGCCAAAAAACGAGCGTGGGTCATTGCGTCGAAGATCACTTCACCGCCGACACCATTTACATCTGCAGCAACTTGCTGTGCACTCGGATGTCGTGGAACGGAGAGACGAGGTGTCGAGAATGGGCTCAGGACAACGCCATCGGCGTAGCCGGAGTTGATCGCATCTGTTGCCCATTTACGATGGGCGATCCTGCGCCCATCGTGAATCAACACGCCGGACATCAGCTGCACCGCCCAAGGCTGGTTAGTTCGCTGAGCAACTCAGCGCCGTCAATGAATCGTCGTGCCGACTGCCGCTGCAAACAGCGGTCGATCACGGCCGCCAAATCATCGGAAATGTTTGGCGCGAGCTGCTTTACCGGCGGCGCTTGCGACTCCAGAAGCCGTCGGTCGTAGTCGGCCTGGTCACCGCTGGGATCGATGGGGAATGTTCCCGTAAGCGCGTAGTAGGCCAAGATGCCCAACGCAAAAATGTCGCTGGCCGGGATCGGCTCGCCACCCGGCACATGTTCCGGGGATCGCCACCCCTTAGTGCCCGGTTGAAAGCTGCCCGTGAGCGCGGTCTTGGCTAGGTGGCGGGCCAACCCTGGGTCCATGAGGACAAAGCGGCCACCTGCCGTGCGGCGAAGATTGCCGGGGGATAGATCCCTATGGACGACCTCAAGGTTGTGGCACGCGTCGATCGCCTTCGCTGTGTCGCACAGAAGTCGCCAGACATCGTCTTCCTGCCAGGTGGCGGTGAGGTGCGTCGCGAGATCCTCGCCGTCGAGCCGTTCCTCGACCCAGCAGACTGCGACCGGCGGATTTTCAATCTCGACGGCGTCGGTCAGCACCTTCACGACGTAGTCGGAGTCGACCGCCCCGAGCAATTCGACTTCACGGTGTGCCCGCTTGAGAGTCAGGTCGGCGTTCGGTCCACTCGGCAGTAAGACCACTTTTGCAATTGCGGGTGTGCCCGACATGGTAGCGGTGAGCACCAACTTCTGTCCGCCCTGAGTCAACGGTGTGACGTTGTCCAGGCCCAGCGCACTCTCCACGTCGGCCAGGAGCTTTGCAATATCCACGTGAACCTCTCGAAGCTGTCGACCCTGACAGGGAACAAGGCGTACGTCGGATTGCGTGGCTCGGCAATTCCACGCCGTGCACGCCCCTACCTACCCAACGTAGCTTGCTCGGCAGGTTTCGACGCGAGTGCAACGCCGGGACCAACGCGCGACCACAGGACGTGCCGTACGCCAACGCGTACGCCAACCACACCAATTTCGGGCCGATCCGCGGGTGTCCGTCGGCGTCGCCGAATTGTGCTGACCTGCGCACACCGCACTGGGGCGGTCGGGAGCAAACCCCCTTCGGCTATCTGGGGGTCAAGTGGTCGCAGGTTCAAATCCTGTCAGCCCGACCAAGCCGAAACGGCTTCGACCTGCGACGAAGGAACGCTCGTCAAGACGAAATGACCCGAAGCTGGGGACCATTTGGGGACCGTAAGTGCCGGAGAGCAAGTCTCCAGCGTTGGTCACGGACTGCCGGCTGGGGTGTTATCGCCCTCTACGGCTATCACCTCGCCCTCCAGCGGACCCGGCGAGACGTTGAGGAGCTGCAGGCCCGGCGATGTGCGAACACCCCTACCACTGTTGACGTGGCGATCGCAGCTGCTGGCGAGTTCCTGAATCGGCAAGCAGCCGCCCGTATCGCTTACCTGACCGCGAACTTAGACATCGCACGGGTGATTTTCACCCATCTGGCTTCCACCGAAATGAGCACCACCCTGGCGAAACCGGTGGCATAGCGGCCGGCATCGGTGCGGTTGCGAGCCATCCGGATCAGCCGACCAACACCAGCTCTGCCGCGACGGCGGCCGCGCACACCGCCGACACGATCGAGAGTGCAATCCAGTCAGCAACTTTCGGCCGCGATGGGGCCGCCGAGATCTGGCCGGAGCCGCCGCGAGCGGTGATCGCATCGCCCATCTCGTCCGCACGCCGCAGTGTCACGGTGATGACCGCGACGATCAGGTCGATCACGTCTGCGGTCATGCGCCTGAGCTGGGCCCTGCGGGTCCGCAGTGCCTGCTTGGGCCGCAACCGGCGGGCGGCGTAGAGCACCCGGAATTCGTCGATGAGCATCGGGAAGGTGCGCAGTGCGAGCGCCAACGCGACCGCCCAGTCGTCGACGGGGATCCGCAACGGTCGCACTGGGCGACCCAAACTGGCTACCGCGGGCGCGATTTCGGCGACATTGGTGGTCCACGACACCAGCGCACTCAGGCCGAGCAGCACGACCGACAGGGCGGTGAAGCGCAGGAAGTTCAGCAGGCCGCCGAGACCGAGCCAGACCGTACCGATCTGGATGTGCGGACTACCGCCGGCCAATGTCGCGGTGATGCCGACGATGACCAGCAGGATCGGAAGCCAGCGTGGCGCCGACGGCAGCACGCCAAGCGGAATATGTGCGACCCACGCTCCGGCCAGAACCAACGCGGTCACCAGCCCGATCGCCGCCCATTCCGGGAAGAGTGTCAACAACGCTGAAAGGCCAAAAACGGCAAGCAGTTTGGTGCCGGCCCACAGCCGGTGGATGGCGGAGCGTCCGGGCACCGGGCGAAGCAGCACAACGGGGCGACGTGGACGGCGGGTCGGGTGTGTTGCCGGCGAGGTCGCGGTCACGTCGTTCGCCCCAACCCCGGCCAGATCCATCAGACCGTCGCGCAGGTGCAGGGTGCGCGGGCACAGCTCCTCGAGCCCGGCGAAGTCGTGCGAGATGACCACCAGGGTCAGACCGGTGTCGCGACGCCGATCCGCGAGCAGTCGCACAAGACCGCGCTGACTGGCGGCGTCCAGCCCCGCCAATGGCTCGTCGAGGATCAATACGCGCGGTGACCGCGCCAGCAACCCGGCCAGGACCACGCGACGCATTTGGCCGCCGCTGAGTTGGTCGATGCGCCGCTTCGCCAGTGCCGCGTCCAGCCCCACGACGGCCAGCGCCGCGGTCACCCGGGCGTGGTCGTCGGGTGAAAAGCCCGCTGCCGCGGCCACTTCCAGGTCGACACGGCTGCGCATCAACTGCAGCCGGGCCGCCTGGAACTGAAGCGCGACCGCGCCGACCTGCCCAGAGACGGGACGCTGATCAAGCAGACAGGTTCCGCTGGTCGGTATCGTCAATCCGGCCATGATCCAGGCCAGTGTCGACTTGCCCGAGCCGTTGCCGCCGTGGATCAACAGCCCGTCGCCCTCGTGCACCACGAAGCTGATGCCGCGCAGCGCGGTCTTCGCCCAGGGGCTGCCACTGCCGTATTCGTGACCGACACCTGCGAGTTCGAGCACCGGCAGGTGGGATTTGTGGCCCACCGCAACCGTCGGCGCGGGCGCGGGCGCGGTCTCGATCATCGCCGTGTTGTCCAGGGACTCGCTGAGGTTGATCGTGCGCTCGGCGAAATCGGCTTCGTTGGCGTAGTGGGTGATGTGCACCAGGGCGGTTTGATGACGCTCGGTCAAACCCGACAGCACGGCCAGTAGTGCCTCTCGGCCTTGCTGGTCGACCATGCTGGTGACCTCATCCGCGATAAGCAGAGCCGGCTCCCGGGCCAGCGCCGCGGCCACGGCCAGGCGCTGCAGTTCACCGCCGGACAGGCCGCCGGTGTCGCGTTCGGCGAGGCCCGCCAGCCCGACCTCGCGAAGTAGGCGGTCGATATCGGTGGTCTCGCCGGGCGGTAGTCCCCAGACCACGTCGTCGGCGACGCGCGTGCCCAGTACCTGGCTTTCCGGGTGCTGCATGATGACGGCGGTGCCGCCACGCCGACCGAGGCCCACCGCGCCGGGCCGTTCGACAGTGCCCGAGGTCGGTTCGCGGCCGGCCAGGATCAGCATCAGCGTGGTTTTTCCCGAGCCGTTGGCGCCGGTCACCGCGACGTGCTCGCCTGCTCCCACGTCCAGGCTCACTGCGCGCAGCGCGTCGTGATCGGTATGCGGGTAGCGGAGGCGCACCTTGCCCAGCCGCACGGGGACGGGCTGGATCGGCCCGATGTCGACCGGCGCGTCCAATTTGTGCACATCGGGAACGCCGCGTAGCCGCCTCAGCACCCGTGACAGCGCCCACCAGCCGATCACCGAGACACCCATGATCGCGACGACGGCGTAACCGAGGACGAGCCATTGCCAGTAATCCAGTGCATCGACGAAGAACCGGTTGAGCTGCTGTGCGGCCCCCTGCAGACTCCGCATCCGCGCCATGACCGTCGCGATTCCGTCGACTGCGGCGGTGACCGTCCGGAACACCAGCAGCCGCAGCCGTGTCAGGACGGTCAGCGCGATGACCACCGCGGCACCAACCAAAACACCGGCGCCAAAGGACGCCGCGACCACGGTCGGCGCGCCGCGGCCGCGGCGTTTCACGATTCCAGCCAGCCCACCGACGTAGGCAGACAGCACGACCGCCCCCAAGCCGCTGATACCAACTACCAGGAACCCGATCACACCGCCGGCGAACGTCGCGGTGATCACCGCGCGGATCCGGTAGCGATAGGCCAGCAGCGCTATCGGCATCGCGCCCAGCAGTCCCAGTGCCCCAAGGTGCGGGAGGACTACCGCAATAATCGCGATCGCGGCGCACAGAGCGCCCATCACCGATGCCTGCGCGAGTTCGCTGGGTCCTAGCGATCGAGCCCGTTCCGGCAGGATCGCCGCACCGGGCAATGTCACGTCCCGATTATGCCAGTCGCGGCGCACCGCCCCACCGACAACGCGGGCGCTCACAAAGTGCGCTTCGCTGTCCGGATTGCTGTCATCGATCACCCTCGACGCAAACAGCCGATGAGGCAGCGGCCGTGGCCAGATCACGACTCGACCCCAAACTAACTAATATGCCTGTAATGCGGTGAAGGGTCGAGTTTGTTTGCGTACGAAAGACCCTGCGCGACTGCTTGTTTCGTTGCCTAAGCCGAAGAACGCAATTCACAATCGCAAATTGAGAGTGAATATTGGGCACTGCCGACCAGCCATACCGCGTTGCCGTCGTCGTTGTCCGGATCGCGGTGCCGGCGCAGGGCCGCCACCGGCTTCACCCAGCATCAGCGGCCGGTATGGAGAATCGCTATACCACGACATCCGTGGGCTCGATCATGGTGACCACGACCCAACCGGATTCATGCGGTCGAATCGTTTCTGGCTGCCGCGACTGCTCCACTTCTCAGCATCCCCACAGCGGTCATGGGCCAGGCTGGCTACATGAGCGATGTGAGGGCCGGCACGATCGAGGTGTGGGACAACGTGCAGCAATTGCCGATAGGGACCGGCCCTGCGACGGCCGACACGGCGAGATTGGCGCGGCCGCCCGGTGCATGGACTCATTCGGGGCTGCGGACCCCCGGTAGCGTTCCTAGAGTGCATGGCTTCCGCCTCGACGACGTCGCTGTGACTCGCGGCGCGGCCACCCTACTTGCGCGGATCAATGCGTGTATTCCGGCTGGCCGCTGCACCGCGGTCATGGGTGCGAGCGGCGCCGGAAAAACGACGATGTTGCGGCTACTGAACCGGCTCGCCGAACCCACGACCGGACGCGTCTTGCTCGACGGTGTGCCCATTGCCGAGCTGGACGTGCTGGCACTGCGACGGCGTGTCGGACTGGTCGCGCAGGCCCCGGTATTGCTTGCCGACCGCGTACTCGACGAGGTCCGTGTCGGCCGCCCCGACCTTCCCGACGACCGAGCGGGCGAGTTGCTTGCGCGGGTGGGGCTGGCGCCACGATTCGCTACCCGCACTACCGCCGAGTTGTCCGGGGGCGAGGCGCAACGATTGTGTCTGGCCCGGTCGTTGGCCGTCGAACCGGAGATCTTGCTACTAGATGAGCCGACCTCGGCGCTGGATGGCCCCACGGCCACTGTCATCGGCGCACTAGTCCGCGAGCATGTGAGCACGGGCGGCACCGTGGTGCTCGCCAGCCACGACCACGGTCTGATCGGAAGTGTCGCCGAGCGAGTCCTGCTCCTGGAGCACGGTCATCTCGTCGCGGACGGCACGGCATGACTGCGTTGAATGTGGCTTCCGGGCTGTGACATGACAATGATGGGAAGAACCATGCGAAGGGAGTGTCCGCGATTATGTGGCATGGACTTTTAGCGAAGGCGGCGCCGACGGTAGTGACCGGCGTGGTGGGGGTTGCCGCATATGAGGCGCTTCGCAAAGCGGTGGCGAAGGCTCCGTTGCGGGAGGCATCCGTTTCCGCTACGGCCTGGGCGCTGCGCGTTGCGCGCGACGCCGAGCGCAGGGCCGAGGAGGGTACCGAGCGGGCCCGACTGGCGGTCGCCGACGTGGTCGCCGAGGCGGTAGAGCGCGCGGGGGAGGAAGTCCAACCGCCGCCGGCGAACTCCGCAGACGTCCCGGCCCGTAAGGCGGTCCCCAAGGCGGTCCCCAAGGCTGCGCCCAAGGCTAGAGGCGCCAAGCGCTGACGTGGGCGTCACACTGGGCCCCAAACTCACCGTCGTATCGGCTGCAGCGGGACGGATGCGTGTGCAGGCGAACGGGTTTCGCTTCGATGCGGGCCAGGCCGTCGCGATCGAGGAGACGGTTGCCAACGTGACCGGCGTGCGTGCGGTGCGCGCCTATCCGCGGACGGGATCCGTGGTGATCTGGTATTCGCCCGAGCACTGCGACACCGCTGCCGTCTTGACGGCGATCGCCGACGGGGAGCACGTCCCCGCCGCGTCGGTGCCCGCACGTGTCCGCCACTCGACTGCTGTCGGCAACGGCGGCGTGGTGGAGAAAGTCATCGGCGGGATGGCGCGATCTCTGTTGCGTTCGCGCGGCGACGGGCCAGATGTTGCTCCGGAGATCGAGAGGCTGCGCAAGGCGCTGGATCGTTTCGGCTATCACCTCGAGCCGGCGACCCATCCGACGCAGGACGGGCTAAGGAGTTCATGGCCGTGGGCGCGCCTGGCTTGGCCGCTGGGTCTTGTCGTAGTTGGCGGGACAACGGTCTTGGTTTTCCGCGCTAACCCATGGATGCGGCGGCTGATAGGTTTCGGTCCTCGAGCAGGGCCGTCTGGTCGCGGTTTGGCGTCCGGGCGATTCCGCCGACCGGTCGGCGCGATGGCCACGTCCGCGCTGCTGGTGCCTGGCTGGGGCGGGGTAGTCACTTCTCTGGCGCTGGTCGCGGTGGCCGCAGCGGTGGCCTACCGCCAGCGGCTGGGGCTCACTCGGGAACTCGTCGTCGCCGCGGCCCGCGCGGGGTTGCAGTTGGTCGGGGTGGGCGCCATCCTTCTCCTACTGTTCCAACGAGCCGGTCTACCCGGCGGCGCCGGCTGGGTGATCGCGATGATGTTGATCGCCGGGCAGGTCGCTGGCCGTCGCGGCGCGGGCCTGCCCGGCGCCAAGGTAGCCGCCACCGGCGGTGTCGTCACGGGCACCGTTGTCACGCTGGGTGCCCTGCTGGCCGGACGGGTTATCGCCCCGGAGGCCCGTGTGATCGTCCCGGTCGGCGGCCAGATCGTCTCGTCCGCCATGCTGGCCGCCGGCGTAGCGCTGCGGCGGCTACGCGAGGAAGCCCAGCAAGCGCGGCCGGAGATCGAAGCCCGATTGAGCCTTGGGCAGTCCGGCCGGCAAGCGTTCCTGCCACATCAACAATCCGCGCTGCGTACCGCGCTGATACCGACCATCGACTCCACCAAGGTAGTCGGGCTGATTAGCCTGCCCGGGGCCATGACCGGACTGATCCTCGCCGGGGTCAATCCGGTCACCGCGATTCGCTACCAGATCGTGGTGATGTACATGCTGTTGGCCGCCACCGCGCTCTCCGCGCTCACTGCCGCCCGTCTCGCAGAACGGGAACTCTTCGACGAGGCCCAGCGCCTGGTTCAGGTGGATCAGGCAAGCGAACCGAGCTGACTTGAACGTCGGCGCTGTTGCCGAGCACCACGTGATACTCAAAGTGATGGGGAAGGTTGGTGCCTGTAGAAGCGTATCGGCTCCTTATCGCTGGGACGCTTCTCCGACACTGTGGTGCTGAAAGTAGTTGATGGCGTGCGGATACGAGCCGTGTGGACCCAACCCGGTGATCGCCTCAAAGCGTTCGATCAGCCGGTCTTCGCCCTCCGGTGAATGCACTTTCTTGGCGCGGCGCTGCCGATGTGGGTGCATCTGAGTAACTATGACCGCTTGTTCCCGTCTCAGGATGTACACACCGGGCGTGGGGTGGGCAAATCCATCTCGGCGCCGATGAACGGCAATGCGCGTGCCTGTTGCTCAGTCAGCCGGAGAAGTTGACGCAAACGCGCGTTGTCGGCACGCAGAGTGTCCAACTCGCCAGGGAAATTCTCCATGCCGCTAGCGGTTACTTCTCCTTGAGTATCAGATGTAGCCGAGCCAGCCAAACATGGCGTCGTAGAAGGCGATCGACTCGTCGTATTCCACGACGTTGAACTCCACGTGGTGAACACCCCGCCAGCGCATCATGCGTCCTCAACGAATCGGATGCGCCGGGAAACTCGGTCGTGCTCACAGTGGAGAGTTGCTATCAACGAACCATTGGGGCTTCAAATGGGCGCAGCCCAAAGCGTCACGACCCGCTTGCAATCCACTGTTTGGCTGCCTCGGTCTGACCGGCGGGGAAGTGCTTGATCTCCGCAGACACGAAATGTGACGTGAGATGTTCTGCGACATCGCCTAGCGCCGAGTCTGTTACGACGGCGACCTTCTTGACGTGCTTGTGGTGATCCCGAACAAACCGGAAGTGGTTGACCATCGAGCCAAAATCTGCCCACCCGGGAAACGATGGCGCATCGATGATGACGCCGGCGAGATCGCCGGTTGCCTCGATGTGCGGATCGACCGCCTTCGCGAGTTTGACGAAGTCGTCCTTGTCGAGCCGAGACTCCGGTCGCACGAGCAAGATAGAGCGCGCGGTGTCCAGGTCGTAATCAATCATTTGTTCCCTCAATCTGATCGTTTGCGGCTATTGCGCGTAACGCACCGACTGCACCGCAAGCGTGCGCCTTGCGCATCGTCCTGGGTAGGGGAGAAGGTCATCGATCCACTTCCGGCATGGCGTTTGACCATCTTGGACATCAGTGGCTAGTACATCTTGTCGACGCGTCTGGACCCCGGTTGGGGACCATCCTGGGACCACCACGTCATACGCGATGCTGAACGGCCTGCGCGTGAATGAACCTCATACGCGAGAGACCAAAAGCCCGCAGGCTTCCCGCGAGCTGCGAAGACACGTTGTCGCCACTCACTCGGGGTCAAGTGTGCGCAGGGTCAAATCGTGTCAGCCCGGCGCTTCCACCAGCGGAAAAGCTGCGGCGTTAGGTCCCGTCCCATCCGGCGGCAGCTGATGCTCCGGCCCCTGCAGCGCCGGTGATCAGCAGCCGACCGGACCGCCGCCCGCTGGGCAGCTGGGAATGTTGATGGGAACGCAGCTCACCGACGTCGTCGAGACGGCGAACGCGAGCAGCACTGCGAACATGATTTTCTTCCCCCCGGCCATAGCCCGAGAGCCTACGCACCGTCCGGACCCACGGGGGAGATTTGGCGCCGTAATGTGGAACCGGTTGCAGCGCAACGCAATAGCGCGTTATTGCCGCCAGGGCGGATAACGGCCTGGCAGCCGCAACGGTGCGCCTCGGTCGATTGTGACGAACCTCAACCGGCCAAAGTGATGCCCGTCATAGCCTTATCAGCCTCACTGAGGGCATCGGTCCTAACCAATCGTTTGTGTACTCCTTGTTGAGTCGCTCGATCGAGTCGATCAACGCCTGCTACCGGCGCGCGATCCGTGCCCGCGGGCACTTCCCGACTGATCAGGCCGCGATGAAATGCCTGTATCCCGTCACCCGGTCACTGGATCGACCGAGGCAGGGCACGACGGGCAATGAGGTGGAAGCCCGCACTCAACGCGTTCGCGATCACCTAGGGACAGCCCCGGGCTGGGGCTAAGGCCCCCGAGGTCGAGCCGGGAACTTATTCCAGGCCCGCCGCGAACTCGGCACCAGTGAGGTTGTTCGCCCATTCCGCAAGCAGTGGCGCGTTGAGTTGGGGTTGGATTCCCGAGGTTCCCGCCAAGCCCGGTGCGTCCCAGAAGCTGAAAAATCCCGGCGGCGTCGTCGGGACGGCCGGGATGTTGGGGGCGAGGGGGGTGGTGACGATGCCGAGGTGATCGACGGAGAGGGATCCGACGACGGCGCCGCCGGAGTTGGCGGAGTTGATGGTGAGGCCCTCGGGCCCGACGGTTTCGAGGGGGCCGGGCCCGAAGATGAGGGTGCCGCCGGGGTCGACGGTGGCGGTGCCGTAAGCGTTCAGGACGCCGCCGTTACCCACGGAGACGGTGCCGCCGTCGAGGAGGGTGCCGCCGTTGCTCACGGAGACGGTGCCGCTGTCGGTGAGGTGGCCGGTGAGGGTGTCGCCGCTGCTCACGTAGACGGTGCCGCTGTCGGTGAGGGTGCCGCCGTTGCTCACGGAGACGGTGCCGTAGTTGTCCAGGGTGCCGCCGGTGTGGATGGTGAGGGTGCCGCTGTCGTTCAGGACGCCGGGGCCCAGGGAGACGGAGCCGTAGTCGTTCAGGACGCCGCTATGGCCGACGGTCACGGTGCCGCCGTTGAAGCTGAGGGTGCCGCCGGTGTTGATGGTGAAGGTGCCGTTGTCGGTGAGGGTGCCGCCGGTGCTCAGATAGACGCCGCCGCTGTCGGTAAGGGTGCCGCCGGGGTCGACAGTGGTGGTGCCGTAAGCGTTCAGGACGCCGCCGTTACCCACGGAGACGGTGCCGCTGTCGGTGAGGGTGCCGCCGTTGCTCACGTAGACGGTGCCGTTGTCGGTGAGGGTGCCGCCGTTGCTCACGGAGACGGTGGCGTAGTCGTCCAGGGCGCCGCCGTTGCTCACGGTGAGGGTGCCGCTGTCGGTGAGGGTGCCGCCGGTGCTCACGGTCACGGTGCCAGAGCTCTGGCCCGCGATGGTGCCGCCGTTGGTGGCGGTGTTGCCGACGGTCAGGGTGCCGGAGTTGGTCACGGTGCCGCCGGTGATGTTCAGGGCGCCAGAGCCGCCGGTGATGCTGCCGCCGCTGGTGGCGGTGTTGCCGACGGTCAGGGTGCCCGAGTTGGACAAGGTGCCCCCAGAGACGCTCAGGTCTCCAGAGCTGCTGATGATGGTGCCGCCGCCGGTGGCGGTGTTGCCGACGGTCAGGGTGCCCGAGTTGGTCAGGGTGCCGCTGGTGATGTTCAGGGCGCCATAGCCGCCGTTGACGATGGTGGTGCCGGTGGCGGTGTTGCCGACGGTCAGGGTGCCGGTGCTGGTGTTGGTCAGGGCGCCGCCTGAGACGTTGAGGGTCCCGCCGCCGGTGACGGTCAGGGTGCCGTTGTTGGTCAGGGTGCCGCCGCTGCCGATGGTCAGGGTGTGGTTGATGGTCAGGGTGGCGCCCTGGTCGACCACGACGGAGGTGTATTGGTCGCCGGTGCCGATGGCGGTGATGGTGCTGGGCAGGGTTTGGTTGCCGGTCACGGTGTAGGTGGAGCCGGTGGTGTTGAGGGTGGTGTTGGTGGTGGTTTGCAGGGCGGTGTGGACCAGGGCTTGGGTTTGGGTGGTTTGGCTGGTGGGGTTGGCAGTCTGGGGGGGATCGGTGAACGGTTGCAGCTGGGTGGCGGTGGCCGAGGCGGTGGTGTAGGTGTACATCGCGGTGGCGTCTTGGGCCCACATCTGCATGTATTGGGCTTCGGTGGCCGCGATCGCCGGGGTGTTTTGCCCGAAGAAATTCGTGGCCACCAACACCGCCAACTGCGCCCGGTTGGCTGCGATCACCGGTGGCGGCACGGTCATGGCGAACGCCTGTTCGTAGGCCGCGGCCGCGGTGTAGGCCTGCGCGGCGGTTTGGGCGGCCGCGGCGGCGCTGGTGTGCAGCCAGTCCACATACGGGGCGGCCGCACCGGCCATCGCCGAGGCTGAGGGGCCCAACCAGGCCTGGGCGGTCAACGCGTCGATTTGGCTGGCGTAGCCAGCAGCGGTGGACTCCAACTCGGCGGCCAGCGCGTTCCAGCCCGCCCCGGCGGCCAGCATGGGCCCAGGCCCGGGCCCGGCGTAGATCAATCCGGAGGTGACTTCGGGGGGCATCAATCCGAAATCCATGCTGTTTTTCCCTCGTTTCCGTGTCGACCGCGGCGATAAGTTCAAGCAGTACAGGGACGCGTTGATCCAACCCGACTCACATGAAAGCCTGGCGACCGTGCGCTGGAAGTCTGCTGTGAGTCGTCCGCGGGTGCGGGAAAAGCGATGCTGGCGCCGGATTTGTCGGGAACATACCGCTGGTCAGTCCGAAATGAATTCATGTCCCCTTTAGGTACGTATATCGGCCGACCACCGCCCTTTTAAGAGGCGGTGGCCACCATCGCGTTCTGCTTGCAGCGCCATCGTGCTGGGCGCCGGCAGCGGGCGCCCAAGAAGGTGGGTCAGCCAGGGGTGGCCCTTGCCCGCGGCCCCTGCTGATGGAGTTACCGGGCGACCGGTGGATCTGCGCGCTTGAACCTTGGCCCGGCGGCCACCTCAGCGATCGCATTATCGAGGCGGTCACGGCGGTCCACGGTGGACACCATGGTGTCGAAGGCCGCGTCGTAGGCCGGCTGTCGTCCTGGCGGGGAAGGTGCGCGGCCGCTTCCCCAGCTGGTGATTGCCGGACCAGGTTTTCCCGCCGGAGTGCACGATCCCTTGTCGTGAAAGCGGTTTCGAGACGCGATGCCGGGCCGACATCAAGGTCCCGGCGTCCTTGCGAGCCCGCACGAGGTCCGGGGCTGCCTCATGCTCGATGCTCGGAATCGTTACCTCTGTCACCTGACCCAAGTGGCAGCAATCGGGCATCGCGGGCATCAGTCTTTAGCCGATCCTCACTCGGACCCTGCAACTTCGAGGACGCTGCGACCAAACACACCAACCCGGCTATGAGCAGGATCCCGGCCACCCCGAACCTCGTCGGGCCCGCCTCACACGTCACCGCCACCGGCCCTGGCGAACCACGAACCCAGCCCCGCATTTCTGGGTGATTCGACTAGCCGGCACCCGAACACCTCGCCGGTCTCATTTACCTCACAGCCGAAGAATTGAGCGTTGTTCAAGAGGCCGCTACAGCGCGTGGCCTCAGCGTGAGCCGGCCCGTGCGATTCCAAAATCTGAATCCCTTTGGCCTCTTTGTTGCAAATAGGAGTTGGGAAGACAAGACAACGTCCGCAAATACGCTGACTTCCCTATCGATATTTCCGACCGTGACATTTCCCATCACCTGGCTAATATTTCGTGCTCCCGTAGTCGTCAACGGAAGGCGAAGCTGCAATTGACGATGCGAGCGACAAGAGGACGCGCCGGTTCGACACGATCTCGAGCGCTCGCGGGCGACCACCCAGGGAAATCGACCTCGATTACTCGCCGCTGCAGTTCGAGGACGCCTTCGCCGACGAGGACGCCAAGGTTCTGGCCGCCTCGGCCTTGCCCGCGCTGCGATCACCGCGCCGTATGTGGTGATTGCCCGAGCACGCGAAACTGCGATACGCACTGGCAGTACCTGCTCAGCAACAAGGGGACGCTGGTGCACCTGCAGTGCTCGGATTGCGGCCATCTCTGGTCGACCGACACCCATCGCCGCACCGCCTGAGCGGCGCCGCTATTGCGTGGCCACGAACGAGAAGTTGCGAGCAGTCGCGATCAGGTCCGGGTCGACGACGCAGCGAGTGCCATCCACATTTGCCTGCCCTGACACAACCTTGGCCGCCGCCGCGGCACCGGCGGCATTGCGGGTGGCACCCCAGCCCCCGACCAAGCCGTGACCGTTATCCGACAGGGCAACACAGCCACCCCGGCCCTCGGCAAGAACGTGGCAGTCGGTTGCGCCGTTCCTCTCGGCGCAATGACTGACCGCGTAGGCCTCGACGTCACTCAGACTGGCGAGGCCGCCGCCGACCGTCACTTCGACGGCGTGGGTGGAATCCGACCCCGCGATCACGATGTATCCGCCCTGGGCCTGCGCCGGTGCGGCCAGTCCGACAGCACAGACGGCAACGATCACTGCGGACGCAAGAGGCTTGAACACACGCTTCCTTCCATTTGGTGTGCGGGCACGAAAGGACCCCCGCCGCAGGGCGAATTTGCTCGTTGGCGCCGGCGGTACTCGGCTGGTCACGCCACCCCCGCACTGGCGGCGGCGCCGGCAGATGCCGGCCCAGACTCGAAGATCATCGCGAATGCCAACTTTCAGCGACGCCACGTTCGGAGCGTCGTGCTCTTACAGTGCTGGCTTGACGAGGAATGGGCCACGCACTTTACAAACGCTTGACACGCGTGTAGCAAATCTTCACAGTCGGGCCACGCGGCCTGGGCGGCTACGACAGGCGATCCGCCCCGCGGGGAAAGCCGCATTCCCCGGCGACGTCGTTGATGCTTTGCTGCTGGCGCGCCTGGCCAGGACGCGGCGGCCTAGCCGTGATGCGGCGGCAGCTCGTCGCGCAGCCGGCCCTCGTCCGACGCCGAGCGCATCTGCTCCTCGTCACCGAAGCGCTCCAAATCCTCCGGCGTGATGCGCGGCCGCTTCGGGGCGGCCGGCGGTGGGGGCGGGGGTTCGGTGGGTTCGGTGGGCACGACGCGATTGTTTCAGCTTTGGGGGAGTGGCGGGTCTACTGCTCGAAGGCCGGAAGCACGGTGCCGGAATCTCGGATCTCCCAGATGCTGGCTTTGGTGATGCCGTCGAAGTTGATCTTGTTCAACGTCGCCCGCGAATACGTGAGGTCGATGGCGACGTGAGTCGCGGTGTTGCCGTACGGGTCGGTCATCGGGAAGGTGCCCTGCACGTTGACCGCGGACGCGTCAGGGTAGGTCGCTCTCGCGTACCTGAGGATGTCGATGGTGTCCATCCGGGCGCCGTCCCTGATCATCTGCTCGGTGTAGTTGTCGCGGATGGCGAATCGCGCGTCGACCACGTCGCCGTTCGGGCCCGGGGTGGTGGTGAAGGTGACCCCGTCCGGCTTCTTGGGGGCGGGCGGTGTCGAGGGTGGCGCCTCGGCCGATGCCGACGATTCCGCCGTGGCCGAGTTGCTCGATGGGGCGTCCTTCTTGTGGTCGAAAGCCCAACTCTTGCCGATGATGGCGAGCAGGATCAGCGCACCCAGTACCGCTAGGGCCAGGGCTGCCTTCTCGGAGGTGTTCTTCTTCGGCGGTTCGGTGGAGAACGCATACTCGCTGGTCCAACTGGTGCCGTCGAAGTACCGTTGCAGCCCGTGGCCGACCCCGGCGGGGTCGGGGTACCAGCCCGGCGCCGACTTCGGCGGGGGCGGCGCCTGCTCAGGTGGCATCTGTCCATCTTCGCCGTGCGGGCGGCATCCCGGCTACCGCCATTCCTGCTCGGGCATCGCGACCTCCTTCGATCGGGGGACTACCCGCAGCGGCGCAACTGAAGAACCGAGACGGCCTGATGGCTCCCCGGGGTCCGGCGACGTAAACATGAGATGGCCCCGGCATGACGGTTCGGCGTGACACCAGGCATTCGACGCGTCGGGGTGGCCGGTAGCGGCTATGAAATGACGGTGAGCAACCACCACGTGAACCTGACCCAGCAGGAAAGCTCGTTGATCGGCGAGAGCCATCCCGAGGCTCTCGCACGCATGGACGAGGAGTCGCTGAAGCACTTGCAGAACCGGCTCAGGCAAGCGCGCGAGAAGAACTTCAGCCTGTTGCGGCGCCAGGGCGCGGCTCGGGTGGAGGCCGAGGGTTCCCGCGGCTCCGCCCAACCGGCCAACGAAAAGCGCGGCGAAAAGGTGGAGATCTTCGACGAGGCACTGGCCCGGGTGAGCGAGCGCCTTGGCGCTATCGCTGACGCCGGATAGCAGCTACGAGCCCGAGTCGGCGCTGAATCGAGAGCCAAAGCGACACAAGGGCTTCCAGCCCACGACGTAAGGCTGCAACCGACACCGACGGCCCGGCGCCGGTTACCGTCGTCGCGGTGCTGTTCCACCGCGGTCAGCGCATGAAAATCCGTGGTTTAGAAACCGCATGTGTTGGGCACCCACCGCCATGACCGCACGTCACATCCCCCATTTCCTGACCTCCGCGGTCGTCGGGGTGTCAGGCGTCAGCGCTTCGGTCTTCGCTTCCGCGATCCCGTCTGCCTCTGCCGATCCGTGTCCGGGCGTCCAAGTGGTGTTCGCCCGCGGTACCGATAACCCGCCGGGCCTTGGTCCGACCGGACAGGCATTCGTCGATTCGCTGCGCCCACGCGTGGGCGCGAAATCGCTCGACATCTATCCGGTCGACTACCCCGCCACCCATGACTGGACGAACGCGGGCGAGGCGGGCATCAGAGACGCGGGCGCGCATGTCGTTTCAATGGCGCACAACTGCCCGAACACCAAGATGGTGCTCGGCGGCTATTCCCAAGGTGCGGCCGTGATGGGCTTCGTCACCTCGGCTGCCGTGCCGCCCGGGATCGATCCGGCGAGCGTACCCAAACCGATGGACCCCGAGGTGGCCAACCATGTCTCCTCGGTCGTGCTCTTCGCATTGCCGAACGACAAGGCGATGAACTTCTTCGGTGAGCCGCCGGTCGTCATCGGTCCGCTCTATCAGCCCAAGACCATTCAGGTATGCGCCGCCGGAGACCCGATCTGCTCCGACGGGATGAATTTCGCCGTCCATGACACGTACTCGACCAACACACCAGTGATCGACCAGGGTGCGGCGTTCGCGGCCAGTCGTCTTGGTGGAGCTTCCGGCGGGCCCGCGGGTGCGGGTCCAGCAGCGCCGACGACCGCCGCCGGGTTCCCGTCTCCAAACGAAGGCGCTGCCGGTTGATCGGAGCTCGGCAACTCCTTCCTGGCGGCCGCACGCAAATTGATGGACGACGGGTCGTTCGAGGGACTGACCGGAGCGGCGAGCTTCGACGAGCTCAACGCGCTGTTCGCCGAGTAGTCGCCGACCGCTAACGGGCTCTGCGGAGATCGGCGAGCGAGTTTCGAAGTCCACCGTCGATCCGGATCTGCACCGCCGCCACCGCCACCATCACCGCCGCGGTCACCAAGTGCACCCACGCGTCGGTGATGTTGTTGGGAAAGGTGAAGACGAAGGCGACCTGATGCGAGAAGAAGGCCCAAATGCCCGGCAGCGCACCGGCTATCGCGGCGAGCAGCAAATACAGCACGGCCCACGACTTGCGTGTCGCGAATACCAGCCCCGGAGCGAATAGGGCGAGACCTGCGACGGCGTGCCAGCCGTTGTAGTCCATCCCGAGCAGCTGGACCGTCGGCGCCCCCGGCCCGATCGCGAAGCTGGGATTCATGATGAAGCCGATCACCGCCTGAGCGACATGGATGACGCAAATGATCAGCAGCCCGATCTGGGCGAAACTCCACCTCACGTTGCACCCCCTTGTGCACGGCGGGATGGCCCGAATACTACGCGCGGTAGTAGAACGGGGTCAACGGGCGGTGGATCGGCGGACGGTCCCGCTGTCAGTTCCGCCCGGGCAGCTTCATCACCGTGCGCACGACGGGCAGCAGCGACTTCTGCCAGAGCGTCGCCGGAATCCCAAGGGGCGGGTCGAGATTGAACACGCGGGCCGTCGCGATCGTCTGTGACTCGGTGTACTTCAGCAAGCCCTCGGGTCCGTGCCGGCGGCCGACCCCGGACTGGCCCATTCCGCCCATCGGCGCGCTCAGGCTGCCCCACGCGAACGCGTAGCCCTCGTTGACGTTCACGGTGCCCGACCGCAACCGCGCTCCGATCTGCTCGCCCTCCGCGGAGGAGCCGGCCCACACGCTGGCGTTGAGCCCGTACTCGGTGTCGTTGGCCTTCTCGACCGCTTCATCCACGTCGGCGACGGGGTAGATCGAGACGACCGGCCCGAACGTCTCGTTGGCCGCGCACTCCATCTCCGGCGTGACCTCGGTCAGCACCGTCGGCTCATAGAACAGCGGGCCGATCTCGGGCCGCGCCTTGCCGCCCGCAATCACCTTGGCGCCCTTGGCTTTCGCGTCGTTGACGTGGTCGGTGACCGTCTCCAGCTGGCCCTCGGAGATCAGGCTTCCCATTTCGACGGTGAAGTCATACGCGGTGCCCAGCTTCATATTCCGCACCGCGGCACCGAACTTGGCGATGAACTCGTCGGCGATGTCCTTCTCGACGTAGATCCGCTCGATGGAGATGCAGAGCTGGCCCGCATTGGAGAAGCACGCGCGGGTGGCCGCCTTGGCGACCTTGTCGAGGTTGGCCCCGCGGGTGACGATCATCGCGTTCTTGCCGCCGAGTTCGGCCGAGAAACCGATCAGCCGGCGGCCGCAATGCTCCGCGAGCTGCCTGCCCGTGGCGGTGGAGCCGGTGAACATCAAGTAGTCGCAGTTGTCGATGATGGCGGTGCCGACCACCGAGCCCGGGCCGGGCACGACCGCGTACAGCGCCCGCGGCAGGCCGGCCCGGTACAACAGCTCGGCACAGGCCAGCGCGCAGTACGGCGTCTGGCTGTCCGGCTTGAGCACCACCGCGTTGCTCGCCAGCAGCGCCGGCACGGAGTCGGACGCCGTCAGCGTCATCGGGTAGTTCCACGGCGAGATCACCCCGACCACGCCCTTGGGCTGGTAACCCACCGTGGTCTTGCCGATTCCGGGGAGCAGCGACTGCACCGTGCGAGGCTTCAGCAGGTCCGCCGCCACGCGCACGTAGTAGTTCGCGTTCGCAATCAGGTCGACGATCTCCTCCTGCGCGGCCCATCGGGCCTTGCCCGCCTCGGCTTGCAGGAGGTCCATCAGGAACTCGCGGTTCTCGAAGACCAGGTCGCGGTAGCGGGCAATGACATCGATGCGCTCGGTCACCGGCCGCGTCGCCCACTCGACCTGGGCCGCGCGCGCCTCGGCGAACGCCGCTTCGACGTCTTCGGCCGTGCCGATGGGGATCGTGGTCAGCGGTCTGCCGGTGAAGACCTCGTCGATCGTCTTGGTCTCGCGGGTGGAGACGTCTTTGATCGCGGCCAGCTGACGCAAACGGTCGAAGACCTCGGCTGATGGTGCAGGCATGTCGCTTCCTCTCGCAGAAGCACGGGCGTTCAGGACACCAGGCTATGCCGCGCGGTGTCGGGCCGACCAGAAAGTTCAGCTCGGCGGATGGTCCAGCTCGACCAGCTTGAGGGAGATCTGCTCCACGCGGGCGTTGGTGTCCTGCGAAAGCTTCACCAACAGCTCGAAGGCGGCACCGGCGTCGATGTCGAATCGCTCCATCAGCATGCCCTTGGCCTGGCCGATCACGTCGCGCGTTTCGACGGCGCGCCGCAGTTGTTCGTTCTCGGCGACCAGGGCCTGCAAGCGTTCGTGGTGGCGGGCGCTTTCGGCGGTCTTGATCGCCTCGAGGGTATGGAGCACTTCGGTGGGCGTCCACGAAGCGCCTTGATCGGCTGCGCGGGTCATCTCTGCGAGCATCTGCCCGCTTTCCGAGATCTCTTCGACACAGTGCGCGACGCCCACCAACTCGCCGTGGTCGACCAGGGGAGTGTTGGTCGGGCTCCACACCTTCGGCACGAATTGGTCGGGAGCGACCGGATCGGGCACGTCATAGCGCTGTATTCGCATCTGATGGGGGCGCAGGTCGCGCATCACCGTCTCCAGGGATGCGGCGAGGTTCGCCGTGCCGTTCGCCTGCGGATCGCGGGGGTTGTCGGGAAACGCGTCGAAAAGCAACTGCCCGGGCAACTCGCCGGGTTCGCGCAGGGTGACCCGCTCGTACGCGACGCTCGCCGCGCGGATCCGCAGGTCGCAATCGAGGAGCAGGAGGGACACTCCCGGCGCGCTCTGGGCCATGTCGCGGGCTATCACATCGAACCGGCGTTGGCTGTCCATCGACTTGCCACTACCCGTTGAGGCGGAGATGTAACCGCCTCCTCAGAGGATGTGCATTCCCTGGGCCAACTGCGTCACCCCAACCACCGTGAAGACCGCCACCAGGATCTGCCGGTGGTAAACCCGCACCCATTCGTGCAGCTGGCGCAAGAGCGCATGGGTCCGAGCCGGCGCGGCCACATACCCGACCAGGATCATTTCGACGACGGAATACATCAGCAGCACGAACGCGATGGAGGCGCTGACCTGCGTGGCGACGGCAGCCCGCGACGCCACGATGATCGCGAGAATGAAGAGAACCCCGTCGACCGGCACCGACGCCAGCCCGATCACCCACGCGATCCACAACGACCCCTTCTCCCACGCGCGGTGGGCCCGGTGGAGCAGGAGCCGGACTCCGGAACGGTCCTCGGGCGAAAGGTCTTGTGCGCGGCTCAGGAATCGTGGAACCACCATCGGCGCCCCCGGGCCCGGCGGCGAGGTCGGGGTCCCGCCGCCGGATGTCCGCGCCCGGGCCCGCTGACGCATCGAGAAGCGCACCGCCATCAGCGCGGCGATGGACAACCCGAGCACGCCCAGACCGATCTGGATGTGCGGGAGCGTGGAACTCGCGGCCCGCCCCGGCGAGCCGTGCCGGAATGTGCCGAACGCGGACGTGAAGTTCAGCAGCATCAGGGGGGCGAGCAGCTCGGGCACAGCGACGGTCAGGCCACCGACCCAGTAGGCGAGCAGGTTCGGTCCCGGCCGCGGACGGGAGATCATCAGGAGGGCGAGGCCGAGGCGCACCGGATTGAGCGCAGCCAGAATCCCCAACCCCAGCACTGACCCCCACATTGGCGCAGCTCTACCCGCGGTCGGGGGTGTCTAAACGCCGTCCCCGGGGGCGTGCGCCCCCGAGGACGACTGCACGTCCTCGGTCGGACGGGTTGGCTCGGAGTGCCGAATTTCACACGGGCGCAACATGTTCGCGAAACACTCTGCGCGTCGCAACCAGATGAACGCCCCGCCACGCCCGCGTGAACATCCACCGGGGTAACCCTGGTGAGATCGATCACAAGAAGGCTCGGCCACCGGAGCAACGACCGGCAGCGACCCGGGGCGCTGACCGCCGCGGCCGCGGCCGTCGGGTGCGGTGCCGCTGCGACTGTCGGTCCGTCCGCAGCGAAGGCGCTGTCCCGCAAGGCATCGTCCGGGGCCGTCCCAACCCGCCGGCGTAGCAAGCTCCCCCAGGAGTTTCGCCCGTCAGGGCAAGGTGGCCTTCGGGAAAGTCGACAAACCACGCACGCACGTCGCGATCAGCAATTACGATGCGCAGATGCCGGGTCTTCCTCCCGCCAAGCCGCTGCCGAAAGCTTGCTGCAGTGGGGTGAGCCGAAGCCTGCCCGCAAAAGGCGCGCGGTCGTTCGGGCAACGTCTGCGTGCCGGGGCAGCAAACCATCGCCCTCGTGTTCGGAGAGGTGCCGAAATCGCGCGGCCTCGTCCCGGTGCGGAACGGTGACGTTGGGTGGGGGACAAAGATTTGGTTTTGCTGGATGGCGAGACACGCGTCGAACAAACCGGGGGTGCGAATCTCTTATGCAAGAACGAAATTCACAGGTTTGACGGCGGGTACCGGCGGGTAACCGGCGAGCCGTGGAGCGCGACATCCAACGTCGTAGTGCCAGCATGCTGATGGTCCGCTGCTGCACCAACGGAACGCCCCCGCGGAGCACCCTCCGCGATTTTCGGGTTACCGTTGATCTTGCGGGCGGTATTGCGATTCGAGCCGGGGAAGAACTGGGGCCCGAACTGCAGCCAGTTACGTCACGACGGGGATTTCCGCAATCAAGCCCACCGGCGCCGGCTTCGCGCCCGCGGGCAGATCGGCACACTGGTCGAGACTAACGGCCAATCCTGAAGCGCGGCACAGCTTTTGTGCTGCGCGCGGGTCGTCATGCAATTTTCATCGGGTCTGAGGAGGTCGTCCGTTGCAGAACAATCCCTTCGATGACGACAGTGGCAAATTTTTCGTCCTAGTCAATAACGAGGAACAGCACAGCCTTTGGCCGGTGTTCGCCGATGTTCCGCCCGGCTGGCGGGTGGTGTACGGGGAGGCTGATCGGGCCGCCTGCCTCGACTACATCGAACAGAATTGGCCCGACATCCGCCCGAAAAGCCTGCGTGACAGGTTGTCCGCTCCTGGTTTGTGATGTGTAGACGGTCTAGGTATGAAGGAGTCGGGAAAGTATTCGGGGGGAATTAGTGGAACGCAGTGACCGCGCATTGCCGTTGACGCGGGCGCAGCTGGACATCTGGCTCGCGCAGCAAACGGGTCACTTCGATGTGGCGTGGCAGCTCGGGGTGCTCGTGCGGATCGAGGGCACGGTTGACCGCGCTTTGTTCGAGCAGGCGATGCGTCACGTGGTCGGCGAGGCCGAAAGCATCCGGGCGAGCTTCTTCGAGGTGGACGGTGAAGTCTTCCAGACCGCGCTCGAGGACCCCGAGATCGATCTGGCCTTCTATGACGTGAGCGGTTCGCCCGATCCCGAGCGTGAGGTCCGGGAGAGGGCGTCGGCCATCCAACGGACACCGATGCCGCTCACCGGCCCGATGATCAACTTCCACCTGTTCCAAACGGCGCCCGACGAGTACTACTGGTTCAGCTGCTGCCATCACATCGCCATCGACGGGTTGGGCATCGCCCTGCTGGGCCGCCGCATTGCGGCCGTCTATTCCGCACTTGCCTCCGGTGTGCCGATATCGCCGGCCTTCTTCGGCTCGTTGCGCGACCTCGTCGACAGCGAGGCCGAGTACGCGGCGTCCGCCGATTACGTCGCGGACCAGACCTATTGGACCGAGCACCTTCCCTCCGCACGCGGGGGCGATTACCGGCTGACCCAAACCGCCAGCGAGCGGGATCCCTACGCGCCCTCTGCGCCGGTCCAATTGGATTCCTCGGCGGTCGGCCTGATCAAACAGCTGTCCAAGGCCCTGGGCATCCGCCGATCGTCGGTACTCACCGCTGCGTGCGCGCTCTTGGTGCGCGCGTTCCGCACCGACAATTCCGACGAGGTGGTGCTCGACTTCCCGGTCAGCCGCCGCACGGATCCCGAATCGAAGACGCATCCCGGCATGCTCGCCGGGGTGGTGCCGCTCGTCTTGACCGCGGCACCGCACGGGACGGTCGCCGACTTCCTCCGGCAGGTTGACACCCGCTCACGGGAAGCGTTGCGGCATCAGCGCTTTCCGGTTCACATGCTCGGCGGTGACGGCGGGTTCCGTGGCGCGCCTCAGGCGTCCAGCCGGGTCGTCGTCAACTTCGTTCCGGCCCGACTCACCCTCAGCCTCGCCGGCGTTCCGGCGACCGCCACGTACACCACCTTCGGCCCGGTCGGTCACTTCGGGCTGTTCTTCCTCGGCTTCGGGGATCAGCAGTTCCTGAGCACCGTCGGTGTCGGGCAACCGTTCTCGAACTTCGACGTCTCGGACTTGGCCGGGCGGTTGCAGCGGGTGCTGGTGGCGATGGCGGGTGATCCGTCGCGGGCGTTGTCGTCGGTGGATGTGCTTGGCGATGACGAGTGTGCCCGGTTGGAAGTGTTTGGTAATCGGGCGGTTTTGACTGGTTCGGGGCCGGTGCCGGTGTCGGTGCCTTCGTTGTTTGCCGGGCAGGTGGCGCGGGCGCCGGGGGCGGTGGCGTTGGTGTGTGGGGGCCGGTCGGTGTCGTATCGCGAGTTGGATGCGGCGTCGAATCGGTTGGCGCATCGTTTGGTGGCGCAGGGCGCGGGTCCGGGACAGACTGTGGCGCTGCTGTTTTCGCGGTCGGCCGAGGCGGTTGCGGCGATGTTGGCGGTGCTCAAGACCGGGGCGGCCTATCTTCCGATCGATCCGGTGTCTCCGGATTCGCGGATCGGGTTCCTGCTCGCTGACGTCGCGCCGGTGGCGGTAGTTACCACCGCGGAGCTGGCCGGGCGTCTGGCCGGGCGTGGCGTGGCGGTGATTGATGTGGACGATCCGCGCCTCGACGGCGAGCCTGAGACGGCTTTGCCCGAGCCGGATGCCGAGGGTGTGGCGTATGTGATTTACACCTCGGGTACCACCGGTGTGCCCAAAGGTGTTGCGGTGACGCATCGTAACGTGACGCAGTTGATCGGGTCGCTGGATGCGGGTTTGCCGGTGCCGGGGGTGTGGTCGCATTGTCATTCGCCGGCCTTCGATGTGTCGGTGTGGGAGATTTTCGCCCCGCTGCTGCGTGGAGGGCGGGTGGTGATCGTCGATGAGGACACCGCGCGTGCGCCCGAGGAGCTGCACGCGGTGCTGGTCGCCGAAGAGGTGACGGTGTTGACCCAGACGCCGTCGGCGGTGGCGATGCTGGATCCGGCCGGCCTGGAGGGTGTGGCGTTGGTGCTGGCCGGGGAGGCCTGCCCGCCTGAGGTGGTGGATCGGTGGGCGCCGGGTCGGGTGCTGGTCAATGCCTATGGGCCGACCGAGACCACCATGTGTGTGGCGATCAGCGCCCCGCTGCAGGCGGGGACGGGCGTGGCGCCGATCGGGTCGCCGGTGCGGCAGGCGGGCTTGTTTGTGCTCGATGGCTGGTTGCGGCCGGTGCCGGTCGGGGTGGTCGGGGAGTTGTATGTGGCCGGCGCCGGGGTGGCCACCGGTTACGTGGGTCGGGCGGGGTTGACCGGGGCGCGGTTTGTGGCGTGTCCGTTCGGCGGGGCCGGTCAGCGGATGTATCGGACCGGGGATTTGGCCTGTTGGGGTGCTGATGGGCA
Organism: Mycobacterium europaeum; assembly: GCF_002102155.1. Lineage (GTDB taxonomy): Bacteria > Actinomycetota > Actinomycetes > Mycobacteriales > Mycobacteriaceae > Mycobacterium > Mycobacterium europaeum. The sequence goes on from NZ_LQOU01000002.1 coordinate 253,207, forward strand.
GCTGCGCTATCTGGGGCGCGCCGACGAGCAGGTCAAGATCCGCGGCTACCGCATCGAGTTGGGCGAAATCCAGGCCGCGCTGGCCGGTTTGGACGGGGTTGAGCAGGCGGTGGTGATCGCCCGCGAGGACCGCCCCGGCGACAAGCGCCTGGTCGGCTACGTGACCGGCGCCGCCGATACCGCCGCGCTTCGCACCCAGCTGTCCGAGCGGTTGCCGGGGTTCATGGTGCCCGCGGCCATCGTCGGGCTGCAAACCCTGCCGTTGACCGCCAACGGCAAGCTGGACACCCGCGCGCTACCGACACCGGAATACGCCACCGGTGCCTACCACGCCCCGCAAAACGCAGTCGAAGAAATCCTGGCCACCATCTACGCCGAAGTCCTGGGCACCGACCGCGTCAGCACCCACGACTCCTTCTTCGAACTCGGCGGCGACAGCATCCTGGCCCTGCAGGTGGTGTCGCGGGCGCGGGCCGCCGGCCTGAGGTGCCGTCCCCGCGACGTCTTCGTCGAGCAGACCGTCGCCCGCCTGGCCCGCGTGGCGGCGGTGGCCGGCGGCGAAGCCGACGTGATCGACGAGGGTCTCGGCCCGGTACGGGCCACCCCGATCATGCGGTGGCTGCAAAGCGTGAACGGCCCGATCGACGAGTTCAACCAGACGATGTTGCTGCAGGCGCCCGCGGGCGTGGCCGAGGCCGACGTGGCGATTCTGTTGCAGGCCTTGCTGGATCGGCATGCCATGCTGCGGCTGCGCGTCGATCGCGACGGCGCCGACGGATGGTCGTTGCGGGTGCCCGACCCGGGGTCCGTGGACGCCGCCGGCTGCCTGCGGTCGGTGGAGGTGCTCTCCGGCGAGGCGCTGGCGGCGGCCCGGTCGCGACTCGACCCCGCCACCGGGACGATGCTGAGCGCGGTGTGGGTCGCCCCCACCGGTCAGCTGGCGCTGATCGTCCACCACCTGGCCGTCGACGGGGTCTCCTGGCGAATCCTGGTGGAAGACTTGAATATCGCGTGGGCGCAGCACCGCGGCGGCCAGCCGGTGGAGTTGCCGGCGGGCGGGACGTCGTTCGCCCGGTGGGCGTCGCTGCTCGACGAGCACGCGCGCCGCGCGGAGGTCATCGAGCAAATCGCGGCATGGAAGCGGACCGCGGCGACCCCGCCCGCGCTGCCGGCGGTGCGCCCCGACGTCGATACCTACGCCACGGCCGGGCACCTGTCGGTGTCGCTGGACGCCGAGGTCACCCGCACGCTGATCGGCGAGGCGCCGGCGGCGTTTCACGCCGGCGTGCAAGACATCCTGTTGATCGCGTTCGGGCTGGCGTGGGCGGAATTCCTGGGCCCCGACATTGCCAGTGCCGCGCCGATAGCCATCGACGTCGAGGGCCACGGCCGCCACGAGGAACTCGCGCCCGACGTGGACCTCTCGCGCACCGTCGGCTGGTTCACCACCAAATACCCGGTCGCTTTGACCGTCGGCCCCACGTCGTGGGCCCAGGTGCAGGCCGGGGAGCCGGCGCTGGGAACGCTGATCAAGGAAGGCAAGGAACAGCTTCGCGCCGTGCCGCACCCGCTGACCTACGGCGTGCTGCGCTACCTCAACGGTGACGCGGAGCTGGACGGCGCCGACCCGTCGATCGGCTTCAACTATCTCGGTCGCCTGGTCGCGGGAACCGAGCTGTCCGACGAGCTGTGGCGGCTGCACCCGGAGAGCCTCTCGCTGACCGGCGCCGCCGCGGCGATCCCGATGCCGTTGGCGCACACCGTCGAACTCAACGCCGGCACCGTCGACACCGACGCCGGTCCGCAACTGCACGCCAACTGGACCTGGGCGCCGTCGGCCCTCGACGAAGCGCAGATCCGCCGGCTGAGCCAATTGTGGTTCGACGCCTTGTCCGGCGTCTGCGCGCACGTGCGGGCCGGGGGCGGCGGGCTCACGCCGTCGGACATCGCGCCCGCCCGCCTGAGCCAACCGCAGATCGATGAGCTGCACCGGCGATACGACCTCGCCGACATCCTGCCGCTGACCCCGCTGCAACAGGGCCTGCTCTTCCACTCCAGCACCGCGCACGGCAGCGACGACATGTACGCGGTGCAGCTGGATTTCACGCTCACCGGCCCGCTGGACCCCGACCGCCTGCACGACGCCGTACACGCGGTGATCAACCGGCATCCGCACCTGGCGGCCTGGTTCTACGAGCGGTTCGACGAGCCGGTGCAGATCATCCCCGCCAATCCCGTGGTGGAGTGGCGATGCGTCGAACTCGACACCGAGCAGCAGATCGAGGAGCTCTGCGCCGCCGAACGCGCCGCGGTCGGCGACCTGGCCGAGCGGCCGCCCTTCCGGGTGGCGGTGATACGCACCGGAGCGGACCGGCACCGGCTGGTGCTGACCAACCACCACATCGTGCTCGACGGATGGTCGCTGCCGATTCTGCTCCGCGAAATCTTCACCAGCTACTACGGCGAACCGCTGCCCGCGGCCGCGCCCTACCGCAGCTTCGTCACCTGGCTGGCCGATCGCGACCTCGACGCCGCCCGCGCGGCCTGGGCCGACGTGCTCGCCGACTTCGAGACGCCGACGCTCGTCGGCCCGAACGACCGCCTGGGCCAAGGGCGGCGCGGCGCGGCATCGTTCCGGGTGGCCGAGAAGACCACCCGCGCCGTCACCGAATTGGCACGCTCCTGCCACACCACCGTCAGCACCGTCTTGCACGGTGCCTGGGCGCTGCTCCTGACCTCGCTGACCGGCCAGCACGATGTCGTATTCGGCACACCGCGGTCTCGCGTGGGCCAGCTGGAAGTCGACGGCGCGGAATCGATGGTGGGGCTGCTGATCAATACAGTGCCCGTGCGGGCCAACATCGCCGCGACCACCACCACCGCGGAGCTGCTACGTCAGCTGCAGGAGACCAACAACGACACCATCGAACATCAGCACCTGGCGCTCAACGACATCCATCGCCTCACCGGACACGAGCAGCTCTTCGACACCCTGTTCGTCTACGAGAACTACCCGATCGGCGACGGCATGCAGCTGGGCCCCGACGGGCTGGCCATCGCCGGGTTCACCAACCGCGAGTACAACCACTACCCACTGACAATGGAGGCGCTCCCGGGCCGCGAACTCGGCCTGCACGTCGAGTTCGACGCCGACGTGTTCGACGTCGAAAGTGTTGAGGCGCTTGTCGAACGCTTCCGCCGGGTGTTGGTGGCGATGACGTCTGATCCCGGACGGCGACTCTCGTCCGTGGGGCTGCTCGACCGCGACGAGCGCAACCTGGTGCTGGCGGAGCTGTCCGGCGCCGGTGCGGCCGCGCCGATGGGCGTGGCGCCGGAGTTGCTGGCGGCGGCGGCCTCGGCCGACCCGGACGCCGTCGCCGTGGTCGACGGCGAGCGGCGGCTGTCGTACCGCCAGCTCGACGAATGGTCTAACCGCCTGGCCCGCAGGCTGATCGACGCCGGCGTGGGTCCCGAGCGCGCTGTGGGCGTGGCGATGGATCGCTGCCTCGAGTTGGTGGTCGCGTGGTGGGCGGTGGTCAAGGCCGGCGGCGTCCACGCACCGATCGATCTGGACCACCCCGTCGAGCGGATCACCGCGGTGCTGGAATCCGCGGGAGCGGTCTGCGTATTGACTTGTGGCGCGGACGAAGTAGCCGGGGCAGGCGCGCGGCCGGTGCTGCGTATCGACGGGCTGGATCTGTCCGGGCACAGCGCAGAGCCGATCACCGGCGCCGATCGGTTGGCGCCACTGACGGCGCATGATGCGGCCTATGTGATCTTCACGTCGGGGTCGACCGGCATCCCCAAGGGTGTAGTGGTGGGGCACGCGGGTCTGCTGGGATGGGCTGCCGCGCAACGCGAGTCCTGTGGGTTGGACGCGGATGCCAGGGTGCTGATGGTGGCCTCGCCCACCTTCGACGCGTCGGTCGGTGAGATGCTGTTGGCGGCGGTGTCGGGGGCGGCGCTGGTGGTGGCCCCCGCCGGGGTGTACGCGGGCGAGCCGCTGACCGCGCTGCTGCAGAGCCAACGCGTCAACGCGGCCTTCCTGACCCCGACGGTGCTGTCGTCGTTGGATCGTTCCCGGTTGCCCGAGTTCGACAGATTGATGGTCGGCGGCGAAGCGTGCCCGGCGGAGTTGGTGGCGGCCTGGGCGCCGGGCCGGCGCATGTTCAACGTCTACGGTCCGACCGAAACCACCATCTGGGTCACCATGAGCGCGCCCCTGTCGGCCGAGGGGCCGGTGCGGATCGGCACCCCGATCCCGGGCGTGTGTGCCATGGTGCTCGACGCCTGGCTGAACCCGGCGCCGGTCGGGGTGGTGGGCGAGCTGTATGTGAGCGGGCCCGCGCTGGCGCACGGCTACATGGGGCGCGTGGACCTGACGGCGGAACGGTTCGTGGCCAACCCGTTTGGCGGCGCCGGTTCGCGCATGTACCGGACCGGCGACCTGGTGCGCTGGACCCGCGACGGCACCCTGGATTTCGTCGGCCGCGCCGACAAACAGATCAAATTGCGCGGCCAGCGCATCGAATTGGGTGAGATCGAGAACACGCTGCTGGCCTGCTCGCACGTCACCCAGGCCGCCGTGACTGTGCGTGACGGCGCCGCGGGATCTCATCTGGTCGCCTACGTCACCCTCGACCACACCACCAACGCCGACCACGACGTGGAAGACGTCGAAGAGTGGCAGCACCTCTACGACGACCTGTACGGCGCCGACCTCGGATCCCGTTTCGGCATGGATTTCCGCGGCTGGAACAGCAGTTACACCGGCGAGCCGATCCCGCTCGAGGAGATGATCGAATGGCGTGCCGCCACGGTCGATCGGATCATGGCCCTGCGGCCGCGGCGCGTCCTCGAGATCGGCGCGGGCTCGGGATTGCTGCTGTCGCAGATCGCGCCGGAGTGCGAGCAGTACGTCGCCACCGACTTCTCGCCCGTGGCGATCGAAAACCTCGCCCGCTCGCTGGAGGAGTCGCAGTTCGCCTGGCGGGACCGGGTCGAGTTGTTCACCCAGCCCGCCCACGTCACGGACCGGTTGCCGCAAGGCCATTTCGACACCGTCATCGTCAACTCCGTCGTCCAGTACTTCCCCAACGCGGGATATCTGGCCGAGGTCATCGACCACGCGATGGAGCTCCTGGCCCCGGGCGGGGCGCTGTTCATCGGCGACGTCCGTAACCACGCGCTGCAGGGCGCGTTCCAGACCGGGATCGCCCTATCGCGTAGCGCCGACACCGCCGATGCTGACGAGATACGCAAGCGGGTCAGCCACGCCATGCTCGGCGAGACCGAATTGCTCTTGGCCCCTGACTTTTTCACCACCTGGGCCGTCAACCGGCCGTCGGTGGGCGGCCTGGAGATCCAGGTCAAACGTGGCGTGTCCGACAACGAGCTGAACCGGTACCGCTACGACATCGTCATCCACAAGGCGCCCGCAGCCGTGCGGTCGGTGGCGACGGCACCCACCTGGTCGTGGACCGAGCGCGCGGGCCTGGATGGACTGCGCGACGACTTGATGTCGCTGCGTCCTGCCGTGGTCCGCGTCACCGACATCCCGCAGGCCGGAGTGATCGCCGACGTCCGCATCCAGGGTGGGCTCGCCGCGGGCCTGTCCGTCAAGGACGCGCTGGCCCAAGCCAGCCCCGACGCGCCGGTCGCCGTCGCCGAAGAACTGCATCGCATCGGCGACTCCGCGGGCTATCGTGTGGCCGTTACCTGGGGTGCCCAAACCGGCTCCCTCAGTGCGGTTTTCGTCGATTCCGACGACCAGCCTGCCGCAGCCTTGACCGATCTGTACCTGCCTCCGGCGGGAATGCGCCAGCGCACCAGCCATGCCAATGACCCTCGCACCAACACCAAGATCGGTGAGGTGCGCGAGCAACTGAACGCATGGTTGCCCGAATACATGGTGCCGACACACATCGTGGCGCTCGAGGAATTCCCGATGACCTCCTCGGGCAAGCTCGATCGCAGGGCCCTGCCCGAACCGGAGTACCAGGACGTGGATCGTTACCGCGCCCCGTCCACTCCCGCCGAAGAGATCCTCGTTGGCATCTACGGACAGGTGCTCGGGCTGGAGCGGGTCGGCGTCGACGACTCGTTCTTCGACCTGGGCGGGGACTCACTGTCGGCGATGCGCCTGATCGCCGCGGTCAACGCCAGCATGAACGCGAACCTCGGGGTGCGGGCCGTGTTCGAGGCGCCCACCGTCGCCGAGTTGGTGCGTCTCGTCGGCGACGAAACCAACTGGCCGGAGCCCCTGGTAGCGCGGGACCGCCCCGCGGTGATCCCGCTGTCATTCGCCCAGACCCGGCTGTGGTTCATCGACCAGTTCCAAGGCCCCTCACCGATTTACAACGTCACCGTGGCGTTGCGGCTGCGCGGGTATCTGAACGCCGACGCGCTTGGTGCGGCGCTGGCCGACGTCGTGGCCCGGCACGAAAGCCTGCGCACGGTGTTCGCGGCTGCCGACGGGGTCCCGCAACAGGTGGTGATTCCCGCCGAGCGGATCGGCTTTGCCTGCGAGGTCATCGACGCCCGCGGGTGGCCGGAAGACCGGCTGCGTGAGCGCATGGCCGCGGCGGCCCGCTACACCTTCGATCTTGCCAGCGAAAGCCCGCTGCACACAGAGCTTTTCACCCTCGGCGACGACGCGCACATCCTGGTCGTCGCGGTGCATCACATCGCCGCCGACGGCTGGTCGATCACTCCCTTCGCGCGGGACCTCGGGGTGGCGTATGCCAGCCGGTGCGCGGGGCATGCCCCTGCCTGGGCGCCGTTGGCGGTGCAGTATGTCGACTACACGCTTTGGCAGCGCGCGCATCTCGGCGACGTCGACGATGCCGACAGCCGCATCGCGGCCCAGCTGAACTTCTGGGCCGGCGCCCTGGCCGGGCTGCCCGAACGCCTGCAGCTGCCCACGGATCGGCCCTACCCGCAGGTCGCCGACCACCGCGGCGCCCGGCTGGCGGTGGACTGGCCGGCGGAGCTACAGCAGCAGATTCGCCGCGTGGCGCGCGAGCACAACGCGACCAGCTTCATGGTGATCCAGGCCGCGTTCGCCGCGCTGCTGTCCCGGATCGCCGCCGCGGACGACGTGGCGGTGGGTTTCCCGATCGCCGGGCGATCCGAGCCGGCGCTCGACGAACTGATCGGCTTCTTCGTCAACACCCTGGTGCTGCGGGTCGACCTGAAAGAGCTGGGCGGGGATCCCACGTTCGCCGACCTGTTGGCGCAGGTGCGCCGGCGCAGCCTGGCCGCCTTCGAACACCAGGACGTGCCCTTCGAACTGTTGGTGGAACGGCTGAACCCCGCTCGGAGTCTGGCCCACCATCCGCTGATCCAGGTGTTGTTGGGCTGGGAGAACTTCCCCGGGGAGGTCACTGCTCCGGCGGGCGGACTGGCCCTGGGTGATCTACAGGTCACGCCGATGCCGGTGCACACCGACACCGCCCGGATGGATTTGACGTTCTCCCTGGCCGAGCGCTTTACCGACTCCGGCGCGCGCGCCGGCATCGTCGTGACGGCCGAATACCGCACCGACGTATTCGACGCAAACACGGTCGAGCGATTGATCGAGCGGTTGCAGCGGCTGCTGACGGTGGTCGCCGCCGAACCGGACCGACGGCTGTCGTCGGTGGACCTGCTCGATGCCGGTGAGCACGCCCGCCTGGAGAGGTGGGGCAACAGGGGAGTGCTGACCCGGCCGGCGACGCCGAAGTCGGTCCCCGCGTTGTTCGCCGCGCAGGCGGCCCGCACCCCCGACGCGGTCGCGTTGGTCTGCGACGGCAAGTCGATGACGTACCGGGAGCTGGACGAGGCCGCCAACCGGCTGGCGCACCTGCTGATCCACCACGGCGCGCGTCCGGGCGAGCGGGTGGCGCTGCTGTTCTCGCGCTCGGCCGAGGCGATCGTGGCGATCCTGGCCGCGCTCAAATCCGGGGCCGCCTACCTGCCGATCGACCCGGCACTGCCGGCGGCCCGGATGGAGTTCATGCTCACCGACGCCGCGCCGATCGCCGCCGTCACCACGGCCGCCCTGGCCGGCCGGCTGGACGGCTTCGGCCTGGCGGTCGTCGACGTGGACGACCCCGCCGTGGGCGACCAACCCGCCACGGCGCCGCCGCTGCCCGCACCCGACGACCTGGCCCACATCATCTACACGTCCGGCACCACCGGTGTGCCCAAAGGCGTTGCGGTAACGCAGCACAACGTCGCCCAACTCTTCGACGACCTGCGCCTGGGCATCGAACTCTCGGCGGAACAGGTGTGGACCCAGTTCCACTCCTATGCCTTCGACTTCTCGGTGTGGGAGATCTGGGGCGCACTGCTGCACGGCGGGCGCCTGGTGCTCGTGCCCGAGGCGGTTTCCCGTTCGCCGGAGGAATTCCACGCCCTGCTGGTCGGCGAGGGAGTCACGGTGCTCACCCAAACCCCGTCCGCCGTCGGGATGCTGCCGACCGACGGACTGGACGGGACCGCGCTGGTGATCGGCGCGGAGCCCTGCCCGCCCGAGCTGGTGGACCGTTGGGCACCCGCGCGGGTGATGGTGAACGTCTACGGCCCAACCGAAACCACGATGTGGGCGTGCAAGAGCGCGCCGCTGGAAGCGGGATCGGGCTTCCCGCCGATCGGCTCCCCGGTCACCCGGGCGGCCTTCTTCGTGCTCGACGAATGGCTGCGGCCCGTGCCGGCCGGGGTGGTCGGCGAGCTGTACCTGGCCGGCGACGGGGTCGGCGTCGGGTACTGGCGCCGCTCCGCGCTGACCGCCTCGCGGTTCATGGCCTGCCCGTTCGGTGCGCCCGGCGCTCGCATGTACCGCACCGGCGACCTGGTGTGCTGGGGCACCGACGGGCAACTGCGCTACCTGGGCCGCGCCGACGAGCAGGTCAAGATCCGCGGCTACCGCATCGAACTCGGCGAAATCCAGTCGGCGCTGGGCGGTTTGGACGGGGTGGAGCAGGCGGTGGTCGTCGCCCGCGAGGACCGTCCCGGTGACAAACGCCTCGTCGGCTACGTCACCGGCACCGTGGATGCGGGCCGGGCTCGCGCCGCGCTGGCCGAGCGGCTGCCCGCCTATATGGTCCCCGCCGCGGTCGTCGCGCTGCCGGCCCTGCCCATGACGGTCAACGGCAAGCTCGACGCCCGCGCCCTGCCCGCGCCCGACTATCGGGACATCGACAACTACCGCGCCCCGACCACCGCGACCGAGGAGATCCTCGCCGGCATCTACGCCGAGGTGCTCGGCGTCGAACGCGTGGGGGTCGACGACTCGTTCTTCGATCTGGGCGGCGACTCGCTGTCCACGATGCGGCTGATCTCGGCGATCAACGCGTCTTTGGACACCGAACTCCCGGTGCGCGTCGTGTTCGAGGCGCCCACGGTCGCGCAGTTGGCGCCCCGCATCGACGAGGGCGCGGGCCGGCTGGCGCCGCTGGTGGCAAGCGAGCGACCGGCGGTGATCCCGTTGTCGTTCGCGCAGAGCCGGTTGTGGTTCATCCAGCAGTTGCAGGGGCCGTCGCCCGTCTACAACATGGCGGCCGCATTGCGGCTCGGCGGGCGCCTCGACGCCGACGCGCTGTGCGCGGCCCTGGCCGATGTGGTGCGCCGCCACGAAAGCCTGCGCACCCTGTTCCCCGCCCGCGACGGAACGCCCGAGCAGGTGGTGATCCCGGCCGAGGACGTCGACTTCGGCTGGGACGTCGTCGACGCCACCGGATGGGCCGACGGCGAGCTGGGCGACGCCATCGAAGCGACGACCCGCCACGCCTTCGACCTCGCCGTCGAAACACCATTGCGCGCAAGACTATTCGCCATCGACGAGCGCGAACACCTGCTGGTGATCGTGGTACACCACATCGCCGCGGACGGGTTGTCGCTGACGCCGTTGGCCGCGGATCTGAGCACGGCGTACGCCGGGAGGTCCGCGGGCCGGGCGCCGGCGTGGGCGGACCTGCCCGTGCAGTACGTCGACTACACGCTCTGGCAGCGGGCACAATTCGGCGACCTGGACGATGGCGACAGCCCCATCGCGGCGCAGCTGTCCTACTGGCTGGACACCCTGTCCGGGATGCCCGAGCGGTTGCAACTGCCCACCGACCGGCCTTACCCGCCGGTCGCCGACCAGCGCGGGTCCAGCGTGGTCGTGGACTGGCCGGCGGAGCTGCAGCAGCAGATTCGCCGGATTGCCCGCCAACACAACGCGACCACGTTCATGGTGGTGCAGGCCGCGCTCGCCGTGCTGTTGTCGAAGATCGGTGGCACCGCGGATGTTTCGGTGGGCTTCCCGATCGCCGGGCGCCGCGACCGCGCGCTCGACCAGCTCGTCGGCTTCTTCGTCAACACGCTGGTGCTGCGGGTCGACCTGGCCGGCGACCCCAGCTTCTCCGAACTGCTGGAGCGGGTGCAGGCGCGCAGCCTGGCGGCCTTCGAAAACCAGGACGTGCCGTTCGAGTTGCTGGTGGAGCGGCTCAACCCGGCCCGCAGCCTGACCCATCACCCGCTGGTGCAGGTGATGTTGGCCTGGCAGAACTTCGCCGGCCACGACGATCCCGCCGCCGGTCTGACGCTGGGCGACCTCGAGGTCAGCTCCGTGCCGGTCGACACCGATTCGGCCCGCATGGATCTGGTGTTCTCGCTTGCCGAACGCTGGAACGAGACGGGCGAGGCCGCCGGGATCGCCGGGCGGGTGGAATTCCGCACCGACGTGTTCGATGCACAGAGCATCGAAGCGCTGACCGAACGCCTGCAGCGGGTGTTGGTGGCGATGGTGGGTGACCCGTCGCGGGTGTTGTCTTCGGTGGACCTGCTCGACGGGACCGAGCACGCGCGTCTGGAAGAGCTTGGCAATACGGCGGTTTTGACGGGGCCGGCGACGGCGCCGTTGTCGGTGCCGGAGTTGTTCGCCGCGCAGGTGGCCGGCGCGCCGGAGGCGGTGGCCCTGGTGTGCGAGGGCCTGTCCGTGACCTACCGCGAGCTGGACGAGGCGTCGAACCGGTTGGCCCACCTGTTGGTGGCCCACGGTGCGCGGCCGGGACAGACTGTGGCGCTGCTCTTTTCGCGGTCGGCCGAAGCGGTCGCGGCGATTGTGGCGGTGCTCAAGACGGGGGCGGCCTACCTGCCGATCGACCCCTCCTCCCCGGATACCCGGATCGAGTTCATGCTCGGTGACGCCACGCCGGTCGTCGCGGTCAGCACCGCGGATCTGGCCAGACGGTTTGAAGGCCACAGCGTGCCTGTCATCGACGTCAACGATCGGCGCCTCGACACCTTGCCCGCCACCGACCTGCCGCTGCCGGGACCGGACAGTGTCGCCTACCTGATCTACACGTCGGGTACCACCGGTGTGCCCAAAGGGGTTGCGGTCACGCACCGCAACGTGGCCCAGTTGATCGGCTCGCTGAACGCCGGTTTGCCGGCGCCGGGGGTGTGGTCGCATGCGCATTCGCTGGCATTCGACGTGTCGGTGTGGGAGATCTTTGCCCCGCTGCTCCGCGGAGGGCGGCTGGTCGTGGTGCCCGAGTCCGTGGCCCGTTCACCGCAGGACTTCCACGCGGTATTGGTCGCCCAGGCCGTCAGCGTGCTGACCCAGACGCCGTCGGCGGTGGCGATGCTGGATCCGGTCGGCCTGGACGGTGTGGCGTTGGTGCTGGCCGGGGAGGCCTGCCCGCCTGAGGTGGTGGATCGGTGGGCGCCGGGTCGGGTGCTGGTCAACGCCTATGGGCCGACCGAGACCACGATGTGTGTGGCGATCAGCGCCCCATTGGAGGCGGGGTCAGGCGTGCCGCCGATCGGATTCCCGGTGCCCGAGGCGGCGCTGTTGGTGCTGGACGAGTCGTTGCGTCCCGTGCCCGAAGGCGTGGTCGGGGAGCTGTATGTGGCCGGATCCGGTGTCGCCGTGGGATATCTCGGCCGGCCCGGCCTGACTGCGTCGCGGTTTGTGGCCTGCCCGTTCGGCGGGGTCGGAACGCGGATGTATCGCACCGGCGATTTGGTGCGCTGGAACAACGACGGGCAGCTGCAGTACTTCGGCCGCGCCGATGAGCAGGTCAAGGTCCGCGGCTATCGCATCGAGTTGGGCGAAATCCAGGCCGCGCTGGCCGGTTTGGACGGGGTGCAGCAGGCGGTGGTGATCGCGCGCGAGGACCGTCCCGGGGACAAGCGCCTGGTCGGCTATGTGACCGGCGCGGCTGACCCGGCGAAGCTGCGCGCAAAGCTGTCCGAGCGGTTGCCGGGGTTCATGGTGCCCGCGGCGATCGTCGGGCTGGAAACCGTGCCGTTGACCGCCAACGGCAAGCTGGACACCCGCGCGCTACCCACGCCGGAATACGCCGCCAGTGACTACCGCGCCCCGCAAAACGCGGTCGAAGAAATCCTGGCCACCATCTACGCCGAAGTCCTGGGCGCTGACCGCGTCGGGGTCGACGACTCCTTCTTCGAACTCGGCGGCGACAGCATCTCGGCGATGGGCCTTGTCGCCGCGATCAACCGCAGCCTGGATGTCGGCCTTCCGGTGCGCGTCGTGTTCGAGTCGCCCACGGTCGCCCAGCTGGCGCTGCGGATCGGTGAGGGCACGGGCGGCCTGGAGCCGCTGGTGGCTGCCGAGCGACCGGCCGTGGTGCCGTTGTCGTTCGCGCAGAACCGGCTGTGGTTCCTCGACCAATTGCAGGGCCCATCACCGGTTTACAACATGGCGGCCGCCCTGCGGCTGAGCGGGCCGCTCGACGCCGACGCGCTCGGCGCCGCGCTGGCCGACGTGGTGGCCCGCCACGAGAGCCTGCGCACCCTGATCGCCGCGCCCGAGGGCACCCCCCAGCAGCTGGTGACCCCCGTCGAAAAGGCCGACTTCGGGTGGGAGGTTGTCGACGCCAGCGGCTGGTCGGCCGCCCAGCTCGACGAGGCCATCGGCGACACGGCCCGCTACACCTTCGACCTGGCCGCCGAAATCCCGCTGCGCGCAGAGCTTTTCCGTATCGACGACGACGAGCACGTGCTGGCCGCCGTGGTCCACCACATCGCCGCCGACGGCATGTCGATCACCCCGCTGGTGCGCGACCTGGGCATGGCCTATGCCAGCCGGTGCGGCGGCCGCGCCCCCGGCTGGGCGCCGCTGCCGGTCCAATACGTCGACTACACGCTGTGGCAGCGCGCGCAGTTCGGCGACCTCGACGACCGCCAGAGCCCCATCGCCGCGCAGCTCGCCTACTGGGAAGAGGCCCTGGCCGGCATGCCCGACCGGGTGCAACTGCCCACCGATCGGCCCTACCCCCTGGTGGCCGATCAACGCGGCGCCACCGTCGAAATCGACTGGCCCACAGAGCTTCAGCAGCAAGTCGACGCGGTGGCCCGCAAGCACAACGCGACCAGCTTCATGGTGGTCCAGACCGCCCTCGCGGTGCTGCTCTCCAAGCTCAGCGCCAGCCCCGATGTGGCGGTGGGCTTCCCGATCGCCGGGCGGCGCGACCCCGCCCTCGACGACCTCGTCGGGTTCTTCGTCAACACCCTGGTGCTGCGGGTCGAGGTGGCCGGCGATCCCACGTTCACCGACCTGCTGTCGCAGGTGCGCGGGCGCAGCCTGGCCGCCTACGAACACCAGGACGTGCCCTTCGAGGTGCTGGTCGAACGGCTCAACCCCGCCCGAAGCCTCACCCACCACCCCCTGGTCCAGGTCATGCTGGCCTGGCAGAACTTCGCCGGGCAGGACGGCGGCGGCCCGGCCGCCGGCCTGTCCCTGGGCGACGTCGAGATCACGCCGATGCCGGTGGACACCCAAACCGCCCGGATGGACCTGACCTTCTCGCTGGCCGAGCGCTGGAACCGGGCCGGGGAGCCCGCCGGTATCGGCGGAACCGTGGAATTCCGCACCGACGTGTTCGACCCGGGCAGCATCCAGGCGCTCGTCGGACGGTTGCAGCGGGTGCTGACGGCCATGACCGTCGACCCCACCCGACCGTTGTCGTCGCTGGATCTGCTCGACGACGCCGAGCACGCCCGCCTCGACGAGATCGGGAACCGGGCGGTGCTGACCGCGCCGCTGGCGGTGCCGGTGTCCATTCCGGCGCTGTTCGCCGCGCAGGTGGCCCGCACACCGGAGGCCGTGGCGCTGGTGTGCGGTGGCCGGTCCATGACCTACCGCGAGCTGGACGAGGCCGCGAACTCCCTGGCGCTGGTGTTGGCCGCCCGCGGGGCCGCGCCGGGACAGTGCGTGGCGCTGCTGTTCTCGCGTTCGGCCGAGGCGATCGTGGCGATCCTGGCGGCGCTCAAGGCCGGGGCGGCGTATCTGCCGATCGACCCGGCGCTGCCGGAGTCCCGAATCGGATTCGTGCTCTCCGACGCCGCCCCGCTGGCCGTCGTCACCACCGCCGACCTGGCCGACCGGCTGCGCAGCCACGACGTGCCGGTCATCGACGTCGACAACCTCGAGCCCCCCGCCCGGTCCGAAGCGACGCTGACGGCGCCGGGGCCGGAGGACCTCGCCTACCTCATCTACACGTCCGGCACCACCGGCGTCCCCAAGGGCGTCGCGGTCACGCACCAGAACGCGACCCAACTGCTGGCGCGCATGGACGCCGGTCTGCCGCGCGCCGGGGTGTGGTCGCAGTGGCATTCGCTCGCCTTCGACGTCTCGGTCCACGAGATCTTCGGTGCGCTGCTGCACGGTGGCCGGCTGGTCGTGGTGCCCGAATCGGTGGCGCGCTCGCCCGAAGACCTCCACGCGCTGCTGGTGGCCGAACAGGTCACCGTGTTGAGCCAGACCCCGTCGGCGGCCGCGATGCTGTCACCCGACGGGCTCGACGGGGCCGCCCTGGTGGTGGCCGGCGAGGCGTGCCCGGCCGAGCTGGTCGACCGGTGGGGCACGGGCCGGGCGATGATCAACGCCTACGGCCCGACCGAGGCCACGGTGTACGCGGCGGTCAGCGAACCCCTGGAGCCGGCGTCGGTCGAGTCCGGCGTGGTGCCGATCGGCTCGCCGGTGCCCGGGGGAGCGTTGTTCGTGCTCGACGGGCGGTTACGGCCGGTGCCCGTCGGCGTGGTCGGCGAGCTCTACGTCGCCGGTGCCGGCGTGGCGTGCGGGTATTGGCATCGCGCGCCCCTGACGGCCTCACGGTTCGTGGCGTGCCCGTTCGGCGGCCCCGGCACCCGCATGTATCGCACCGGCGACCTGGTCCGCTGGCGCACCGACGGGCAGCTGGACTACCTGGGCCGCGCCGACGAACAGGTCAAGATCCGCGGGTACCGCATCGAGCTCGGCGAGGTGCGCGCGGCCCTGGCCTGGCTGGACGGGGTGGAGCAGGCGGTCGTCGTCGCCCGCGAGGACCGGCCCGGCGGTAAGCGACTGGTCGCTTACATCACCGGATCCGCCGACCCGGCCGGCGTGCGCGCCGCGCTGGCCGAGCGGTTGCCGGCGTACATGATCCCGGCCGCCGTGCTGGTGCTCGACGCGCTGCCGCTGACGCCCAACGGCAAGCTCGACACCCGCGCCCTGCCCGCGCCGGAATACTCCGACGCCGACCGGTACCGGGCCCCGGACAACGCCGTCGAGGAAATCCTGGCCGGCATCTACGCCCAGGTGCTCGGGCTGGACCGCGTCGGGGTCGACGACTCCTTCTTCGACCTCGGCGGCGACAGCATCTCCTCGATGCAGGTGGTGACCCGGGCCCGCGCCGCCGGCCTGATCTGCCGGACCCGCGACATCTTCGTCGAGCAGACCGTCGCCCGGCTGGCCCGGGTGGCCGAGGTCGCCGACACCCCCGCCGACGTGGCCGACGAGGGCGTGGGCCCGGTGCCGGCCACCCCGATCATCCGCTGGCTGCAGGGCGTCGAGGGCCCGGTCGACCAGTTCAACCAGGCGATGCTGGTCCGGGCCCCCGCCGGGGTCGGCGAGGCCGACGTGCTGGTGCTGCTGCAGGCCCTGCTCGATCGGCACGGCATGCTGCGGCTGCGTGTCGACGACGGCTGGTCGCTGACGGTTCCGGAGCCGGGTGCGGTGGACGCCGCCGACTGCCTGCACACCGTGGCCGAGCTGTCCGACGCGGCGCTGATCGACGCGCGGTCCCGGCTGAACCCGGCCGCCGGGGCGATGCTCAGCGCGCTGTGGGTCAGCTCGACCGCCCAGCTGGCGGTGATCGTCCACCACCTGGCCGTCGACGGCGTGTCCTGGCGAATCCTGTTGGAGGACTTGAACATCGCGTGGGCCCAGCACCGGACGGGCCAGCCGGTGGCGCTGCCGGCGGCGGGGACGTCGTTCGCGCGGTGGGCCGCGCAGCTGGCCGAGCGCGCCAACGACCCGGACGTGGTGGACCAGCTGGACACCTGGACGCGGGTGGCGGCGACGCCCGCGGCGCTGCCCGCGGTGCGCCCCGAGGCGGACACCTTCGCCGCCGCCGGGCAGCTCTCGGCGGAGCTGGACGCCGAGACCACCGGCATGCTGCTCGGTGCGGTGCCCGCGGCGTTCCACGCCGGCGTGCAGGACATCCTGCTGATCGCGTTCGCCCTGGCGCTGGCCGAGTTCCTGGGCCCCCGCGCTGAGGGCGGGACGCCGATCGGCATCGACGTCGAAGGCCACGGCCGCCACGAGGAGCTGGGCCGCGACGTCGACCTGTCGCGCACCGTCGGGTGGTTCACCGCCAAGTACCCGGTGTCATTGGCGACCGGTGAATTGCCCTGGGCGCAAGTCATTTCCGGCGGCCCATTGCTGGGGGCGGCGATCAAGGACGCCAAGGAACAGCTGCGCGCCCTGCCCGACTCGCTGACCTACGGGCTGCTGCGCTACCTGAACACGGAGGCCGGCCTGGACGGCTCCGACCCGCCGATCGGGTTCAACTACCTGGGACGGCAGGGCGGCGCCGAGCTCACCGAGGAGATGTGGCGGCCCGTGCCGGGCTCGGTCACCGCCGCGGCCGCGGCGATCCCGATGCCGCTGATGCACACCCTGGAGCTCAACGCGGCCACCGTCGACACCGGGGACGGCCCGCAGCTGCAGGCCCATTGGACGTGGGCGCCGTCGGCGCTGGACGACGGGCAGGTCGGCCGGCTGAGCCGGTTGTGGTTCGACGCGCTGGCCGGGATCTGCGCGCACGTGCGATCCGGCGGCGGCGGGTTGACGCCCTCGGACGTCGCACCCGCCCGCCTCAGCCAGAAGCAGATCGACCACCTGCAACGGCAATGCCGCATCGCCGACGTGCTGCCGCTGACCCCCGTCCAGCAGGGGCTGCTCTTCCACGCCAACACGGTGCGGGGCGCGGGCGGGGATGCCAGCGACCTCTACGCCGGCCAGCTCGACATCAGCATCGCCGGCCCGCTGAACCCCGACCGCCTGCGCGACGCGGTGCACGCGGTGGTCCACCGGCATGCGAACCTGGTGGCCCGATTCTTCGACCAGTTCGACGAGCCGGTGCAGGTCATCCCGGCCGACCCCGCGCCGGCCTGGCAATACCTGGAGCTGGGCGGCGACGAGGACGTCGACGCGCACATCGAGCGGCTCTGCGCCGCCGAGCGCGCCGCCGTCTGCGACCTCGCCGACCAGCCGCCCTTCCGGGTGGCCTTGATCCGCACCGCGATCGACCGGCACCGGCTGGTGCTGACCAACCACCACATCGTGCTCGACGGCTGGTCGATGCCGATCCTGCTCGGCGACATCTTCGCCGGCTACTACGGCCAGCGCCTGCCCGCCGCGGCGCCCTACCGCGACTTCGTCGGCTGGCTGGCCGCCCGCGACCGCGACGCCGCCCGCACCGCCTGGGGCGAAGTGTTCGCCGGCTTCGACGCCCCGACCCTGGTCGGCCGTCAGGACCGGCTGCAGCCGGGCGGCCAAGGCGTCGAAACTCTCAGTCTCCCAGCCGATCTCACCCGCGCCGTCGGTGAACTCGCGCGTTCCCGCCACACCACCGTCAACACGGTGCTGCAGGCCGCCTACGCGCAACTGCTGTGCTGGCTGACCGGCCAGCACGACGTCGCCTTCGGGACCACGGTTTCGGGCAGGCCGGCCGAACTCCTCGGCGCGGAATCGATGGTCGGCCTGATGATCAACACCGTGCCGGTGCGGGCCAAGATCGGCCCCACCACCACCACCACCGACCTGCTCGAGCAGCTGCAGGGCGCCAACAACCACACGTTCGACCATCAGCACCTGGCGCTCAACGACATTCACCGCATCACCGGCCAGGACAAGCTCTTCGACACCCTGTTCGCCTACGAGAACTATCCGATCGACGCGGCCGCCTTGTCCGGTGATCAGGAGTTGTCCATCACCGACATCACCAGCCGCGAATCCACCCACTACCCGCTGACGATCCAGGCCCAGCCGGGGCACCAACTGCGGCTGCGCGTCGAATACGACACCGACGTGTTCGGCCCGGGCGCCGTCGCGACGTTGGTCGAACGGCTGCGGCGGGTGCTGGCCGCCATGACCACCGACCCGGCGCGCCCGTTGTCATCGATCGATGCCCTGGACGCCGGTGAACACCGCAGGCTGGATGAGATCGGCAACCGGGCGGTGCTGACGCGGCCGTGGGTGCCGGTGTCGATTCCGGCGTTGTTCGCCGCGCAGGTGGCCCGTAGTCCGTTGGCGACGG
>NZ_LQOU01000003.1 GCF_002102155.1 Mycobacterium europaeum
CCGCCGACCGCCCCGCCCCCGCCGATCCAGCTGGCCAACCCCCCCAACCAAGATGCGGGTGGCGGCGCAGACCAACTGAGCTGGTGGGTAACTCGCGTGCAAGAAGTTGCCCAAGAACTCAACGGAGATCTCAGCCAATCCGGATCCAACCCGTCCACGGTCCTCAACACCCTGATGAGCGACCCGATGCTCGCCTCCCAGGTTCCACACTGGGCGGGCGAGGCGCTCTACACCTTCCTCCCCCAAGTGCCCCAATTGACGCAGCTTTCCGTCGGCCTGATCGCTCCCTTCGTCTCCCTCCCCGTCGCGGGCGCGGCGGGCCTGGCGGGTCTGGCCGGGTTGGCCGGCGTAGGCCAACCCGCACCCACGCTGCCCGCCGCCGCGCCGGCTCCGTCCCACACGGGAACGCCCGTCGCGATGGCGCCCGGTCTCGGCGCCCCCGCTCCGGCCCCCACCACCGCCCCGGTGCACGCGACCGCGCCCACCGCGGCGTCGGTGTCCGCCCCGGCGCCGGCGCCGCCCGCCCCCGGCGTCCCCGCTCTCAGCTATCCCTACGTCGTCGGCCCCCCCGGGCTCGGGGCCGGCACGGACATGAGCCTCGGCTCGCGCATCGCCCGGAAATCGCCCGTGCCCGACGCCGTCGCGGCGCCGACCGCCTCAGCCCGGCGGGAACGGAACCAGCAGCGCAGGCGCACCCGATGGGGCTTGATCGACCCCGGGCACCGCTATGAATACCTCGACCCGGACGACTACGCCGCGTCGCCGACGGCCTCGGCTCATGGCGCGGGAACGATGGGGTGGTCGGGCGCCGCGGGCTCGGCCGGTGCCGGTCAAGCGGCCGGCCTGGCCACCCTCGGCAGCGACGAAAGGGGCGGTCCCAGCATGCCGATGCTGCCCGGCGACTGGGCGTCCGAAACTGGCGAACGCGCTCCCGAATAGCCCGATGACCAGCGCCGACGCCGTGCAGGCGCAGGTGTGAACGGTTTGGAGGGCTCCCATTTCGGCTACCAGAGGTGGAGCCGGACGTTACAGTGGGTGGTAATCAATGGAGGGAGTCCACAGATGTTCAAGCGCTCGTTGACCAGGCTCGCGATCGGGGTCGGCGGTCTGGCATTGGCGTCGACCGCCGCGGCCGGGGTCGCATCCGCTGCCCCCGACTACGGACCGATGATCCACACGACCTGCACCTACGACCAGGCGATGCGGGCGGTGCACGCCGAAAACCCGATGGCCGCTCAGTACCTCGACCAGTCGCCGCCGAACCAGCAGTTCCTGCAGCAGTACCTGGCGTCGTCGCCGGATCAGCGGGTGAACCTGCTCCACGCCATCGAGCACAACCAGGGCGCGCAGCAGGCGCTGCCGATCTTCCAGCAGATGATGACCGACTGCAAGAACTTCTGAGCCGTCCACCTGAAAGGGCTATCCGTGCGGGGCACGGATAGCCTTTTCAGCGGGTGTGCAGGTCGGGCCGGTATCGCGCCAGCAATGACCGGACGGTATCCATCGCGTTGACCGCGCGGTCCTTGTCCACGGCCTGGATGGCCATCACGGGGATGTACTCGTCGTCGGGCAGGTCGATGCGCGCCCAGCGATTACCTGTCGGGAACGAGACACCGGCGACGTCTGGCCATTCGATGAGCCTGTCGCCCAACAGGTTACGCACCGATATTCCGGCCGCCCCGACCCGGAGCCGGGGCCGGGCGAACAGCAGGATCACGCCGGCGAGGACCACACCGAGCAGCGCCATCGCCACCTGGTCGCTGGTGTGGAACACCACGCCGGTGGAGCCGACCTTGAGCAGGAAGCCGATCGCGATGTGGACCACCACGATGACGACGGCCGTCACGTAAACGAATATCGGCGTGCGATGGGGACGCAATTCGACGTCCCATTCCCCCGGCTCGGTCACGACCCAGAGCGCAGGTCACGCAGCGTCAGCGCGGTTTGCAGCGCCGCGCCGGTCGCCTGGGCGCCTTTGTCCTCGGCCGATCCGGGAAGGCCTGCGCGGTCCAGCGCCTGCGCCTCGGTGTCGGTGGTCAGCACGCCGTTGGCCACCGGTGTCGACGAGTCCAGCGAAACCCGGGTCAATCCCTGCGTCACCGCATCGCATACGTAATCGAAATGCGGTGTCTGCCCGCGGATCACCACACCCAGGGCGACCACCGCGTCGTGATTGCGGGTCAGTTCCTGCGCCACCACCGGGATTTCGATGGCGCCGATCACCCGGACCACCGTCGGGTTGTCGATACCGGACTCGGAGGCCACCTTGCGCGCACCGGCCAGCAGGGCATCGCAGATCCCGGTGTGCCAGGTGCTCGCGACGATGGCCAGCCGCAGTCCCGATGCGTCCAGCGGTGGGAAATCCGGCACACCCGCCGCAGGACTCATCGGCGCCACTCCTCCTCATCGCTTCGTCCCCCGCGACTCACAAAGCACCGCCGAATTCGCCTGGCAGATGGACGGATTCGTGAAAGTCGTCCAATCCCACCAGGTCGTGGCCCATCCTGTCGCGCTTGGTCATCAGGTAGCGGATGTTCTCCGCGTTGGCGCGCACCGGCAGCGGCACGCGCTCGATGATGTGCAGGCCGTAGCCGTCCAGCCCCACCCGCTTGGCCGGGTTGTTGGTCAGCAGCCGCATGGAGCGGACGCCGAGGTCGACCAGGATCTGCGCCCCGATTCCGTAATCCCTTGCGTCGGCGGGCAATCCGAGTTTGAGGTTGGCGTCGACGGTGTCCTCGCCGGCGTCCTGTAGCTGGTAGGCCTGCAATTTGTGCATCAGGCCGATGCCGCGGCCCTCGTGGCCGCGCATGTACAGCACGATGCCGCGGCCCTCCCGCGCGACCATCGCCATCGCGGCATCCAGTTGGGGCCCGCAATCGCAGCGGCGAGAACCGAACACGTCACCGGTCAGGCACTCGGAGTGCACGCGGACCAGCACGTCGTCGCCGTCGGCGTTCGGCCCGGCGATCTCGCCACGAACCAGCGCCACGTGTTCGACGTCCTCGTAGATGCTGGCGTAGCCGATCGCGCGGAACTCGCCATGCCGGGTGGGTATGCGGGCCTCGGCGATCCGCTCGATGTGCTTCTCGTGCTTGCGTCGCCACTCGATAAGATCGGCGATGGTGATCAGCGCGAGGTCGTGCTCGTCGGCGAAGACCCGCAGCTCATCGGTCTGCGCCATCGAGCCTTCGTCCTTCTGGCTGACGATCTCGCAGATCGCGCCCGCCGGCTGCAGCCCCGCCATCCGGGCCAGGTCGACGGCGGCCTCGGTGTGGCCGGGGCGGCGCAGCACGCCGCCATCCTTGGCGCGCAACGGAACCACGTGGCCGGGGCGGGTGAAATCGTTGGCGACGCTGGCGGGATCGGCCAGCAGGCGCATGGTGGTGGCCCGATCGGAAGCCGAGATCCCGGTACCCACACCGTTTCTCGCGTCGACGGTGACGGTGTAGGCGGTCCCGTGCTTGTCCTGGTTCACCGCGTACATGGGCAGCAGCCCCAGCCGGTCGCAGATCGCGCCGTCCAGCGGCACGCACAGGTACCCCGAGGTGTAGCGGACCATGAACGCCACCAGCTCCGGCGTCGCCTTTTCGGCGGCGAAGATCAGGTCGCCCTCGTTCTCGCGATCCTCGTCGTCGATGACGACCACGGCCTTACCGGCCGCAATGTCGGCAACCGCCCTCTCGACGGAGTCCAACCTCGTCATCGTCGCTACCTTGCTGTGTCAGGGGTCCGCGGGAAGAGCCCAAGTGTTGCATTCAGTATGAACCACCGCGCGGGACACGTTATTGCCGCTGCGTTCCCGCGGTGCGACCGGCACCGGTGACCCGCGCGCGGCCCGGACCGCTCCCGTGCGGCGGCAGGTCTCGCCGGCGCCCTGGCGCCGCCGGCGGCGTGCGCCCCTTCGACACCGGGCGAACCGGCACGCCGAAACGACTCCTGATCGGACGCCAGCAATCTACGCTGAGCGGATGAAAATCACAGTGAGCCTTGCGACACCGGCCGTGACCTTGATGTTCGCGGCGGGATTCGCGGCGGCGATCGCCCACCCGCAACCGGCGGCGGCCGACGCGTGCGCAGACGTCGGCGGCCGGCACGTGAGTGTCGGCGGGTGCACCGACCCGGGGCGCTGGGGCAACTGGGTCCTTCCGGCCGATGCGATGACGGCCCCGCCGCCCGACGCGCCGCCGCCGTGCTACACCCCGTCCGGCGAGCCGTACTGGACGCCGCCGGGCGAACCCTGCTGACCGGATCGGCACGGCGCGCGTCACCGAACGCGGCGTAGTCAGCGCGCGGTGAGCAACCTCTCCACGTATTTCGCGATGACGTCGACTTCGAGGTTGACCTGCGTTCCGACCGGGGCGCGACCCAGGGTGGTCAGCTCGCGGGTGGTGGGGATCAGCGAAACCTCGAACCAGTCCCCCGGCCCGTTGCCGAGCCCGGAGACCGTCAGGGAGATGCCGTCGACCGTGATCGAACCCTTCTCCACGACGTAGCGGGCCACGCCCGCGGGGATCTCGATGCGCACCACTTCCCAGTGCTCGGACGGCGTGCGGGCCACCACCTGCCCGGTCCCGTCCACGTGTCCCTGCACGATGTGCCCGCCCAGGCGGCTGTTGACCGCCGCGGCGCGCTCCAGGTTGACCGGGCTGCCGACCTGCAGCGCGCCCAGGTTGGACCGGTTGAGGGTCTCGGCCATCACGTCGGCGGTGAACTGGCCGTCGGGCAGCAACTCCGCGACGGTCAGGCAGACGCCGTTGACGGCGATCGAATCGCCGTGCCCGGCATCGGAGGTAACCATGGGTCCGCGGATGGTCAGCCGCGCCGCGTCGGCGAGCACGTCGCGGCCGGTCACCTCTCCGAGTTCCTCGACAATTCCGGTGAACATGGCATCAGGTTAATCGGCCGCCGCGAACCCGCGGGCGCGCTGGTGAGCAGGCCAAAGGTTCGGCCCCGGCGCGACACCGCGGCCCGCGTCCCCCAAGCCGGTCACCGGCACCCTCTACGATGCAAAGTATGCAGACCCGCCGCCGTCTATCGGCCGTCCTCGCATCCCTGACCCTCGCCACCGCCTTGGTCGCCGGCTGTTCGTCGGGCTCAAAGCAGAGCGGCGCCCCGCTGCCCGACGCCACCACCCTGGTCAAGCAGTCGGCCGACGCCACCAAGAACGTCAAGAGCGTGCACCTGGTGCTGAGCATTCAGGGCAAGATCCAGGGACTCCCCATCAAGACGTTGACCGGTGACCTCACCACGGCCCCGGCCACCGCCGCGTCGGGCAACGCCACGATCACCCTCGGCGGCTCCGACATCGACGCCAACTTCGTGGTGGTCGACGGCACCCTGTACGCCACGCTGACGCCCAACAAGTGGAGCGACTTCGGCAAGGCGTCCGACATCTACGACGTGTCGGTGCTGCTCAACCCCGACACCGGGCTGGCCAACGCGCTGGCGAACTTCACCAACGCCAAGGCCGAGGGCCGCGACACCATCAACGGCCAGAACACCATTCGCGTCAGCGGCAACGTATCGGCGGACGCGGTGAACAAGATCATGCCGCAGTTCAATGCGACGCAGCCGGTGCCGAGCACGGTGTGGATCCAGGAGACCGGTGACCACCAGCTGGTTCAGGCCAACATGCAGAAGAGCTCGGGCAATTCCGTCCAGGTCACGCTGTCCAATTGGGGCGAGCAGGTTCAGGTCACCAAGCCCCCGGTGAGTTCATGAGTTCGCAGACCGGGCGCCGCGTCGCGATCAGCGCCGGCAGCCTGGCGGTGCTGTTGGGCGCCCTGGACGCCTACGTCGTCGTGACGATCATGCGCGACATCATGAGCGACGTTCACATCCCGATCAACCAGCTGCAGCGCATCACCTGGATCATCACGATGTACCTGCTGGGCTACATCGCGGCGATGCCGCTGCTCGGCCGGGCGTCGGACCGGTTCGGCCGCAAGCTGGTGCTGCAGGTCAGCCTGACGCTGTTCATGGTGGGTTCGGTGGTGACCGCGCTGGCCGGGCACTGGGGCGACTTCCACCTGCTGATCGGCGGCCGCACCATCCAGGGCGTGGCCAGTGGCGCGCTGCTGCCGGTCACGCTCGCCCTCGGCGCCGACCTGTGGGCCCAGCGCAACCGCGCCGGCGTGCTGGGCGGCATCGGCGCCGCACAGGAGCTCGGCAGCGTGCTGGGCCCGCTGTACGGGATCTTCATCGTGTACTTGTTCCACGATTGGCGCTACGTCTTCTGGATCAACGTCCCGCTGACCTTGATCGCGATGGTGATGATCCAGTTCAGCCTGCCCTCGCACGAGCGGGTGGAGGAGCCCGAGCGGGTGGACCTGGTCGGCGGTCTGCTGCTCGCGGTCGCGCTGGGCCTGGCCGTCATCGGCCTGTACAACCCCCAACCCGACGGCAAACAGATCCTGCCGAGCTACGGGCCGCCGCTGGTCATCGGGGCCGTCGTGGTCGCCGTGCTGTTCCTGCTCTGGGAACGGTTCGCGCGCACCCGGCTGATCGAGCCGGCGGGGGTGCACTTCCGCCCCTTCCTGGCGGCGCTGGGCGCATCGCTCGCCGCGGGCGCGGCGCTGATGGTGACCCTGGTGGACGTCGAGCTGTTCGGGCAGGGTGTGCTGCAGATGGACCAGACGCAGGCCGCCGGGCTGCTGCTGTGGTTCCTGATCGCGCTGCCGATCGGTGCGGTGCTCGGCGGGTGGATCGCCACCCGGGTGGGCGACCGCGTGATGGCTTTCATCGGGCTGCTGATCGCGGCCTACGGCTACTGGCTGATCCACTACTGGCGTCAAGACGTGCTGAGCCAGAAGCACGACATCTTCGGGGTGCTCAGCGTCCCCGTGTTGCACGCCGACCTGTTGGTGGCCGGTGTCGGCCTCGGCCTGGTGATCGGGCCGCTGACCTCCGCCGCCCTGCGGGTCGTCCCCTCGGCGCAGCACGGCATCGCCTCGGCGGCGGTGGTGGTGGCCCGCATGACCGGCATGCTCATCGGTGTGGCCGCGCTGAGCGCGTGGGGCCTGTACCGGTTCAACCAGATCGTGGCGGGGCTGACCGCGGCGATACCCCCCAACGCCTCCCTGCTGGAGCGGATCGCCGCCCAGGGCACCATGTACCTCAAGGCGTTCGCGATGATGTACGGCGACATCTTCAGCGCCACCGTGGTCATCTGCATCGTGGGAGCGCTGCTGGGCCTGCTCATCGGCGGCCGCAAGGAACACGCCGAGGAGCCCGAGATTCCCGAGCCGCAGACCGTGGCGCTCGGTGAGCACCAGCGCTGACCGCTCCTACTCGCCGCGCGGCACCAGGCTGAGCAACAGATCCGGCCCGACGCGGTCGACCCCGTCGAACTGCCAGCGCAGCGCCCGCGCGATCGTGGGCACCCCGACGTCGTCGACCGCGGAGACGGGACCACCCAGCAGCATCGGCGCGACGTAGGCCAGGATGCGGTTGACCACCCCCGCCCGCAGGAAGGCGCCCGCGAGGGTGGGTCCGCCCTCCACCAGGACGTCGGTGCGGTCCGAGAGCGCCTTGATCACCTCCATGGGGTCGTGCGTGCGAATCACCATGGTCCGCGAATCGTCGTTGAGAACCTTTGCCTCCGCCGGTATTTCGCGCATCCCGACCACCACGCGCAGCGGCTGCCGGTCGGCCAGCCAGCCGTCGGGCAACCGGGCCGTCAACGCCGGATCGTCGGCCAGCACGGTGCCGGTGCCGACCACGATCGCGTCGGCCGCCCCGCGGCGGCGATGCAGGTCCAGCCGCGAGGCCTCGCTGGAAATCCACTGGCTGGTGCCGTCGGCGGCCGCGCTGCGGCCATCAACGCTGCTGGCGTATTTCCAGGTCACGTGCGGCAGCCCGGTGCGCTGCTTGTGCAGCCATTCCCGCAACGGCCCACCGGCGACTTCGTCGGCCAGCACCCCGGCCGTCACCTGCACGCCCGCTTCGGTCAACCGGGCCGCGCCGCCGGCGGCGGCGGGGTTGGGGTCGGCGACGGCGTAGACCACCGCGCCCACTTTCGCGTCCAGCAGGGCGTTCACGCACGGCGGGGTCCTGCCGTAGTGGTTGCAGGGCTCCAGCGTGACCACCGCGGTCCCGCCGACCGCCAGTTGGCCGGCCCGCCGCAACGCCAGCACCTCGGCGTGGTCGCCGCCGGCCGGTTCGGTGCCGCCGACACCGACGACCGCCCCGTCCGCGTCCAGGATGACCGCGCCCACCGGCGGGTTCGGATAGGTGGTGCCCTTGACCTGGTTGGACTGCTCGATCGCCAGGCGCATGGCCGCGTCGAGCCCGTCGACGGCTGGGTTCATCGCAGGTGCGGTGACACCGCCGCCGCCTGTCTGCGCAGCGCCGCCACGGCGGCCTCCGGGTCCTGGGCGCCGTACACGGCCGACCCGGCGACGAAGCAGTCGACGCCGGCCTCGGCGGCCTGCTCGATGGTGTCGTCGTTGATGCCGCCGTCGATCTCGACCAGGATGGTCAGCTCCCCCGCGTCGATCAGCTTGCGCGCGGTGCGGACCTTGCTGAGCACCTCGGGGATGAAGCTCTGGCCGCCGAAGCCGGGCTCGACCGACATGATCAGCAGGGTGTCGAACTGCGGCAGGATTTCCAGGTACGGCTCCAACGGTGTTCCCGGCTTGACGCTGATGCCCGCCTTGGCGCCCGCGGCGCGGATGTCGCGCGCCACCGCGACCGGGTTGTCGGTGGCCTCGGCGTGGAAGGTGACGTTGTAGGCGCCCGCCTCGGCGTATGGCGGTGCCCAACGGTCGGGGTCCTCGATCATCAGATGGCAGTCCATCGGGATGGCGGTGGCGGCCAGCAGGCTCTCGACCACCGGCAGGCCGATGGTCAGGTTGGGCACGAAATGGTTGTCCATCACGTCCACGTGCAACCAGTCGGCGCCGCGCACCGCGGCCGCCTCATCGGCCAGCCGCGCGAAGTCAGCGGACAGGATGGATGGCGCGATCAGCGGACGACCGGTGTTGCCAGGCATGTGCGCCAGACTATCTGCGGCGCAGCGCGGCCGCGGCCCCGCCCGTCAAGTCGCGCCGCCCTACCCCGCTTCGCGGCGCAGCGCGGCCGCGGCCCCGCCCGTCAAGTCGCGCCGCCCTACCCCGCTTCGCGGCGCAGCGCGGCCGCGAACATCGCGTCGGTGCCGTGCCGATGCGGCCACAGCTGCACATGCGGCCCGTCCCCCAACCCGGTGACGGGCTCGAACAGCGGCCGGGTGTCCAAGGCGCACACCGGGTGCCGGCGCAGCGCGTCGGCGACCACGCCGACGGTTTCGGCCAGGTGCGGCGAACATGTCGCGTACAGCACCACACCGCCGGGCCGGGTCAGCGCGATCGCGGCGCCCAGCAGCTCGCGCTGCAGCTTGGCGAGCACCGGCACGTCGGCCGGCTGCCGCCGCCACCGCGCCTCCGGCCGGCGCCGCAACGCGCCCAGCCCGGTGCAGGGCGCGTCGACCAGCACCCGGTCGAACGTCGGCTCGAGTCCGGTCTGCCGCCCGTCGACCCGCAGCACCTCGACGTTCAGCCCACGGGTGTTCTCGGCCACCAGGTCGGCGCGGCGCGGGGCCGGCTCCACCGCCGTGACGCGGGCCCCCGCACCGGCGCCGATCGCGGCCAGCAGCGCGGTCTTGCCGCCCGGGCCGGCGCACAAATCCAGCCACCGCCCGGCGTCGTCCTCGACCGGCGCCAGCGTGAGCGCGCGGGCCACCAGCTGGCTGCCCTCGTCCTGGACCAGCGCGGCGCCGTCGCGCACCGGCGCCAGCCGCCCGGGATCGCCGCCCGGCAGGTACACCGCGTAGGGCGAATACCTGCCGACGGTGCCCCCCACGGCATCGGCCAGCTCCGCGGCGGTCAGCACCCCGGGGCGGGCCGCCAGGTGCACCTGCGGCCGCTCGTCGTCGCTGGCCAGCAGCGCGTCCAGCTCGCCCGCGGCGGGCCCCAGCGCGTCGGCGAAGGCCTGCGCGACCCAGCGCGGGTGGGCGTGCACGAAGGCGGCGTGCCCGACCGGGTCCCGCGAAGGGTCGGGCGCCAGCTCCTCGACCCAGGACTTCTCGTCTCGGGCGGCGATGGCCCGTAGCACGCCGTTGACGAATCCGGCTCGGGCCGAATCGAATTCGATTCCAGCCTGCTCGACCGTGGTGGACACCGCGGCGTAGGTGTCCACCCGTGTGCGCAGCAGCTGGTAGGCGCCGAGGCGCAGCAGGTCGAGCAGCACCGGGTCGATCGTGTCCGGCGAGCGGCCCGCGGCGGCGCCGATGACCGCGTCGAGCAGGCCCCGGGTGCGGCACGTGCCGTAGGCCAGCTCGGTGGCGAACGCCGCATCACGGCCGGTGATCCCGCGTTCGCGCAGCAGGGCGGGCAGGGCCAGGTTCGCGTAGGCGTCGCGCTCGGTGACCGCCCGCAGCACGCCGAACGCGGCGGCCCGCGCGGGGTCGAGCGGCCGACGCCGCTTGCCGCGCCCGCGGTTCGGCGGTCGGGGCGGGCTCATGTCGCCCGCGCCGCGGCGTCGAGTCGCGCGCCGCGGGCCCAGTCGACGGCGTTCATGAGTTTCTTTCCGGGCGGCTGGATTTGGCCCAGCCGCACGGCTTGCGAGCCCGTCCCGACCCAGACGCTCTTGCGGTCGACGTGAATAGCGCCGGGCGGCAACGCTTCCGGGGCGTCGGCCTCGATGTGCACCGGGCCGAGCTTGATGCGCAGGTCGCCGATCATCGTCCAGGCACCCGGGTTCGGCGTGACCGAGCGGATCCGCCGCTCCACCACCGCGGCGGGCAGGTCCCAGCGCACCCGGGCCTGCTCGACGGTGATTTTCGGCGCGACGCTGACGCCGTCGGCGGGTTGCGGGCGGGGCGTCAACGTCTGGTCGGCGATGCCGTCCAGCGTGGTCGACAGCAGGGCCGCACCCGAATCGGCCAGTCGCTCAAGCAATTCGCCGGCGGTGTCGGTGGGCCGGATCGTTTCGGTGACGACGCCGTAGACGGGGCCGGAGTCCAGGCTGGGCTCGATCCGAAACGTCGTCGCCCCGGTGATGGTGTCCCCGGCCGCGATCGCCGCCTGCACCGGCGCCGCCCCCCGCCAGGCGGGCAGCAGCGAGAAGTGCAGGTTGATCCACCCATGCGGGGGCACCGCGAGCAGCGCGTCGCGCAGCAACGCTCCGTAGGCCACGACCGGGCAACAGTCCGGTGCCAGCTCCGAGAGTTCGGCGACGAATTCGTCGGAGTTCGGTCGCGCCGGCCGCAGCACCGGGATGCCGCGGTCGAGCGCTTCGCGCGCCACCGGCGACGGCTGCGGCTTGCCGTGCCGGCCCACCGCGGCGTCGGGCCGCGTCAGCACCGCGATCACCTCGTGACGAGGCGAGTCGATGAGGCGACGCAGGGCGGGCAGCGCGGGTTCGGGGGTGCCGGCGAAGACGAGACGCACCGGCTCAGTCTAGGAAGACACGGACGCCACCCGACCGTAAGTTGCGCACATAAATTATTTCTCATGCATACTATTGCTAAAGGTCATCATCTTTGCCTGGTGACCGCACTGCCGTGCTAGTGACAACGGGGTCGAGTGGGCAGCCCTTTCCTTATCTCCAAGGAGGTCTGATGACTCTCGACACGATGATCAGCGACGCCACTCCCCACCGCGCGATATGGGCCCTCGGCGACTACGCCCTGATGGCCGAGGAAGTGATGGCCCCGCTGGGCCCGGTCCTGGTCAAGGCCACCGGCATCGGGCCGGGCGTGCGGGTGCTCGACGTCGCGGCCGGCTCGGGCAACATCTCGTTGCCGGCCGCCGCCACGGGCGCCGAGGTGGTTTCCAGCGACCTGACCCCCGAGCTGTTGCAACGGTCGCAGGCCCGGGCCGCGGCACGCGGCCTGACGATCGACTACCGGGAGGCCAACGCGCACGCGCTGCCCTTCGGCGACGGCGAGTTCGACGTCGTCATGTCCGCGATCGGCGTCCAGTTCGCGCCGGACCAGCAGCGGGCCGCCGACGAACTGGTCCGGGTCTGCCGGCCGGGCGGGACGATCGGCGTCATCAGCTGGACCCCGGAAGGATTTTTCGGTCGGATGCTCGCCACCATCCGGCCTTACCGGCCCAGCCTGTCGCAAGCCGTGCCACCCGCCGCGCTGTGGGGACGGGAAGGCTATGTCACCGGACTGCTCGGCGAGCGGGTCGGCCGGATGACCGCGGTGCGGGGAATGCTGGGGGTCAACCGATTCACCAGCGCCAAAGCGGTACACACCTACTTCAAGAACCACTACGGCCCGACGATCGAGGCCTACGCGAACATCGGCCACAACCGGGTCTTGACCGCCGAGCTGGACGCCCAACTCGTCGAACTCGCCGGGCAATACCTCGACAACGGCACGATGGGCTGGGAGTACCTGCTGGTCATCGCCGAAAGGCGGTGACCAGCCAAGGGTTCGGCTACAGGTCGATCTCGGCGTCGAGCTGCACGTCCGGCTCACCGCCGGCGGCGGTGAACGCGGTCAGCGCGCGCACCAGGCCGTGGCGCTCCGCCTGCGGCATCTGCTCCACGATGGCCGCGATTTCGGACCGCCGGTGCGCGGTCACCTGGCGGACGACCTCGCGCCCCCGCTTGGTCAGGGCGGCGAGCAACTCGCGCCGGGACGTCGGGTGCGGGAGGCGGTCGATCAGCCCCGCCGCGACGAGGCGATCGACCATCCGCCCGGTGGCGGAGGGTTGCACCCCCAGCAGACCGGCCAGGGTGGCCAGGTTGACCGGACCCCGATTGGACAGGATCACCAACGTCCGGAACTGCGGGATGGTGATCGTCTCGTCCACCTGCCCGATTGAGCGCGCCGAGATGGCAACCAGCAGGCGGGAAGCCGTCAGCAAAGCGTCGGTGATCACATCGAGCGACTCGTCCGCCGTCGCCGGATTGTCCGCTGCCATCTCGACCCTTCCCCGGATCATCTCCGGCCTGTCGACGGCTGAAGAACAGGAAGTGTAACAACACTCCAATGAAGTAGTGAGGAACTATTTCCGACGCATACTATCCCTTCGCGCGGGATGTCGCGAGGTCACCCGATGTGCAGGGGATCGATCTGCACCCGCACCGGCTCGTGGGATTGACGGGCGGACAGCACACCCACGCCCCGGCGCAGCGCCGCGGCCAACGCCAGGCCCTGATCGCGGCGGGCGCGCACCAACATCCTGGTCACGGGGACGCCGGCCGGCGTCCCCGGCGGACGGCGCACGCCCGCCGGCAAATCCACCGGACCCAGCACATCGGCCCCCTCGGGCAGCCCGGCCTCCTCGAGCAGCGCCGCCACCGCCTCGGCGGCGCCGTCCAGCGCCGCCAGGTGCACGCTCGGGGGCAGGCCCAGTTCGGTCCGAGCCGCCAGGTCGGCCTCGGCGTGGCCCACCGGGTCCCATCGGATCAGCGATTGCACCGTCGGAATGGACGATTCGGCCACCGCCAGCACCACCCCGCCGTCGCCGCGGGCACGCACCAGCGCCGCGGCGCTCATCCAGCGCCACAGCGCGTCCTCGGCGGCGCGCAGGTCCTGTCGGCCCAGCAGCGCCCAGGTGTCCAGTAGCAGCGCGGCGCCGTAGCCGCCCGCCGCGGCGGGTTCCGCCCCCGGTGTCGCGACCACCAGCGCCGGGGCGGCGGCGACCTCCGGCACGACGCCGTCTCCCGACGAGGTGATCACCGCGGTGCCGGGAAAGGCGCGCCCGAGTTCCTCGGCGGTCCGACGCGCCCCGACCACAACGGCGCGCACCGCGTCGGACCCACAGCGCGCGCAGCGACGGGTCGGGTCGATGCGCCCGCACCACCGGCAGACCAGTGCGGCGCCGCCCTCCTGCGCCGACAGCGGCCCGGTGCAGTGCCGGCACCGGGCGATGGCCCGGCAGCGCGCGCAGGCCAGCGAAGGGACGTACCCGCGCCGCGGCACCTGCACCAGCACCGGCGCGCCCGCCTGCAGCGACGACCGGGCGGCGCGCAGGGCGATGGACGGGATCCGCGCGGTGCGTGCGGCCGGGTCACGCTCGTCCGCGTAGCCGGTGTCGTCGAGGGCGACCACCCGCGGCGTGCGGGCCCGCACCACCGCCCGGGCCGCGACGATGTCGTGCGCCCACCCGCTGCGCACCAATGCCTGCGCTTCCGCGGTGCGCGCGTACCCCCCGATCAGCCCCGCGCAGCGGGCCTGGTGCGCGCGCAGCATCGCCACCTCCCGCGCGTGCGGGTACGGCGCCCGCGGCTCCGACAGGCTGTCGTCGGCATCGGCCCAGACCATGACGAGGCCCAGGTCGCTGAGAGGCGCGAAAACCGCGCTGCGCGTGCCGATCACCAGCCGGGCCTGACCGCGCAGCGCCGCGAGCCACCGCCGGTAACGCGCGGCCGGCCCCAGCCCGGCCGACAGCGCCACCACGCCGTTCTCGTCGATCCGCTCGGTCGCGGCCCGCCACAGCGTGTCCAGGTCGCGCTGGTCGGGCACGATCGCCAGCACCGCCCGGCCGGCGCGGATGGTCTGCGCGGCGGCCTCGGCGAACCGGTCCGCCCACGACTCCCCCGGCAGCGCCTGCCAGACGGCCCGCGCGGCCCGCGATTCGGCCAGGGCGTCCAGGAACTGCGCGCCCCGGCCGTAGGACGCCCACGCCGCCGGGTCGACGGGCGCGGGAACCGGCAGCCGGTGGGCGGTCACCGGTTCCCGCTCCACCCGCGCGTGCCGGGCCGGCACCGCCAGGCGCAGCACGTCCGGCCGGGTGCCCGCGTAGCGCGCCGCCACCGCGTCGACCAACCGGCGGATCTCGGGGGTCAGTACCGGTTCGGCCGACACGACGCGGTCCAGCCACCCGAGCTTGCCGTGGTGGTCGGTGTCGTTGCGGCGCTCCAGCACGAACGCGTCGACCAGCCGGCCGTGAAACCGCACCCGCACCCGCACCCCCGGCTGGGCGTCGTCGGACTGCTCGGCCGACACCAGGTAGTCGAACTCGCGGTCCAGGTGCGGCACCGAGAGCATCGGCAGCACCCGGGCGATGGGTTCGACCTGAACGGGCGTCGGCGCGCCGGCGGTCAATGTTCCCGCCGGTATCGAAATGTGTTGTAGGCCAACACCTTCACCGTCCGGCTCGGAAGCGGTCAGCTTTCGTCCGATGCCGGGGGGCCGGCGTCGGACGGTGCCTCACGGCCGAAGAAGAACCCCGCCGTCATCAGGATCAGCGCGGCCGCGTAGGACCACCAGATCGGCACCGCCAGCGCCTCGTTGCCCAGGATGAAGCGGCCGATGGCGATCAGGGAGTCCGAAGCCGCGAAACACACCGCCCCCACCGCCGTCCAGATCGTCGGCAACCGCGCCACCAGCGCGGCACACACCATCGCGGTCAGCACCAGGATGTAGGCCGTCACCGGAAGCGTCAGCTTGTTCAGGTGCGGCCAGAACCAGGCCAGCAGCGCGGCGGTGGCCGCGCACATGGCAACCACCGCGGCGATGCGCGGCTTCGACGGGCGCCGCGCCGCCAGCGGCAGGAGCGCCCCCAGGAAACACAAGTGCGCCAACAGGAATGCGGCCAGGCCCACCACGAAGGACTGCGTCCACCACGGGATGGCCAGCGCCCAGTCGCCGACGGCCGACAGCAGCAGTGCGGGCATCAACCATCGCCGCTCGCGCACGATCGCGTGGCCCACCGCCGCGGCGGTCAGCAACAGCGCCATCGAGGCCTTGAACAGCGGCTGCAGCACCCAGTGCCCGGTCAGCTCGGTCCCCGGCGGCGATCCCAACGCCAGCACCGTCAGGTAGACGCCGTAGCCGAGGGCCGCCCAGCCGGCCACCACCCAGCCGCCGGTCACCAGTCGAGGTGCGTACGGTACGTCCATGCCAAGCTTGGATAACACAGCCGACGAAAAGCCCGCGATCGACCCCATCCTGCAGAAGGTACTGGATGCGGTTCCCTTCCGGCTATCCACCGACGACGGCGTGGACGCGGCGCGGCAGCGGTTCCGCGACCTGCCGCGCCGGGCGCTGCACCCCGAGCTGCGCGTCGAGGACCGGGCCATCCCGGGACCGGCGGGATCGGTCGGCGTGCGGATCTATTGGCCGCCAAGCCATTCCGAAGACGCCGCGGCGCCCGTCGTGCTGTATTTCCACGGCGGCGGTTTCGTCGTGGGTGACCTGGACAGCTACGACGGCACGGCGCGTCAGCACGCGGTCGGCGCCGACGCGATCGTGCTGTCCGTCGACTACCGGTTGGCGCCGGAGCACACCTATCCCGCCGCCGTCGAAGACGCTTGGGCCGCAACGCTTTGGGCCGCCGAGCACGCCGTCGAGCTGGGCGGTGACCCGAATCGGATGGGTGTGGCCGGGGATTCGGCCGGCGGAACCATCAGCGCGGTCATGGCGCAGCGGGCTCGGGACAGCGGCGGGCCGCCGATCGCGTTCCAGCTGTTGTGGTATCCCTCGACGATGTGGGACGCCACGCTGCCGTCCTTCACCGAGAACGCCGGCGCGCCGATCCTCGACGTCAAGGCCGTCGCCGAGTTCTCGCGTTGGTACGCCGGCGATGTCAACCTGTCGGCCCCGCCGGCGGGTATGGCGCCCGGCCGGGCCGACGACCTGTCCAACCTGCCGGCCGCCTACATCGCGGTCGCCGGCTACGACCCCCTGCGCGACGACGGCATCCGCTACGGCGAACTGCTGGCCGCCGCCGGTGGGGCCGTCGAGGTGCACAACGCCGAGACGCTGGTGCACGGCTACCTCGGTTACGGCGGTGTGGTGCCGGCGGCGACCGCCGCGATGGAGCGCGGGCTGGCGGCCCTGAGAACCGGGCTGCGCGGGTGAATCCGGGGCGTACGGTGAATCCATGACGGAGCCCACCTTCGCCCGCCCGGGGATCGATCTGGCGTTCAAGGCGCTGCTCGACGCCTTCCCGATGACCTTCCGCGCCGACGACGGCGTGGAGGTGGCCCGCAAGCGGCTGCGGCTGCTCCAGGTGCCGCCCGAAATGCTCCCCGACCTGCGGGTCGAGGACCGCACGATCGGCCACGGCGAGCTCACCGACATCCCGGTGCGGATCTACTGGCCGCCCCTGGAGCCGGAGGAGGCGCTGCCCGTCGTCGTCTTCTACCACGGCGGCGGGTTCTGTCTGGGCGGCGTGGACACCCACGACCCGCTCGCCCGCGCGCACGCCGTGGGTGCCGAGGCGATCGTGGTGTCGGTGGACTACCGGCTGGCCCCCGAGCATCCGTTCCCGGCCGCGGTCGAGGACGCCTGGGCGGCGCTGCAGTGGGTCGCGGCGCACGCGGGCGAGCTGGGCGGCGACCCGGATCGGATCGCCGTCGCCGGCGACTCGGCCGGCGGCAACCTGGCCGCCGTGATGACGCACCTGGCCAGCGAGAACGCCGGACCCACCCTGAGCTTCCAGCTGCTCTGGTACCCGGTCGTCACCGCCGACCTGTCGCTGCCGTCGTTCACCGAGAACGCCAACGCGCCGATCCTGGACCGCGACGTGATCGACGCCTTCCTGTCCTGGTACCTGCCCGACACCGACCTCAGCGACCCGACGGCGCTGCCGGTCACCCTCGCGCCGGCGAACGCGACCGACCTGTCCGGGTTGCCGCCCGCCTACATCGCGACCGCCGAACACGATCCGCTGCGCGATGACGGTGCCCGCTACGCCGAGCTGCTGGATGCCGCCGGCGTGCCCGCCGAGCTGAGCAACGAGCCGAACCTGGTGCACGGCTACGCCAGCTTCGCCCTGGTCATTCCCGCGGCCGGCGATGCCACCGACCGCGGACTGGCCGCACTCAAGAAGGCACTCCACTCCTAGGCGGGCGAACGATGGGCAGCACTCCCGATTTCCACACGCTGATCGTGGGCGCCGGCTTCTCCGGGATCGGCGCCGCCATCAAGCTCGACGACGCCGGGCTGTCCGACTATCTCGTCGTCGAGGCGGGCGACGGGGTAGGCGGGACGTGGCACTGGAACACCTATCCCGGTATCGCCGTGGACATCCCGTCGTTCTCCTACCAGTTCTCCTTCGAGCAGAGCCCGGATTGGTCGCGAACGTACGCGCGGGGGCGCGAGCTCAAGGCGTACGCCGAACACTGCGTCGACAAATACGGCCTCCGGTCGCGAATCCGGTTGAACACCAAGGTGCAATCGGCCGAGTTCGACGACGGGCAATGCCTGTGGCGGGTGCAGACCGACCCCGGCGGCACGGTCACCGCCCGGTTCCTGATCAGCGCGTGCGGCGTCCTCACCGTCCCCAACCTGCCCGACATCGACGGGGTGGACACCTTCGGCGGCGTCACGATGCACACCGCGCGCTGGGATCACCGCCAGGACCTGACCGGCAAGCGCGTCGCCATCATCGGCACCGGCGCCTCGGCCGTCCAGGTCATCCCCGAGATCGCCCCGATCGTCGAGCGGCTCACCGTGTTTCAGCGCACCCCGATCTGGTGCTTCCCCAAGCTGGACGTCGCGCTGCCCGCGCCGGCCCGCTGGGCGATGCGGGTGCCCGCCGTCTTGGTCATGCAGCGGCTCCTCAGCCAGGCCTTCGTCGAAGTCACCTTCCCGATCTCCGCGCACTACTTCACGGTGGTGCCGCTGGCCAAACGGATGGAGTCGGCGGGACTGGCGTATCTACGCAAACAGGTGCACGATCCAGCGGTGCGCGACCAGCTCACCCCGCGCTACGCCGTCGGCTGCAAACGCCCGGGTTTTCACAACGAGTACCTGGCCACGTTCAACCGCGACAACGTGCGGCTGGTCACCGAGCCGATCGACAAGATCACGCCCACGGCGGTGGCCACCACCGACGGCGAAGATCACGAGATAGACGTGTTGGTCCTGGCCACCGGGTTCAAAGTGATGGACCCCGACGACGTTCCGACCTTCGCGGTCACCGGAAGCGGCGGCAAGTCGTTGAGCCGGTTCTGGGACGAGCACCGGCTGCAGGCCTACGAGGGGGTTTCGGTCCCGGGATTCCCGAACCTGTTCAACGTGTTCGGCCCGTACGGCTACGTCGGCTCCTCGTATTTCGCGCTCATCGAGACCCAGACCCACCACATCGTGCGGTGCCTGAAGCGCGCCCGGCGCGACGGCGCGACGCGCGTCGAGGTCACCGAAAAAGCCAACGACCGCTACTTCGCCGAGATGATGCGCCGGCGGCACCGGCAGATCTTCTGGCAGGACAGTTGCCGGCTGGCCAACAGCTATTACTTCGACAAGAACGGCGACGTGCCGCTGCGCCCCACCACGACGGTGGAGGCCTACTGGCGCAGCCGGCGCTTCGACCTCGACGACTACCGGTTCACCGGTGCCGGCGCGCGCTAGACGGCGCGCTTGAGGTCGTCGACCTTGTTGAGCTGCTCCCACGGCAGCTCGACGTCGGTGCGGCCGAAGTGGCCGTACGCGGCGGTCTGCGCGTAGATCGGGCGCAACAGGTCCAGGTCGCGGATGATGGCGCCGGGCCGCAGGTCGAAGACCTCGGGCACGATCTTCTCGATCTTGACCGGGTCGACCGTGGCGGTGCCGAACGTCTCGACGAACAGGCCGACGGGCGCGGCCTTGCCGATCGCGTAGGCCACCTGCACCTCGACCCGCTCCGCCAGCCCGGCGGCGACGATGTTCTTGGCCACCCAGCGCATCGCGTACGCGGCTGAGCGGTCCACCTTGGACGGGTCCTTGCCGGAGAAGGCGCCGCCACCGTGGCGCGCCCATCCGCCGTAGGTGTCGACGATGATCTTGCGGCCGGTCAGCCCCGCGTCGCCCATCGGGCCGCCCAGGACGAACTTGCCGGTCGGGTTGAAAAGCAACCGCGTCGACGAGGTGTCCAGGGTGTCGTGCGCGAGGTCGTCGAGCACGGTGTTGACGACCTTTTCCCGCAGGTCGGGGGTCAGGGTCTTCTCCAGGTCGATATCGGCCGCGTGCTGGGTGGAGATCACCACGGTGTCGAGCCGGACCGGGACGTTGTCTTCGTATTCGATGGTGACCTGCGTCTTGCCGTCCGGACGCAGGTACGGCAGCACGCCGTTCTTGCGCACCTCGGTCAGCCGCCGGGACAGGCGGTGGGCCAGCGCGATGGGCAGCGGCATCAGTTCGGGGGTGTCCGCGATCGCGTAGCCGAACATCAGGCCCTGGTCACCGGCGCCCTGCGCGTCCAGCGGGTCCCGCTCCCCTTCGACCCGGGCCTCGTATGCGGTGTCGACGCCCTGGGCGATGTCGGGCGACTGGGCGCCGATGCCGATGTTCACCCCGCACGAGGCCCCGTCGAAGCCCTTGTCGGAGGAGTCGTAGCCGATCTCGAGGATGCGCTCGCGGACGGTGTTGGTGATGTCGGCGAACGCCTCCTTGGCCGTCGTCGTCACCTCGCCGACGACGTGGACCTGGCC
The DNA here is from genome assembly GCF_002102155.1 of Mycobacterium europaeum. Taxonomy (GTDB): domain Bacteria; phylum Actinomycetota; class Actinomycetes; order Mycobacteriales; family Mycobacteriaceae; genus Mycobacterium; species Mycobacterium europaeum. The sequence continues at coordinate 20,356 of NZ_LQOU01000003.1, forward strand.
GGTGGTGACCAGCGTCTCGACCGCGACACGTGAGCGGGGGTCCTGCGCCAGCAGGGCGTCGAGAACCGAGTCGCTGATCGCGTCACAGATCTTGTCGGGATGTCCCTCAGTCACCGACTCACTGGTAAACAGGCGACCCTTTTCGCTCACAATCTCAACCCTTCCGAATAGTTAGTTAACCGAATTATATCGGCTGGCATGGGGCCGGCCGGCAGCTGGCCTGGCGCCACAGGAAAACTGAACCGTGTTACCCGCCGCCGTGCAGGAACGCGCCGATCGCATCCACGATACGACTGGCCATCAGCGTCTTGGAACCGTGCTGCAGCGCGGACTCGGTGCCGTCCGCGGCGAGCAGCCACCCGTCGTTGTGGTCCACCTCGAAGGCCCTGCCGTCGCCGACGGCGTTGACCACCAACAGGTCGCAGCCCTTGCGGCGCAGCTTTGCGCGGGCGTGGAAGAGCACGTCGCCGTTGGCGTCGCCGGTTTCCGCGGCGAAGCCGACGATGGCCCGCATCTTGGGCAGCTCGCCGTGGGCGCGCGCCCGCACGGCGCCGGCCAGCACGTCGTCGTTGCGCACCAGCTCGATCGTCGGTGGGCCGTCGTCACCCTTCTTGATCTTGGCGGCGGAGACCTGCGCGGGCCGGAAGTCGGCGACGGCGGCGGCCATCACCAGCACGTCGGCCGCGGGGGCATGCTTGGCGACCGCGTCGCCGAGCTGCTCGGCGGAGCTGACGTGGACCACCTCGACGCCGGCGGGATCGATCAGCCCGGCGGTGTGCCCGGCGATCAGCGTGACCTCCGCGCCGCGCTGGGCGGCGACGCGGGCCACCGCATAGCCCTGCTTGCCCGAGCTGCGGTTGCCGATGAAGCGGACGGGGTCGATCGGTTCGCGGGTGCCGCCGGCGGTCACCAGCACCTTGCAGCCGGCGAGGTCGTAGGGAAGCGCGTCGTGGCGTTCGAGCAGCAGCTGCGCCAGCGTGGTGATCTCCTCGGCCTCGGGCAGCCGTCCCGACCCGCTGTCGCTGCCGGTGAGCCGGCCGAACGCGGGTTCGAGCACCACGGCGCCGCGCCGCCGCAGGGTGGCCACGTTGTCGACGGTGGCCGGGTGCAACCACATCTCGGTGTGCATCGCCGGGGCGAACAGCACCGGGCATCGCGCCGTGAGCAGGGTCGCGGTCAGCAGGTCGTCGGCGCGGCCGTGCACCGCGCGGGCCAGCAGGTCCGCGGTGGCCGGCGCCACCACGACCAGGTCGGCCTTCTGTCCGAGCTGAACGTGCGGCACCTCTGGGACGTTCTCGAACACCCCGGTGTGCACCGGCTGGCCGGACAGCGCCTCGAACGTGGCGGCCCCGACGAACCGCAGCGCGGATTCGGTGGGGATGACCCGGACCAGGTGGCCGGCCTCGGAGAGCTGGCGGACGACCGTGCACGCCTTATAGGCGGCGATGCCGCCGGAGACGCCGACGATGACTTTTTTCGCGACGTGATCGCGGTTGTCCACAGCGCGCCCGGCCCCAGCCCGTTACTCGCCCTCGGTGTGCTCGAGCAGGTCGGCGTGGATCTCGCGCAGCGCGATCGACAGCGGCTTCTCCTGCAGCCCCGGCTCGACCAGCGGCCCCACGTATTCGAGGATCCCCTCGCCGAGCTGGTTGTAGTAGTCGTTGATCTGCCGGGCCCGCTTGGCCGCGTAGATGACCAGGGCGTACTTGCTCGACACGCGGTCCAGCAGCTCGTCGATGGGCGGGTTGGTGATGCCCAGCGGGGTGTCGTAGGCGCGTTGTCCGCCCGCCGACGGGTCGAACCGGTCGGGGACGGCGGCCAATGCCGCGTCGGACTGCGGAATAGTCACGTAGGTCGTTCTCCTTGGCGGATTACAGCGGCTGGTACCGCCGGCGATTCGATGCTCAATCTCGATCGGATTTGGTCTGGCCAGGCGGGTCGTGCCGAGCCGGCGCAGTATTCACCAGCAACGATACCAATTCGGCGCACGCGGACTCCAATTGACTGTTGACCACGACCTCGTCGAAGTCATCCCGGGCCGCCATTTCGATGCGCGCGGTCTCCAGGCGGCGCCGCATGGCCTCCGGCGTTTCGGTGCCGCGGCCCACGAGCCTGGCCTCCAGGTCCTGCCAGCTGGGGGGCGCCAGGAACACCGTGATGGCCTCGGGCATCGCCCGCTTGACCGCCCGGGCGCCGGCCAGGTCCACCTCGATGAGGACCGGGATCCCCGCGGCCGTGGCGTTGCGCACCGGCTCGGCCAGGGTGCCCGATCGGTGCAGTCCGCCGTGGATGTCGGCCCACTCCAAGAGCGCGCCGTCGTCGATGAGCTGCTGGAAGCGGGCGGGGGTGACGAAGTGGTAATCGACGCCGTCGACCTCGCCCGGCCGCGGCGACCGCGTCGTGGCCGAGACGGAAAAATGCAGGTCCGGGATCCGCTCGCGCAGGCACCGGACCACCGTCGACTTGCCGACCGCGGAGGGACCGGACAGCACGACCACACGTCCCTTGCCAGGGGCGGGACGTGTCCCGTGCTGGACGTCCGGTCCCCCGCCGGCGCTCACTGGCGCTCCTGGGCCGGTGCGCCCACAGGGCGGGTTGGCCGAGGCCGGGTTAGGAGCCGAACTTTTCCAGCAGGGCCTTGCGCTGCCGATCGCCGAGGCCCCGCAGGCGGCGGGTGGGGGCGATCTCCAGCTCGGTCATGATTTCCTGCGCTTTGACCTTGCCCACCTTGGGCAACGCCTCAAGCAGTGCGGAAACCTTCATCTTGCCCAGGACTTCGTCGGTCTCGGCGTCCTTGAGCACCTGGGTGAGGTTGGTGCCGCCGCGCTTCAGCCGGTCCTTGAGCTCTGCTCGCGCTCGACGTGCGGCAGCCGCCTTCTCCAACGCGGCCGCGCGCTGCTCGTCGGTCAACTGGGGAAGGGCCACGATTCCTCCGTATCTGATCGATCACTGTCAATCGATCGCTTTTGTCTCTGCCGGGTACTTCAGCCAGCGGAGACGACCGTACTCAGGCCTCCTGACGAAATCTAACCCGACCCCCTGGTTAAGGGGACAAACTCCCAGCATGAGCCCGGCGTGTGGCCCGAAAAAGCGGGCCGGCGGGCGTCGCCGGCGGCGGGCGCGCCCGGCGGTGCGACGGCGGCGGCGCGGGCGCCTCGGGCCGCCGCGATGCCGCTCTGACCAGGGGTTTTAGCGTCGCGGACCGCGGCGGGGCCGCCGCCGGGGCGGCTGTCGACGGCGGCGAAGGCGTGCCGAAACTGCTCATGCGGGGAATCACGCATTTTTCGTCGCGCGTCGCGCGTGTCGCGCCGCGCCGTTCAGCGGGGCGATCACGCGTGGATCGCTGGTACGACCGCCGGCTCACACCCGCGGGGTTAGGATTTAGCGGTGTCCAACCTGCGGATCCGTCAGGCCGCTGAACTGCTCGGGGTCAGCGACGACACGGTCCGGCGGTGGATCAACCAGGGGTCGCTGACGGTCGGTCACGACGCGGCCGGCCGCAAGGTCATCGCCAGCGAAGACCTGGCCCGGTTCTCCCGGACCAACGCGCCCACCCCGCCGCCCGACCCGCTGAGCATCGGCAGCTCGGCCCGTAACCGCTTCGTCGGGCTGGTCACGAAGGTCACCAGCGACACGGTTATGAGCCAGGTGGAGATGCAGTGCGGCCCCTTCAGCGTCGTGTCGCTGATGAGCACCGAGGCCGCCGAGGAGTTGCAGCTGCGGCCCGGCACGGTCGCCGTCGCGGTCGTCAAGGCCACCACGGTGATCGTGGAGACCGCCCGGCCCAGCACCGCCCTCACGTCCGACTAGCCGAGCCGTCCCGCGGGTTCGCTGGCGGCTATGCGTGTGCGCCGACGGCGGAAGTGCGGCCGTATTCGCGCCCCCGGCTCACACTGAAAGCCGAGGGTTCACCCGCGACGCGCCTACGGCGCGGCCAGGTAGGCGACGGCGTCCCGCATCCGCTCGCCGGCCGCCCGCAGCTCGGCCACCCCCGGCCCGGCGCGCAGCACCTCGCGGGCCACCGCGGGCAGCAGCTGGCCGGGATCCGCCCCACCCAGCCCGGCGAGAGTCTCGGGCCGTCCCCCCTGCACCCCCAGGCCCGGCACCAGCACCGGTCCGCCCAGCGCGCTCAGGTTGGGGGCCTGCAGGACGGTCGCGCCCACGACCACGCCGACGTAGCCGGGACCGGTCGGCGTGGCGGACTTGTTCACCACCGCCGCCTGGTCGACGACCAGCTGGGCCACCGTGCGGCCGTCGAACACGGCGCGCTGCACGGTCGCGCCCTCGGGGTTGGAGGTGGCGGCCAGCACGAACACGCCGCGATTGTGCGCGGCGGCGGCCTCCAGCAGCGGTCGCAGCGAACCGAACCCGAGGTACGGCGAGGCGGTCACGGCGTCGGCGGCCAGCGGCGAGTCACCCGCCCAGGCGGCGGCGTAGGCCGCCATCGTCGTGCCGATGTCGCCGCGCTTGGCGTCGGCCAGCACCAGGACCCCGACCGAGCGCAGCGCCGCGATGGTGCGTTCCAGCACGGCGAACCCGGCGGCGCCATAGGGCTCGAAGAACGCCACCTGGGGCTTGACGACGGCGAACCCGGAGAAGGCCTCGACGCAGATGTCGCAGAACGCGGCCAGCCCCTCGGCGCTGACCGGCAGATCCCAGGCGCGCAGCAGCTCGGGGTGCGGGTCGATGCCCACACACAGCGGACCGCGTCGCCCCTTGGCCTCGGCCAGCCGGACGCCGAAGCCCGTCACCGGGCGCCTTCGCCGGGCGTGGCACCCTGTCCCATCAGGCTGTGCAGCTCTTGCAGGGACCGGACGCCGATGTCGCCGCGGATGCCCGCCTCGATGCCCTGGATGGCGGCGGACGCGCCCTGCACGGTCGTGACGCAGGGAATGTTGACCGACACTGCGGCCGAACGGATCTCGTAGCCGTCGATGCGCGGGCCGGAGTTGCCGTAGGGCGTGTTGATCACCATGTCCACCTCACCGGCCTTGATCGCGTCGACGGCGGACACGGCCGGGCGGCCCGGCTGCGGCGGCTCGAAGTGTTTGCGGACCTCGTCGCAGGGAATCCCGTTGCGGCGCAACGTCTCCGCGGTACCCTCGGTGGCCAGCACGCGGAAGCCCAGGTCGGCCAGGCGCTTGACGGGGAACACCAGCGACCGCTTGTCCCGGTTGGCGACCGAGACGAATACCGTGCCCTGCGCCGGCAGCGACCCGTAGGCCGCGGTCTGGCTCTTGGCGAACGCGGTGCCGAAGTCGCGGTCGATGCCCATCACCTCGCCGGTCGACTTCATCTCCGGGCCCAGCAGCGAATCGATCGCGGCCCCGTCGGCGCGGCGGAAGCGGTGGAACGGCAACACGGCCTCCTTGACCGCGATCGGGGCGTTCTGGGCCGCGTGGGCGCCATCCCCGGTGGCCGCCAGCATTCCCTCGTCACGGAGCTGGGCAATGTTGGCGCCCAACATGATCCGGGCGCACGCCTTGGCGAGCGGAACCGCGGTGGCTTTGGAGACGAACGGCACTGTGCGGCTGGCCCTCGGGTTGGCCTCGAGGACGTAGAGCACGTCGTCCTTCAGCGCGTACTGCACGTTGAGCAGGCCGATCACGCCGATGCCGTGTGCGATCGCCTCGGTCGCGCGGCGCACCTTCTCGATGTCGCTGCGACCCAGCGTGACCGGCGGCAGCGCGCACGCCGAGTCGCCGGAGTGGATGCCGGCCTCCTCGATGTGCTCCATGATGCCGCCGATGTAGACCTCGGTGCCGTCGCACAGCGCGTCCACGTCGATCTCCACCGCGTCCTCGAGGAAGCGGTCCACCAGCACCGGGTGCTCGGGCGAGAGCTCGGTGGCGCGGGTGATGTAGCCCTCCAGCGTCTCCTCGTCGTAGACGATCTCCATCCCGCGCCCGCCCAGCACGTACGACGGCCGCACCAGCACCGGGTAGCCGATGTCCTCGGCGATCCGGCGGGCCTGCGCGAAAGTGGTTGCCATGCCGTATTTCGGTGCCGGCAACCCGGCGCCGGTCAGCAGGTCACCGAACGCGCCGCGGTCCTCGGCCAGATCGATCGCCTCCGGCGGGGTGCCCACGATCGGGACCCCCGCGTCGGACAGGCGCTGCGCCAGCCCGAGCGGCGTCTGCCCGCCCAGCTGCACGATGACGCCGACCACCCCGGGCCCGTCCCCCGCCGACTGCTGTTCGGCGTGGAACACCTCCAGGACGTCTTCGAACGTCAGCGGCTCGAAGTACAGCCGGTCGGCGGTGTCGTAGTCGGTGGACACCGTCTCGGGGTTGCAGTTGATCATCACGGTCTCAAAGCCGGCCTGGCTCAATGTCGTTGCGGCGTGCACACAGCTGTAGTCGAACTCGATGCCCTGCCCGATGCGGTTCGGCCCCGACCCGAGGATCAACACCTTGGGCCGCTCGGCCTGCGGGGCCACCTCCGTCTCGGCCGCCGGGTCGAGCTCGTAGCTGCTGTAGTGGTAAGGCGTCTTGGCCTCGAACTCGGCCGCGCAGGTGTCCACCGTCTTGTACACCGGGTGGATGCCGAGGCGCTCGCGCAGCGAGCGCACCCCGTTCTCCCCCGCCAATTCGGGCCGCAGCGCGGCGATCTGGCGATCCGACAGCCCGCTGTGCTTGGCCCGCCGCAGCAGGTCGGTGTCCAGCACCGGGGCGTCGACCAACTCGGCGCGCAGCGTGCCCAGCTCGCCGATCTGGGCGACGAACCACGGGTCGACGCCGCTGGCCTCGGCGACCTGCTCGACCGAGGCGCCCAGCCGCAGCGCCAGTTCGATGTCGTAGAGCCTGCCCTCGGTCGGGGTGCGCAGCCGGTCCAGCACCTCGTCGGCGTCCCCGTCCGGGTCCGGCTTGGTCCAGAAGCCTGCGCGGGTGGTCTCCAACGACCGCATCACCTTGCCGAGTGCCTCGATGAAGTTGCGGCCCAACGACATCGCCTCGCCGACGGACTTCATCGTGGTGGTCAGGGTGGGGTCGGCGCCGGGGAACTTCTCGAACGCGAACCGCGGCGCCTTGACCACGACGTAGTCGAGGGTGGGTTCGAAGCAGGCCGGCGTTTCCTTGGTGATGTCGTTGACGATCTCGTCGAGGCTGTACCCGATGGCCAGCTTGGCGGCGATCTTGGCGATCGGGAAGCCGGTGGCCTTGGAGGCCAGCGCGCTGGACCTCGACACCCGGGGGTTCATCTCGATGACGATGAGCCGGCCGTCGACCGGGTTGATCGCGAACTGGATGTTGCAGCCGCCGGTGTCCACCCCGACCTCGCGCAGGATCGCGATGCCCAGGTCGCGCATCCGCTGGTATTCCCGGTCGGTCAGCGTCATGGCCGGAGCGACGGTGACCGAGTCGCCGGTGTGCACGCCCATCGGGTCGACGTTCTCGATCGAGCACACCACGACCACGTTGTCGTTGCCGTCGCGCATCAGCTCGAGCTCGAATTCCTTCCAGCCATAGATCGATTCCTCGATCAGCACGTTGGCGCTGGGACTTTCGGCCAGGCCGGCGCCGGCCATCCGGTCGACCTCCTCGACGGATCGCGCCATGCCCGACCCCAGCCCGCCCATCGTGAAGCTGGGCCGCACCACCACCGGGAGCCCGAGTTCCTCGACCGTCTCGCGAACCTCTTCCATGGTGAAACACACCCGGCTGCGCGCGGATTCGCCGCCGACCTTGGCGACGATGTCCTTGAACATCTGCCGGTCCTCGCCGCGCTGGATGGCGTCGATGTCCGCCCCGATCAGCTCGACACCGTGGCGTTCCAGCGCCCCGTTCTCGTGCAGCGCGACCGCGGTGTTGAGCGCGGTCTGTCCGCCCAGCGTGGCCAGTAGCGCGTCGATCTTGTTGCCGCGCTCGGCCTGCTGGGCGATCACCCGCTCGACGAAGGCCGGGGTGATGGGTTCGACGTAGGTGTGGTCGGCGTACTCCGGGTCGGTCATGATGGTGGCCGGGTTGGAGTTGATCAGGCTGACCTGCAGGCCCTCCGCCCGCAGCACCCGGCAGGCCTGGGTGCCGGAGTAGTCGAATTCGGCCGCCTGGCCGATGACGATCGGTCCCGAGCCGATCACCAGCACGTGCTTGAGGTCACTGCGCCGCGGCACTAGCGCCCCCTTTCGCTTAGTTGGGCGGCCATCAGCTCGATGAATTGGTCGAACAGGTATTCCGCGTCGTGCGGGCCGGCGGCGGCCTCCGGGTGGTACTGCACCGAGAACGCCCGCCCGTCGGCGAGTTTGACGCCCTCGACCACCCCGTCGTTGGCGCAGGTGTGGCTGACGACGGCCGGCCCGAACGGTGTGTCGAAGGATTGGCCCGCCTCGCCTTCCAGCGCGAAGCCGTGGTTCTGCGCGGTCACCGCCACCCGCCCGGTGGCGTGGTCCATGACGGGGATGTTGATCCCGCGGTGGCCGAAGACCATCTTGTAGGTGGACAGCCCCAATGCGCGGCCCAGGATCTGGTTGCCGAAACAGATGCCGAACAACGGGATTCCGGCGCCCAGCACCTCGCGGGTGAGCGCGACGACGTCGTCGGCGGTGGCGGGGTCACCGGGGCCGTTGGACAGGAACACGCCGTCGGGTGCGATGTCGGTGATCTGGTCGAAGCTCGTCGACGACGGGAGCACATGGCTGCGGACGCCCCGGCGGGCGAAGTTGCGCGGGGTGTTGGTCTTGATGCCCAGGTCCAGCGCAACCACGGTAAACCGTTGTTGGCCTTCGGCTTCCACGATGTAGGGCTCCGGGGTGCTGACCTCGCCTGCGAGGTCGGCACCCAGCATCGACTGCTGCCCCCGAACCCGCTCCACCAGCTCGGCCGGCTCGGCGAGCGCCTCGCCGGAGAAGACCCCGGCCTTCATCGAGCCGCGGGTGCGCAGGTGGCGCACCACCGCCCGGGTGTCGATGCCGGCGATCCCGACGATGTGCTGGCGCACCAGTTCGTCCTCCAGCGTGCCGGTGGCGCGCCAGTTCGACGCCCGCGGCGACGGGTCACGCACCGCGTAACCGGCGACCCAGATCTTGTCGCCGCGGCTTTCGGCGTCCTCGGTGTTCCAGCCGGTGTTGCCGATCTGCGGCGCGGTGGCCACCACGATCTGCCGGTGATAACTGGGGTCGGTCAGCGTCTCCTGGTAGCCGGACATGCCGGTGGAAAACACGGCCTCACCGAGGGTTTGGCCGATCTGGCCGAACGGCGTGCCGGTGAAGACCCGCCCGTCCTCGAGTACCAGTAGGGCCTTGTCGGTCACGCTGCTTCCTCTTTCAGCCACTCGGTGTAGTCATCACGGTGGTTGGCCCGGAAGCCGGTGTCGATCTCGACTCCCGACGGCAGCCGCCACCGAATCGCCAGAATCCCGATCCGGGCCGCGGGCCGGCCTCCCATGCCGCGCTCCATGCGGATGTGAATGATCGAATCGCGTGGAATCCAAAGCGGTTGGGCGCGTAGGCGTTCCACCATGATTCCGCTCGCATAGCGGGTCAGCACCGCTTTGCTGCGGTAACCCAGATCGCCGACGGCGATCCGCTCGCTCCAGCCCGGGGCCATCATCGAACCGCAATAGTGGCCTTGGGTGGTGGTCGTCGCCGCGCCCACCTGGTCGGGCGCGTCGGGCAGCCGGCCGATCAGTTCGGACTGCCGTTGCGAGCGCCGCCGCCAGCTGCGCATCATCAGCTGGATCACCACCGCGATCACCACCACCAGCACGGCCGCGAAGATGAGCGACCCCACCAGCGTGCCGGAATTCATGCCGGGCACTTCCCGTCTCGAGCGGTGACCTTCCCGCGCAGCAGGGTGGCCGTCACGGTGGCGGGCAGCGCCATCGACTCGAAGGGCGTGTTGGCCGACCGGCTGGCCAGCTCGGACCCGGCGACGGTCCAGGCGGCGTCGGGGTCCACCACCGTCAGGTTGGCCGGCTCACCCACCTCCAGCGGGCGGCCCTGGTCGGGCAGCCCGACGATGCGCGCCGGGTTTTCGCTCATCACGCGGGCGACGCCCCGCCACGTCAGCAGCCCGGGCTCCACCATGGTCCGCACCACCACCGACAGTGCGGTCTGCAGGCCCAGCATGCCGGGACGCGCCGCGGCGAACTCCACGCACTTCTCGTGCTCGGCGTGCGGGGCGTGGTCGGTGGCCACACAGTCGATCACGCCGTCGGCCAGGGCCTGGCGCAACGCGACCGCGTCGGCGGCCTCGCGCAGCGGCGGGTTGACGCGATTGCGGCCGTCGTAGCCGGCGAGCCTGCTGTCGTCGAGCAGCAGGTGGTGCGGGGTGACCTCGGCGGTGATCGAGATCCCTTGTCCCTTAGCCCATTTCAACAGCTCGACGGTGCCCGCGGTGGAGGCGTGGCAGATGTGGACGCGGGCGCCCGCATCGCGGGCCAGCAGCGCGTCCCGCGCGACGATCGACTCCTCGGCGGCCCGCGGCCATCCCGCGAGGCCGAGCCGGGCGGCGGCGGGTCCCTCGTGGGCGACCGCGCCGACGGTCAGCCGTGGTTCCTCGGCGTGCTGGGCGATCAGCACCCCCAGGCCCGTGGCGTATTCGAGCGCGCGGCGCATCACCAGCGGGTCGTGCACGCAGCTGCCGTCGTCGGAGAACATCCGGACCTGCGCGGCGCCGGCCGCCATCATGCCCATCTCGGTGAGCTCGGTACCGGCCAACCCGACGGTGACGGCGCCGACGGGGTGGACGTCGACCAGGCCGACCTGCTGGCCGCGGTGCCAGACGTGGTCGGTGACCACCGGGCTGTCGGCGACCGGGTTGGTGTTGGCCATCGCGAACACGGCGGTGTACCCGCCCAACGCCGCTGCGGCCGAGCCGGTTTCGATGTCCTCGGCGTATTCGCGGCCGGGCTCGCGCAGGTGGGTGTGCAGGTCGACGAAGCCGGGCAGCAGCACCTGCCCGGTGGCGTCGATGACCTCGGCCGTGTCGGGAATCGCGATCGTGGGCCCGATGCCGGCGATCTGGCCGTCATCGACCAGCACGTCGACCCGGTCGCCCTCGCCGTACAACCGGACCCCGCGGATCAGCACGCTCACGCCGCCCCCTCTTTCCCGGCGGATTCCGCGCCCACCAGCACGTGGAACAGCACCGCCATCCGCACGTGCACACCGTTGGCAACCTGTTGCAGCACAGCCGATTGCGACGAGTCGGCCACCGACGACGCGATCTCCATGCCGCGCAGCATCGGACCGGGGTGCAGCACCACGGCGTGGCCGGGCAGCATGGCCTGGCGGCGATCGGAAAGCCCGAAGCGGGAGGAGTATTCGCGCACCGACGGGAAGAAACCGCCGTTCATCCGCTCGGCCTGCACCCGCAGCATCAGCACCGCGTCGGCGGCGGGCAGCTCGGCGTCGAAGTCGCCGGAGACGGTGACCGGCCAGCCGTCGACCCCGGCGGGCAACAGCGTCGGGGGCGCGACCAGCACCACCTCCGCGCCCAGGGTGTTCAGCAGCATGACATTGGAGCGGGCGACCCGGCTGTGCAGGATGTCGCCGACGATCACGACGCGCCGGCCCTCGATCCCGCCGAGGCGCTGGCGGATGGTCAGGGCGTCCAGCAGCGCCTGCGTCGGGTGCTCGTGCGTGCCGTCGCCGGCGTTGATCACCGAGGGGCCGGAATCGTTGTCGGCGCACGTCCAGTCGGCCAACAGATGGGCCGCGCCGGAGGCCGGATGCCGGATGATCAGCGCGTCGGCGCCGGCCGCGCGCAGCGTCAACGCGGTGTCGCGCAGCGATTCGCCCTTGCCCACCGAGGATCCGGCGGCGCTGACGTTGATCACGTCGGCGCTCATCCACTTGCCGGCCACCTCGAACGACACCCGGGTGCGGGTGGAGTTCTCGTAGAACATCGTGATCACGGTGCGCCCGCGCAGGGTCGGCAGCTTCTTGACCTCGCGGCCCACCAGCGCCTCGGCGAACCGGTCCGCGTCGTCGAGGATGGCGGTGGCCTCGTCGCGGCTGAGATCGCCGGCGGCCAGCAGGTGACGCGTCATCGCGAGATCACCACCGCGTCGCGCCCGTCCTGCTCGCTCAGCAGCACGTGCACGCTCTCGGTGCGGGAGGTGGGCACGTTCTTGCCGACGTAGTCGGCGCGCAGCGGCAGTTCGCGGTGGCCGCGGTCGACCAGCACCGCCAACTGCACCACCCGCGGGCGGCCCACGTCGCGCAGGGCGTCCAGCGCCGAGCGGACCGAACGCCCGGAATACAGCACGTCGTCGATGAGGATCACCAGCGCGTCGTCGATGCCGCCGGCCGGGATCGAGGTGACCTCCAGCGGTCGCGGCGGCTTCTGCATCAGGTCGTCGCGATACAGGGTGATGTCGAGGGCGCCGTGTCCGACGTCGACTCCGCTGTATTCGGCGATGTTGGTGGCCAGCCGCTCGGCGAGGATCACGCCGCGGGTCGGGATGCCCAGCAGCACCACCCGCGGCGCGTCGGGGCCGTCCAGCGCGGTCTTTTCGATGATCTGATGCGCGATACGGGAAATGGTGCGACTCACGTCGGCCGCCGACATCAACTCGCGGCCGGTGCCGGTGTCACCCGTTGCACCCATGCGAAACCCTGACCTCCTTCTCCGCCTCGCCGGACGGATCGTTAAAGGATGTCGACTGCCCGGCAGCGTAGCACTTCTTCGCCGGAGGGCGGCGCGAGGCACGACCGCCACCGCGCGGGATCACCCGGCGCGCCACACGCGTCCCACGCGTCCCGGCTTGGGCGGACGCGGCACTACCCTGGCGGACATGACCGGCTCAGGCTTCTCCGGACTGCAGCGAATGGACTTCGACGCGCTCTACCGCGGCGAGAGCCCCGGCGAAGGCATCCCGCCGATGACGACACCGCCGTGGGACACCAAGGCGCCCAAGGACAATGTCATCGCGTGGCATGGCGGGGGCTGGGTCCACGGTGACGTCCTCGACATCGGCTGCGGGCTCGGCGACAACGCCATCTACCTGGCGCAGAACGGGTTCGAGGTGACCGGCCTGGACATCTCCCCCACCGCGCTGATCACCGCCGGGCGCCGGGCCGCCGACGCCGGCGTGGACATCACGTTCGCGGTCGCCGACTCCACCGAGCTGGCGGGCTACACCGGCGCGTTCGACACCGTCATCGACAGCGGCATGTTCCACTGCCTCGACGACGAGGGCAAGCGCAGCTACGCCGCCGCGGTGCACCGCGCGACCAGGCCGGGCGCCACGCTGTTGATCAGCTGCTTCTCCGACGCGAACGCCACCGACGAGCGCTGGCCCCGGCCCGCGGTCTCCGAGCAGACGCTGCGCGACGTCCTGGGCGGCACGGGGTGGGACATCGAGGCACTGGAGCCCGCCACGATGCGCCGGGAGGTGGACGGCGCACAGGTCGAGATGGCGTTCTGGTACGTCCGCGCCCAGCGCGGTCGCCGCTAGGCGCAGCGATACTGCCCGTTGAGCACGCAATTCGACGGTGGCGAATAGGTACCGCTCAGCACGCCCCGGAAGCCACCCGTGGCCGAACCCCCGGGCGCGATGACGCGGTTCCAATTCGCCGGGGTGACCACAAAGTGCGTGCCGGATTGGGTGACGGTGCTGTTCCAGCTGTGCACGACGGACTGTCCGGCCGGCATGTCGAATTCGAGCTTCCAATCGGGTAGCGGCACCATGTTCGGGTTGGTGACGGTGAAGCGGGCGATGAAGCCGGTCTGCCAGGTATGTTCGACCGTCAACGTCGCCGTGGCCGCGGCCGCATGAGCCGCGGGGGCGACCGCCAGCCCGACGAGGGCAACCGCCGACGCCGAGGCCGCTACGTGAAGCGCTGTGTGCCAGCGCTTCACGTGATTCTTCAGTCCAGCCATAGCAGCCAACACTAGAACCGGACCGGGGATGTCGGCCCGCGCCCCGCGGGTAAGCTGCCGTACCTTTGCCCAACCGAAACCGTCATGAAATTTCGGCCCCGGTGCACCGATCCCCACGTCGCGGGCCCCTGACTCCGCCGGCCGCCGCGACCGGCGGGTGACGGGCCGGTTAACCGGCCGTGTTGAGAAGGCGATACGGTTCGGATCGTCATGAGCGAGGAGTTTTGGGTCAACCGCCGCGACGCCGGTGAGGCGGTGATCCTGGAGGTCAGCGGCGTCGTGGACATCATCACCGCGCCCTCGCTCGCCACGCACATCGACGTCGCCCTGTCCGGTACGCCGGCCGTGCTCGTCATCGACCTCACCGAGGTGGATTTCCTGTCCTCGGCGGGCATCACCGTGCTGGTCGAGGTGCATCGCCTGACCCAGGACAGCCCGACGTCGCTGCGGGTGGCCGCCGACGGCTCGGCCACCAGCCGGCCGCTGCACATCGTGGGCCTCGACGAGGTCATCGACCTCTATCCCACGGTGAACCAGGCGCTGGAGGGGCGAGAGTCCTAGTGTGACGTCGGTGCGCCCCGGGCCCGACGCTAACGTGATTCGGGTGAATCTCGACGCCAACGCGGCCTCCATCCGCGAAGTGTGCGACGCCGGCATGCTCGCCGGCGCGGTCACGATGGTCTGGCAGCGCGGAGAAGTGCTGCAGGTCAACGAAATCGGCCATCGCGATGTGGACGCCGGCCTGCCGATGCAGCGGGACACGCTGTTCCGGATCGCCTCGATGACCAAGCCGGTCACCGTCGCCGCGGTGATGAGCCTGGTCGACGAGGACAAGCTGACGCTGAAAGACCCCATCGTGCGCTGGGTCCCCGAGCTGGCCGATCTGCGGGTGCTCGACGAGCCGCACGGCCCGCTGGACCGGACGCATCCGGCCCGGCGCGCCATCCTGATCGAGGACCTGCTCACCCACACCAGCGGCCTGGCCTACAGCTTCTCGGTGTCCGGGCCGATCGCCAAGGCCTACATGCGGCTGCCGTTCAATCAGGGCCCGGACGCCTGGCTGGCCGGGCTGGCCAAACTGCCGCTGGTGCATCAGCCGGGCGACCGGCTCACCTACAGCCATTCGATCGACCTGCTGGGCGTCATCGCGTCGCGCATCGAGGGCAAGCCGTTCCACCAGGTTCTCGACGAGCGGGTGCTCGGCCCGGTCGGCATGCGTGACAGCGGGTTCTTCGTCTCCCCCGAGGCGCGGCGCCGCGCCGCGACCATGTATCGGCTCGACGAGCGGGGCCAACTGCACCACGACGTGATGGGTCCGCCGCACATCAAGCCGCCCTCCTTCCCCAACGCGGGCGGGGGCCTGTGGTCGACCGCCGACGACTACCTGCGGTTCGTGCGGATGCTGCTCGGTGAAGGAACAATCGACGGTGTGCAGGTGTTGTCAGCCGAGTCCGCCCGCCTGATGCGAACCGACCGGCTGACCGACGAACAGAAACGCCACAACTTCCTGGGGGCGCCGTACTGGGTGGGCCGCGGCTTCGGGCTGAACCTGTCGGTGGTGACCGATCCGGCCCGGAGCGCGCCGCTGTTCGGCCCGGGCGGCGTCGGGACCTTCAGCTGGCCCGGCGCCTACGGGACGTGGTGGCAGGCCGACCCGACCGCCGACCTGGTTCTGCTCTATCTGGTGCAGAACCTGCCCGACATGTCCGCCGACGTGGCCGCGGCCGTCGCCGGCAACACCTCGCTGGCGAAACTCCAATCGGTACAACCGAAATTCGTTCGCCGCACGTATCAGGCGCTCGGCCTCTAGCACCGTGGCCGATTACCCACCCGACCGGATCACCGGGCCCCGGCTGGTGCTGCGCCGGCCCGTGCTCGACGACGCGGGCGCCCTGTTTCAGCGCGTCGCCCGCGACCCCGAGGTCACCAAGTATCTGATGTGGGCGCCGCATCCCGACGTCGCGGCGACGCGGCGGGTGATCACCGAGAAGCTCAACGCCACCCCCGACGAGCGGACCTGGGTGATCGAGTTGCGGCACAGCGGCGAGGTCGTCGGGCTGGCCAGCTGCCGGCGGGCGGCGCCGCACTCGGTCGAGATCGGTTACTGCCTGAGCCGTCGGTGGTGGGGGAAGGGTTTGATGGCCGACGTGCTCGACATGCTGCTGGCCACGCTCGACAGCGACCGGGCGGTGTATCGGGTGTGGGCCACCTGCAGCGTCGACAACGAGCGCTCGGCCAGGCTGCTGGAGCGCGCCGGTTTCGTGCTGGAGGGACGACTGGCCCGCCACGCCGTCTACCCCAACGTCGGCTCCGAGCCGCAGGACAGCCTGCTGTACGCCAGGATCCTGCGCTGATCGAGCGCACCCGGATCGCCGGCCACCGGGCCGGGTCCGGCGCCCTGCGCGCGATCACGAAACGCCGATCACCTCGCGGTCACGCCCGGCTCCCGGTGACCCGGCACCGTCCGGCGCGCCCGGGTTCCGTGCGGAGGAGGGCACCAGCGGCACGGCCGCCAGCGGGAACAACGCGCACAGCGCCCACGCCGGCGGGTACGCGGCGGCCGCGATCAGCGCACCGAAGAGGGGCGGCCCGGCGGCGGCCATCAGCCGTTGCGCGGTGTTCTGCAGGCCCAACGCGCGACCGCTCCAGAACGGCCCGGCGAACTCGGTGATCGCCGTGGCCTCGAGCCCGTTGTCGAGCACCGCGATCACCGAGATGACGACCATGAGCACCACGTCGAAGCGTGAACCGGCGCCGTCGGTGAAGGCCAGCAGGAACAGGCTCAGCGCGGCGGCGGCGGCTACGGCGCGGAGGGGCCGCATCCGCGAGCCGACGCGATCCGACCAGCGCCCGACCGCGACACGGCCCGCCGCCCCCAGCAGCTGACACACCATCACCAGGCCGCCGGCGGCGGCCAGCGACCAGCCCTGCCGATTGATCAGCCACACGAGCATGAACGTCACGGTCACCGTCTGCGGCATCATCAGCAGCGCGCTCACCGCGTGAAGTCGCCACAGTACGGACGACCCTCGATAGGGGCTGGCCAGTTCGGCGTCGGTGGCCGCCTTGCGCGATTTCCGGGGCGGATCGACGATCCCCAGCGCGCTGGCGACCGCGGCCACCGTGCACATGAGCGCGAGGAACATCAGACCCGAACGTGGGCCGCGCTCGGCCAGCTCCGGTATCACCAACGCGCCCAGGGCGATGCCCAATGGCTGCGCGGTCTGACGAATGCCCATCGCCAGGCCCCGCTGGTGCGACGGGAACCACGCGGACACCAGCCGCCCGCCGGCGGTGTTGCAGCTGGCCGCCGCCATCCCGCCGAGGACCAAGAAGACGCTGACGGCCAGCATCGAGTGGGCCGACGCCGCCGCACAGGCCGCCGCCGCCGTGAGCGCCGAACCGACCGTCAGCACGACCCGCTCACCGACGCGGTCCAACACCCAGCCCCACAGCACCAGCGTCACCACCATGCCCCAACTCGGCATGGACGACACCAGGCCGGCCTCGGCCAACGGGATGCCGCGGCCCGCCTGCAGCGACGGGATCAGGAACGCGACGCCATTGATGAAGAGGAACGACGTCGCCGCCACCCCCAGGGAGACGACCATGACCGACCACCGCGCCCCCGCGCCGAGTCGACCGACGCTGCCGGCTTCCCGAGACATGAAATCCATGGTGACACGACGTTCGCCCGGGCGGTTGTCGCCGCGAGCACCGTAACGTATTGGATCCTAAGGCGATTGATAACCGATACTCAGAGTTGACGCCCCGGCCCAAGCGGTTCATCAGCGGAATCCGTTCTGCGCCTTGGGATTAGCGAAACAGCCGAGTCGCTATGCGACTCCGTGATTCACAGCGCGAACACAGCGCTCCCTCATGCGCGCACTCAGCGTTTTCTCAGCGCGGCTACCCTGGAAAAGCACCAACGACGACACCGGAAGTTGACTGGGGATGACCGACGTTTCGCGGCAGGCGCTGACCAAGGTGCCCGCGGTCACCCTGGGCTTCTGGATCATCAAGGTCTTCGCCACCACGCTGGGCGAGACGGGCGGCGACACCGTCACGATGACACTGAACTGGGGCTACGCGGCGGGGGTCGCGCTGTTCGGCGTCGCGCTGGTCGTGCTGGTTGCCGCGCAGATCTTCGCCAAGCGCTTCCACGCGGCGCTGTACTGGGCGACGATCGTGGCCTCGACGACGTTCGGCACGACGCTGGCCGACTTCGCCGACCGTTCGCTGGGCATCGGCTACACCGGCGGGTCGCTGCTGCTGTTGGCGTGCCTGCTGGCCACCCTGGGCCTGTGGCGCTGGTCGCAGGGCACCGTGTCGGTCACCACCGTCTCCACGCCGAAAGTGGAGGCGTTCTATTGGGCGACAATCACTTTCTCGCAGACCCTGGGCACCGCGCTCGGCGATTGGCTCGCCGACACCCGCGACTTCGGTTACGAGCGCGGCGCGCTGGTGTTCGCGGCCGGCCTGGCCGCGGTCGTGGCGCTCTACTACTGGACGTCGGTCTCGCGGGTGGTGCTGTTCTGGGTCGCGTTCATCTTGACCCGTCCGTTGGGCGCGACGGTGGGCGACTTCATCGACAAGCCGGTCGCCGACGGCGGCCTGGCCCTGAGCCGCCCGCTGGCGTCGGCGGTGATCGCCGCGATCATCGTGGCCCTGCTCGTCGTCCTCCCCCAGCGTCCGGGGCGCCACCCCGGCGCGGCCCACCACGAAGCGTGACGACATGAGGGTACTTCTCGTCGAGGACGAAGCGCGGCTGTCGGCGACCCTCGCCCGGGGCCTGCAGGCCGAGGGGTTCGTCGTGGTGAACGTCGGCACCGGCGTCGACGGCCTGCGGGAGGCCATCGAGAACAGCTTCGACGTGGTGGTCCTCGACATCATGCTCCCCGGCCAGAGCGGATACGAGGTGCTGCGCCGGATGCGGGCGCGCAACGTGTGGACACCGGTGCTCATGCTGACCGCCAAGGACGGCGAGTACGACGAGACAGACGCGTTCGAGCTGGGCGCCGACGACTACCTGACCAAGCCGTTCTCGTTTCGGGTGCTTGTGGCGCGACTGCGTGCGCTGGTGCGTCGCGGCGTGCCGGAGCGACCGGCGGTGCTGACCGCCGGATCGCTGGTGCTGGACCCCGCGCGCCACACCGTCCGACGCGACTCCACTCCGATCATGTTGACGCCCAGGGAGTTCGGGGTGCTCGAATTCCTGATGCGCAACAAGGACATGGTGGTGACCAAGGCCGAAATCCTGCGCAACGTGTGGGATGCGCACTACTACGGCCCCGACAACGTGGTCGAGGTTTACGTGGGATATCTGCGTCGCAAGATCGATCTGCCGTTCGGCACCAACACCATCGAAACGATCCGCGGCGTCGGCTACCGACTGTTGTGCTGAGGGTCGCGGTGCGGCAGGGACACGATCACCCGGGTCCCGCCCCCCTCCCGGTCGTCGATGGTGACCGTGCCGCCGTGAGCGGCGGCCACCTCGGCGACGATCGCCAGGCCAAGGCCGGCTCCCCCGCCGCTGCGGGCACGGTCGGAATCCAGCCGCACGAAGCGTTCGAACACCCGGGTCCGGTCGCCCGGAGCGATTCCGGGGCCGTCGTCGCCGACGGTGATGATCGCCGTGCCGTCGCGGCTGCCGACCCCGAGGACAACCCGCGACGTGGCATGGCGGACGGCGTTTTCCACGAGGTTGCGGATCATCCGCGAGAGGGCCACCGGGTCGCCGGTGCAACGCACCGGGCACAGGTCGGTGTCGATTGCGCAGTCCGCCTCGCGGCGCGCGCGGGCGGCCTCGACGGCGGCGACGTCATCGAGAGCCAGTTCTTCCTTGCGCCGCAGCAGGCTCTGTTCGTCGGCCCGGGCCAGCAGCAGCAGATCTTCGACCAGCGTCCGCATGCGTTGCGCCTCGGGCAGCAGGGTGTGGACCGCCAGCTCCGCGTCCAGCAGATCGGGATGGGCCTCGGCGACCTCCAGTCCGGAGATGATGGTGGCCAGCGGGCTGCGCAGCTCATGTGACGCGTCGCCGACAAAGCGTTGTTGCGCACGGTGGCCGGCTTCGATGCGGGACAGCATCTGGTTCATGGTGACCGCCAGCGCGGCGATCTCGTCGCGGCCCTCCGGCACCGGAACCCGTTCGGCCAGATCCGATGCCGAGATTTCGGCCACGTGCGCGCGGATCGCGTCCACGGATCGCAGCGACCGGCGAACCAGCCAGAACGTCGCGGCCGCGGCCCCGGCGATGACGACCGGCGCGCCGCACGCCAGCAGCAGGGCGACGGTCCGCGCGGTGGCCTCGACCGCGCGGCTACCGCCCCCCACCAGCACCGTGTAGTCGCCGGACGGGGTCGCGACCCGTTGACCGCTGACGCGCATGTCGTCACCGGCCACCGCGTCGTCGGACAATCCGCGACGCAGCTCGAAGCCGAACTCGCCGACCGGAACGAGCGGCGTGGTGGGCGCCGAGCGTGACCGCTTCACCACCTGACCGTCCGGGGCGATCACTTGAACGGCGACCACGCGTTGGTCGGTGGTCAACAGCGAGCTGTCGAGGCCGGCCGGCGGATCGGACTGCAGCGCCTTTTTCAGGTCGCGCACTCTCTCGGCGGAGGCGTAATCGACGCCCGTCAGCAGGGACCGATACAGGAACGCGTCCAGTCCCGCGCCGGCGATGGCGAGCGCGCAGAGCACGACGGCCGCCGACACCGCGGCCGAGCGGGCGGGGATGCCCCAGTGCGGGAGGCGAGGCAGCTGCATACCTCCGATTCTGCAGGGCCGCCCCCCGGGAAACACCGAGCTCAGCGCGCTTCTCAGCGGCCTCTCAGCGACCCCCTCCTAGGCTGACCTCGTCATGTCAGGTACTGCACGCCTTGCGCGCCGCAACAACCGCGCGACCACACGAATGCTGGCCTATCTCGCCATCGTCCTGGGCTCCGGGCTGGTGGGGGCGGCGCCGGCCGGCGCCGACCCGAGCCCTTTCAACACCCTCAGCTGCAGCTGTCCGGAGACGGCTCGAGCCGGCAGCACCGCCCGCAGCGACGAGATCCAGCGAGGGATCCGGCGGGGCGAACTCGGCCGGCCGCAACCACAAGTCTCGGCCCAACCGGGGCATTAGGCTCAGGCGTCTTCGCTGACGGCTTGCGCGGCACTGTTGCCGTTGAGCGCGCCGTTGAGTCCCGAGGCGTCCGAGGGCAGCTCGAAGGCCGGGAACGCCGAACCGACCGCGGCCGTCGCCGCGCTGCGCTGCGCCTCCATCCGCGCCAGCGCCGCCTCGGTGAACACCGAGAGCCCCAGGTCGGGGTTGTAGCCGTGGATCTCTTTGACGTCGAGCTGGGCCAGGAAGTAGATGATCTCCTTGGACACCACCTGACCGGGGACCAGCACCGGAAAGCCGGGCGGGTAGGGCACCACGAACGTGGTGGACACCAGCGTCTTGCCTTCGGCCAACCGCCGCCCCGCCATGCCGATCAGGACATGCTCGCGGTCGGACTCCTCGTATCCGGCGTAGAAGGCCGACCGCATGTCGCCGAAGATGCACGCGTCGACCGGCCGGAAGGCGACGTCGAACTCGCTGAAGTCGGGAAGGTGCGGCAGGTCCTGGGTGATCTCCTCGACATGCCGCTGGTGCAGCGCCCGGTCGGCGACGCTGGCCGCGCTTTCGGCACGGTCGAAATCGGTTGCCACCCTGCGCAAGACATCGAGCAGATAATGCACGCTCGACCACGTGACACCGATGGTGAAGATCAGCAGCACGCTGTTGATCGACGTCTTGTTGATCTGGATGCCGAATCGCTCCATCAGGATCTTCTCGCGGAAGTCGTAGCCGTTCATCCCCGTCTTGCCGACGAACAGGGTCACCCGCGTCGCGTCCAGCACGAACTGATCGGACCGCCACGCCTCGTTCCACTCGGCCAGCGCGCCCTGGCGGACCTCGCGGTAGGAACTCACCGACGACGCCCGGAACTCCTCGGGCACCAGATCCGACTCGTCGAGGATGCGAAACCACTTGCTGATCAACCGGTCTCGACGCACCCGATGGCGGAAGACCAGCGCCATGTCGTAGGTCTGCCGGACCAGCTGAAAACCCTCGATGTCGACCTGCCGGCGGGCCAAGTCCAGCGACGCCAGCAGTTGCTGGTTCGGTGAGGTCGAGGTGTGGGTCAGGAACGCCTCACCGAACGCGTCGCGGGTCAGGGCGTTGAAGTCCTGGTCGCGGACGTGGATCATGGACGCCTGCCGAAGCGCGGACAGCGACTTGTGCGTCGAATGCGTCGCGTACACGCGGACCCGCGCGCGGGCGGGGTCGGGCAACAGCCGGCGGTCGACCCACTCCGACCGGTCCCCCTCTTTTTGCACCCGTTCCATTTCGGCCGCCCAATCCCGGTACTGCGCGGCGTATTCCGGCGATGCCAGCATCTGCTCGAGGCGCTCGGCCGCCACCATCGCCGTGCGCTGCCGGGCCCACGGCACGGCCGTGGCGAACGCGTACCACGCCTCGTCCCACAGGAAGCAGATGTCCGGCTTGATCGCCAGCACCTCCTGCATGACCTGCAGCGGGTTGTACACCACGCCGTCGAAGGTGCAGTTGGTCAGCAGCAGCATGCGCACCCGGTCCAGCTGGCCGGCCGCGTCCAGGTCCAGCAGTGTCTGCTTGATCGTGCGCAGCGACACCGCCCCGTAGATCGCGAACTGCGGCAACGGATACGCGTCCAGATACAGCGGGTACGCGCCGGCGAGCACCAGCCCGTAGTGGTGCGACTTGTGGCAATTGCGGTCGATCAGCACGATGTCGCCCGGGCGGGTCAGGGACTGCACGACGATCTTGTTGGCGGTGGAGGTCCCGTTGGTGACGAAATACGAGTGGTCGGAGTTCCAGGTGTGCGCGGCCTTGTCCATCGCCTTCTTGATGTTGCCGTGCGGGTCGAGCAGCGAGTCCAGGCCGCCGGACGTGGTCGACGTCTCGGCCATGAAGATGTTGCGGCCGTAGAACTCCCCCATGTCCTGCAACGACTTCGAGTTGAAGATGCTGGCGCCGCGCGCGACGGGCAGCGCGTGGAATTGGCCCACCGGTGCCGCCGCATACGCCCGCAGCGCATCGAAAAACGGTGTGCTGTAACGGTTCCGCAGCCCGGCGAGCACCGTGCTGTGCAGGTCGGTGACGTCGTTGAGCCGGTAGAACGTCCGGTCGTAGACGTCGGGCTCGGTGTCGTCGCCCGCCGCGATCGACTCGTCGGTCAGCAGGTACAGGTCGATGTGGGGCCGCAGCTCGCGGATCCACTCGCCGCACTCCACCCAGTCGTTGGCGCGGTCGGGGATGACGTCGCCCGCGTCCTCGTTCGGCCCCAGCAGCGTGTTCATCAGCGGCAGCCGGTCGCGGGACCGCAGGGGCAGGTCATCGCGGATGATCGCGGCCTGGATCTCCCCGTTCAGCGCGACCGCGGTGATGGCGTCTTCGACGCTGGGCACCACCAGGATCTCGAACTGCACGTCGTCGGACGGGTTGCGCAGGGTCCGCAGGCATTCGGCCAGGCAGTCGGGGGCCGTCGCGGGCGCGTCGTCGGCGAGCAACACGGTGTAGAACTGCTGCTGTTTGGCCTGGGCCACCAGCTCCTGATCGGCCAGCGGCGCGGAGGTGTCGAAAAGGCCTGCGCGGTCGCCGTATTCACTCAACAGCCGCACGGCCATGGACACCTCTTCGGTGAGCCGCACCGTGGACAGGCTCTCGAGGTGCGCACGGAAGACCGCCAGGTTCTGCGCCCCGGGGTACAGCCAGTACCGCTCGTAGGCGGCGATGCGGTCCATCAGGCGTTTCACCCGGGCCACGTCGTGGGTCTTGTCGAGGCCGGCCAGGTCGACCTCGGCGAGGTGGCGGCACGCATCGTCGAGCAGGTTCCAGGTGTCGACGCGGGCGTAGGACGGGTTGGCCACCGCCGCCAGCGCGGAGACGCGGAGTCGTCGCGGCTGGGTGGTGTATCGAGTCATGACCTCACCTGTTCTTCTGTGCGACTTGTATTCTCACCCCGCCGCGGCTCCCGCGTGCTCGTTTCGCGTGAGCGCTCCTCAGCCGTCCAGCTCGTCGTCGGCGTCCACGACGCGCCGATTCGCCCGGGTGCCGTCCACCCAGCGCAGCACCGGCAGATCCCAGCGCCGGGCCGGCAGCTCGGTGACGTCGGTCAGGGACCTGACCACCGACTGGGTCAGACCCATGAGCGCGGCCATCACCGGCAGCAGCGGCTGCAGTGGCCTGGCGGCCGAGCGGACGGTGCTGATGCGCCGCGCCACGATCAGGCGCTCGACGCAGTGATAGAGCCAGGCGCCCACACCGAGCGCGTAGATGGACAGCGCGGACGCGACGATCGTCCAGCCGAAGGCGGCGCACACGACGGCGCCCAGCACCACCGTCGCGGCCAACAATCCCGCGACGACGACGCGCAGCTCCAGCCGGGTCACCCGTCGGGGCCCTCGTTCTCCGGCCCGGCGGCGGGCGCGGACCGGACCGCCGCGGCGGCGGCCCGGATCTGCGGCGTCACCAGCATGACCTGGCCCAGCACGCCGTTGACGAAGCCGGGCGAGTCGTCGGTGGACAGCTCCTTGGCCAGCTGCACGGCCTCGTCCACGGCGACCGGCTCCGGGACGTCGTCGGCGTAGAGCAGCTCCCACACGGCGACTCGCAGGATCGCGCGATCGACGGCGGGCAGCCGGTCCAGCGTCCAGCCCTGCAGGTGCGAGCTGATCAGGTCGTCGATGTGGGCGGCGTGCTCGCCGACCCCCCGGGCGGCCGCGACCGTGTAGGGCTGCAGCGGCGCCACGTCGGGGTTGGTCTCGGCCAGCGCGGCCCGCACGTCGACCACCTCGGCCGCGCCCAGTCCGCGGGCCTCGGCCTCGAACAGCAGGTCGACGGCGCGCTTGCGGGCCTGGTGGCGTCCCCTGACGGGCCTGCTCACGCGTTGACGCGTCCCAGGTAGCTGCCGTCGCGCGTATCCACCTTCAGCTTGTCGCCGGTGTTGATGAACAGCGGCACCTGGATTTCGGCCCCGGTCTCCACGGTGGCGGGTTTGGTGCCGGCGCTGGACCGGTCACCCTGCAGGCCCGGCTCGGTGTGGGTGACCTCCATCTCGACCGACACCGGCAGTTCGATGTAGAGCGGCGCACCGTTGTGGAACGCCACCTGCACCGGCAGGCCCTCCAGCAGGAACCGGGCGGCGTCGCCGACCAGCGACTCCGGCAGCGGATGCTGCTCGTAGTCCTGACTGTCCATGAACACGAAGTCCGAGCCGTCGCGGTAGAGATAGGTGGTGTCGCGCCGGTCGACGGTGGCGGTCTCCACCTTCACGCCGGCGTTGTAGGTCTTGTCGACGACCTTGCCCGACAGCACATTTTTCAGCTTGGTGCGCACGAAGGCCGGCCCCTTGCCGGGTTTGACGTGCTGGAACTCGACGATCTGCCACAGCTGGCCGTCGATCACCAGCACCAGTCCGTTCTTGAAATCGGCGGTGCTTGCCACGGTTCGGTGTCTCTCCTAGGGAATGAACAGCCGTTCTCCGGCTGTCTGCAATGTGTCCGTCAGTCTAAGTCGCGTCGCGGCCGGGACCCGCGGGTCGGGTGGCCCGGGACCGGCGGGAAGCCCGCCGCACGCGCTACGGGCCGGCCTCGTCCGGCTTGGTGGCCGAAGGGGGCATCCGCTTGATCATCGTCAAGAAGGGAACGCTCAGGCCTCGACCGCCGGTGAACGGCACGGGGACGGTGAAATACACGATGTCGATCTCGAGCCGCATCTCCCGTAAGGGCTGGGCGTGGATGTCCCACCGGAAGTCCCGCAGGCGCGCCCAACCACGTTCGATTGGCTCCACCCCGCTCACGCCCCCCGACTCTACCCCCGGACGCCGGTCCGCCAAATGCCCAGTTTGCCTAGTCGAGAACGGCAAGCCCCTTGGGGAACCTGGTCAGCAGTTCCGGTGCCTGCCCGCGCGTTGCGCCCGCTTCGTCGGGCACGACCAGCGTGTCCTCGATGCGCACGCCGCCGCGACCGGGGAGGTAGACGCCCGGCTCGACGGTCACCACCGAACCCGCCAGCAGGGTGCCGGTGGAGGTGGCCCCGATTCCCGGCGCCTCGTGGATCTGCAACCCCACCCCGTGCCCCAGCCCGTGGCCGAACTGCTCGCCGTAACCCGCGTCGACGATCATCTGCCGCGCGGCGCCGTCGACATCGCGCAGGCTCGCACCCGGCCGCAGCGCCTCCCGGCCGGCCCGCTGCGCATCGGCGACCAGCTGATAGATCTCCAGTTGCCAATCGGCCGGCTTGCCGAGCACGAAGGTGCGGGTCATGTCGGAGTGATAGCCGGCCACCAGCGCGCCGAAGTCGATCTTGACGAAGTCGCCCGCCGCCAGCGGCGCGTCGGTGGGGCGGTGATGCGGGATCGCCGAATTCGCGCCGGCGGCCACGATGGTCTCGAACGAGATCGCATCGGCGCCGTGGTCGAGCATGAGGGCCTCCAGCTCCCGGCTCACCTCGCGCTCGGTTCGCCCGGGCCGCAGGCCCCCGCGCTCCACCAGCTCCGCGAGCGCGGCGTCGGCCGCCTCGCAGGCCAGTCGCAGCAGCGCCACCTCGCCGTCGTCCTTGACCTCGCGCAGCGCCTCGACGGTTCCCGCGGCCCGCACCAGCTCGGTGTCCGCGTTGCGTTCGCCGAGCTCGCCGGTCAGGACGTCGAAGGCGTCGACGGTCACCACGTTGCTTTCGAAGCCCAGCCTCGCCACGCCGCCCTCGGCGGCCCGGCCGACCAGATGCCGCCCGAGGGCCCGCTCGATGGCGATCTCGAGCCCCGGCGCCTGCTCGGCGGCCTGGGTGCGATATCGGCCGTCGGTGGCCAGCACCGGGTCGCGATCGTCGGCGAACACCAGCAACGCGCCGTTGGATCCGGTGAAACCGGACAGGTAACGCACGTTGTGCAGGTCGCTGACCAGCATCGCGTCCAGTCCAACGGCCCCGATTTGCGCCTTCAGGTGGTCCCGGCGCTGAGAATGTGTCACGACCCTTGACGGTACTCGCTACGCTGATTGCCCATGAGGTCCTGGATGCTGCGCGGATTGGTCTACGCCGCGGCGATGGTAGTCGTTCGTTTGTTCCAAGGCGCGTTGATCAACGCGTGGCAGACGCAGGCCGGGCTTTTCAGCGTGGTGCTGCTGCTTCTCTTCATCATCGGCGTGGCCGTGTGGGGGGTATTCGACGGCCGGGCCGACGCCATCGCGAACCCGGACCCGGACCGGCGGCGCGACCTGGCGATGACCTGGCTGCTGGCCGGCCTGGTGGCCGGCGTCCTGTCCGGCGCCGTCTCCTGGCTCATCGCGCTGTTCTACAAGGGCCTCTACACGGGCGGGCTGATCAACGAGCTGACCACGTTCGCGGCGTTCACCGCGCTCTGCGTGTTCCTGCCCGGGATCATCGGCGTGACCATCGGCCGCTGGCGGGTGGACCGGCAGTACGAGAAGGAGCCGGAAAAACGCCATGGCCTCGGGGACAAGCAAGGGCGCGACAGTGACACCGACGTGTTCTCCACGGTGCGCGGTGACGACGCGCCGACCGGGGAGATCCCGGCGGCCGCAGCGCAGCACGAGGAGCGGACCGCGGCGGTCGCGACCGCCGAGCGGGAGGCACCCACGGAAGCGGCCGAGCGCGACGCGCCCACCGAAACGATCGCCAAGACCGACGACGACCCCAAGACCGAGGTGATCCGGACGGTCGGCGACGAGCCCGGCAAGCCGGACTCGGACAAGGGTTAGCGCTCGGCGGCTTCCGCCAGATAGCGCAGGGCGAGCAGGTAGCCCTGGATTCCCAGCCCGACGATGACGCCCGTCGCGACCGGGCTCAGGTACGAGTGGCGCCGAAACTCCTCGCGGGCATGCACGTTGGAGATGTGCACCTCGATTAGGGGCGCGCGCAGCTCGGCGCAGGCGTCGCGCAGCGCGACCGACGTGTGGGTCAGGCCACCGGCGTTGAGGATGACCGGTTCGCCCGCGTCGGCGGCCGAGTGAATCCAGTCCAGCAGCTGGGCTTCGCTGTCGCTTTGGCGCACAACGGCTTTCAGGCCTAGTGCGGCGGCCTCCCGCTCGATCAGCGCGGCCAGTTGCTCGTGTGTGGTGTCCCCGTACACCTCGGGCTCGCGGCGGCCCAGCCGGCCCAGGTTCGGGCCGTTGATGACGTGCACGCTGCCGGTCATCGCTCACCCTCTTCGCCGGACAGCCCGGCGTACGCCGCCGCCAGCAGCGACGGGTCGGGGCCGGCCAGCCGGCCCGGCTTGGCCAGCCCGTCGAGGACCACGAACCTCAGCACACCGGCGCGCGACTTCTTGTCCTGGGCCATGTATTCCAGCAGCTGCGGCAGCGCGTCGGGATCGTAGCCGACCGGCAGCCCGAGCGCCGACAGCACGGTGCGGTGGCGCTGCGCGGTCGCGTCGTCGAGCCGGCCGGCCAGCCGGGCCAGCTCCGCGGCGAACACCAGGCCCACCGACACCGCGGCCCCGTGGCGCCACTCGTAGCGCTCCCTGCGCTCGATCGCGTGCGCCAAAGTGTGGCCGTAGTTGAGGATTTCGCGCAGCTCCGACTCCTTCTCGTCGGCGGCGACCACCCGCGCCTTGACGGCGATCGAGCGCCGGATCAGCTCCGGCAGCACCTCGCACGTGGGGTCCACGGCGGCGCGCGGGTCGGCCTCGATGAGCTCGAGGATCACCGGGTCGGCGATGAAGCCGGCCTTGACCACCTCGGCCATCCCGGCGACGAGTTCGTTGTGCGGCAAGGTTTCCAGGGTCGCCAGGTCGACGAACACCGCGAGCGGCTGGTGGAACGCGCCCACCAGGTTCTTGCCGGCGTCGGTGTTGATGCCCGTCTTGCCGCCGACGGCCGCATCGACCATGCCGAGCAACGTGGTGGGGACGTGGACGATGTCGACGCCGCGCAGCCAGGTCGCCGCCGCGAAGCCGGCGACGTCGGTGGCGGCGCCGCCGCCGAGGCTGACCACGGCGTCTTTGCGGTCGATGCCGATGCGGCCCAACACCTCCCAGAGGAAGCCGACGACCGGCAGGTCCTTTCCGGCCTCGGCGTCCGGGATCTCGATGCGGTGCGCGTCGACACCCTTGTCCGCCAGCCGGCTTCGGATCGCCTCGGCGGTGTGCACCAGCACCGGCTGGTGCACGACGGCCACCCGGTGCCGGTCGCAGAGGAGGTCGACCAGCTCCTCGCCCAGGTCGGCGCCGATCACCACCGGATAGGGCGGGTCGACGGCCACCTGCACGGTGACCGGATCCGGGCGCGTCATGTGGCGGCCTCCGCGTGCGCGCCCTCGGGCGTCTCCAGCCGGGACACGATGTAGCGCACCACCGCGCCGGGATTGCGGCGGTTGGTGTCAACACGGATGGTCGACACCCGCCGGTACAGCGGCGCCCGCTGGGCCATCAGCGCCTTGTATTTCTCGGCGCGGTCGGGGCCGGCGAGCAGGGGGCGCACCGCGCCGCCGCCGGTGCGCCGCACGCCCTCACCGGCGCTGATCTCCAGGTAGATGACGGTGTGGCCGGCCAGCGCCGCGCAGACCCCGGGGCTGGTGACGGCCCCGCCGCCGAGCGACACCACGCCGTCGTGGTGGGCCAGCGCGTCGCGCACCGCGTCCTCCTCGATGCGGCGGAACTCCCGCTCGCCGTCGGCGGCGAAGATGTCGGCGATGCTGCGGCCGGTCCGCTGCTCGATCGCGGCGTCGGTGTCGAGGAACTCGACGCCGAGCGCCTTGGCCAGGCGCCGCCCGATGGTGGACTTGCCCGACCCCGGCAGCCCGACGAGTACCGCCCTGGGGGCCATCACGCGGTACCCCGCGCGGCCGGCGGCTCCCGGTCGGCGACCGCGCGCCGATACGCCTCGATGTTGCGGCGGGTCTCGGTGAGCGAGTCGCCGCCGAACTTCTCCAGCGCCGCGCGCGCCAGTACCAACGCCACCATGGCCTCGACCACCACGCCGGCGGCCGGCACCGCGCAGACGTCGGACCGCTGGTGGATGGCGACGGCCTCGCCGCCGGTGGCCATGTCGACGGTGGCCAGCGCCCGCGGCACGGTGGAGATGGGCTTCATCGCGGCGCGCACCCGCAGCGGCTGGCCGTTGGTCATGCCGCCCTCGAGCCCGCCGGCGCGGTTGGTCGAGCGGACGACGCCGTCGGGCCCGGGATACATCTCGTCGTGGGCGCGGCTGCCCCGACGGCGCGCCGTCTCGAAGCCGTCGCCGATCTCCACGCCCTTGATGGCCTGGACCCCCATGACCGCGGCGGCGAGCTGACTGTCGAGCCGGTTGTCGCCGCTGGTGAACGAGCCGAGCCCGACGGGCAGGCCCAGGGCCACCACCTCGATCACACCGCCGAGCGTGTCACCGTCCTTCTTGGCCGCCTCGATCTCGGCGATCATCGCCTCTTCGGCGGCCTTGTCGAAGGCGCGCACCGGGCTGTCGTCGATGGCGGGCAGGTCTTGCGGCCGCGGCGGCGGGCCGTCGTAGGGTTCCGACGGACCGATCGCGATGACGTGGGACAGCACCTCGACGCCCATCGCCTGGCGCAGGAACGACCGGGCGATGGTCCCGGCCGCGACGCGGGCAGCGGTCTCGCGGGCGCTGGCCCGCTCCAGCACCGGCCGGGCGTCGTCGAAGCCGTACTTGAGCATGCCCGCGTAGTCGGCGTGGCCGGGCCGCGGCCGGGTGAGCGGTTCGTTGCGCGCTGAGTTTTCCAGCTCGGCGGCTCGCGCCGGGTCGACCGGGTCGGCGGCCATCACGGTCTCCCACTTGGGCCACTCGGTGTTGCCGATCTCGATCGCGATGGGCCCGCCCAGCGTCAGCCCGTGGCGCACCCCGGACAGCACGGTCACCGCGTCGCGCTCGAACTTCATCCGCGCGCCGCGGCCGTAACCGAGCCGGCGGCGGGCCAATTGGTCGGCGATGTCGGTGGAGGTGACCTCAACGCCGGCGACCATGCCCTCGACCATGGCCACCAACGCGCGGCCATGCGACTCTCCTGCGGTGATCCAACGCAACACCCGATCATCTTCCCATGTGCGCCCGGGTGGCCTTGCATCCGCGCGCCGCCGTCGGGGTCAGGCGAGCGCCAGCCCGATCGCGGCGGCGGTGGCCACGCACATCGACGGGCCGTGCGGCACCGCGGCCGCGCCCGCCCGGCCGGCGAGCCGGCCCCACGTCACGGTCAGCAGCGGCGCGGCCAGCGCCGCCAGGAACCACACCGCGGCGCCGAAGCAGCCGGCCAGCGCGCCCACGCCGATCGCCAGCTTGACGTCGCCGGCCCCCATCCCCGCCGGCGCCATCAGGTGCACCAGCAGATAGATCGCGGTCAGCGCGGCCGCGCCGGCCAGGGCGGGCCAGCCGCGCCCGGCCACGGCGGCCGCCAGCAGGATCACCCCGGCCCCGGGCAGCGTCAGCAGATTCGGCAACCGGCGCTCGCGGACGTCGTATCCGCTCAACACCGCCAGCCAGGCCAGCACCGCGACCGTCGCCGCCATCCGCATGCCGCGGACGCTAGCCGAGGGCCGCGGCCATTGCCTCTCGCGGCGCCGGGAGCCCTGTGAACAACTCGACCTGGGTGAACGCCTGGTGCAGCAGCATCTGCAACCCGCTGACGACGCGGCCGCCCGCCGCGGCCACCGCGGCGGCCAGCGGCGTGGGCCACGGGTCGTAGACGGCGTCGAGCAGCACCGGGATCGGCGCGAAGGTGTCCGCGTACCGCGCCGCGACGTTCGCGGGGATGGTGCTGACCAGCACCTCGGCGGCGGCCACCGCGCCGGCCAGCCCGTCGCTGTCCAGGGCCACGAACCGCGTCGGCACCCCGGCGCCCGTGCCGAGGTCCACCAGCCGGGCCGCCTGATCGGGGTTGCGCGCGACGACGGTGATGGCGGTGACGCCGAGCTGAGCCAGCCCCAGGACGGCCGCCGGCGCGGTGCCGCCCGAGCCGCACACCAGCGCCAGGCCGGCCACTTCCCCTTGTGACGCCAGCGCCCCCGCGACGCCGTCGATGTCGGTGTTGTCGGCCCGCCAGCCCGCCGCCGTGCGGACCAGGGTGTTGGCCGACCCGACCCGCTCGGCCCGGTCGGTGCGCTCGTCGGCGAACCGCAGCGCGGCGAACTTGCCCGGCATGGTCACCGACACCCCGACCCACTCGGGCCCGAACCCGCCGACCACCGCGGGCAGCTGCTCGGCGTCGCACTCGATGCGCTCGTAGGTCCAGTCGTGCAGGCCCAGCGCCCGGTAGGCCGCCAGGTGCAGCTGCGGTGACTTCGAGTGGGCGATCGGCTTGCCGAGCACCGCCGCTTTCCGGGCCGCGCCCGGGACGGGCGCCCTACCGTGCGGAGTCGAGGACACCGTTGCGCTTAGCCAGCTCGATATTGGCCAGGTGCTGCTGATAATCCTTGGTGAACAGCGTCGTCCCCTGGGCGTCGATGGTGACGAAGTACAACCAGTCGCCGGGCTCGGGATGCTCGGCGGCATGCAGGGCGTCGGTACCGGGCGAGCAGATCGCCGTCGCCGGCAGCCCCTGCGACACGTAGGTGTTCCACGGCGTCTTCTGGGCGCGGTCGGCGTCGGTGGTGGCGACCTCGCGGCGGTCCAGCGGGTAGTTGACCGTCGAGTCGAATTCCAGCGTGTGGTGCGCGTGCAGGCGGTTGTAGATGACCTGGGCGACCTTGGCGAAGTCCTGGGATTTGGATTCCTGCTCCACCAGCGAGGCCACCACCAGGATGTCGTAGGGCGACAGGCCCATGGTTTGGGCGGTGTCCCCCAGCCCGGACTTCATGTACTCGACGGCGCCGGCGCTGATCAGCCCGGACAGGATGGTCTGGGCCGAGGCGGACGGGTCGACGTTGAAGGTCCCCGGTGCGATCAGCCCCTCGATCCGGCGATGGTCCTTGCCGAGCTCGGTGAACGGCTCGACGGCCCACGGCGGCACCGACAGCGCCGCGGGGGGGCTGTTGGTCGCCGCCGCCCGCAGCTCCTCCACCGCCACGCAGTGCTGGTTGCCATCCAGGTCCACGCAGGTGGCGCGGGAGATCAGGGTGAAGATCCCCGGGTTCACCTTGTTGGTCTTCATGTCGGTGGTGTCGTCGAGCTGGCGGCCTTCGGGGATGACCAGCCGGCCGACCCGGTTGTTCGGGTCGGTCAGCCGCGCGACCGCGTTGGCCGCCGGGATTTCGGTGCGCATCCGGTAATAGCCGGGCTGGATCGAGGAGATCTTGCTGTTGCCGTGCGCGGCGTTGACGAAGGCGCGGACGGTCTTGACCACCTGCTCGTGCTGCAGCGTCTCCCCGACCATGGTGGTCGAGTCGCCGTCCTTGATCTGGATGACGATGTCGCGCTTGCCGTCTCCGGTGTAGTCGTCACCGGCCCCGAACACCGTGTGCCAGAGCTTGGCGCCGACGAACACCCCCACCAGCACGACGACGGCCACGACCGCGAGCACGATCTGGCCGGTGAACCGCCGGCGGCGTCCCCGCTGGGCCCGGTTCCGGGCGACGCGGCTCCCCTTTCGGGACGGACCGACCGCTTCGGGTTCGGCCCGTTGGCGCCGTGCGCTGTCAACCATCGGCGGGCTCCCCCGCCGCCAGGGTGGCGCGGCGCTGGTCGAGCCAGCTCTGCAGGATGGCCACCGCGGCCGCCTGGTCGATCACCGCCCGCTGCTCTTTGGCCCGGACACCGGCCGCGCGCAGCGACCGCTGCGCGCTCACCGTGGTCAGCCGTTCGTCGGCCAGTCGCACGGGCGTGGGCGCGATCCGCTGCGCCAGCGTGTCGGCGAGCTCCATGGCGTCGAGCGCCGAGGGGCCGGTGCGGTCGGCCAGCGTCCGCGGCAGCCCGACGACCACCTCGACCGCCCCCAGCTCCGCGGCCAGCTCGGCGAGCCGCCGCACGTGTTTGCCGGAGCGGTCGCGCCGCACGGTTTCCACCGGGGTGGCCAGGATGCCGTCGGGGTCGCTGCAGGCGACGCCGATGCGCACGCTGCCGACGTCTACGCCGATCCGTCGGCCCCGACCGGGGTCCTGGCCCGGTTCACCGGGCCGGTCGGGCAAGCGATGCTGTGCGGGAACCACTCAGCCGACCCGCGCTATCTCGGAGCGCAGCGCCTCGAGCGCCGCGTCGATGCGGGTCGCGTCCTTGCCGGAGCCCTGCGCCAAGTCCGGCTTGCCCCCGCCGCGGCCGTCGACGGTCGCGGCCAGTTGCTTGATCAGGTCGTTGGCGCGGATTCCGAGTTCCTGGGCGGCGGGGTTCGCGGCGACCGCGTACGGCACGCTGCCGCCCTCGCCCTCCGCGATCAGCGCCACCACCGCGGGATCGCTGCCCAGCTTGCCGCGAATGTCACCCACCAGGGAACGCAGGTCACCGGCCGTCATCCCCGCGGACATCCGTTGCGCCACCACACGGACGTTACCGATACGCTCCGCGCCCGCCGCGGCGTTGGTCGCGGCGGCGCGGGCGCTCGCCAGCCGGGCGCGTTCGAGTTCCTTCTCGGCGGCCTTGAGCCGCTCGACCAGGTTGGCCACCCGGGTCGGCACCTCGTCGGACGGCACCTTCAGCGACGACGCCAGCCCGGCCATCAGCGCGCGTTCCTTGGCCAGGTGGCGGAACGAGTCCAGCCCGACGTAGGCCTCGACCCGGCGGACCCCCGACCCGACCGACGATTCGCCCAGGATGGTCACCGGCCCGATCTGCGCCGAGTTGTGCACGTGGGTCCCACCGCAGAGCTCCAGCGAGAACGGGCCGCCGATCTCCACCACGCGCACCTCGTCCGGGTAGGCCTCGCCGAACATCGCCATCGCGCCCATCGCCTTGGCCTTGTCCAGCTGCTCGATGAAGGTGTGCACCTTGAAGTCGGCCTGCACGGCCTGGTTGGTGACCTCTTCGACCTGGGTGCGCTGCTCGTCGGACAGCGGCCCCTGCCAATTGAAGTCGAACCGGAGGTAGCCGGGGCGGTTCAGCGATCCCGCCTGGACGGCGTTGGGGCCCAGCACCTGGCGCAGGGCGGCGTGCACCATGTGGGTGCCCGAGTGCCCCTGCGTGGCCCCGCGGCGCCATTCCGGGTCGACCGCCGCGACGACGGTGTCGCCCTCGACGAATTCACCGGACTCGACGTTGACCCGGTGCACCCACAGGGTTTTGGCGATCTTCTGCACGTCGGTGACCGCCGCGCGGGCGCTCTCACTGGTCCCCGTCCCGCTGATGGTGCCCTCGTCGGCGATCTGCCCACCCGACTCGGCGTAGAGCGGGGTGCGGTCGAGCACGAGCTCGACCTGCTGGGCGGCCCCTCCTGTTTGCGCGCCGTGGGCGACGACCGGCACCCGCTTGCCGTCCACGAAGATGCCGAGAATCTTTGCTTCCGAAGACAATTCATCGAAGCCGGTGAACTCGGTGGGCCCGGCGTCGACCAGCTCGCGGTAGGCGCTCAGGTCGGCGTGCGCGTGCTTGCGGGCGGCGGCGTCCGCCTTGGCACGGCGCCGCTGCTCGGCCATCAGTTCCCGAAAGCCGATCTCGTCGACCTGCAGGCCCGCCTCGGCGGCCATCTCCAGGGTCAGCTCGATGGGGAAGCCGTAGGTGTCGTGCAGGGTGAAGGCGTCCGAGCCGGAGATCGCCTTGGCGCCGGCGGCTTTGGTGGTGCCGGCGACCTCGTCGAACAGCTTGGAGCCGGCCGCCAGCGTGCGGTTGAAGGCGGTCTCCTCGGCCACGGCGATGCGCCTGATCCGGTCGAAGTCGGCGACCAGCTCGGGGTACGACGGGCCCATGGCGTCCCGCACGGTGGCCATCAGCTCGCCGACGATGGGTCCCTCGATGTCGAGCAGCTTGGCCGACCGGATCACGCGGCGCAGCAGTCGGCGCAGCACGTACCCGCGCCCGTCGTTACCCGGGGTGACGCCATCGCCGATCAGGATCGCCGCGGTGCGGCTGTGGTCGGCGATCACCCGGTAGCGCACGTCGTCTTCGTGGTAGCCGGAGTCGTAGGGCCGGGCGGCCACGGCGGCCACCGTTTCCATGACCGGGCGCAGCAGGTCGGTCTCGTAGACGTTGTGCACGCCCTGCAGGATGAACGCGACCCGCTCGACGCCCATGCCGGTGTCGATGTTCTTGCGCGGCAACGGCCCCAGGATTTCGAAGTCCGTTTTGCCGGTGCCCTCGCCGCGTTCGTTCTGCATGAACACGAGGTTCCAGATCTCGATGTAACGGTCTTCGTTGGCCACCGGGCCGCCGCCGACCCCGAACTCCTCCCCGCGGTCGTAGTAGATCTCCGAGGACGGGCCGCACGGTCCGGGGATCCCCATGGACCAGTAGTTGTCCTCCATGCCGCGGCGCTGGATCCGCTCGGCCGGCAGCCCGGCGATCTCCTGCCACAGCTGCACGGCCTCGTCGTCGTCGAAGTAGACCGTCGTCCAGATCCGTTCGGGGTCCAGGCCGTAGCCCCCCTCGGACACGCCGTTGGTCAGCAGGGTCCACGCCAGCTCGATGGCGCGGCGCTTGAAGTAGTCGCCGAACGAGAAGTTGCCGGCCATCTGGAAGAAGGTGTTGTGCCGGGTGGTGATGCCGACCTCGTCGATGTCGGGCGTGCGGATGCACTTCTGGATGCTGGTGGCCGTCGAGTACGGCGGGGTGCGCGCGCCCAGGAAGTACGGCACGAACTGGACCATGCCCGCGTTGACGAACAGCAGGTTGGGGTCGTCGAGGATCACCGATGCGCTCGGCACCTCGGTGTGGCCCGCCTTCACGAAATGATCAAGAAACCGCTTCCTGATCTCGTGTGTCTGCACTGTTGAGTCCGCTTCTTTCCTGTTTGCTCATTGCGTGGACGTCTGCTCCAGCCTATTCGCCGGACTGGTGGATGTAGCGGGCCGCTAGCCCTCCAGGAAGCTCAGCCGCACCGACCGCTGCGGGTTGTCGCGGTTCAGGTCGACTAGCACGATGCTTTGCCAGGTGCCCAGCATCGGCTCCCCGCCGGAGACCGGCACCGTCACCGACGGCGCGACGAGCGCCGGCAGCACGTGGTCGGCGCCGTGACCCGGCGAGCCGTGCGAATGCCGGTAGCGGTCGTCGCGGGGCAGCAGCCGTTCGAGCGTGTCGACCAGGTCGTCGTCGGAGCCGGCCCCCGTCTCGATGATGGCGACGCCGGCCGTCGCGTGCGGGACGAACACGTTGCACAAGCCGTCGCCCCGCGACCAGCAGAAGCCGCGCACCGCCTCGGTCAGGTCGACGATGCGGCGCCGTGTGGTGTCCACGTCCAGCACATCGGTATGCATTCGGACCAGCCTACGGGCCGCCCGCCGGGCCTGCTCAAGACCGGCCAACCGTTTGTGAGCGCGGCCACATCAGGGCATTGCGGCGGGTAGCGGGCAGGAGGAAGGTAACTGGTGGGGCCGGTGGCGCCACCGGGGCCCGCTCAATTACCAGCCCCGACAGAGAGGGGTCAGCCGTGTACGCACGCTCTACCACCATCCAGGCGCAGCCCTTGTCGGTCGACATCGGAATCGCGCACCTGCGCGATGTCGTCATGCCGGCACTCGAGGCGATCGACGGCTGCGTCGGACTGTCACTGTTGGTCGACCGGCAGTCCGGAACCTGCATCGCCACCAGCGCGTGGGACAGCATCGACGCCATGCGCGCCAGCGCCGAGCGGGTCGCCCCGATCCGCGATCGGGCCGCCCTGATGTTCGACGGCAGCGCGCGCGTCGAGGAGTGGGACATCGCTTTGCTGCACCGCGACCATCCCTCCCGGCAGGGGGCCTGCGTGCGGGCCACCTGGCTCAAGGTGGTGCCCGATCAGCTCAGCCGATCGCTGGACTTCTACCGGTCCTCGGTGCTGCCGGAGATGGAGCATCTCGACGGGTTCTGCAGCGCCAGCCTGTTGGTGGACCATCCCGCGTGCCGGCGGGCGGTGTCGTGCTCGACGTTCGACTCGATGGACGCCATGGCCCGCAACCGCGACCGGGCGACCGAGTTGCGCAGCAGGCGCGTGCGGGAGCTGGGCGCCGAGGTGATCGACGTCGCCGAATTCGAGTTGGCGATCGCGCACCTGCGGGTGCCCGAGTTGGTCTAACCGCGGGCTTTCGCCTCGAGTGTGCGGCCAGCCGCACATGGGGCGTCGAGCCTTTCAGGGCAGCGCGTCGCCGGGGAATCCCCGGCAGGGGTGCACCTGGTAGGTGAAGACATTCGCCGCCACCCCGGGGTCCTCCTGCATGATCGCGGTGGTCTCGTCGACCGTGGCGGCGAACACCCCGATGCCGCACACGTCGGACTCGTCGGCGACCGGCAGCACCACGGCCAGCACGCCGTCGTCGCGCAGCCCGAAATTGCGCCGCCCGTGCTCCCAGATGATCGCCGGCGACGACTCGTCGCCGAACCGGGGACCCCGCTTGAGGACGACGACGCTGTATTCCCTGGCGCTGGGCAGCAGCTCGCCCATCTCCTGGTCGGTGAAGTGCTTCACGCCCGTCCCCGCTTCCCGCGGATGATCGCCCGCAACCGTTCCAGCCGCCCGGCCATCTCCCGCTCGCCGCCGCGGCCGGTCGGCCGGTAGTAGTCGACGCCCGCCAGCTCGTCCGGCGGGTACTGCTGGGCGACGACGCCGTCGGGATCGTTGTGCGAGTACCGGTAACCCTGCGCGTGCCCCAGCGCCGCCGCGCCGGAATAGTGCCCGTCGCGCAGATGCGGCGGCACCAGCCCGGCCTTGCCCGCCTTGATGTCGTCCATCGCCGCCGCCAGCGCGGTGGTGACGGAGTTCGACTTGGGCGCGGTGGCCAGGTGGATGGTGGCGTGCGCCAGCGTCAGCTGCGCCTCGGGCATGCCGATCAGCTGCACGGTCTGGGCGGCGGCCACCGCGATCTGCAGGGCGCTCGGATCGGCCATGCCGATGTCCTCGCTGGCCAGGATCATCAGCCGGCGGGCGAGGAACCGCGGGTCCTCCCCCGCGACGAGCATGCGGGCCAGATAGTGCAGCGCCGCGTCGACGTCGGAGCCGCGCACCGACTTGATGAAGGCGCTGATGACGTCGTAGTGCTGGTCGCCGTCGCGGTCGTAGCGCACCGCGGCCTTGTCCAGCGACTGCTCGATGGTCTCGACGGTGACCGACTCGGTGGCCGCCTCAGCCGATTCCGCCGCCACCTCCAGCGCGGTCAGCGCCCGCCGGGCATCCCCGGCGGCCAGTCGGACCAGCAGATCGAGGGCGTCGTCCGTCACCGCGACGCGACCGCCCAGCCCGCGGGGATCGGCGATCGCCCGCTGCACCACGGTGCGGATGTCGTCGGCGCTCAGCGGGCGCAATTGCAGGATCAGCGACCGGGACAGCAGGGGCGCCACCACCGAAAACGACGGGTTCTCGGTGGTCGCGGCCACCAGCAGCACCACCCGGTTCTCCACGGCGGACAGCAGGGCGTCCTGCTGGGTCTTGGAGAACCGGTGCACCTCGTCGATGAACAGCACCGTCTGCTCGCCGTTGAGAAGCGCGTGCCGCGCCTTCTCGATGACGGCACGCACCTCCTTGACACCGGCCGACAGCGCCGACAGCGCCTCGAACCGCCGGCCGGTGGCCTGGGAGATCAGCGCGGCCAGCGTCGTCTTGCCGCTGCCCGGCGGGCCGTAGAGGATGGCCGACGCCACGCCGGATCCCTCGACGAGGCGGCGCAGCGGCGAGCCGGGCGCCAGCAGGTGCTGCTGCCCGACCACTTCGTCCAGCGAGGCCGGGCGCATGCGCACCGCCAGGGGCGCGCCGGCCGACACACCCAGGCCGTGATTGCCCCCCGGCTGCGCCCCGGGCAGGTCACTGGGCATGTCAAACAGACCGTCGGACACGGCTTCAGGCATACCACGGAATTTAATCCGGGCGGCGGGGACACATCTTTGCTAAGTTCCCGTGTGCGCGTGCCCACAGGTTGAGTCAACAGCTAGGACGGACATGAGCCAGCCTCCCGAGAATCCCGGCACACCGGCCGACCCGCACGGCAGCGAACACAACCCGCCCGGCTATCCCCCGCCGCCCAGCTATGGGGCCCCGCCCAAGCCCGCGTTCAGCGTGGGCGAGGCGTTCAACTGGGCGTGGAACACCTTCACCAAGAACGCCGCGGCGTTGATCGTCCCCGCGCTGGTCTACGGGCTGCTGATCGGGGTGGCCGTCGCGCTGCTCACGCTGAGCCAGAACATGGCCACCGCCACGAACTCCGACGACTACGACTTCACCTTCACGACGAACCTGACCGGCCCCGGGTACGGGCTGCTCACCCTCGGCTACCTGGTGGCCTACGCGGTGAGCGCGTTCGCGCAATCGGCGTTCCTTTCCGGCTGCCTCGACCTCGCCGACGGCCGCGCGGTGACCATCGGCTCGTTCTTCAAGCCACGCAACCTCGGCATGGTGTTTCTGGCCGTGCTGATCGTCGAGGTCCTCACCTCGCTCGCGTCGGTGTTGTGCTTCGTCCCGGGCCTGGTGCTGGGCATCTTCACCCAATTCACCGTCCCGTTCGTGATCGACCGCTCGGAGTCGGCCATCAAGGGCTTCACGTCCAGCTTCTCGCTCGCCGGGTCGAATTTCGTCAACGCCCTGCTGGTGTGGTTGGTCGCGCTCGCGTGCGGCATCGTCGGGGCGCTGCTGTGCGGCATCGGCCTGCTGGTGGCGGCGCCGGTCGCGTCGCTGGTGATCATCTACGCCTACCGCAAGCTCTCCGGCGGCCAGGTCGTCCCCGTGCCGCAGCCGGGTTACCAGGCCGGCCCGCCGCCGGGGCCGCAGCCGGCGTAACCGCCGGCATCAGCGCAGGCGGCGGCCGGTGTTACGGCGCTGTTAGCCGCGGCTGCGGTGCGCTGCGGCCGCGTGCCGCCTGTGATGAGATCACCTTGATATGAGCATCAAAGTGATATGAGCATCAAAGTCGCGCTGGAGCACCGCACCAGCTACACCTTTGACCGGCCGGTCCGGGTGTATCCGCACGTCGTGCGGCTGCGCCCGGCGCCCCATTGCCGCACGCCGCTGGACGCCTACTCGCTGCGCGTCGAGCCCGAAGAGCACTTCATCAACTGGCAGCAGGACGCGGTGGGCAATTTCCTTGCGCGCCTGGTGTTCCCGAACCCCATGCGTCGACTGACCATCACGGTCGGGCTGATCGCCGACCTCAAGGTGATCAACCCGTTCGACTTCTTCATCGAGGACTGGGCCGAAACCTGGCCGGAAGGCGGGTTGACCTACCCCAAGGAGCTGGCCGCCGACCTGGAGCCCTACCTGCGGCCCGTCGACGAAGACGGCGAGGGCTCGGGCCCCGGCGAGCTCTCCCGGGCCTGGGTGCGCAAGTTCTCGGTGCCCGACGGCACGCGCACCATCGACCTGCTGGTCGCCCTCAACCGCGCCGTCCACGCCGACGTCGCCTACAGCGTGCGGATGGAACCGGGCGTGCAGACACCGGATCACACGCTGCGGACCGGGGTCGGCTCGTGCCGCGACTCCGCGTGGCTGTTGGTGTCGATCCTGCGGCAGCTGGGCCTGGCCGCCCGCTTCGTGTCCGGCTACCTGGTGCAGCTGGCCTCCGACGTCGAGGCGCTCGACGGGCCCTCGGGTCCCGCCGCGGACTTCACCGACCTGCACGCCTGGACCGAGGTGTACATCCCGGGTGCGGGCTGGATCGGGCTGGACCCGACGTCGGGGTTGTTCGCCGGCGAGGGCCACATCCCGCTGGCGGCCACCCCGCAGCCGGCCTCCGCGGCGCCCATCAGCGGCGGCACCGAACCGTGCGCATCCGAGCTGGAGTTCTCCAACACCGTCACCCGCGTCCACGAGGACCCCCGCGTCACCCTGCCCTACACCGATGCCGCATGGCGGACGATCTGCGAGGTCGGCTCGCGCGTCGACGAGCGTCTCGCGGCCGCCGACGTGCGGCTGACCATCGGTGGTGAGCCGACGTTCGTGTCGGTGGACAACCAGGTCAGCGCGGAGTGGACCACCGCCGCCGACGGCCCGCACAAGCGGCAGCGCGCCTCCGACCTGGCCGCGCGCCTGAAGACGGCGTGGGCGCCGACCGGGCTGGTGCAGCGCGGGCAGGGCCGCTGGTACCCGGGAGAACCGTTGCCGCGCTGGCAGATTGCGTTGTATTGGCGCACCGACGGGCGTGCGCTGTGGAACGACGACGCGCTGCTGGCCGATCCGTGGGGGGACCGCCCGGCCCCCGTCGACGACGACGCGGGCCGCCGGCTGCTCGCCGGGATCGCCGACGGCCTCGGGTTGCCGCCGTCGCAGGTGCGGGCCGCCTACGAGGACCCGCTGCACCGGCTGGCGACCAAGGTGCGGCAGCCCGACGGCGACCCGGTACACCCCGCCGACGACCTCGGTTCAGACGACCTCGGTTCAGACGACCTCGGTTCAGACGACTTGGGCCCCGACGACACCGCGGACTCCCCCGCCGCTCGCTCCGCGCTGCTGGCCCGCCTCGACGAGTCCGTCAGCGCCCCAGCGGCTTTCGTGCT
This sequence comes from Mycobacterium europaeum, assembly GCF_002102155.1. Taxonomy (GTDB): domain Bacteria; phylum Actinomycetota; class Actinomycetes; order Mycobacteriales; family Mycobacteriaceae; genus Mycobacterium; species Mycobacterium europaeum. The sequence goes on from NZ_LQOU01000003.1 coordinate 62,685, forward strand.
GCCGCTGCACCGCCGCGACGACGGCCTGGGCTGGGCCAGCGCCGACTGGCGCCTGCGCCGCGGCCGGATCGTGTTGCTGCCCGGCGATTCTCCGGCGGGCCTGCGCCTGCCGCTGGATTCCATCAGCTGGCGGCCGCCGCGCCCGTCGTTCGACACCGACCCCCAGACCGTCGGGGACGACGCGCTGGCGCCCGAGCCGGGCACCGCGGTCGTGGAGGACCCCGACACCGCGCCGCCCACCGCGATGGTCGCCGAGGTCCGCCAGTCAAGCCACGGCGGCCTGCTCTACCTCTTCATGCCGCCCACCGAGGCGCTGGAACACTTCGTCGACCTCATTTCCCGCGTCGAGGCCGCCGCCGCCGAGATCGGCTGCCCGGTGGTCATCGAAGGCTACGACCCGCCGCCGGACCCACGGCTGCGCTCGACGACGATCACCCCGGACCCGGGCGTCATCGAGGTCAACGTCGCGCCCACCGCCAGCTTCGCCGAGCAGAGCCAGCAGCTCGAAACGCTGTATGAGCAGGCGCGATTGGCCCGGTTGTCGACCGAGTCCTTCGACGTCGACGGGACCCACGGCGGCACCGGCGGCGGCAATCACATCACGCTGGGCGGCGTCACGCCCGCGGACTCCCCGCTGCTGCGGCGGCCGGACCTGCTGGTCTCGCTGCTGACCTATTGGCAGCGGCACCCGTCGCTGTCGTATCTGTTCGCCGGCCGGTTCGTCGGCACCACCTCGCAGGCGCCGCGCGTCGACGAGGGCCGCGCCGAGGCGCTGTACGAACTGGAGATCGCGTTCGCGGAGATCGCGCGGCTGTGCGCGGGCGGCGCCCCCAAACCCTGGGTGATCGACCGCGCGCTGCGCCACCTGCTGACCGACATCACCGGCAACACGCACCGCGCCGAGTTCTGCATCGACAAGCTGTACAGCCCCGACAGCGCCCGTGGCCGGCTCGGCCTGCTGGAGCTGCGCGGCTTCGAGATGCCCCCGCACCTGCGGATGGCGATGGTGCAGTCGCTGCTCGTGCGCTCGCTGGTGGCGTGGTTCTGGGACGAACCCCTGCGCGCCCCGCTGATTCGCCACGGCGCCAACCTGCATGGCCGATACCTGTTGCCGCACTTCCTGATTCACGACATCGCCGACGTGGCGGCCGACCTGCGCGCGCACGGCATCGCGTTCGAGACCAGCTGGCTGGACCCGTTCACCGAGTTCCGCTTTCCGCGCATCGGCACCGCGGTGTTCGACGGCGTGGAGATCGAGCTGCGCGGGGCGATCGAGCCGTGGAACACCCTGGGCGAGGAGGCCACCGCCAGCGGCACCGCCCGCTACGTCGACTCATCGGTCGAGCGCATCCAGGTCCGCATCATCGGCGCCGACCGCCACCGCTACGTGCTGACCGTCAACGGCTACCCGGTGCCGCTGCTGGCCACCGACAACCCCGACATCCACGTGGGCGGGGTGCGGTTCAAGGCCTGGCAGCCGCCGAGCGCGCTGCACCCCACCATCAGCACCGACGTCCCGCTGCAGTTCGAGCTGATCGACCTGACGACGGGCACGTCCCGCGGCGGCTGCACCTATCACGTCGCGCACCCCGGCGGGCGGGCCTACGACGAGCCGCCCGTCAACGCCGTCGAAGCCGAGGCGCGCCGCGCCCGCCGTTTCGAGGCGACCGTCTTCACCCCCGGCAAGCTCGACCTGTCCGCCATCCGGGAGAAGCAGGCCCGCATCTTCACCGACGTCGGCGCGCCGGGCATCCTCGACCTGCGCCGCGTGCGTACCGTGCAGCGGTAATGGTGTTTGCCGACAGGACATTCGGCGCCGGCGCAGCCCCGGCGGCCGCTGGCGGCCGCCACGAAGACGGCTACGAGGACCGCTACGACGCCGACCGCCTGCTGGCCGGGTACCGGGCCGCGCGCGCACAGGAGGCGCTCTTCGACGTTCGGCACGGCCCGGCCGCCGGCTACGACGAGTTCGTCGACCGGGACGGGAACGTGCGGCCGGCCTGGGCTGAGTTGGCCGACACCATCGCCGAGCGTGGCCGGGCGGGGCTCGACCGGTTGCGCTCGGTGGTGCGCGGCCTGATCGACAGCGACGGCATCACCTACACCGACGTCGATCCCGGCGAGCACGGGCTGGAGCCGCGGGCGTGGATTCTGGACACGCTGCCGCTCGTGCTGTCGGCCGCGGAGTGGGAGGGCCTCGAGGCCGGGCTGACGCAGCGGTCCCGGTTACTCGACGCCGTGCTCGCCGACCTGTACGGGTCGCGCAGCCTGCTCACCGACGGCATCCTGCCTCCGGAGTTGCTGTTCGCCCATCCCGGCTATGTGCGCGCCGCCAACGGCATCGAAGTGCCCGGGCATCACCAGCTTTTCCTGCACGCCTGCGACGTCAGCCGGTTACCGGACGGCAGCTTCCGGGTCAACGCCGACTGGACGCAGGCGCCGTCGGGCGCCGGCTACGCGCTGGCGGACCGGCGCGTCGTCGCGCATTCGATTCCCGATCTCTACGAACGGATCGTGCCGCGCCCGACGACGCCGTTCGCCCAGGCGCTGCGGCTGGCGCTGATCGACGCCGCGCCCGATGACGCGCAGGATCCGATGGTGGTGGTGCTCAGCCCGGGCATCTTCTCCGAAACCGCGTTCGACCAGGCGTATCTGGCCACGCTGCTGGGTTTTCCGTTGGTGGAGAGCGCGGACCTGGTGGTGCGCGACGGCAAGTTGTGGATGCGCTCGCTGGGCACCCTGAAACGGGTCGACGTCGTCCTTCGCCGGGTCGACGCCGACTATGCCGATCCGCTGGACCTGCGGGCCGATTCCCGGCTGGGCGTGGCCGGACTGGTGGAGGCGTGCCACCGCGGGACGGTGACCGTGGTCAACACGCTGGGCAGTGGAATCCTGGAAAACCCTGGGCTGCTTCGGTTTTTGCCGAAGCTATCCGAGCACCTGCTCGCCGAGGCCGCCCTGCTGGAGACCGCGCCGGTGTACTGGGGCGGCATCGCCGCCGAACGTTCGCACCTGCTGGCCAAACTGTCGTCGCTGCTGATCAAGTCCACCGTTGGCGGGAAAACCCTTGTCGGGCCGACCCTTTCGTCTCATCAACTGGCGCAGTTGGCCGCCCGCATCGAGAAGATGCCGTGGCAGTGGATCGGCCAGGAGCTGCCGCAGTTCTCGTCGGCGCCCACCGACCATGCCGGGGTGTTGTCGTCGGCCGGCGTCGGCATTCGGTTGTTCAACGTCGCCCAGCGCGGCGGATACGCCCCGATGATCGGTGGCGTGGGCTACGTGCTGGCGCCCGGGCCGGCCGCGTACACGCTGCAAACCGTTGCCGCCAAGGATGTCTGGGTGCGGCCGACGGAGCGCGCGCGGGCCGAGGCGGTGAGCCTGCCGTCGCCCGCACCGCCGGCGAAGACGGCCGCCGGCACCTGGGGCGTCAGCTCACCGCGCGTGCTGTCCGACCTGTTCTGGATCGGCCGCTACGGCGAGCGCGCGGAGAACATGGCGCGCCTGCTGCTCGTGGCCCGGGACAGGTTCCACGTCTACCGGCATCAGCAGCACACCGAGGAAAGCGAATGCGTGCCGGTCCTGATGGCCGCCCTGGGCCGGATCACCGGCACCGACTCCCCGGCCGACCAGGACAGCGCCGGTGACGGGGCCGAGATGATCGCCGTCGCCCCCTCGACCCTGTGGTCGCTGACGGTGGATCCGGACCACCCCGGATCGCTGGTGCAGTCGGTGGAAGGCCTGGCGCTTGCCGCCAGGGCGGTGCGCGACCAGCTGTCCAACGACACCTGGATGGTGCTGGCCGGGGTCGAGCGCGCGCTCGCCCAGCGGCGCGAGCCGCCGGATTCGCTCGCCGAGGCCGACGCGCTGCTCGCATCGGCTCAGACGCAGACGCTGTCCGGGATGCTGACCCTGGCCGGGGTGGCCGGCGAGTCGATGGTGCGCGACGCGGGCTGGACGATGATGGACATCGGCAAGCGGATCGAACGGGGCCTCTGGCTGACCGCGCTGTTGCGGGCCACGCTGACCGCGGCGCGCGGCCCCGCCGCCGAACAGACGATCATCGAGGCGACGCTGGTGGCGTGCGAGTCCTCGGTCATCTACCGGCGCCGCACCGTGGGGAAGGTCAGCGTCGCCGCCGTGACCGAGCTGATGCTGTTCGACGCTCAGAACCCGCGGTCGTTGCTGTATCAGGTGGAGCGGCTGCGGGCCAACCTGAAGGACCTGCCGGGGGCGTCGGGGTCGTCGCGCCCGGAGCGGCTGGTGGACGAGATCGGCACTCTGCTGCGCCGCTCGCATCCTGCCCAGCTGGAAGTCGTCAGCACCGAGGGGCTGCGCGCCGAACTGGCCGGCCTGCTCGGTTCGGTGCACGCGGGACTGCGCGAGCTCGCCGAGGTGATCACCACCACGCAGTTGGCGCTGCCCGGTGGCATGCAACCGCTGTGGGGCCCCGACGTCCGCCGGGTGATGCCGGCCTGACGGTCTGAGCCACCGCGCGCATCGCAGATGCGCGTTGCGTCAATCGGGTTCGTCGTCGTCTTCGTGGTGGAGGAGTCGTTCGGGGTGGTGGTAGCTGTTGGTGCGGGGT
>NZ_LQOU01000004.1 GCF_002102155.1 Mycobacterium europaeum
GGCTGCAGCTGCGCGGGGGCGGGTATCACGGCCGGTTCCGACCCGGGCGGCGGGGGCCCCGGTTCGGGCGGCGCGCCCGGCGGTGGCGCCGGCGGCAGGCCCGGGTATAGCGGTGTTCCGTCCGGGGCGTATTGCGGGGCGCCGTAGGGCGGCGCCCCCGGGTACGGGATCGGCCCGGGAGCGGGACCCCCGGGGTAGCGGATGCTGGGCGGTTCTGGGATTCCGCGGGTCACGGGCAGGTAGTCGGCGTATCCCGGGAACGCGATGCCGGGGTTGGGCCGGATATCCAGACCGGTTCCCCACCCGGTGTTCGTAATCAACTCACGCAGTGGCCAATTCGCTGCGACGTCCGGGAGCGATCCGCAGCCCGGCTTACCTCCGGGCCCGCCCCTGGCGCCGACGATCGGAAGGTTCTGCGGGTAGCGGTATTGGTCCGCGCCGAACAGCGGCGTGCTGTCGATGATCAGCGAGTAGCCGTTGGCGCCGCCCATCGCGTCCCGGTACCCGGTGTCGAGGGCGGTCTTCGCGCCGACGAGCATGCACGTCAGTGCGGGGTTGTATTTCATCAGCAGGCTCGTCGTGGGCTCGAGCAGGTTCACCGCCTTGATGAGGTTGTCCTTGTTGGGGCCAACGAGATTGATACCCGCGCGAGACAGGCCGATGACGCCGGCGAGCAGCGCGTCGAGGGCGGCTGAGTCGTGGTCGATCGTGCCGCTGGTAACGCTGGCCGCGTCGAGCACCCGCAGAATGTCCTGCACGGCAGGGCTATAGGTGTCGCTGACGCGCTTGACGGCGCGAATGTCCGCCCTGACCGTCTCGGCGCGCGGATTGATCGCGCGCAGCACCTCGTTGGCGTCGGTGATGCCCTGGCCGATGACTGCGCCCCTTCCGCGCAAACCCTCGGCCAGGGCGGACAGGACGGCCTGCAGCTTGGCCGGGTCGATCTCGTCCAGCACCTTGACGAGATTGGCGAACATGGTGTTGACCTCGGTGCCGACGTTGTCGACCCGGATCACCGCCCCGGCCGCCAGGCGCTGGGGGCTGGGCTGGCTCGGATACACGAGGTCGACGTATTTCGCGCTGAAGAAGGTGGTCGCCCTGATGCGGGCACGCACGTTCGCCGGGATGTATTGGACCTGGTTGGGGTCCAGATCCAGCCTGAGGCTCACGTGGTCCTTGCCGGTGGCGATCGCGGCGACCCGGCCCACCTGCACCCCGCGCATCTTGACCTTCCCGCCGCGGTCCATCACCAGGCCGGCCCGGTCGGAAATCGCCGTCACCGGCACGTAGGACTTGAACGACCCGGAGAAGAAGGCGGACGTCAGCACGATGGCGGCGACCGTGGCGACGGCCGAAATCAGTGTCCACCACGCGGGATGCATCCCCTCCGAGCGCGATTCCGACATGGCCCTACCCCGAGAGATTGAAGTGGCCGGACTGGCCGTGTACGGAAAGGGAGATCGCCAGCACCATGAGCGTCAGCACGATGAGAGAAGTGCGGACGGAGTGGCCGACCGCCCGGCCCACGCCGGCGGGACCGCCCCAGGCGTTGTAGCCGTAGTAGGTGTGCACGAGCATGACGGCGATGGCCACGGCGATCACCGTGACGAAAGACCACAGCAGGTCGGTCGAATTGAGAAATGTGCGGAAGTAGTGGTCGTACACACCGGTGGATTGGCCGTAGATGCCCGTCGTGCCGAACCGGGCCGCCTGAAACGCACACACCACCGCCACGCAGTACAGCGGGATGACCACGACGACGCCCGCGACCACCCGGGTGGAGACGAGATAGGCGATCGATCGCACCGCCATCACCTCGAGCGCGTCGATCTCGTCGGCGATCCGCATCGCGCCCAATTGCGCGGTCGCGCCCGCGCCGATGGTCGCGGCCAGGCCGACCCCGGCAACCGCAGGGGAAATGATGCGTACGTTGACATAGGCGGAGATGAATCCCGTCATTGCCTCGACGCCGATGCCCGACAGCTGGTTGTAGCCCTGTACCGCGATGACCGCGCCGGTCGACAGGGTCAGGAAGCCCACGATCACCACGGTGCCGCCGATCACCGCCAGTGCGCCGGTGCCCAGGCTCATCTGAGCGACCAGTCGGATGATTTCCTTCCCGTACCGAAGGAAGGCCGTCCGCATTTCGGTGATCGCCATCGCATAGAACTTCACCTGCGCCCCAACGCGATTCCAATCAGCGGCGACGCGGCCGGCCGCGTGCTGCAGCCAGTCGGATCGCCGGCGAGTCGCGCTGTCGGCGGTCATTGCGGGCCCGTGTAGTAGACGGCTGTCGCCACGATGTTGATGACGAACAGCGCGACGAACGAGTAGACGACGGTCTCGTTGACGGCGTTGCCGACGCCTTGCGGGCCACCGCCGACGGAAATGCCTTTGTAGCAAGCGATCAGGGCGGCCGCCATCCCGAACAGTGCCCCTTTGACCAGCCCGAGGACGAGGTCGGGCAGGTGGGTGAGCAGCGTCAGACCCGCGGCGAAGGCGCCCGGGGTGACGTGTTGCACGAAGACCGAGAAGAAGAACGACCCGGCCATGCCCACCAGGGTCACCAGCGACACCAGGGACACCGCGACGACGGTGGCCGCCAGCACCCGCGGCACGGCCAGCCGGCGAACCGGGTCGACGCCCATCACCCGTAACGCATCGAGTTCGTCGTGGATGGCGCGCGCTCCCAGGTCGGCGCACATCGCCGTGGCCCCGGTGCCCGCGACCACCAGCACGGTCACGACCGGCCCGATCTGGGTGACCGAGGCGGTCGCGGCGCCGGTGCCGGAGAAGTCGGCCGCCCCGAACTCGACCAGCAGGATGTTCATGGTGAACACGACGAGCACGGTGAACGGGATCGTCAGCAACAGCGTCGGAATGATGGACACCCGGGCCACGAACCAGGTCTGCAACAGAAACTCGCGCCACGGAAAGGGCAGCTTGAACATCGCCACGATTGTGTCGAGCGACATGGCGAAGAAATCGCCGACCGAGCGCAGGGGTTTGGTGACCGACTCTGCGGAAATCACGGCAAACCCCTCCTGCGGCCTGTAAATACGGCCGTTGTCGCGACGCCCGAACGCCTGACATGGGGCCGCTTGTGGGGAAGCGTACGACAAGTGTCCACGGCGCAAAGGCACATTCGCAATCTTTGCCGCCCGAACGCGAAATGAACCTGGCGCGAACAAGATCCACAACAATACGAATGGCTGAGATATCCGACCGGTGTCATCGCGGCACGGCCCCGGGGGGAAGATATCCGGCGGCCGATTGCCGTAATTGCCAGATCCGCGCGGGGCACAATTCACCGACGGCCTGGCTGATCAGATACGACGCCTGATACTCGTCGGAGTTGCCGAAGTCCGCTTTGACCTCCGCCATGATCTGCGCGTAGCGCTCCCCCGCTCCCACCTTCTCGCAAATGCCGTTCCCGTACGCCAAGGCGGCGTCGGCGTTGGCGAAGTTGTAGCCCGGGCGCACCGTTACGTTGACGAGATAGGCCACCGCATCGGCCCGCGCCGGGGGTGGCCCGCCGCCGCACAGCAGGACGGCAGCCGCGGCAGGACCGGTCAGCCGGTGAAGGTTCATCTCGGCGCCCGAGCGCCGGGTGCGCCGTACATCGCCACGACGACACTGCGGTCCAGGCTGTTCTCCGACCACACCCCCATCTGCGTGTAGGAACAATTTCGCATGATCGCCAGGTAGGTGGGGTTGGAGTACCACTGGTTGATCACCTCGAGCCCGCTGATCGCCAATGCCGGGTTGATCGCCACGGTCTCGGCGACGCTGCCCCCATAGCCCGCGGCATTCGCCCGATCCTGCGGTGTCGAGCCGTCGGAGCCGATGTCGCCGTCGAGCGCGCGGTTGGTGAGCACATCGTCGGTGTGCCATTGCGCGGCGAGTTGGAGTTGCGGGTTGATCCGCACGTCGTTGGTGCAACCGGCGTTGTGTTGGACGGTGTAGACATTGGCGACGACTCCGTCGTTGAGCCGCTTGTTATCCGCGTTCGCCAGTGGTGGGCGGGCGAGTACCGCGCCGGCCAGCAGACCGGCCAGCATCGCCGTGCAGCAACAAATGGAGTCGCGCAGTTTCATGCGGCCCCGCGCCTACCGCCGGGTTTGGAAATCCATTGGCGCGCCTTTTCGGCCTCGGCGTTCGAAAAGGTCCGGTACCTCCCGGGCCATAGGAATCCGAGAAGTTCAGTCAGTTTCGCCACATGCTTCACCCATGGCAGGTCACTGACGACCGCGCACCGATCCCAGTCGAAGTAGTGGTCCACTCCGAACTTCGAATCCGCCCACACCGCGCTCGGCCCGCGTCGAGTTCGACGCCAGGGCGCGGCGTAAGGCCAGTTGCAAGCAAGAAGGGTTAAATCAGATGCGATTTCGCAATAAATCCGAACCTTTTTGTGCCGGGTCAGTTTGTCTTCGAAGCTGGGTATCAGCACCGCATCGTAATCGGCCTTGGTCACGTGCCCACGAATGGCGAACGCGGCCACGTCGTCGGGAAAGCCGCGAAGCATCTCGATCACGGTGCCTCCTGGAAACAAACGCAAATCTTCTTCGATCCGGTCATCGTCTCCGCGCCGAGCGCGGCGGCCTAGGGGCCAAAGTCATCGGAAGATGCGACCGGTGGCCGCTCACTCGAGGACCCGTCGGGCCGCGGCGCGCCGGGCAGAAAGCTTGTTTCAGGCCCCCGGCGCGGTCCTAAAATTGCGCGATGAGGGTCGGCATCGACTTTGGCACCACACACACCGTCGTCGCGGCCGTCGACCGGGGCAACTACCCCGTCGTCTCGTTTGACGGAGTCGATACCTGGCCTTCGCTGATCGCCGCCAACGCCGCCGGTGAGTTGCGGTTCGGTTTGGACGCCGCCTCGGTCCGCCACGAGTCGGGATGGTCGGTGCTCCGATCGTTCAAGCGCCTTCTCACCGAGGCCGGGCCGCAGACCGAAGTCAGCCTGGCCGGCCGCAACCATCGACTGGCCGACCTTCTCACCGGCTTGCTGGCCCAGCTGAAAAGCGACCTACAGCGTCGTTCGAATGCCGGCCTTGCCCCGGGCGAGACCATCGAGGCCGCGATCAGCGTGCCGGCCAATGCCTCCAGCGCCCAACGCCTGCTGACACTGGACTCCTTCGTTGCCGCCGGTTTCCACGTCGTCGCGCTGCTGAACGAGCCGTCGGCCGCGAGCCTGGAATATGCCCACCGGTACCGCTCCACGATCACCGCCAAGCGTGAGTACGTCTTGATCTACGACCTCGGCGGGGGCACCTTCGACGCCTCGCTGCTGAAGATGACCGGCCACGCGCATGAAGTGGTGATCAGCGAGGGCATTCAGCGGCTCGGCGGCGACGACTTCGACGAGGCGATCCTCGGGCTCGTCGTCTCCCGGTCGGATCTGCAGACGGCGGATCCCGCCGCGCTCGACTTGCTCAGAGAGGAATGCGTGGCCCGCAAGGAGGCCATCGGGCCGCAGACGCGGCGCTTCCTGGCCGACCTTTCCGCCGTGGACCGGCCCCCGTTCTCCTGCCCCATCGACGACATCTATTCGGCCTGCGCGCCGCTCGTCGACAAGACGGCGGAATTGCTCGATCGCGTCCTGTACGACGTGACGTGGTCCGAGGTGGCGGGCATCTACGTCGTGGGCGGCGCCGGAGCCTTCCCGCTGGTTTCGCGGATGCTGCGCACCACCTTCGGCGATAAGCGGGTGAAGCGTTCGCCGCACCCGTTCGCCGCGACGGCCATCGGGTTGGCGGTCTTTTTGGACAAAGAGGCCGGTTTCGCCCTGTCCGAACGCTTCTCGCGCAACTTCGGGGTCTTCCGCGAGGCGGAGGCCGGTGCCGGCGTCGTGTTCGACCCGATCGTGTGCAAGGACGTCTCACTGCCGGCCGACGGCCAGACCCCGCTGGTGGTCAGGCGGACCTATCGGGCGGCACACAACATCGGACACTTCCGGTTCGTCGAGTGCAGCCGCGTCGTCAACGGCCGGCCCGACGGGGACGTGACGCCTTACGACCCGGTGCTCTTCCCCTTCGACCCGGCCCTGCGCGATCGGGAGGACCTCGGGCGCCAGCCGGTCGGCCGGTGGAAGGACGGCCCGGACGTCGAGGAGCGTTACGTCATCACTCCCAGCGGGGCCGTCGAGGTCACCCTGACGACGCGCCCCGCCGGCTTCGAGCGCACCTTCCGTTTGGAGCGCTGCGCCTCCGTGAGCGTGTGACGCGGCCATGGAGCTCTATGACGTCATGCGAACGACCTTCGCGGCGCGGGAATTCACCGACGACACGCTGCCCGACGAGGTGTTGTGGCGCATCTTCGACAGCGCCCGGTTCGCGCCGAGCGGCGGCAACCGGCAGGGCGCCCACATCACCGTGGTGCGCGACCCGGACGTCCGTCGCCGACTCGCCGAGCTGGGTACAGCCGCCGCCCGCCGCTACTTCGCCCAGCTCCAGGCGGGTGAAAACCCCTGGAATTCGATCCATCCCAGCGGCGTGCCGCAGGACATCATCGACCGAACGGAAATCCCCGAGACGTTCGTCGCGCCGATCGTGAAAGCGCCGGTCGTGCTTGTCTTTTCGGTCGATTTGACCGTGGTCGCGGCCGTCGATCAGGATCTGAGCCGCGTCGGCCTGGCCAGCGGGGCATCCGTATATCCGCTGGTATGGAATGTCCTGCTGGCCGCCCGCGACGAGGGCTACGGCGGGACGATCACCACGATGGCCATCGCGGCCGAGGCGCACGTTCGCCAATTGCTGGGCATCCCGGATCAGCACGCGGTTGCCGCGATCGTGCCGCTCGGCAAGCCGGTGCGGCAACTGACGAAGCTGCGGCGGCGCGCGGTTGCGGAGTTCGTTACCCGTGACCGTTTCGACGGCCCGGCGTTCGACGGCTGAGGGCCCGTCCCTGGGCCGGTCCGTCCTTATCCGATGACATCGGCATAGATGTCTAGGAGCCGGAACCTTGTCGCATCGAGATACTCCCCGAGAACCGCGATCACACGCTTCTGCAGCTCGTACCCGAGTTCGTGGTCCTCTTCGCACTTGTCGCGCAGGCATTTGCCGTCGAAACCGATGGCGCGCGTCGTCTCGACGGCGCGCGCGTCGAACCGCGAGTTGTACGGTGGCACCAACCACGACCATCCGAGGATGTCTCCGTCTCCGAGTGTCTGCACCGTCAAGCTGCCACGGCCCAGAACGGCGGTTTCGAGCGCGATCCTGCCGGCGCGGATGAGGTAGAAGTGATCAGCGGGGCGGCCCTCGCGGAAGATCAAGTCACCCGCGGCGAAGCGCATGTTTGCCGCACACCCGACCGCCAACTCCAAATAGCGCGGGTCCATCCCCCGGAAGAACGGGTGTCTGCCCAGAACGCCTTCAAGCGTCCGCACTGCCTGCTTCCTTCACCGGTGCCTGATCAGTTCCTCGAGTCGGACGATAGTCGATTATGAAGGCCTCGTCCCGGGATCGAAGGGAAGAATTGCCCGCCGAAAGCCGACGCCGGGTGTCGGACCACCCTCGTACGATGCTTTCGTGATCCCCCGCGACTTCCCGACGAGGGATGTAGTCGACGCGATCGAGTTGGACGACGATCGGAACCCACCTTGGGTACCCGACGTCGGGGGCCTATCACCGGTTAACGCTGCCCTGGCGTACGCGCGGGCGAGCTGGTACGTCCTGCCGACCGACCCCGCTGATATCAAGAACCCCGGCAGCGTCGTACATGGCCACCGGCAGGACCAGTCAAGCCGCGACCCCCGGCAGATACGCGCATGGTGGCGCGATTCGCACGCCTGAAGTGGCGGTCATATCGACGGCCACACGACGAGTGACCTGTCCAAGTCAGTACCGTAGTCTGACAACACATTTCACGGTACCAGTTGCGTCTCGGCGAGAAGGAGCCATCCAGTATGTCCACCTGGCTGATCACCGGATGCTCGACCGGACTCGGTTGCGGGCTTGCCGAAGCCGTCATCGGGGCCGGCCACAACGCGGTCGTCACCGCGCGCGACGTCGCGAAGGTCGCCGACCTGGCGTCTGCCGTGCCGGACCGGGTGCTGGCGGCGGCTCTTGACGTCACCGACCCCGCACAGGTCGCCTCGGTTGTGCGGCAGGCCGACGATCGGTTCGGCGGCGTCGACGTACTGGTGAACAACGCCGGCTACGGGTACCGCGCCGCGGTCGAGGAGGGCGACGACGCCGACGTGCGCGCCCTGTTCGAGACGCACTTCTTCGGCACCGTCGCGATGATCAAGGCGGTCCTGCCGGGCATGCGGGCGCGCCGCAGCGGCGCGATCGTGAACATCTCCTCGATCGGCGCAACGGTAACCCCGGTGGGCTCCGGCTACTACGCGGCGGCCAAAGCCGCCGTCGAAGGCATGAGCGGCGCGCTGCGCGGTGAGCTTGCCCCGCTGGGCATCTCGGTGACCATCGTCGAGCCGGGTGCGTTCCGCACCGATTTCGCCGGGCGGTCGCTCGTCCAGTCGGCCACCGTCATCGACGACTACGCGGGCACCGCGGGGCAGCGCCGCAAGGAGAACGACACCATGCACGGGAACCAGGCGGGCGACCCCGCCAAGGCGGCCACCGCGATCATCGCGGCGGTCGAGTCGAGCGAGCCGCCCGGTTTCCTGCTGCTCGGACCCGACGCGCTGGCCATCTACCGCTATGTCGCGGACACGCGCGCCACCGAGATCGCGAAATGGGAGCAGCTGACGAGCGGCACTAACTTCGGGCCGTAACCGCCTGCCGCAGCTGGTTTTTGGCCAGTTTACCGGTCGGCGTCCGGGGCAGGTCGTCGACGAACTCGACCGAACGGGGCGCCTTGTAGTGGGCGATACGATCGCGGACGTACTCGATGAGCTCTCTTGCGAGGCAGTCCGTTCCGCTCATCCCGGGTGTCAGCTGGACGAAGGCTTTGACCTCCTCGCCCATTTCGGGGTGGGGCACCCCGATGACCGCGACGTCGAGCACCGCGGGGTGCAGCGCGAGGGCGTTCTCCACTTCCTGGGGATAGATGTTGACGCCACCGGAGATGATCATGAACGACTTGCGGTCGCTCAGGTACAGAAATCCCTCGGGATCGAGGTAGCCGACGTCGCCGACGGTGGTCCAGAACGGATGTTCGGGGTGGCAGGCCGCGGCGGTCTTGTCGGGATCGTTGTGGTACTCGAACGGTAGGTGGTCGCGTTCGAAGTACACGGTGCCCACCGCACCGACGGGTAGCTCGTTTCCCTCGTCGTCGCAGATGTGCAGCGTGCCGAGCACGCTTTGTCCCACCGACCCCGGGTGGGTGAGCCAGCGCTTCGAGTCGATGTACGTCAGGCCGTGGGCTTCGGTGGAGCCGTAGTACTCGTAGAGAATCGGGCCCAGCCACTCGATCATCGCCCGTTTGACATCGGCGGGACAGGGCGCGGCGGAATGCATGAGCATCCGCAGGCTCGACAGGTCGTAGCGGCCGCGGATGGTCTCGTCGAGTCTGAGCAGCCGGACGAACATGGTGGGGACCAACTGGGCGACGGTCACCCGGTACCGCTCGATATACCGCAGGGTGGCCTCGGCGTCGAACTTCTTGGCCAGCACCACCGTTCCGCCGAGCGCCTGCACCATGCCGCACCATCGCAGGGGTGCCGCATGGTAGACGGGCGCCGGAGACAGATAGACGTCGGTGACGTCGATCCCGTAGACGTGGCTCGCCATCGCGACGATCGGATCGCCCGGTTCGTCGACGCGACGGTCCGGCAGCGGGGGCTTGACGCCCTTGGGGAATCCGGTTGTGCCGGAGGAGTACAGCATCACCGCCCCGGACGGCTCCTCGCGCAGGCGCGGGCCGGCCCCCGCGAGACCGGTTTCGTAGCAGGCGAAACCGGGGACGGCGCCGCCGAATGCCAGCCGCAGTCCGGGGCCGCCTGCCCGGGCGGCTACTTCGGCCGCCAGGTCGGCCAGCGCAGCAGAGGCGATCAGCGCGCGTGCACCCGAGTCACGCACGATGTAGGAGGCCTCCTGCGCCGTGAGGTGGTGGTTGACGGCGGTGATGTACAGGCCCGATCGTTGCGTCGCCCAGTACACCTCCAACACCTCGGCGGCGTTGTCGGACAGCAGCGCGACGACATCGCCACGGCGGAGCCCGGCGTCGTAGAGCAGCCGCGCCAGCGCGGCGGAATTCTCGTCGAGTTGCCGGTAGGTCAACACCTCCCCGGTCTCGGCGAGGACGACGGCGGGCCGGTCGGGACCGTTCTTGGCGTGGGCGGCCGGGTACATCGATCAGGCCGTTGCGGGGGCGGACACGACAACGGCGTAGACCCGCTTGGCGCGGTCGTTGGTCATGTCGACGTGCACGAACTTCTGCTCGGTGTACTCGTCGAGGGCGGTGGGTCCCAATTCCCGCCCCAGACCGCTTTGCTTCACACCGCCGAAGGGGAACATCGCGTTGACCATGTGCCAGTCGTTGATCCACACCGTGCCGGACTCCAATTCGCGCGCGATCGCCAACGCGCGTTCGTTGTCCGTGCTCCACACGCCCGCGGACAATCCGTACTCGCTGTCGTTGGCGATCGCGACCGCCTCGGCGTCGTCGGCGCACTTGATCACGACGAGCACCGGCCCGAAGATCTCCTCCCGGGCCACCCGCATGTCGTTGGTGGCCCCGGTCAGGATCGTCGGCCCGACCCAATGACCGTCGGCCCACCGCGCGTCGGCGGGAACCGTGCCCTGGAAGGCGATCTTGCATCCCGCCTCTTGGCCGAGCGCGATGTACTTCTCCACCCGCGCTTGCTGTTTGGCCGAGATCAGCGGGCCGACGTCGGTGGCCGGGTCCATCGGATCGCCCACGACAAGGGTGGACGCGCGGGCGACCAGGCGTCGCACGAACTCGTCGTGAATCGACTCGTGCAGCAACAGCCGCGTACCGGACTCGCAGGCCTGACCACACATCAGCAGGAATCCGAACAGCGTGCCGTCGACCGCCAGGTCCAGATCGGCGTCGTCGCAGACGATGTTGGCGCCCTTGCCGCCCAGCTCGAGGGTGACCCTCTTGACGTTGCCGGCGGCGGCGCGCATCACGGCCTTGCCGACTTCGGTCGAGCCGGTGAAGGCCACCTTGCGAACATCGGGGTGTTCGGCGAGCCGGGCGCCCACGACTGGGCCGGGCCCGGTGACGACGTTCAGCACCCCCGCCGGCAAACCGACGTCGTCTGCCGCCCTGGCCAGTTCGAGCAACGTCAGCGGAGTCTGCTCGTCGGGCTTGAGCACTATCGTGTTGCCCGCCGCCAACGCGGGGCCCAGCTTCCACACCGCCAGCAGCAACGGGAAGTTCCACGGCACGATGCCTGCGCAGACGCCGACCGGCTCGCGGCGAAGCACACCGGCGGCCAGCGTCGGCGCTTGGATCAACGGTCCGGTTTCCTCGAATGCATACGAGCGCGCCAGGGAGGCGAAGTATTTCAGGTGGGCGATCGAGTAGCCCAGCAGGAACGCGCCCGCCGACCGTGCGGTCGCACCGTTTTCGCGTACCTGCAGCACGGTCAGCTCGTCGAGCCGCGCGGCGAGGTTGTCCGCGATCGCGTCGAGGATGCGGGCGCGTTCGGCCGGGGGCGTCAACCGCCAGACACCGCAGGCATGTGCCGCGTGCGCCGCGGCGACGGCCTCGTCGGCCACGCTGACGTCGCCGCGGGCAACGGTCGCGACCACTTGACTCGTCGCGGGGTCGCGCACCTCCGACCTGCTCGAGGTGTCGCGCCACCGCCCGTCGATGTACATCGGATAGTGCGGAATGCCAGTCATGTCGTCCTCGCTCTCGTCATCGGATCCGTCGGCGCCATCGCGCGAGACCACGCCATCCGTCGGCGGCGTGGTGCGCGGCGCTGACCCCGGCCGGGATGCCGAGCGGGGCAGCGAAAATGACGACGATGGTGATCAGGCCGATCATCGGTGGCCCGGTTCAGAACCGGATCAACCCGCGCAGATTCACGCCGGCATGCATGTCGGCGTAGCCGGTGTTGATGTCGTCCAGGGTGTACTCGCGGGTGACGAGTTCGTCGAGCTTCAATCGACCGGCCCGGTAGAGGTCGAGCATCCGGGGTATGTCGTGGCGCGGATTGGACGATCCGAAAAGCGATCCACGGACCTGCTTTTCGTACAGGGTCAGATCGAACAACGACATGTCGACGCAGGTGTCGGCCGGGTGCGGGATCGCGGTCATCACCACCCTGCCGCGCTTGCCGACCAGGCTCAGCGCCTGCGCGACATAGGCTCCCTCGGCCGAGTCGGCGCTGACGACGCAGACGTCGGCCATCTGGCCGCGCGTCAGGTCGGCGATCAGGGCTTGCGCCTCGGCCACCGTCGCCGCCGTGTGGGTGGCGCCGAATTCAAAAGAGCGGCTGCGCTTGTACTCGACGGGATCGAGGGCGACGATGACGCGGGCTCCGGCGATCCGCGCGCCCTGCACCGCGTTCATTCCGATCCCGCCCACCCCCATGACCACCACGGCGTCGCCGTCCCGCGCCTCACCGGTGCGGACCATGCTGCCGTAACCGGTCGTGACCCCGCAGCCGACCAGCGCGGCGGTGTCCAGCGCGGTGGACGGGTCCACCTTGATCACCGAGGCCAGCGGGACCACCGTGTATTCGGAGAACGTTCCCAGCACGCACATTTGGCCGAGCCCTTGGCCTTTGGCGTGGAACCGGAATGTGCCGTCGAGTTGCGGTCCGGCGATGATGGCGGCCCCGAGCACGCACAGGTTGCTCATGCCGCGCGAACACGGTTCGCATCGACCGCAGGCCGGGATGAAACTCAGCGCCACCGAATCGCCCGCGGCGACGTCGGTGACGCCCGGGCCGACCTCGACGACCACGCCGGCGCCCTCGTGACCCCCCACCACCGGCAACTGCATCGGCATGTCCCCGGTGATCAGGTGGTCGTCGGAGTGGCACAGGCCCGCGGCCGCCATCTTGACCAGGACCTCGTTCTCCTTGGGCCCGTCGAGATCGACCTCTTCGATCTCCCACTTCTGGTGCAGCCCCCACAACACCGCGGCTTTGGTCTTCATCGAAAACTCCTCGAGGTCAGCGCTTCTCGGGCGTCCAGGTCGCCGGCAGGCTGTTGACGCCGTTGATGAAGTTGGCCAGGGCGTATTGCGGCTCCGGCGCCGAGATGTCCGGGATGCGGGTGTAGACCTCGGTCAGCAAGGCCTTGAGCATGGTGCGCGCCAGGGCCGCGCCCAGGCAGAAGTGCGGCCCACCACCGCCGAAGGCGATGTGCGGGTTCGGGTTTCGCAGGATGTCGAACGAATGCGGATTGTCGAAGACGTCCTCGTCGCGGTTGCCGGAGTAGTACCACAGCACCACCTTGTCGCCGGCCTTGATCTCGGAGTCGCGGACGGTGATGTCCTGGGTGGCGGTGCGGCGCATGTGCAGCAGCGGCGAGCCCCAGCGCAGCACCTCCTCCACGGCGGTGCCGACCCTGCCCTCGACGTCCTCGACCAGCAGCGCGCGCTGCTCGGGGAACTTGGAGAGGGCGGCGATGGCGTGGGCGGAGGCGTGGCGGGTGGTGTCGTTGGACGCGACGCCCATCAACACGAAGAACGCCTTCAGCTCGTCGTCGGTCATCTTCTTGCCGTCGAACTCGGCCTGCACCATCCAGGTCATCAGGTCGTCGCCGGGATTGGCCCGCCGCTGCGGGATCAACACCGTCGCCACCTCGTGCAGGTCCATCACGGCGCCCATGAACAGTTCCAGTTCGCTCTGCTCGCCGCGGATGTTCGGGTCCGTCCACCCGACCAGGCGCTGGGCGGCCGTGACGGCCTTGTCCCGCAGATCGCCCTCGGGCAGCCCGAAGAAGCTGCCGAAGATGCGGCCCGGCAGCTTGACCGACACGAGTTGGACGAAGTCCCCTGCACCGAGGTGCGCCATCTCGCTGACCAGGTCGTGGGCGTGGCCCCGGATCCAGCCTTCCAGGCGGCGCACGTTCTTGGGCTTGAAGGCTTCCGTCGTGATGCCCCGCAGCTGGGTGTGGCGCGGGGCGTCCATCGCGATGAACGACTGCGCGATCTCCACCGCCTCGGGGGCGAAGTCCTCCATCGTGATGCCCTGGGCCGACGAGAAGATCTCCGGGTGGCGACTGGCCATCCGGATGTCGTCTTGCTTGGTCAGCGACCAGAATCCCCTGGTGTTGAGTTCGGGGGGCAGCAGGTCAGACTCCGCGGGACGGCTCCACGGCACGGGGTTCTCCGCGCGCAGGACCGCGAAGGCGGCGTCGCGCTCTTCCGGGGGTTTCGCCCAGAACTCGCGGGCGCTCAGGTCGATGTCCTTGTGGGTGGGCGCGGTCGTGGGAGCGGTCATCGTGGGGGCCTTTCTGGCGGTGTGCTGTGGTGCACGTCACCGCCGCTTCGCACCCATGCTGGCCAGCGCGCCGGCGGCGCGGCACTGACCCGAGTGCCAATCGCTGGCCTGCGCGGGCCAGCGTGCGGGACTGCCCGGTCAGGCGATCGGCGCGCGGAAGGTGGCGATCAGGCCGCCGCCGTCGCGCGCGGCGAAGTCGACCCGGCCACCCATCGCCTCGGCGATCTGCTGCACGATCCACAGGCCGAGGCCCGCGGTGCCGCGTTGGCCGCCGACGCTGACGTATTTGGCGGTCAGCTCGCCGAGGTTTTCGGCCGGGATACCCGGGCCCCGGTCGGCCACCGTGAAGACCACCTCGTCGCCGTCGCGTGAGCAGGTGACGTCGACCGGTTCCCGGCGGCCGTGCCGGGAGGCGTTCTCCAGGAGGTTGGTCAGCAGCCGGCGCAGCCCCTGGGCGTTGACGGTCACGGCGCCGACGTCGCCGCCGACGCTCAGCCGCAACCGCGGTGCCGCGAGGCCGACGGCGTCGGCGGCGGCAACGATGAGGTCTGCCACGTCGACCCGGCGGACCCGGCCGGCCGAGAACGTCGGCCGGCGACTCAGCGCGACATCGGAGAGGGCATCGAGCATGTCGCTCAGGTGATGCACGTGCCGGGCCACCAGCTGCAGACTGGTGTCCCGATCCGCCTGCGACATCGGCGGCTTCGCGGTCAACGCCTCGGTCAGCGCCTCCAAAGACGTGATGGGAGTGCGGAATTCGTGCACCAGCACCTGCAGGCCGTCCTGTTGGGACTGGTAAGACCGCAGCAGGCGGGCCCGCAGGTCACGCTCCTCCTCGGCGGCGGCGTGCTCGGCCTCGGCTTCTACGAGCGCGCGCACCCGGGAGCGGTGTTCGCGTTCGGCGAGCGCGGACAGCCCCGCGGTGATGATCGCGACGAAGAGCAGGTACACCGCCCACCAGCCGGCCTGGAGCGCCGGAGCCGGGCTGACCGGTCGTTCGGGCGACGAGATCAGCGCCACGAGGATGTAGGCGGCGCCCAACAGCAGCGCGACCAGCAGGGTCTCGCCGAAGGAAAGGCGCGCCGCCGAGGCGATGACGGCCAGCGCCAGCACCGCGACCACGGGGCTGTAGACGCCCCCGCTCAGGGCGATCAGCGCCAGCGTGAACGCCGAGTCGAAGGCGGTGACCAGCCACGAGTACCGGGTGCGCCGGACCTCCAGCTGCGGATAGGCCATCACCACGGCCGCGTAGACCATCGCGCCGGCCAACACCGCGACGGTGGCCGCCGTGTGCTGACGGACCCACTGGGGCCCGATCGCCAGCAACACGCCGATCGAGATGACGACGGCAACCCGTACCGCCACCACGGTGCGGGCCAGGCCGTAGTCCTCGCCGTCGAAGTCCACCGTGGTCCTGAGCTGATCGAGCGGTCTCACCCGGCTGACCATAGAGTTCGCGCTAGCATCGCGGCAATGACTCGCTCGCCGTATGTCGTGGTCATCGTGGACGACCATGAGCTGTTCGCCCAGGGCCTCGCCCTGTTGCTCACCCGCGAGTGGGGCGAGTTGTTCACCGTGGGCGGCCAGACGACGTACGTGGAAGAGGCCGCCGACCTGGTGGCCCGCTGCGATGCCGATGTCGCGATCATCGACCTGTCGATGCCGCCGCTGGGCGGGGTCGCCGCCATCCGGCACATCAAGGCGCGCCGCCCCACGACCCGGATTCTCGCGCTGTCGGGGACCGAGGACCTGGCGCTGGCCGAAGAGGCGCTACGCGCCGGCGCGGACGGCTTTCTGCCGAAAACCGCGAGGCCCGAAGCGCTGGCGGGACCGTTGTGGACGATCGCGGAGGGCTTGCGGGTCGTCGACGGCGCACTGCTCGACGCGCTGCTGAGCAACACCCGCAAGCCGCCGTCCGAACTGCTGGACAGCCTGTCCGCCCAGGAACTTCAGCTTTGGACGCTGCTGGCGACCGGCGTGGAAACCGGCGACATCGCCCAGCGGATGCTGGTGTCGGAGCGCACCGCCAAACGTATGGTGGCCGCGCTGCTGCACAAGCTCCGGGTCAGCAACCGGGTTGCGGCCGCCGCGTTGGCCGGGCGTTACCGGCTGCTCGATGACGTCGCCGAAACCAACCGGATCAGTTGAGGATTCGGATCGCCTGCGCGGGGCACATCGCCGCCGCGCGGATCAGCCGCTCCCGATCGGCTTCGGGCGGGTCCGGCTGCAGAACCACCACTTGTTCGGCACCATCGGGAATGTCGAAAACGTCGGGGGCGGCCAGCAGGCACTGCCCATGGCCCTCACACAGGCCGAGGTCGACGGTGATGTGCATGGGCGCCAGTATCGGCGATCGCCATGCCCCGCCGGCGGCCCGCCTGCGCCAGAGTTGGCCTGCCCGGGCCAGTTGGTCGAGGGCCTTTCAGCCCTAGGCGCACGGCGTCGCTTCTGCTCATTCTGGAGCCCTCCGTGTCCCCCATCGAAAACGCGATCATGACCACTACGCCAACCCAGCCCACCTCCTCAGTCGACCCCTTGGTCGGCGAGCAGCGCAGACACGAAGTCGACGCGATCGTCGGCAGGGCGGCCACGGCGGCCCGCGCCTTCCGCAACCTCGACCAGCAGCAGGTCGATGCGATCGTCGAGGCGATGGTGCGCGCCGGGGTACGGGCCGCGGGGGAGCTGGCGAGCGTCGCGATCGAGGAGACGGGTTTCGGCGTCTTCGAGGACAAGGTGGTCAAGAACTATGTGGCCACCGAGTTCCTGCACGACTACCTGCGTGGCAAGAAATCGGTGGGGGTCATCGACGAGGACGTCGAGCACAACATCACCTACGTGGCCGAGCCGATCGGGGTCGTGCTGGCCATCACCCCGGTGACCAACCCGACGTCGACGGTGCTGTTCAAGGCGATCGTGGCCGCCAAGACCCGCAACGCCATCCTCTTCCGGCCGTCACCGTATGCGGTGCGCTGCTGCGAACGCAGCCTGGAGGTGCTCCGCGCGGCGGCCGAAGCGGCCGGGATGCCACCGGGGGCGCTGCAGGTCATCCCCGACGCCGCACACGAGGTCACCCACTATCTGTTCAAACACCCCGGAGTCGATTTCATCTGGGTGACCGGCGGACCGAAGATCGTCGCGCTGGCGAATTCGGCCGGAAAGCCGGGCCTGTCCGTCGGTCCCGGGAACGCACCGATCTACATTCACAAGACGGCGGACCTCAAGGGCGCAGTCGTCGACATCCTGATCTCGAAAACCTTTGACTCCTCGGTCATTTGCCCGGCTGAGCAAACCTGCGTCATCGACGACGAGGTGTATGACGAGATGATGGCCGAGTTCCAGCGGATGGGCGCGCAGGTGCTCACACCGGGCGAGGCGAAGGCGTTGGCGGAGTTCGCGTTTGGCTGCGGTGACAAGATCTCGCTCGACGCGGTCGGACAGAAGCCGTCGGAGCTGGCCGCCCGGGCGGGCTTCAGCGTGTCGCCGACGGTGAAGGTGCTGCTGGCGCAGCTGCCCGCCGACTTGGACGAACTCGCTTCCCATCCCCTGTTGCGGGAGAAGCTGATGCCGGTGCTCGGGGTGGTGCGGGCACGCAGCGTCCAGCACGCCATCGACGTCGCCGTCCTGGTCACCGAGCACGGGGGTCTGGGCCACACCTCGGCGGTCTACGCCAACGACGAGGACGTCATCGACGCATACGGCCTGGCGGTCCGGACCGGTCGCATCCTGGTCAATGCCCCCACTGCGGTCGGGGCCCTCGGTGGGGTCTACAACAACCTGACCCCCACCTTCTCGCTGGGTTGCGGCACGTGGGGCGGGTCCAGCACGACGGAGAACGTGAACTACCGGCAGCTGCTGAACATCAAGACGGTCTCGCGGCGCCGCACCCCGCCGCAATGGTTCCGCGTCCCGTCCAACACCTACTTCAACGAAGGCGCGCTGGACAACCTGCGCGAACTCGACACAGAGACCGTCGTCGTCATCACCGATGCGCTGACCGAGGAGCGCGGCGTGGTCGAGGCGTTGCGCGGCAAGTTGCGCGCCCAGCACGTGCAGGTGTTCAGCGAGGTGACGCCGGAGCCCGACGAGGCGACCATCCGCCGTGGCGTCGCGCTGCTACAGCGGGTCCAGCCCGATCTGCTGATCGCCGTCGGCGGCGGCTCCGTGCTCGACGCCGGCAAGGCGATCCGGCTGTTCTACGAGCACCCGGAGAAGAGCCTCGACGAGTTGACGATGCCGTTCCTCGATCCCCGCAAGCGCGTGGCCGACTATCCGGTCGACCGGCATCGCGTCCAATTAGTCGCCGTCCCGACGACGTCGGGCACCGGGTCGGAAGTCTCGCCGGCGGCGGTGCTGACGGTGCGCGGCAAGAAGGAAACGCTCGTCGACTACAGCCTGGTGCCCGATCTCGCGATCGTCGACCCGGTCCTGACGTCCTCGATGCCGCAGCAGCTGACCGCCGACACGGGCATCGACGCGCTGACCCATGCCCTGGAGGCCTGCGTCTCGATCTTCGCGTCGCCCTATACGGACGCGTTGTGCGCCCAGGCGGCACGGCTGATCTTCGACGCGCTGCCGCAATCGTTCGAGCATCCGGACGACCTGTCCGCGCGAACCGACATGTCCAACGCGGCAACCCTTGCGGGGCTTGCCTTCTCGAATGCCTTCGTCGGGACCAACCATGCGCTCGCCCATGCCGTCGGCGCCAGATTCGGGATCTCGCATGGCCGGGCGAACGGGATATTCCTGCCGCATGTGCTGCGCTACAACGCCAGCCTGCCGAGCAAGTTCATGCCCGCGCCCGGCTACTCCGCCTACGTGGCGCCGGACAAATACGCGCAGCTCGGCCGGCTGATCTTCGGTGGCCATGAACCCGACGAATGCCGCAGTCGGTTGTTTCGCGGCGTCGACGATCTGCTGAACCGGCTGAACATGCCGCGATCGCTGCGCGAACACGGCGTCGACGAGGGGGAGTTCCTGGCGGCATTGCCCGCGTTGGCGATGACGGCATTCGAGGACCTGAGCAACCGCACCAATCCGCGGATGCCGTTGGTCAGCGAGATCACCGCGTTGCTGCGGGCGGGCTTCTACGGCGATGCCCAAGCGGAGGCTCAGCCGCGGACCTGAGGCAGCACGTCGCGCTCCCACGCCGCGAAGAAGCCGTCCTTGTCCGGCCCGATCTGCTGCACGTACACCTCGTCGATGTCGGCGTCGAGGTACTTGCGCACCCTCGCGACATGTGCGTCGGGGTCCGGTCCGCAGACCACGGCTTCGGCGACCTGCTCGGGCGTGACGAGCGACATCAGCGCGGCAAAGTCCTTGGGGCGCGGCAGGGTCTGGGCGGACTGTCCGGGCAGGGCATCGTTGCCCCACAACCGGTGCGCCGTCGTGAGCGCGGCGTCGGCGTCGTTGTCCCAGCTGACCTTCATGCCTGCCTGAACCGGCTTGTCCCCTCCGCCGGCCTCCCGAAAGGCTTTCACCAAGTCAGCCTCGGGCGTCACCAGGACGAAGCCGTCGCCGATGCGCCCGGCCAGCTCGGCGCCCTGCGGCCCGAAGCCGGACACGTAGATCGGCACCGGCCGCTCGGGCCGCGTGTAGATGCGGGCCTCCTGCACCTCGTAGTGCTTGCCGTGGTGGCTCACCTCGTCCCCGCGGTGCAGCAGGCGGATGACGTCGACCGCTTCCTCCAGCATTTCCTGGCGCACGCCCACCGACGGCCAGGGGTCCCCGAGGATGTGTTCGTTGAGCGCCTCGCCGCTGCCGACGCCCAGCACGAAGCCGCCGTCGAGCTGAACGGCGGCGGTCGCCGACGCCTGCGCGATGATCGCCGGGTGCGTCCGGATCGTCGGGCAAGTCACGGCGGTGCTGACCGGCAGCGACGTCGCCTCCGACAACGCGCCGATCACGCCCCATACGAACGGGCTCTGCCCCTGCTCGTCGTTCCACGGGTGGAAGTGGTCGGAGATCCACAGCGCGTCGAACCCGGCGGCCTGGGCGCGCTTGGCCTGGTCCACAAGTTCTTTCGGGCCGTACTGCTCACTGGAGAGGAAGTATCCGATCTTGGTCATGCGGTGCGGGCTACCCGATGCGCGCCGGGTTATGCGCTGCTGCCCACCGGGCGAGAATAGCTTCGCCAATTTGGAGAAGGTAGTTCTCCACAGCCGAGAGACGAATTACGATACCGGTGATCTGTGAGGTCATCGCCCCCGAACGATGGGAGTCCGTCATCGACGCCTGGATCCTCGATGCAGTGCGCACGCCCCGCGGCCGAGGCCGCCCCGACGGCGGACTGCACGCCGTCCATCCGCAGACCCTGTTCGCCCGTTGCCTCACCGCGCTGGCCGAGCGGATCGGCTTCGAGCCCGCCGACGTCGATGACGTGATCGCGGGCAACGGCATCCTCAGCGGCGACCACGGCGACGACATCGCGCGCCTGTCGGTTCTGCTCGCGGGGTGGCCCGAGACGGTGCCGGGGATGACGCTGAACCGATTCTGCGGATCGGGCCAACAGGCCGTCACGGTCGCGGCGTCGTCGATCGCGGCCGGCAACGAGAATCTGGTGATCGCCGGCGGAGTCGAATCGATGTCCCGGTGGGACGCCACCGTGGGAATCCCGACCATCGACGGCCACAACCCCGACTTCCGGGCGCGGTACCCTACCGTCCCCCAAGGCATTTCGGCGGACCTGATCGCCACGCTGGAGGGCTTCACCCGCGAAACGGTCGACGCCTACGCCGCGCAGAGCCAGAGCCGCGCCGCCGTGGCGATCGACGAGGGAAGGTTCGTGCGTTCGCTGGTCGACGTCCCCACCCCCGATGGCCCTTTCGGACGCGACGAACATCCCCGCCCCGGCACCACCACCGAGACGTTGGCGCGCCTCAAGCCTGCCTTCGCCGCGATGGGTGACACCCGCGCCGACGGTGAGCAACGCACCTTCGACGAGATCTGCCTTCAGCGCTACCCCGGCATCGACCACGTCGATCACGTTCACCACGCGGGCAACTCCTCCGGGGTGGTCGACGGGGCCGCCGCGGTGCTGGTCGCCTCCTCCAACTGGATGCACGCCCATGGCGTCACCCCGCGCGCTCAGGTGCGCGCCGCCGCGACGGTCGGCAGCGAACCGATCATCATGCTCACCGCGCCCGGACCGGCGGCCCAGCGATGTCTGGAACGCGCCGGCATGACGGTGGCGGACATCGACCTCTGGGAGATCAACGAGGCCTTCGCCGCGGTTCCGCTCAAGACGGTGCGCGATCTCGACATCGATCCCGAGGTGGTCAACGTCAACGGTGGCGCCATTGCCCTGGGCCACCCCATCGGCGCCACCGGGGCGATGCTCATCGGCACCCTGCTGGACGAACTCGAGCGCCGCGACCTGTCAACGGGTCTGGTGACCATGTGCACCGGCGGCGGAATGGGTACCGCGACCATCATCGAGCGAGTGTGACCATGCCGAGCGCGCTGGAGCTCGAGCGGCCGTGCGACGGGGTCGCCGTGCTGCGCCTGAACCGCCCGAAGCAGCTCAACGCCATCAACGAGGTGATGCAAACCGAATTGGGCCAGACGCTGGCCGATTTCGCCACCGACCACTCGGTGCGTGCCGTCGTGCTGACCGGTGCCGGGCGCGGCTTTTGCGCCGGGATCGACGTGCTCGACTTCGGCCCTTCGATGCTGGAGGCCAGTGCACCCGCGCTGGATCGGATGCGCTTCCAGGAGCGGATGGCCGCCCTGGCGGAAGCCGTCCGGGCCTTGCCGCAACCCGTCGTCGCCGCGGTCAACGGCCCCTGCGTCGGAGCCGGACTCGCGCTGTGTTTGGCCGCCGACATCCGAATCTGTTCGCAGAACGCATCGTTCGGCAATGCCGCCATCCTGCTCGGGCTCTCCGGCGCCGAGATGGGGATGAGCTACCACCTGCCGCGCATCGTCGGCACCAGCGTGGCCGCCGACTGGATGCTCACCGGCCGCACGGTTTCGGCCGCCGAAGCCGATCGGCGCTGTCTGGTCAGTGAGGTGGTCGAGCCGGATCGGCTGGCCGAACGCGCGGTCGAGTTGGCGGCGCTGATAGCGAGCCATTCGCCGCTCGGAGCGCAACTGACCAAGCGTGCGCTGCAGGTCAACACCGACGCCGCGAGCCTGTCGGCGGCTCTGGAGCTGGAGAACCGCAACCAGGTGATCTCGCACGCCACGGACGAGGCGGCCGAGCGCCGCAAGAAATGGTCGTCGTGACCGGACCGCTGCGCGGCGTGCGCATCGTGATGATGGGCGGCCTGGGGCCCGCCCCGTTCTGCGGAATGTTGTTGGGCGACTTGAGCGCCGACGTCATCCGCGTCGACGGCCTTCCCGGTGTGGACGGTCCGCTCCCCATCGATTACTCGGTGCGTCGTAGCCAGCGGTCGCTCGCCGCCGACGTCAAGGATCCACGCGGCAGGGACCTGGTTCACCGCCTGGTCGCCGACGCGGACGCCTTCGTTGACGTGTACCGGCCCGGAGTGGCCGAACGACTCGGCATCGGCCCGGATGCGCTGTGCGAGCGCAATCCCCGCCTGGTGTACGCCCGCATGACCGGGTATGGCCAGGACGGGCCGCTGGCCGGGCACGCCGGCCACGACATCAACTACATCGCCCTGGCAGGTGCCCTGCACGGCATCGGCGCCGCCGAATCCCCGGTGCCGCCGCTGAACCTGGTCGGGGACTACGGCGGCGGCGGCATGCTGCTGGCGGTCGGCCTGCTGAGCGCGATCCTCGAGGCCCGCGGATCCGGCACCGGTCAGGTGCTGGATGTCGCCATGGTCGACGGGGTCGCCACGCTGCTGGCGCCCTATTTCGGGATGGTGCCCGCCGGCACCTGGCGCGACCGACGCCACGACAACCTGCTCGACGGCGCCGCCCACTTCTACGGCGTCTACGCCACGGCAGACGGCGGTCATTTCGCCGTCGGCGCGATGGAGCCGAAGTTCTACGCGGAGCTGTGCGATCATCTGGGCGTCGACGTGCCCCACGATGAAGACGCACCGGAAACGTGGGCCGCGCACCGGGCCACACTGGCCGCCCGCTTCGCCGAGAAATCGCGTGAGGAGTGGGCGCGGCTCCTCGATACGCCGGGATGCTGTGCGACACCGGTCCTTTCGCTGGCCGAGGCGCCGCGGCACCCACATCTTGCCGCGCGGAAGACGTTCATCGACATCGACGGCATCACCCAACCGGCGCCGGCGCCCCGGTTCTCCCGTACCTGGCCGGCGACCCCCACTTCCCCCTCGCTTCCCGGTGACCACACGCGCACGCTGCTGCGCGAAATCGGGTTGGACGACAACGCCATCACCGCGCTCGAGCGCGCGGGCGTGGTGGCCCAAAGCGGCTCAGAGTCAACAACCTAGAGAGGACGGCGCATGTCGTGGGACTTCTCCACCGACCCCGAGTGGGCGCGGCAACTCGAGTGGGTCGAGGACTTCGTGCGCGAAGAATGCGAGCCGATCGACATGATCGTCAAGGAGTCGCACGATCTCAACGACCCGGTGCGCCAGGCGCTGATCCCGCCGCTGCAAGACATCGTCAAGGAGCGCGGCCTCTGGGCCACCCACCTCGGACCGCACCTCGGCGGACCCGGCCACGGTCAGGTGAAACTGGCCCTGCTCAACGAGATCCTGGGCCGCTCGGAGTGCGCGCCGATCGTCTTCGGCTCCCAGGCTCCCGACTCCGGAAACAGCGAAATCCTGGCGCACTACGGCACGCCGGAGCTCAAGGCCCGCTACCTCGAGCCGCTGCTCGACAACCGCATCGTTTCCTGCTTTTCGATGACCGAGCCGCAGGGCGGTGCCGACCCGAAGGTCTTCCGCACCACCGCCGTGCCCGACGGGGATCACTGGATCATCAACGGGGAGAAGTGGTTCTCCTCGTTCGCCTCGATGGCGTCGTTCCTGATTGTGATGGCCATGACCGATCCCGACGCGCCGCCCTACCAGCGTTATTCGATGTTCGTCGTTCCGGGCGACACTCCCGGCATCAACGTGCTGCGCGACGTCGGGCTGGGCTACCAACCGCTGGGCGGAGGGCGCGAGGGCTACGTCCGCTACGAGAACGTCCGCGTTCCGGCCGATCACATGCTGGGCCCGCGGGGTGGGGCCTTCGTGGTCGCGCAAACCCGCTTGGGCGGTGGGCGGATTCACCACGCGATGCGCACCGTCGGCCTGGTCCGCCGGATCTTCGACATGCTCTGCGAGCGCGCCGTGTCGAGATACACCCAGGGCGAGGTGCTGTCCAACAAGCAACTCGTTCAGCAGATGGTCGCCGACTCGTGGATGGAGATCGAGGCCTTCCGGCTGCTCACCCTGCAAACCGCTTGGAAGATCGACCAATTCAACGATTATCAGGCGGTGCGTGCCGATATCTCGGCGGTGAAGGCGATGATGCAGAAGGTCCTGCACGACGTGTCGGCGCGGGCGCTGCAGCTGCACGGGTCGCTCGGCACCACCCACGAGATGCCCTTTGTGCAGCACTTGGTGGAGTCGTTCGTGCTGGGCCTTGCCGACGGCCCGACCGAGGTGCACAAGGTGACGCTGGCCCGGCTGCTGTTGAAGGACCGCGAGCCCGCGCCCGATCTGTTCCCGTCCGAACATTTACTGCGGTTGCGCGCGGCCGCGGAAGCGAAGTTCGCCGACAGGCTGGCCGGCATCCCCCGCGGCGTGGCGATCGCTAGCGCGGCGGAGCCGGGCGAAGCGGGTCGCCACCATCGGCCTTAGACCGATTTGGTGACGCCGACGTACGACAGCACCACGTCGGACAGGTCGGTCATTCGGGTCAGCACCGCGTAGGAGCGGATGAAGGACTGGCCCACGCACCCGTCGATCTTGATGTGGAAGTTGCTGATCATGACCCAGGGATTGGCGCCCTTGAATTGTTTCTTGATCACCGGCACCGTGATGACCAGGCCGGGCTTCATTCCGATGCTCATCACGCCGTTCAGCGGAGTCGAAACAAACGGCAGCAGGGGCGGCAAGGTACCGGTGGTGTCGAAGGTCGGGCTGACGCCCGGGATGATGCCGACACCGCCCTCCATGATCACGCCGTTGGAGGTGCTCATATCGATCCCGCAGCCGATCTGATAGCCGACTTCCAGGATTCCGTGGGGCTCTTCGGGTCCTTTCAGGGAGCCGACGTAGATGCCGCTGGCCATGTATTCGCGCGACGCGATGGAGGTGGTCAGCGGCGCCACCGGAAGCTGCGCCTCGTCCTTCGCGCCCAGCCCCAGGGTCCAGCCGTCGGGAGTGTTGAGCATGACGGGGGGATTCGAGGGCACCGCACCCCCGGCCGGTGCCGAAGCTGCAGCGGCAGGCTCGATCTCGGGACCGTCATCGGGATCAGCGGTCGCCGCCGGCGCCGCGACCACAGCCATGACGAGGCAAACGGCGACCACCAGCGCGCGACGAACGACCACGGCTACCGGCCTCACGCACGCCAAGGTACGCACTTGCCGATTCGAGTCGCGAAATTTGCTGGGCGGCCGATCGATTTTGTTGTGTGTTCGTGACTCTTATGCGATATGGACACCGTAGGTAGAATTAGGCGCAGTTAGCCAGCATTTCAGGCAGACGACCGAAGGGCCACGATGATGAAGCGTAGGTATGCTGCTCTACTCATCGTGGGATTGACGGCCCTTGCAGTTTTGATAGGCGGCAGCGGATTTTCGGCCGGAAGGGCCCTCGCGTCTCCGGACCCAGGCCAGGTGGACGACATCCCGACGATCGACGAATGGCAGATCCAGTACCCGACCACAATGACGAACCCATACGAAGATTCGGTCGGCACGTCAGGTGATTGGGGTGGCGTCGGAATGTGGTGCCAAAATCTCCACGCCAACTGCAGCTGAGCAGGGGCCGCGCTAATCCAGCAGTGACCGCGCCCGGGCCAGCAACCTCGGGAGCGTTGCCGCCATGGCCTCCAATTCCGGCCGCGGACTGCGCCGTCGCCGGTTGTGTTTGACGATCAGGGACCACGTCGCGGCCGACTTGAAGCACGCGAGCGCCTCGAACCAGGCCAGGTCGGTGACCCCGCGGCCCAGCCCTTCTTGGTAGAGCTTTGCGAGTTCGGCCACGGGCGGCACCATGCCGGCCGGCCCGGAAAAGCGCCCGTAGGTGTCGGGGTCGCAGTTGATCAGAAACCAGCCGGCGTCGATGCGCGGATCGCCGACCGACCAGATTTCCCAGTCGATTACCGCGTTGATGCCGGATCCGGCGGCCAGCAGGTTGCCCAGCCGGAAATCACCGTGCACCACGCTCGGCCGCATCGCCCTTGGGGCGCAACTCGACAACGCGTCACGCACCGCCGGCCAATCGGGCACCAGCGTCGCGTCCACCGTTCGCAGCGTCTGTGACCACCGCCGGACCTCGGCGCCCGCATCGACGGGCGGTTCGTCATCCAGGCTGAGCTCACTCGGCGACAGGCCGTGCAGGACGGCCATGGTCCGGCATGCGTTGCGGTACCGCTCGGGAAGCGTGGGCGAAGCGGCGCAACCGTCGAAAAGTGGTTCCACACAGTCGCCTTCGACGTGCGACATCACGAACAAAGGCGGTATGCGCGGGGGGTCCCCCGGGTCCTCCCGCAGCACCTCCGGCACCGGAACTCCCGTTCCGGCAAGCGCCTTGATGATGCGGGCCTGACGCAGTACGTCGCGGTGACCGACCGGGTCGACACCGGGCGGAGCGACCTTGATCACGACCGGTCGCCCGCCAAGGTCCCCGCTGAACGTCAGGCTGGAGGCGCCGCCGGTCAGTGGGGCAATGCCGGTGACGCCGGCACCGCCCAGTCGCCGCCGCAGCTCGTCCGAATCGAGCTCGGCCATTCAGTTGGCGGACTTTGTCCAGCCCACCTCGGCGAGGAAGGGCTGAGTGTGCGCGATGCGGCCGGTCAGGATTTTCGGATCACCGGTACACAGCCGCAGGGCGGTCTCGGTGATCAGTTCGATGTCCTCGGTGTCGGTCTTGGCCAGATCGAGGGTGCCGGCCCCGGGTGTGGCCACGGGATTGCTGGGCGCGGCGGCGTTGACGGCGATTCCGTCGTCGTACAGCTCGGCCGCAAGGCTTTTCGTCAGCCGGTTCAGCGCGGCCTTGACCGTCCCGTAGATGCCGAAGCCGGCGGTGCGGTCGAACTCGGAGAACGGCGGTCCCGGCGGCAGGTCGCCGCCCGCCGAGGTGAGGTTCAGGATCCAGCCCCTCCCGCGCTCGCGCATCGCGGGGATCGCCAGCTGGCTCAACTGCAGCGGACCGAGGACGTGCATCTCGATCATCAGGCGGGCCCGCCGTTCGGGAAATCCGTCCAGGGGACGCAGGAAGGTCACCGCCGCGTTGTTGACCAGAATGTCCGGAGGCCCGACCGCGCTGACCACCTCGGCGAAAAGCCTTGCCCGCTCCTCGGATTGGGACAGGTCGGCCTGGACCGCGACAGCCTTCCCGCCGCCGGCCACGATCTCGTCCAGGGTTTCCCTCAGCGATCCCCGGTACTTGGGGTCAGGGTCCATCGTGCGGGCGGTCAGCGCGACCGTGGCACCGTGTGCGGCGAGCCGTGCGGCGATCGCCTTGCCCAGCCCGCGGCTGCTGCCGGTGACGAGGGCCACCATCCCCTCGCAGCGTTGGTCTACGCTCATCTTCGGCCCTTCTATATGGAAATGGCTTCTCCGTATCAGAGAATGCCATTATCGAGGCTTGGCCGAAAGTGCCGTCCTGGCGCGCACCGCGTCGATCGAGTAGTTCCCGCCCCCCGCGAAGACCAGCAGCAAGAACGCGAAGCAGAACAGGATCGCCAAGGCCCCACCGTTGCCGGCCGGCGGATCGGCGACGGGCCACAGCGCTTGGGGTTGGTGGATCCAGAAGTAGGCGACCGCCATCTGCCCCGAGGCCACCAACGAGACGGCGCGGGTGAACAGGCCCGTGCCGATGAGCAGACCCGCGACGACTTCGATCAACCCGGCATACCACCCCGGCCAGGAGCCGAACTCGACGCGAACCGGCGAACGGACGGGCCAATCGAACAGGCTCCTGGACCCGTATGCGGCGAAGAGCAAACCGTAGACGACCCGAAACACACTCAGCACCGCCGGGGTGTGGCGATCCAGTCGCCGGCCCAGATCCGCTGTCACGACTGCGAGGTTACGGTCGCGGCCCAGTCGAGCAGGCGCCGCCAAAGCCGATGGCGGCTCGAGGCCATGTTGTGGCAGTGCGCGCTGTCGGCCAGAACCAGCGTGGTGATGTCCGGGCAACTGCGATACAGGGCGGCTTCGCCGCGCGGGTCCGGCGAGACGTCGACGACGCCGTACCCGATCAACACGGGGACGTCGATCAGTGCGGCGTGGTCGGCGACGACCCCCGGGACCATGGCGGTGCCGAACACTCGCGGCACCATCGACCTGGCGACGACGCAGTCCGCCGCCACGACGCCGGCCGGAACGTCGGCCAGGTGGAACCAGCTCTGCAGGTGCTCACGGGGTCCCTCGAAGTAGGGCTCCGGCAGGGCGGACAGGATCTCCCGGGCGAGTTCCTCGCGTCCCCGCGCGGTTGCCGACCGGGCGATGAACGCCGGATCCAGGTTCAGCGGCGCGACGTGCTGATTGGTGCACCCGAGAAGGGCCAGTGCGGTGAAGCTGGAGAACAGCGCCTGCTGTGTGATTGCCAGGTAGCCGCCGAGGGAATGGGCCACCGCCACCGGAGGCGCCTGGATTCCGATCGCCTCGGGCAACGCGGAGACGGCGTGCGCGAGCGCCGCAGCGATGTCGCGGAATCCGAAATCGCCTGCGGGCTGGGAGCTCTCGCCGGTGCCCAGCGGGTCGATGGTTACCACGGCGTAGCCGTTTCCGGTGGCGAACTCGGCGAAGCTGTAGCCGTGCTGGCCGGGGATGCACAGGTCCCAGTAGTCGCGGCTGTAGGTGCCGCCCGGCAGACAGACCAGCACGCCCACGGTCGCCCCGCCGGTGCGCGCGGGATAGTAGGTCGCCGCCAGGGATGCTTGCTCCCCGACCGCGTCGCTGGCGTCGAACCGCAACGCCCGAGCGGAAGAGTTCATAGGGCGCTCATGTCCTCGTCTTCCTCGGCGTGCCGGCCAAACCGGTCACCACGCGATGCGGTCCGTGGCTGCGCCATTTCGGCGTAACGTCATACTCGCGTACATCGGGTGATCAAGACGCCAACTCGTGGACTCTGGTGGATGGAAATGTGGTGATGGCCGAGACTTTCCCCGATCGGCGATCGGACCCTTCGGACTGGGCCGCCAAGGTCCAACAGCGGGTGAAAGAGCTCAACCAGCGAAGGGCGGAATTGGCCGCGGGCGAGCGCCCGACGCCTGAGTCGGTGGAGCTGGCGCACCGCCGTGCCGAGGAATCCTTGCTCCGCGCGCAAGCGGCTCACCGCGCCGCGGCCCGGCGGCACGAAGAGTTGGCCCGGGTGCACGAGCAAACGGCGAACAGCTATCAACGGGCCGCACTGCAAGGGCTGGGGCCCACCGCTCGGCTGCAACAAGCGGCCGATGATCATTGGCAGGCCGCACAAGAAAGCCGGCTGGAGGCCCTGGAGGACGAGGCGAAGGCCCAAGAACCCAAGGAATCCTCATCGGGTTAGCTCCCGAACCAGTCCGCCCGTCGCCCGTCCAAGGAGACTCCTTGACATACGTCCTTCTCCTCTGCGCCATCCTCGCGGAAGTGGCCGCCACCAGCCTGCTCAAGAGCACGGAGGGCTTCACCAGGCTGTGGCCGACGGTCATCTGCCTGACGGGTTACGCCATCTCGTTTGCGCTGCTGGCACTGTCGATCTCGCGCGGCATGCAGACAGACGTCGCCTACGCGCTGTGGTCGGCAATCGGTACGGCCCTGATCGTGCTCATCGCGGTGCTGTTTCTCGGCTCGACGGTCTCCGTCGCCAAGGTGGTCGGCGTGGGGTTGATCATCGCCGGCGTGGTCACGTTGAACCTGTCCGGCGCCCACTGACGTCAGGCGCGGGCGGCTAGCGGCGCACTCAGCAGGTCGAGCAGCGCCGCGGTCACCTCGTCGGGCCGTTCCTCCATGACATAGTGGTCGGCGCCCGGCAGCCGAATTAGTGTGGCGTGCGGGATGGACCCGGCCAGTTCGCGCGCGGTGCCGAACGGGATATAGGGATCGCGGTCACCCCAGATCACGGCC
The DNA here is from genome assembly GCF_002102155.1 of Mycobacterium europaeum. Classification (GTDB taxonomy): domain Bacteria; phylum Actinomycetota; class Actinomycetes; order Mycobacteriales; family Mycobacteriaceae; genus Mycobacterium; species Mycobacterium europaeum. The sequence goes on from NZ_LQOU01000004.1 coordinate 30,485, forward strand.
ACCGGGCACCGGATCGTCCCGAGTCCGTCCGCCAGCCACGGAACGGCGGGCACCGGGTAATGCGAGAAGAAGTTCCAGAACGTGCGCGTCCCCTCGGGCGAATTCATCCAGCCCAGGTACTCGGCTTCCAGCGCGGTGTCGAAGCAGCCGAGCCTTCGATAGCGGGTCAGTGCCAGATGGTGCAGCGCGGCCAGCGGAAGACGGTGTGCGGCATCAGACAGCGCCGGGTGGGTCGCGATCCAGCGTTGCCCCCGGGAAAAGCGGTAGAACCCCGGGCGAAAGATGCCATGCGCACGGGTGTTCAAGAGAGCAAGCCGCAGCACTCGCTCGGCATGGCGGATGGCATAACCGAGTCCGATGAAGCCCCCGTAGTCGTGGGCGCACAGGTTGAACCGTTGCCACCCCAACTCCGCCACGAATCGTTCGAGCCGCTCTACCTCGTTGTCGTAGGTAGCCACGGTCGACGGCGGATCCGACCGGCCGAAGCCGGGCCAATCCGGCGCCACGACGTGGTGGCTCTCGGACAGCGCCGCGATCTGATGGCGCCAGCAGGATGCGCTCTGCGGGTAGCCGTGCAGCAGCAGCGCTGGCTCTCCCCTGCCGGCGGCCTCTCCGAACACGTTGCGTCCGTCGATGTTCCACACGGTCGAAACATATGCGCATCCGGCGCCGTGCCACCCCTCGCTTTGAGACACACGACGCTCCATTCCCGCCACCGCGAGATCCCGCGGCCCGACGGCCGCCCGCGCCGATTCGTCGCCGGCCCGTGAGCTGGTGTTTACGTAAGAGCCTTCAGCTGCGCTCCTCGTGTGCAAACATCACTGCCAGACTGACGGTCTGCCGTCCCCGGACGACAGGTTGATTTGCGGCAACCTCGAGGGAGTAGGACTCACGATGACCGATGTCGATCAGCCGCCCACCGACGGAATCGCCCCCTCAAGTCCCGCGAGGGCCGATCTGGTCGAGCACTCTCGCACCGGGATGAGCGCGGCCGCGCTGCAACGGGCCATCAACGACCACCTGCGCTACTCGATCGGCCGGCCCGCCGCGGCCCGCCGGCCCGAGCATTACTACCGGGCGCTCGCACTGGCCGTGCGCGACCGCATGCAGGACCGCCGCGTGGTGTCGACCCAGACCTCGCTCGATCTCGGCCGCAAGGTGACCTGCTACCTGTCGGCGGAATTCCTGATGGGTCCGCAACTGGGTAACAACCTGCTCAATCTCGGCATGGAGCGGGCGGCCCGTGAAGCGCTGACGGCGATGGGGCAGAACCTGGACACGGTCCTGGCGTGTGAGGAGGAGCCGGGGCTGGGCAACGGCGGCCTGGGCCGGCTCGCGGCGTGCTACCTGGACTCGCTGGCCACCCTGGAGCGACCGGCGATCGGCTACGGAATCCGTTACGAGTTCGGCATTTTCGATCAGGAGATTCACGATGGCTGGCAGGTTGAGCAGACCGACAACTGGCTGGACCACGGGAATCCCTGGGAGATCGCCAAACCCGATGTCAACTACGTGGTCAAATGGGGCGGCTACGCCGCTCACTACACGGACGACGCCGGCAAAGACCGCGTCCGATGGGTGCCGGGGCGGGTGCTGAAGGGGGTCGCCTACGACACCCCAATCCAGGGCTACGGCGTCAACACCTGCAACGTGCTGACGTTGTGGAGCGCGCGCGCCGTCAAGTCGTTCGCGTTGGAAGCCTTCAACACCGGCGACTACTACGGGGCGGTCGAGGACGAGGTGATGTCGGAGACGGTCACCAAGGTGCTTTATCCCAACGACGAGCCGGAGGCGGGCAAACAGCTGCGCCTGCTGCAGCAGTATTTCTTCGTGTCGTGTTCGCTGCAGCATGTGCTGCACATCATGGATGACCTTGCCGACGTTTCGGTGACCGAACTCCCTCAGCGTTTTGCGTTGCAACTCAACGACACCCATCCGTCGATCGGCGTCGCCGAGCTCATGCGGTTGTTGGTCGACGAACGCGAATTCAACTGGGAAGAGGCGTGGGAGATCACGGTCGCGACGTTCGGCTACACCAACCACACCCTGCTACCGGAGGCGCTGGAGACCTGGCCGCTGGAGATGTTCGCCGAGGCGCTGCCGCGCCACCTGGAGATCATCTACGAGATCAACCGCCGGTTTCTCGACGAAGTGCGCGCTCGGTTCCCGGGTGACGAGGAGCGGGTCGGCCGGATGTCGCTCATCGGCGAGAACGGCGGCAAGAACGTCCGGATGGCGCACCTGGCGACCGTCGGTAGCCACGCCATCAACGGTGTCGCCGCACTGCACTCGGAGCTGCTGAAAAGCAGTGTGCTCAAAGACTTTTACGAGATGTGGCCCGAACGGTTCAGCAACAAGACCAACGGCGTGACGCCGCGCCGCTTCCTGGCGCTGGCCAATCCGGGGCTGCGCGAACTGCTCGACCGCACCGTCGGTGATGGATGGCTGACCGATCTGAGTCGCCTGCGCGGACTCGAGCCGTTGGTCGACGACCACACGTTCCGGCGGGAATGGCGCGACATCAAACGCAACAACAAGGCGCGCCTCGCCAAGTACATCCGCTCGGTAGCCGGCGTGGACCTCGACCCGGACTGGATGTTCGACGTCCAGGTCAAGCGCATCCACGAGTACAAGCGTCAGCATCTCAACGTCCTGCACGTGGTGGCGCTCTATCGCCGCCTCAAGCAGGACCCCGGCCTGTCGATTCCGCAGCGGGCCTTCATCTTCGGCGGAAAGGCCGCCCCCGGCTACTTCATGGCCAAGCGGATCATCAAGCTGATCAACGCCGTCGGGGAGACCGTCAACGCCGACCCGGACGTCAACCGGTTCCTGAAGGTGGCGTTCGTGCCGAACTTCAACGTGCAGAACGCGCACATGATCTACCCGGCCGCCGATTTGTCCGAGCAGATCTCCACCGCGGGCAAGGAGGCGTCGGGCACCGGGAACATGAAGTTCATGATCAACGGCGCCCTGACGGTCGGCACGCTCGACGGCGCCAACGTCGAGATGCGCGACGAGGTGGGTCCGGAGAACTTCTTCCTGTTCGGCCTGACGGAGCAGGAGGTCGAGGCGGTCAAGGCCGGCGGATACCGCCCGGCCGATTACATCGACGGCAACGACGAGCTGCGCGCGGTGCTGGATCTGATTGCGGCCGGAACGTTCTCGCACGGCGACACCGAGGTGTTCCGCCCGCTGGTCGACAACCTGCGCCATGACGACCCCTTCCTGGTGTGCGCCGACTTTGCGTCCTACGTCAACTGCCAGGAGCAGGTGAGCGCCGCGTGGCAGGACAGGGAGTCGTGGACGAAGATGTCCATCCTCAATACCGCTCGCAGCGGCAAGTTCTCGTCGGATCGCGCGATCACCGAATACTGCGACGACATCTGGAACGTGTGGCCGCTGACCGTGAAGATGTAAGAAGCATCGCAACGCCGGTAGGTCCGGCACTCCGCCCGCGGTCAGCCATCCATCGCCGCTCGTCGCTGCGCATCGCCACAGGCTAAGGCTGAACCGGCGCTCGACAGTGGACGTTTTCCCGCTCCGCCGCAAGGATCGACACAGTGACCCCTGGCAGGAGAAAAGTGACCCTACGATTCCGTCGGCTTGCGCTGGCCCCAGTGACCATGGCGCTGGCGATGCTGCTCGCGCCGTCCGCGTCGGCCGACACCTATACCGATCAGCTGGTGGACAAGTTCAACGCCCAGACGCACGTCCTGGCCGACCCGGCGGCGAATCCGCCGCTGCGGGACCCCGACGGGCTCAACGACCAGATCCTGTCCAGCCGATGGACCTGGAGTTCCACGCCGCCGGTCTGGGTGGCGGCGGTGGCCCGCAGCCAGACCGGAGTGACCACCGCGGACGCCGTCCACACCGCCATGCTCCGCCGGGATCCCACCTTCAGCGGCGTCATCCTGGTCATCGACGCCAGGGGCTACCACGTCCGCGCCTACAACGTGCCCAAGGCGGTCGCGGACAGCGTCGACCCGCTCATGAGCCAGTCGGCCAGAAACCACCGAAACGACCCGTACGGCGCGACCAGCGAATTCGTCGGCAGGCTCGCCAGAGTGGACGTGTCCTCGGGTGGACCGGCGACGACGTCGCCCGTGGTGCACAGGAACCCCGACCGGTGGTCGTGGCTGTGGACGCTGCTGGTCTTTCTCGCCGTCGCGTTGAGCGTCATCAGCTTGGTCTGGTTCGTGGCGAGCCGAAAGCGCAAGCGCCGCACGGACGCAGAGGCGCGCGAGCAGATCAAGCAGGAATTGATCACCGCCACAGCGGATGTCGGCGACCTCGACAACGCGGTGCTCACCAACAGCGAAACGGACGTCAGCGCGGAGTCCACCAAGGCGAACGCCAGCCTGTATGACGCCAGGAAGGCCTATGAGACAGGGGACTACGGTGCGGCGCGGGCACACCTGAGCGTGGTGCAGTCGACGGTGGCCAAGGCCAACCAGAAGCTCAACCCAGGTCACCCGGCACCCAACGTCGCCGCCGTCGACTCGGTGCCCGAGGACGACCGCAAGCAGGCCTCGGTGCGCACGAAAAACCCCGACACCGGGGAGTACGTGACGATCAACAACAACAACTACAGCACCACCCCGCAGCCCGGCTATCCCCACTACTACGGGGGTGGCTACTACAACGGGATGTTCTTCTACCCCGGGTATTACCCGTACGCGTTCTGGGGTCCGGGCTGGGGTTGGGCGCTGACCGACGTCCTGCTGATGGATGCGCTGCTGGACGACCACTGGGGCGGCGGCTACGAACGCGGCTTCGAAGCCGGCCGCGATTCGGCGTACACGGACGCCGGCTATGACGGCGGGCAAAGTGGCGGTTATGACAGCCCGCAGGGCGATGTCGGGTTCGGCGGCGGCTATGACTCCGGCGACGACACCGGCTTCGCAGGCGACGGCGGCGCGTACTCCAGCGGCGGCGACGTGGACTTCGGCGGCGGCTGGGACTCGGGTGGCGGGTCCGATTTCGGCGGCGGTGGCTCGGATTCCGGCGGCGGCGACTTCGGGTTCTGACTCCCGAGAAGTAAGGTTTCGGAGATGAGCACCGGCCGGGCGCCTTTCTGGTGGGGCCCGTCGTCCGTGACGTCGTCAACGACCGGAAGCGGTGGCTCCGAAGGAGTGTGATCGTGACTGAGGGGTTGTTCGGCCTGCTGACCGTGGTCGCGTTGGGCCTGGCACTGACACTTGCCGCCATTGCCGCCGTGTACGTCAGGCGGCTGGAGAGGCGGACGACCAGCCCGATGAGCGAGGAAATCGGCAGCGCCAAAGAGGTCGTGCGCAAATTGCGCAAACGCGAACCCATGTCTGCCGAAGAGCTGGATTACGCCCGGCAGGTCGTCGCCGACCGCGGCTCCCTCATGGCGCTCTGCATCCCGGGCGCGTTGTTCATGCTGGGCTGCTTCTACGTGTTCGGCAGCCTCTACCACCTGCACGGAGCGACACCGTCGGAGCGCACATTTCTCGGGGTGATTCCCATGCTGACGTCGACCAACCTGGCTCTACGGCTTCGCAGTAGCGCACGGCTGAAGAGGCGGCTGCGCAGCGCGCCCATCGCAGCATGACGGTTCCGCGACCCAGGTTCGACACACCGAGATCGCGCCGGCGGCCCGGCTGCAGTAATCTCTTTACCGACATATGTCAACCTTGTTGATATATGACGGGCTCCTGGCGGTCCTTCGGGGGGCGGAGCTGAGGCGGGAACGTTTGTAGGACTGGGTCGCGAAAGGTGAGGGAGTGAGCCGTCGTTCAGTCGGCAGGACTGCCTTGGAGCGGGGCTGGATGCCGTTGGTCACCGTTGTTGCGGTCGGGGTGGGCCTGCTGTGCATGTACAAGGTGCACCAGTTCTCCGAACCCGAGCCGGTCATCACCGTCAACGGCCCGCAGGCACCCGAGCAGTTCAATCTCAAACGGATCACCTACGAAGTGTTCGGCAACGCCGGCAAGGGGGGAAAGCTCGTCTACATCGACATCGACGGCCATCCGCACCAGGTCGATTTCACGAGTCTGCCGTGGTCCCACACGGAGACCACGACGCTCTCCGTGGCGTCCGGCAGCATCTCGGTGCATGTTCGTAGCGGTCAGGTGAGTTGCCGGATGCTGGTGGATGGCGTCGTCCGCGACGAGCAGTCGGACGACCATCCGGATGCCGACGTCGAGTGCCGGGTGAAGTCGGCATGACCGAGCATCGCCTCGACGAGCCCCGGGCCAAACGCCCGTTCATCCCCAGGATGGTGCGGGCTTTCGCCATACCGATCATCTTCTTCTGGGGCCTTCTCGCGGTCACCACGAACACGTTCATGCCGCAGGTGGAGCGGGTCGCAGAAGAGCTCGCCGGGCCGATGGTCCCGCACTACGCTCCCTCGCAGCGGGCGTTGCTGCACATCGGCGAGAAGTTCCACGAATCCAACTCGACCAACTTGACCATGGTGGTGTTCGAGGCGAACCGGCCGTTGGGAGACCAAGACCACCGGTACTACGACGACCTGATGCGCCGCCTACAACAAGACACCCAGCACGTGCAGTACGTGATGGACCTGTGGGGTAAGCCGTTCACCGCGGCGGGAGCGCAGAGCGTGGACGGCAAGTGCACGTATGTGCTCCTTCGTCTCGCCGGGGACATCGGCCAGATTCAAGCCAACCAGTCGGTGAACGCCGTCCGCGACATCATCAAGAACGACCCGCCCCCACCGGGTCTCAAGGTCTACGTCAGCGGCGCGGCTCCGCTGGCCTCGGACACGCTGGCCATCGCGAACGCGAGCCTGAACAACGTCACGATCGTCACGATCATCCTCATCGTCGTGATGCTCCTGCTGGTCTACCGCACCCCTTCCACCCTGCTGGTGCCCTTGCTCGGCGTGCTCATCGAGATGCTCGTGGCGAAGGGAATCATCTCCACGCTCGGGCACCTCGGATACATCGAGCTCTCGTCGTTCGCGGTGAACATCGTGATCGCCCTAACCCTGGGTGCGGGAACGGATTACGGCATCTTCCTGATGGGCCGCTATCACGAGGCCCGGCAGGCCGGGGAAAGCCGGGAGGACAGTTTCTACATCGCGTACAAGGGGGTCGCGCCGATCATCATCGGCTCCGGGCTGACGATCGCCGGCGCGTGTTACTGCTTGACGTTCGCGCGCCTGAACTACTTCCACACCATGGGGCCCGCCGTCGCGATCACCATGCTGTTCACCATCGCCGCGGCGATGACGCTGGGCCCGGCTGCGCTGACCGTCGGCAGCCTGTTCGGGATGTTCGACCCGAGGACCAGCGCCAAGGGATATCTGTATCGGCGCATCGGGGCGAGCGTCGTGCGGTGGCCGGTGCCGATCCTGGTGGCCAGTTCCGCCGTCGTCATGCTCGGGGCGGTCTTTGTACCGACTTACCGGCAGAACTACGACGACCGGCAGTACCAGCCGGCCAGTGCGCCCGCCAACCTGGGTTTCCAGGCGGCGGATCGGCACTTCCCCAAGAGCAAGCTCTTCTCCGAGATGATCATGGTCGAAACCGATCACGACATGCGCAACTCGGCCGACTTCATCTCGCTGGACCGGGTCGCCAAGGCCCTGATCCGCCTGCACGGCGTGGCGATGGTGCAAGGCATGACCAGACCCTTGGGCCGGGCGCTCGAGCACGCCAGCATCCCCTACTTGTTCACCACGCAGGGCAGCGGCAACGGGCAACAGCTGCCCTTCAGCAAGGAGCAGAACTCCAACACCGACGCGCAGGCCGACATCCAGGCGCACTCGGTCGCGGTGCTGCGGAAGGAGATCGGCTTTTTCCAGAAGGTGTCCGATGAGCTGCACCAGACGGTTCTCACCGTCGAAGACCTCCAACGGGTCAGCGACGACATCAGGGACGAGGTCTCCAACGTCGAGGATTTCTTCCGGCCGATCAAGAGCTACTTCTATTGGGAGAGGCACTGTTTCGACATCCCCATCTGCTGGACGTTCCGTTCGCTGTTCGAGGCGATCGATCAAGTCGACAAGTTGGCCGACGACATCGCGGACGCGAAGCTGTCCCTGGAAGAGGTGGACAAAGCCTTCCCGCAGATCATCGCCCAACTCAAGGCCACCGCCGACGACACCGAGGCGCTGCAGTCGAAGCTGGTGAACAGCTACGGATCCGCCGACCTGCAGACCATTCAGACCGCGCAGACCTTCGATGATCTGATCAACGTCGGCAACGACTTCGACAAGTCCCGCAGCGACGACTACTTCTACATCCCGCACGAGGGCTTCGACAACGACGACGTCAAGACGGGCATGAAGCTGATGATGTCGCCGGACGGCAAGGCGGCCCGCTTCATCGTCACCCACGAGGGCGACGCCATGGGCCCCGAAGGCGTGGAGCACGTCCAACAGTTTCCCGACGCGATCAAGACGATCCTCAAGGAGACTTCGTTGGCCGGCGCGCGCATCTACATCGGCGGTTCGGGCTCCAACGACAAGGACATCAAGGAGTACGCGATGTCCGACCTGATGATCGCCGCGATCGCCGCCTTCGTGCTGATCTTCTTGATCATGATGTTCATCACGCGAAGTCTGGTGGCGGCCTTGGTGATTCCCGGCACCGTGGCCTTCTCCTATGCCGGCGCCTTCGGGCTGTCCATCCTTTTTTGGCAGCACCTGGTCGGCCTGCACCTGCACTGGCTGGTCCTGCCGCTGACGTTCATCATCCTGGTGGCGGTGGGTTCGGACTACAACCTGTTGCTCATCAACAGGGTCAAGGAGGAGCTGCACGGCGGCATTCACACCGGGCTGATCCGGGCGCTCGGGAGCACGGGCGGTGTGGTGACGTCGGCCGGTTTGGTCTTCGCCTTCACCATGCTGGCGATGCTCACCAGCGATCTGCGCACCATCGGTCAGGTGGGTTCCACCGTGTGCATCGGCCTGCTGCTCGACACGCTGATCGTGCGGTCGTTCGTGGTGCCGTGCATCCTGCGACTCCTGGGGCCGTGGTTCTGGTGGCCGACCCTGGTGCGCGCCCGCCCGCTGCGGCAGAGCTAGACCCGTTATGCGTCCGCAGAATACGCATCGGCACCGCCACTAAATCAGCATCGCCGCCAACAGCTCTGGGAACAGCTCCGCGATCACTTCGGCGACCGCCGCAGCACTGACCGCAGCCGCGCCGGTGATCGCGGACTCCGCGATCGCGTACTCCGTTGAGCCGTAGCCGAAGACTTGAGCGAGGAGCGGGTTGTACGCCAGACCACTCGTGGTCGGCGTGAAGGTGAGAGTGACGGGGGTGGAGGTCAATGTGGTGACGGTGACAGAGGTGGAGGTCGGGACGGTGGTGGGGACGGTGACGGCCGGGGCGGTGATGGTGGTGAGCACCGTGCTCGTGGAGGTGGTGACCAGTGCGGCCGAGCCGACCCCGGCCGCGGGGGCGGCCGCCGCGCTGACAGATCCGGTGATGACGTTGATGGTTGCACCGGCCGAGCCGGCGGTGACCGAGGAGCCGGCCGTGAGGGAGATGGAGCCGCTGTTGCCGGTGCTGGCGACGACGACGGAGCCCTGGGTGACGGTGAAGGAGCTGTACCCGTAGCTGGCGGGGTTGAAGGTGACGCCGGCGCCGAAGGTAAGGGGGTTGAGGCCGTGAGCGGCGATCATGGCGCCGGCCGGGCCGGCGGTGAAGGTGTCCGTCGGGCCGACGGAGACGATGGTGCCGGCGGGAACGGTGACTGAGCCCTGGGTGACCGTGACGGTGGTGCCGTCGGAGACGGCAGTGACGGTTCCCCCGGGTTGGACGGTGACGGTCGAGCCAGGACCGTACGTGCTGACGCCGCTGGGATTGACGGTCGAGGTCAGTTGCGCCAGGGACTGAGTGTGAGCGCTGGTTGCGTTGCCGGCGGCCTGAGCCATGGCCTGGGCCTGGGCACCCTGACCGGACGGGTTGGTGGTCTGTGGCGCCTCTTTGAAGGGGACCAGCATGCTCGCGGACTTAGAAGCGCCCGCATAGCCGTACATCGCGGTGGCGTCCTGCGCCCACATCTCCGCATACTGGGCTTCGGTGGCCGCGATCGCGGGGCTGTTCTGTCCGAAGAAATTGGTTGCGACCAACGCCAACAGCTGCGCCCGGTTGGCCGCGATCACCGGCGGGGGCACCGTCATCGCGAACGCCGCCTCGTAGGCCGCCGCAGCCCCGTAGGCCTGGACGGCGGTTTGCCCGGCCTGAGCGGCAGCAGTCGATAGCCACTCCGCGTAAGGGGTAGCCGCGGCCGCCATCAGCATCGACGACGGACCCGACCATGCCTGGCCGCTCAGGCCCGAAACTTCCGACGAATAGCCGCTGGCGGTCGACTCCAACTCGGCGGCCAGCGTGTCCCAGGCGGCCGCCGCGGCCAGCAACGGCCCCGATCCCGGGCCGGTATACATCAGCCCGGAATTGACCTCGGGGGGCAGCGACGCATAATCCATGGCTTGACTCTCTTTTCGGAGTTAAGCGCGGTAGATCGACATGAGCAAAATACGTCGTCCGGGCGCGGTTTTTCGCGGCTCAGGTGAATGCCTCCTTACAGCAGCATTAAGCTTCCGAGTGGATCAGCCGGACACGAAATCCCCGCTGGCGCTCAGCTTTACGCGATTTCTTCGCGCAAAGTTCCATTCCTTCACCGCTCGTTCAGTCCGGGTGCACTGAACTTACCTATGGTGTGCGACACCGGTAACCGCTTGCCATTGAAACACCTGGCAGAGGAGCGTCCCATGCAGTTCTTCATCCGCGCCATGCCCAAGACGGTTGCCGGCGGGGTTGCCACCGTCGTCGTCTGCAGTGCAATGATTTTCAGTATCGCCGGCCTCGCGATGGCAGACCCGTCGGATCCGGAGCCCGCTCCCCCACCGAACTGCACGCAGGCCGATTTCTTCCAGGTTTCGGCCGGTGTTGCCGCGGCGACGTCGCGTTATCTCTTCGCCCATCCAGCGGCCAACGCCAAGTTCACCGGCGTGAGTGACGTGCGTGACCAACTGCAGCAGTACAAGAGCGCCAACCCCGAGGCCCAAGCGGACTTGGCGGGCATTCGTCAGCCGCTGACCGAATTCCTGAATCGGTGCCAACGGCAATAAGCGTTGTGCACCAGCGCAATCGGTCATCAGCGACGCACTGCGCCGGGCTAGCCTGCGCCCTTTCCGTTGTCGACGCGATAGACGGCGCCGTGCACCGCCGCCGCGGCGTCGCTGGCCAGGAAGGCGATCACGTTCGCCACGTCGAGGGGCTGCATCATGCCGCGCGGTGAGGCCGTGCGCATGATCAGGTCGTAGTTCGGGTTCTCCGGAGGGCTGAAGTGCTCGAGCTGCGGGGTCAGCATGCCGCCGGGACATATTGCGTTGACGCGCAAGCGATCCGCCGTGTACTCCACCGCCAGCGCGCGGGTCAGCCCGACCAGACCGTGCTTGGCCGCGCAGTAGCCGGCCGAGTACGCCTGGCCCTCGACGCCGGCGATGGAGCCGACGTTGACGATGTTGCCGCCCCGCTCCAGCAGGTGCGGCAATGCCGCGCGGGACAGGAAGAACGGCCCGTTCAAATTGACCGCGAGGTCGTGCGCCCAGTCCTCGTCGGTCATCGTCTCCGTCCGGCGCATCTGGTGTTGTCCGGCGACGTTGACCAAGACGTCCAGCCCGCCGAACTCGCGCACGCACTGCGCGACCGCGTCCCGGCAGGCCGGTGCGGAAGCGACGTCCACGGATGCGTAGGAACCGTTCTGCACGTCGGCGAAGACCTCGGCCAGCCGAGCCGTGTCCCGTCCGATGCCGAAAACCGTTGCGCCCTGGCGGGAGAACAATCTGGCCGTCTCAGCGCCGAGGCCCGACGACGCACCGGTCACCAACGCGACCTTGCCCTGCAATGACATTCCAGCCCCCGGGGTCAGTAGGAGCGCATCCGCGCGACGAGTCTCGGCCCCCACAGGGTCATCGCACGGCGCGCGGTGAACAACACGAGCAGGCTGATCGCCATCCGGCCGAGGGCGACCCGACTGGTTCGCCGCTTCCAGGTCCGCGGCGCCGATCCCGCGCGCCGGCCCAGGTAGTAGCCGAGGTAGGTTGCCACCGCGAGAGCCGCGATTCCCGCGAGCACCGTCATGATGATGAGCGTTTCGCGTCATCGTCGCGGTGGGGTCACGCGAAAGGCACACCTTGGCCACTACGTGCGGCCGACGAATGCGGCGCTAACCGATCTCGCTGACGACATAGACGGCGACATAACCGATGGGGATGCCCGTCCAGGTGGCGATGCACTTGCGTGCCGCCAGCTCGACGGCGCCGCGGCGACTGGTGCGGGTGACCCTGCCGATCTCCGGAATCCGGATCAGCCATCCGTCCGCGTCACGACTGACTTCGACATCAAAGCACTGGCCGACCATCGGGCACTTCACGCGCGGGGCGACCCGCGATGCGCGGGCGCTGCGCAGCGATTGACGGCGCAGCAGGCTGGGCTGAGTGGGCATGGCTGCTTTCGGAGAGTCGCAATCGAACCGCGGGCAAGAGTAATGCGCGGCGCGGCGAAAACCTAATCGGCAGCCGGGCCGGCCCGCAGTTGAGGCGCACTCGCTACCGAGTCGTTGCCGCGACTTAATGTTCAAGGGCCTAATCCGGTCGGCTCGGCGGGAACGCGGCGCGATTCTCGATGGCCTCCCGATAGGCATTCACCCGGCCCGGGACCGTCGCGAGCACCGCGACGGTGCGACCGCTACGCCCGTACGCGGCGACGAATTCCCAGGACTTCGCATCCCCTTCGATGACCTCGACGGCGTCGTAATCGGTTGGCAAACCCAGCATCTGCAGCTTGACGTCGTATTGATCGGACCAGAAGTACGGCAGCTCGGCGTGAGCCTCGGCGCGTTCCTGCCCCGCCAACAATGTTCGCGCCGCGGCCGCGCCCTGGCCGCCCGCGTCGTCCCAGTGCTCGGTACGCAGGTGCCGTTCGTACAGCGGGTGCCACCAGCGCGCGACGTCCCCGGCCGCAACGACCGGGACGTCCGCGGGGCTGCCCTCCGCAACACCTTTGGCGTCGCAGATCACGCCGTCGTCGATCCGCAGTCCAGAGCCGTCCAGCCAGTCGGTCGCGGGAGTGACCCCGAGGCCGACGATGACAAGGTCGGCCGGAATCTGCGAGCCATCGGTGAGTCGAACCCCCTCCACCTGAGAATCACCGACGAAGGCGTCGACGCCCACGCCGACCCGCAGGTCCACGCCGTGCCGGCGATGCAGTTCGGCCCATCGTGGTGCAAGCTCCTCGCCCAGCGCGGCCAGTAGCGGGCCGGCGGCCTTCTCGATCAGCACCACGTCCAAGCCGATCGAGCGGCAGCTCGCGGCGACCTCGGCGCCGATGAACCCGCCGCCGACGACGACGACGCGCGGTCGCGACGCCAGCCGGCCCCGGATGGCCAGGCAGTCCTGAACCGTCCGCAACGTCAGCACCCCGTCGGGGACGGGGCCGCCCGGCCATTCGCGCGGCATCGCGCCGCTGGCGATCACCAGTCCGTCGAAGGGCAGGGATAGGTCCTGGCCGTCGTTACGCACGTGGACGGCGCGCGAGGACAGGTCCAACTTGAGAGCGGATGCGCCGCGCAGAACGCGGGCGTCCATATCGAATTGCGGCGCCAAGTCGACGCCGGCCCGGTACACCTCGCCGGTAAGGAATTTCTTCGACAGCGGCGGGCGATGGTAAGGGGCCTGGCGCTCTGCGCCGACGATGGTCAGGGCGCCCGCATAGCCCTCTTGTCGCAGTGTCTCCGCCGCTCGCGTGCCTGCGATCCCGGCGCCGACGACGACAACGTTCTCCAGCTGGCGACTCGGCATCGCTCAGTCCTTCACCGTGATCGCCTGCGTCGGGCAGGACACCTCGGCGCCCAGCAACTGCTGGCGCAGCTCCTCCGGCGCCTCGGATTGCAGCACGTGCAGACCGTCTTCCCGGACGTCGAAGACCTCGTGACAGATGCTCATGCAAACGCCGTTGCCGTCGCACGTGTCCAGGTCCACCGAAACCTTCATCGCGCTCCCGCCCTTTCCGTTGACCTTTCCGCTTGGGCACGCGCCCGCTCGCGGGCGTCCTTCGCCACCGGCGAGTACTCGAGATAGTCGACGGCCATCTGGGTGGAACCTTCGTCGTTCGGGTGGTGGCTGGGCCGCAGATACCGGACCGGCGTCGTGACCATCAGCTTCCACGGGCCCGGCAACCGGTACTCGCGGGCGGCCGACAGCCAGTCCCGCCAACGCCACTTTTGGTCGATGGTCGGGTCTTGGGCCATCAGGTAGCGCGCCCCCGCGACCCACCAGGCGATGAACAGCGGCGTGGTGAAGAACATCGAGAACGCCCTGATCCAGTAGTTGCCGCTGACGTGCTGGAAGACGTCGTAGACCAGCGCGCGGTGCTCGACCTCCTCGGCCCCGTGCCAGCGCAGCAGATCGAGCATCATGGGGTCGGCCTTCGCGTAGTCCAGGCCCCGGTTCGTCAGCACCCACTGGCCCAACATGGCGGTGTAATGCTCCAGCGCGGCCACATCGGCCAGCCGGCGATACAGCCACCACCGCTTCATGGCCGGCGGAAACCACTTGGGCGGGTCGCCCAGCGTCATCGACAACAGCCTCCCGAGCCGATCGGTGTACGGCTTGGTGTCAATGCCCTGTTCGGCCAGGTGGTCCAGCACGATCTGGTGCGCCCAGGCGTGCCAGGACTCCTGCTGGATGAACGGCTTGATGGCCGCCTCCAACTCGGGGTCATCGACCAGCGACGACGCCTCGAGTACGGCCTTGATGAAGTGCCGCTCTCCTTCGGGCAGTAACAGGTGCAGGACGTTGATCATGTGGGTCGAGAACGGGTCGTCAGGCACCCAGTGCAGCGGCGTTTCCGACCAGTCGAACCGGACCATCCGGCGGTACTGGGGATGTCCCTCGTGGTGAAGTTGGACCTCGGGCATTGAAAGCTCCTCCCGCCGACAAGAACGCGGGCATCGATTTTCTGCGAACAATCGTTCACCGGGCCGCGTACCCACATGGGTCGCCTGTTATGCGTACCGGCGGTACGAGGTTTTGAGTTCAACGCCGCTCGCCGCCGGCGCTTCAGCCATTGACTCGACACGATGAACCGTAGAAACCGATTTGATATCGACTGCTACGCGCCACTTATGTTGACAAAAGTCACAAATTTAACATCACGCGATGCAGGATTTGTCGGAGAATGTGCGGCCGCCGCGCCCCATTCCCCGGCGGGACTTATTGCGGTACGCCATCGCCATGCCCGCACTACCAGGGTTGTATGCGGCATCGACCGGTGTCGCCATCCCGACGGCGACGGCCATCCCTACCGGGGCTGGCGCGACCCCCAAACTGATCGACTTCGCCATGCGCCAAATTCCAGCGGAGCGCATTCGAGCCGCGGGTTACTCCGGGGTCATCAATTACGTCTCGCTCTCGCGTCCCGGCTCGTCCATGGGCGCCAAGCCGATCACGCGGCCTTATGCCGAGCAGCTGACCGCTGCCGGGCTGATAATCGTCAGCAATTACCAATACGGCAAGCCGGGCGGGACGGCACCGTCGGACTTCAGGCGCGGTTTCGAGGGCGGCGTTGCCGATGCTCGCACCGCGTGGGAGCTGCATACCGCGGCGGGCGGCGGTCAGAGCGCCCCGATTTTCTTCAGCGTCGACGAGGACATCGACCGCGGCACCTGGAACAACCTGGCACTCAAGTGGTTTCGCGGAATCAATTCGGTGCTGGGAGTGCAGCGCACCGGCGTCTACGGCGGGATCGACGTGTGCCGATGGGCCGCCGCCGACGGCGTGATCGGCAATTCACGCACCCCCGGCCACCGGTGGGCCTGGCAAACCAAGGCGTGGTCCGGCGGCAAGGTCGACCCTGCCGCCGTGCTCTACCAACGCGTGGTGAGCACGGCGTCGAATCCGGGTCCGGTGGTCGGGGGACTCGAAGTCGACGTCAGCGACGTCCTTGCCGGCGATTGCGGCCAGTGGAACTTGCATCGGTGAGCCGGGTGCCGCCGCCGAATATCCGGTGGAGCTCAGGGTGCACCGAGCTGAAGGAGCTGGCCGAAGCCGGCGCCCAGCACTACCGAAGTGCCGCTCGACGGCTCAAAGATGCGCGAGCTCGCAGCTGGGTCGGACCAGGCTACCGAGGTCAACGAGTTTATCGCCAACCTCCGCCATCGATACCACCGTCGGCCTCGACTCCAACTGGAGTTCGATCGCGCGGGCGGCGGATGCGGAGCGGATGAAATCCAAGCTGTGATCCGTGGGCACCGCCGGCATGACTAGACATGATGGAAGCCCTTGCGTGATGTAGCCGCAGCAATTCCTGCATCTGCGGCTCAAACGCATCCATTTCGAACCCACGAGCCGGCCTTATCTCGCCGACTTGATTGTTGCTTCGCGTCGAACCCATCGACTGACATACCTCCCCCGCCCGTGACGGTCTCTCCCGCGCAGCGCCGAGGTCCATCGGCCCTTGAACGGGCGTTGTCCCGTGGTGTAGGGGTTAAGAAGGCGAGATTCGGACCTATGCACAGCACAGTTCCGATACGGCGAAGATCGAGCGTCGACAGCGCGTACAAGTCCGAGAACGGCTCGCGAGGAGGAGGGAGCGATTGATCGGCAAGGAGCATGCCGACACGCACGGTGGGCTCGATCGCCGGGCTGCCGAGCTCGATGAGCGCGAAAAGGCTCTCGTGCAGCGCGAGGCCGACCTACTAAGACGCGAGTGGCTCGTTGACGAGCGAGACCGGATCGCTGACGAGCGAGACCGGATCGCTGACGAGCGAGACCGGGTCGCTGACGAGCGAGACCGGGTCGCTGGCGACCGAGAGCAGAGTGCAGACACACGAGAGCGGATCGCTGATGAGCGAGAGGGCACGGCTGCGGAGCGCGAACGCGAGCGACTCCGCCGCGCGGCCGACCACGTGGACTCCTTGGCAGCCGGTGGCCGACGGGAACGCGCTGAGTACTTGCGCGAGCAAGCCGAAATCTCGCGTGAGATGGCCGCAACCAAACGACTTCCCGCCGAAGAGTGACTCTCCCCGGAGGAAGAGCATGGTCGAAATCGCGACCAGCATCCAGGCTGTCTAAAACGTGGCCACCGCTGTCGTATTGAGGTATGGGTCCTGCAGTGGTATGCGCCAGCAGACGTGGATGCCGCCGTCCGGTGGGCCAGTGATCGTGCAGTGACCGCCGAGGTCTTCGGCGCATTGGGCAATATTGGCCAGGCCAATTCGGCGCTGGTCGTCCGAGGGGATTCCGCGTCCGTCACCAGTGATCTCGATGAGTAGTTCGTCGGTGACAGTCACCTCGACGGTGATGTTTGCGGTCCCTGACTGTAACACCGCGTTGCTGAGCACTTCGACGACAACGACTTCGGCGTGCTCGGCCTGTTCATCGCTCACGACGGTCATCGGCCCAGCCATGCTCAGCGTGGTGACCTCGCCGTGGTCGTCACTGAGGTGCGCGACCGCGTCCTGGATGCGCTGGGCGAAACTGCGCCGCCTGGCCGGGGGATGTTGCAGTTTGAAGACGGAGCGGCGGATGTCGTCGATGACGGTGTCCAATTCGTCCACGGATTGGGTCACCCGCGCCGCCAGCTGTGGTGAACGCAGGCTTGCGGTGACGCCTTGCAGGTCCATGCCAATGACGAAGAGGCGCTGGATGACTTGGTCGTTCAGATCGTGGACGATGCGTTCCCGATCAGCCAGGACGGCCTGTTCACTGGCGTGTCGTCGCGCGGTAGCTAGGGTCAGGGCGATCGCGGCGTGGTCGGCGAAGGCGCAGACCAGGTCAAAATACTCGTCGTCGAAAGGTGGTGCACCGGCGTTACGGGCCACCATCATCACACCCAGTGCCTGTTGTCCGGATCTCAGCAACATCACGATTGCGGGTCGCTTACCGACGTCGGTGGACGCCTGGATTGGGTGGCGAAAGGTATCGGTGATCAGGGGTTCGCCAGACCGAAACACCTCACCGGCGGTGGAACCTTTGATCGGAACCTCTTGTCCGAGAAGCCCATTGGCGTGCAAGCCGATTGCTGCTGCGGACACGACCAGCTGGTCCACGTCACCGCTGGGTTGATCGGGGTCAGTCGGAACGAGCACGATCGCCTGCTCGGCATCGGTCAGCTCTGCGGCACGTTCGACAATCAGCTGCAGCGGCTGCAAACGAAGATCAGCGTCCGACAAGAGAGCGGCAGTAATTTCGCGGCTGGCGCTAGCACACCGAGCCGACGGGCGGACCCGGTGAAACAGAATGCCATGATCATTCTGATCCACTATATTGGCCTCCCGCCACACGATGCGTTACCGATAAGCGGTGGCCAGCCGTTACAGCGTGGTGATTAACGAACGCCACCAGCACTGCGGGCTCAGAAGGATAGTCACAGCTAGATCTGCGTGCCCCCAGACCATCGGAGCCCGATACTCCCATGCCCCGGTCGACACGGACATCCCAGACAATACACGTATTACGTGGGTGAAGGAACAATTCACCAGGTGGAAGATCAACTAGGCTGCTAATGAATTCCCGATGCAGTTGATTATCCGATTGTTTACTCGGAGGTCATCGGCGATCACAGCGGCCCTATTAGGGTGAGGCAACGCCTCAGCCGTGAGCTCAGACCCTTAGGCCGACAATGCTATTGGTTGACGCGGGAACACGGCGGTTAGAACTCGAACGCTGCGATGCTGTGGTTGCCCACGCAGCGCAGGCCACCTGGCGTCAGCTGGTAGCTGGCAATCCGATAGTGGTTCGTCGCCCGGAATAACGGGTACATTAGGGCGATCCGGTTAGGGCGGCGGCGACGACTTGGGTCCGCGCCGTGTGCTGCCATCGAGTCACAGTGACCGGATTGAACCTTGCACCTCATCGCACCCGGTGCCACAAACGAAAGGGTGGATGAGTAGTGCACGAGCACGCAATTAGTCGCATCACTACGCGGGAAGATCTCAATGAGTTGTTCCGACGCTGCGAAGAACAACGCGTGTGGTCACACGAGCTTTGCGTCCAAACCAAACGGTTGAGCCTACAAAGCAAAGCAGCCCGGGTGGACCGCGAAAACGACCGCCCTGGGGACTTGCGACCCGCCTAGACAGATGCCGGGCACCGTCGCAACGTCCGGCATCGGCGCAGCGGACGAATCAACACGTCCATTCGTGGCTGTTCGCGCGGCGGTACGGGCCACGCAGCCGTTCGCGCTCGATGGTGGTGTCGTGCCGGCGCGGCGCTGTTGTTGTCAACGAGCGAGTCAGGGTGCCGGGTGGCTGATCGCGTGCTGGCCACCGCAGCTGTCGGCATGGGCGGCTGTGACGGTGACAGTAGTCCGCGGACGGGGCGAGCTGGTGCCACTCGGGCAGTTCGGCGCTGCCGATCGGCCGACGTCGGTTTCCCTGGCCCTTTGAGTCGCAGGAAAACTGTGGAAGTCCGGGGAGTTTCGGATACTCGGTATCAGGTGGTCGCGCCGATCAATCCTTTCAGCCCGACAAGGCTTCTTTGGCCGCAGTCCCCCGGCCCACGTCACGCGCACAACCCTGCGAAGCGCGGAAGTTGGCGATATCCGAGCTGCGAGTCCAGCCGGGAGCCCGCAATCACGGCGAAAGGCCCTCCGAATTCTCATGCCCGAGCCAAACTTCCAGACGAGTTGCCATATTCTCTAATGTTGTACATCGCGCGGTCCATGCAGCACATCCGTCATACCGACAGCACGGGGACTTACTTGAGCCCGTCAATAGGGCTGGCCGCGTGAACGATTCGCGGGGTGTGACGTCATCTCTGTGACGACGGAACGGCCTTGCCCGCGAGGAGATTCCTGTGCGGCCGCCACCAGAATGCTGACAGAGTGCATGATCCCGGTCGCGATATCATCGATTGCAGGCACATTGTCCGGGCACGCACACACGCTCACATCCAGCTCGTCACCACGGGACGTCAGCGCGATGCTCAACCCACTTTCCTCGACTAGGGGCGCCACGCTATGCATGCCGACGACCTTGGCGCCGGCACAGTACGCCGGCACCGGCTCACCGGCGATGTGGGAGACACTGCCATGACAGATCGGCTTGAGCTGGCGCCGCAGGCCTGATCGAGTGTAGAGCCGCATGCCCACGCGAGCTACGGTCGGCGGGGTAAGCGAAGCCATTGTCTCCAAATCAATTGCGGGAGAGATACTTTTGCGACGGTGGCTTCGGATGGCGTTCAGTCTTTCGGTGGCGGTATGGAGGTTGGCGAGGACCTGCACAGGGTCATCGAGGTGTACCGGGATGCGAAGCCGCCCCATAGTCAACGCCCTGCCAACCCTAGGGGGATCCGTAGCTGGCAACTCGAACGGCATCCGCATCAGCAGCGGACCGCCGGGCACCTTGTCGTGCCGTTGCAGCCAGGCGCGCAATGACAGTGTGCAGGCAGCTAGAACAACATTGGTGATGCTGCCCCCGAATGCGTTGCTGACCGTCTCCACGTCTGCCAGCGAGATCGAGGCCAAGGCCACCGCACGCCGCTTGGTCAGCGGCGCATTGAACACTGTGTGCGGCACCGGCCCACTCGTCGACGACGCCACCGGGGCCCTTGGGGCGCCTCCGCGCGCGCGGAGCAGCCGACCGCTTACGGCTTGCAGCACACCAGATACCGTCTCGGCGAGCAGCCACATTCCGGCGACATGGTTTTCGACGATCTCGGTCATCACATCGGTGACGAGGTCGCCGACGGAGGGCGCCGAGCCTAAGCTCGGCTCGGTCGGCAGATTGTTGGCCGGGTCGGCATGCGGTCCGGTGGTCAGCAGCCGCGGCCACAAGGACGCCGCACCTGCGGCCCCGTCGTTCAGTGCAGTCGACATCTTCACCGCCAACGCCCACCGGCCGCCCGCCAGTCCGTCGATACTCCACGCTTCCCACAGCCGGCTACGCCAATCCTGTCGCCCGGTACTCAACTCCGCGATGAGATCGGCGAACTCCCGCCTACCGCCCGGAGCGCGAACCGTTGCGCAATGAATTTGCGGAGAAGGGTCATAGTCATCAATCTCGGCCCACACGGGCTGCCCCACACCCAGCGGCTTGGTCACCAGTCGGCTGCGAAATCGCGCCAGCTGCGGCAGCGACGCGGCCACCAGTTGGTGTAGCCGCTGGTGGCTGAGCTGATCGGACCCGCCGAGGATGACCAGCGCAACCGTGTGCGCCGGCACTTTCGAGCTCTGTGTGTGTAGCGACAGCGCATCGGCCCCCGACAATCGCACGACCATCAACGCACCCCTTCTTGCAACGAAACCTCTTGAGCCACAACCTCTACCAACACGGGCCAACGGTGATGCGAACAGAATCACTCCACCCAGCGGTGCCTTCTTCGTCGGTGACGAGTTGTTTACTTCACTTGCGCCAGTTGATTCAATTCGATGAGTTGGTTCTCGAGTTCGACCACGGCATGTGCGACGACGCTGGACGCCAAGGCGTCCCGCGCAGCCGCGGTAGTCGGGCCGGGGGTTGTCGAATTGTCAATGTCCGCGAGTCGCCGAAGCATGCGTCGCGAAACTGCTGCCTCGGCGGGGATGTCGTCGAAACCGAAGTCGCTGAAGGCTTTGAACACTGGATCGCCGCCACTTGTCATAGTCGCGTTGTCCCTAAGCCAGGGCGCGATGGAGGCGCGATGGCCGCAGAGCGAAGACGACCGGAAGACCTGCCCCAGGGTCGAGGATCGATCCCGACCATCGGCTGTTTCGCCCCGCATTGCGAATCCCAGCGCTCCCGCGCGGAGTCCCTCTTTGTGCGGCTTTCCCGGTCTTTCACGCTGATCATGAGCAGGCTATCGACGTTTGACGCGTCGCCCGGTGCTGCGGCTGCCATCACAATCCCGTGCGCTTGATCAGGGTCGCTGTGATATGGGACAACCAGCAAGACAAGCTTATTGCCTTTGGAAGCGCGCCCAGGCGGATCGACAGAACCGCGATCAGACCTGGCAGCTCCGTCATCAGGTCATCACTGCGCGGCCACCATGCACCATCCACATAACCGCTGGCATGCGCCGTGGGTTTCAACCGAAACCGCGGCGTATGGACGCCCCGGGTGGCGTCCCACCTCGAGCTGTCGCCAGCTTGCCCTCGCGTCATCGCGACGCTCCCGCCTTGACCGCGATACTGGCCAATTATTCGAATCGGCGACGACATGACCCAGAACGATCACAAACGGAATACCGTCGATGTGTTGTCACCCTACCCCAATCCGGGCTGGAACAAAGGGCCGCCAACATCAACCAACGCGCTGCCGGCCCTGTTCCTGCAGCATCAGGCCAACGGGACATGGATCGAGTAGTCCCTGCAGTTCGTGACTGGCCCGGCGAGGGGGGAATCAAGACCGAGGCTCCGCGCCAATTACCGGCTCGACGAAGAGCCGTGCTGCGTTTGTGCACACAGCGAAGATTCGACGGCGGCCGGCCTGGTGCTGACTGCTTAACACCACAGTTGCGCACCAACGGCCATCTAGCAACAGACTACGAACGCAACCTGCTCAAATCGGTCGCTGGCTCCCAGGGTATGCCATATGCGGCGAAGATAGAAGATTGAACGTAGACCACTGCCGGCGGTGTTACAGCGCAACGATGATCTCGGGAGGGGCGGACGCGCTGACGATCCACTGGGATGGCACCGACGATTTCGGCATCGTGGCGGTGCCAGGGTTCCCCGGTTCGGGCCTGGCGGACGCGTGTGCAGGGGAGCACGCCATCCCGATCCGGCGCCGCCGCGCGGCTGGCGGATCCGGAACGACTGGCGCATGATCACGCCATGAGACGCGAAGTCGGCGCCGAAATCGAAGTCGAAATCACCGCACCCACGACGCTGGAGTTTCAGATTGCTGTTGCCCCGCATCCGCGCGCCGAGGTCTTCGAGTCGCTGCGCTTCGTCTTGGACGGACGGCCCGTCCAGCCCTTGGAAGTCAGCGGTGTACATGGCAACCGTATCCACAAGTTCGACGCAGGGGTGGGCACACTGAAAGTCGACTACGCGGCAACGATCGTGGGTCAAACCGATCCGGCACCGGTGACCGAATACGACCAGTCGATGTATCTGCGACCCAGCCGCTACGCCGAGGCCGATAAGTTCTACGGTTTCGCTGCAACCGAATTCGGCACCTACGGTGATTCGGCGACGTTGCTGGAGAATGTGAGCTCGTGGGTGGGCACCAGGCTGAGCTATGTGCCCGGATCAAGCGATCCGATCGACGGGGCCGTGGAAACCCTGCTCTCCGGTGCAGGTGTGTGCCGCGACTACGCGCATCTGGTGGTGGCGCTGCTGCGTGCGGTCAACGTCCCGGCCCGCCTGGTGTCGGTGTACGCACCGGGGGTGCACCCGATGGACTTTCACGCGGTGGCCGAGGCTTTTGTCGACGGGCAATGGCGGGTGGTCGATGCGACGTTGCTAGCGCCGCGGCAAACCCTGGTCCGCATAGCTACGGGTCGTGACGCCTCCGATACGGCCTTCCTCGACAATCACAGAGGCGCGATCACGCTGAACCAGCTGACGGTGACCGCCGTCGTTGACGGCGACTTACCCCGGGATTCGATCGACCAACTCGTTTCCATCCGCTGAGAACGCCAGACCGGCTGATCGCGACGATCAACATGCCGTGGTTCCTGGACCATCCGAGTAGTGTGGGAATCATCGGCGATATTTCGTACCTGAGTGTCCAAAGCCATGTCGTCGCCGATCCGAATGATTTGACCGGTATCGCGGTCAAGACGGGAGCGTCGCTATGACGCTGGAAAACGACCACACGAATGCCGGGCACCGGCATACCCCACCGACCCACACACCCCGCTTGAGGCTAAAGCCCAAGGCGCCCCAGAGCGGATATGTCGACGGTGCGTGGTGGCCCCACAGTGCGGACCTCACGGCGGAGCTACCGGATCTACTGTCGGTGCTGTCAGTTCGACTCGGCCCGATTGGCCGCGTGATCTACAACATCAACGAATGGGCAAAGGCGCCCGCAAAATTGGCGACAGGGGGACGAACGGTACGACTCGACGGCTATCGTCTCCAGCCGGTCAACACTGTCGAAGTTCTCGGGCTCAATCGCGACAAAATCGTCCTATTGGTAGTTTCGCCGCACGCCGACCCAGACCAGGCACACACGATCATGATGACCGCAGCCGGCCCAAACAATGCCTCGACCGTCGCGGGCCTCCTTATGAACAGCGCGAAAGAAACGGAAACCCGCGTATAGACCCATGCAGGCAGTCATCGCGCAAAACCACTGCGAATCAACAAAGCGCTCAGCCGATTTGGCCTTCACGCGCCGCACCGGACACTGCAACTCACCGATTGAGAACCTCATTTGTTGCATCGCCGCTCGCGGTTTCGTACGTCGTCACACCGGCAACGAGGCTATGCTGCAGACATCGTGGATTTGTCGAGTGCCGCCCCTTCGGTAGCCATTTGCGATAGCTGAATTAGTAGATCGGAGCGTCACGTGGCGCGTCCTTCCCCCGTCCCTTCAAGCATGACCCGATTAGCGCTATGTGGACGCGACGATACAAGCGCTGCCGTAGACGGTGCCTGGTGGCCAAAGAGCCTGGACCTGAGATCAGAGCTACCCGACTTACTTGCTGTATTCGGTTTATGGATTGGCACCGTGCGCCGAGTCGTTTACGACCCGAGCGTGTGGTTGCCCGCGCCTACACGAATTAGGCGCCACAATGAGATGGTTTCACTCAATCCATACCGCCTGATTTTCAGCGATACCATCTATCTAGTGGGTACGCATTCCCGCGACGCGGTGCTGTTCGTGCTATCGCCTTCGAGCTCCACGGAGGAGGCGCGCCACCTGATGTGTGAGGTTTGCTCTTCAGCGGAACCGATGAATGCGGCAGACTTGCGCCAACTCGTGGGCAAATGCGCCTCAGGGTTTGGGAGTTCGGAGCAATCGGCACCGTTAATTCCGCACGAAAACTCCTGGGGCTGATCGGGTATCGCCCTCTTGGTCGACAGGATTCTGTTATTTGTCGGCCCTCGGGTTTTACATGCCAGAAAGGGCTGTCCCGACCCTGGGTTGGTTGACGTGCCTCGAGTCGGGTTATGGACTAGCGGTCACCGATTTGCTGCGTCGGCGCCGGTTCGTCGACTCGCGTTTGCATGAACGAACGTCATGCGATCATCACTCGAAGATGTTGAGCAACAGAGTATTTAGCAACAGACCGGTCCGAAAGGCTCAGAGTCCGTCCGGTCCGGTCGGCCGCGAGCTGTCGCGGGGCTACGTATTGCGAGCGCAACCCCATTCGAAGTCATTGCGGCACAGCAGTAAACGTCGAGCATGCTGCAAAGTCGAGATCACCGCCAGGGTCGCCTCCGCACCCTGGTTGTTGTCCACGCCGTCGGAGCGCAAACCGTCGTATCCACCACCTGTATCCGGGTCCCACATCGGCTCCCCCGCGTCGTTGTCTCCCATGAACCAGGCGGCTGCGGCCTCGATGCTGGCCGGCCAGATCGGGTCGGTATCAACGGCGGCGGCGCGGGCGCACGCATCGGCGAGCGTGGACACCTCGGCGGGCCGCTGGTCGAATCCGGGTCGGGTGTCCTCGGCACCTCTGCCCCCGGCGGGAGTGGGCGACAGATGGCCGTCTGCGGTTTCGAATGCGACCAGCCACGCCAACAGTTCCAAACCTCGCTGGCGCAGCGTCGCGTCGGCAAGCGCGGCACCGGCAGCGATCATCGCCTCGGGCACAACGGCGTTGGCGCAGGTCAGTCGAGGCTCTGGCCACGGCCACCCCAGGTCTTTGTTCGGTGCAGGCACCGACGAGGCATAGTCGGTGAGCAGTGCTCGAGCCGCGCGATTAGTTGGGTCGAAGACGAGAAGTTCGGCAGCACCGAGCGCAGCGAACGCCATCGCCCGCGGTAATACCGAGCGTTCCTGGGCGGCACGCTCGAACTGCATGATGGCCGACTGCCGGGCCCACCCGACGTTACTGTGCGCGGCTGCGGTCCCCAGACCCCAGATGCACCGCCCCCAGGCGTCCTCCAGGGCCGGCTCGTCAACCCAACTTCCCTTGCCGTCCATCCGATTGCGGCAAGCGCCAGTGAGGGCCTGTGCGTCGTTTAAGAACCGCAACGCAATACCGGCCAGACCGTTCAGTATTCGGTCAGGGCCATGGTCTCGGGTGGCGACGACAAGCACCCGCGCCACGTCGTCGGTGCAGTAACCGTGCTGGGGCAGGGGTTCGGCGAGCCGCGCGTGCACCAACGTGCCACGACGGTCGGTCAGCCGCAGCAGGTGATCGTAGACCGGCGCCGGTGACGTAGTGCTCATACCCGTGCTCGTCGCTGCGCGAGGACCCGATGCGCCAGCTGCAGGTACGCACGCGCGACGGTTGGCCAGGCCATCTCGGGCGCTAATCTCCTGGCCTCGGCCGCCATCGCGCCGGCGAGGCGCGGCTCGGTCAGCACCCGGCGCAGGGCACAAGCCAGCGCGTGCGGATCGTCATGCGCGACGACGATGCCGGCGCCACTGGCGAGCAGCTCGACGGCGTGCGGGAACGCGGTGGCCACGACCGGGCGGCCGCTCGCGATGGCGTCGACAAGAGCGCTGGAGGTGACCTGATCGGTCGAGTCGTAGGGCAAGACCACGACCGCCGCGGACTGGAAGAGGGCGGTGAGCATGGGAACGCTGCGGTGATCCGTGTCAAAGCACACCGAATCCGCGACACCGCCGCGCAGCGCCTGATCTATTCGGGCATTCCGGTAGGCCTCGCCATCGGGGGCCAGCACCTTCGGGTGCGTTCTGCCCGCAACCAGGTACCGCGGCCGGCCGGGCAGATCATTGAGCGACCCCATTGCCTCGATCACCCGCTCGATGCCCTTGCCCGGGCCCAGCAGGCCAGGGGTCAACACGATGGGTCGACCGCTTCGCATGCAGGCTGCCGTCGTCGGGACGGTCGCGCCGTATGGGATGGTGACGACTTTACGGCGGGCGATATCGAAGCCCCGGCGCAGCCGTAGGCTGGCCGCCTCGGACATCACGACCACCTGGTCCGCCCGCCCGGCAAGCACCTCGAGAAGCGAACGCTGGTGTGGCGTCGGGTCTTTCGGAACAGTGTGAGCGACCAAGATCGATGGGACGCGCAGTCTGTCGACGATGCCCACGACTTCGGCGCCGTCGACGCCTCCGTAGATGCCGTACTCATGCTGGATGACGGCGACGTCGCTCTGGTTCAGCAGCTCGGCGCATGCCGCGGCGGATGCCGCTGAGCCGTTGGCCAGCTCTCCGATGACGCGGGTGCTCGACGACGGCGGGCCGCCGGACACTCGAACGACACTGACCTCGGCGCCATTGGTGCTCAACCCGTTGGCCAGAACGGCGCTGAACGTTGCCAGCCTGGACGATGTCGGTGGATACGTACCCAGAATGCCGAAACTCGTGACGTCGGAAATCTCCTGTCGCCCAAGAGAATCCGTCAAACATGGAAATTCAACCAAGGCGCTCAAGGTAATCCCAACTAAAGATGGCCACCTGCGTGCCCGGCATGAGCGGTTGCTCGGTGGATCAGCGGCGTATAACTGACTCAGCCCGGACTGCCTGGATTTCCAACTCCTTTGAGGATACACCCGCCTAGGCGTCGCCACGACGCCCGCAGATCCCCGCCGTGGGGTACAGTCGCAGAATCGGGACCGACCAGGCCCCCATAACGAAGGGGCCGGCGATGTCCGATAAGTCTCCTCGACGAGCCATGAGCAAGAAATCCGGCAAGTCATTGAAGGAAAAGCGCGCCGACAAGCACGTCAAGGCAGCCCGCCGCGCCGCGGCCACCGATGCGCTACTTCGCACCGAGAAGAGCTAAGGCGCAACGCCGTTCGTTCGCACAAGCTGTGGCCTGACCGAAGTCAGCCTCGTCGTTGAAATTTGCCGGCAGATCATGCCCGGCCCGCCCGGTATCGACGATACGGCCGAGGCGAAACCGCGGCTGTAGCAAGCGCCGGCAGCCAGGCCTTCAGCGCCGGATGGCGATGTCAGTAAGGGCGCGCTTCGCGACGCCAGTTGCGATCGCTGCAATTGCTGTCTTGAGTCCGCGACGGCGCCCTGTCGCTAGGTCAATGCCGGCGAAACCTGGCTCCAAATCGGTGAACATCCGCTCGCTGCGGGTCTCCGGAGCGTCGTCGGCGGTGTCGCGCAAGTAGCGGTCCGGCAACGACAGTTTGGCAATGGTGCGCCACGCCTTGCCGTACTGCATCAGGAACGGACCCGTGGTGTAGGGCAGGTCGTACTTGTCACAGACCTCGCGCACCCGCACCGCGATCTCGTGCAGCCGGTTGCTGGGCAGATCGGGGTAAAGGTGATGCTCGATCTGGTGGCATAGGTTGCCGCTCATGAACCGCAGCGCCGGCCCGGCATCAAAGTTGGCGCTGCCCAACATTTGGCGCAGATACCATTGGCCCCGGATTTCGCCGATCACGTCGATCTTCGTGAATTTCTCTGCGCCATCGGGGAAATGCCCGCAGAAGATCACCGCGTTGGCCCACACGTTGCGGATCACGTTGGCCACCACATTGGCCTTCAACGTCGATTTGTAGGTGCCGGCCGGCGCCAGCGCGGTGAGCGTGGGGAACGCGACGTAGTCCTTGAACACCTGCCTGCCGGCCTTGACTGAGAACTCACGTGTCCGCTGAAGCGTGAGGTCGCGCTCCGGGCCGGCCTTCAAGATCTTTTCGAAATCGATGGTCTGCAAGCCAATTCCCCACTCGAACCCAAGCGCGAGGATGGCGTTGAACAGCAGGTTGCCGAGGTTGAACGGCTGCCAGCGCTGGTCGCGGGTGACTCGCAGGATGTAATAGCCCACATCTTCATCCATGCCGAGGATGTTGGTGTACTTGTGGTGCTGAAAGTTGTGGGAGGAAATCCAGTGTTTTGACGCCGCGGTCATGTCCCACTCCCACGTCGTGGAATGAATCTCGGGATCGTTCATCCAATTCCACTGGCCGTGCATGACGTTGTGGCCGATCTCCATGTTCTCGATGATCTTGGCCAGACTCAAGGTCACCGTTCCCGCCCACCA
The DNA here is from genome assembly GCF_002102155.1 of Mycobacterium europaeum. GTDB lineage: Bacteria > Actinomycetota > Actinomycetes > Mycobacteriales > Mycobacteriaceae > Mycobacterium > Mycobacterium europaeum. The sequence goes on from NZ_LQOU01000004.1 coordinate 59,499, forward strand.
CGCAGAGCGTTTCGAGCCGCCGGCCAACATGAGCCGGCCGGCTACCTCCAGGGCGCGTTGCGCGGCGATGGTGCGGCGGATGTAGCGCGCGTCGCGCGCGCCACGGGAATCCTCGATGTCCAGCCGGATCGCGTCCAGCTCAGCGGCCAGATTCTCGATGTCGGCGTCGGTCAGGTGAACGAAGGCCGGAACGTCGGTAATCGCCATCGTTTTGCTCTCTTTCGTCGAGCTTGTATGTCGGGTTCTCGGCGCTTATCGGCGACGAAAGCCTCGGAACCAGCGGAGCCGCTGCGGCAAGCCACCCGGCCAGCGCCTAATCGACAGGCGAAGCCCGCATGTCGTTGATGCGCCAAGACTCCCGAATGCGGATTTCAGGCGCAGATGGTTACCGGTTCGTGTGGTGGTCCTCCGAGTTGCGGGCAAATGAGCGACATCCGCATGCTGTCCCGGAACGAAACGGGTGGACATTGGAATGTGCGGCGCGAGCAGACGCTCATCAAGTTTCCGCGGCCTACTGCCAAAACTTGCTTCCCGACTGGCCGATGGACTCAGCACCACCAACGCTACGCCTCTTATAGAACCCGGGCTACTTGTCCCCGCCGAGTGCGGTGTATCGGCGATGGTGATTGGGCCCACGTGGCAGTACGGGCCGGTCACCGCGCTCAGCAATTTCCGAGCGCCCTGCGATATGGTTTGTCACGGTTGATTGCGCAGCCTCCGGAAACGTCCGGCGGCGATCTGTTTCGAGATCCCTGCCGTAACGTGACTGCACACCCGGTTAATTCGACGGTCAAAGGGTTGTTCTTCGGACTGCCCCTGACGGAGTCCGGTGGTCAAGCTTTGGTCGCCGTCCCAATCCGCGACATCGGCGCGCCCCGCAGGCTGATTGCCCGCAAGTATGTACCGTCAGTGGGTCTGAATGCTCGAGACCGCGCTTCGATCGGAGCGACGAAACATCTGTCGTGTGCGTGAAGAGGGCACGCTCTGCCGCTGCAGCCATCGTCCACCTCATTACCCGGCGGATGGCACTCTCAGCGCGCCAGCATCAGAAGTGCCGGCGCACTCCCAATTTCGCTGACAGTTGGGCGCCGCAACACCGACGCATCGGCTTCATCCGGTCGCGCGGGTCCGCAGTTAGACACCGCGCCGCACGGCCGGACGCCAACTGCGGCGCCGGAGCCAAAGGAATGGCCTTTGAGTAAATTCACCGAAACCATGTATGACACCGCCCAGTCCAGTTCGAAGGGCCTGGTCACCGGGGAGCCAAATTGTCCCGTCCGACATACCTGGGGCGAGGTGCATGAGCGCGCCCGTCGGATCGCGGGTGGCCTGGCCGCCGCGGGCGTCGACCGCGGTGACGCCGTCCCGGTGCTGGCAGGTGCTCCAGCCGAGATCGCGCCGGCCGGGCAGGGAATCTGGATGCGGGGCGCCAGCCTCACCATGCTCCACCAGCCCACGCCACGCACCGATCTTGGACGCTGGGCCGAGGAAACCGCCGCCGTCATCAAGATGATCGGCGCCAAAACGGTCGTCATCTCCGATCCGTTTACGGCCGCGGCCCCACTTCTGGCTCAGCTGGGTATGCGAGTGCTGACAATCGAGCAGCTGCTCGGCAGCCAGCCGATCGATCCGGTCCCGACCGACGACGACGACGTTGCGCTGCTGCAGTTGACGTCGGGTTCTACCGGGTCGCCCAAGGCCGTACAGATCACCCATCGCAACGTGGTCTCCAACGCCGAGGCAATGTTCATCGGCGCAGAAGTCGACATCGATACCGACGTGATCGTGAGCTGGCTGCCGCTGTTCCATGACATGGGCATGACCGGCTTCTTAACCGTGCCAATGTATTTCGGCGCCGAGCTGGTCAAGGTCACTCCGATGGACTTCCTGCGCGACACATTGCTGTGGGCGAAGCTCATCGACAAGTACAAGGGCACGATGACCGCTGCGCCGAACTTCGCCTACAAGCTGTTCGCCAAACGCCTTCGTAAGCTCGCCCGGCCCGGCCAGTTCGACCTGTCCAGCCTGCGGTGGGCGCTGTCGGGCGCCGAACAAGTCGAACCGGCCGACGTCGAAGATTTTTGCGAAGCGGGCAAACCATTCGGGTTACTTCCGGAGGCGATCCTGCCCGCGTACGGTATGGCCGAAACGACCGTGGCCGTGTCGTTCTCCGGGTGCGGCGCGGGCCTGATGATCGACGAGGTCGACGCGGACCTGCTCGCCTTGCTCCACCGGGCCGTTCCGGCGGCCAAGGGCAAAACCCGGCGACTGACAACGCTTGGCCGACCGCTCAAGGGGCTTCAGGCGCGCATCGTCGACGACGACGGCAACATCCTTTCCGCGCGGGGCGTCGGCGTCATTCAGGTGCGCGGCGAACCGGTGACGGCCGGGTACGTGACGATGGGCGGTTTCGTCGGGGCTCTCGACGACCAGGGCTGGTATGACACCGGCGATTTGGGCTACCTCACCGAGACCGGAAACCTCGTTGTCTGCGGCCGCGTCAAGGACGTCATCATCATGGCGGGCCGCAACGTCTACCCCACCGACATCGAACGCGCCGCCGGGCGCGTTCCCGGGGTCCGGCCCGGCTGTGCCGTGGCGGTGCGCCTGGATGCCGGACGGTCGCGGGAGACGTTCGCCGTCGCGGTGGAGTCCAACAGCTGGCAGGACCCGGCCGAGGTGCGCCGCATCGAGCATCAGGTGGCGCACGAGGTGGTCGCCGAGGTCGACGTCCGGCCTCGCAATGTGGTCGTGCTCGAGCCGGGAATGATCCCGAAGACGCCGTCGGGGAAGCTTCGACGGGTCCATACGCTGACGCTCGTCGGCTGACTCTCGGGACGCCGCAAAGAGTACGTTTGTCGGAGGAGGCGATATTGACCGACTTCGACGCCCAGCCCGGTCGCAAAGCGCCGGCACAATCCGAACCCTCTCCCGCCCAACGGGAAGCAGATGAGGCCGAATTGTATGCCGGGCTCAGCGGAGTGTCCGGGATTGTGGCCGGCGCCCAAGAAGTGATCGACCTTCTCCGCGACGTGGCGGAATTCGCCGCCCAGGCGATTCCCGGCGCAGACGATGTGGGCGTCGCATTGATCGACCCGCGATGCGGCATTTCCAGCGTCCAGACCTGGGCGGCGACGGCGGTACTTGTCCACGAGATCGACACAGTTCAATACGACGAACTGCACGAGGGGCCATGCATAACGTGCATGCAGTCGCAGCGGCCCACAGTGAGCGGATCGCTGGGCAGTGACGGCCGTTGGCCGCACTTCGGTGGCCGGGTAGCCCGGATGCGCGTGCACTCCGCGCTAGCGCTCCCGCTGATCGTCGGCGACCAGGTGATCGGCTCGATCAATGCCTATGCCAAGAACCGCGACGCCTTCGGCGAGCACGCCGTGCGGTTGGGCTCCCAGTTCGCCAGGCCCGCCGCGGTATCGGTGCACAACGCGCAGTTGCTAGCCAGCGCCCAGGAACGGACGATGCGATTGCAGCGCGCGTTGGACAGCCGTGCGGTGATCGATCAGGCGATCGGCATCATCCGCAGCAGGGTGGGCAGCACCGCCGACGAGGCGTTCGGCCGGCTCACCCATATCAGCCAGACCGACAACATCAAGCTGAACGTCGTCGCCGAACGGCTGGTCGAAGAGGCCGTGCGGCGCGCCCGCGCATGGCATCGCTGAACCCGTTATCGTGGCGGCGCGGCCGCGAGTTCGGTCAACTCTGCCAGCAGTATCGGGCGGGAATTCCGATCAGTCATCAATCTGCGGGCGACGTCGGTCAAGTGTCGGCCTTTTGCCCGCGCGTAGGTGCGCAACAGATGGAACGCCTCCTCCACGGACACACCCAGCATTTCCCGGAGGAAGCCCTTGGCCTGCTCGACGATGACGCGGCTGGTCAGTGCGGAGCGTAGTTGCGGCATGACGGTGGAGGGTGTGGGCGGGTGTTCCTGCAGGATCGCGACGCATGCGATGTGAGTCAGGGTCTGGCCGACGAGCAGGTCGGCCTCGTTGAGCTCGCCCGGGCGAGTGCCGAACAAACCGAGCGCGCCCAACACGATGCCGGCAGCGCGCATCGGGACGGCGTGCACGGAGGCGAAGCCCGCCCCGATCGCGGCGGGAACAAACCGCGGCCACCGCCCTGCTAGCCGTTGGACGTCGGCGACCGAAACCGGTCGACCCGTGGCGTAGCAGTCCATGCATGGGCCTTCGTCGGCTTGAAGCTGGAAGAGCTCGAGTTCACGGGCCTGCTCCGAGGTGGCGGCCAGCAGCCGGAGCCGGTGCAGCGGGTCGGCGAGCAGAAATCCCGCGGCCTCGATGTCGAGCAGCTCAGCACATCGCTCGGTGAGATCGGTCAGCAGGTCAACGACGTCGAAGTCGTCGAGCAGGCTGTCGACGAGCGAGACGACGGCGTCCAGCACGCGGGTTTCACGAGGAGTGTCAGTCACAGAGCCTCCGTTCCGGACCGTTCCTGCCTATGCGAGCCCGCATCAGTCGGCCTCAAGCTTCAGTCGGCGCTCGAGGATGGCGCGGGCGACGTCGGTGGCGCTGCAGCCGGTGGCGTAAGCGTGAGCGCGCAGCCGGACAAGGGCCTCGGCCGGCTCAACCTCCAGCTGGGCGACGAGCATTCCGGTGGCCTGGCTGACCTCTGAGCGGCTCAGCATGTTGAGTTCGGCCCAGGCATTGCTCGTGGGGTCAGCAACGGCTGCCTGCAGGTCGGCGTCCAGGAGGTCCAGGAGCGGGATGCCTGCAAGCTCCGCGGCGGCGACCGCGCCGACCAAATCCTCGCCCGGCAGCGGGCCCGGCTGCGCACGGAACAGGTCGAGGGCGCCGACAAATTCGCCGGCCACGACGACCGGTATTGCATAAACGCTTCTGACACCGTAAGCCAGCATGGCGGGCCGGTAGGCGGTCCACCGAGCCTCGTCGGGGTCGGCAAGGTCGACGACCAGAATAGGAATCCGCCGCGTGACAGAGTCCAGGCACGGTCCCTCGCCGAGCGTGAACTGCAATTCGTCGTACCGGCGCGCCGCCAGGCTGCTGGATCCCAGTGTGCCGCTGCTCGCGCCGTCGAAGACGAGCGAAATCGCCGCCGCGTCAACCTCGAGGAGGGCCACGCAAGCCTCGCACAGACAGTTGGCGGCTTCTATCCCGCGCCGGCCGTCGACGGCGGCGAGAAGCTGCTCGTGGATCGCCACATTTAACCGAACGCGATTCGGGCCGCCGCGGAAGCGCCCGGGGGTCTCGGCATTGGTATCCCTCCACCTTTTCCTAGTTCAAGGGATTTGACGAGCGTACCGCTGCTACCAGGGGGCCGGTCGGCTACTCACTGGCTCAGAGCACCTGCGATCACGCCTGGGTTCGGTGATCGCCGGGACGGTCCCCGGAAAGGGTCGACGCAGCCGACCTGCCACGACGATCCGAGAGGCATGAGTTTCGGAACATGCAGTAGAGCGGGTGCCGCTGTCGGAGATCCGTGAGAATGACATGCTCCAAGATCCGAGAGCTGGCAACTCGATCAAAGTCACGCACATAGCCGACAGCACAATGAGCGTCACTCACAAGTACTCAGACCGGGAGAAAACGGTAACCGAGCACCATCGCGTCTACGCTGGCGACGGAGGTGAAGAGTACTCGCGAGAGCCCATGTGTCCAGGCGTGAACGCTAACGAAATTGGGTTGTGCCGCAGCATAATCGGCGATTTTGCTATAGGTCCGACCGTTCGGCGGTCCACTGGGGGCGCTGATGGGACGAAGGGCGGCTCTCGCCGGAAAGGGCTTGGACGGTGGTCCGATTGCCCTCAAAGCTCGGCCTATAGGACTCGCGTCGCGGCCTTCACGGCAATCACACCAGCGTTTAAGCAAAATGACGGCCCAGGACTGTCGTTGAACCCACGACCCACCTAACCCCTGCGTTGTCGACTTGTCTGCACAGGACCCGGGGTGGTCGGGTTCTAGGCCGTTGTCATGATGCTTTGGCGAATCTGCGCACTAACTCGTCTTCTCCGAACGTGCCCGTGTGCTGCAGGCCCTCATTGTCGCGGCCGAAAAATGTCCACTGTCGTGGACTCCTCTGCGGCCCGCTGATCAGCTTGACGATGTAGCGCAAATTTGTGGCCTTCACGGTGCCGATTACGTCACCGACCCGGATCTGCGACGGATGAATCTGAGGTGCGTCGCACCAGTTCTGTATGCCCATGCCACCGATCCCGTTTTGTAGCCATTACACTACCCTCGATCGGGGTCCCGCGCCGGCAGTGGGTCAGATCGGCAAGTGCCGCCCCCTTTAGCACGGCTTATGCATGTCCCCGAGCAGCGCCTCGGCCAGGATTTTGCGGCTGCAAACCCTGTTACCGACCACGCCGGCCATCAGGCCCAGCCAGCTCCCCAACCACCAGGGGTTGGCCGGGCCCCTTTTTCTTCCGCTACCCCAGCCCCCCGGTTGCCGAACCGCCACGGCCCGCCACCACGGCAACACCCTCTCGCCAAACCAAGCGATCCCGGTCGCTGCGGACCGCCGTGAGCACCCGTGAAATCATCCCGATTCCCCACCGGCGCCCCCGGCACATCGACAGCGCCCGCCAGCGCGCCGCCACGGCCCCGCGCCCGACGCCCACCCAAGCCGCGCCGCCCACCCCACACCGCACACCACCATCTTTCTTGGTGGAGCTAAGGGGACGCGAACCCCTGACCCCCACACTGCCAGGACCGGGCAGGAACCGTGAACAGGCACGATGCTGCCGATTCGGCAGTGTAGGCGTGGTAGTTGAGGAAGCAATTGTCGTCACGGTTGTCGTCAACATTGTCGTCAGTCAAACTCCACCGACTCTCGATTGCCCACCGGACAGCTCAACCCTCCTGGTAGCACCAGCTGCGCAGTCGTTCCGCGATCTCGTCCAGACCAGTCATTGCGCCAGTAGCGACCCCGACCACGAAGTCGAAGCGCTCGTCCTCAGGGGCACTGGTCCAGTGAGCATTGATTGCCAGAAAGGTCCGACAGGCTGTCCAAGCGAGTCGCTTGTTGCCGTCCACCAGCGCATGATTGCGAGCCAGGGACTGCAACAGCGCGGCGGCCTTCAAGTGGAGATCGGGATAGGCATCCTGGCCAAACACCGAGGCGCGAGGCCGTGCCAGAGCCGATTCCAGCAAGCCGTAGTCGCCGACCACGACATTGTTCCCGACGGCCTCTCGGGCAATGTCTAGCAAATCTTCGAGGTCCAGGAACTCGGTCACGCGTCCTTAAGACGCTCCAAGACCCCGGCCTCCTCGCGCACGACACGTTGCAGCGCCGCGGCAACCTTGGCCTTATGCGCTCGTCGAGCGATGTACTCGTCAATGGCAGACAACGCAACAACCTGCATCGAACGGCCTTCGACTGCGGCCTGCCGTCGCAACGCCTCCGCTTGCTGCTCACTGGGCCGCAAAGTCATTCCCATAATGAGAATGGTACCAGATTGATACCACCTTCTAGTTGAAGAAGCCGGCCTCCCCGGTGGTTCACGTTATGCGCATGCTTGATCGGTGATTCAGCGGTGCTGCTGGCGAACGGTATGACCGCAGCTCAATAGGTAAAGCTCGCCCATGGTGCGGGTGACTGCCCGAGCCACGCCACAATTGGGGCAGTAGACACTCAACTCAGGCAGTTGATCGTCTTTGGCCGTCAGGGACCCCTTCCGCGCGACCCAACGCCAAACGTCCGATCCTTCACGGTACTCACTGTCAGCGAGAGGCAGACGGATCGACCGGGTGTGCAAGCCGACCCCTTCTGTTCACCATGGGCGTACCGCCTGCGACCGTGCAGCGGATCCTGCGCCACAGCTCCATCTCGGTCACAACCAACACCTACGTCGAGGTCATCGAGGCCGTACAACGTGAGGCGCTCGACGCGATGGGCACCCTTTTCACGCCCGTTGCAGACGACCCGATCGGTCCATCGCTGTCGCCGAGGAGCCTGCCGTTGTCGTCAAAATTGTCGTCAGAAGCCTCAAACGAAGTCACGCAAAACGCCATCCACCCTGGTGGAGCTAAGGGTGGAGCTAAGGGTGTGTGAGTTCACGACATAGGTGACACATGAGTCGCGTCATGGGTTACACCTGTGTCGATGCCCGATGAGTCGCG
>NZ_LQOU01000005.1 GCF_002102155.1 Mycobacterium europaeum
CCGCCCGGCGCACGTACCCCAACCCCACCCCGGCCCCGGCCACGTACAGCTCACCCACCGCGCCCGCCGGCACCGGCCGCAACCACCCGTCCAGCACGAAGAACGCCGCGCGCGCCACCGGCGACCCGATCGCCGGCGGCCCCGAGCCCGCCTCCAACGGCGCACTCTTGGCCACCCACATCGTGGTCTCGGTGGGCCCGTAGACGTTGACCATCACCCGCCCGGGCGCCCAGCGGTCCACCACCGCCGCCGGGCAGGCCTCCGCCCCGACCACCAGCGCGGCCCCCAGACCCTGCGGTGACAACACCGCCACCGCAGACGGTGTCTGGGTCAACACCGAAACCCGCTGCTCGATCACCAACGCGTGCAGGTCATCCGGGCACCGCACCACCGCATCGGGCACCATCACCAGCTGGCCCCCATGCAACAACGCGCCCCAGATCTCCCAGACGGAAAAGTCGAAGGCCAGGGAATGGCACTGCGACCACACCTGCCCGGCCGCCAGCAACCCGTCACCGGCCAATGCCTCGAACAACTGCGTCACGTTGCGATGAGTGACCGCCACCCCTTTGGGCACGCCCGTCGTACCGGAGGTGTAGATCACGTGCGCCACGTCGTCGGCAGCCGGCCCCATCACCCCCGCGCTCGACTGGCGCTCGATCGCCGGATCATCAACCTCGACCACGGCTCCCGAAAAGCCATCCAACCGCGGCCGCAGGCCCGCGGAAACGATCACCGCCACCGGCGCGGCATCGGCGAGCATGAACCGCACCCGCTCCGCCGGCGACGCCGGGTCGATCGGCACATAGGCAGCTCCCGCCTTGAGCACGCCCAGCACCGCGATCACGGTCTCCCCCGACCGCTCCACCAACAATCCGACATGCGTACCGCGATGCGCGCCATGCCCGATCAGCCAGCGCGCCAAGCGATTCGACGCCTCGTCCACCTCCCGATAGGACCAGGACCGGCCACCGCACGACACCGCGGGAACGTCGGGCGCGCGAGCCGCCTGCACCGCGAACAACTCAGGAATCGACGCCGCCGCCGGGCCACCGGGGCCCAAGGCTGCCCGGTTGCCCCACCCGTCCAGGCGCGCACACTCGGCCTCGTCGAGGACGTCGACGGACAGCAACCGTCGCGTCGTATCCGTGGTCAACGCCACCAACAGCCGCTCCAAGCGGCCCACCAGATAGGGGACGTCGAGGGTGGAGAACGGCTCCCAGGCGCCCGCGGTGCTGAGGAACAGCCGGTCGCCGTCGGTGGAAAAGATCAAACCGAAGCCACTCGCCTGCCCGGAGTTGGTGTAGGACGCGGAGGCGGTGACAGCGCCGAACGGCAGGGTGAAATCCGAGGGGACGAAATTCACGCTCACCCGTTCCGGCGGCCCCACCGGGCCGCGGGTTTTGCGCTCCAGCGATTGCACCGGAAACCGTTGGTGCTCAACCGCTTCCCGAACGCACTCGTCGACGTGTCGGCAGAACTCGGCGACCGTGAGCTCGGGCGAGACGCGTAACACCAGCGGCACCACACCGGCGACCATGCCGGGCAGGGTTTTCGACTCCGGGCGGACGCGCCTGTTGACCGGGAAGTCGAGGACCACCTCCGAGCCGTCTGCGCTCCACCGGCGCACCAACAGCGCACACGCTGCCGTGACGATCGAGGTTTGGGACACTCCCCACACCTGTGCGAGCTTGTCGACCCGGCGAAGAATGCCGGCGTCCAGCGCGACCGGGGCGCACGGCCACGGATCGCGCTCCCCCGCGGCGCGCGGCGCCCGATGCGGGGCGGCGTCGTTCGCGGGAAGGTGCTGCGTCCAGTAGGCCTCGTCGTCCCGGTAATCGCCGGACGCTTCGTAGGCGGCCTCGCAGGCGATCAGATCCTGCAGCGAGCCGAATACGGCCGGAGGGACAGGCGCGGCGGAGACGATGGCCGAGTAGATGGAGGCGATGCGGTGCCCGACGAGTGCGACACCGGTTCCGTCGATGACGATGTGGTGGCAGCAGGCGAACAGGTGAAATTGGTCGGTGCGGGTCTGGAAGAGGGCGAACCGGAACAGCGGGCCCGTGAGCGGCATGGGAGTCCGCTGGATCGACAACGCCATCCGCCGGGCTTCTGCGACGGCATCGTCCGAGCCGGTCAGGTCATGGAACGGGAGTTCAACGTCCGGGTAGTCGATCGCTCGTTGGAAGACCTCGCCGTCCGCCTCGATGAACGCGGCCCTGGCGGGTTCGGCTTCTTCGAGCGCTTGGCGGATCGCCCACTTCAGGGCGTCACGGTGAACCCTGCCGTCGATGGTGACGAAGAGGCCGATCTGCCACTCGGTGCCGGAATGGCCGGTCTCCTGCGCGAGCCATATGTCCAGTTGCCCGCGAGTAAGCGGAAGTGCCCGGTCACCAAGCTCCATCCGACTTCCCAACCATAGGGTTCACCCTTGAAACCCCCGGTTGACGGCGCCGCTCGACCGAACTCCTCCGCAATGCCTGTTCGGTTCCGCTTGATGTAGTGCATACGGCGCGGTCCGTGCCCGGATCCTCGCCGCTGTCGCCGCTCGTCGCCGCTAAGAAGGCAGATCTGCTGCGGTCGCCATGGAGCGGGCGGACGCACAGTATCTCCGTCAACTGAGTCGACATCAGTGCAACAGTCCGAAAGGTTAACGGATGATCAAGATCATGCGCTAGTGGTTTCTAAAAAATGGCAGGAACCTGTCAGGGATCAGGGGAATCCCATGCAAACGATACGAGAGGGATGTTTCTCACTCCGAAACCAACCATACGATTTGGGGCGACCCTGGCGGGCCGCCCCAAATGCAGGGATGCGGATCAGAGCAGACCGAGCAGCTGCAGGTCGGTGACGTATTTGACGATCACCGCCGGCGTGATGTGCGGGATGTCGTTGTCGGCGCCGATCTTGGCTTCCTGCACCGCGGCGCGGAAGCGGTCGGTCGGGGCGAACGACCCGCGGGCCGGCTCCGGCGCCTGCAGCTGGTTGTACCCCGGGACCTGCAGCATCTGCAGGACCGAGTGCTTGCGCTGGTGTTCCGGCAGTTCGCGCAGGGCGGCCTCGAAGCGCTGCAGCCACTCGCCGAAGTCGTCGATCCGTTCGATCGGATAGCCCGCCTCGATCAGCCAGTCGACGTACTCGTCGATGCCGACGCCGTCGTCGTGCGGGTTCATCACGTGATAGGTCTCGAACCCCTCTATCACCTGGGCACCCAGCGTGGTAACCGCCTCGGCGACGAACTCCACCGGCAGCGCATCGAAGTGCGCACGCTGCCGATTGCCCTCGGCGTCCAGCTGGTAGAACGAGCGCGGCGCGATGCCGGTGGCCACCAGGCTCAGCACCATCCGGGTGAACATGTCCGACAGGTTGAACTGGCCGGCGTAGCTGGTGTCGGACAGGATCATGTCGGAGCGGAACACCGAGACCGGCAGGCCGCACAGGTCGTGGGCCTCGCGCAGCAGCACCTCGCCGGCCCACTTGCTGTTGCCGTAGCCGTTGGCGTAGCTGCCGTCGATCTTGCGGATGGGGCTGATGACCCGGATGTCGGCGTCCTCGGTGAACGCCGCCGGGTCGATCTGGCGGCCCACGTCGGAGGTCGACACATAGGCGTAGGGCTTCACCTTGCTGGTCAACGCCACCCGGATCAGCTCGGCGGTGCCCGCGACGTTCGGCCCGAACAGCTCGCTGTAGGGCAACACACCGTTGACCAGAGCCGCCGAGTCCACGATCAGGTCGACAGTGTCGGCCAACCGCTGCCACGTCCGCTCGTCCAGGCCAAGATTCGCCGCGCCCTTGTCCCCCGCGATCACCTCCAAGTGATCGGCGGCCAGATCCTGGAAATACCGCAACAACTTCGGATCACCGCTGTCGAAGGTCTTCTCCAGCCGCTGACGGGCCTCCTCGTCCGAGCCCGCCCGCACCAGACAGATCAGCCTGCCGTCCACCAACTCCAGCTGCTCGAGCCACTGCAACACCAGATAACGCCCCAGGAAACCGGTCGCCCCGGTCAACAACACCGTGCGCACCTGCGAACTCGGCCCGGGCAACGCCGGCGCGGTCCCCAGCGTCGCGGCGTCGATGAAGTTCTCCAGCTTCAGATCGCTCGCGTAGATCTGGGTGGCGTCGCGGCCGTGCACCGACGCGAAGCTGGCCGCCCCGCCCTCGGCTTCGTCGGCGCCGCTGGCGTCGTGCTCCGCCCGGTGGCCGAGGCGCCGCACCGACGGTGCCTCGAACAAGGTGCGCACCGAGAGGTTGGCGTCGAGGGCCGTGTTGATCTCGGCGATCACCCGCATGGCGGACAGCGAGTCGCCGCCGAGGTCGAAGAACGAATCTTCCACCGAAACCCGCTGCAGCCCAAGGACGTTCGCGTAGATGTCGGCCAGGGTCTCTTCCACGGGCGTGGCCGGGGCCCGGTATTCACCGCCGGTCTTCTGGTACTCGGGCGCGGGCAGCGCCCGCTTGTCGAGCTTGCCGTTGACGGTCAGCGGCAGCGCGTCCAGCACCACCACCGCAACGGGCACCATGTACGCGGGCAGCCGCTCGCCCAACCGGGCCCGGATGTCGGCCGGGTCGGCGGTGCCGGTGATGTAGCCCACCAGGCGCTTGTCGCCGGGGCGGTCCTCGCGGGCGATCACCGCAGCCTGCTCGACGCCGTCCAAACCGGCCAGAGCCGTTTGGATTTCGCCGAGCTCGATGCGGTAGCCCCGGATCTTGACCTGCTCGTCGACCCGTCCCAGGTACTGCAGCTGGCCGTCGGCGCCCCAGCGCACCAGGTCCCCGGTGCGATACATGCGCTGCCCGGGCGGACCGAACGGGCACGCCACGAACCGCGAGGCCGTCAGGCCCGAGCGGCGCACATACCCGGAGGCCACACCGCGACCGGCGATATAGAGTTCGCCGACGACGCCCTGCGGCGCGGGCCGCAGCCAGCGATCCAGCACGAACAGCGCCGCCCCCGGCACCGGGCTGCCGATGGGCGCCCCCGTGTCCGGGTTCAGCCGCGCGCTCATCGCCGCGTAGACCGTGCCTTCGGTGGGGCCGTAGGCGTTGATCATCACCCGGCCCGGCGCCCACCGCTCGACCACCTCGGGCGGGCAGGCCTCACCGGCCACCACCAGCGCCGTCGCGTCCAGCCCCTCGGGCGAGAGCATGCCCACCGCCGACGGGGTCTGGCTGAGCACCGTCACGTTCTCCGCGACCAGCAAGGCGTGCAGGTCCTTCGGGGACCCGGCCACGGACTCGGGCACCACGACCAGCCGCCCGCCGTGCAACAGCGCGCCGAAGATCTCGTGGACAGAGACGTCGAACACCAGGGAATGCCACTGCGCCCAGACACCCGGGTCGGGCAGGTCAGCGTGCAGCTTCTCCAGCAGCTGGGTGGCGTTGTGGTGGGTGACCGCCACGCCCTTCGGGACGCCCGTGGTGCCCGAGGTGTAGATCAGGTACGCGATGTCCTGGGCCGTCGGCGCGGGTAGCGCCGTGGCGGGCTGGGCATCCACCGACGGGTCGTTGACGTCGATGACCAGCAGATCGGAGCCGTCCAGCCGCGACCGCAGGTCGGCGGTGGTGACCGCCGCGACCGGCGCGGCGTCGGCGAGCAGGAACTCGATCCGCGCCGCCGGGACCGCCGGGTCGATCGGCAGGTAGGCCGCCCCGGTCTTGAGCACCGCCAGGATCGAGATGATCGCCTCGGCCGACCGGGGGAACAGCAGCGCGACGCTTTCGCCCGGGCCCGCGCCGTGCCCGGCGAGCAGGTGGGCCAACCGGTTGGCGGCCTCGTCGAGCTCGCGGTAGGTCAGCGTGCGGCCCTCGAACGTCAGCGCCGGAGCCTCCGGAACGCGGGCGACCTGCCTGGCGAACAGGGCCGGGATCGACTTCGCCGCCCGCACGGGCGCGGTCAGCACCGCCCGGTTGCCCCACTCGTCGAGGCGGGCGCGCTCGCCGCCGTCCAGCACATCCATCGCCGAGAGCCGCTGGCTGGAGTCGGCGGTCATGGCCCCCAGCACCCGCTGGAACCGCTCGATCAGCGACTCGATGCCGGCGGTGTCGAACACGCTGGTGTCGAACTCGACCCGCAGGCCCAGCTCCCGGCCCGGGAGCGCCATGACCGAGAGCGGGTAGTGGTTGTATTCGCGGTTGGTGACGTCGGTGATCGCCAGCTCATGGAAGCCGAGCGGCACGCTGGTGTCGATCGGGTAGTTCTCGTACAGGAACAGCGTGTCGAACAACAGGTCGTGGCCCGTGACGCGGTGAATCTCGTTCAGCGCCAGGTGCTCGTGCTCGATCGTGTCGTTGTGGGCGCGCTGCAGCTGTTGCAGCAGCTCGGCCACGGTGGTGCCGGCGGTGACGTGGGCGCGCACCGGCACGGTGTTGATCAGCAGGCCCACCATCGACTCGGCGCCGACCAGGTCGGCGGGCCGGCCGGACACCGCGGTGCCGAAGGCCACGTCGTGCTGGCCGGTCAGCCGCATCAGCAGCTGGGCCCAGGCCGCCTGCAGCACCGTGTTGATCGTGGTGTGGCAGGAGCGGGCCAGCTCGCCCAGCGCGCGCGTCGTCTCCGCGGGCAGCCGGTAGGACTCGACGCTGCGCCGCCCCACGGCCAGCCGGGCCGGCGGACCGACCAACGTGGGGGTGTCGAAGCCGGCCATCACCTCGGCCCACGCCGCCCGGGCGGCCGTGCGGTCCTGCGCCGTGAGCCAGGTCAGGTAGCTGCGGTACGTCGCGGGCGCGGGCAGCCGTTCGCCGTAGTAGCTGGTCAGGATCTCCCGCAGCATGATCGGCAGCGACCACCCGTCCATCACGATGTGGTGGTTGGTCAGCACGAATCGGTGCCGGTTGTCGGCGGTGCGGATCAGCGCGGCCCGGAAGGCCGGCCGGTGGGCGAGGTCGCTGACCGCGGCGCGCTCGGCGGCGCAGAGCTGTTCGATCTTGTCCTCGGGGTCGAGGTCTTCCGCGCCGAGCTGGACGTAGCGCCATGCCATCACCGGGTCGGCCGGAATGACCTGAACCGGCTCGCCGAACTGGGGGCAGAACCGGGCCGCCAGGTTGGGGTGCCGGTCGACGACGGTGTGGACGGCCTCGCGCAACCGGTGCGGGTCGAGGTCGCCGGTCACGGTGATGCCGAGCTGTACCGCATACACGTCGTCGCCGGGGTCGTGCGCGAAGCTGGCGTGGAAGAGCAGCCCCTGCTGCAGCGGGGTCAACGGCAACACGTCGGCGACCGCGTACTGCTGGCACAGGTCGTCCAGCTGCTGCTGGGTCAACCGGGCCGGGGCGACGTCCGACGGGGTCAGCCCGCCGCCGCCGCTACGGACGTGCGCGCAGATCCCGGCAAGGGCCTCGAACCACAGCTGGCTCAACCGGCTGACCTGCTCGTGGTCCAGCGCCGAGGGCGCCCACGTCCAGTTGGCCTGCAGGTGGGGGCCGGCCTCGGTGTCCATGGTTCCGGCGTTGAGGTCGACGGTGTGCATCAACGGCATCGGCAGCGCCGCGCTGGCGGCGCCGGTGAACGACAGGCTGTCCTGGCTGATCCGCCACATCTCGCCGGGCAGATCGGCGGCCGCACCCAGGCGGCCCAGGTAGTTGAACCCGATCACCGGGTCGGACCCGTCCAGGTCCACCTCGGCGTTCATGTACCGCAGCAACCCGTAGGTCAGCGGGTCGGGCAGGGCGCGCAGCTGCTCCTTGGCCTTCTTGACCAGCATGCCGAGCGCGGGGTCGCCGGCCATCACCTGCGCCCAGTCCAGTTCGCCGACGGTCAGCGCGACGGGGTACTTGGTGGTGAACCAGCCCACGGTGCGCGACAGGTCGACGTGCGGGCCCAGTTCCTCGTGGCGGCCGTGGCCCTCCACGTCGATGCCGATCGGCGCGCCGGTGCCCACGAACCGCGCCCACGCCAACCCGAACGCGATCAGCAGGATGTCCTGCACGCCGGCGTGGAACGCCGCGGGCACCTCAGCCAGCAGCATCCGGGTGGTGTCGACGTCCAGCGACACCGACAGCTGCTTGGCCGTCTCGTACGTGTCGACGTCGGGGCGCACCGCCGGCAACAGCGCCGGGGTCGCCGCCACCTCCCGCCACGCGTCGGCCTGGGCGACGACCTCGGCGCGCTGGGCGTGCTCCTCCAGCATCGCCGACCACCGGGCGAACGACGTCCCGCCCACCGGCAACGCCACCGGCTGGCCGCTGTGATGCTGCGCCCAGGCGATGTTCAAGTCTTCCAACAGGATTCGCCACGAAACCCCGTCGACGGCCAGGTGGTGAATGATCAACGCCAGCTGGGCCGTGGATTCGGCCCACACGGCGCGCAGCATGATCCCCGCCGCGGGGTTCAGCTGCGAGCGCGCGGCCACCAGCGTCGCGTCGGACAACGCGTCGACGATGTGCATGCACGCGTCGGCCTCGACCGCGCCGACCTCGGGCGCGTCCAGCGACCAGCCGCCGGCGCCGTCGTCGTCGACGCGCATCCGCAGGGTGGCGTGGCGGTCCAGCAGCGACTGGAGCACCACCCGGACGTCGTCACTGGTGACCCCCGCCGGGGCCTGCACCACCATGGTCTGGTTGAACTGGTCGGTGGGGCCGTCGACCTGCTGGAGCCAGCGCATGATCGGGATCGCGACCACCGGGCCGATGCCCTCGTCGACCACGTCGTCGTCGGAGGCCACGCCGGCCACCCGGGCCAGCCGGGCCACCGTCTGCTCGACGAAGACGTCGCGCGGGCGGCACACCACACCGGCCGCGCGGGCGCGGGCCACCACCTGCATCGACAGGATGCTGTCCCCGCCGAGGTCGAAGAACGAGTCGTCGACGCCCACCCGCTCCAGGCCAAGGACCTGGGCGTAGATGGCGGCCAGCGTCTCTTCGACGGCCGTGGTCGGGGCGCGGTATTCACCGGTCGTCTTCTGGTATTCGGGGGCAGGCAGGGCCCGCTTGTCGAGCTTGCCGTTGACGGTCAACGGCAGCGCGTCCAGCACCACCACCGCGGCGGGCACCATGTAGGCCGGCAGCCGCTCCCCGAGCCGGGCGCGGACCTCGGCCGGGTCGGCGGTGCCGGTGATGTAGCCGACCAGCCGCTTGTCGCCGGGGCGGTCCTCGCGGGCGATCACCGCCGCCTGCTCCACGCCGTCCAGCGCCGCGAGCGCCGTCTGGATTTCGCCGAGCTCGATGCGGTAGCCGCGGATCTTGACCTGCTCGTCGGCGCGCCCCAGGTACTGCAGCTGGCCGTCGACGCCCCAGCGCACCAGGTCGCCGGTGCGATACATCCGCGTCCCCGGCGCCCCGAACGGGCACGCGATGAAGCGCGACGCCGTCAGACCCGCCCGGCGCACGTAGCCGGAGGCCACGCCGCGACCGGCGATGTACAGCTCGCCGACGACGCCCTCGGGTGCGGGCCGCAACCACTTGTCCAGCACGAACAGCGCCGCCCCGGGCACGGGCGAGCCGATCGTCGGCGCCCCCGACTCGGCGCTCAGCGGCGCGCTCATCGACGCGTACACCGTGCCCTCGGTCGGGCCGTAGGCGTTGATCATCACGCGTCCCGGCGCCCACCGGTCCACCACCTCGGCCGGGCAGGCCTCGCCCGCCACGATCAGCGCCGTCGAGTCCAGGCCGTCCGGCGACAGCATCCCCACCGCCGACGGGGTCTGGCACAACACGGTGACCTTCTCGGCGACCAGCAGCGCGTGCAGGTCGTCCGGGAAGCCGGCCACCGACTCGGGCACCACGACCAGGCGCCCGCCGTGCAACAGCGGGCCCCAGATCTCCCACACCGACACGTCGAACACCAGCGAATGCCACTGCGACCAGACACCGGCCTGCGGCAGGTCGGCGGGCAGCTTCTTCAGCAACTGAGTGACGTTCTGGTGGGTGACCGCCACGCCCTTGGGCGTTCCGGTCGTCCCCGAGGTGTAGATCATGTACGCGATGTCCTCGGGGGCCGGGCCCGGCAGCCCCGAGCTGGACTGTTCGGCCACCGCGGGGTCGTCGACCTCGACGACCAGTAAGTCGAACCCGTCCAGGCGCGGCCGCAGCTCGGCCGTTGTCACCGCGGCGACCGGGGCCGCGTCGCCGAGCATGAATTCCATCCGTGCGGCCGGGACCGCCGGGTCGATCGGCAGGTAGGCCGCCCCGGTCTTGAGCACCGCCAGGATGGACACGATCGCCTCGGCCGACCGCGACTGGAGCAGCGCCACGCACGCGCCCGGACCCGCGCCGTGATCAGCCAGCAGGTGCGCGAGCCGGTTCGCGGCCTCGTCGAGCTCGCGGTAGGTCAGCGTGCGGCCTTCGAACGTCAGCGCCGGCGCCTCGGGGACACGCGCGACCTGCTTGGCGAACAATGCCGGAATCGAGACAGCGCCCGTCACCGGTGCGGTCAGTACCGCCCGGTTGCCCCACTCGTCGAGGCGGTCGTGCTCGCCGCCATCCAGCAAGTCGATCGACAACAATCGCCGCCCTGCGCCGACGGTCATGCCTGCTCCTCCAGATCTGCGGTCATGGCCTCCAGCACCCGCCGGAAACGCTCGACCAACCTCTCGATTCTGCCCGTGTCGAAGACTTCTGTATCGAATTCGACGCGAAGACCCAGTTCGTGACCCGGCACGGCTTGCACCGAGAGCGGGTAATGGTTGAATTCGCGGTTGGTAAAGCCATCGATGGCCAGCTCGTCGACGGCCGACAGCGCGGCGGTGTCGATCGGATAGTTCTCGTACACGAACATGGTGTCGAATAATTGGTCGTGTCCCGTTACACGATGGATTTCGTTCAGCGCCAGATGCTGGTGCTCCAACGTGTCGTTGTAGGCGCTTTGTAGCTGGTTGAGCAGGTCGGCGATGGTGGTTTCGGCGCCGATCGTCGCCCGCACCGGCACGGTGTTGATCAGCAGCCCCACCATCTGGTCCGCGCCCGCCAAATCGGTGGGCCGGCCCGAGACCGCCGTCCCGAAGGTGACGTCGTGCTGGCCGGTCAGCCACATCAGCAGCTGCGCCCAGGCGCCCTGCAGCACGGTGCTGACGGTGGTGTGGCACGACCGGGCCAGCTCACCGAGCGCCCGCGTGGTCTCCGCCGACACCTCGAACGAGGAGACGGCCCGCGGGCCGAGGCTCATCCGGCCGGGCGGCCCGACCAATGTGGGGGTGTCGAAGCCGGCCAGCACCCGCCGCCACGCCGCCTGGGCGGCGCCGCGGTCCTGCGCGGCGAGCCAATCGACGAACTTGCGGTAGGGCACCGGGGCGGGCAGCGGTACCCGGTAGTAGGCGGCAAAGATCTCCTGCAGCAGGATCGGCTTCGACCAGCCGTCGAGCACGATGTGGTGGTTGGTCAGGATGAAGCGGTGCCGGTTGTCGGCGGTGCGGATCAGCGCGGCGCGGAACGGCGGGCGCTCCGCCAGGTCGCACACCGCGGCGCGCTCGGCGGCGCACAGCTGCTGGATCTGCTCTTCGGGCTCGAGGTCTTCGGCGTCGAGTTCGACGTACCGCCACGCCAGCGGTGGGTCGGCCGAGAGCACCTGCACGGGCTCCCCGAAGTCTTCGAGGAAGTGCGCCACCACGTTGGGATGCCGCTTGATCACGGTGTGCACGGCGTCGCTCAGCCGGTGCGGGTCGAGCGCACCGCTCACGCGGATGTCGAGCTGCACCGCATACAGGTCATCGCTCCCCTGCGCGGTGCCGGTGTGGAACAGCAGGCCCTGCTGCAGCGGGGTCAACGGCAACACGTCGGCGATCGGGTAGCGCTGGCACAGCTCGTCGATGTCGTGCTGGGTCAGCCGGGCGGGGGCGAGGTCCGACGGGGTGAGCCCGCCGCCACCGCTGCGGACGTGGCTGCAGATGCCGCTCAGGGCGTCGAACCACAACTCGCTCAGCCGGCCGACCTGGACCTCGTCGAGCGCCGAGCGCGCCCAGGTCCAGTTGGCCTGCAGCAACGGACCGGCGGCGGTGTCCAGGGTGCCGGCGTTGAGCTCGACGGTGTGCGGCAGCGGCATGGGCACCGCCGTCGCGGCGCCGGCCGACGCCAGGCTGTCCTGATCCAGGCGCCAGAAGTCGCTGGAGAGTTCGGCGGCGCCGCCCAGACGGCCGAGGTAGTTGAACCCGATCACCGGGTCCGACGCGTCCAGCTCCACGTCGGGGTTCAGGTAGCGCAGCAGCCCGTAGGTCAGCGCGTCCGGCAGGGCGCGCAGCTGTTCCTTGGCGTCCTTGACCAGCGCCCCCAGCTCGGCCTCACCGGCGACGACCTGGCCCCAGGACAGCCCGCCGACCTTGAGCGCGACGGGGTACTTGGTGGTGAACCACCCGACCGTGCGGGACAGGTCCATTTGCGGGCCCAGTTCCTCGTGGCGGCCGTGGCCCTCGACGTCGATGCCGATCGGCGCGCCGGTGCCCACGAACTGCGCCCAGGCCAACCCGAACGCGATCAACAGGATGTCCTGCACCCCGGCGTGGAACGCCGCGGGCACCTCCCCCAGCAACAACCGGGTGGTGTCGGCGTCGAGCGACGCCGACAGCTGTCCCGCGCTGACGAAGGTGTCGATATCGGGCGCCACCGCCGGTAGCGGCGCCGGCGTCGACGCGATCTGCCGCCACGCCTCGGCGGTGTCGACGACCTCCGGCCGACGCGCGTGGTCCTCCAGCATCGACGACCACCGGGCGAACGACGTCCCGCCCACCGGCAAGGCCAGCGGCTGGCCGCTGTGATGCTGCGCCCAGGCAATGTTCAAGTCTTCCAACAGGATTCGCCACGAAACCCCGTCAACGGCCAGGTGGTGGATGATCAGCGCCAGCTGGCCTGTGGAGGGCACCCACACCGCGCGCAGCATCGCGCCGCTGGCCGGGTTCAGCTGGTCGCGGGCAGCCGACAGAGCCGCGTCGGACAGCGTCTCGACGGTGTGCACGCACCCCGCGGCGTCCACCGCGCCGACCTCGGGCACCCGCAGCGACCAGCCGCCGGCGCCGTCGTCGTCGACCCGCAGCCGCAGCATCGCGTGCCGATCCAGCAAAGCCTGCAGGATCCACACCACGTCGCTCTCGCCCACCCCGGCCGGGGCCTGCACCACCATGGTCTGGTTGAACTGTTCGATCGGACCGTCGACGCTGTGCAGCCAGCGCATGATCGGGGTCGCGACCACCGGGCCGATGCCCTCGTCGACCACGTCGTCGTCGGAGGCCACGCCGGCCACCCGGGCCAGCCGGGCCACCGTCTGCTCGACGAAGACGTCGCGCGGGCGGCACACCACACCGGCCGCGCGGGCGCGGGCGACCACCTGCATCGACAGGATGCTGTCCCCGCCGAGGTCGAAGAACGAGTCGTCGACGCCGACGCGCTCCACCCCCAGCACCTGGGCGTAGATGGCGGCGAGGATCTCCTCGATGGCGGTGCTCGGCGCCCGGTAGTGGTCGGCGTCGGAGTATTCCGGCGCCGGCAGCGCGCGGGTGTCGAGCTTGCCGTTGACGGTCAACGGCAGCGCCTCGAGCACCACCACCGCCGTGGGCACCATGTAGGCCGGCAGCCGCTCCCCGAGCTGGTTGCGGATCTCGGCCGGGTCGGCGGTGCCGGTCACGTAGCCCACCAGCCGCTTGTCGCCGGGACGGTCCTCGCGGGCGATCACCGCCGCCTCGTTGACCCCGGCCAGGGCGGCCAGGGCCGCGTGCACCTCACCGAGCTCGATGCGGTAGCCGCGGATCTTGACCTGCTCGTCGGCCCGGCCCATGTACTGCAGCTGGCCATCGGCGCCCCAGCGCACCAGGTCCCCGGTGCGATACATCCGTTGTCCAGGGGCGCCGGCACCGACGAACGGGCACGCCACGAACCGCGTCGCGCACAGCCCCGACCGGCCCACGTACCCGTACGCGAGCCCCCGGCCGGCCACATACAACTCGCCGACGACACCCTCGGGGACCGGCCGCAGCCAGCCGTCCAGCACGAAGAAGCCCAGGTGGGCCAGCGGCACGCCGATGGGGCTGGCGTTGCTGTCGACGTCACCGTCGACGATCTCCCGGAACGACGCATGGACCGTGGTCTCGGTGATGCCGTACATATTGATCAGCCGGGGCAGCCCCGGGTGGTGGTGCAGCCATTTGCCGAGCTTGTGCGGCTCGAGCGCCTCGCCACCGAACACCACGGTCTGCAGCTTGAGCTGCTGGCCGAGCTCGGGGGCGAGCGAGTCGGCGGTCTGCAGCGCGTAGAACGCCGACGGCGTCTGGCTCAGCACGCTGACCTGCTCGCGAACCAGCATCGCGTGCAGCTCTTCGGGCGAACGGACGACCGCGTCGGGCACGATCACCAGCCGGCCACCGTACAGCAGCGACCCGAAGATCTCCCACACCGAGAAGTCGAACGCCAGCGAGTGGCACTGCGTCCACACCTGGCCCAGCGCCAGCTGCGCGTCCAGGGACTCCAGCAGCTGGGTGACGTTGCGGTGCGGCACCGCCACACCCTTGGGGGTGCCGGTGGTGCCGGACGTATAGATGATGTAGGCGATGTCCTCCGGCGACGGCGCGGGCAGCCCGTCGGCGGGCTGGCTCGCGACGGCGGGGTCATCGAAATCGATGATGTCCAGGTTCGACCCGTCGAGCCGCGACCGCACCTCCGCGGTGGTGACGGCGGCGATCGGCGCGGCGTCGCCGAGCACGAACTCCATGCGCGCGGCCGGCACCGCCGGGTCGACCGGCAGGTACGCCGCACCCGTCTTGAGCACCGCCAGGATCGCGACGACGGCCTCGGCCGTGCGCGGGAACAGCACCGCGACGCGCTCGCCCGGGCGGGCGCCCCGCCCGGCCAGCAGGTGCGCCAACCGGTTGGCGGACTCCTCGACCTCGCCGTACGTCCACGACCGGTCGCCGAAGGTGATGGCCACCGCCTCCGGCGCGCGCGCCGCCTGCGCGGCGAACAGCTCCGGAATCGACGCCAGCTTGGGCGCCGGCTCGGCCAGCACCGGCCGGTTGCCCCACTCGTCGAGCCGGCGGTGCTCGGCGGCGTCGAGCAGGTCGATCGAGGACAGCCGCCGCGACGGGTCGGCCGTCATGGCGACCATCACCTGCTGCAGCCGCTCGATCAGCGTGTCGATGGCGGCCCGGTTGAAGACCTCGGTGTCGAATTCGACGCGAAGGCTCAGCTCGTGACCCGGCGAGACCACCACCGACAGCGGGTAGTGGTTGTACTCCCGGCTGCTGAAGTCGGTGACCGCCAACTCGTGGACGCCCAGCAGCGCGCCCGCGTCGATCGGGTAGTTCTCGTAGAGGAAGAGGGTGTCGAACAACTGGTCGTGCCCGGTGGCGCGGTGGATGTCGGGCAGCGCCAGGTACTGGTAGTCGACGGTGTCGTTGTGCAGGCGTTGCAGTTGGTCCAGCAGGCCGGCGACGGTGGTGGTCGCGGCGATCGCCGCCCGCACCGGCACCGTGTTGATCAGCAGGCCGACCATCGCGTCCGCGCCGTGCAGTTCGGTGGGCCGTCCGGAGACCGCGGTGCCGAAGGCCACGTCGTGCTGGCCGGTCATCCAGGTGAGCAGCTGCGTCCACGCGCCCTGCAGCACGGTGCTGATGGTGGTGCGGCACGAGCGGGCCAGCTCGCCGAGCGCCTTGGTGGTCTCGGCGGGCACGTGGAAGGCGGCGACGGCCCGACGGCCGATCTGCCCGGGCGGTCCGACCAGGGTGGGGGTCTCGAACCCGGCCAGCGCGTGGGCCCACGCCGTCTGCGCGGCGGCCCGGTCCTGGTTGGTCAGCCAGGTCACGAAGGTGCGGTACGACGGGGCGGCGGGCAGCCGCTCCCCGTAGTAGCTGGCGAACACCTCCTGCAGCAGGACCGGCAGCGACCAGCCGTCGACGACGATGTGGTGAATGGTCAGCACGAACCGGTGCCGATCGGGCGCCGTGCGGATCAGCATGGCCCGGAACGTCGGCTGATCGGCCAGGTCGCAGACCGCGGTGCGTTCGTCGGCGCACAGCCGCTCGACCTGCTCGTCGACGTGGCCGTCGTCCAGCTCGACGTACCGCCACGCCATCTGCGGATCGGCCGGGATGACCTGCACCGGCTCGCCGAAGTCTTCGGTGAACCGGGCGACCAGGTTGGGGTGCCGCTTGACGGCCGTGTGGACCGCCTCGCGCAGCCGCGCCGCGTCGAGGGCGCCGCTGACGGTGATCCCCAGCTGGACCGCGTACAGGTCGTCGGTGTCCTGCCCGAACGCGGTGTGGAACAGCAGGCCTTGCTGCACCGGGGTCAGCGGCAGCACGTCGGCGACGCCGCCCTGCCGGCAGAGGGCGTCGAGTTGTTGCTGGGTGAGCTGGGCGGGCGCGATGTCCGACGGGGTCAGCCCGCCACCGCCGGCCCTGACGTGCGCGCAGATCCCGGCCAGCGCCTCGAACCACAACTGGCTCAGCCGGTTGACGCGCTCCTCGTCCAGCGCCGAAGGCGCCCACGTCCAGTTGGCCTGCAGGTGCGGGCCGGCGTCGGTATCCATGGTGCCGGCGTTGAGCTCCACGGTGTGCGCCAGCGGCATCGGCACCGCGGTGGCCACGGCCGCCACGGCCAGGCTGTCGTGACTGACCCGCCACAGTTCGTCGGAGAGGTCGGCGCCCGCGCCGAGCCGTCCCAGGTAGTTGAACCCGATGACGGGGTCGGGCCCGTCGAGGTCCACGTCCGGGTTGAGGTAGCGCAGCAGCCCGTAGGTCAGGCCGTCGGGCAGGGCGCGCAGTTGTTCCTTGGCGGCCTTGATCACCGGGCCGAGTTCGGTCCCCCCGGCCACCACCTGCGACCAGTTCAGCCGGCCGCCCGTCAGCGCCACCGGGTACTTCGTGGTGAACCAGCCCACGGTGCGCGACAGGTCGACCCGGGGCGCCAGTTCTTCCTGGCGGCCGTGGCCCTCCACGTCGATGCCGATCGGCGCCGCACCGGTGCCCAGGAATTCCGCGAAGGCCAGCCCGAAGGCGATCAGCAGGATGTCGCCCACGCCGGCGTGGAACGCGGCGGGCACCTCACCGAGCAGCAATCGGGTGGTCTCGACGTCCAGCGAGACCGACAGCTGACCGGCAGTGACATAGGTGTCGGCGTCGGGTTGCACCGCCGGCAACGCGGCCGGGGTGGCCGCCACCTGCCGCCACTCGTCGGCGCGGGCCACCACGTCGGCTCGCTGGGCGTGCTCGGCAAGCAGCGACGACCAGCGGGCGAACGAGGTCCCGGGCGCCAGCAGGGATATCGGCTGCCCGTTGTGATGCTGGGCCCAGGCGATGTTGAAGTCTTCCAACAGGATTCGCCACGACACCCCGTCGACGGCCAGGTGGTGGATGATCAACGCCAGCTGACCCGTGGGCTCCGCCCAGGCCGCGCTGACCATCACCCCGGCGGCCGGGTTCAACCGCGACCGCGCCTCCGCCAGCGCCTCGTCGGACAACGCCTCGACGGCGTGCACGCAGCCGCGCGCGTCCACCGCGCCGACCTCGGGCACCTGCAGCGACCAGCCGCCCGCGCCGTCGTCGTCGGCGCGCAGCCGCAGCGTGGCATGGCGATCCAGCAGCGCCTGCAGCACCGCCACCACGTCGGCCTCGGTCGCCCCCGCCGGGGCCTGCACCACCATGGTCTGGTTGAACTGCTCGATCGGGCCCTCGATGCTGTGCAGCCATCGCATGATCGGGGTGGCCACCACCGGCCCGACGCCGTCGTCGGCCGCACCGCCCGCGCCGTCGACCGCCACCTCGGCCACCCGGGCCAGCCGGGACACCGATTGCTCGACGAACACGTCGCGGGGCCGGAACAGGATCCCGGCCGCACGCGCCCGGGCCACCACCTGCATGGACAGAATGCTGTCGCCGCCGAGGTCGAAGAACGAGGCGTCCACCCCGACCCGGTCCAGGCCCAGCACCTGCGCGTAGATGTCGGCGAGGATCTCCTCGACCGGGTCCTCCGGCGCGCGGTATTCGGCGGTGGCGTATTCGGGTGCGGGCAGGGCGCGCTTGTCGAGCTTGCCGTTGCCGGTCAACGGCAGGGCCTCCAGCACCACCACCGCGGCCGGCACCATGTACGGCGGCAGGCGGTCGGCCAGCGCGGCGCGGATCGCGGCCGGATCGGCCGTGCCGGTGATGTATCCGACCAGGCGCTTGTCGCCGGGGCGGTCCTCGCGGGCGATCACGGCCGCCTGGTCCACCCCGTCGAGGCCCTTGAGCACCGATTGGATTTCGCCGAGCTCGATGCGGTAGCCGCGGATCTTGACCTGTTCGTCGGAGCGGCCGAAGTACTGCAGCTGCCCGTCTTCGCCCCAGCAGACCAGGTCGCCGGTCCGGTACATGCGCGCGCCGGAACCGCCGAAGGGGTTGGCCACGAACCGGGAGGCCGTCAGGCCCGCGCGGCGCACGTATCCGATGCCGACGCCACGGCCGGCCAGATACAGCTCACCGACCACACCGGCCGGGACCGGCTGCAACCACTTGTCGAGAACGAACATCGCCGCCCCGGCGATCGGCGAACCGATCGGCACCACGGCCGAGCCCGGGGTTAGCGGCTCGCTGATCGACGCACACACCGTGGTCTCGGTGGGGCCGTAGGCGTCGAGCATCACCCGCCCGGGCGCCGCCCACCGGTCCACCACGTCCGCCGGGCAGGCCTCGCCGGCCACCACCAACGCGGTGGACTCCAGGCCGTCGGCCGGCAGCATCGCGACCGACGACGGGGTCTGGGTCAGGACGCTGACCTTCTCCGCGACCAGCAGGTCGTGCAGCTCTTCCGGCGAGCTCGCCACCGACTCGGGGACGACCAGCAGCCGCCGCCCGCGCAGCAGGGCGCCGAAGATCTCCCAGACCGAGAAGTCGAAGGCCGACGAGTGGCACTGCGTCCACACCTGGCCCTTGGGCAGACCGGCGTCGAGCGACTCGATCAGCCAACTGACGTTGAGATGAGGAATCGCAACGCCTTTGGGGGTTCCGGTGGTTCCGGAGGTGTAGATGATGTAGGCGATGTTCTCCGCGGCCGGCGCCGGGAGCGGCGTGGCGGGCTGGGCGTCGACGTCCGGGTCGTGGACGTCGACGACCAGCAGGTCGTGCCCGTCCAGCCGCGAACGCAGGTCGGCGGTGGTGATGACCGCGCTCGGCGCCGCGTCGGAGAGCACGAACTCCATGCGCGCCGCGGAGTGTGCGGGGTCGATCGGCACGTAGGCCGCCCCCGTCTTGAGCACCGCGAGCATGGCCACGATCGCGTCGGTGCACCGGGGGAACATGACCGCCACACAGCCACCGGGACCCACCCCGTGGCCGGCCAGCAGGTGCGCGAGCCGGTTGGAGGCCTCGTCGAGTTCGGCGAACGTCAACGACTTGGCGGAGCAGGTCACGGCCGGGGCATCGGGCGTCCGCTGCACGTGTTCGGCGAACGCCGCCGGGATCGACACCGGGGCGGGCACCGGCTCGGTCAGCGCCGCGCGGTTGCTCCACTGGTCGATCTTGGCCGGCTCGTCGGCGGCCAGCAGGTCGATGGAGGACAGCCACCGCTCCGGGTCGGCGGTCATCTCCTCCAGCACCTGCTGCATCCGGGCCGCCAGATCGGCGACACCGAAGTCGGCGAACGGCTGCCCCGGTCCCGCGGTGCTCAGGAAGAGCTGATCGCCGGAACCGAGGAAGAACAGGCTGAAGTGCCCCACCGGCCCGTGGTTTGTGTAGGTGGCGGTCGCCGGCGATCCGGCGAGGTCGAGGGTGAGCCGCATCGGGAGGAAGTTGATGCCGACCCGGCTCGCCGCCTGCCGCAGGCCGTCGCTCTCGAGGGTGTGCACGGGGAAGCGCTGGTGGTGCAGCAGCTCCCGGATTCGGATGTCGACGTGTTTGCAGAAGTCGGCGACGGTGCCCGTGGGTGGGGTGTCCAGCACCAGCGGCACCACCCCGGCGAACATCCCGGGAAGCGTTTTCGACTCCGGGCGGACCCGCCGGCTCACCGGGAAGTCGAGCGCCACCTGCGAACCGCTCCCCGACCACGCCCGCACCAGCAGCGCGCAGGCCGCGGTGGTGACCGAGAATCGGCGGATGCCCAGCTTCTTGGACAGCTCCTTGATCCGGGTGGTGACGGACGGGTCCAACTGGACGGAGGCGGACGGCGAATAGTGGTCCCGGCCGCTCGGCTCATCGGTCGGCCGATCAACCCACGCGGTCTCCGGCGGTAGGTTGTGGCTCCAGTACTCCTTGTCCTCCTGATAGTCGGAGGACGCCTCGTACTCCGACTCCAGGTCCACCAAATCCTGGGCCGAGCCGAAGTAGGCGTCAGGAATGGGTTTTCCGGCGACCATGGCGGTATAAATCGTGGCGACCCGACGGCATACCAGCGCCATTCCCAATCCGTCGATTGCGATGTGGTGGCAGCAACCGAACAAATAGAACTCGTCAGCCTGTGTCTGGAACAACACGAATTGGAACAGCTGACCGTTCAATGCCATCGGGGTGCGCTGGATCGACGACGCCATGGCGCGGGCTTCCTGCACGGGATCCGGTGACGAAGTCAGGTCGTGGAAAGTGAGCTCGACATTCGGGTAGTCGATCGGCTTTTGCACGACGTGTCCGTCGACCTCGAAGAACGACACCCGGCCGGCCTCGGCCTCCGCGACGGTTTGGGTGAGCGCGCGCTGGAGGGCATCGCGATCGAGTGAACCCTCGATCTTGATGAGTAGCCCGAGCTGCCACTCCGTACCGACGAAGCCCGTTTCCTGTGAGAGCCAGATGTCGAGCTGCCCGCGCGTCAGCGGAAGTGCGTGATCACCATCTCCCATCGACTCCCCCAAAGCTCCATCCGCCCCATACCCCGACTCGTTACTGCTCAAAACCCTGACCCGTTGCGAGCCTGTCGCGCAGACTCTTTGGCCGAATGTCGGGCCAGTTCTGCTCGATGTACTCCAAGCACGCAGCGCGGTCTGTCTCGCCGTACACCACTCGCCAGCCGGCGGGAACATCGGCGAAGGCCGGCCACAGGCTGTGCTGTTCCTCGTCGTTCACCAACACGAAAAAGCTGCCGTTGTCGTCGTCAAACGGATTGATGCTCACAGTTCTCCAAGCTGCCTAGTTGACACGAGTGGAACGGTCCAAACCCTACTGGAGGCACCAGCGTGCGTCCGAGATTTGGACAAAGTTCCCGGTGTGACCTGTCAGGCTCTTAACGCAGCCTAAGAATCGGGCTGACGAGGGCTGCGCAGCTGCCGTCGTTGGCAGCTGTGACCTGCTACAAAGGCTCACCGGTGCGGTTAGCGATCGGGCGTGGTCGACCTTCAAGGACGATGCAATTTTGGGTGGTTGTCACCGGCCACGATACCGGCCCCGGAGTCGGCGGGAAAATCACCAAGAGGCGACGGACGGCCGAGGGCGAAGGCAGGGTGTTCGGCGCCATCGGCTCGCCACGGAAGTGCCGCCCGCGAACCCATTGACTGCGGGCGGTGATCGTCGTTAGCTGGCTAGGGCTGTTGATCACTCAGCAGACCTCGGGTCGCCGGGCCGACCTCGGGTGTGAATATGCCATTCCGGACCGAGTGGGCCGCCCGGTGACAACCGAGTGAACCATCCGGCCGAGAGATCGAAAAAGTGCCGTTACGCATGCGGTATGCATTACGATCCCGTATCTCGTTGTCGAAGGGCTGATACGGACACCAATGGCGTGGTTTACTCATGAAGACTCGGTCGCGCTCCCCGGGGGCGGGGCTCGTATGAGGTGCCGAAGCACGACTAGTCTGCGACGTACACCGCATTCGGAGTGCCCTCACCTGGCGTATCGCTTCCAACGTGTAACAGCTTGTTAGGGCCGGCGGAATAACAAGACGACGTGAAACGGGTAGAAGGGGGTGCGGTGACCGAACCCGACGTGCGGGCCCGGCCCGGAGACGCGACGGATGGCCATGAAAGTGGCCGGCCGACCGGTCGCCGACGTGGCTTTTTGGGCATTGGTCGCCAATCTCCGGCTGGCCCCCAGAAGCCGGTCGGACGCCAGCAAACTCATCCCCGCGGAAGTGGCATCATTGCCACACTGAAGCGGCTGTGGATCCCGTTGCTGATCGTGGCCGTGGTCGCCGTCGGCGGCTTGACCGTTTCCCGACTGCACGGCATCTTCGGCTCCGAGAAACGCGAGTCGTATGCCGACACCCGAATCAAAGACACCAAACCTTTCAACCCGAAGCACATCAGGTACGAGATTTTCGGTCCGCCGGGGACGACTGCCGACATCAGCTATTTCGATGTCGACGGCAACCCGGTGCATGTCAACGGGCAACCCGTGCCGTGGTCCTTCGATATCTCCACCACACTGCCGTCGATCTTGGGAAACGTTGTGGCACAAGGCAATGGCGATATGCTCGGCTGCCGCATCGTGGTTGACGGGGTTGTCAAAGCCGAGAGGGTTTCGCACGAATTGAACGCGTTCACCTACTGCATGCTGACGGCCACATGAGCGACGTGCATAGCGACGACGTGCAGATGGAAAATGACCGGCACGCAAGGCCGTTCATAGCGCGGATGGTCCATGCCCTTGCGATACCGATCATCTTGGGGTGGTTGGGCATCGCCGTCGTCATTGCGATCGGCGTGCCCCCGCTCGAGCAGGTCGAGGCGCAGAATGCGGTCTCCCTGAGTCCCGTTGCGGCGCCGTCGTTTCGGGCAATGGAGCACTTGGGGCAGGACTTCAAGGAGACCAACTCCGGCGCCTTGGCCATGATCGTCCTCGAGAGTCAACAACCTCTCGGCGACGCAGCGCACCAGTACTACAACCAATTGATCCGTGAATTGCGGGCCGATAAGAAGCACGTGCAGAACGTCCAGGATTTCTGGGGCGATCCGGTCACGTCGAAAGCCGCGGAGAGTTCCGACGGAAAAGCCGTCTATGTGCAGGTCCAGCTTGCCGGAAGCCAGGGCGGGGCGTCTGGTGACGAATCTGTAGCCGCCATTCGGCAAATAGTGGCGAAGACACCCACGCCGAACGGATTGAAGGCCTACGTCACCGGCCCCGCGCCGACCGTGGCGGACATGAACATCGCCGGTCAAAAGACCGTCATGCTGGTCACCGTCACGAGCCTCGCGGTGATCTTCATTACCCTGCTCCTCGTCTACCGGTCGATCTTGACCGTCATTCTGTTGTTGTTGATGGTCGGCCTGCAATTGCAGGTCGCACGCGGAATAGTCGCCTTTCTTGGCCACCTCCAGCTGTTGGGCCTCACCACGTTCGCCGTCAACCTGCTGGTCGCCGCGGTTATCGCGACGGGAACCGATTACGGCATCTTCTTCGTCGGGCGATATCAGGAGGCGCGGCAGGCCGGCGAAGACCGGGAAACGGCTTTCTACACCACGTTCGGCAGTGTGGCCAAGGTCGTGTTGGCGTCGGGGTTGACTATCGCTGGAGCGGTTTTCTGCCTCAACTTCACCCGGTTGCCCTATTTTCAGCCACTGGGCATCCCGTGCGCCATCGGCATCACCGTTGCGGTGCTGGTTGCCCTCACGCTCGCGCCGGCGCTACTTGTCGTTGCGGGCCGTTTTGGCGTGTTCGACCCGAAACGTGTCATTACGACCCACCGGTGGCGACGGATCGGCACGGCGATCGTTCGGTGGCCGGCGCCCATTCTGGTCACGACATTAGCGATCGCGCTCATCGGCCTGATAACCCTGCCGAATTACAACCCCAGCTACGACGATCAGAAATTCATTCCCACCGATATTCCCGCAAGTGTGGGAAATGCTGCGGCGCAGCGACACTTCCCGCAGTCACGAACCATGATGCCCGAAATTCTGCTGCTCGAGAGCGACCACGATCTGCGCAATCCGGCCGACATGATCGTCTTGAACAAGGTGGCGAAGGGCGTTCTTGCCGTTCCGGGCGTTTCCACCGTGCAGTCCGTGACCCGGCCCGAGGGCATCCCACTCGAGCACACGACGATTCCCTGGATCGTCAGCATGTCGCAGTCAAGCCAGCAAATAAACATGGCGTTCCAGAAGGACCGCATGGAGGACATGCTCAAGCAGGCCGAAGAGCTCGGCAGAATGATCCAGATCATGCAGCACATGTACGGCCTGATGAAGGAGCTGGTCGCGACGACCCATGACATGGTCGGGAAAACGCACGAGATGGAGGCGGTTACGAATGAATTGCGTGACAAGATTTCCGATTTCGAGGACTTCTTCAGGCCCATTCGAAGCTACTTCTACTGGGAACGGCACTGCTACGACATCCCCGTCTGCTTTTCATTGCGATCGATATTTGATGCGCTCGATGGCGTCGACGAGATAACCGATAAGCTGCACGCTCTGGTGGCCGACCTGGACCAACTCGACGTGCTGCTGCCGCAAATGGTCGTGCTCCTGCCACCGATGATCGAATCGATGCAGAGCATGCGGACCATGATGCTGACGATGCACAGCACCATGTCCGGCGTGATGGGCCAGATGGAGTCACAGGGCAACAATTCCGCCGCGATGGGGCAGGCTTTCGACCAATCCCGAAACGAGGATTCCTTCTACCTGCCACCGGGCATCATCAACGACTCGGAGGCCTTCAAACGGGTCGAGAAAATCTTCATGTCGCCGGACGGAAAAGATGTCCGCATGCTCATTTCGCAAAAGGGTGATCCGGCGACGCCCGAGGGCCTTTCCCGCGTGGAGCCCATCAAGACGGCGGCCGAGGAGGCGCTTAAGGGAACCCCGTTGGAGGATGCCAAGGTCTACCTCACCGGAACTGCGGCGATCACGAAAGACATCGTGGACGGCTCCAAATGGGACCTCTTGATCGCGGGAGTCGCCGCAATCTGCCTCATCTTCATCATCATGCTGATCATGACGCGAAGCTTTATCGCCGCGCTGGTGATCGTCGGCACGGTGTTGTTGTCAATGGGCGCGTCGTACGGGCTGTCCGTGCTGGTCTGGCAGTACCTCCTCGGCCTGCAACTGCACTGGACGGTGCTGTCGACGTCCGTGATCGTCCTCTTGGCGGTGGGATCGGACTACAACCTGCTGCTGGTCTCCCGGATGAAAGAGGAATTGGCCGCCGGCATCAACACCGGCATCATCCGGGCGATGGCCGGCACCGGCAAGGTCGTCACCAACGCCGGCCTGGTTTTCGCCTTCACCATGGCTTCGATGGGGGTCAGTGACCTGCGCAGCGTCGCCCAGACCGGTACGACGATCGGGTTGGGTTTGCTGTTCGACACCTTGGTCGTGCGTGCATTCATGACACCGTCGGTCGCCGCGCTGCTGGGTCGCTGGTTCTGGTGGCCGCAACGCGTGCGTCCACGGCCCGCCAGCTCAATGCTTCGGCCGTTCGGGTCCCGGCCGGCGGTGCGCTCGTTGTTGCTCAAACAGCCGTTGTAACTGGCGGACTTCCACTTCAGCACAGGGACCGCGACCGTGGGGAACATCGTGACAGAGGACAACAGGGATGGCATTCGCCGCTGCGCCGCAGTGAAGGGTGCGGTCGCGGCCGCGAGCGTCCCTCATCGGGTGAGGTCCGCATGACCACCGAGCACGCTCGAGCCCCTTTCTTCGCCCGTAGCATCCGCCGGCTTTCGGTGCTCATCGTGCTGGCATGGGTGGCGCTGACGCTGCTGGTGACCTTCTTCGTTCCATGGCTGGAGACGGTCGGCCGCGAACATTCCGTGCCGTTGGCCCCTCAGGACGCACCGGCGGTCCAGGCCATGCAGCGCATGGGCAAGGACTTCAAAGAATCCGATTCCGACAGCATCGCGATGATCGTGCTGGAGGGGCAGCAACGCCTCGGGGACGACGCCCACAACTACTACGACCAATTGATTCGCGCGCTTAAGGCCGATCCCAAGCACGTCGAGCATGTGCAGGACCTGTGGGGAGACCGGCTGACGGCGGCGGGGGCGCAGAGCGACGACGGCAAGGCCGTCTATGTGCAGATAAACCTCGCAGGCAACCAAGGCACCACCCTCGGTCAGGACTCCATTGCCGCGGTCCGCAGCATCATCGCGCGTAGCACGCCGCCCCCGGGGCTCAAGGTCTATGTCACCGGTCCATCAGCGCTGTTGTCGGACATGCAGCAGGCCGGTGACAGGTCCATTCTGAAGATGACCGCGGTGGGCGCGCTGATCATTTTCGTGGTGCTGCTCTTCGTCTACCGGTCGGTCCTCACCGTAATTCTGTTGCTGGTCACCGTCGGGATCGAGGTTCTTGCCGCCAGGGGGATCGTTGCGTTCCTCGGCGATCATAGTCTCGTCGCGCTCTCTACTTTTGCCGTGAACCTGCTGGTGGCGCTCGCCATGGCGGCCGGAACCGACTACGCGATCTTCTTCTTCGGCCGGTATCAGGAGGCACGCCAGGCCGGCGAGGACCGGGAGACGGCCTTCTACACCACCTACCGCGGCGTCGCTCCCGTCGTCTTGGGTTCAGGCTTGACGATCGCCGGCGCCATGCTGTGCCTGGGCTTCACCCGGATGCCCATCTTCCAGACCATGGGCATGCCCTGCGCCGTGGGCATGCTGGTCGCGGTCGTGATCGCGCTTACGTTGGTTCCCGCGGTTCTCACCATCGGCAGTGGGTTCGGGCTGTTCGACCCGAGGCGGGTCCTCGCCTTCGGTCGCTGGCGCCGGATCGGCACGGCGATCGTGCGCTGGCCCGTGCCCATCCTCGCTGCGACCATAGCGGTGGCCGTGGTCGGTCTCGTGACGCTGCCCGGCTACCAGACGAGCTACAACAACCGGTTCTACATGCCCAATGACATTCCCGCCAACGTCGGATACGCGGCCGCCGATCGCCATTTCTCTCAAGCGCGAATGATGCCGGAAATCGTGATGATCGAATCGGATCACGATATGCGTAATCCCGCGGATTTCCTCGTCCTGCACAGACTGGCCAAGGCGATCTTCAAGGTTTACGGCATCTCTCGGGTGCAGGGAATCACTCGGCCCGAGGGCACGCCGATCCAGCACACGTCAATACCTTTCTTACTGCAAATGCAATATGCGGTCATGCAGCAGGATCAGACATATATGAAAGCCCGCACGGAAGACATGCTGAAGCAAGCGGACGTACTATCGTTCCAAATCGCGTCGATGAAACGCATGTACGCACTGCAAAAGCAGATCACGGCCCTTACCCACGACTCGATCGCCAAAACGAAGGAATTGCGCGACGTTATCTCGGACCTCAGAGGCAAGTTATCCGATTTTGAAGACTTCTTCCGACCGATCCGAAGTTATTTTTACTGGGAACGACACTGCTACGACATCCCCATCTGCTGGGCGTTGAGAAACATATTCGAGACTCTCGACGGCGTCGACATACTGAGCGACAAGCTCGACGATCTTATCGTCGATCTGAACAAGATGGACGCGCTGTTGCCGCAACTGCTCGAGATTTTCCCACCGTCGATCGCGATAGCCGAGGACGCGCGGAATATGCTGCTGACGTCCTACAGCACCATGAATGGAACGCTTGGGCAGATGAACAACGAAAAGGAGAACGCCACCGCCATGGGAGCGACGTTCGACGCTGCCAGGGACGACGATTCCTTCTATCTGCCGCCTGACATCTTCCAAAACGAGGACTTCAAAAAGGCGATGAGTCAGTTCCTGTCCCCAGACGGGAAAGCGGCCCGATTCATCATTTCCCACAAGGGCGATCCCGCGTCGCCCGACGGCCTCGCGCGTATCGACAAGATCCGGACGGCGGCCGAGGAGGCACTTAAGACGACACCGCTGGAGCCGTCCAAGATCTATATCGCCGGCACGGCGTCGACATTCAAGGACTTCCGTGATGGCTCCACATACGACCTGTTTATCGCCGGGGTTGGTGCGCTCTGCCTCATTTTCATCATCATGCTGATCATCACGCGAGGCTTTGTTGCATCGCTGGTGATTGTCGGCACGGTGGCGCTCTCGCTCGGCTCGTCGTTCGGGCTGTCGGTCCTGATCTGGCAATACATCATGGGCATCAACTTGTACTGGATGGTGCTGCCGATGTCGGTGATCGTCCTTTTGGCGGTGGGGTCCGACTACAACCTGCTGCTGGTCTCCCGGATGAAAGAGGAAATTGCCGGTGGCATTAACACCGGCATCATTCGCGCGATGGGCGGCACGGGCAAGGTCGTGACGAACGCGGGCCTCGTGTTCGCATTCACCATGGCGTCAATGGTGGCCAGCGACCTGCGGATCATCGGCCAGGTCGGTACCACCATCGGCCTGGGCTTGTTGTTCGACACCTTAATTGTGCGCTCGTTTATGACACCGTCCATCGCCGCGCTGCTCGGACGTTGGTTCTGGTGGCCACAGATCGTCCGTCCGCGCCCGGCCAGTCAAATGCTTCGTTCCGAGGGATCCCGTCCGCTGGTGCGGTCCCTGCTGCTGCACCGACAGTTCGCGGACGAAACGCCCACAACAGAGATCCCGAGGCCTTCCCTCTAGTCACTCAACGTTTGCCCTTGCCGCGCAGCAAAGCGAGATCGCTACTGATAAGACAATCTGTCAGGCGAAATTGGCCGGCTACCGAACGGCGCACCGAGCATTTTGCTTGCGCCCGGTGGGGACTTTGTTTCCGGTCGCGACTGACATCGACTTGCCCGCCACAGTCCACACGACAGGTGATACGGCCAACAGAGAGGTACCCACCATGAAATACTCGTCACTGTGAGACCACTGGCGATCGAGGTTGACGGCCTCACAAAGACGTTCGGCCGAGACACCCCTGCGCTGCGTGGCGTGAGCTTTTCAGTGCCGGCGGGCACGGTGTGTGGGCTGCTCGGACACAATGGCGCGGGCAAGACCACCACAATCAACATCCTCTCGACGCTGATCCGCCCGACTTCCGGCCGTGCGGCGGTCAACGGATACGACATCACCCGCCAGCCAGCGGAGGTGCGCGCCAGCATCAGCATGGCCGGTCAGTTCTCCGCAATGGACCCCGTACTCACTGGCCGGGAGAACCTAGTGTTGTTCGGCAGGCTGCGCGGCCTTGGCCGCCGGCAGGCGAAAGCGCGCGCCGACGAATTGCTCGAACAATTCGATCTCGTCGCAGCCGGTGGCCGTCCGTTGACTACCTATTCAGGCGGGATGTGGCGGCGCGTCGACCTCGCCAGCGCCCTAATGGTTCTGCCAAAAGTGCTCTTCCTCGACGAGCCGACCACTGGACTCGATCCCCGCAGCCGCCGCGCCGTCTGGGCACTGGTGACTTCGTTGGCGCAGCAGGGCATCACCGTGCTGCTAACCACGCAATACTTGGAAGAGGCCGACGTGCTGAGCGACTCGATCGTCGTCATCGACCACGGACAGGTGATCGCCAACGGCACAGCCGAAGACCTCAAACGCAGGGTGGGCGGCAGCTACTGCCAGGTGACCCCGGCCAATCCGGCCGACCTACCCAGGGTCGCTGCGGCGCTAACGGGGCTCGAAGGCATTGATATCAATGCCGACACGAGCTCGGTATCGCTATTCGCCCCTGACGGATTGGGAACGTTAGGTGAGGTGTTTCGCCGGGTCGATGCGAGCGGGATTGAACTCGCGGACATCTCGCTGCGGAAACCCTCACTCGACGAGGCGTTTTTGCACCTCACGGAGCAGGCTGTGGTCCAGCGATGAGCGCCCTGGCCGCCCTCACTGAACGTTCGCTGCTGTCCGCGGTCCGCGATGGCGGGATGATTTACGAGGTGTTGTCGCCTGTCGGATATTTGGCAGGCTTCACCGTGGCGCTGCGTGGCCTAGTCGACACCGAGCGCGTGAGCTACGCGCAGTACTTGCTGCCCGCCGTGGTTGTCCAGTCAGTCATCTTTGTCGCTCTGCTGACCGGGGACCGCGCCGCACGCGACCGCCTCACGGCGCTCGGCGAGCGGTTGGCGACGCTGCCAATCGCGGCGGCCGTACCGGTGAGCGCTCGCATGGCGGCCACTCTGATGCGCGGCTCACTCGTCCTGTTGGTCGCGATGATCGCGGGCTACGCATTCGGGTTCCGGATGAGCGGCGGACTCGGCTACGGGCTGGCCTTCGTGTTTGTCGCTTTGTTTCTGTGCCTCGGTGTGGCGCTAGCCGCCGACGCCATGGGATCCGCTGCGAACAGCTTGCAGGGCGTCAGCCATATCTTGTTTGTCCCCCAGTTGCTGCTATTTATGCTCTCCACCGGCATCGCGCCCGAAAAAACCTTTCCCTCTTGGTTGCGCCCATACGTGCGCAACCAACCGGTATCACAAGTCGCAGAAACGCTACGCGGCTTCGCCAGGGGCCACGTGACCGTCGACAACCTGGCTGCCAGCATGGCTTGGTGTGTGGCAATGGTATTGGTCTTTGGCTTGGTTACGCTGCGATTGCAGAGGCGGGGCTAGTGTCGCGGAAGCAACCCGGAGTGCAAGGGTCGCTACTGACCCAAAGCTGGGTGCAAGCCGACCGACTCCTCATGCGGTGGCGGCGCGACTATGGAGTGCTGCTGGGATCCTTGCTTTTTCCAGTCTCCCTTATGCTGATCTACCAGATTGTGCTGGGCCAGCAGGTGCGGAAGGTCACCGGCATCGACAGCGTTTACGGCCTCACCCCGATGTGCGCGGTGCTATCGGCACTGTTCGGCTCCCTCGGCGGCGCGGTCAGCATCACGTTAGAACGCGAAGTGGGATTGATCAGCAAGATGTGGGTATTGCCTATACACCGGACAAGTGTGCTCACCGGACGGATCACCGCCGACGCAATGCGGGCACTGTTTGGCACAATCCTGGTCACCGCCCTGGGAATCGCCATGGGCCTACGCTTTACGCACGGCTGGCTCACGGCACTGGTCTACATTCTGATCCCATCAATCGCAATGATCGGATATACCGCGCTGGTAGTGGCACTGGCTATCCGCGCCAACGGCCGTGCCGTCATGACCTGGTTGATCGGGGTGACCGTGTCCCTGGCGTTTCTCAATCCCGGTACGACTCCCATTGGACAGTTCCCGGGGTGGCTTCAACCTCTGGTCCGCATGCAACCGCTGTCGCCCCCCATCGAGGCGATGTGGGCCCTAGCCCACGGCGGGGCGCTCGCGCGGCCTCTGGCAATGACTGCGCTCTGGACGATTCTGCTCCTCGCCCTATTCATTCCACTCGCCGTGCGCGGTTATCAACGTGCCGCCGAGTCCCGGGGGTGAGAGGCGTGTTGCTGGCGTCTCCCGACCTGGTGACGGGGAGCCAATATTCGCCGATTGTCTCGCTGTCAAGCCTTGGCTGCATGGCATCCGGACACATCGTCCGCGTCGTCGCCGGCAATTGCGAGATGGGAATGCGGTGAAAGAACAGACATCGGCGAACGACCCGAAGGTGAGCATCGTATCGACCACCCACAACCAGGAGGCCTATGTTCGACAGGCCTTCGACAGTTTTGTCGCCCAACAGACGGACTTTCCCTTTGAGATTGTTGTCGCCGACGATGCCTCGACCGATGCGACGCCGGAGATCATCCGCGACTATGCCACGCGCTACCCGCACCTGTTCCGCCCCATATTCAGACCAGAAAACCTCGGGCTCAATGCGAACCTGGTGGGCGCCCTTTCGATTGCTCGCGGCGAGTACATCGCGCTGTGCGAGGGAGATGACTACTGGATCGATCCACTCAAGCTAAGCAAACAAGTGGCATTTCTCGACCACCACCCAGAGACCGCAGTGTGCTTCCACCCTGTGCGAGTGATTTGGGACGATGGCAGCGCTAAAGACTCGAAGTTTCCGCCGGTCTACTTGCGCGGCGACTTGAGCGTGGATGCTCTTATCTTGATGAACTTCATCCAGACCAATTCCGTCATGTACCGCCGGCTTGAGCGCTATGACGACATCCCCGGCGACATCATGCCCTTGGACTGGTACTTGCACGTCCGGCATGCGGTGTGCGGTGGCATTGCAATGCTGCCAGAGACGATGGCCGTCTACCGACGCCATTCCGAGGGAATGTGGCACAACCAAGTGGTGGACCCTCCGAGATTCTGGTTAACGCAAGGGCCGGGGCACGCGGCAACTTTCGACGCGATGTTCGATCTGGTCTCCGGGGACCCCATCCGCGAGCAGCTCATCGGATTGATGGCCGACTGGATTCTCCACCAGATTGCGAAAGTGCCGGGGGCGGAGGGTCAATCCGCGCTCCAAAACACCATCGCCCAGCACCCTCGGTTTGCGGTGCTGGCACTGCAACACCGCTGGGCGAAACCAACCACGAGGCTCAAGACTCTCCGGCGCAGGCTCACCGCCATCGCGCCAAGCCGAAAGGGGCTCGCGGACGTCTACCCCACCGAACTTGTTCGCCTGACGGCGGCAGCAAGGGATCAGCAAGGAGCGACCCATTGACCGGTGTGCGCGTCCACAGCCAAGCGATACGAGGAAAGTTGGCAATGGCAACAAGATCGTTCCGATGAGGATTTCGATCCAAATGTGGTCGATGTTGCGCCGCACGTCCAGATAACACGAGGGGGAAATCAATGAGTCCGGCTCCGACGGTCTCGGTGATCACGATCTCCTTCAAGGACCTCGAAGGCCTGAAACGCACGGTCGACAGTGTGCGGGCCCAGCGCTACGAGGCACGAATCGAGCACATCGTAATCGACGGCGGATCGGGTGACGACGTCGTGGAATTCCTGTCGGGATGCGAGCCTGGCTTCGCGCATTGGCAGTCGGAGCCCGATGGCGGACGGTATGACGCAATGAACCAGGGCATCGCCCACGCATCCGGCGATCTGCTGTGGTTCATGCACTCCGGCGACTGTTTCTCCGATCCCGACGCAGTGGCTCAGGCCGTGGAGGCGATCGCAGAGCAGGGGCCAGCACGCGAAGTATGGGGCTTCGGCATGGACAACCTCGTCGGACTCGGGCGCGTCCGTGGCCCTATACCCTTCAGCCTTCGTAAGTTCCTCGCCGGGTTGCAAGTGGTTCCACACCAGGCGTCGTTTTTTGGGTCATCGCTGGTCCGCGAACTGGGTGGCTACGACCTCGATTTCGGGGTCGCCGCCGACCAAGAATTCATTTTACGAGCCGCGCTCCTGCGACCCCCAATTACGATCCGGCGCGTGTTATGCGATTTCGACACCACCGGTGTTGGCACCAACCGACACCCGAGTGTGGTGTTTTATGACCTGCGCCGCATGTGGGACTTGCATGGCCGCTACCCCCTTGGGGGGCGGCGAATCTCGCGGGCTTGTCTGCGTTCCTGGGAGTACTACCTCCGCTTCTTGGAATACGTATTCACACGGGTAACGAAACGCCGCTAACTACGTCAGTCGAGCGAGTAGCGGTCAGCGACTTTTCAGTCATCCTCGCGGAAGAAGATTCCGTCCGCCTGCAACATTCGGCCATTGCGGGGATCGGTAAAACCCGGCAGTAGCCCCGCCAGCGTAAACCCCAGGGAATACACTACGTCCAGCGCCTCACGAATGAGCATGCCACCTTCATACAAAGGCATAAACGATAGTTCGAGCTGCATGCCCGCACAATGGTCGGCCACCGTTGATGCACCGCCCACGATCACCTGCTTCTCGAATCCTTGAACGTCAATCTTGAGGAAAGCAACATCAGCTGGTTGGAGAAATTCTGGCGCGACCGAATCGAGTCGGCGTATAGGCACTTCTTCAGTGCCGATATAATTCGCCGGCGGAAACGCGTCCCGATGGCGCCTCAGCATCGGCAGCACAGAACTACTTGCGCCGGCGTTGCCTGCAACATTTATCGAGATAGTCCCATCCATGTCGCCTAAGGCGCACTGCCGACACTCCCAAAGCGGATCCTTCGACGCGTTGCGTTCTAGAAGCGAGAAGGGACCCGACAGAGGTTCAAAGGAGACGATACGACGCGTGTAAGCCGCCATGCGCAGGTCGCCCGCGTACTGGCCAGAGTTCGCGCCAACGTCCAGAACGACACTCACGCCACGCGATTCGAGTTGCTTGACGAATTGACGCTTTGAGCCCCGATCAGAATAGGGACGCAACACCTCGATGGTGGTGTTACGCGCGATCAATCCACCTCTGCGGAAGAAAACCACCGCGCCACACTAACATGCGTGCGCACGCTCAAGAGATACGTTCATTGCCTCGCCGCGCCGACGTTAGCACGATACCAGGCCACGGTAGCCTCGATGCCGTCCTGCAGTGGAATGCTCGGTTGCCATCCGGCCTCCCGTAATACCGAAACATCCAGCAGCTTGCGTGGTGTACCGTCCGGCTTTGTTGCGTCCCAACGAGTTTCGCCGGTATAGCCGACTGCTGTGGCGACCATCTCGGCGATCTCTCTAATGGTGTGGTCGATGCCGCTCCCAACGTTGACGTGAGTGGAGCCGTCAAAGTGTTCCAGAAGGTACAGACATGCACTAGCCAAATCATCGACATGCAGCAGCTCGCGCCGTGGAGTGCCGGTCCCCCAGTTCGTCACCTCCGATGCACCGCCAGCTTTGGCCTCTTCGTACCTGCGGATGAGGGCGGGCAGCAAATGCGACCCGGAGCGGGAAAAGTTGTCCCCCGGTCCGTATAAGTTAGTGGGCATCGCCGAGATCCACGCCAGGCCATACTGACGTCTGACCGCTTGGACCTGGAGAATGCCCGCAATCTTGGCGATCGCGTATGCGTCGTTCGTGGGCTCAAGCGGGCCGGTAAGCAGAGCGCTTTCCTTGATGGGCTGCGCGGCGAATTTTGGGTATATGCATGACGATCCAAGAAACAGTAGCCGAGGCACCCGCGCGGCCACGGCCGCATCGAGCAGATTGACCTGGATCTGAAGGTTCTCCGACAAGAAATCGACCGGGTTCGTGCTATTAGCCATGATGCCGCCAACGCGCGCTGCGGCATCTATGATGACCTGGGGTCTTGACTGCAGAACGAAGTCGAACGTCGCGGCCCGATCGGTCAGGTCGAGTTCGCGGTGCGACCGCACCACTAGGTTGGTGAACCCCGCGGCCTGAAACCTCCGCAGGAGAGCCGACCCCGCTAGTCCGCGATGCCCGGCGATATATACGGGAGAGTCGCGGTCGAGGCAGCCGACTAACGTGCCCATTCCCGTTCTCAGGCCCAGCCGGGGAGCGTTGGCTTGTCGATCCACGGCTTGCCGTCGCACTCCAATGCAGCGATGTCCGCGTCGACCATGATTCGCGCCAGTTCGCCGGTGTGAACAGACGCTTTCCATCCGAGCGACTCGGCTGCCTTGGTCGCGTCACCTATCAGTGAATCGACCTCCGTGGGCCGCAGATAGCGCTCGTCAAATTTCACATGCTTTTGCCAGTCGAGCCCGGCATGGTCGAATGCGGTCTGTGCGAACTCCTGCACGGTGTAACCACGCCCTGTGGCCAGCACGAAGTCGTCCGGCTCCGCGGCCTGCAGCATGCGCCACATACCGTCGACATACTCGGGCGCATATCCCCAGTCGCGGACAGCATCAAGGTTGCCCATGTAGACCTCTGACTGCAGGCCAGCTTTGATCCGCGCAACTGCGCGCGTGATTTTTCGCGTCACGAAAGTCTGGCCCCTGCGCGGTGATTCGTGATTGAACAAGATGCCGTTAACCGCGAACAAGCCGTATGCTTCCCGATAGTTACGCGTCGCCCAGTATGAGTAGACCTTTGCCGCACCGTATGGTGAGCGAGGGTAGAACGGTGTGTCCTCATGCTGAGGCGGTGGAGAGGCGCCAAACATCTCCGACGAGGACGCCTGGTAAAAACGGCAATCAACACGGGAGAGGCGGACCGCCTCTAAGAGTCGGATCGATCCCATGCCGGTGGTGTCGCCGGTATGCACGGGTTCGTCGAAGCTGACACGCACATGGGATTGCGCCGCAAGGTTATACACCTCGTCGGGGTCGATATTGCTTAGCAGCGTCACCAAGCGGGTGCCGTCGGTGAGGTCCCCGTAATGCAGGAACAGTCTTGCGCTCGGATTGTGCGGATCGACGTACAGATGATCGATGCGCGACGTGTTGAAGGTGGAAGCTCGCCGAATCAGCCCATGGACTTCGTAGCCTTTGTTGAGCAGCAATTCGGCGAGATACGAGCCGTCCTGCCCGGTGATTCCCGTGATGAGCGCTCGCTTCACTGGATCCCTACCTGTGTCGGTGCATGCCCGCCGCCGCGTGTCGGAGAGGATCCAATCATCGCGGCAGTCCCACTCCCCGTTGTACAACAACTAGACGGCGTCGTTGTCGTTTCATAGTAGATGTCGTGGAGCGCGGACGTTGCGCGATGGAGTCATCTGGGCATCCTGATGATGAACCACCAGGGATGAGTCCATTTGGGCCGACGCTGAGCGCACGTTCGTGTGATCGTTTACGGAGCTAGACAAGAGTTCGCCTACCTTATCTCGCTGAGAGCATAGGCAGCGGCCAACGTGAAGCGAAGGGGCCATCTTGAAGATTTCAGTAATCGGATGCGGCTACGTCGGCCTGGTCACAGGCGCCTGCCTGGCGGACAGCGGCAACGACGTCGTCTGCGTGGATATCGACCGGGCCAAGGTGGACCTACTACTCGCCGGAGGTGTCCCAATCTATGAGCCTGGCTTGGCCGAGTTGATAGAACGAAACCGGGAGAACGGGTGCATTGACTTCACGACCGACCGGCGGCGTGCAATAGAGCATGGCGACGTGGTCTTCATCGCCGTCGCGACGCCCATGAGCAACAGCGGCGAGGCAGACCTCTCGTTCGTCTACTCCGCCGCCGACGATATCGGGTCCCATATGGATCGATACAAGGTCGTCGTTGACAAATCAACCGTGCCCGTCGGAACTGCCGATGAGGTTCGGGCAATCATCCGCAGAAAGGCCAGGCATGACTTCGACGTCGTGTCCAATCCCGAATTCCTCAAGGAGGGCACGGCGATCAACGACTTCGTAAAGC
Organism: Mycobacterium europaeum; assembly: GCF_002102155.1. Lineage (GTDB taxonomy): Bacteria > Actinomycetota > Actinomycetes > Mycobacteriales > Mycobacteriaceae > Mycobacterium > Mycobacterium europaeum. Next base: position 36,734 of record NZ_LQOU01000005.1, read on the forward strand.
CCGACCGCGTAGTGATCGGTGGCGACTCGAAGCGCGCTTTGGATATCATGCGAGAGCTGTACGAGCCGTTCCTGCGAACTTTCCATCCTCTGATCGCGATGGACGTCAGGAGCGCGGAGATGGCAAAGTATGCGGCCAATTGCTTCCTCGCGACTAAGATCTCGTTCATCAACGAGATCTCCAACCTGTGCGAGCGGGCCGGCGCCGATATCTCGGCGGTGCGAGAGGCGATCGGCGCGGACACCCGTATCGGCTATGACTTCCTGTTTCCAGGCGTAGGTTATGGCGGCTCCTGCCTGCCCAAAGACGTTCAGGCTCTAATACATACGGCTGGCATCCTGGGGTCAGATATGCGCCTTTTACGCGCGGTCGAGGATGTGAACAGCGGACAGAAAGCCGCCCTGGTATCTAAGATAGTCGCCCATTTCGCCGGCGGGCCAGCCGCGCGAAACAACCTGGGCGGGTTGCACTTCGGGCTCTGGGGTCTCAGCTTCAAGCCCCAGACCGACGACATGCGCGAAGCGCCGTCCTTAGTCATCATAAGGAAGCTGATCGAGCTAGGCGCGAAGGTGCGGGCATTCGATCCGGAAGCAACCGAGCAGGCGAGAAAAGCGCTCGGCAATTCAGTCGAATACGCGTCGAACATGTACGAGGCAGTCGACGGCGCGGACGCGCTGCTCCTCGTCACGGAGTGGAAGCAGTTCCACCGGCCGTCTTGGCAGCGCCTCAAGTCCCTCATGCGCGGCTACGTCGTGTTCGACGGCCGAAACATCTATGATCCTAAGCGACTTCGGGCCGAGGGATTCGATTACTACGGCATGGGCCGAAACTGACGATAGGAGAATCGCTAAGTGAGAGCCCTCGTGGCGGGCGCCGCCGGGTTCGTGGGATCCCATCTGTGCGATCGTCTCCGGCGCGACGGCATCGAGGTCCTCGGGATCGACAACTTTTATTGCGGCAGTCGCGAGAACATCCGCCACCTCGAGCGGGATCCCGGTTTCAGGTTCTTAGAACACGACATTACGCAGCCGGTCGGTGCAACGGTGGCAAGCCAGCTCGACGTGATCTTCAATATGGCTTGTCCGGCGTCGCCGCTGACCTATCAACGTGATCCACTGTTTACTCTTGACACTAACTACCTTGGGGTCAAGAACCTTCTAGAACTGGCACGCGCGCACGGGGCCACTATGCTCCAAGCCTCTACGAGCGAGGTCTACGGTGATCCCATGGTCCATCCCCAGGTCGAAAGTTACTGGGGCAACGTCAATTGCTTCGGCACACGAAGTTGCTATGACGAAGGCAAACGAGTAGCGGAAACACTGATGCTCGAGTATGGACGCCGCTACAGCCTCCGAAACAAGATCGTCCGAATCTTCAATACATACGGCCCGAGGATGCAACCAGAAGACGGACGAATTGTGTCCACATTTATCGTCCAAGCATTGCGCGGAGAGCCAATCACCGTATTCGGTGACGGCAGCCAGACCCGTTCCTTATGTTACGTCGACGACCTAGTTGACGGGCTCATGAAGATGGTCACGAGCGAACCCAGTTTCACTGGACCGGTCAACCTCGGTAATCCAACCGAACTCACAGTGCTAGAGGCCGCAACCATTATCAAGGACATGACCGGATCCCAGTCCCCGGTAGTCTTTCGGGCCCTACCCCCGGACGATCCCAGGAAGCGCAAACCAGACATCAGCCTCGCAGAGTCCGAGCTTGGCTGGTGTCCTCGGATCTCTTTCGGAGAGGGGGTAGCGCAAACTATCGATTACTTCAGGGAGGCCATTGAATGAAGTCATGCCAGGATCATTCATCTTTGCAATACCTGCGGGAACGACCGCGTGATCGGCGTCGCGTTACCGGCCGTATGCCGGGCAGGACGGCAAGAGTTTGCTGTGTCGGGTCGCGGTGCGCTTACTCTGCACCCTATTCAGGTACTGAATCACGACAGCTTGCGGGCCATCAACTATTAACATGCGGTCAGCAATCGTCCATAAAGCAATGATCGACCGCAGCGCACGATTACCTTTTCTTGTCCCCTCACGCGGGCGTGACGTTAGGAGTACTTACCATGGGTCTTGCCACTGCAGCCCGTCCCTACGTCATTCGCTCAATGCGGGCGTGTACGGCTAGTCGCCTGCCTTACACACTAAAGCAGCGATACATCACAGCGCTTAGTCAAACCCTAGCTGCCACGAACGAACCGACGGTGTCGGAGTACGGTACCCGCTTCCTACCCGGAACCAACCTAAACATGCTGCTGGAGTATCGTGGCGTTTACGAGCCGGTTCTATCAGAATTCATCCGACGTCAAATTCGGCCGGGGGATGTATGCGTCGACGCGGGCGCCAATGTCGGATACTTCTCCCTCCTGCTCGCCCAGCAGGTGGGACCGACGGGAAAGGTGATTGCCATAGAGGCCGGACCCCGCACGGTAGAGCGTTTGCGGGCCAACATTGCGTTGAACAACGCTAACGTCACTGTTGTTGAAGCAGCGATCACCTCACAAAAAGGCCAGATCACTTTCCACTTGCATCCCCAGCATGACGCGTGGAACCGGATCACACCACCCGATGAGGATGATCCCGACAGCTTATACATGGGTCAAGAATGGATCCCCGTCACGATTAATGGTGATACGCTGCCTTCGATCGTCGGCGACGATATAGACCGAGTGTCGTTTATTAAGCTCGACATCGAAGGCGCTGAGTCCACCGTCACTCCTGATATCACGACTTTCCCTCACCCCGACCTGGTTGTGGCCTTGGAAGCAAAGTCTCCGCATATCGCGGAAACCCTAAAACCATTCCAAGACGACAACTTCTACGTGTATGACCTGCACAACGACTACCGCTGGCTTTATGAGCGAACAGTTCCAGTCATCACCCAAACTACGTATAGCGACCTCGTTAGTCACAGTATGGTGGATGTTCTTGTGAGCCGCCGACCACTCGCGGTATCTGCATGAGGTTTGAATGCTGATCCTTCGTCGTGATGCGCATTCTTCATTCCGGAGGGTGCGGCGCCAAACTGTGCAGATCAGACTACAAGAGAGATTCAATATTAATGTATTGGGCAGCGCTTGCCGATCTGCCTTCGCCCAGCGCGATCGGGCTCGGTTACGGGTGCGCAGCTGCCAGATCGCGTCGTAGAAGACGCATTCCCGAATTGGATGCGGACGACTCGCGGTTGACTCTGGCCCTAAATCGGGTCCTGCCCCAGCTACTGGGTCTGAGTCGGCGATCCCCTGTCGTCGCTTGTATGAGCCCACACTCGTTCTTTGACGAGCCCGTCCGCAAAGAGTCATGCAGAATGCCCAACTCTCCCCTGCGTCATGGAAAGGATGCGACTGTGACAGCCACTCTCCCAGTCATTTTCATCATCTTCAACCGGCCGGAGACCACCAGGCAGGTCTTCGAGACGATCAGAGTAGCTAAGCCAAGCAAGCTGCTTGTAGTCGCAGACGGGCCTCGGCCCAACCGGGGCGGAGAGGCTGAGAGGTGCTCAGCGGCGCGCGCAATTATCGACGAAGTCGACTGGGACTGCGAAGTGCACCGGAATTTTTCGGAGACCAACCTGGGCTGCCGACTCCGCGTCTCCTCAGGTATAGAGTGGGCCTTCGACCTCGTCGATAAGGCGATAATCCTTGAAGACGACTGCGTGGCCTCGCCCTCGTTCTTCACATACTGCGCCGACCTCCTCATTCGCTACGAGAACGACGAGCGCGTCATGATGGTCTCCGGGAACAACTTTCTGTTCGGACACATGCGCCCGGGCGCCAGCTACTACTTCTCGAGATATCCACACGTGTGGGGCTGGGCCACATGGAGGCGAGCCTGGGCAAAATACGACCTCAGCATGACCCACTGGCCCGAGATCAGGGAGAGAAAGCTCTTCGACCAGTACTTTCCGAACGCGAGCGAGCGGTACCACTGGGAGTCACTCTTCCAATACGTTTATGAGGGCAATATTGATACTTGGGACTACCAATGGGTCTACAGCATTTGGGCGAATTCCGGGCTGAGCATCGCCCCTGCCCGGAACCTCGTTCGAAACATCGGATTCGGATCTGCTGCAACGCACACCACGGGTGACACGGTCTATTCGTCCCTCAGCGCCGAGTACCTACACCTGCCCCTCACCCACCCGGTAACAGTCTTGGCGAGCTCCGACAAAGACGAGCTCGAAGCGAAACTCCGGGTTTCTCAGTCAAAGGCCCTGCCGTACCCCTTGAACAGATACGTTGCGTCCGTAAGCACGATCCTAACCAGGAGGCTTCCGGGACTTGGCCGGGCTCACTAGGCGGCTAAGTTGCGGAGGGACGCGACAAGTCGCAGACAACCTTTCTTCGCTCACTCGCTTGACTGCTTGGTACTTTAACGACGACGCCTGTCCTGATAGCAAACACCCGAAGGCAGGACCTCCACCGCGCGCTGGCACTCCTGTGGGCCCACTTGCTCATCGACATATACCTGCCGTACGTTCTGATTGTCCTCGCTCGCGGCTAGCTGACAGCCAGGAGATGCTTGAGGGGGTTCGATTCGGTGCCGTGCCGCATATGCAGTTCCACCACCAGCCTTGCGTTTACCCATAAGGTGCTAGGCAAATACGATTGCAGCTACTACTTCTGCAACAACTGCGGTGTACTTCAGACGGAACATCCTTACTGGTTAGACGAAGCCTACGAAAGCCCCGTCGCAGCGGCGGACACCGGCATGCTCTGGCGCAACCTCTACCTCGCACGGGTGACGTCGGTCGTACTCTTCTTTTTGTTCGATCGGCGAGGCCGCTTTCTCGATGCGGCCGGCGGCTACGGCATCTTCACCCGCCTGATGCGCGACAACGGCTTCGACTACTACTGGGCCGACAAATACTCCCCCAACCTGGCCGCACGGGGCTTCGAGGCCGATGTCGGCCCAGGCGGGCCGTACACGGCGGTCACTGCCTTCGAAGTCATGGAGCACCTCCCCGACCCAGTGGCATTCGTGGCTGAGCTACTCGAGAGCACCGGTACCGACACGATGATCTTCACCACCGAGCTCTTCGCCGGCGAACCCCCAGCTCCCGACGCGTGGTGGTACTACGCCTTCCCCACCGGGCAACACATCACCTTCTATCAGAGATCGACCCTGGAGCTCATCGGAAAGCGCTTCGGCATGAACTTCTACAGCTCCGGCATGCTCCACATCTGGACGCGAGCGAAGCTCAATCCGCTGGCCCTGCGTCTGCTCACTTCGCCAGCGATCGTCAGCCTGTTTAACGGGCTGCCACGGCGCACACTCGGATCCCGCACGTTTGCCGACCATGAGAGCCTGATCCAAGCCCATGGCGGGTAGGTAGTGCGTCCCCCTCCGCCGCACTGCCCGACCGATTCGTGACGGAAGGACGCGGCATGAAAGCGCTCATCTGCGGCATTTCGGGTCAAGATGGCGCCTATCTGGCGCGACTGTTGCTCGACAAGGGTTATGAGGTGTTCGGCACGTCACGCGACGCGCAGATCGGTGGGTTCGGGAATCTGGTGCGGCTGGGAATCCGTGACCGAGTGCACCTGGAATCAATGGCGGGCAAGGACTTTCGCAGTGTGCTGAACGTGTTGCGTGCAACTGAGCCCGACGAAGTCTATAACTTGGCCGGACAGAGCTCGGTCGGGCTGTCGTTTGAGCAGCCGGTTGAAACGCTTGAGAGCATCGCTGTGGGTACCATCAATTTGCTTGAAGCGATTCGGTTTCTCGACAAGCCGATTCGCTTCTACAGCGCCGGCTCAAGTGAATGCTTTGGGGACACCGAAGGTCACGCAGCAACTGAGCAGACACCGTTTCGGCCCCGCAGTCCGTACGCGGTGGCGAAGAGTACTGCGCATTGGCTGGTCGCAAACTACCGGGCGGCATATGGCCTGCACGCCAGCACTGGCATATTGTTCAATCATGAGTCCCCTTTGCGCCCTGAGCGTTTCGTCACGAAGAAGATCGTCGCGGCGGCGATCCGCATTGCCAGGGGCGAACGCTCGCGTCTGATGCTGGGCAACATCGACATCAAACGAGACTGGGGATGGGCTCCTGAATATGTCGATGCGATGTGGCGGATGCTGCAGCAGCCTAAGGGGTCCGACTTTGTGATTGCCACGGGCGAGAGCCACACTCTGGAGGAGTTCGCGGACGCGGCGTTCGGACACGTGGGCCTCAACTGGCGCGAGCATACGGATCTTTCCGAGGCACTGAGGCGCCCGTCGGACCTTGCCGAAGGGCGAGGCGACGCGTCCAAGGCATCCGAAGTCCTCGGCTGGTCGGCAACATACCGGATGAGGGACGTGGTCAAGGCGATGGTAGAGGCCGAGTTGGTTGGGGCTGAGCGCCTGTGAAAGTTGCGTTTGATCACCAGATTTTCGGGATGCAGCGATATGGCGGTGTCTCGCGCTATTTCTTCGAGCTGATCAGCCGCCTGCCCGCCCTCGGCGTGCCGGAAGTGTGTGTTGTGGCACCGTTTTACGTCAACAATTACCTGTCGACTGACTCCACCCGCCGCTTAACCCGCGGCAGATATGTGAACAAGCTGCCCGACACGTTGGCGGGCATCCCGGTTGTTCCCGTTCTGAACCAGCTTGCCGCGCCGTTGGCATGGCGGAGACTGCATCCAGACATCGTGCATGAGACATACTTCGCCGTCAGGCCTGTCGGTAGGGGCCGGCGCCGCGTTCTGACGGTCTACGACATGATCCACGAGCTATTCGCCGAAGAGTTTCCCGACGCGGCGCGAGTAACTGCCGCCAAACGCGCCGCTGTCGACCGTGCCGACCACATCATCTGCATCTCTGCAAACACGCAGCGGGACCTCGTGCGTCTCTACGGCATCGATCCGGCACGAACGAGCGTCGTCCACCTCGGCCATTCGTTGACGGCAGAAACGGCCCCAACGAAGGAAGCAGGCGGCGAATGCAGGCCCTCACTTCTGTATGTAGGAAGTCGCAGGGGCTACAAAAACTTCACGACCCTTCTGCACGCCTACAGCAGCTCGCCGATATTGCGGGAGTTCGACCTCATAGCCTTTGGCGGAGGCCCGTTCCTGCCCGACGAGCAGCACGAAATCGAGCGGTTGGGCGTTACTGAGAGGGTGCGCTTCGAGTCGGGTTCGGATGGAGAGTTGGCGGCGCGATACCGGGCAGCCGTCGCATTCGTCTGCCCGTCCAAGTACGAGGGCTTCGGGCTGCCGCCGCTTGAGGCTATGAGCCACGGCTGCCCGGTCGTGTGCAGCAATGCGGGCTCGATTCCAGAAGTAGTGGGCGACGCCGGCGTCTATTTCGATCCCAACAGCCTCGACGAGTTGCGCGCGGCTCTGGAACGTGTCGCGACGAGCGAGGATTTGCAGGCGGATCTGCGAGCGCGTGGGCACGCGCGTCTCGCCGCATTCTCCTGGGATAATTGCGCTCGAGAAACCGCTAAGATCTACCAGACAATCGTGCCCGACCTGTAGGCCGTACAGTGCGCTCTGGCGGCGTTGATCACCCTGTTGTATTCGATCATGGCGATCGCCGGGCGTACCTGTATTAGGCCGCGCCACCCTCAATCATCATTGCCGCCAACATCAATATGCAGGAGAGCGCTCCTCACCGGAGCTGTCAATCGGGCTCGGTTTCCCATTGCGAGATGACACTCTCGGGCACCGGGCGGACGGATTCTATAACCGCCATCCGCCCCACCATCTGCACTTGCGCATAGTCCTGAATTTTGTGGTACTGAGGACGGTCGGCGTAGTCGTCGACGATTACTGTCCACCCGGGTTGCGCACCAAGCACATTCAAGATCTTTAAAGCAGACGCGACGCGGAACCGGCCGTCGATTAGGACCAAGTCGGGTAGAACGCCGTCGAAGCATTCCGGCGGTGGGTCGGAGGCGCGGCGGAACAACTCGCGGCGGGCGTCAGTCACCAGCCCCTGCGGGCGGCCCCACGGCCCGGTCCAACCGATGTCGGCGTGCCGGAACACTTGCCCAGGCCGGCTCAAGCCGGCGGTCCCGACTTTCGCGCGAACCCTGTCGAGGAAGAACGGGTCTGTGTCGACGGTGATGAAATCGATCCCCAGTTTGGCCGCCTGGTAGGTCGACCCGCCCGAGCCGAACTCTAGGTACCGTTTCGCACGCGCCAGTCGCTCGAGGAACCAGGCGGTGGACTCAGGACTGTCGAAGTGCGGCATGTCCGGCACGTGGAGCCGCCCTGATCGCTGGCGCACCGCGAATGCAATCCGCTCCCGAAACTTTCTCACTCCGAACGCCCTTCCGGCGAAAACTCTACTGGTCGGGCCGCAATGGAGGAGGGTTTAAATTGGAAGATACGGGGTGCGGATTGGCCCACTCAATCTGTCCCTTCGCGCCGCGACATCAGCCGTGACGACAAGGATAAGGCAAGCCTGGAGGATTTCGGTGATTGTTCGGTGACGTCAGTCTTGGCCCGCAGTGTCAAACGCTTACGCACCCCGGAGCAACAATCCAGGGTCGGGCCACTGGCCACGCGCCGTGGCTCTCCCGGAGAGCACCTTCAGCACGGAGGCGTACTGATTTACCGTAGTCAGCACCCCTTTTGTCCGTGCAGCCCGGATCCTGAACTCGAGATCGTCGTTATCGAAGCTCGCCAGCACAGTCGCGGGGTGGGTGAGCGGCAGGTCCAATTCCTCGGCGCCCTGCGAAACCAGCGAAGAGTAAACACTGTCCCATTTCGTGTGCGTCGCGTCGGCGCCGAATCCTATATTTCGTATTAGATTCCGGGCAGGAGCGACGCTAAGGCCCGAGTTCACCCATACGCTGTAGACCCACCGGTAACCCCAACTATCGATGCTGCCTTGATAAACGTGTTGAAAGACAGACTCCCAGTAACACCGCTCAATCACCTTCGGGAAATACTGGTGGAAAAGTTTCCTATCTCTTATCTCGGGCCAGCGGGTCATGTCATGATCGTATTTCTCCCAGGCTCGCCGCCAGGTGGCCCAGCCCCACACATGGGGGTATCTCGAGAAATAATAGCTATCGGCAGGCGTGGCGTCTCCGAACAAAAAATTGTTGCCAGAGACCATCATGACGCGCTCGTCGCTCGCATAACGATCAAGGAGTTCGGCACAATAGGGGACGAATGACACGGAGGGCACACAGTCGTCCTCGAGGATTATCGCCTTGTCGACGAACTCGAAGGCCCAGTTTATCCCAGAGGAGATGCGAAGAGAGCAGCCCATGTTCGTCTCCGAGAAATTCCTTTGGACGTCGCAGTCCCAGTCGACGCTATCGATGATCGCCCGCGCCGCCGCGCACTTCTCCTCGTCTCCTGGCCTACTCGTGCGGGGCCCGTCGGCGACCACGAGGAGCCTTTCCGGCTTTGCGGCCCTGATCGTCTCGAAGGCCTGACGGGTGGCGTCCGGCCGATTGAAGATTATGAAGATAACCGGGGGCGTAGTTGTCACACTCCCCCCTTGGCGACCACGCTGACGAGGGTCAAGCGGCAAATTCCTAGTACCGCGGCCCACCGGTACGGCCTTCGTCGGCGCCGGCGGCTGGCGGGCAAGCGAACGTCGCTTTCAGACGACATTGAGCGACTCATCGGCCCGTTTCCTTCGCCTCCACTAAGCTATGAATTTGCTATGAATATCCCAGGAGCCCTGGAAGTCCCTCCATAAGAGCACCTCAAACACAATATAGCAACGTCCACGCGGACGCATCCTTAGTTTGCTGCCGTTACACATATATGTAACATGTCGTCACAGGCCTACCGCGATGTTGCTGACCGTGCGGCGCCGCCGCCTTCTACGGCTGAGTGATGTCCTAATGTCCTCGGGATTGCAGCGGACCGCAGCGACTACTTCCGGTAGATAACAAGTCCACCCCCTCAAATTGATTGGGGCTCCGCTGGGCCCGCGCACGAACCAGGGTGTCATTGCGTCGGACGAGCAATCCTCTTTATGGAGAAGGCGTGGGAACCGATGCCCAGCACCGACCGGCAGCTGAAGAACTAGGGATAATTACCCCTGGCATCGCTACCCACGTTTACAACCGAAAGGTAGGACTCGTCGTGAAGTTCGCCCTGGCAGGCTACGGAACTCGCGGCGACGTCGAGCCCTGCACGGCGGTCGCCCGCGAACTGCGTCACCGCGGGCACGAGGTTCACATGGCCGTCCCGCCCAACCTGATCTCCCTCGTCGAGTCGGCCGGGCTTCCGGCGGCCGCATACGGACCGGATCAGCAGGACGGGTTCTGGGACACGGATTTCCTCGCCAAGGTCTGGAACTTCCCCGAGGTTAGAAGGCGATGGCGGGAAGCCCAGGACATGCTTGTCCGCTCCTGGGCGGAAATGAGCGCGACGCTGACATCGCTGTCCGAGGGTGCCGATCTGGTGTTTACCGGCCCGGGCTTCCCGGGGATCGCGGCGGACGTGGCCGAGCACCTCGGACTTCCGCTGGCCACGATGCACTACTTCCCGATGCGGCCCAACGGCCAGCTCGCCCCTGGCCTGCCGGCGCCGCTGGTCCGCTCGGGGATGGCCGCGCTGGACTGGGTCCAGTGGCGGGTGACGAAGAAAGCCGAGGGCGCACAGCGCCGGGCGTTCGGCCTGCCCAAGGCGAAGGGGCCCGCGCCGCAGCGGATGGGTGACCGCGGCGCGTTGGAGATCCAGGCCTATGACGAAGTGTGCTTTCCCGGCCTGGCCGCCGAATGGGCGAAATGGAACGGCCAACGGCCCTTCGTCGGGACGCTGACCATGGAGATGACGACGGACGCCGACGACGAGGTCGCATCGTGGATCGCCGCGGGAACGCCCCCGATCTGCTTCGGCTTCGGCAGCACGGCGGTCGATTCGCCGACCGACACGATCACCATGATCGGCGAGGCCTGCGCGGAGTTGGGCGAGCGGGCGTTGGTGTGCTCGGGCAAGACCGACTTCAGCGGCGTGGCCCATTTCGACCACGTCAAGATAGTGGGCACCGTCAACTACGCGGCCGTCTTTCCCGCTTGCCGCGCCGTGGTGCACCACAGCGGCGCCGGCACCACGGCCGCGGGCCTGCGCGCCGGAGTGCCCACCTTGAGCCTCTGGAGCATGAGCGACCAGAAGATCTGGGCCGGCCAGGTAAATCGGCTGAAAGTCGGTATCGCCCGGCCGTTTTCGCAAACCACGCGTGAGTCGCTGGTGGCCGACCTGCGCCAAGTCCGCTCCCCCGCCTACGTCTCCCGCGCCCGCGAGCTCGCTACTCGGATGACGAAGCCCGCCGACAGCATTTCCAAGACCGCCGACCTTCTGGAAAACTTCGCGCGCACGGGGCGCTTCGGCTGATCAGCGACGACGCACCGCGGGCACCATGACGGGTACCCCTGAGATCGCCGACACACGGCAACTGCAAGGCTAGGACCCGTGACGAAATTCGCCCTCGCCGGATACGGAACGCGCGGCGACATCGAGCCTTTGGCAGCCGTTGGGCGCGAGCTGCTGCGCAGGGGGCACGACGTGGCCATGGCGGTTCCGCCGGAGCTGCTGGGCTTCGCCGAGTCCGCTGGGCTCGCGGCGGTCCCGTACGGCCCGGAACTGCATGATTTCCTCGACGAGGAGTTCCTTCGCAACATGTGGGCGGAGTTCTTCCGGAACATCTGGACGGTCCGCAGCCCGATCAGGCTGATGCGCAAGGTGTGGGAGCCCCTCATCCGGCATTGGGGCGAGGTGAGCGCCACGCTGACGTCGCTCACGGCCGGCGCCGACCTGCTGTGCACCGGCCTGAATTTCGAGCAGGCCGCCGCCAATGTCGCCGAGTTTTACGGCATTCCGCTGGCGACACTGCATCACTTCCCGATGCGGGCTAACGGCCAGCTCGTTCCGCGCGTGCCGGCGCCGCTGTTTCGCTCCAGCATGAAAACGGTCGAGTGGTTGTTTTGGCGCTCGACGAAGCGCGTCGAGAACGAACAGCGTCGCGAACTCGGCCTACCGGAGGCGAAGACACCCTCGCCGCGGCGGATCGCCGAACGCGGTTCGCTCGAGATCCAGGCCTATGACGAAGTCTGCTTTCCCGGCCTGGCCGCCGAATGGGCGAAGAAATGGGGCGACCGACGGCCCTTTGTCGGTGCGCTGACGATGGAGTTGACCACGGACGCCGACGACGAGGTGGCGTCGTGGATCGCCGGTGGGTCGCCGCCGATCTGCTTCGGTTCGGGCAGCATCCCTCTCGAATCGCCTTCCGCCACAGTGGAAATGATCAGCTCGGCCTGCGCAGCCTTGGGTGAGCGGGCGCTGCTGTGTTTCGGCGGAACCGACTTCAGCGGAGTGCCGCATTCCGACCAGGTCAAGCTCGTGGGCGTGGTGAATTACGCATCGGTCTTCCCCGCCTGCCGCGCGGTCGTTCATCACGGGGGTTCGGGCACCACGGCCGCAAGCCTGCGCGCCGGCGTCCCCACGCTGATTCTGTGGAGCTCGGCCGACCAGCCCTACTGGGGAAATCAGGTCAGGCGCCTGAAGGTGGGAACAGCCCGGCGCTTCTCGGAGACCACCGAAGGCTCGCTTGTCGCGGACCTCCGCGAAATCCTCGCCCCGGAGTATGCGGCCCGGGCCCGCGAACTCGCCGGCCGGATGACCACCCCCGCCCAGAGCGTCGCCAAGGCGGCCGATCTCTTGGAAAAAGCCGCCCGCGAGAAAGCCTCCGGCTGAAGCGCTTTCTTATCGTGCCGGCTTGATGAGCAGGCCCTGCCCCGTCGGCAACGCGCAGATCTTCACGCCCAGCTCGTCCGCCACCGCGTCCATGGCGGCGCGCTGCTCGTCGCGCCCCCGGTTGGCGTAGTCATCGAGAAGCACGAAGGCCCCGGGTGTGAGCCGCGGCCAAAAATAGCGCAGGGCGGCGACCTCCGGTGGGGCGCAGTTCATGTCGATATGCAGGTAGGCGACGGCGGTCGCGTCGACCTCGTCGAGCGTCTCCGGAACCGCGCCGACGATGATGCGGTGGTTATGCCACTCCGCGAAATTGGCGCGGACGCTTTCGACTCCGCTGGCATACATCCCGTTGCGCAGGTGATCTTCACTGATCTCCAAGGCCCCGGCCCGGCGTTCATTCTCGGTGACGAAGCGCGGGTCAAGTCCGGCGAACGTGTCGAGCAAGTAAAAGGTCTTCCCCAGCCGGTCCCAATCCAGGTATTCCATGATGGCGCTGCTCAGGAACCCGTAGCTCACGCCACATTCGACGAAGTCACCGTCGAGCTTGCTGGCGCTGGCCGCGGCCCACAGCCCCACGTGCACGCGCCACGGCCACTGATACCAATCCTCTTTGCCCAGGGAGCGGGCGCCGCGCCGGTAGGCGCGCTGGAAGTCCGGATTGTCCAGGAACGCGTGATAGTTGTTGAACGTGACCAGCGCGTCGTTGGCGTAAACATCGGGAAGGATGGTCCGCGCGAGCCAGTACTCGGTGCGTACCCACCACATGCGCAGGCGTGTTCCGGTTGTCAGCCCTGTTGCCACGGCGGCAACCATAACACTGGCGGACACCTCATCAGCGACGAATGCGACGGGTTCACCACCTCGTCCGCCCTAGGGGCAAAGCTTTTGGTAGCCGCGGAGTTTCAAACTGACAATCGGATGCGGTCTACTTGCGCCACAGCACCCCGGTGCCGTCGATCTCGACGATCTCGGAGGTCACGCCGTGCTTTGCGCGATAGTCCGTCACCGCTTGCTCGCACGCCTTGATGGCGTGGTAGTCGTCGACGATGCAGAAGCCACCGGGTGACAGCCGCGGATAAAGGGCATCGAGCGCCTGGATCGTCGACTCATACAGGTCGCCGTCCAGTCGGAGCACGGAGATGCGATCGATCGGCGCGTCCTGCAGCGTGTCCTTGAACCAGCCGGGAACAAACCGAACCTGGTCGTCCAGCAACCCGTATCGCTCGAAATTGGCGCGCACTTCGGCTTCGGGCACTCCCAGGATGCGCGCGTGCCGGTGCAGCGTAATCCCTTTGTCCTGCTTGTAGTTTGCGACGTCCGGTGGCGGTACGCCGGCGAAAGAGTCGCACAGCCACACACAACGCTTCTCGTCCCCGTTGGCGGCCAGCACCGCGCGCATCAGGATCGAGGCGCCGCCGCGCCACACGCCACACTCGACCAGGTCGCCGGGGATGTCCTCCTCCAGCACCGTCTCGACGCAATGCTGGAGGCTGGTCAGCCGCTGCATCCCGATCATCGTCAGGGCGTCCGCCGGCCAGTCGAGGCCCAGGTCGCGTGCGTGCTTGTTGAACGGGCGCTTGCGCACCAGCATGAAATTGCGGGTGCTGAACAAGGGGCGTCCCAGGCGGTACCAGCCCACCGGCACCAGCTCGTCGTTGCCATACCTGGTCAGGTCGCGCCGGAGCAAGTCGAGGTATGCAAACCGCGTGTCGTGATCAGTCACGGCCAAAGTTGCCCCTTAATCCGCAAGTCGATAGTCCTGGTCATGAGCCTAGACGCCCCGTGGAGGCGCTCAATGCGTTTCGCAGTCTATCCATCAACTTGGCGCGAGCCGCCAACATGGATGCCGAGTCACCGTGAAGCTCAGCCACAACGCTGCGGACCGACGGCACGATCGCAACGTCCGGAACGGGCAAACTTTTCCAGCAGATCAACTGCGCGCCCGGCGCTCTCGGACGGTTTGCTCATCCGGCCGGAGATCTCGCGCGCACGAGCCGTGTACTCGGGGGCGAGGATCTTGCGCAGGTCCTTGACCAGCGTTTCGCGGGTGCTTGCCGAAAACCGCCGGGAAGTCCCCACCTTCAGTTGTTTGACGTGCGAGCCCCAGAACGGCTGGTCGCCTGCTGTCCACAGGATCAACGTCGGTATGCCGGCGCGCAGACCCGCGGCCGTGGTGCCCGAGCCACCGTGGTGAACGACCGCCCGGCAGGCGGGGAAGATCTTCGTGTAATTCACCACGCCCACCACTTTGACGTGGTCGGTCTGCGGTACGCCACTGAAGTCACTCCAGCCGGAGCAGACCAGCGCCCGCTCCCCCAGCTCCTCGCACGCCGCGCTGATCAGGGCGACGGTGTCCGCGGGGGACTCCGCGACCGGCATGCTGCCGAATCCGAAGCAGATCGGCGGCTTGCCCTTGGCGATCCAGGACAGCACCTCGTCGTCGACGTCGGTGGTCAACTCCATCGTCAGCGACCCCACGAACGGCCGTTGAGCACCCCATTTCGCCCACTCGGCGGCCAGGCCGGGGAAACACACCTCGTCATAGGCCTGGATTTCCAGTGACCCGCGTTCGGCGATCCGGCGCGGCGAGGCGACCGTGGCGGTGAGCAGTCCGAGTTCACGGCGCTGCCGGTCCTCGGCCCTCTTGTTCATCCGCCAGCACATCCAGTCGTACACCGCCATCCCGGTACGGACCATCGGCCCGGGCAGCGCCGGAATCAGCTCGCCGTTGGGCCGCATCGGGATGTAATGCAGCGTGGCCATCGGAATGCGGTAGTAATCGGCGACGTTGATCGCCAGGTCCTGGTAGAGCTGGCCCGTGAAGATCAAATCGGCGCCCGCCCCGACCGACAGCAGTGACGCACTCATCTGTTGCCAGTTCCGCAGCACCGGTTCCCACGCGTCGCGCATCAGCTTGACGGGCCCCCGCACGAAATTCTTCCAGAAGTCGCGGATGAACTCGTCACTCCAGAAGTCGTGCATATCGGGTCCGTACCCGATGGCCGCGAGGCCCGCTTCCTCCGCGAGCTCAACAAGATTGGGCGGGACGGCCATCCGGACTTCATGCCCTCTGCGCGTCAGTTCCCGCCCTATAGCGAGGCACGGCTCGATGTCGCCGCGCGTCCCATAGCTTGCCACAGCAAATTTCATCGCGTTGTAACCTTAATCACTTTTCCGCTGCGCGGGCAACACTTCGGAGTAGGGTCTTTCGGCCCTAATTTCAGTCTCTCCCTTCCCGATTGGGATTGACCGTTTTCGTTGCATGGCATGGGGAGTGAGGTTCCGCGAGCGGGCGAACCGGCAATTGTCACCGGGCGCCGTCGGGTGTGACGAAGCCAATACCATCGGCCTATCCCCCCGACCATTGGACTGTGACGACCTTTGACGGCTTGACGCGGCGCCCAGGCATCGTCGGCTGACCAGATATCAGTCTGCCAGAAAGTGTGGTCGCGTGTCTCCAGAAGTGGAAAGTTGCGTGTCGCTCGCGTCGGGGTCAGGACGCTGACCGCACGGTACGCATTCGGGTTGTCGGATTTGCCGATCAGGCGCGACTCCGGGAGCTGGCAAACTTCTCCACCACGTCGGCGGCCTTGACAACGCTTTCAGCGGGTTTGGTCATGTGCCGGGCGATCTCGCGCGCGCGCACGCCGTAATCCGGATCGAGTATCCGGCGCAGATCCGCCAACAGCGTTTCCCGGGTTGTGGCCGAAAACCGCCGTGTGGTACCGACTTTCAATCGTTTGAGCTGGGCTCCCCAGACGGTTTGATTGACATCCATCGAAAGGATCAGCGTCGGGACCCCGGCCCGCAGGCTTGCCGCCGTGGTGCCCGAGCCGCCATGGTGCACGACCGCGCGGCAGGCGGGAAAGACCGCCGCATAATTCACCGCGCCCACCACCTTGACGTGCGCAGGAAGTGTCACCTCGCTGAAATCGCTCCAACCGGCGCAAATCAGCGCGCGTTCGCCCAATTCCGCGCAGGCCGCACCGATCATTTCGACCGTGTCGATCGGAGATTCAACCGGCATGCTGCCGAATCCGAAGCAAATCGGCGGCGTTCCCGCGGCGATCCATGACGCCACGTCGTCGTCGGCGCTGGTGGTCAATTCCATTGTCAGAGGGCCGACAAATGGCCGTAGGCCGTCCCATTTCGCCCATTCGGCCGCCAGCCCGGGAAAGCAAACCTCGTCATAGGCCTGGATTTCCAGTGATCCGCGCTGGGCAATCCGTCGCGGCGAGGGACCCGTCGCCCGGGGCAGCCCGAGTTCGCGGCGCTGCGCATCCTCGACCTTCTTGTTGAGGCGCCAACTGAACCAGTCGAACGCCATCATCGCCGAGCGCCCCAACGGGGCCGGCAGCATCGAAACGGTCTGGCCGTTCGGCCGCATGGGCACGTGATGCAGCGTGGCCAACGGGATGTCGTAGTACTCCGCGACGTTGGCGGCGGGCTCCTGATAGCTTTGCCCGGCCAACAGCAGATCCGCACCCTCGGCAACCGACACCAGGGTCGCGTTCATCTGCACCCAGCACTGGTCGCTGAGGTCCCACATCTCGCGCCACATCGACCTCATCTCCCGGACCCGCCAGAAAGCGCCGAAGAATGACGTCCAGAAGTTGCGGTACAGGTCCAGCCACGCCTGCGATTCCAGCCCGTAAGGGACGGCCGCAAGCCCGGCCGATTCGGTGAAGGCGATCGAGTCCGGCGGGACCGCCATGCGCACGTCGTGGCCCCGGCGGACCAATTCCCGGGCGACCACCACGGAAGGCTCGACATCGCCGCGAGTGCCATAGCTCGCCAGCACCAATTTCATCGCGAATTCAAGCCCTTCACTCGTGCCGTCGGCGGCAATGATGCACCGACATCACCCTAAATATCGGCGAATGCCGGCATCGGTTCGGGCTAGTCGGCGACGGCTAAGCGGCCTGTCAATCCTTACGCCAGAGCACCCCGGTGCCGTCGATCTCGACGATCTCGGAGGTCACTCCGTGCTTGGCCCGGTAGTCCGTGACAGCTTGCCGGCACGCGTCGATCGCGTGGTAGTCGTCGATGATGCAGAAGCCTCCGGGCGAGAGCCGCGGGTAGAGCGCATCAAGGCCTTGGATCGTCGACTCGTACAGGTCGCCATCGAGCCGCAGCAGGGAGATGCGGTCGATCGGGGCGTCCTGCAGGGTGTCCTTGAACCAGCCGGGCAGAAAACGAACCTGGTCATCCAGCAACCCGTACCGCTCGAAATTCGCCCTGACCTGAGCCTCCGACACGGCCAGCACGCCCGCGGCGTGGTGCAGCCGGATTCCCCTGTCCGCTTCGTAGTGCGCGGTGTCGGGCGGCGGAACCCCCTCGAATGAATCGGCCAGCCACACGCGTCGCGTCGTGTCGCCGTAGGCGCCCAGCACCGCACGCATCAGGATCGACGCGCCGCCGCGCCACACCCCGCATTCGACCAAATCGCCGGGGATGTCCTCGCTCAGCACCGTCTCGACGCAGTGCTGCAGACTGGTCAGCCGCTCCATGCCGATCATGGTCAAGGCATCCGCGGGCCAATCAAGCCCCAGGCCGCGCGCATGCGGATTGAACGGGCGCTTGCGGACCAACATGAATTTGCGGGTGCTGAGCATCGGCCGTCCGAAGTAGTACCAACCGACGGGCACCAACTCGTCGCTGCCGTACCGGGTGAGGTTGCGGCGCAGCAAGTCGAGGTACGCCGATCGCGTGTCCACGAATGAAGATCGCATGCCGCGATCGGCAACGGTCAAGACTGCCCCCCGGTTCGCACGAACTTTCTCCCATTGATCAGGCCCCAATCATATGCTTCAGACGGTCGCCGCCCTGCCATCCAGAGTCACGCCGTTTGCTGGGTAGGCGGCCGATGCGGTCGGGCGCTTGTGGTTCTTGGCACGGCGGAGGCGGCTCTTTGGGCCGGTCAGCCGGAGGATTCGGACCGCTTGGCGATCCATTCGAGCAATGCGCGCAGACCGTCGTCGAGTGTCCACTTCGGGTGCCAATCCAGCTCGGTTTCGGCCTGCCCGATGTCGCAGCTGGCGGCGCGCACGTCACCGTCGCGGAATTTCGCGACCACGGTCGGGTTCGGCGCGTCGCACATGGCGGCGACCTTGTTGGCCAATTCGTGAATGGTGGTCCCGTTGCCCGATCCGATGTCGACGCGGCGCGACTCGTTCGCGGGCCGCCGCACGGCCGCGTACAGCGCGTCGACGACGTCGTCGATGTAGACGAAATCGCGCACGATCCGGCCGTCTTCGTACACCTCCAGCGATTGGCCCTCGCGCGCCAACCGGGCGAACAGTGCGACGATTCCGGTGTACGAATTCGTCAGTGACTGGCCCGGGCCGTATACGTTCTGGAGCCGGAGCACGCTGACATTGGCGTCGTGCGCGGCCGCCCAGGCCGCCAGCAGATGCTCCTGGGCGAGCTTGGTGGCGGCGTACACGTTGGTTGGCCGGGGTTCCGTTCCGCTCGCGCAGCTCGGCAGCGGCACCGCAGGTTCACCGTCGGGTCCCAGGGGGTCCCACTGGCCGGCCACGAGCTGCGCGTGGCTGCGCGGCCGCGGATAGAAGACATGGGCGCCGGCCTGCCACGCACCTTCGCCGTACACCGCCCGCGACGACGCCAGTACGAGCTGGTCGGGAACGATTCCGGAGCGGCTCAAGGCGTCGAGCAGCTGGGTGGTGCCCACCACGTTCACCGAACCGTGGCGCGTGGCTTCCGACAGGGACTGCGCGGTTCCGGTCTCGGCCGCCAAGTGGACGATCTGCGACGGCCGACACAAGCGCAGCACCGCGTCCCAATCGGGGGCGTGAGTGACGTCGCCGGTGAACAACCGCACCGTCGGCGGCAGGTCGATCGGCCGGCCTGCCCCGTGCACCTGCGGGTGCAAGACATCCATCACCGCGACGTCGTAACCGTCCAAGACGAGACGGTGCGAGAGCGCCGACCCGATAAACCCCGCCCCTCCGGTGATGAGCACGGAAGCTGACAAGAGCCGGGACCTCCCATTGGTCTGCAGGTAGGAGAGCAAGTTCCCGCGATCGCGGTCCGGTCGATCATATCGGGCGCTCACTCGCGGTCACCGGGATTGCCGATCCCGGCCCGCAACCGCTAGGCCCAAGTGCCCCTGCGCCGGTGAGCCATGGCGAGCACCTCCATCACCGGCCCGGCAATCACCGGCGGGAAGACGCGAAACAGCATGCTGCCGGACAAGCCGTGAAAATCTTGGAACGCCTGACGGAAATCGCGCTCGCATGCCCGGTAGGACCCGAAGACGCGATCCATGGTGAGCGTGTCCACGGGCTCGTCCAACGCCGCCGCGGACATTGTCTCGTAGATTGCGGAAACCCAGTCGGTGCCAAAAAGATCCGCCACCGGACCGCAGTGTCGTTGGCGTCGCAGATCGGGCCGCAGGAAGTCCTCGACCGCCTGCTCTTCCTCGGCGCTCAATTCGTCGGGGAGCGTCACCGAGATGCGCTTCATCTCGCGTCGCCAGTCGTCGAGCAGGTTGGCGTACTCGACGAACACCCGCGGCACCCCGCGCGTGTGGCGTTCGGCCAGCAGGTTGTATTTCACCCAGATCGCGCTGGCGAGCGCCGCAGACACTCGCCAGGACGCCGCGATCGACTTGATGACTTCCTGCGGCTGGCGCACCGCGATGACGGCCGCTATATCGAACCCGGCGATGCGTGCCGCCTCGAACCACAGGTCGGACAATGTGGTGATCCGGGGTTCCTTGATCACCACGAGCGGCGCCGCCGGCAGCTTGGTGAGGTAGTCGCCGATCTTGGCGATGTGGGCGGCCCGCTCCTGCTGGCTGGGGCCGGCGTCGTCCGGCAAGCACAGCGCCGGGTCGTACCAGTTGCTGCCGTTGCGCCGCAGGATGGACTCGTTGAGCGTGATGGCGGCCCGCGGCTCCCAATAGCCCATCGGGTTGTTGGCGTCCGCGCCCAGCATCCCGGCCGGAAGCGTGCAGCCGCACAGCGAGAGGACCCGAGTGATCGCCGACGTCCCCGACCGTTGGGGGCCCAACACGAAGACGATGACCGGGCGCTTCGCGGTTCCGGGACGGACCGAACTTTCCTGACGACGGGCGGCGTGGTGAGTAGCTGCAGCAAATTTGGCGATCCGGGCAGATCTCATCGAAAACGCAAACCTTTCGGTGCACCTGGCTATTTCGTTGTCGCCCATGAATTGCCGATTGCACGCACATTTAGAACTTCGACGCACAGCAACGCCGCCACAGTCGAGACCGTCTTACCCGGTGTGCACTACGACGTCGAGACGAAACTCGAGCCACCCCAACGTCTTTGGCACAAAGACGGCACCGTCCCCCTGCACCTCCTGCGGGATCAGGCTCTCCCCTGACGAGCGAATGATCGGATCATGGTGCGTTGAATACTTTAGCGCGAGTGCAACTAGCGGGACAGCGCTTTTGCGTATTTGTTGTATTGACTTCACATTTAAATGACCCGGGCGAGTCCACCCGGCGGGAGAAGGGAGCCGTCGGCGCCTAGGCCCAGGTCCCCTTGCGCCGGTGCGCCATCGCGATGACCTCGAGCACCGGCTTCACGAGGGACGGCCGCAGCAGCCTGGCCGTGAGGCTGCTGGAATGGCTGCGAGCGTCTTCCAGCGCGATTCGGAAGTCATGCTCACTGGCCCGGTAGGCCTCGAACACACGGTCCAGCGTCGCCACGTCCGGCGGCCCGTCCAGCGCGGCCGCGTGCATCGCCCCGTAGACCGCCGACATCCAGTCGGCGCCGAAGCGATCGATGACCGGGCCAGTGTCCCGGTTGCGCCGCAGATCAGGCGTGAGAAATTCATCGACTGCGCCTTCGTCCTCGGCGCGGAGGTCGATCTCCAGCGCGGAGGCAACCCGTCCCACCTCGCGGCGCCAGTTCTCCAGGAGCCGCGTGTACTCGACGAAGACCCGCGGCACGCCACGCGAGTGGCGCTCGGCCAGCAGATTTCCCTTCAGCCACAGGGCACTCGCGAGCTCCGGCGACGCCCCGGTGGCCTTCCCGAGCGACGCGATCACCTCCTGCGGGTGGCGCACCGCGATCACGACGGCGACGTCGAAACCCGCCTCGCGCGCCGCCTCCAACCACATCTCCCAGAGCACCACGATTTGCAGGTCCTTGATGACCAGCAGCGGCGCGTCCGGCAGCGACCTGAGGTAAGCCTCGATGTCGGCGGTGCACGCCGCCCGCTCCGCCGCGGTGAAGGCGCCTTGCTCCAGCACACGCAGCGACGGGTCCCACCAAGCGCTGCCGCGGCGCTCCAGGATCGACCTGTTGAGCAGGAGCGATGCGCGCGGCTCCCAGTAGCCGCGCTGGTTGGTTTCGTCGGCCCCCATCATTCCCGCCGGGAGCGTGGCACCGCATAAGGAAAGGACCCGGGTGAGCGCCGACGTCCCCGACCGCCCCATCCCCAGGACGAACACAGCGAGGGGGCGCGTCGCGGCCGAACGCTCGAGCAGATTACCGGTGCCGGCAAAGCTCTCGGCGGGTCGAGTCATGCGGGCCCGTTTCATCCTGCTTCAGCCTTTCAAGTCGTGCGCGTCATCGACGCCAGGTCTATCGCGGGATTATTACCGATTCTTTGACTTTGCAGGCCGGTTCGATGAAACACATATCAACTACGTAAAGACCGCGTAGACCAGGATTAATCGGACCGCTTAGCAACCCGGCTGAGCTGGACTTTTCCGGTGTCCGCCACCGCGATGCTGCGCTTGAGCGCGGTCCGCGCAACCGCGCGCGAACGTTTGCCGGGTCAGCCGGCGACGGCTCCCGGCTGGAAGTACGGCGCCCCGAATTCGGTCACCGGTTCGAAGCCGCGCTTGCGTGCCTTCTCGGCGGCGTTGCGTATCAGCGCGTAGAGCGCAACGAAGGCCGCGTGATCGGTCATCACGAACGGCGTCAGCAGCCGGTTGTGCACCAGCGAGAACGCCAGCCCGCTCGGGGGGTCCGTCCAGCCGAGCGAGCCGCCGAGCCCGACATGGCCGAAGCCGGGCATCACGTTGCCGATCGGCAGGCTGTGATAGCCCAGGTGGAATGCCAATGGCATGAACAGGTTTCGGTCCGGCCGCAGGCTGCGTCGGCCCGTCAGGCCGGCGACCATCTCCCTGGACAGGAACCGGATGCCGTCGACCTCGCCGCCGTTGGCGATGGCCCCGTACATCCGCGCCAGCCCGCGGGCCGTCGCCACCCCGTTGGCGGCCGGGATCTCGGCGTCCAGCAGGGGCGTGTCGCCCTGCACGGCGGCCACCATGCCCGGAAAGTACATGGACCGGAAACCGCCGGACAGCTCGTTGGCCACCTTGCGCGTCACGCAGCTGAGCAGCGGGTTCCGCACCAGGTTCTGCGGCGCGATGATCTCGGCGACCCGGGTCGGCGCACCGGCCGGCGGGCGCCCCAGGTAGAGCCCGTCGGTCCCCAGCGGCTCCGCGAGCTCCTCGCGGATCAGCGCCCGCATGCCCTTGCCGGTCACGCCCCGGGCGAGGCCGGACATCAGCCAGCCGAAGGTCAGCGCGTGATAGGCCGACTTGCCCAGCAGCCGCCCCGGCGCCGCCGCGGCCAGGCGCTCTTCCATGACCACGTGGTCCAGCAGGTCTTCGCTGCGGGCACCGCGCAGGCCCGACAGGCCGGCGGCGTGCCTCATCACGTCGCGCACGGTGAGGTTGGCCTTGCCGTTGGCCCCGAACTCCGGCCAGTACTCCGCGACGGGCGCCTCGTAGTCGACCAGCCCGCGGTCGGCGAGCCGGTGAATCACGGTGGCGGCCATGCCCTTCGTCGCCGAGAAGACCATCGGCGCGCTGTCGGCCGACCACGGCCGGTCACCGCCCCGGTCGGACCACCCGGTCCAGACGTCGACGACGGGCCGGCCGTCGAGATACACCGCCAGCGCACCGCCGCCGAACCGACGGGCGGGGAACATGGTCGAAAAGCTTCGAACGACGCATCCGAAGTGTGAGTCCGCCGCGCCGGACACACGGTGACCTGCGTCAAGGTCATCGTGGACAGGGACCGCGCGGCGATCGACTCGGGCTTCCACCGTCACAATTTCGAATTTACTTCGATTTCACACCTTCCCGGAGCGAAATCGAATTGTTTATCTATCCGTTATTCTGACGCAGCCGTTAATATTTGCTGTGCCGCCAGCGCGGGGGTCAGCTCCCCCGCCTTGACCCGGCGTTCGACGTCGGCGCGCATCGTGCGCACCTTCGGGCTGGACAGCACCCGGTCCAAGACGGCGTCGCGCACCATCTGCCACGTCCAGTCGACCAGCTGGGCCCGCCGGCGCGCCTCGAACTCGCCGGCCTCGGTGAGCACCTGGCGATGACGTTCGATGGTGGCCCACAACTCCTTCAGACCGGTCCCCTCCATCGCGCTCATCGTGAGAACCGGTGGCCGCCACAGCGTTTCACGGGGGTGGATCAACCTGATCGCCGAGGACAGCTCGCGGGCCGCCACCCGCGCCTCCGCCAGGTGCTCGCCGTCGGCCTTGTTCACCACCACGATGTCGGCCAGCTCCAGCACACCCTTCTTGATGCCCTGCAGCTGATCGCCGCCGCGCGCCAGGGTCAGCAAGACGAACGTGTCGACCATGTTGGCCACCGTCACCTCGGACTGGCCGACACCGACGGTCTCGATGATGATCACGTCGAAACCGGCGGCCTCCAACAACACCACCGTCTCCCGGGTGGCCTTTGCCACGCCGCCCAGGGTGCCCGACGTCGGCGACGGCCGGATGTAGGCGTCGGGGTGCACCGCCAGGCGCGCCATCCGGGTCTTGTCGCCGAGAATCGAGCCACCGGTGCGCGTCGACGACGGATCGACGGCCAGCACCGCCACCCGGTGGCCCCGCTCGATCAGATGCATACCGAGGGCCTCGATGGTGGTCGACTTCCCCACCCCGGGCGTCCCGGTGATCCCGACGCGATGGGCGTTGCCCGAGTCCGGCGTCAGCTCCAGCAGCAGCCGCTGGGCCGTCTCGTGGTGGTCGGCGCGGGTGGACTCCAGCAGCGTGATGGCCCGCGGCAGCGCAGCGCGGTCGCCCGCACGAACGGCCTTGGCCAGCTCGTCGACGGTGTCGCTCCTGCGGGGCGCCATCTAGTCGAGCGGGTAACCCAGCCGGTCGGCGAGCTTGTGCAGCAGGCCGATCGCGGCATCGGCGATCACCGTCCCGGGCGGGAAGATGGCGGCGGCCCCGGCCGCGTACAGCTCGTCGAAGTCGCCGGGCGGGATCACCCCGCCGACCACGATCATGATGTCGGGCCGGCCCACCTCGGCGAGCGCCTCGCGCAGCGCGGGCACCAGCGTCAGGTGGCCGGCGGCCAGCGACGAAACGCCCACCACGTGCACGTCGTTGTCGGCGGCCTGACGCGCCACCTCCTCGGGCGTGGAGAACAGCGAGCCGACGTCGACGTCGAACCCGAGATCGGCGAAGGCCGTCGCGATCACCTTCTGGCCGCGGTCGTGACCGTCCTGGCCCATCTTCGCCACCAGGATTCTGGGCCGGCGGCCGTCGGCCTCGGCGAACTTCTCGACCAGTTCGGTGGCGGTGGCGATGTTGGTGGCCTTTCCGGCTTCGTCGCGGTAGACGCCGGCGATGGTGCGGATCTCCGCCCGGTGCCGTCCGTATACCTTTTCCAGCGCGTCGGAGATCTCCCCGACCGTCGCCTTGGCCCGGGCGGCGTTGATCGCCAGCGCCAGCAGATTATTACCCAGACCGTCTCCCCCGGCACGGCCGTGCGCCGCGGCGGCGCGCGACAGCTCGGCCAGCGCGGCGTCGACCGCGGACTGGTCGCGGCTGGCCCGCAGCTCGGAGAGCTTGGCCAGCTGTTCGGCGCGCACCCGGCTGTTCTCGACCTTGAGCACCTCGACCTCTTGGTCCTCTTCGACCTGGTACTTGTTGACGCCGATCACCGGCTGGATCCCGGAGTCGATGCGGGCCTGGGTGCGCGCGGCCGCCTCCTCGATGCGCAGCTTGGGGATGCCTTCGTTGATGGCCTGGGCCATGCCGCCATGCTCGGCGACCTCGGCGATGTGGGCCCGGGCCCGTTGCGCGAGCTGATGGGTCAGCCACTCCACGTAGTAGGAGCCGCCCCAGGGATCGATGGGCCGGGTGGTGCCCGACTCCTGCTGCAGCAACAGCTGGGTGTTACGCGCGATCCGCGCCGAGAAGTCGGTGGGCAGTGCCAGCGCCTCGTCCAGGGCGTTGGTGTGCAACGACTGGGTGTGCCCCTGGGTCGCGGCCATCGCCTCGATGCAGGTGCGCGCGACGTTGTTGAAAGCGTCCTGCGCGGTCAGCGACCAGCCGGAGGTCTGCGAATGTGTACGCAGCGACAGGGATTTCGTGTTCTTCGGGTTGAACTGGGCGACCAGCTCGCTCCACAGCAGCCGGCCGGCCCGCAGCTTGGCCACTTCCATGAAGAAGTTCATCCCGATGCCCCAGAAGAACGACAGTCGCGGCGCGAACTTGTCGATGTCCAGGCCGGCGTCCAGGCCCGCCTTGATGTAGTCGACGCCGTCGGCCAGCGTGTAGGCCAGCTCCAAATCGGCTGTGGCACCGGCCTCTTGGATGTGATAGCCGGAGATCGAGATCGAGTTGAACTTCGGCATCTTCGCGCTGGTGTAGCCGAAGATGTCGGAGATGATCCGCATCGACGGCTTGGGCGGATAGATGTAGGTGTTGCGCACCATGAACTCTTTGAGGATGTCGTTCTGGATGGTGCCGGCCAGCTTCTCCGGCGGCACGCCCTGCTCCTCGGCGGCCACCACGTACAGGGCCAGGATCGGCAGCACGGCACCGTTCATGGTCATCGACACGCTCACGGTCGATAGGTCGATGCCGTCGAACAGCTGCCGCATGTCGAGAATGGAATCGATTGCCACACCGGCCATTCCGACGTCACCCTGGACGCGGGGGTGGTCGGAGTCGTAGCCGCGGTGGGTGGCCAGGTCGAAGGCCACCGACAGGCCCTTCTGCCCGGCTGCCAGGTTGCGGCGATAGAACGCGTTCGACTCCGCCGCGGTGGAGAAGCCCGCGTACTGCCGGATGGTCCACGGCTGGTTGACGTACATGGTGGGGTACGGGCCGCGCAGGAACGGCGGCTCACCGGGGAAGGTGTTCAGCGGGTAACCGTCGGCCACCGCGGCGGCCCGGTCGGCCCCGATGTACACCGGCTTGACGGCGATGTCTTCCGGGGTGTGCCACTCGAGCTGATCGGGCGTGTACCAGTGCGCCGCCGCGGCCGCGGCGACGTGCTTTTCGACGGCCGCTTCGGTGGGCGGCGGCAGCGGACGGTCGCCGACGAGCGGGACCTCGGCGAAGTTACCGATCACAGGTGCGGTTGTGGTCATCGGACTAGGCTCCCAATCGGGTGAGCAGGTTCGAAAGGGCTTCGACGGCATCGATTTTCGCGGTCAGGAAGTCGTCGGGCCGGTGCTCGGCGTCACCCACCGCCTTCTCCGGCCCGGCCAGGTAGACCCTCGACACACCGGCGGCCCGGGCCGCCTCGACGATCGCCGCGGCCTCGTCCTGGTAGCGCTTGTCGGTGCCGCAGATCACCGCGGCGGCCGGCGATCCGGCGTCGGCGACGGCCTTGGCGACCGTGGTCGCGTCGACCGTTCCCGGGTTGACAGCCTCGATCCCGCCCGACGCCAGCAGGTTGGCGGCGAAGGTGGCCCGGATGTTGTGCTCGGCCAGCGGGCCCAACGGAAGCAACAGCGCCTGCGGACGGACGCCGGTGCGGCTCAGGTGGGCATCGGAGCGGTCGCGCAGCGCCTCGAACGCGGCGGCGTAGCGCCGCAGGTTGCCGGCAGCGAGGGGCGTGCCCGTCGAAACGTCCTGCGGCAGAGCGGGTTCGGTGAGGTTCGGGAATTCGTTGACACCGGTGATCGCGGTGCGACGGTGCGCGATGTCGTCGGCGCGGCGAGCGGCGACCTCGGCGATCTGGCCGGCGACATAGTCACGCGCCTCGACGAACCCGCCGCGCGCTTCGATCTCCTGGAAGTGCTCCCACGCCTTCTCGGCGAGCCGCGCGGTGAGGTCCTCGACGTACCACGAGCCGCCCGCGGGGTCCAGCACCCGGCCCACGTGCGACTCCTCCAGGAGCAGCAGTTGCGTGTTGCGGGCGATCCGGCGCGCGAAGCTTCGCGCCGTGCCGGGGAAGCCGCCGGGGATCGCCACGTCGAAGGGCAGCACCAGCACGGTGTCGGCGCCGCCGACGCCGGCGCCGAAGGCGGCCAGCGTGCAGCGCAGCATGTTCACCCACGGGTCGCGCTGGGTCATCATCGGCAGCGACGTTTCCGCGTGCACGGTGACGGCGCCGCCGCCCGGGTCGCCGACGACCTCGGCGACCCGCGCCCACAGCTGACGCACGGCCCGCATCTTGGCGAGCGTCACGAACTGGTCGTCGTCGGCGGCCAGCCGGAAACTGATCTGCCGCAGCGCGTCACCGACGGACATGCCCGACTCGGTCAGCCGCCGCAGATAGGCCACCCCGGCGGCGACGGTGCCGGCTAGCTCCCACGTGGCGTTGGCGCCGAGGTTGTGGAAGGCGGGCCCGTCGACGGTGACCGCACGCACGCCGCGTTCACCGGCCGCGCGCTGCGCGACCGCGACGACCTCGTCGAGCGCGGGTGCGGGACGGCCGCTCAGCGCCGCGGTGAGCGGGTCGCCACCCAGGTCGATCGACAGCAGTTCGCGCTGGTCGGCCTCCACCCGGGCCGCCATCGCCAACATGACGTCGGCCACGGCGGAGTAGTCGGCGCCGGCGTCGACGATCACCGACGCCATGCTCAGGTGCACGCCGTCCAGGGCGTCCTCGAGCTGATCCACGGTCACGCCGGACTCCCCCACGCGCAGCATCAGCGCGCCGGCCCCGTTGCCGAGGGCCTCGAGCACCGCGGAGTTGACGTCGGAGGCCGTGACCCCGGTGACGCGGTCGGCCGGGAAGGCCTCGGCCACCCGCCAGCCGGATTTGACGTCGCGCAGCGCGTCGGCACCCCGCACATAGGGCCATTCGCCCGGCAGCGGCGGTTCCGGCAGCTCGTCGAGCGCGGTGTAGAGCGCCCGGACGGCGATGCCGTCGTAGGTCGGGGTTTCCAGCAGGCGCTCGGGCTCGTCCCCGAGTTCCCCGGGGTCCTTGCGGGTGCTCTTCGAGAGCACTCCGGCGACCGCACTGCGCCAACGCCCGCGAACCTGTTCTAGTTCGGCGAGTTCGGGTACATCAATGGACACCGATTGCTCCCTTTTTGCCAGCAAATGGGGCCTGCGACTCACTAATGAGGCTAATTGATCGGGCCGGTTGGAAAAAAAACCGCGCGGCCCGGCGATCGGCGTGGGCCGGTGGTGAAACGCCAGCCTCGGGATACGAGTTATTCATCTGCGGCCCGTAACCTTTAGAGGCGTGACGGCTTCCGCCACCTGCAAAATCAACCGGACCTTGCGCGACCTCGCCGGCGCGCTGGGCGCGGCCGCGCGCATGCTGTCGCGGCCCCGGGCGATCGCCACAGTGGTCGGTATCACACTCCTGATCGCGGCGGCGTCCTGGCTGCCGCTGCCCACGCCGGTGCAGATGCGCGACTGGGCGGAGTCGGTCGGCCCGTGGTTCCCGTTGGCGTTCCTGGCCGCGCACGTCGTCGCCACCGTGGTGCCGGTCCCGCGCACGGCGTTCACCCTGGCCGCCGGGCTGCTGTTCGGCCCGCTGATGGGTGTGACGATCGCGGTGGTCGCCAGCACCGCGAGCGCGGTGATCGCGCTGCTGCTGGTCCGGGCCGCGGGATGGCGGCTGAACCGCCTGGTCCGCCACCGGTCGATCGACACGGTGGACGAGCGGTTGCGGCAACGGGGCTGGCTGGCCATCTTGTCGCTCCGGCTGATTCCCGCCGTGCCCTTCTCGGCGATCAACTACGCCGCCGGCGCCTCGACGGTGCGGGTGCTGCCGTACACGCTGGCCACCCTGGGCGGCCTGTTGCCCGGCACCGCCGCCGTCGTGATCCTGGGTGACGCGCTCGCCGGTCACCCCAACTCGCTGCTCTACCTGGTGTCGGTGT
Organism: Mycobacterium europaeum; assembly: GCF_002102155.1. Classification (GTDB taxonomy): domain Bacteria; phylum Actinomycetota; class Actinomycetes; order Mycobacteriales; family Mycobacteriaceae; genus Mycobacterium; species Mycobacterium europaeum. Next base: position 66,457 of record NZ_LQOU01000005.1, read on the forward strand.
GCACGGCGACGCTGGGCCTGACGGGCCTGGTCATCGAGGTCCGCCACTACCGGCGCCACCATCAGCGCACGCACGGTTCCGTCGGCGACGAGCCCTCCCCCGAGCCGGCCACGATCAGCTGACCCGCCCGCGCGAAATATCTGACCAATCCCCACATTTGACCGGCCGAAGCTGGCAAGCTGGGGCGTGCAGTACCTACCGGCATCGCGCGCTCAAAGGGGGGCTGGTGGCCGGAACGCACGTGTCATACCCGCTGCCGCAACGTTCCAGGACGCATTCGGCGTTGCTGGTGATCGCGTCGCTGTGTTGCGCCACCGCCCTCCTCGCCGTGGTGAACCTGCTGCCCAAGACCATCGCCCCGGGCCCTCAGCCCTCCCCGCCGCCGCTCCTGTCGCCGATCGATCTGCCCGCGTCGAGCGCCGTCGGGCCCGGTGCGGGCATCTACGTCGAGTACGCCGACGGGACGGGCGGGATGGGCTGCACCGCAGGGTTTTTGGTGCGCACCAGCACCGGCGCGCCCGGTGTCCTGACCGCCGGCCACTGCAACCGGGCCGGCGAGGCCAGCAAGGTGACGATGAACCTGGGCGGGGTCCTGCCCTACGCCACCCTGGGCACGTTCACCCAGACGGTCAGCGAGGGCGTCCACAACGAACAGCACGACATCGGCCTCATCCTGCTCAACGGGGACCACGTTCCCCGCAATCCGGCCATCGGGGCCACTTTGCGCGTCTCCGGCGTCGCCACCAACCTGCGGACCGGCCAGGAACTGTGCAAACTCGGCATCGGCACCGGCGAGGCCACCTGCGGGCCGATCACCGAGATCACCGACAGCAAGGTCGTGTTCCTGGCGCCCGGCCAATGCGGTGATTCCGGCGGCCCGGTGTACCTCAAACAAGGCGACGGCACGGTCCGTGCTGTCGGCATCCTCATCCGCGGGGGCGACCCCTACACTCCGATGCCGCGGTGCTCCGTCCCGGCGAAATTCTCGGTCGCCGAGCTCGTCCAGCCCTGGCTGGACAAGTGGCGGCTCACCGCCGTGACCGCGGAGGCCGCGTCCGGCTGACGCTCCTTCAGGCTGGCTTCAGGCTGAGTTCCTACTGTCGCGCATCGCGGCGGCCCGCTGGTGGGCCGCCGCCGACAGAGAGGAGAGATGGGCCGAGTGAAGATCAACCAACTCATCGCCGGGTCCTTGCTCGCGGGCGCCCTCGGGGCGGCCGCGGCCGGCTTCGGCGTCGCGGTGGCGAGCGCGGATCCGCCCCCGCCCCCGCCACCGGGGCAGCCGGGGCCGCCGCATCCGCCGGGTGGACCGTTCGGCGGGCCACCGGGACCGGGCGGGCCGGGTGGACCCGTTGGGCCGGTTGGCCCGGGCGGGCCGCCGCCCCCGGGGCCCGGCGACCCGTTCCGGCCCCCGCCGCCGGGATTCTGACGGAGGGTCACCGTGTCGAGCGGTGACCGCCTCGCCCGGGGCGGTCACCGCTCATCGGTCCCGTTTCACCGCCTTCACCGTCGGAACCACCGGCAGCGTCAGCCGGAAGCTTGCCCCGCCCTCGTCTGGCAGACACACCAGCTCGCCGCCGTGGGCACGGGCGAGCGCCCGGGCGATCGGCAGGCCCAGCCCGGCGCCGCCGTGATCGCGGGCGCGCCCGGCGTCCAGGCGCACCAGGCGCTCGAAGATCCGTTCCCGTTCGTCGTCGGGAATGCCCGGCCCGCTGTCGGTGACGGTCACCTCGGCGGCGTCGGTGCGCCCGCGAACGTCGACCGTGATGGCGCCTCCGGGCGGGGTGTAGCGGCGGGCGTTGTCGAGCAGATTGGACAGGATCTGCGCGATACGGGTGGGGTCCGCGTCGAGATGCAGCTCGGTGGCGCCCGTGCGATTGATGGTCAGTTGCGGCGCCAGCATCGCGGCCCGGTCGGCTTCGGCGTCGGCGATCGCGGCCAGGTCGATGTCGTCGGTGTCCAACGGCAGGCCGGCGTCGATGCGGCTCAGATCGAGCATGTCGGAGACGAGCCGCCCGGCGCGCCGCGCGTCGGAGAGCAACAGGCTGGCCCGGCGATACTGACCGTCCGCCGCGTCGTCGCCTTGCTGCTGGGAGGCGTTGGTGGCGAGTTGCTCGGCGGCGACCTGGATCCCGGCGATCGGGGTACGCAACTCGTGCGCGGCGTCGACCATGAACCGCCGCGTTGCCGTCTCGGCGCGCTGCGCCGCGTCGGCGGCCCGCCGGGCCCGGCTCTCGGAAGCCTCGAGAGCGTCCAGCATCCCATCGAAAGCGCTTGCGGCGCGGCCCAATTCGGTGTCGGGGCGGTCGGGGCGCAGCCGTCGCCCGCGGTCGCCGGTCCTGATGTCGTTGGCCAGCGCCGTCAGCCGGTCCAGTGGGCGTAACGCCACCCGGCTGACCGCCACCAGCAACAGCGCGGCAACCAGCAGGGTCGCCACGCCCGCCCCGATCATCAGCATCCGCAGCTGGCGTGTCACCTGGGTGGTTTGCGTGGTGTCGGCCACCAGGATGACCCGGGCGCCGTCCGGCAGCGGACGCACGACGGCCGTCGCGGTGGCGTCCGGCGGGGGCGGCGGTGGTGGTGGCGGTGGCCAGGGCGGCGGTACGCCGGGCGGCGGGAAATCCGGGCGGGGCGCCATCGGCGGCGGCGGATAAGGCGGGGGC
>NZ_LQOU01000006.1 GCF_002102155.1 Mycobacterium europaeum
CTGGACCAAGACAGCCGACCAAATCCTGACCAGCATCGCCAACTACTGCACCCAAATTAATGACTCAGGACACTAGCGTGGGTTCGCCGGCGGGGTCCAGGCGCCGTTCGGTGACCATGACGCGCACCCGCCCGTCGTCGACCGCCGCCAGGGAATGAACGCCGATCGCGTCGTGGCGGATGCCCGACACCGGCGAATCCCCTGTCCCGGTATCCATTTCGACCTCGGCGAGCAGGTAGCTGGTGGTCGGCTCCCAGCCGGCAAACTCGATGCCGGCGGTCTTGCGGACCGCGCTGCGTCCGCCGTCGCAGCCCACCAGGTATTCCCCTCGCAGGGATCGGCCGTTGGACAACGCGATGTCCACGGCGCCGGCCTGTTGGGCGAGGCCCCTCACCTCGCATCCGCGGTAGAACCGCACCCCCAGCTCATGCACCCAGTCGGCGAGTATCCGTTCGATCTCGTTCTGCCACAGCGCGAGACCGTACGGATGCCGGGTGGGAAAGTCGCTGATGTCCAGCCGAATCTGGGAGAACCCGGCGACCTGGGCGACCCGGCCCCGGGCGAGGAACCGATCGGCGATCCCCCGCTGATCGAGGACCTCGATGGTGCGCGCATGCAGACCCCCGGCGCGGGCGCCGACGAGATTCTGGTCGGCGCGCCGCTCGACGATCGCCACATCGACCCCCGACAACGCCAGCTCACCGGCCAGCATCAGCCCCGTCGGGCCTCCCCCAACGACCAGCACCGCATGGTCGACGTTGCTGTGCGACGACATACCCCACCCCCGTCATGAGCGAAAACCGGCTTCGGCCAGCGATTGTGCGGCAGCACCCGGCCCTTGCCGCAAGCCCCCCAGTGCGCTATAGGTTGAGAGTGGGAGGGGAACAATCCGCCGAAGGGGTCCTACAGCGCGTCGATGGCGCGGTAGATCCGCTGCTCGCTCACCGGCCGCGGGGTTCCCAGCTGCTGCGCCCACAGACTGACGCGTAATTCCTCGATCTGCCGCGCAACGTCGCGCACGTCGTCTGCCGCCCGCCGCGCGGGCGGCAGCGCGCGCAGCAGTTCGTCGTAGGCGCGCTGGACTGCGTGCACCCGCCCCATCCGCTCTCGATCCCCGTCGAGACCGTGCGGCAGCCGCTCGAGGCGCCGGCGGATCGCGCCCAGGTAGCGGGTCAGATCGGCCAGGTGGGCGCGTCCGGTGGCGGTGACGAACCCCGGCGGTAGGAGTCGGTCCAGCTGGGCGCGGACGTCGGCGATGGCGTCGGTCTGCGGCGGTGGTGGCTGGCCGGGCAGGAGCAGTTGCACTTCCTGCGCGGCGGCCAACACCTGCTCCACGCGGGCCGCGATGTCGGCGGTCGCCGACACCAGATGGCCGCGGACCCGCTCGCGCAGCGTGTCGAACTCGTCGCGGGTCCACACCGGCCCGGTTATCAACGTGTCGGCTGCCGCGTCGGCGCAGTCCTCGAGCAGCGCGGCCAGCGAGCCATCCGGGCTCGACCCCAGTATCAGCCGGGTACGTGGGCTCAGTTGCCGCTCAACGGCTTTGGCTGGTGACGCCACACTGAGCCGCACCAGTCGGCGCAGCCCCGGCCCCAGCAGCTGGTCGCGTTCCAACGATGTCGCGAACACCCGCAGGTCGACCGCGCCACCGGCGTCGACGAAACCCGGAAAGCCTCGTACGGCGCGTCCGTCGACCGTGCGCTCGACGACTCGCGGCAGCGCGTCGAGGTCGGCGGGCCAGCCGCGCAGGCCCGTCCGTTCCAGCCCGGCGGCGACCGCCCCGGCGACCGCGCGGCGGGCGGGCGCGGCCAGCCGTTGTTGCAGCGCGTCGAGGTTCTTGCCGCGCGCGATCTCGCTGCCGTCGGCGGACTCGACGGCGAAGGTCACCCGCAGATGCGCGGGCAGCTTGTCCAGGTCGAAGGCGTCTAAGGGCACCAGAACGCCGGTGCGGCGCCGCAATTCGCGCTGCAGCGCTTCCAACAGCGGCTCACCGGCCGGATCGATCCCGGCGAGCACGGCGCGCGCCGTGTCTGGTGCGGGAACGAAGTTGCGGCGCAAGTCTTTTGGCAGCGAGCGGATGAGGGCGGTCACCAGCTCCTCGCGCAGCGCCGGCACCTGCCAGGCGAACTCGTCTCCACCCAGCCGCGCGAGCACGTCGATCGGCACGTGCACCGTGACGCCGTCGTCGGCGGCGCCGGGTTCGAACCGGTAGGTCAGGGGCAGCGTGACATCGCCCGAATGCCAGGCGGTCGGCCGCTCGGTGTCGGCGGTGTCGCCGGTGCGCAACAGGTCGTCCCGAGTGAAGGTCAGGAGGTCGGGCGTGTTGCGGCGCTGCCCTTTCCACCAGGTGTCGAAGTGCCGCGCCGACACGACCTCGGCCGGGATGCGGGCGTCGTAGAGCCCGTAGACCTCGTCGTCGCCCACGAGCAGGTCGCGGCGGCGGGCCCGTTCCTCCAGCTCTTCGAGCTCGGCGCGCAGTCGCGCGTTGTCGCGGAAGAAGTGATGGCGTGTCTGCCAGTCGCCCTCGACCAGGGCGTGCCGGATGAACAGCTCCCGCGCCACCGCCGGCTCGATGCGCGCGTACCCGACGCGGCGGCGCGCAATCAGCGGCAGGCCGTACAGCGTCACCCGCTCGTAGGCCATCACCTCGCCGCGCTTGGGGTCCCAGTGCGGTTCGCTGTGGGACCGCTGTACGAGGTCGCCCGCGACGCGCTCGACGACCTCGGGCTGAATGCGCGCGGCGGTGCGCCCGTAGAGGCGGCTGGTTTCCACCAGTTCCGCCACGACCACCCACCGGGGCGGCCGTTTGGTGAGCGCCGAGCCCGGTGCGAGGACGAAGTGCGAGTTGCGCGCGCCGAGGTACTCGCGCCCGTCCTCGCGGCGCAAACCCACGTGCGAGAGCAACCCGGCCAGCAGCGCCGCGTGCACCCGGGCGGGTTCGGCCGGCTCATCGGACTCGACGATGCCGAGGTCGCGGGCGATGCTGCGCAGTTGCCCGACCAGGTCCTGCCACTCGCGGATGCGCAGGTAATGCAGGAACTCATCCCGGCACATCCGTCGGAAGCCGTTGCCCGACAGGGTCTTACGCTGCTCCCGTAGGTAGCTCCAGAGGTTCAGGTAGGACAGGAAGTCGGAATTCTCGTCGGCGAAGCGGGCATGCTTCTGCCGGGCCGCGTCCTCGCGGTCGGTGGGCCGCTCCCGCGGGTCGTGGATGGTCAGCGCCGCGGCCAGCACCAGCACCTCCGCCACACATCCCTCGGTCTGGGCCTGCAGAATCATCCGGCCCAGCCGGGGATCGACCGGCAGCCGTGCCAGGCGGCGGCCGAGTTCGGTGATGGCGCCGTGGGCGTCGAAAGCGCCCAATTCCTGCAGCAGTTGCGCGCCGTCGCGGATGCTGCGCCGGTCCGGCGGGTCGAGGAACGGAAAGCTCTCGACCTCGCCGAGTCCCAGCGCCGCCATCTGCAACAGCACCGCCGCGAGGTTGGTCCGCAGGATCTCGGGGTCGGTGTAGCGCGGACGGCCCGCGAAGTCCTCCTCGGAGTAAAGGCGGATGCACACGCCGGCTGCCACCCGGCCGCAGCGGCCCGCCCGCTGCGCGGCCGACGCCTGGGAGATCGGTTCGATCGGCAACCGCTGCACCTTCAAGCGCCGGCTGTAGCGCGAGATCCGGGCGTTGCCCGGGTCGACGACATAACGAATGCCGGGCACGGTAAGCGACGTCTCGGCGACGTTGGTCGCCAGCACGACGCGGCGCCCGGTGTGCGGTGCGAACACCTTCTGCTGCTCGGCGGTCGGCAGCCGGGCGTACAGCGGAAGGACCTCGGTGTTTCTCAGGCCGCCCAAAGCCTCTGCGGTGTCGCGGATTTCGCGCTCACCCGAGAGGAACACCAGGACATCGCCGGGCGGCTCGGCCTCGAGCTCACCGATCGCGTCGACGATCGCCTCGACCTCGTCACGGGTCTCGGTGCGCACGATCTCGTGGTCGGGGTCGTCGGGATCATCGTCGGGACCGCTGGGCACGGGCACTTCGAGCGGCCGGTACCGGATCTCCACCGGGTACGTGCGCCCGGACACCTCGACGACGGGCGCTCCGCCGAAGTGGTCGGCGAAGCGTCGTGGCTCGATGGTCGCCGAGGTGACGATCACTTTCAGGTCGGGGCGGCGAGGCAGCAGCTCGCGCAGGTAACCCAGCAGGAAATCGATGTTCAGGCTGCGCTCGTGCGCCTCGTCGAGGATCAGCGTGTCGTAGCGCAGCAGGCGGCGGTCGCGCTGGATCTCGGCCAGCAGGATGCCGTCGGTCATCAGCTTGACCAGGGTTCGGTCGCTGACTTGATCGGTGAACCGGACGGTGTAGCCGACCGTCTCGCCCAGGGGGCTGCCCAGTTCGTCGGCGATGCGCTGCGCGACCGTGCGGGCGGCCAGCCGCCGGGGCTGGGTGTGCCCGATGGTTCCGCGGACGCCCCGGCCGGCCTCCAGGCAGATCTTGGGCAGCTGCGTGGTCTTGCCCGAACCGGTCTCGCCGGCGACCACCACCACCTGGTTGGCCCGCATCGCGTCGGCGATCTCCTGGCGCTGCGCGCTGACGGGCAGGTCGGGATAGGTGACGGCGGGCACCGCGGCGTGCCGGGCGGCGACGAGCGCCTCGGCCCGGGCGATCTGCTCGGCGACGTGCCGGAGTTTGTCGGGATCGGCGTCGCGCACGTTCTTCAGGCGCCTGCCCAGGCGCGCGGCGTCGCGGGTGGTCAGACCGTCAAGGCGGGAGCGCAGTTCCGCGCGGGACAGTTCGGCCATTTCGGCCAGGATAAGCGTGCGGTGGGCACGTGCCGCCGCCCTAGGGTTGGCTCATGAGCCTCGTCACCTATGAGCTGGACGACCACGTTGCCACCATCACCCTGAACCGCCCCGAGGCTCGCAACGCCATCAACGGGCAGCTCCGTGAGGACCTCAACGCGGCCTGGGAGCGGTTCCGCGACGACCTGGACGCCTGGGTGGCGATCCTGACCGCCAACGGCAGCGTCTACTGCGCCGGCGGCGACCTCAGGGACGGCGAGGACTCCGTCGGCACCTTCGGCGGAACGTTCTGGGAGAAGCCGACCATCAACTCCTTCGAAAGCGGGATGGAGCTGTTCAAGCCGACCATCGCCGCCGTGCACGGGCCCTGCATCGGCTACGGGCTGACGGGGGTGTTGTTCTGCGACTTCGTCATCGCCAGCACAGAGGCCAGCTTCTGCTTCCCCGAGGTGTCACTCGGCGTCCCGACCATCGTCGGGGCCATCCGGTTGCCCCGGCGGGTCGGCTGGGCCAACGCCATGGAGCTCCTGTTGACCGGCAAGCCGATGAGCGCGGAGCGCGCCAAGGAGATCGGCCTGGTCTGGCGGCTCGTCGAACCCGATCAGCTGCAGGCCGAGGCCAAGGCGTGGGCCCGCACCCTCACCGACGCCGCCCCGCTGGCCCAGCGGGCTACCAAGGAGGTGGCGTGGCGGACCGCGGACATGGGCTGGGTGGAGTCGGTTCGCTTCGGCGAGACCATGCGCAAGGTTGCCGGGGCGACCGAGGACGTGGCCGAGGGACTTCGGGCCTGGGCCGAGAAGCGCAAACCCCAGTGGCGCGGACGCTAGCGGCGGCTGAGCGTTTACGTTGCGCCCCAAAGTGACTCAGCTGTCGGCGCTCGCCTCCAGGGGTAAGCCCGCACCGCCGGGGCCGGCGCGGCCGGTGATGTGACAGGATTTCGGCATGACTGCACGGAGAGTTGCTCGCATTATTGGTATCCCGGTGGTGGCCACCTGGGCGGGGCTCAGCGCCCCCATCACGCTTCCCGTCGCCGTTGCCGATCCGTGCTCCGACGTCTCGGTGGTGTTCGCCCGCGGCACCCACCAGGAGCCTGGCCTGGGCAACATCGGCCAGGCATTCGTGGACTCGCTCACGTCGCAGCTCGGCGGAAAGTCCGTCGATGTCTACGCGGTCAACTACCCCGCCAACGACGACTACCACAACAGCGCGAACGCCGGCTCCACCGACGCGAGCACCCATATCCAGGACACCGTGGCCAGCTGCCCGAACTCGAGGATCGTCCTCGGCGGATACTCGCAAGGCTCGACGGTGATCGATTTGGCCACCAACGCGATGCCGGCCTCGGTCGCCGATCACGTCGCCGCCGTCGCCCTTTTCGGCGAGCCGAGCAGTGGGTTCTCGACCATGCTGTGGGGCGGGCAGCCGCTGCCCACGATCAACCCCGCTTACGGATCGAAAACCATCAGCTTGTGCGCCCCCGACGACCCGATCTGCTCCGCAGGCGGCAACATAATGGCCCACGTGTCCTACATCGACGACGGGATGACCGCTCAGGCCGCCACCTTCGCGGCCAACAAGATCAACCAGGGTCCCGCGCCGCGCGTCTGACCCGTCAGCCGTTCTCCCGCTCCTCTTGCCGCTGCTGCCTCTCGGCGGCGGCAAGGTGCGCGACCCGGTCCGCTTCGGACCGCTTGTCGGCGGCGTCGCCCAGTTTGTCCTCGGCCTCGTCGATTTTGACTGCTGCGGCCTTGGATGCGGCCTGCTCGGCGGCGTGAGTCCTGGTCTCGACCTGGCGCTTGGCCGATTCGACGGTCCGCTTCTGCCGGTCGGCCGCCTCGTCGGCGCGCCGCTTCGCCGCGGCGCTCTGCTGCTGAGCCGACTGTGCCGCCTCCCGTTTGCGCTGCTCGGCGGAGTTACGCGCCTCTTTGATCTCGTGCTGCGTGGCCGCCTGCGCTTCCTCGCGCTCCTCGATCGCCCGGTCGCGGGCGTCCTTCAGCTTGGCGTCGGCGCGTTCCTTGCGGGCCGCGGCCTTGGCGTCCAGCCGCGCGGCGCGACCCAGCGCGTCGCTGCGTTCGATCAGTGCCGTGCCGCGCTCGACGAGTCGCGGGTCGTCGAGCGCATTGCCGACCGTGCTGTCCAGCATGCCCAGTGAGCGCTCGAAGAGCAGCCGCGCGGGCGCCTCGCCGGGGATGCGGGTGACGACCCGGTCCTCGATGAGCTGCAACGGGACCCGGGCGAGTTGGTAGTGAAACCGCAGGACTGCGAACGGGAGTTCGGAAATCTTCATCAACTTCTCCTGTATGTGGTCCGCCGTCAGGGCAGGTCGGCTTCGTTGGTCACGTTCTGAGCTTCGCGTCGAAGGCGGTCGGCCTCCGACTCTTCGTTGCGGGCCACCTGCACCGATGTCTGGTGCTCGGCGACGGCGTCGACGATTTCTTCGGAAGCGTCACGGATTTCGGCTCGCTCGTCGGCCTTGGCCCGTTGCACTTCGCGCTGTGCGTCCAGCTCGGCCTGCGTCTTCGCTGCGGTCTCCCGCTGCCGCGCGGTCTGCTCGGCGGCGCGCTTCTGGGCCGCTTCCCGAGCTTCGATCGACTCCTCGGTGGAAACGGCCTGGGCATTCGCCGCGATGCGCTGTCGGGCGCCTTCCACCCGGGCTTCGGCCGCGTCGTTCCGCGCCTGCTTGGCCTGGGCCTCGGCGACGGCCTCCATCGCGTTTGCTTCCTTGCGCTCGTGCGCCTGCGTCTGCTCGAGCTGCCCCTCGGCGGTCAGCGATTCGTTGCCGGTGACCGCCCCGAAGACCTCTTTGGCTTTGCCTTTCACCGAGTCGATCAGGCCCCTGCGGGCTTCGCCGGCTTTGTTCTGTTCGCTCATTCGGCAGTCTCCTTGCGGCGCTAGCCAAGCGCCGAGTTCGTTCGTTGGTGTCACGCTCAGTGGTTCCACCGACGCCGCGGATCAAACACGCGTGTGACCTGGGTCACGCGCGTGCGGAGCGTGCCTGATGTCGGTTTTTCGACGAATTCCCAAGCGCTACAAGGCTAATGGGGATCAATGTCCCGAGGGCCGGTCGCCCGGGCAGTCGTCGGCATGACGCCGGTTGAAAATCGGCGACAGGGATCGATCGGCTACCGTCGACGGTATGTCCGAAGTCTCCGGTAACGACCGAATCGACGACGTCAGCCCAGGCGACATCATCGCCGTCGACCGCGGCTCTGGTGAACGGCCTTACAAAGTGGTGTTCAAAGACCCCACCGACGGGGGCTACCTCCTGACGTTCCAGGACGACGACGGGGAGACCTTCCAGCTCGAGCTGGCCGCCGGCACCACGGTCAGGCGGTCGCTGGCCTCGAAGTGGGAGTCCGCGCAAAGCCCCACGCCGCACGCGGAAGCCTAGGTAAGCGCGTCCGCAGCGACGTCGATGCGGCCCTCGATCGCGACCAGCACGGCGCCTTAATCTGGGCGCCTGAGCTCGCCTACCCGCCGATGGTGACGCGGTCGCCGACGCGGATGACGCCCTCGGACGCCACCGCGAGATACGCGCCTGCGCACGGCTGAGCGCCATGGCCGCCGGTGTCCCAACGGTTCTCGGCCGCCGGTAGGCGGAGCGCCTGCGGAGCCCGTGGCAGTGGGCCGTGTTCGAGCGTCGGCACGACGCATCGTGAGGTCGCGGTCAGGACGCGCAGGCGTACCTCGCCGGCGGCGATTTCCGTTCCGACCCAGCCGTTTTCGGCGTAGGGCGGATAGTCCGGTGGGGTCGCGATGACGATGTTGGGTCGGTATCGCAGCGCTTCGACACCGATGTGCGCGAGCGTGGCCGTGGTGATCGCGTGCAACGGGGCCTCATCGGTGAATGCGTCGCCCGGGGTGGCCTGGGCGATCTCCAAAATGCGGCCGCTGACCTCGGCGTCCAAACCCAGTTCCAGCAGCTGCTCCGGATCCGGGCGCACCAGCGTGGCGCCTTCCGGGCGCTGGGCGATGAGTCGGACCGGTCTTCCCAACAGGCCCGAGAGCAGTTCGTCGATGCCAGGATCGTCTACCGCCACGCTGGTCCCGTCGGGCAGACCGATCCTCACCCGTCCGGCTTCTCGGTTGGCGGTGCACTTCAGCAGGCCCCGCCACAGCCTGGCGTTCTTGGCGCTCGCCACGTGCCCGGTGGCGGTGTCCACCAGCGCGAGTCGCCGGTCCCCCTCGGCGCCGTGCTCGTCGACGAGGATGCTCGACACGGTTTCGCCGAGCATCGACTTCACCGGGTAGCGGAGCAGGCTTTCCACCCGCATGTCCACCGTGGCGAGGCCTGAAGACGCCATCGAATCCTTCATCGCCACCCTCACTCGGCGAGACCGCCAGAACCATCCCGCTCAGAGTATGCGGGACGGGCACGGAAACGGGTGGACACCGGGGAGGCGATCAACCGTCGGCCACGCGGTCGGCGCTGATCCGATGGCCCAGGCGACGACGCCGGAGTCGTCCCCGCCGCCAGGTGAAACCGAGGCTGGGTATTCTCGCGACGAATGCTTGGTCGGTGGCGCCGACCATCGCCATCGCAGTGCTTGCGGCCGGAAAGGCGGCTCGCCCGCTCGCGCAGTAGCCAGCAATCTGACGCTGGCCGCACGCCCAGGGACCGGGGAAACAGGTGACTAGTGAAGCGACTTCCTCGCTACCGTCCTTTGGTTTAGCATTGCGACCCTTGGGAATCGACGTCGGATCACCAGACGCTGCCCAGGGCTGCATAATGGGCTAGGGAGGGGGTTAGGGCTTTGCGCTGGTGGGCAGCGTATTTGCGCCGATCATCCCAGAACTGCTGGGCCGTCCGCTGTACCGCGTAAGAGGCGCCGCAGCGCTCTCGGCGGCGATTCTCCGGGCGGCAAACTGGGTCGTTTCAGCAACGGGAAGGGACTGGTTGTCCGGTGCATGCAGCAAATGTGCTAAGCCCGTTTCTGGTGCTTCCCGACGCCGGGTGTGAGATCCGAAGTGCCATGCTCACATGCGTCCGCCGGGATGCGTCCACCGCCCTGGCTTTTCGGCTCAACTTCAGTTAAGGGACCGACATGGATTTCGCGATCTTCCCCCCGGAGGTCAACTCCGGCCGGATGTATATCGGCGCCGGATCGGAATCGATGGTGGCCGCGGCCGAAGCCTGGGAGGCACTGGCGTCTGAGCTCCATACGACGGCCAACGCGTATCAGTCGGTGATATCAGGTCTAACCGCCGGCCCGTGGCTGGGTCCGTCGTCGGCGTCGATGGCGGCCGCGGCCGCGGCCTACGTCAGTTGGCTCAACAGCGCCGCGGCGGGGGCAGAGGAAGCCGCCATCCAGTCCAGGGCTGCGGTCGCCGCTTATGAGGAAGCGTTTGCATCGACTGTGCCGCCACAACTGGTCGCAGCCAACCGCAGCCTGCTCGCGCGACTAGTGGCGGCTGATCTCTTCGGGCAGTACACCTCCGCGATCGCGACCACCGAGGCGCAATACGCCGAAATGTGGGCCCAAGACACCGCGGCGATGTACCGATACGCGGCTGCATCGGCGGCCGCGACGACGCTGACACCGTTCGCCTCCCCGCGCCAGAACACCGATCCAACAGGGTCGGTCAAGCAAGCGGCCGCGGCCGGCCAAGCCGCCGGCACCTCGGTCGGCAATGTGCAAAACGACGTTTCGTCGGCCCAGCAAACGTTTTCCGCGGTACCCCGCGCGTTGCAGAGCTTCGCAATCGCGGCGCCGCTGGATCCTCCAACCACAAGTTCGCTGACGACCTTGAGCAACCTCATCACGATCTTCGTCGACCTGCCGGCCAGCCTGGTGGGCACCTTCGTCGGCGTCCCGTTGGGTGTCCTCGGCCTCGTGGCGCTGCCCTTCGACATCGGCGGCTACGGCACTGGTCTCCACACCGACGACATCGTCAGTGGCTGGAACGGGGAGCAGCCTTGGCCGGGCACCGGGCCGGCGCCCGTCAAAGAGTTCCCCGCGCCCCTGCTGAATCTGCCGCCGGGCACGGTGCCGCCGCCCAGGGTCTCCGCCGGTGTGGGCCAGGCCAACACGGTCGGGACGTTGTCGGTGCCGGCGACGTGGACCATAGCCACGCCGATGGTGCGTCCCGTTTCCTACGCGCTGCCCGCCTTGCCCGCCGCCACCGCCGGCGCGGTCGAGGAGGCGGGGTCGGGTACGACGTTCGGCCAGATGGCATTGGCGGGTCTGGCCGGGCGAGCCATAGCAGGCACCCTGGGCACCGGCGCGGGCAAGGATGGCGGCAAATCGCCCGGGGGCGAACAACTGCGGGCTGCCGCGGGTGAGGCCAACGCCGCGCAAGCCCCGGCGGCGGACGGTGAAGCGGGAGCGCCGGAGTCCACGCCTCGGACGGTGGTCACCGGAGTCGCGGCCGAGCTACGAGAATTCGCCAAGCTTCGTGACGAGGGAATCCTGACCGAGGAAGAGTACACCGAGCAAAAGAACCGGCTGCTCGGTCGCTGAACCGCGGTCTGGCGAATTCGCGATTGTCCGAAGGGGAATGTGCCGCAATGGATTTCGGGATGTATCCGCCGGAGATCAACTCCGGTCGGATGTATGCTGGTCCGGGCGCGGCGCCATTGTCGGTGGCGGCTCAGGCATGGGCGCAGCTGGCCGACGCGCTGTACACGACGGCCAGCGCGTACGAGTCGGTGGTAACGGGGCTGACCAACGGAGCATGGTTGGGCCCCGCGTCGGTGTCGATGACGGCCGCGGCCACGCCCTATGTCGAATGGCTGAGCAGCACCGCGGCGCGGGTGGAGGAGACTGCTGCCCAAGCCACAGCCGCGGTCGCCGCGTACGAGGCGGCGTTCGCGGCCACCGTACCACCCCCGGTCATCGCGGCAAATCGCAGCCTGTTGGCGGCGTTGGCGGCGACCAACTTCTTCGGGCAGAACACTCCGGCGATCGCGGCCACCGAGGCGCAGTACGCCGAGATGTGGGCACAGGATGCCACGGCGATGTACACCTACGCCGGTTCGTCGGCAGCCGCGACTGTGCTGACACCGTTGACCTCACCGCGGCGCAACACCACCCTCGGTGGGCAGGCCGGTCAGGCAACCGCGGTCAGCCAGGCGGCCGGCGCGCCCGCCGGCGATGCCCAAGGGATCGCGTCCGGTGTCGCGCAGGTGTCTTCGGTGGCGCCTCAGGCGTTGCCCAGCCTCCCGATCGCGGCACCGGCGGCCACGACGCCGATCCCGCTGAATACGTTGAGTGACCTGCTCACAGTTTTTGTCACCGGCCCGTCCAGCCTGGTCACCCTCGGTGTCCTGACCCCGCTGGATATCTTGTCCGGGCCGATTGACCTTCCCTTCGCCCTCGCCGGCACCCTCGTGGGTTTCCACACCGATGACATCGTCAGCGGGTGGAACGGGGAAGAGGTTTGGCCGGGAACCGGGCCGGCGCCCGTTCGGGATTTCCCGGCGACTCTGACGAACCTCACCCCGGGCGCCGTGCCGACGGTGACGGGCGGGCTGGCCCAGGCGAAGGCGGTCGGGGCATTGTCTGTGCCGCAGGCATGGACCACCTCCGCGCCGGAGGTGCGCCCCGTCGCGCTGGCGTCGCCGATGACCGGATTCGACTCTGCCGCGGCGGCGCCCATGGAAGTCGGCTCGAGCGCCGCATTCGGCGACGTGGGATCAGCGGCCATGACCGGGCGCGCCATGGCCGGGCCGCCGAGCGGCCGCGGGGGTAGCAGCAGGGTGGCCGGTCAGCGCGTGGTTGCTCGCTTCGGCAGCGCGGCGCCCGACCGTGAGGCGGAACATGCGCACGTCACGCCGCGGATTGTGGTCACCGGAGTCGCGGCCAAGATTCGCGAGATAACCAAGCTCCGCGATGCGGGACGGCTGACCGTCGAGGAATACGAGAAGCTGAGGAAGCAGCTGCTCGGGCACTAACGCAGTGGCCCGTGGGCCGGCTCGCAGCAGCCCAGGGACCTGTAGCATGACCGCGACTGATGACTAGTGAGGTCGTTGATGAAGATTGTGCTGGCAAGCTACGGGAGCCGGGGCGACGTCGAGCCCTGTGCCGCCGTCGGTCGGGAGCTGCTCCGCCGGGGCCACGACGTGCGCCTGGCGGTTCCGCCCGACAGTCTCCGGTTCGTCGAGGCGGCGGGTGTCGCCGCGGTCGCTTACGGGCCGGACACCCGGCAACAGATCACCGAAGCGACAAATTTCGTTCAACGTGTTCAGGATCCGATCAGCGCGCTACCCGAACTCCTGGAGCGCGTCGGCAAGGTGTGGGCAGAGAAGAGCACGACGCTGGCGTCTTTGGCGGAGGATGCCGACTTGCTGGTGGCCGGCATCAACGAGCAGCGGCTGGCAGCCCACGTCGCGGAGCGTTACGGCCTGCCGTTCGCCGCGCTGCACTTCTTCCCCGCAGGGGCGCTGGAACTCGGGGGGCTTCAGGAGCACGTGACGAAGGTGGCCGAAAGCGCGCAGCGCGAGGCGCTGGGTTTGTCCGCAGCTGCCGGATCGTCGACCAGGGACGTGCTGGAAATCCAGGCCTACGAGGAGCTCTGCGTCCCCGGGTTGGCGAACGAATGGGCGAAGTCCGGTCGCCGGCGGCCGTTCGTGGGAGCGCTGACCTTGGACATGCCGACCGAGATCGACGACGAGGTGTTGTCGTGGATCGCCGAGGGGGCGCCGCCTGTCTACTTCGGCTTCGGCAGCACGCCGGTGACATCGCCCGAGGAGACGGTCGCGGTGATCAGCGGGGCGTGCGAGCAGTTGGGCCAACGAGCGCTGATTTGCAGCGGCTCAAACGATTTCAGCCACCTCACCCAGGCCGCCCACACCAAAATTGTGGATGCGGTCAACCACGCGGCCGTCTTCCCCGCATGCCGCGCGGTCGTGCACCACGGGGGCGCCGGTACCACCGCCGCGAGTATGCGGGCCGGAGTGCCCATGTTGGTGCTCTGGCTCTGGCTCGATCAGCCGATCTGGGCATCCGCCGTCAGCCAGTTGCAGGTGGGCATCGCCAGGCCTTTTTCTGAGTCAACCTACGATTCCCTCGTCGCGGATCTGCGGTCCCTGTTCGCTGGGGACTATGCGACGCGGGCCCGCGAGTTTGCCGCCGCGATGAGCAAGCCGTCCGAAAGCGTCGCCAAAGCCGCCGACCTCTTGGAAGACGCCGCCCGCGTGGGCTGATCGGTGCGACGTTCAGTGGTGCAATGCGGCCGGGTCGTGTAGAAGGTTCTGGTGCAGGATCCGCCTTCTGAGCCGTTCGATCCGGCGATGCTCCACGAAGCGGTGGTCAGGCGGTTGTATCGCCGGTCGATGGCCGAGGGGCAGATCAGGGTCCCGGCAGTGCCCGCCTTGATCGACGAGTACGTCCAGTTGTGCGGCAACCTATGCGCCACGCTCGGGGTTTGGTACACGCCCGAACAGTCGTCTCAGTTCAGGGCCGCCCTGCAAGCAGAGCTCGCGAAGGGCTTCAAGGCCTCGCCCCGGTCGGACCTCGTCATTTCGTTCAACTCCCCCTTCGGAACCGGCGTGAATTTCCGAGTCAAGGCCGAATGGCGGACCCTCGACGCCGATTACGACGAATGGGTGGCCGTCCGTCCGCCGCCGCTGTTTGGCACCGAGCCCGACGCCCGCGTGTTGGCGCTGGCCGCCGAGGCGCCTGATCCGATGACCTACCGCGTGCTGGACGTCGGCGCGGGCACCGGGCGCAACGCTTTGGCCCTCGCCCGACTCGGCCACCCGGTGGATGCGGTCGAGATGGCGTCGAAGCTGGCCGATGTCATGCGTTCGGAGGCGGATCGCGAATCGCTGGCCGTGCAAGTGATTCAGAGCGACGTCTTCACCGCCATGGAAAGCGTCCACGAGGAATATCAGCTGATGGTGCTCTCCGAGGTGGTGCCCGACTTCCGGACGACCCACGAATTGCGGGGCATGTTCGAACTCGCCGCCGACTGCCTCGCTCCTGGCGGACGTCTGGTGTTCAACGCCTTCTTGCCCCGCGACGGATACGTCCCGGACGACGCTGCGATTGAGCTCGGGCAGCAGTGCAACACCATGATCTACACCCACGACCAGATGGCGAGCGCCGCGGTCGGCCTGCCCTTCGAGCTGATCGCCGACGACTCCGCCTACGAATACGAGAAAGCCCACCTTCCCGAGGGCGCCTGGCCGCCCACGGGTTGGTTCGAGGGATGGGCCCTCGGGCTCGATGTGTTCGACGTCGAGCGCGAGCACTCGCCGATCGAATTGCGCTGGCTCGTCTACCAAAAGGCGGGCTGAGCCCCCCTCTTGGCGCTCAGGCGGTCAGGTCGCGGGTCGCCGGCCCCTCCAGTAGGGTGCCGTCCGGCGCGAACCGCGACCCGTGCAGTGGGCATTCCCACGCCTGATCGGCGTCGTTCCAGTTCACGATTCCACCGAGGTGAGGGCACACCGGGGAAACGACATGCTCGGTGCCGTCGACGCGGCAGCGCGCCTCCAGATGCCACGGCGGCCCGCCGACCACGCCGCCCTCGTCCGCGCGGGGGCTTCGACGGCCGGCGCGCAGCAGCGGGGTGATCCAGCCCTTGGCCAGATCGAAGCCCACCTCGAGGTTGGCCTGCAAGGCCGTCGGCAGGCCCGACAGCTCGTGGGGGCTCCAGCTGGCGAACGCCCGGGCCCAGTCCATTCGGCCCCCGAGGATCCGGCTGGACAGGGCCAAGGCCGCTGCGGCGCCGTTCGTCATTCCCCATTTGTTGAATCCCGTTGCCACGAAGATGGTTTGGGTGTTGGGCAGGATGGGCCCGACATAGGGCAACTGATCGATGGGCGTGTAATCCTGCGCCGACCAGAAATGCGTCTGCTCGGCACCCGGATAGTGCGCGCGGGCCCACGACGCCAGCTCCTCGAGCGCCTTCGAAGGGCTCTTCTTGCGACCCACCGTGTGGCCGGCCCCGCCCACAATCAGCCGCTCCCCGTCCGCGGTGGGCGCGTAACGCACCGAACGCGTCGGCGAATCGGTGGAGATCATCATCGGCCGGGTGATGTCGCCCGGCACCTTGAACGCCAAGCAGTACGAGCGGCTGGGCTTCACGCGCGCGAAGTATCCACCGCGATCCAGGATCGGGATGCCGGTCGCGAGAACGAGCTGGCCGGCTTCGAGCGCCACGTCGCGCCGGGCCGCGTCGTTGGCGTGCACCGTCACCCGGTCCCCACGGGTGGACACCCGCCGGACCCGCGTGTGCTCGACCAGCCGTCCACCGCGGCCGAGCAACTCCGTGGCCAGCGCGTCCAGGAACGGCATGGGATCGAACTGCGCCTGCTCGGGCAGCCGCACACCACCGTGATACGGGAACGGGACCCCGGCGTCGTCGTCCCAGACCGCCGGCAGCCCGACCGCCTGGCACGCTTTCAGCTCCAGGCGGGCGGAAAGCACTCCCTTGGCCGACTGGGCGTAGCTGTAGGCGTCCTCGCGCTGCACCGCGATGTCATGCGACCGGCAGTAGTCGACCACCCAGTCCTGGCCTTCGCGGTTGCCCTCCACATACGCGCGGGCCAGTTCCCTGCCATGCCTGGGCAGGATCTTCGACAGATGGGTGCCCTGCAGCAGGCTGATCTTCGCGGTGGTGTTTCCCGTCGCGCAGGCCCCCACCGTGCGCGCTTCGAGCACCAGCACATCCTTGCCCGCGCGGGCCAGCAGCACCGCGGTCATCAGCCCGGTGATGCCGGCGCCGACGACGATGACATCCGCGGAACAGGGGCCCTTGTCAAGGTCGCTTGCGGCCCAAGGCTGTTCGGCTCGATTGTCCAACCATAAAGACGTCACGGGTGGGCTAATACCCTCACGGGGGCCGGGGAAACACCGCCGCGGGCCGGTCGCCGCCGTCACGCCCGCTTCAGCTGTGCTTTCGCCTCTTTCACCGATTCCGCCGCGGCACGGCTGGCGTCCTTGGCCCGCTCGTAGCTCTCTTCGGCGCGTTCGAGGTCGCACTCGGCCGTTCGCAGCGCCGCAACGGCCCGATCGCGTCGCTGCCGGGACGTGTCCCGCTCGGCCCGACGCTGCGACAGCCTGGCGTCGGCGTCGGCCTTTTCGCGCTCGGCGGCGGTCACGGCTGCCGTCAGCTCGTCGAGCCGCCGCTGCTTGGCCGCGTCGCGCGCGGGTCGCTTGGCAGGTCGCGGCCGCGCAGGCGTCGGTCGCTCCGTCACCTGCCCCGCTGCCGCGGTCGTCCTCACCGGCGCCGCCGCGCCGAAATCGCCGAAACCCGACCACTGCTCGGGGCGGGCCAGCCGGCCGAGCCGCTCCCTCACCTCGGGTTCGGCGATGGCCGCTTGCAGTGTGCTGGTGATGTCGTCGCGCACGGCGGAGGACGGGTTGCTGACGTCGGCCGCTTGCAGTGCCGCCCGCGTGAGTTCGTCGATGAGCTGGTGCTGCTTCGCGGACAAGTCGCGGATACGTGCGCCGTCCATCGCGGCGTGCGCGGCGCGCAGCTGATCGCCCAGGTCCGCCAGGCGTTGTGCGGAGTCGGTGTGCCGCAGGGCGAGTCGGTTGACGACCCACGCCGCCGTGGTCGGTTTGTTGGCCGCGGCGATCCGCTTTGCGGCGGCGTCGTCCAGGCGTCGCTTGGCCGCGGTCGTCAATCTGGTGCGCTCGGCGATGAAGTCCTTCGGCGCCGCCCAATAGAGACTGTCGAGTTCGTCGTCGGCCATGACGCCATGATCCCCGCGCCCGCGGGCGCCGGTTTAAAAATCGGACGACCGTGGCACCTGATGGACAACATCGTCCCGCTGGGTAGTGGCTTGGTCCCGGCAACCAACAGAACGCAAGGATCCGACAGCTCAATGATGTCCGCGAACAGTGATCGGCCCACCCGCCGGATCCTCGGCGATCGCCGGCCCCGCCGGTTGCTGATCGCCGCGCTGGTGCTTGCGGTCGTGGTGGCCGCAGTCGTGATTGCGGCATCGCTGGGTTGTTTCGGCGGCGGCTGCGGTTACCGCAGCGCGTCGCCGAAAACCGCAGGACCGGCGCAAGTCACCATCACGCCCGGCCCGGACGCGCGCGACGTCGATCCGGTCGCGCACGTGATGGTCAAGGCCGACTCGGGGACGCTCACCGACGTCCGGATGGTCAACGAGAACGGCAAGCAAGTGCAGGGCGTGATGACGCCGGACAACACCGTGTGGAAGCCCACGGTCCCGCTGGGCTACGCCCGCACCTACACGCTGACGGTCGCCAGTCGCGGCCCCAGCGGCGTTGCTTCGCACCAGGTTTCGTCCTTTTCGACGCTCAAACCGTCGAACCAGACCAAGGTCTCGTTCACCACCACGTCGGAGGCCGCGCTCAAGGACGGCGGGACATACGGTGTCGGGACGGTGGTCGTGGCCCACTTCGACGAGCAGATCGGCGACCGGGCCGCCGCCGAGCGGCAACTGGCCGTGACCACCGACCCCAAGGTGCAGGGCTCGTGGTTCTGGGTCGACACCCAAACCGCCCACTGGCGGCCGGAGCACTACTACGCCCCCGGCACGACCGTCACCGCCGAGGCCAAGATCTACGGAATCGGCCTGGGCAACGGCCTATTCGGGCAGGACGACACCAAAGTGTCGTTCCGGATCGGCGACGCGCATGTGTCCATCGCCGACGATGCCACCAAACAAGTCAGCGTCTTCAACAACGGCACGTTGATGCGCACGATGCCCACCTCGATGGGGATGGGCGGCACCGAAAACGTCGGCGGTAAGAGCATTTCGCTGTGGACGCCGCCGGGCATCTATACCGTCCTCGACAAGGGCAACCCCGTCGTCATGGACTCCTCGACGTTCGGCCTGCCCAAGAACTCGCGCCTGGGCTATCGCGAAACCATCAACTACGCCACCCGGATCAGCACCGACGGCATCTACCTGCACGAGCTCGACGCCACGGTGTGGGCGCAGGGGCATCGGGACACCTCGCACGGATGCCTGAACCTCAACGCCGACAACGCGAAGTGGTTCTACGACTTCTCGGTGCCCGGGGATGTGGTCGAGGTTCGCAACAGCGGTGGCCCGCCGTTGACGCTGGCGCAGAACGGCGACTGGACGCTCAGCTGGGACGACTGGCGCAAAGGCAGCGCCCTGAAGCCGACCTGAAGCCAACCTGACGCCGATGTGACGCAGCCCATTCGTCACCTGCATTTGTGGTCTGCTTCACAATAAACTCTTGACTCGTTCCAATTAAGTGCGTCATATTGGTGCGGTGGCACCGACCGCCGATTACGCGGAACGACTGCGGATGGCCGATCTGCGGGTGACCCGTCCCAGGGTCGCCGTGCTGGAGGCGGTGGACGCCCACCCGCACGCCGACACCGAGACCATCTTCTCGGCGGTGCGCGTCGGCCTGCCCGACGTCTCCCGCCAGGCCGTCTATGACGTCCTCAACGCGTTGAGCACGGTGGGTCTGGTCCGCCGGATCCAGCCCTCCGGGTCGGTCGCCCGCTACGAGTCGCGAGTCGGCGACAACCACCACCATGTGGTGTGCCGGTCCTGCGGCGTGATCGCCGACATCGACTGCGCGGTCGGTGCCGCTCCCTGCCTCACCCCGTCCGACGAGAACGAAGTTCTCGACGGTTTCGTCCTGGACGAGGCCGAGGTCATCTATTGGGGCGTGTGCCCCGACTGTTCGACCGCAGATGCCTAGCTCGCAGCCCAATCACCCCTAAGAAAGGAATGCTGTGTCCAGCGATACCTCCCAGAGCCGGCCGCCCCACGACGACAGCAAGACGGCCAGCACCAGCGAGAGCGAAAACCCCGCAATCCCCTCCCCCAAGCCGAAATCGAACGCGCCCCTGACCAACCGGGACTGGTGGCCCGACCAGATCGACACATCGATGCTGCAGCCGCACAACCCGCAGTCCAACCCGCTCGGCGAGGACTTCGACTACGCCGCGGAGTTCGCCAAGCTCGACGTCGACGCGCTCAAGGCCGACATGATGTCGCTGATGACCAACTCCCAGGACTGGTGGCCCGCCGACTACGGCACCTACGGCGGCCTGTTCATCCGGATGAGCTGGCACGCCGCGGGGACCTACCGCATTCACGACGGCCGCGGCGGCGGCGGCCAGGGCATGCAGCGCTTCGCCCCGATCAACAGCTGGCCGGACAACGTCAGCCTGGACAAGGCGCGTCGACTGCTGTGGCCGCTCAAGAAGAAGTACGGCAGCAAGATCTCCTGGGCGGACCTGATCATCTTCGCCGGCAACTGCGCCCTGGAGTCCTTCGGGTTCAAGACCTTCGGCTTTGCCTTCGGCCGTGAGGACGTCTGGGAGCCCGAAGAGATCCTCTGGGGCGAGGAGGACGAGTGGCTGGGCACCGACAAGCGCTACTCCGGTAAGCGCGACCTGGCCGAGCCCTACGGCGCCACCACCATGGGCCTGATCTACGTCAATCCCGAAGGCCCCGAGGGCAAACCGGATCCCATCGCCGCCGCGATCGACATCCGCGAGACGTTCGCCCGCATGGCGATGAACGACGAGGAGACCGCCGCGCTCATCGTCGGCGGCCACAGCTTCGGCAAGACCCACGGCGCCGGCAGCGGCGATCTCGTCGGCCCCGAGCCGGAGGCCGCCCCGATCGAACAGCAGGGGCTGGGTTGGAAGAGCTCCTACGGCACCGGCGTGGGCAAGGACGCCATCACCAGCGGCCTGGAGGTGGTCTGGACGCCCACCCCGACGAAGTGGGACAACACCTTCCTCGAGACCCTGTACGGCTACGAGTGGGAACTCACCAAGAGCCCCGGCGATGCCTGGCAGTTCGTCGCCAAGGACGGCGCCGGCGCGGGCACCATCCCCGACCCGTTCGGCGGGCCGGGCCGCGCCCCGACGATGCTGGTCACCGACATCTCGATGCGTGAGTCGCCGATCTATCGCGACATCACCCGGCGTTGGCTGGACCACCCCGAAGAGCTGACCGAGGCGTTCGCCAAGGCCTGGTTCAAGCTGCTGCACCGCGACATGGGGCCGATCAGCCGCTACCTCGGCCCGTGGATCCCCGAGCCGCAGCTCTGGCAGGACCCGGTTCCGCCGGTCGACCACGCGCTGGTCGACGAAAGCGACGTCGCGGCGCTGAAGGGCAAGGTGCTCGCGTCCGGGCTGTCGGTTCCTCAGCTGGTCAAGACCGCCTGGTCCGCAGCGGGCAGCTACCGCAACACCGACAAGCGCGGTGGCGCCAACGGCGGACGGCTGCGCCTCGAGCCGCAACGGAACTGGGAGTGCAACGAGCCCTCCGAGCTCGACAAGGTGTTGCCCGTGCTGGAAAAGATCCAGCAGGACTTCAACGGCTCTGCATCGGGCGGCAAGAAGATCTCACTGGCCGACCTCATCGTGCTGGCGGGGTCCGCGGCGGTCGAGAAGGCGGCCAAGGACGCCGGCTACGAGATCTCGGTGCACTTCGCTCCCGGGCGCACCGATGCTTCCCAGGAGAACACCGATGTGGAGTCCTTCGCGGTGCTCGAACCGCGGGCCGACGGCTTCCGCAACTACACCCGGCCCGGGGAGAAGGCTCCGCTGGAGCACCTGTTGATGGAGCGGGCGTACCTGCTCGGTGTGACCGCCCCGGAGGCGACGGTGCTCATCGGCGGCCTGCGTGCCCTCGGCGCCAATCACGGTGGCTCCAAGCACGGGGTGTTCACCGACCGGCCCGGCGCGTTGACCAACGACTTCTTCGTCAACCTGCTCGACATGGACAACGCGTGGAAGGCGTCGCAGTCGGCGGAGAACGTCTACGAGGTCGTTGACCGGGCCTCGGGCACGGTCAAGTGGACCGCGACCGCGAATGACCTTGTCTTCGGGTCGAACTCGGTGCTGCGCGGGCTGTCCGAGGTCTACGCCCAGGACGACAACCAGGGCAAGTTCGTGGAGGACTTCGTCGCGGCGTGGGTCAAGGTGATGAACAACGACCGGTTCGACCTCAAGTAACGCCCGGATACGACGCGACGCCCCGCGGGCCCTCGGCTCGCGGGGCGCCGTGCGCCGGGTGCGGCTCGCTCAGCGCGCGAGGTCCCACTGGCCGAAATCCGGCGCGAGCACGTCGTCGATATCGACGTTGATCCCGCCGAGGAGCGGACTCGGGTTCGACGGGCTGTTCACCACGGCCTGGTAGAGCACGGCCGCGGGTTCGCGGGCGCCGTGCGACCACGATTTCGTCTGCCACGCCCACCGATGCCCCGCACTGCTCGAGTTGCCGATGACGCCGTCCCGGATCGCCCACCCGCACGCGTGGGCATGCCCGTAGATGCCGGTGCGTCCCACCCCCAACGCGGAGTTGATCCCCCGAAACCATTGGACGGCAACGCTGTTCCAGGTGTTCTCGTCGATGTCGTCGTCGACGCTGAAGAAGATCGGCGCCGATGCCGGGCCCCCGGCCGCGCCGTGCAGTCGCTGGGCCGTCTGGGCATCCGCGACGCCGCCGTCGAAACCGCGGGTGTAATCGGACGGGTCCGGCCAGCCGGGTTTGCCGTACTGGAAATTGCTGACGATGTGCAGGCCCGCCGCCCGCAGCGCGTCGGCATACGCGCGGGTGAGCGGTTTCGCCTCGAAGTTGGCCCCCGCCCGCGACTCCGACACGTAGTTCACCACGCCGTCATAACCCGCCGACCTGATCTCGTCCGGCGAGATCCTGCGCTCGGCGAAATCGATCAGCCGCATGTCGGCGGCGCGTGCCTTCGGCGCCGCCGGATTGGCGGCGAGCGCTCCCAAGCCGAGGAAGGCCGGCGCCGCGGCGAATTTCAGCGCGTCGCGTCTCGATACCGATCGCCGCCGGCCGCGTTCGTCTGATGCAGCCGAATACTGCATCGCGCGATGGTAACAAACAGCTCAGAACCGGTGCTCGGCCTCGATGAACCGGGCGGCGCGCTCTCCGATGACGACACAGGGAGCCATGGTGTTGCCACTGGTGATTCGCGGCATTATCGATGCGTCCGCGATGCGCAGGTTCTCGATGCCGTACACCTTCAGGCGTCCGTCGACGACCGACATGGGATCGCGACCCATCTTCGCCGTCCCCGATTCGTGCCAATAAGTGGTGACCGCGTTGCGCAGATAACCTTCCAGTTCAGTGCCCGAGAGATCACCCGGCATGACTTCGCGGGCGACGAAGGGCCGGAGTTCGGCGAAATTCCCGATTTCGCGCAGAGTTTCCACGCAGGCGATGGCGGTTTTCAGATCGTCGGGGTCCGACAGAGCATTTGCTTCGATGCGAATCGGGTCGGCCGGATGAGGCCCCGACAACCGCAGGCGACCGCGGCTTTTGGGGTGCGTCGGCGAGCCGAACAAGATCCAACTGTTGGTCGGCAGGCCATATCTCGCGACGTTCTCGGGGGTCGCCTTGGGAAATGGGCCTAAGCAGGCGAAGAGATCGGGGCCCTGAATGTCGGCCGCCCCCGAGTCCCAGAACATCGTCGCCCCGACCTGGGTGCCGGTCTGCACGGTCTCGGGAAACTCCCACACGCAGTCGAACCCGAAGTGATCCTGAAAGTTGCGTCCGACTCCGGGCAAATGCTGCCGAACTGTGATTCCGACGCGCCGCAATTCCTCGCTGTCGCCCACGCCGGACTGCATCAGCACCTTGGGCGTGTGGATCGCGCCCAACGACAACACGACCTCCGCCTCGGCGGCCACCTGATGAGCCGCACCCCCGTGCAGGACTTCGACGCCCGCCGCCCGGCCACCCCGGAAGACCACGCCGGTGACGAGCGCGTGCGGCAACACCGTCAGGTTCGGCCGCCGCAGCAGCGGGCCGACATAGGTGCGGAACACGGACTCGCGCCTGCCGTTGCGGCTGCGCAGGTCGGCGATGGCGGCGCCGCGCGCATTTTCCATCAGGCGACCGTTCGGGCTCTGGTAGGTGGGGATGCCGTGACCCCGCGCTGCGTCCAGCACCGTCGGTGCGAGCGGATGCCTGTCGGATGCCGGCTCGACGAACACCGGTCCGCCCCTGCCCCGATGATCCGGTTCGCCGGTGCCCTGCCAGTCCTCGATTTGCCGATACAGCTCCAGGACCGGCGCGTACCCCCAGGCCGGCTCGCCTGATTCGGCCGCGAAGTGGTCCCAGTCGCCACGGTGCCCGCGGGCCCACACCATCAAATTGATGCTGGACCCGCCGCCCAGCACTTTGCCCATCGAGAACGGGATGGAGCGTCCGTGTAGCCGCGGGTCGGGCTCGGACACGAAACCCCAGTCGCGGTCGCTCCCCAGATTGGACGGCCATTGGCTCGCCTCGGTCACGCCGGGATGGTCGTCCGAGCCGCCCGCTTCCAGCAGCAGCACCTTTACGTCGGGATTCTCCGCCAGGCGGGCGGCGACCACTGACCCCGAAGACCCGGCGCCACACACGATGACGTCGTAACGCGGTTCCAAAACAGTACCCACGAGTGCTCCTCACCTGAAGCTGGGTATAGCTTTCTATACCGTGTTGCACGGGTAGGGCAGACCAACGGTTCAATCCGCTTCGGTGCCGGGTGGCATGATCTTTGCGTGCCGGATTTCCGTCAGAGCGATGACACGGCGGCCGGTGACGTCCGAGCTCGTTGCGCTCGATTAGGTAATCGAACTATAGTCTGGACACATGTCCAGTTTGCTGTCACGGAGTTCGGGAGCCCGTTGACCGCGATGGGTTCGGCGTTGTTCCGCGGTCATTCACCAGCAAAGAAGAGTTGAGTATGCGAATTGCCCTGCTGTCCTACCGTAGTAAAACCCATTGCGGCGGACAGGGCGTCTACGTGCGCCATCTCAGCCACGGTCTGGTGGAACTCGGTCACGACGTCGAGGTGTTCTCCGGCCAGCCCTACCCCGACCTGCTCGACCCCCGGGTGCGGCTGACCAAGGTGCCGAGCCTGGATCTCTACCGCGAACCCGACCCGTTCCGCGTGCCGCGGCCCAGCGAGATCCGCGACTCGATCGACCTGCTGGAACTGCTCACCACGTGGACCGCGGGCTTCCCCGAACCGCGGACATTCACCATGCGCGCCGCGCGGTTACTGGCCGGCCGGATGGCCGATTTCGATGTCGTCCACGACAACCAGAGCCTGGGCACCGGCCTGCTTCGGATCGCCGCCGCGGGACTGCCGGTGGTGGCGACCGTGCATCACCCCATCACCCGTGACCGGGTGCTCGATCTGGCCGCTGCGCGGTGGTGGCGAAAACCGTTGGTGCAGCGATGGTATGGGTTCCTGGCGATGCAGCAGCAGGTGGCCCGTCAGATCCCGGACCTGCTGACGGTTTCCTCGTCGTCGGCGGCCGACATCGTCAGCGACTTCGGTGTCTCGCCGGAGCAGCTGCACGTGGTGCCGCTGGGCGTCAACACCGAGCTGTTCAAGCCGGGGTCGCGCCCCCGGCATCGAGGGCGGATCATCGCCATCGCCAGCGCAGATACCCCGCTCAAGGGTGTGCGCACCCTCCTGCACGCGGCCGCGCGGTTGCGCACGAGTAGGGACCTGGAGCTGCGGCTCGTCGCGAAGGTCGAACCCAACGGCCCGACCCACAAACTCATCGCCGAGCTCGGCATCTCCGACATCGTCCACATCACCAGCGGGCTTTCCGACGCCGAGCTTGCCGCGCTGTTCGCGTCGGCCGATGTCGCCTGCATTCCCTCGCTCTACGAAGGGTTTTCGCTGCCCGCGGTGGAGGCCATGGCCAGTGGCACGCCGATCGTGGCCAGCCGGGTCGGCGCGCTTCCCGAAGTCCTCGGCACCGACGGCGCGTGCGCCGAGCTGGTACCGCCCGCCGACGTCGATGCGCTCACCCGCGCGCTCGGTGACCTGCTGGATTCACCGGAGAAGCGACGGAGTCTGGGCAAGGCCGGACGAACCCGCGCGGTCGACGTGTTCAGCTGGGAGGCGGTGGCCGCTCAAACCGTCCGGGTCTACGAGCGGGCGATCGCACGCAACGCCGCCCCCGCCGCGGCCGAAGGCCAGGCGCAATGCTGACCGTCGATTTCGA
This sequence comes from Mycobacterium europaeum, assembly GCF_002102155.1. GTDB lineage: Bacteria > Actinomycetota > Actinomycetes > Mycobacteriales > Mycobacteriaceae > Mycobacterium > Mycobacterium europaeum. Next base: position 25,696 of record NZ_LQOU01000006.1, read on the forward strand.
CCGGCTACGGATCGGGCCCGCGACCAAGGTCATCGACGTCGGGTGTGGGGCGGGCCGGCACGCCTTCGAGGCGTATCGGCGCGGTGCGGACGTTGTTGCATTCGACCGCGATGCGGACGAATTGCGTTCAGTCGACACCATTCTGCGCGCGATGGCCGAGGCCGGTGAGGCGCCCGCCGGGGCGTCGGCGACGGCGGTGCTCGGTGACGCGCTGAAATTGCCGTACGCCGACGGGACGTTCGACTGCGTGATCGCGTCGGAGATCCTCGAGCACATCTTGCACGACGACGCCGCCATCGCCGAACTGATCAGGGTGCTCAAGGTTGGCGGCACCCTGGCGGTCAGCGTTCCGCGCTGGCTCCCCGAGCAGGTGTGTTGGCTGCTGTCCGACGAATACCACAGCAACGAGGGCGGCCACGTCCGCATCTACCGCGCCAGCGAACTGCGCGCCAAGATCCTCGATGGCGGAATGCGATTGACGCACGCTCACCACGCCCACGCGCTGCACTCCCCCTTCTGGTGGCTCAAATGCGCTGTGGGCGTGTCGAACACCGATCACCGCGCCGTGTCCGCATACCACAAACTCTTGGTGTGGGATCTGATGCAGCGGCCGAAGATAACGCAGCTGGCGGAATCGCTGCTCAATCCCCTGGTCGGCAAGAGCGTGGCGATGTACTTCGTCAAACAGCCGACCGCCGAGCGCCCAGCGACTGTGGGGTATGCAGTTGCGTCGGTCTAACCCGCCATCGGTCCCGGGTGTCCTGAGCCCGGAGCAATGCCGCCAGACCGCGCTGTCGATCGCAGCCCTCCAAGAATCCTCGGGAGCCATCCCCTGGTCTGAGGGCGGCCACACCGATCCGTGGGATCACGTCGAGTGCGCCATGGCGCTCACCGTCGCCGGACTGCTGGAACCGGCGCACGCGGCGTTCGAGTGGAGCCGCCGCACCCAGCGGCCCGACGGCTCCTGGCCCATCCAACTGCGCGCGGGGGTCGTCGAAGACGCCAACAGCGACAGCAACTTCTGCGCCTACATCGCCACCGGTGTCTGGCACCACGTGCTCGTCACCGGTGACCGGCGCTTTGCCGCCCAGATGTGGCCGGTCGTGCACAAGGCCATTGACTTCGTCATCGACCTGCAGGTCGGCTACGGCGAGATCTGTTGGGCCCGAAGCGAAGCCGGTCCCCTGCAGGAAGCGTTGCTGACCGGCTGCGCGAGCGTCTTCCACAGCATCCGGTGCGCCTTGGCGCTCGCCGCCCTGATCGGTGAACCGCAGCCGGAGTGGGAACTGGCGCTGGGCCGCCTCGGGCACGCGATCGCCGCTCACCCCGAAGCGTTCACCGAAAAAGACCGCTACTCGATGGACTGGTATTACCCCATCCTCGGCAGCGCGTTGCGCGGGCCGGAGGCGGCCGCGCGGATCAAACAGCGGTGGGACGAGTTCGTGGTCGGCGGCCTGGGCATTCGGTGCGTAGTCGACAGGCCCTGGGTCACCGGTGCCGAGACGTGCGAGTTGGTCATGGCGCTCGACGCCATCGGCCAGCGGTCGGCAGCCCACCGGCAGTTCGGCGCGATGCAGCACTTGCGCGAAGAGGACGGCTCGTACTGGACGGGCCTGGTGTTCGCGGACGGAAAGCGGTGGCCCGAGGAGCGCACCACGTGGACGGGAGCGGCGATGATCCTCGCCGCCGACGCGCTGTCGGACACCACCGCCGGCGCCGGGATCTTCCGCGGCCACGGGCTGCCGATGGGCCTGCAAACGGACTTCGACTGCGAATGCGTGGCCGCCGGGCCGGGTCGGTGACCGTCGACTCTAGATCGCTTCGCCCGGCTGACCGCTGACGCGTTCGAGGACCCGCAGCGAACCGGTGGCCGAAACCTCCCGGAACTGGCCGGAATCGATTGCGCGGCAGTAGATGTAATACGGGGGTCGCCCGCCGTCCCTGGGGTCCGGGAACACGTCGTGGATGGCCAGTCCACCGCCGACGCTCACCCACTTCGCCCATCCGTCGAAGTCCTGGTTCGCAGCGGCCTCGCTGTGGCCGCCGTCGATGAACAAGAACTGCAGCGGCGAGCGCCACCCGGAAGCCACGACCGGCGACTTGCCCACGATCGCAACGACGTGGTCGTCCAGCCCCGCGGCATCCAGCGTGCGGCGGAAGGTCGGCAATGTGTCGAACAGTCCCGTGACGTCGTCCACCAGCGAGGCGTCGTGGTACTCCCAGCCGACCTGGTGCTCCTCGGAGCCGTGGTGGTGGTCGATCGTGTAGAGCACGGCGGCCCTCTGTTGGGCGGCGGCGCCGAGCAACAGCGTGGATTTGCCGCAATACGTGCCGATCTCGACCCCTACGCCGCCGTCGAGATAGCGCAGCGCGGCGTCGTAGAGGGCGCGGCCCTCGTCGGCGGGCAGGAAACCTTGCACCTGCTCGGCCAACGCAAACAAGCGCTCGGGTGCGCCCGCATCGACGTGACTCATCAGCTGAACCTATCGTTCCCGGCGACAGCGCCGGCGCGGTGGTCGTCGTCGCCGCCGCACCATCGGGTCTGGCCGCTACACCTAAGCCCAGCGGGGGTGGCGAGACCGCTTTACGATCATGCTGTGCTTGCCCGCAGACTCGGTGAAATCGGTTCGGCGGCCGTCCTGACCGCGGCCGTCGTGGTGTTGCCTGCCGCGGTGCCGTCGTCCGGCATCCCGAGCGCCGCCGCGGCCAGTTGCCCCCCGGTGCAGGTGGTGTTCGCCCGCGGGCGCATGGAATCGCCGGGACCGGGGGCGCTGGGCAACGCCTTCATCAGTGCGCTGCGATCCAAGGTCAACAAGAACATCGGGGTGTATGCCGTCAACTATCCGGCCGATACCGAGGTCGCGCAGGGTGCCAACGACATGAGCCGCCATGTTCAGGACATGATCACCAACTGCCCCAACACCCGGCTGGTGCTCGGCGGCTACTCGCTGGGGGCGGCCGTCACCGACGTCGTGCTCGCGGCACCCATCAGCGCGTTCGGTTTCGACAGCCCCCTGCCGCCCGGCGCCGATCAGCACATCGCGGCCGTGGCGTTGTTCGGCAACGGAAGCCAGTGGGTGGGGCCGATCACCAACTTCAGCCCGGTCTACAACGACCGGACCATCGAGTTGTGCCACGGCGCCGACCCCATCTGCAACCCGGCCGACCCGAATACCTGGAAAGCGAACTGGCCACAACACCTGGCCGGCGCCTACATCGATGCCGGCATGGCCAACCAGGCCGCCGATTTCGTCGCCGGCAAGCTCTGACCGACGGCGGCACCGTCGAACTGCTCAGCCGGCCAGGCGATACACGGTAAACGCAGTCCCGCTGGCGATCAGAAACCAGCCGAAAGCCGCCTGCACGTTCCTGGCACTCATCTGCTGAGCCCACAGGGCGGTCACCGTGCCGGACGGCGCGGCACCGAGAGTGAGCGCCGCGGCCACCGACCAATCGATATGCCCCAGTGCCCAATGCGTGGCGGTGGTTGGAATGACGAGCACGCTGATCACCGCCAGGCTCGTCCCCGCGGCCTGGGGCATCGTCAATCCGAAGAAGAGCAGGAACATCGGAACGAGAAGAAAACCGCCACCGTTCGCCAGCAACCCGGTGAGAAGGCCGACCCCCGCAGACACCGCCACCAACCGGACGCGATTCTTCCGCCGTGCCTCCCCAATGCGACGATCCCGGTCGGACACCGGACGCAATACCCTTACCCCGACGGCGATCAGAACCACACCGGAGGCGATCAGCAACGGGTCGCCACCGACCAGCGGCGAGAGCAGTGCGCCCCCCACGGTGGCGGGGACCGCGCCGAGCAACGACCACAACGCCGCCCGGGGGCGAACATGGCCCTTGCGCAGGTAAGGCCAGCCGGCGGCCAGAGCCGTCGGCAGTGTCGCGGGAAGCGGCGTAGCCACCGCCATCAATGCGGGCAGCCCGAGCAGCGACAGCAACGGCGTTGCCAGTGATGAACCACCGACGCCGAACACACCGCTGAGCGCGCCCAGCGCCGCACCCACCACCAGGAATTCGAGCCAGGGCGGCACAGCTAAGCCGCTAAGCTTTGACGCGACGAATCAGCCTGGGGCATCCGCGGTTTCACCTAGCGCGGCTGGAGCTGTGATTTAGCACCCAATAAGCGGCGAGCTTGAGCCGGTCATTGAAGAGAAACCACACGACCGAGTAGCCCCAGACGAGGCCGGCCCACCGCCATCCGAGCGGCGCCATGGCCACGCCGTAGACGGCAATCAGGGTGGCGATGGTTTGAGCCGTGATGACCGCCCCCACCATCAGCGGTGCGGGTGCGGGCCGCGACCAGAACGGGCCGCGGGAACGGGTGAGGAAGATGGTCAGCTGACCGGCGACGGACAGCTTCAGGTAGATCATGGTGCGGATGAGGTCGTGGCTGAGCCCGAAGACCCTGTCGGCGAGGAAGAACAGCGTGAAGGTCGCGACGACGCCGATGACACCCAGCACGGTGGCGATGGTCAGCACGGCGCGCATGTCCCACTTGACGGGCCTGGGTGAGCCGCGCACGTGGTCGTAGGCGATCGACAGGATCGCGCCGTCGTTGAGCAGCGCCAGGAACACGATCATCGCCGCGGTGACCGGGAAGAAGTTCATGAACACCACCGCCAGGGTGATCAGCAGCAGCACCCGGATGGTCTCGGCGATGCGGTAGGTGGCATAGCTGGTCAACCGGGCGAAGATCTCGCGGGCCAGACCGATCGCGCGCACGATCACCGACAACCCCGGCGCCAGCAGGACCACGTCGGCGGCCGCGCGCGCCGCATCGGTGGCCCCGGACACCGCGATGCCCGCGTCGGCCTGCTTGAGCGCGGGGGCATCATTGACGCCGTCGCCGGTCATTCCGACGATGTGCCCGCGGGCCTGCAATAGCCGCACGATGTGGTACTTGTGCTCGGGAAACACCTGTGCGAAGCCGTCCGTCGCCTCCACCCGGGCGCCGAGCTCGTCGTCAGCGGCGCCGTCGAGGATGGCGGCATCGAGGATCTGGTCGCCCAGGCCGACCTGGCGAGCGATCTCGCGGCCGATGGCGACCTGATCTCCGGTGACCATCTTGACGTCGATGCCGAGTTCCCGTGCGGCGGCGATAGTCGCCGCGGAGTCCTCGCGGGGCGGATCCGCCAAAGCCAGCACACCCATCAGCCGCCAGGTGTCGTCGCCGTCGGTCTTCGCCACGCCGAGTGCCCGGTACCCGTGGCCGGCGAACCGTTCGACCACGCCGTCGACCTCCGCGGACGCGCCATCACCGCCACAGAGGGCGGCGATGACCTGTGGTGCGCCCTTGCTGACCCGGAAGGTCTTGCCCCCTGCGCCGTGCACCAGCGCCTCGGTGCGCTTGTTGACCGGATCGAACGGAACGAACTGGGCCACCCGCTGCGCCGGTGGTTGTCCGGCGGCCGCCAGCACCGCCAGATCGATGAGGTCGTTGTCCTCGGCACGCGAGGCCAGCGCGGCCGCCTCGAGCAGTTCGTCGTCGCTGACGGCGGTGGCGGTCCACCGCGCGGCGAGCGCCAGGCGGTTCTGGGTCAGGGTGCCGGTTTTGTCTGAGCACAGCAGGTCGATGCCGCCGAGTTCCTCGACCGCGGGCAGATGGCTGACCACGGCCTCGTGACGCGCAAGCTGGCGCGCGCCGATGGCCATGGTCACCGACAGCACCGCCGGCAGCGCCACGGGAATCGAGGCGATCGTGACGACCAGGGCGAACTCCAGGGTCTGCAGCACCGGGTTGCCCCGAACCAGCGAGACCGCGACCGTCAGGGTGACCAGGGCGAGCGCGATCACGATCAGGTAGTTGGCGATGCGCAGCACCGCGCGCTGGAAGTGGCTGACCGTGCCCGCGCTTTCCACCAGCGCGGTGGTCTTGCCCATGAACGACGCCGCGCCGGTCGCACAGACCAGCGCGTCGGCCTCCCCGCGCACCAGCACCGACCCGGAAAACAGGTCGTCGCCCCGCCCGCGACTGACGGCCAGCGACTCGCCGGTCAGCGCGGACTGGTCCACCTCGAGGGTGGCGTCGTCCAGCACCCGCAGGTCGGCGGGAACTACGTCGCCCAGCCGCACCCGCACCATGTCGCCGGGCACCAACTCGCGCACCGCCACCGTCACCCACGCGCCGTCGCGCAGCACCCGCGCGGAGGTCGCCAGCCGCTGTTTGAGCGCGGCGATCGCGTTGGCCGCCTGGTGCTCCTCGAAATACGCCACCAACCCGTTCATCGCCAGCAACACCCCGATGATCGCCGCGTCGGTCCAGTGCCGGGCGGCCAGCGACAACGCCAGCGCGACCTCGATCATCCACGGGATCGGTGCCCAGAAATACCCGAGAAACTCCAGCACCGGATTGCGGTGCCGCTCGGCAATCTCGTTGGGCCCGTATTTTTCGAGCCGCTGTTGCGCCTCGGCTGATGTCAAGCCTGTTGTGGCGCCCGTCAATTCGCCGGCGTGTGTCAACTCTGCCTCCCCGCATACGGCAATTTCACGGTCCACCCTGGCACGGTCACTGGGTGCGAAGTAAGGGCCGAACGGCCCCAACGCTTTCCAGCGCTGCGCCGCGGAGACCCGTCGCGATGGCGGCTCGCGAGCCTTTAGGTGGCCAGGCAGCGCAGGTGTGGCGCGAATACCACGATGATTGGATACCGCCTCTCCCCGTCCACAATTCGAAAAATCGCGGCGAGGCCGCAAGCGTTGGTGGGCCGCGCTGCGCCCGGAAGCTCAGCCGTCATCCGAAACGGTGCAGGGGTCGGCGGGTCGTTGCCGCTGCCACGCTAACTCGTTGGCGCCCGAGTAACTGGCGCGGCCGCTTTTCCGCAATTTGCGCGGAGAAATGTCAGGCCGGGGTATTGGTGCTCGAGTAGAACTTGAACTCGCGCATGAGCGGAATGACCTCGCCGCCGGGAATCGCGGCGCACTGCCGGGAGCGGAAAGCGGGATGACGGCGCATCGCGTCACGACGCTCGCGCTCGTGCCGCTGGGCCGCGGTCCATAACGGATGGGACTGAAGGAAAATTACCGTCGCTCCCGTTGTTTCAGCCACGATCGTTAACTCCTCTCAGCACAACCCGTAATAGCGGTGGTTATCGGCTTGTGATCTCAGAATGCCCGGCCGATCCTGAGACCAAACCATCCGTGAAGTTGAGAATTAGCCATGAATTTCGACTAATCGTTCAACCACCGCCGTGCCGCCATCCGTGCTGGCCCGGCGACGAAACGAAACGTTAGCGGCGGCCACCGACACATTTCGGTGTTTCGGCTCCGCACGGTGGCGGCTGCTATGGTCCCTTGCGTATGCCCGAGATGGATCGCCGCCGCATCATTTTGACGACCGGGATCGGCCTGCTGGCAGCCGCGCTGCCTGCGCCGCACGCCCTGGCCCACCCCGTGGGACGGGATTCGCCCGCGGACCGTCCTCCCGCTCCGGCGGCGCCCAGCGGCCAGACCGGCAGCTACGTCTTTCACGACGAGTTCGACGGTCCCGCCGGCTCGGCCCCCGACGCCTCGAAGTGGACGGTGGCGAAGGCCCGCGAGACCATCAAGGACCCGACCTATTGGGAACAGCCCGAGCACATCGGGCAGTACCGCGACGACCGGCGCAACGTCTTCGTCGACGGCAACTCCAACCTCGTGTTGCTCGCCGCCAAGGATGGCCCGACCTACTACAGCGGCAAGGTGCAAGGCCTCTGGCGCGGCGGCGTCGGCCACACGTGGGAGGCCCGCATCAAACTCAACTGCCTGACCGCCGGCGCCTGGCCTGCGTACTGGCTCGGCAATGAGGACCAGGGCGAGATCGACGTCATGGAGTGGTACGGCAACGGCAGCTGGCCCTCGGCCACCACGGTCCACGCGAAAGCTAACGGCGGCGAATGGAAGACCCACAACATCGCGATGGACAGCGCCTGGCACACCTGGCGCACCCAGTGGGACGCGGCCGGTATTCGATTCTGGAAGGACTACGCCGAAGGCGCCCAGCCCTACTTCGACGTACCGGCGAGCTCGCTGCCCGATTGGCCCTTCAACGCGCCGGGCTACACGGTTTATCCGGTGTTCAACCTGGCGGTCGCCGGCTCCGGCGGCGGCGATCCCGGGCCCGGAACCTATCCCGCCAGCATGCTCGTCGACTGGATACGGGTCTGGTAGTCGAGAGCTCGGCAGCTTTCGAGCAGTGCCAGTGTTGGCGCCTCCCGGAAGGCCAACACCATGTGCTGGCAGCCGAGCTGCTCGAATTCGGACAACAGCGCAAGTTGCTCCTCCACCTGGCCGGATTCCGCCGGATGCAGTGATACCTGCGCGGAGCGCTCGATCTCGCTTGGGTCGCGTCCCACGACGGCACAGGCCTCGGAGAGCCGGCCGTTCACCGCGCCCCATCGTTCGGGTCCCTCGTGTCCCGGCATGTTCCACATGTCCGCGTGACGCGCGATGACGCTCAACATCTTCGGTTCCGTGCCGCCGATCACGATCGGCGGGTGTGGGCGCTGCAGGGGCTTCGGTTCGCAGAGCGCCTCTTGAAGGGTGAAGAACCTGCCGTCGAAGTTCACCGATTCCTCGGCCCAGAGCCGACGGATCACTGTCAGTGCCTCGTCGACCATGGCGACGCGGGTGCCCGGGCTGGGAAACGGGATCCCATAGCCGCGATGCTCGGCCTCGTGCCACCCGGCGCCGATCCCGAAGTTGAGCCGCCCGCCGGAGATGTGGTCGACGGTGACCGCCATCTTGGCGAGAATCGCCGGGTTCCGGTAGGTCACGCCGGGCACCAGACAACCGATGCGCGCCCGCCGGGTCACAACGGCCATGGCGGCCAGCGTGGTCCATCCCTCGAAGGTGGGGTCGGTGTGTTCCATCGGACCGTAAAAATGGTCGTAATCCCACACCGCGTCGAAACCAAGGTTATCCGCGATGCGCCACAGCTGCTCGAGTTCGGGATATTTGAAACCCAGGTCGAATTTGACCGTGATGCGCATGCGGCGATATTAAGACCGGCGCATCACGTCCGCAGTGCAAAGTGGCCCGAACTCCAAATCGTCGTGCCGGCGTAAGGTGCCAGACCTGCCGGATTAACCCCACGGAGAAGCGCGCACGCCCGCCTAGCGGCGAAGCAAATCGGTTGTGCGGGTTGCTAGCTGGCTAGTCGCTGCCCGGCTCATGAACCAGCAGGGCCACCGCACTCGAGGATCTGCCGCCCGGACGGCGCAAATCCGGTCGAGGCAGCCAGGCAAGCGGGCGCATCCAGATCGGTAGGCGATGCAATCGGTGGGCGGCCACCAGTACCGATTCCGCCTCTACCGTCCGCCAACCAAGGTTTTCGAAAAAGGCCAGCCCGTTGTCGGGTGCGAATTTGAACGGCGCGTTCTCCGAGATTCCGGCGACGTTCTTGTTGATTCGCTTCTTCAGGCCGGGAAAGGCGAAATCGAGCATCCACCACGCGACTTCGGGGCGCTTGATCGCATCCGAAAGCCCGGCGATGGCGGTGGGTTCGAGATACATCGACAGACCCTCAGTCAGCACGAAGGCCTTCGACGCGCCGTCGAGCGCGTCGTTGAAGAACGCGTCTCGGGCGTGCGGGTCGGCGAGGTCAACCGCTATGCGCCGGAGTTGGCAGCGCGGGGTCTGATCGGCGAGTACTTGCGTCTTCTCCTCGAGCAACTTGGGCAGATCGGCCTCGATCCAGGTGAGATCAGCGGGGAGGTCCAAGCGGTAGGGCCGGGTGTCCAGGCCGGCGGCCAGATTCAGCACCCGGTCGCAGCCGTTCGCGAGCGCGTCGGCGATGGCGTCATCGATGAGCTTGGTGCGGGCGACCAGCCAGAAACCGCTGCGATCCGTCCAGCGAACGTTGTCGACGATCGCGCGGCCGTGTTCGCCGGCGAGGCGTTCGGCGAGCGGGTCGCGGAACAGCGCATCGGGGCGGGCCGATTCGGTCGCCCGGTGCAACGCCGTCCACCGGGCGGTATCGGAAACATGGGTGATGGTGTGCGCGTCGCCTGACATACGTTGCGTTATAGCAGCCCCGGTGCCGCCCTACTGTCCAGCCCTGCCCCCGGCGAGCCAGGCCTCGGTCACGGCGCGGGTCGCCGGCGGCGGAAGGACGGCGTCCGGTGCGCCGAGGCGGCCGACCTTGACGGTCCACGCCGGAGCGGAGCGGTCGATGCAGGATCCGGGCCCCTGGCTGGGCAGCCACAGCACGGCGAGGCCGCTGCCGGGGCCGCCGCAGCCGTAAACGCCGACGTAGCCATCGGCGCGTCCGCCCCACGCGCCACCGTTGCGCAGCAGGCAGCGGGTTCCGTCGTCCAGAGTGAGCGCGAACGGGTCCGGCGTCGCGCCCGGCCGCACGGGCGGGAGCGGGCCGTCGTAGCTGACCCGATGGAGGCGCTGCTGCCAGGGATCGTTCACGCACAACAGCGATCCGGGTGTCGACGGCCAGCAGGTGCCCGCGCCGGCTGCGCTGGGTGAGCAGTAGTAGACGTCGTCGGCCACCGCCGACGGCGACGGGGTGGTGCAGTCGTTGACGACGACGACGTTGCCCTCGGGAGGCGTTTCCTTGTAGCCGTTGATCGGTTGGCCGCCGGGACCGACGGCCACCACGGTGATCACCTGGGTCGGTGGCGGATCGGCGGTCGCGACCCCGGGCTGCGCGGACACCGCCAGCGCCCCCACTGCGATCGACACGAAGACGAGTCGTGGCATCACCTTCATCGAGTCCACCTCCGGTCGAGCGGCGCCCCTTTGTGCAGGGTAGAACGCGCACGCGCGTGGAGGGTACGGTGCGCTAATGACCGGACGAAACCGTCGTTTCCTGCTCCGTGAACGTCCCGTCGGGCGCATCGGCCCCGGAACGTTCGAACTGACCGAAGAGGCGATCCCCGAGGTCGGCGACGGCGAGGCGCTGGTGCGGGTGGACTGGATCTCGCTGGACCCGACGAACCGCATGTGGATCAACGACACCCCGTCCTACCTGCCTCCGGTAGGCATCGGCGAGGTCATGCGAGCGGGTGCCCTCGGCGAGGTCGTCGCGTCGAAGAGTTCCACCTACGCCGTCGGTCAGCGGGTGCAAGGCCTGCTCGGCTGGCAGGAGTACGCGGTCATCTCGGACACGTCGCTGGTCAATCCCGTCGAGGTCGCGCCGGGCATTTCGCCGAGCGCCTACCTCGGTGCGCTGGGGATGACCGGGCTCACCGCGTGGATCGGGATCCGCGATATCGGCAAGCCGCAGCCCGGCGAGACCGTCGTCATCTCCGCGGCGGCCGGTGCGGTCGGCTCGGTCGCCGGCCAACTCGCCAAGGACGCTGGAGCGCGTGTCGTCGGAATCGCCGGAGGGCCCGAGAAATGCGCGCTGCTCACCGACCGGCTGGGGTTCGACGCGGCGGTCGACCACCGTGCCGACGACTGGGCCGCCCAATTGGCCGCGGCGACACCCGACGGCATCGACGTCGACTTCGAAAACGTCGGCGGCGACCTCATGGATGCGATCTTCGCCCGGCTCAGCATCGGCGCCCGCGTCGCGCTGTGCGGCCTGATCTCCGGCTACAACGCGGCGGACCCCCCGCCGGGTCCGCGTGCGTTCGGGAACCTGCTCATCCAGCGCGCCACCCTGCGGGGCTTCATCGTGCTGGACCACTTCGGGCGCGCGCCGGAAGCGATCAGCGAGATCGCCGGCCTGATCGAGGCCGGAAGGCTCACGCCGCTCGAGACCGTCGTCGAGGGGTTCGAGCAGTTGCCGACGGCGATCAACATGCTGTTCGACGGCAAGAACGTCGGCAAGCTGGTGGTCAAGGTCGGCTGATAATCAGCCGAAGTCGAGCAGGGCGTAGACCCCGCGGTAGGGCTTCATCGGCGGGAACCGCCACAACGCGGGGTACAGCGTCCCGAAGAACATGCCCCGGCCCGCGGGCATCGGGACATCGTGCACGGCGCGGATGCCGGGCACGGTCCGAGCCCATTTCTCCAGTTGGCCCACGGAGAGGCTGAACGGCATCGGCGGCACCCGGTAGCGCTTGGACGAACGCAGCCCCTGCCGGGCGACCATCTTGATGGCGGTCGGAGGGAGGTCGAAGAACATCTGGCCGCCGGGAAAGCTTCTGGCGCACGCAGCGATCAGTCCCAGCGCCTCCTCGGGTTGCAGGTACATCAGCAGACCTTCGGCGCTGACGAACACGCCGTTGTCGCCGTCGACACGGTCGATCCAGCTGTAGTCGAGGACGGATTGTGCGAGGTGACTGATCCGCCGGGACTGCGGCAGCAGGCGCTTCCGAAGGTCGACGACGGGGGCCAAATCCACCGACAGCCACCTGAATTCCGCGTCGGGCAGGGCGCGGTCGAGGCGCCAGAAGGACGTCTGGAAACCCTCCGCGAGCGCGACGACGGTCGCCTTGGGGTGCGCGGTGAGGTATTCGACCGCGCACCGGTCGACGGCCAGCGAGCGCAGCGCCATCTCCTGGCCCTTGCGCCCGAATTTCTCGAAGTCGAAGTCGATGGAGCCGACGAGTTGGACGGCCATCGGATCGTCGATGATCGGGTCCGGGTGCGCGGCCTGGTGTGCCCTTCCGTTCAGGGTCAGCAGCGCCGTCTCCGACACGTCGGTCAGCATCCCGGCGTCGACCTTCTGTCCGTCCGGAGGGATCATTTCCCCACACCGTAACCGGTGGCCGGTGCGCGACGCGTCATCGCCGAAACATGTAGCGCACCAGCGAGACCACGACCGTCGCCGCGACCGACACCAACAGCATCGACATCACCGGAACGTAGACGCGTACGTTTCCGCGCTCGATCCGAATATCCCCCGGGAGGCGACCGAACCACGACAATCCGCCGGCCCACACCAGGATGCCGAGCAGCGCAATGAGGATTCCCGCCGTCACGATGAACGGGCCGATGTGCCGTTCCATGCGGGCTAGCCCGGTGCGGACGCCGGATCGACGGGGATCGCGATCTCGTTGCGGCGCCGCATCGGCAACGTCCAGGGCGGGTCGTAGAACCAGGCCTCGGGATCTCCGGCCGGTTGAATTCCTCGCTCCTGCAATATCTTCAACAGTTCGTTCGTGCGGGCGGTGACCGCCTTGGGCCCGCGGTCGCCGCTGAATCGCAGCACCGCCACCGTGGCGGGCGGCACGCTGACGAGGCGGACCTGATCATCCTTGGGCATGGGAAGGGTCTCCAATGTCCACTTCGCGGGCATGAAAAACCGGATCGTCCAACCGGTCTCGGTGCCTGCGGACTGGACGACGGGGGCGGTCATCGCGATCTGTTTGCCGCGACGGATCGACTGCTGACTGACCGGCGCCGTCATCGAGATCGATTGGTCGCCCCGATTGCCGCCGAAGATATAGCCCGCCAACCGCCGGAACCCGACGTCGCGAGCGCGGATCTGGTCGGCGTCGACGGTGGTCTCGGCGGCAATCCGCGGACCGTAGCGGCGTATCTCGACGGCGTCGGTGACTGGATGGTGCGTGTAGGTAGGCTCCTCGGTACCGACCCGGATGCCGCCCACGGCCAGAACCGATTCGACCACCTGCTCGGCCAGCTTGATCGGATTGATCATCAGGACCGTTTCCTTCCTCGATTCGAGAAGCAGACCAGGCTGACCCGCGGCGTCACGGGTGCTCCCCTGAATTGACCCACCAGCAGCAGTCTGCCCGCAAGCATGCCTTCGTCGCAGCGTCTCTTGGGACCGGTAGCCGGTTCGCGGCCCCGCACTTGGTGCGAGGTGACGCGCCGGCGCGTTCGCGCTGTGGAGCGCCTTCCGTCTGACGCCGCGCGTTAAAGCTGGATCCAGGCCGACTTCGTCTTCATGTACATGTCGATGCCCTCTTTACCGAACTCGTGCCCCCAACCGGACTGCTTGTGGCCGCCGAACGGCACGTCGTGGTCGAAGACCAACTGGCAGTTGACCTGAACGCTGCCGGCGTGCAGGCGCTTGAGCATCCGGTGAGCCCGGCCGACATCCTGCGTCCAGGCGGTGGCCGCCAGGCCGTAGGTGGTGTCGTTGGCCATCGCCACGGCCTCGTCCTCGTCGTCGAAGGGCAGGATGGTGACGACGGGCCCGAAGATCTCCTGCTGGTAGAGCCGCATGCCCGGATCGACGTTGGTGAGCACCGTCGGGTGCACGAAGTAGCCCTTGCGGTCCAGTCGGTAGCCGCCGGTGACCACCTCGACCCCGTCGCTGCGGCCCTCATCGATGAAGCCCATGACGCGGCTCAGCTGTTTGTGGCTGATCAGCGGGCCGCTGACGCAGCCCTCCTCGTTGGGCGCGCCCAGCTTGAAGGTATTCGCCATCATGGCAAGGCCTTCCACGACGCGGTCGTACACGCCGCGCTGCGCGAAGATCCGCGATCCGCACACGCAGCCCTGGCCGGAGTGGACGAAGATGCCCAGCGACGCCATCAAAATCGCCTTGTCCAGGTCGGCGTCGTCGAAGATCACGACCGGTGACTTGCCGCCCAACTCGAGGGTGACCTTCTTCAAGTTGCCGGCCGACGCCCGCACGATCTCCTTGCCGACCTCGGTGGACCCGGTGAAGGCGACCTTCTCCACGTCGGGATGCGCGGTGATCGCGGCGCCCGCGGTGTGGCCGTAACCGGTCAACAGGTTGACGACGCCCTCGGGTACGCCGGCCTCGTGGACCAGCCTGTCGAGCAGCAGTGCCGAAAGCGGCGTCTCCTCGGCGGGTTTGACGAGCATGCTGCAGCCGGCGGCCAGCGCGGGCGCGAGCTTGGCGCTGGCGTTGAAGATCGGGCCGTTCCACGGGAAGATCAGCCCGACCACGCCGTACGGTTCCTTGCGGGTGTAGGCGTGCATGTTGACGAAGGCGTCCGTCGCGATGCCGTCGGTCTTCACGTCGTAGGCGACGCCGTTGATCTTCGAACACCAACCGGCGTAGTAGCGGAAGAACTCCGAGCAGGTCGACATCTGCAGCGTTGCCTGCATCAAGGGCATGCCCGTGTTGAGCGAGTCGAGCTGAGCGAACTCGTCGGCGTGTTCGTCGATCAGATCCGCTATGCGCCACATGATCTTGGCCCGCTCGCGGCCAGGGAGCTCGGACCAGACGCCGGACTCGAACGACGCCCTCGCCCGCGCGACGGCGTCGTTGACCGCCGCTTCCCCGCAGTCGGTGAATTCGGTGATCGTCTCCTCCGTGGCGGGGTCGATGACCGCGATGACGTCACCCGTTCCCGGCCGCTTGCGCAGGTCGTCCAATACCGTCTGCAGCGTCATCTGATCCCTCCCGTGCCGCGGGCCGTCCGGCCGCGAGTGCGTTCCAATGCTGAGCACTTGCTTAGCATTGTGCTCGTGCAGCGGTCAAGGACCGCGTTCACGGGCACGACCGTGGGGCCGCGAAAACGGCTAGGCGCCGTCGATTACCGGGCGAGTGTCGAGTGGAGCCGTTGAATCCGGATCAGGTTGCCTGCCGGGCCTACGCGCCGACCAGCTCCGGATGGAACTTGGCGGCCATGCGGCGCAGCCCGTCCCGCCAGCCGACCGCCGTGCCGCCGATGAGCTCGTGCATCCGCGCGCTGTCGGTGGGATTGCCGCGCAGCGCCTGCTCGCTCACCTCGAAGACCGGCTCCTTGCCCACCAGTGAACCGAGGTAGCCGCACCACTGTTGAATGCTGACCGTTTGGTCGCCGCCCCAGTTGACCGTGGTCGCCGGGACGGCGGCCACCTCGAGCAACTTGGGAATGGTCGCGATGATGTCGTCCTCGTGAATGGGGTTGTAGCGGGCGGGCGCCCCGGGCGGCACCGGGATCGGGATGCCCGCCAGCATCATCTCCATGTGGTAGAACGGCCACCCGCCGTTGTCGCCGTAGGGAACGTTGAGCCGCGCGATCGTGGTGGGCACTCCGAGGACCCGCGCCATCGACCGGGCGACCACCTCCCCGGCGATCTTGGAGATGGAGTAGGTGGGAAACAGGGGCTTGTGGTTGTCGCCCAGGGCGGCATCCTCGGTCCGGGGATCGTCGCCGGGCGGGTCATACACGGCGGCGGACGAGCAGTGCAGAAACGCCTTCGCGTCGCGGCAGTGCGCCATGAGCAGGCCCACCGACTCCGCGTTGGCCGCGAGATCCTTGTCCCAGTTCCCGCTCTTGGCCACCGCCAGGTTGAGCACGTACTCGAAATCGTTTGGCAGATCGCCGAACTCACCGGCCGCCAGGTTGACCGTCTGGGTGTGGACGCCCGACTTCTGCAGACCCTCCCGAGCCGCTGGATCGGTGAAGCGGGCGATGCCCCACACCTCGTTGTCGGCCGCGAGTGCCCGTGCAATCGGGGTGGCGATTTGACCGGTGGGGCCGGTGATCAGGATCTTTGAGCCGCGCATGCGCTGATAGTAGGCGACGATCCGAGCGGGCCGACGATTTCGAGGTTCGGCGTGGTGTGCTCGCACGGGAGGGCGGCAGCCGGGCCCGCCCGAAAGTGTGGGCAGCACCCAACCGGCGCCCTTAGACTTGATTCATCGCCCAGCGCAGCTGGTCCCGACGTATCGGCGCTCATCGCTCGCACAGGAGCACACGCACATGGAACCGCTGTCACATGACCCGGCCGCGGGGGCCATCGGGTTGCAGGTGGTGGAGCTCGCCACCCAAGGTCTGGCCTCCGGCGCCGCCGCGACGGGGCCGGTGACCGCGTTGGCTCCCGCCGGCGTGGACGAGGTCTCGATGCTGGCCGCGACGGCATTCGCCGCCGAGGGCACCGCCATGCTGGCCCTCAACACCGCCGCCCAGGAAGAGATCGCCCGGACGGGGGTGGCGTTTGCCGACATCGCCCGGATGTACGCCCAGGTCGACGGAGAGGCGGCGGGCACTTTGCACTCAGCCGGCGGCCGGATCGTTGGCCAGACTTTCCTGGGGCCCACGGGCGGCGGCGGACTGCTGCGCGCCGAGGTGCTGCCGGGGGCGGGCGGCTCGGCTCCCCGCACGCCGCCACTGGCCGACCTGGTCGGGGGAGGGCCGGTCGCCGGCCCGGCGCCGACGGTGCCGGCCCCCTCACCGACGGTGCCGACCCCCTCACCGACGGTGCCGACCCCCTCGCCCACGGTGCCGACCCCCTCGCCCACGGTGCCGACCCCGGCCCCGGCGATGCCCGCCGCCGGCGCCGCGTCGACGTTGCTGGGCGCCGGTGCGGCACCTCTCAGCTCGCTTGGTTCGCTGGCCCAGGGGGCGTCGGCCGGCGGGGCCGCCGGGCCGGGCCTGGCCTCGTCGCTTGCCGGCAACACCGACGAAGGCAAGCGCGACGAGCCGGGCGACCAACAGCCGGGCGAACGCTTGGTCTAGCCGACGACCGGGTCAGCGAGTCACAGCCCCGGCTGGTCGTCGATGATGCCGAGCCAGATCTGCGCGACGTCGATGGCCACCTTCTCGCTGATGAAGGCGTGCTGCGTGCCGGTGTAGATGTCCCGGAAGGCGCGCTCCAGCCGGCTGCCCTCGCGGATGGAGCTGGTGCCGGCGACCAGGTGCGCCCACTCCGAGCAGCTCCGGGCCGTGTCGGTGGCGTAGACCGCGGCCACCCGCATGTCCGCGCGCAGCGCGGGCGTCAGCTCCTCCCCCGACGCGACCGCGGCCTCGGCGGTGGTGAACGCGTCCAGCACCAGCAGACGGGCGGCGCGCCAGGCCGCGCGGTGGTGCGCCAGCCCCTTCTGGAATGTCGGGCGGCTGGCCAGCGACGCCATGTCGCTCATCCGAAACTTCGTCGCCGCCAGCTCCTGGACGTCGTCGAGCATGCTTTTCGCCACGCCGAGCGCCCACGACGCGTGCCCGGCGGCGGTGACCGGCATCAGGCCCATCCGGGTGGCCGGTGAGCTGCCCCGGTGCGGCTGGCGCGTGAACAGCTCGAAGGTGCGGCTCGCCGGCACGAACACCTCCTGGGCGCTGTAGTCGTAGGACCCGGTTCCCTTGAGGCCCTGGACGAACCAGCCGTCGTTGAAGCTGATCTGATCCCGGGGAATCACCGCGACCCGCATCTCGGGGAAGCCCTCGCTGATCCAGCGCATTTCGCCGCTGTCCATCGGCAGGAACCCCGCCGCGATGTACTGCGAGTGGCCGGTGCCTGAGCCGAAGTTCCACGACCCGCTCACCAGGTAACCGCCGTCGACGGCGGCCCCTTGACCGTTGGGAAAGAATTGGCCGCCCATGGTGACGCGGTTGTCGTGCGCCGTGAACACCTCGGCGAAACCGTCGTCGGGCAGGTAGGCCGCGGCGGCGAACGACGAGGGCAGGTTGGCGATCCCGATCCAACCGAAAGAGCCGTCCTGCCAAGCCATTTCGATCCAGGTCTCGATCATCTCGGCGAACGAGGGTTCCACACCCCCGGCCGCCGCCGGGTTGAACGCGGACATCAGCCCGGTGGCCCACATCTCGTCGACGATCCCCGGGGTCAGGGTGCGCATCCGCTCGGATTCGGCGGCCTCGGCGCGCACCAGTTCGCGCATTCCGCGGGCCAGCGACACAACCCGGTCATCGGTGTCGGCTATCGACGTCATTCACCAGTCCCATCGTTGCGACGGCATCAGCGGCAGCTGATATCGGTGACCGTACCAACCGCTTGACGCCCGAGAATGGAAACGGCGCGCCGCGGAGTGCGGGGCCGTGAGCGCCGGTGTGACATGCCGCCTTACCGTAGGGGCCGTGCGGTGGATTGTGGACGGCATGAACGTGATCGGGAGCCGCCCGGACGGTTGGTGGAAGGACCGCGGCCGCGCCATGGTCGCGCTGGCCGAGCGGCTCGACCGATGGGCCGCCTCCCAGGGAGACGACGTGACCGTCGTGTTCGAACGGCCCCCGTCGACGGCCATACCCGCGTCGGTGATCGAGATCGCCTACGCGCCCAGGGCGGCCGCGGACTCGGCGGACGACGAGATCGTTCGACGCGTCCGGGCCGCTCCCCGACCGCACGATATTCGTGTGGTGACGTCCGACAAAGGGCTCAGCGACCGCGTGCTCAGCCTGGGGGCCACGGTCCAGCCCGCCGCGAGCTTCCGGGACCTCATCGACCCGAGGTCCGCATGAACACGGTCAACCGGGTCTGCGGACTCGCCGGGATCGACATCCCGATCATCCAGGCGCCGATGACCTACATCGCCGGCGCCCAGCTGGCCGCCGCGGTGTCCAACGCGGGCGCGCTGGGCATCATCGAGACCACTTCCGAGCAGGGCCGGGCCGATCTACGGCGCGTCCGCGACCTCACCGACCGCCCGGTGGGCGCCAACATCGCGCTGATCATGAACCGCGACCCGGGCACCGTGGATCTCTTGGTGGCCAACGGGATTCGCTTCGTCACCACGTCCGCCGGCGATCCGGCGCTGTTCACCGGCCGGCTCCACGACGCCGGGATCACCGTGTTCCATGTGGTGGGCACCCTCGCGGCGGCCCGCAAGGCCGTCGACGCCGGGGTGGACGGGCTGGTGGTCGAGGGTGTCGAGGGCGGCGGGTTCAAGAACCGATTCGGTGCATCGACCATGGTGCTGCTGCCGTTGGTGGCGGCCCACGTCGACGTGCCGATCGTGGCGGCGGGCGGCATCTGCGACGCGCGCTCTATGGCGGCCGCGTTCGTGCTGGGCGCCGAGGGCGTGCAGATGGGCACGCGGCTGCTGGCCTCGGCGGATTCCCCGGTCCACGGCAACCTGAAGCAGGCGGTCGTCGCGGCCGACGAGACGTCCACCGTGCTGCTGCCCCTCGACGGCAAACGCATGATGCGTGTCATCCGGACGGCCGCCGCCGACAGGCTCGATGCCGCAACGTCTTCCGCCGATGGCGCCGCGGCGCTGCAGCGGGTGCAGCGGCTCTACTTCGACGGGGACATGGACGCCAGCGTCGCCAACACCGGTCAGGTGGCCGGCCGCATCCAGGACATCCCGCCCGCCGCCGACATCATCGAGCGGATGTGGGCGGGGTGCCGCGAAGTGCTGGCGGTCACGGCCGATCGCCTGGGGCTGGCCGGGGCCTAGCCGCGGCGGTCCCTTGCCGTCGGAAACGACGCCGCTGCGGTCAGCCGGGGATCAGCCCGCCGCGGCCAGCGCCGCGTCGTAGTTCGGCTCCTGGGCGATCTCCGGCACCAGTTCGGTGTAGGCGACCTTGCCGTCCGCTCCGACCACGACGATGGCCCGGGCGAGCAGACCCGCCATCGGTCCGTCGCTCATGGTGACGCCGTAGTCCTCGCCGAAGCTGCTGCGGAACGCCGAAGCCGTCTTGACGTTGTCGATGCCCTCGGCGCCGCAGAAGCGGGCGAACGCGAACGGCAGGTCCTTCGACACGCACACCACCGAGGCGCCGCTGGCGGCGGCGCGCTCGTTGAAGGTCCGGACGCTGGTCGCGCACACCGGCGTGTCCACGGACGGGAAGATGTTGAGCACCACGGCTTTACCGCCGAGCTGGTCGCTACTGACCGCTCCCAGGTCGCCGCCCGTCAGGCTGAAGGCCGGCGCCGGAGATCCGACGGCAGGCAGCTCGCCGACGGTGTTGATCGGGTTTCCACGCAACGTTATCTGTGCCATGCCGACAGTCTGCCAAGCCCGTCGCGACGGCCATGGGTCAGGTCCCATGTCCTAATTCGTGGGGTGCAGGTCGTAGACGACACGCCCCGGCGTGCCGAACACTTGACCTCATGGCTCGCAAAGTGGTCATCGCCGGGTATCCCGGCGTGCAGGCGCTCGACGTGGTGGGGCCGCACGACGTGTTCACCGGCGCGGCGCGGCTCACCGGCGGCGGGTACGACGTCATCGTGGCCTCCGTGGACGGGCGGGCCGTCACCACCCCGACCGGCCTCGCCTTCGTCGCCGCGCCGCTGCCGGAACCCGACGACCCCCGCGAAAAGATCGACACGGTGGTGCTGCCCGGCGGCGGCGGCGTGCAGGAAGCGCGGTCGGATGCCGAGCTGATCGGCTGGATCAAGGCCGTCGCCGCGACCGCCCGTCGCGTGGTCACGGTCTGCACGGGCGCGTTCCTGGCGGCCGAGGCGGGGTTGCTCGACGGGCAGCGGGTGACCACCCACTGGGCCTTCGCCGGGCGGTTGGCCCGCGAATTCCCCGCGATCGACGTGGACGCGGATCCGATTTTCCTCCGCAGCTCGAAGACCGTGTGGACGGCGGCCGGTGTCACCGCGGGAATCGACCTGGCGCTCTCGCTGGTGGAGGACGACCACGGCACCGAGGTCGCGCAGACCGTCGCGCGGTGGCTGGTCTTGTATCTGCGCCGCCCCGGCGGGCAGACGCAGTTCGCGGCGCCGGTGTGGATGCCGCGCGCCAAACGACAGGCGATCCGCGCCGTGCAGGAGGCGATCGAGGCGGAACCGGGCGGTGAGCACGGCATCGACCAGCTGGCCCGCCGGGCGGCGATGAGCCCGCGTCACTTCACCCGGGTGTTCACCGCCGAGGTCGGCGAGGCGCCCGGGCAGTACGTCGAGCGGATCCGCACCGAAGCCGCGCGGCGGCAGTTGGAGGAGACCGACGACACCGTCGTCACGATCGCCGCCCGATGCGGTTTCGGCACGGCGGAAACCATGCGACGCAACTTCCTTCGCCGGGTCGGTATCCCGCCCGACCAATACCGCAAGGCCTTTGCCTGAAAAGACGCCTGAAACCGAGAGGACGACACCCATGACCCAGATCGCGATCGTGACCTATCCAGGATTCACCGCGCTCGACATGATCGGCCCCTACGAGGTGCTGCGCAACCTGCACGACACCGAAGTGCGGTTCGTCTGGCACCAGCCGGGGCCGATCACCGCCGACTCCGGCGTGCTGGTGATCGGGGCCACCCACTCGCTGGCCGAAACGCCCTCGCCCGACGTCGTTCTCGTGCCGGGCGGCCCCTCCACACCGGTGCACGCCCGCGACGAGGCGCTGCTGGACTGGCTGCGGCAGGCCCACCGGACGGCCCGATGGACGACGTCGGTGTGCTCCGGGTCGGTCATCCTGGCGGCGGCCGGCCTCCTCGTCGGCCGGCGCGCCACGTCGCACTGGCTGACCGTCCCGGCGTTGAAGGCGTTCGGCGCCGTCCCGGTGGGCGACGAGCGAATCGTGCGGCAGGACAACGTCGTTACCAGCGCCGGGGTGTCGGCGGGACTCGACCTCGCGTTCTGGCTGGCCGGACAGATCGGTGGAGAAAGCCGCGCCAAGGCAATCCAACTCGCGATCGAATACGACCCGCAGCCGCCGTTCGACTCCGGCCACGTGTCGAAGGCGTCGGCGACCACGAAGGCGGCCGCCACCGCGCTGCTGTCCCGGGACAGCGTCAAGCCGGCCACCATGAAGGCCGCCACCATGCTGGCCTGGGAGCTGGCCTGGGAGCAGGCATTGGCGGCCGTGCGATCGCGGCGCCGGGGCGCCTTCGGGGCCGACCGCGCATTTCGCGACACGACACGCCCCGGTGAAGCGTCGTAGCCTGCACGCTCGGCGGGGGTGGGACCGTCTACGCCTGAGGTTGCAGGATCTCGGTTGACTCGAGCCGTCCGCCGGCCTGAAGCCAGGCGGCCACCACGCCGGGCGCATCCCGGTTGGGGTTATAGATGTCTTCCTCGCTGGAGAACAAGCCGTTGCCGGCGTAGACCAGCCGCGTCCAGTTCGGGAACCAGAAGGGTTCGCCGTCGGGATCGGTCGGGTGGTCCAGCAGATTCTTGATCATCACGACGACGGCGTCGTTGTCCTCGTCGTAGGCGGTCCAGCCGGACGGAAATCGCATGTGCGGGAACGGCGCCATGACGGCGACGATCCAGTCCCGCACGGCCTCGCGGCCGCGGAACACCCCGTAGTGATGTTCGGTGTAGACGACGTCCTCGGTGAAGAGATCGGCGAACGGCCGCCAGTCGCCCGAGGCGCTGCACCCCTCCACGACCCGCGTGTAGTTCTCGACGGCTTGCTCGATTTCGGCCCTGGTGAATTTGCCCATGGCGGACACACTAGAACGTGTTTCCGGTACAGGTAGCTCGTCTGAATGGGGAGATCGCATGAACGTCTTGAAGTTGTTCGATCTGCGCGGCAAGCGGGCCCTGATAACCGGGGCATCGAGCGGCATCGGCAAGAAGGTGGCCCAGGCCTACCTGCAAGCGGGGGCCGACGTGGCCATCGCGGCGCGCCGTCCCGAGAGCCTGGACCGGGTCGCCCGGGAGATCGCGGGGGACGGCGAGGGCAAGGTCGTGCCGATCCGTTGCGACGTGACCCAACCCGATCAGGTCGGCGAGATGCTGGACCGGGTGACCGCGGAGCTGGGCGGCGTCGACATCGCGGTCTGCAACGCCGGCATCATCACCGTGAACCCGATGCTGGACATGTCGCCGGAAGAGTTCGAACGCATCCAGAGCACCAACGTCACAGGCGTTTTCCTCACCGCACAAGCGGCGGCCAGGGCGATGGTCCGACAGGGGCGGGGCGGCGCCATCATCACGACGGCCTCGATGTCGGGGCACATCATCAACGTTCCGCAGCAAGTCGGTCACTACTGCACCTCCAAGGCGGCGGTGATCCAGCTGACCAAGGCCATGGCCGTCGAGTTGGCGCCGCACAACATTCGGGTCAACAGCGTCAGCCCGGGCTACATCCTCACCGAACTCGTGGAGCCGCTGACCGAATACCACCGCCAGTGGGAGCCGAAGATACCGCTCGGGCGGATCGGCCGCCCCGAAGAACTCGCCGGCCTGTACCTCTACCTGGCCAGCGACGCTTCCAGCTACATGACGGGTTCCGACATCGTGATCGACGGCGGATACACCTGCCCGTAGCTCTCGTAACGCGGACGGGTCGGCCGAACCGGTTCGCAGGTCAGCCCTCCAGCTCCCCGGAGATCCCCCGCTCGATGCCGGCCTGGGTGGTGGCCGGTAAGACGATGAGGCCGTCGAGTTCCCGGCGCGCCAAGTCGTAGGCGCGCCCGCGTTCCTGCGATGTCGCCGCGGGATCCGACGCCACCCGGAGCAGGTTCTGAGCGCGCGCGATCCGCTGCTGGTCGGTCCCGGAGAAGTCACTGCGACGCCTGCGCATCGCTTCGGTCTCGGCGGCGTTGAAGGCGGTCACGTAATCCTCGACCGCGTGCCGGTATTGGGCGGTGGCCTCGCGGTCGTCGAGCAGCTCTTCGGCTTTGACCGGGCGCAGGAAGTCGGCCCGGAGCTTGGCCTTGTGAAAGGCGACCGTGAGCGGATCGCGCATGTCCGTCATGAGCGGGAAATCGAGGAGCTTGGCGACGTCGAGCTCGTAGGCGAGCCAGCGCGCGTCGGTGCGGCTGTGCTCCTCGAGGATCCGGCGCAGCGACCGCCACTGCGCGACGTGATTGTCACCGGTCGGCGGTGTCTCCGTCCGTTCGGGAGGCGACTGCTGTTCGGCGCGCCGGCGGTTGGCCCCGAACGCGCGCACCGCCGCGACGGTCGCACCCGCCAGGGGCAGGAGCACGATCAACAGCTCGGCCAACCGGATGAGCACACCCACACGGCCAGGATGCCATTGCAGGGCCGTCCGGCGCGGGCTCGCGCGCATCCCGTGGTGCGTCCTCGACCATCCCGGCACCGTGCTGAGGCCGGCGTGGCAGGCTGACCGGTGTGAGCATGGCCGATGCGGCACGCATAGCCTTCCAGATCAGCCTCTTCGTCGTGATCCTCGGTTACGGGTTGACCGCGCGGTTCGCCGACGCCGCCTACCTGTTGCGCCTGCCGGATCTGCTGGCCCGCTCCTTGCTGGCCGTGCTGGTCGTGGCGCCGGTCATCGCGGGCGTGTTGGTGGGGGTGCTGGACCTGCGCCCCCAGGTGGCCATCGCGCTTGTCACCCTGGCGGTTTCACCGCTGCCGCCGTTGCTGCCGCGGCGGGGCGAGAAGGCGGGCGGGCGCCCGCAATACGGGCTCGGCCTCGTGCTGGTGCTCGCCGTTCTCGCGGTCCCGGTGATCTCCGTGGCCGCGCCGTTGATCGCGCGCGTGTTCGGGCACCAGTACGTCGCGAGCCCCTGGGCGATCGCGGAGCTGATGCTGATGTCGGTGGTGGCGCCGCTCGTCGCGGGAATGGGGATCCGGAGGCGCTGGCCGGCCCTCGCGGCGCGTATCGAGGGACCGATCGACCACGTGCAGCGGTGGGCGCTGCCGGTGGCGATGGTCGTTCTGCTGATCGCCGCGGCGCCGAGCATGTGGAAGCTGCTGGGTGAGTCGACGCTGCTGGCGATGGTGTTGTTCGCGGGCAGCACGGTCGCCGTGGGGCACGTGCTCGGGGGCCCCGAGCGGGAGTCGTCGGCGGTGCTGGCATTCGCCAGCAGCTGCCGTCACCCCGCGACGGCGTTGACCATCGCATCGGTGAACTTTCCCAACGCGGACGAACACGGGGCCGTCGCCCTCTACGGGTTGGTCACCGTCGCGGTGGGTGCGGTCTACACCTTCTGGTTGCGACGGCGCGCGGCCACGCCATCCGCCTGACCGGCGAGGTCCCTAGAGAATCCCGAAGCCGCGCAGGGCTTTGATCGCGAACCATGTCCCGAAGATCACGCTCAGCGCGATCACGATCGGCCGGTCGTGTGCTTGCAGCCAACCCAAGACCCTGTCCAGCAGGGCGCGCGATCGGTCCGGGAAAACCGCTGCCACCACGACGATGAGGAGATTCACGCTCGCGGCGAGCGCCACAAAGAGGACGTAAGAACCGACATTGGCGGGCCGGCTCAAATTCGCGTTGCCGATCACGCTGATGGCCCCGAGCGTGAAGACCCAGGCTTTCACCGACACGGCGATGACCCCGGCACCGATGAAGAACGCTTTGGCGGGCGTGGCCGACGTCAGCATGGTCATCCACTTCGGCGGCGGTGCGTCGGGATCGTCGTCCGTCAACAGCTCCCGCGCCGCGGTGACCAGCAGCAGCAGTGCCACCACCAACAGCGCGGTGGCAGCGATCCAGTGGTGCGGGCGGTCCGGGTCGGCGCTACGCGCTCCCCAATGCAGGATGGTGCCGAAGATGAGGCCTTGCAGCAGGCGCGTGCTGATGTGCCCCGCAACCCAGGCGCCGGCCGACCGCACACGCGACGGGGTCCCCAGCAGCATGATCGTGATGACGACTTCGATCGGTTCCAGCGCACAACCGAGGAGCAGCGGGACGAGGCCGCTCCACATCGCGAGCACTACTGCGCCCCGAGCGCGGCGCGCATCTCCGCCTCGGCGAGCGCCGCGGCCAGGTCGGTGGGATGCGGATGCACGGTGGCGTCGATGCGGTCGATGCGACCGGTGAACCGGAAATCGTGCCCGTAGGGCGCGACCGGGGAGCCGGTGTCGGTGCCCACGTCCAACGTCTCGCCGCTCATCGAGAAGCGAAACGGAACCGTGCGTTCGACGCGGCCGCCGGCCACGGTCATGTCGTTGACACGCAGCGACACCGAGGCGCCTTTGCCCAGTCCGCCGCCGTCGTAGTCAAACGACACGGCCAGCGCGACAGGGCCTTCCGGCAGCGGCTCGGTCGCCGCAATGGTGGTGAGCTCATGGCCCAGGTAGTTGTAGGCGAAGCGGGGAATGCCGCGTTGCAGGTACAAGCTCCACCCGGCCATCGCGCCGCCGATGCAGATGACCACGCCCCGAGCGCCGCCCGCCGGAATGGCGAGCTGTGCTCGCAATTCGAAAGAGGTGCTGGTGTAGCTCAGTGTCACGGGCTCGGGGATGCGCACCTGCCCGGCGTAGTAGGTGACCGAGGTGCGCTCGGCCAGCAGGCTCGGCCGGTTGCCGGGGAAGGCGCGGGCCAGCGTCGCGTCGCTGAGCGGGTAGACGTCGTATTTCCGCGCCTCGGCATCGAATACGGCCTTCAGCTCCGCGAGCTTGGCGGGGAGTTGCGCCGCCAGGTCGACGCCCTGGCTGAAATCGTCGGCGAGGTGGTAGAGCTCCCAGCGTTCGGTGTCGCCGAACGGCGTTGCGCGCTGGGCGCGGACCCAGGGCAGTCGACCGTGAAAACACGAGGCGATCCAACCATCGTGGTACACAGCGCGATTGCCGAAGATTTCGAAATACTGGGTGGTCCGCCGCCCGGCTGCGGCAGGGTCGTCGAACGAGTACCGCATGCTGACACCCTCGACCGGCTTCTGTTCGACGCCGTTGACACACGTGGGCATCTCGATGCCGGCGGCTTCCAGGATCGTCGGCACGATGTCGATGACATGGTGGAACTGGCTGCGCTGCTCCCCCGCCGCCGCGATGCCCCGCGGCCAGGAGATCGCCAGCCCATTGCGGGTTCCGCCGAAGTGGGACGCCACTTGTTTCATCCACTGAAACGGTGCGTCGAGCGCCCACGCCCAGCCCACGTTGTAGTGGTTTTCGCAGCGTGGCGTGCCGAAGTCGGCGATGTGGGCCAGCAGCCACTCCGGATCCTCGGGCATGCCGTTCTGGAAGGCCGGTGAGCTCCACGCGCCGTGCAGCGTCCCTTCCGCGGATGCGCCGTTGTCGCCGCACAGGTAGATGAACAACGTGTTGTCCCACTGCCCTGACGCGTCGACGGCGTCGATGACCCGCGCGACCTGGGCGTCGGTGTGAGCCAGAAACCCGGCGTAGACCTCCATCAGCCGCCGGGCCACCGGCTTGTAGCGGTCGTCGTAATCGGCCCATGCGGGTATCTGCGGGGGTCGCGGCGTCAACACGGCGCCGGCGGGGATGATCCCCAATTCCAGCTGGCGGGCGTAGATGCGTTCCCGCAGCGCATCCCAACCGTCGTCGAATTGGCCGGCGAACCGGTCCGACCATTCCGGCCACACCTGGTGCGGGCTGTGGGTGGCGCCGGGCGCGAAGTACAGGAAGAACGGCTTGTCCGGCGCGGACGTTTGCTGCAGCCGGATCCAGTCGATCGCCTTGTCGGCGAGGTCTTCGGTCAGGTGGTAGTCGTCGCGTCCCAGGTACGGCTCGACGGGCGTGATCTGGTCGTAGAGCGCGGGTTCGTACTGGGAGGTGTCCCCGCCCAGAAATCCGTAGAAACGCTCGAAGCCGAGTCCGGTCGGCCAGCGGTCGAACGGGCCGGCCGGCCCGATCTCCCAAATCGGGGTGAAGTGCGCCTTGCCGAACAGCGCCGTGCTGTAGCCGTTCATCTTCAGCACCTGGGCGACGGTGGCGGTGCTCTGTGGGATCAGGCTGTCGTAACCCGGGAATCCGTAGGCGATCTCGCAGATGGTGCCCATGTGCGCGCTGTGGTGATTGCGACCGGTCAGCAGTGCGGCGCGGGTCGGTGAGCACAGCGCGGTGGTGTGGAATTGGTTGTAGCGCAACCCGGCGCCGGCGACGCGGTCCAGTGCGGGGGTCGGCACCGGTCCACCGAAGGTCGACGCGGCGCCGAACCCGACGTCGTCGAGCAACACCACGACGACGTTGGGCGCGCCGGCGGGCGGGGCGGCGATCGACGGTCTTACCGGGGTGGAGTCGGCCGCCGACGGGTTGAGGCCCCGGTCGAATCGTGCGTCCCCGCGGGGCGGGTTGACCATGGCGCCTCCTGGTGCTGGTGCAGCGGATCTCCCGGCTGTCCCCCAGGCAACTCGGCAGCCTCACCGTAGCGGACGAAAAGGATTTCCACCGGCGTCACGTCTGCGGACGCACGCCGAGCACGTCGCGAAACAGCGCCTGCCGCAGGGCGAGTTCGCGCGGGTCGCTCCACAGGTGAAAGCCCAGCCGATTCATCACGTAGGCGAACCCGACGCCGGTGTCCGGGTCGGCGCAGCCGAACGAGCCGCCGAAGCCCGGAGTTCCGAAGGCCTTTTCCGAGGAGCCGAAGGCGAAGTGCGGCACCGGTTTACAGAACCCCAGCGAATACGCCACGTCCACGTTCATGACCTTGTCGCGGGCGCCCCGGCTCGGCTCGAGCGCCGGCGCCGCCAGCGCATCGAGGGTGTCGTCGCCGAGACCGAGGTCCGCTCCCCCGGTGGCCGCGCCGCCGTACAGCCGCGCCACCGCCCGGGCGGTGCCGATGCCGTTGGCCGACGGGATCTCGACCGCCCGCACCTCGTCGCGGTTGTAGTCGCCGTTGAACGCGTTGACGCCGCGCGGGACCCCGATGGTGCGCGCCGTCAGGCCGACCGGGTTGAGGGAGGCGCCGACGAACCCGGCCGGCATCACGTTCAGATGCAGCAGCGACTCCGCGCGCGCCCAGTTGTGGACGTGCGCCACCCGCTCGCGGTCGACCGAATCCGGCAGTCCGATGTGCAGGTCCAGTCCCAGCGGCCGGACGACCTCGTCGGCCATGAAACGGCCCAGCGTGCGGCCGGCCGGGTCGGTCCGGCGGATCAGCTCGGATTCGTACCAGCCGAGCGTGATCGCGTGGTAGCCGTGCCGGGTGCCCGGGCGCCACGCGGGCGCCTGCGCCGCGAGGATCGGCGCAAGCCTGGCGGGGTCGGCGACGTCGGCCAGCGTGGGTTTCGGTTTGAGCGCGCACAGTCCGGCCTGGTGCCCGAGGAGTTGGCGGACCGTCACCTCGCCCTTGCCCGCTTGCGCGAATTCCGGCCAGTAATCGGCCACCCGGGCGTCATAGGAGAGGAGTCCCCGGGACACCGCCACGGCCACGACCAGGGCGGCGACCCCTTTGGTCGTGGAGAACATGTTGACCATCGTGTCGGGCCGCCAGGGCTCCTTGGCCAACCCGTTGCGGTAGCCGCCCCACAAGTCGACGACCTTGACCCCGTCCCGGTACACCGCAACGGCGGCGCCAACTTCCGCGCCGTCGCGGAAACTGGCGCGGAAGGCGTCGGCGACCTTTCCGTAGCCGGTGTCGGCGTCGCCGTGAATCCGATCCGCCGGCACTGCAATCTTGAGCACCATCGTTCGCCTCCCACGGGAGACTAAGTCAACCGCGCCGCGAGGGCCCCGCTTTTGGGGCGTCCCGACCCGCCGCGGTCAGCGCGCGCCCAGGCTGCCGCTGAGGTATTGGGCGCGGCACGCGCGGCGCGCCAGTTTGCCGCTGGTGGTGCGCGGAATGGCGCCGGCCGGCAGGAAACGCACGTCGGCCACCGGCACACCGTGGCGGCGCGAGACCGCGGCGCGGATGGCCTCGATGGCCGGCTGCGGGTCGGCGCGGCTGGTTCCCGTGGCCCGCTCGGCGATGATCACCAGCTGTTGACCGGTGCCCTCGGCCGGCACCGCGAAGGCGGTCACGTACCCGCGCCGGACGATCGGCGACGCTTCTGCGACGGTCGCCTCGATGTGTTGCGGGTAGTGGTTGCGGCCGTCGACGGTGACCATGTCGGCGATCCGGCCCGTGACGTACAGCTCGCCGTCGAGATGGGTGCCCAGGTCCCCGGTCCGCAGCCACGGGCGTTCGGCGGCGGCGCCCTGGGCGTGGCTGCCCTCGGCGAGCCGCGAGTGCAGCCGGGCGCCGAACGCTCGCCGGGTGTCGTCGGGCAGCCCCCAGTAACCCCGGCCGACGTTGTTGCCCTGGATCCAGATCTCACCGATACGACCGTCGGGCAGTTCGGTGCCGGTGTCCGGGTCGACGATGACGGCCCATTCGCTGCGGCCCACCTGACCGCAGGAGACCTGTGCCACCGCTCCCGGCGCGTCCGCCGCCACCCGCACCGCGCGCCCGGCGCCCAGCTCGTCGCGGTCGAAGTAGGCGGCGGTCGCCTGGGCGTCGGGGGCGATGGTCGCGACGAACAGCGTGGCCTCGGCGATGCCGTAGGAGGGCTTGAACGCGGTGGGCTGCAATCCGTACGGGGCGAACGCCTTGTTGAAGGTGGTGATCGCGTCGATGCTGACCGGTTCGGACCCGATGATCAGCACCACGTTGCTCAGGTCGACGTCGTCGCCCGGGGCGGGCAGGCCCCGCTGGGCCGTCCACTCGTAGGCGAAGTTCGGCGCCGCGGTGACGGCGCGCCCCGCCTGGGCGGACAAGGCCTTGATCCAGCGCTGCGGCCGGCGGACGAACGCGGCGGGCGACATCAGCGTGGAGTGTCCCCCGTACACCGCCGGGAAGCCGATCATCGACAGGCCCATGTCGTGGTAGAGCGGTAACCAGCTCACCCCGTGGGTGTTGCGGTCGAGCAGGTCGATCGACAGGATCATCTGCACGAGGTTGGTGCCGACGGCCCGGTGCGTGATCTCCACGCCCACCGGGGGCCGGGTCGAGCCCGACGTGTACTGCAGGTGCGAGACGTCGTCGTGGCGTAACTCGGTGGGCGCGAACGATTCCCGCGCCGAGTCGGGGATCTCGTCGATGACGAGGACCCGCGGGCGCCGCAATTGCGGAAGGGTGCTCAGAAAGTCCTCGACCGCGCCCCGGGCCGCCGCCGTCGTCAACACGACCGTCGGCTCCGAGTCGCGCAGGGCGGTATCGAGACGTTCCGCGTGCCCGGGCAACTCCGGCGCGAACAGCGGCACGGCGATGGTTCCGGCCTTGATCGCGGCATAGAAACCCATCACGTAGTCGAGGCTCTGCGGCGCCAGGACCGCGACGCGTTCGCCACGGCGGGCTGCCTGTTGGACGCGCGCGCCGATGGCTTCCAGCCGCACCCCGAACTGTTTCCACGTGACCTCCTCGACGAGCCCGTCGGCCGACCGGCTGTAGTCCAGGAATCGGTACGCCACGGCGTCACCGACGTTCGCGATGTTGCGCTCGATGAGCGAGATCAGCGTGACGTCCGGCGGCGGCATGATGTTGCCGTCGGCATCCAGGCAGTCTTCGATCTCGAGCAAGCCGGGGGGAGCTTGGTTGTGCTGCCGGGAACCGAACGCCATGGACAACACTGTAGGCAAGGCCGGCGGGCGGCGGCCGTGAACGTGATCATCGGCACCCCGGGGGCGAAGGGCGTTGAGGCCGAACTGAATTCGCCTGTCCCGCGAACCCCGTCCCGGGGATGCGCAGTGTGGGCGATAACCTACCCGCGAGCGGCACGCAGGGTCGCCGACGATGCCAGCGGGGGTTTGGTCATGTCAGGCAGGACATTTTCTTTCGAGGTGAACCGCACCAGCACCGCGCCCGCCGCGACGCTGTTCCGGCTCGTCACCGACGGCGCCAACTGGTCGAAGTGGGCCAAGCCCATCGTCGTGCAGTCGAGCTGGGCGCGGCAGGGCGATCCCGCGCCCGGCGGCATCGGGGCCATCCGCAAGGTGGGACTGTGGCCGGTCCTGGTCCAGGAGGAGACCGTCGAGTACGAGCAGGATCGCCGGCATGCCTACCGGCTGGTCGGGCCCCCGACACCCGCCAAGGATTACTCGGGCGAGGTGGTGTTCACACCGAACCCGGCGGGCGGAACCGACATCCGCTGGACCGGTTCGTTCACCGAGGGCGTCCGCGGGACGGGTCCGGCGATGCGTGCCGCCATGGGCGGCGCGGTCCGGTACTTCGCCGGTCGCCTGGTGAAGGCGGCCGAGCGGGAATCGAACGGCCGGCGCTAGCCCGTTTCCCAAGGTGCAGCGGCTGAGCCGCTACGTCGCGCCGACCTCGTCCTGGTACTTCTTCGTCATGTGCGCGACGGCGTCCAGCTGCGATTGCGCCAGGCTGTCGCGGGCCTGTCCGGCACGCGCGGCGGCATCCAGCGTCGGCTGCGCCTGGCCCTGGAAATGCGGCATGACTTCGGCGGCAAACAACTCCGCGGACCGCCGCGTGGCGGCCGGGTTGGCCCACTCGTGGCCCATCTGCAGCATGCAGCCGAACCCGCCGGATTGATCCCACAGGCGCTGCACCTGCTGGCGCGCCCGCTCGGGCGTGCCGATCACGCCCGCCCCGTTGTCGTTGATGACGTCGATCATCTCGTCGAGCTGCTCGCCGGGCATCGTCATCTGCGGGAAGGCGGCCACTTTCTGGAAATAGTGGAACCATGGCTCGATGCCGAACTTGACCTCTTCCCGGGCCTGCTTCTCGGTCTCGGCGAGATGGAACAGGCCGACCAGGCTCCAGTTCCTGCGGTCGACCTGGGTGCCGAAGGCCGCCGCACGCTCCTCGACGATGCCCCAGTGGTAGGAGAGCGCGTTGAAACCCTCGACGGTCAACGTCGCACCGATGGACAGCAAGCCGATGCCATGCTTGCCCGCCAGCCGCGCACCGGTTGGCGATGCGACCGCGGCGACCGAGAGCGGGATCCCGCCGTCCGAGTACGGGGCGAGCTGCAGCTTGGCGTCGAACAACTGATGCGTGGCCGTCTTGGCGCTCACCGTCTCCCCCGCCAGCAGCCGGACGACGATGTCGAGGTTCGTTTCGAGCAGCTCGCGGGTGTCCGTGGGGGTAAGCCCGATCATCGACGAGTCGCTGGGCAGTGAACCCGGGCCCACACCGCCGATGATCCGGCCGTGGGTGAGGTGATCGAGCAACATCAGCCGGTCGGCGACCCAGAGCGGGTTGTGATACGAGAGCGAAATGACCCCGGTGCCAAAGCGAATGCGCTTGGCGCGTTCGGCCGCGGCGGCGATGAAGATCTCCGGTGAGCTGATGATCTCGCTGCCCGCCGAGTGGTGTTCGCCCAACCACACTTCGTCGAAGCCCAGGGCGTCGAGGTGCTCGATGAACTCGAGGTCGCGCTGCAATGCCAGCGTCGGATTCGTGCCCGCCCGATGGAACGGGGCGATGAAGTATCCAAACCTGAGCTTCGCCATTGAAGTCCCCTTGCATCCGAGTTGGCCAGAACCATAACTCGAATCCGATGTTCGGCCCAGGGGTTTCGCGTCGCAACGTTCGGATCGCGAGTTTCAGTCGGCGGGGCCGGGTGATCGCGGCCCCGCCGACTCAGGGAGCAAGTCTTCGTCTCGGTGCGCTACGGCCGGCTCAGCGCACGGATGTCAGTAGCCGCCGCAGACGTTGCCGACGCAACCCCCGCCGCCACCCGGGCCGCCGCCGCCACCCCCGACACCGGGGATGCTGCCGCCACCGCCGCCGGGTCCGCCGCCGCCGCTCGGGCCGCCGGGGATCCCGCCGCCGCCACCGCCGGGCCCGCCACTGCCGGTGGGCCCGCCCGGGACCCCGCCGCCGCCACCGCCGGGCCCGCCGCCTCCCGTGGGGCCGCCCGTGGTGCCGCCGCCACCCGGTGTCGACGGAGCGACGCTCGATGAGGGCGTCGTCGTGGTCGTGGTGGTGGTGCTGCTGCTCGGCCCCTTGTTGCCGCCACCGCCACACCCGACCGCGAGCACCAGCATGGCCGCCCCGCTAAAGAGCGCGACCGAGGTTCTTGCTGCAGATCTCATCGGAGTCCCCAATCCCCACCCGCACGGGGTGCAGGTGGTCCACTTCTCCTTACCCCGGTGTGCGGGGCGGCAAACGGGATCCGACGCGGCGACTTGCGCTCCCCAAAACGCCGGTGGCCCATCACGCGGATGGGCCACCGGGACAACAGCCGCGCTAGCAGTCGAGGCCGGACACGCAGCCGGCCAGGGTGGCCACATGGGTGCCGGCGCCGGTCGTCGACGTCGCCGCCGTGCTGGACGACGGGTGCGTCGCCGCTGCCGGCGCGCCGCCCGCCGGGTCGATGCCGACCGCGCCGAATCCCACCGCCAGGGCAACCGCGGACATCCCGCCGAACACCGCAGCCGCCGTCTTGATCTGCGCCTTCATCAACCGCTCCTCCCTGCTGCTGCGCGCCGTAACTGGCGCGCATCCATGACCTAATCCTACATCTGTGCAACTATTGCTAGACGACATATTTTCCGAGGGCATGGAGTGGATGTCGCACGAGGCGTGCCTCGTCGACCGCAGGGTGCTGAGGGTGGGTGCTGACGCGAGCGGAAAGCCCCTGGGACTGAGCCCGGTGGGACCGATGGCCCATCTCGGGCTAATGGGCCATCGGTCAGCCAAATCGTATCCCCGGAAAACTGTTGTCATGCGGGAATTTACAAACCCGGCAATAAAAAATTTTCTTATTCGTAAATTGGACATCCGCTCTCGCCCGGGGAGAGCCGAAAACCGGATGGTATTGCCGTCCAACGCCTTCGCCACCGGCGAGAACGCCGTCCGCCGGCTAGTCCTCCTTGGTGATGAGCTTCCGCAGCGCCACGCGGTCGGGCTTCAGCAACTCCTCGATGCGCGGGTGGTTCACCTCGGCGACGATGATCTCGCCGACCTCCTGGTACACCTCGCTGAAGATGCCGTGCGACTTCATCTTCGAGGTCTGGTACTGGTTGTCTTCCGTCGGCGTCACGTAGTACACCGCGTCGGCCTTGAAGCGGTGCACGAGCCAGAGGTGGATCAGCGTCATCAGCCGCTTCTGACGCAGCTTCTCGGCGAAGGTGTTCTGATCGCGGACGGTGAGGATGCTGCGGCCGTGGCGGTCCTTGATGGGGTCGAAGACGACGTTGGCCAGCTGTTCGTCCCCGTTGCCGTAAATGCCCAGCACTAGCACGTCCGACCCGGCGCGCCGGGGCCGCAACTGCACCCGCAGCTTCTCGCCGAGATGGTAATGCTCGCTCCACAGCGTGAGCCATTCCTCGAGCAGCTTCTTCGGCACCTCGGTCTGCACCAGATGCTGGTGCTGGGTCGAGCCCTTGCCCATCGCTTTGGTGGTCGCCGTTCGGCCGGAGGACGCCTGCAGCGCCGCGTCGCTGCGGGGGCCGCCGACCAGCGTCTGCGGCGTGCGGTACGGCGACTCCACCAGGCGCATCTTGCGCTGCAGGCGGGCCAGCGCCAGCATGCCGTCCTGCTTGAGGGAGGTGGCGAACTCCTCGGCCGCCACGCCGTCGATCTGGTGGCCGCCGTAGGTGATGAAGTTGAAGACGAAGCCCATCTTGCCGAGCTCCTCGGGGAATCGCTTCATCTCCTCGTCGGTCATCCCGGTGGTGTCCCAGTTGAACGACGGCGACAGGTTGTAGGCCAGCATCTGGTCGGGGAACCTGGCGTGAATCGCCTCGGCGAACTGGCGGGCATCGGCCAGGTCGGCGGTTTTGGTCTCCATCCACAGGATGTCGGCGAACGGGGCGGCCGCGAGCGACTTGGCGATCGCATACGGAATTCCGCCGCGAATCTGGTAGTAGCCCTCCGGCGTCTTCGCCAGCTCGCAGTCCCACGGCGGGTCTGCGCCAAGCTCTTTCGCTTTCTCCCGTGCCGCGTACAGCGACGCGGACTCGGAGAATTGCCGCCACTGCTCGGGACTCATGTCGACGGGTTCGTCCTCGCTCTCGCCGAACGCGAGCACCTCGGCGACGGCCTCGCCGTAGGTCATCAGCCCGGCGTCGTCTTCCCAGGCCGCCACAAACCGCGACTCGACCTGGTCGAAGAGGTCGTCGATGGATTCGTGCCCGTCCTCTCGCCGGGCGTTCACCGCCTCGGCGATCAGGCCCTGGATGCCCTGGCGCTCGAGCCAGGCTGTGGCGGCGGCGTACTCGGAATCGGCGAGCGCGTAGAGGAGGTGGCCGTTGAGCTCCTTGACGCCCAGCTCGTAGAACCGCCGGACCATCGCCAGGAAACACGACTTGTACGAAGGGATGTTGAGGTTGGTGGCGCCGAGCAGGAACGGCTGGTCGCGCTCGTCGGCGCGGCTGTCGATCAGGTTGGCCGCCTCGGCGTCGGTGCGCGCGACGATGATCCCCGGCACGCGCATGATGTCCAGCTGGAAGCGAGCCGCGTTGAGCCGCTTGATCTGTTCGTCGGACGGCACCAGCACCTTGCCGCCCTGGTGACCACACTTCTTGGTACCGGGGCGCTGGTCCTCGATGTGGTAGCCGGCCACGCCGACCTCGACGAAACGGCGGATCAGGTTGCGCACGTGCGGATCACCGCCGTGGCCGGTGTCCGCGTCGGCGATGATGAACGGGCGATAGTCGTAGGCGGGCGTGCTGGCGCGCTGCCGCTCGCTCATGTTCACGCGCAGGTACTGCTGATTGCGGTCGGCGGTGAGCAGGGCCCGCACCAGCACCGCGGCGTCGTCGGGCACCTGGCTGAGCGGGTAGCTGGCGAGGTCGGGACCGGGGTCTTCGGTGGTGGAGCCCTTGGCCGAGGTCGCCCAGCCGCCGAGGTAAATGCCCTCGATGCCCATCCGCTTCATGGCCACCGCCTGGCCGGGCGAATAGGGCCCGAAGGTGGTGATGCTCTTCTTGGCGGCGAACAGTTCGCGCAGCCGGTCGTAGAAGGCCGTCGCCGCGTTGCGCGCCACCGGGTAGTCGGTGGGGATGGTGCCGCGTTGCTCGACGACCTGGCGGGCGGTGTAGAGGCGCGTGATGCCGGCGAACCGCGGGCCGTCCATGTACCGCTGCGTGGCGGCGATGTCGTCTTCGAACGATGTCCGGACCTCGGTGTCCGAGTCGATGATGGCCATGGCCTTGAGCTCCTCTTCGGCGAGATTCCCCTGAATACGAGAGTCTATCCCCGGAACAGGCCGTTCAATCAGGGGTCAAAAGACCCGAGCCAAAACTGTTGTCGTGCTGTAGTCCGGCC
Source organism: Mycobacterium europaeum (assembly GCF_002102155.1). Taxonomy (GTDB): domain Bacteria; phylum Actinomycetota; class Actinomycetes; order Mycobacteriales; family Mycobacteriaceae; genus Mycobacterium; species Mycobacterium europaeum. The sequence continues at coordinate 62,951 of NZ_LQOU01000006.1, forward strand.
GCCGTCGAGTGCCTCCCCGGGCCCGGGCGTGGCCGCCGGTGGGCGCCGGCCGCGCGCCCGGGCGACCACTTGGGATCGCATCAACATGCGGCGCAACCCTTTTCGCCATTACGGCCTGATGGCCGCGCGTCGGCTCAGCCAGTCGCGCTGTCGGCGGACGAACTCGGCGTCGACCACGCTTCCATGTCCCGGGACGTAGAGGGCTTCCGATCCGCCGAGCGCAAGCACCCGATCGAGGGATGCCGGCCACGACGCGAGGTCGGAGTCCGCATCGATAGCCGGATCTCCGGACTCCTCGATCAAGTCGCCGGTGAAGACGACGACCGGGTCGCCCGGGTTGGTCCCGGCGGCCACCGCCACCAAATCGGACGTGGTATGTCCGCGTCCGGGGTGCGCCACCACGACGGTGCGGTCGCCGAGGTCGATGACCGCGTCATACAGCCCCCGCTCCGGGCAACGCAGGGCCGCGATCGCCCGGTCGATCGCCCACGGTTCGGCGCCGTGGCGCAGCGCGTCCTCGCGGAGTTCGCCCGTCGCCGAGGACAGCGCGTCGGCGACGCCGGGCGTGCAGTAGACGTCCGCCCCGGCGAACGCCGACGAACCCAGGACATGATCGAAATGCTTGTGCGTCAAGACGATATGGGTGACCGGGCCCCCGGCGAGCCGCCGCACGTCGGCCTCGATCGCCGCCGCCTCGGTGAGGGTGGAACCGGTATCGACCAGCAGCGCCCCGCCGCTCCCCCACACCAGCCCGACCGTGACATCGCAGAACGGCAGCCGGGTGCGGTACGCGCGGTCGGTCAGCCGTTCCCACGTCAGGTGCACGGTTTCCGACGCTAGTCCGCGGCCGGCGGCACGACCAAGGCGTGCGCACGGCACATGACGATGGCGGCGCAAAGTGGGTTTCTGGCGTCGTCGCTGTGGCTATGTTGCACCCATGGCTGTCACCGAATTCCGAGAAGTCGTCATCGAGGCCACCCCCGATGAGGTCATGGGCGTGTTGTTCGACCTGGAGTCGTTGCCCGAGTGGTCCTCGGTGCATCAAAACGTCGACATCCTCGAACGCGACGATGAGGGCCACCCGCTGAGGTCCCGGCAAGTGGTCAAACTGGTGGGCTTCACGGAGGAGCAGGTGCTGTCCTACGTGGTGCACGACGACGGTGTCAGCTGGACGCTGGACAGCGCCAAGCAGCAGCGCGCGCAGGAGGGCCGGTACACGCTGACCCCCGACGGGGATTCCACTCGCGTCCGGTTCGACCTCACCGTCGACCTCCTGATGCCGGTTCCGGGCTTCCTGGTCAAGAGGGGCGCCAAGAGCCTGATGGACACCGCCACCAAGGGCTTGCGCAAGCGGGTCCTGGAAGTGAAGAAGTCCGGCGGCTAGAACCTTTTCTATGGCGCCCCGGTCGGCGACACTTTCCCTATGGAAACCACGACGGCACGCAGGCGGATCGTTCTCGTGGTCGCGGCGCTGGCGCCGGTGCTGGGATTGGCCGGCTGCGGTGGGCACGGCGACACCCGGATCACGGCGCCGTCGACGCCGAGGGTGACAACCCTCGCGCGAACCGCCCCGGCCGCACCCGCCGGCGCACCGTTGAGCATCGCCAGCCCGGCATTCGCCGACGGTGCGCCGATCCCGGTGCAGTACACCTGTAAGGGCGCCGACATGGCGCCGCCGTTGACATGGTCGGCCCCGTCGGCCGCGGCGCTCGTCGTCGACGACCCCGACGCCGTCAACGGGCTGTACGTGCACTGGGTCGTGACCGGAATCGCGCCGGGCACCGGCAGCACCGCCGACGGTCAGACACCGCAGGGGGCGACGACGCTGCCCAACAGCGGCGGACGGTCCGCCTACCAGGGCCCGTGTCCGCCCGCGGGAACCGGCACCCACCACTACCGGTTCACCCTCTACCAACTGCCCGACGACTACCGGTTGCCCGGCGGCCTGGCCGGCGTCCGGGCGGCGACGACGATTGCGGGCGCCGCGACCGCGCACGCCCAGCTCACCGGAACCTTCGGCGGCTGACGGGCGCTCTCAGGCCATGTCGTCGAGCGCCTGATAACCGGCGTTGTAGCCGGGCGTGAAGGTGATGCCCGGCCCGCCGTGGCATCCCGCGCCGCCGAGGTAGAGGCCCTCGATCGGGATCGGGAAGTCGAGGAATCCCCTGGGCCCCGGCCTGTTGGGCCCCATCAAGTCCGGATGCAGCAGGCCATGGCAGAAGTCGCCCGCGGGGGCCCCGAACATCGTGTTCATGTGGTAGGGGGCAAAGGTGATGTGGCGGATCACGATGTCCTCGAAGTTGGGCGCCAACCGGGTGATCTTGTCGATAACACGCTGTGCCATCTCGTTTTTCAGTCGGCCATGGTCGTGCCGGCCGACCTCCACCGGGAAGGCGTACGCGTAGGCGCTCGCGGCGTGCTTGCCGGGCGGCGCCATGCCCGGATCGTGCACCGACGGGATCTGCATTCCCATCGACGGGTTGTCCGGGACGACGCCCCGCCGGCAGTTCTCCCAGTGCAGCTGTTGTTCTTCGGGAGCGCCGAAGATGCCGACCGACTGCTGCATGCCTTCTTCGTTCAAAAACTCGTAGGGCGGGGCGAATTCGGGCAGCCCGTCCAGGGCGAAGTGGATCTGCACGAAGGAGGCGCGGTGGTCGCGGCCGGACAGCCGCGAGATCAGCTCCGCCGGAACATGCTCGGGTGCGACGAGATCGGTGAGGGTGACGTCGGGCGCGAGGTTGGAGACCACGATCGGCGCGGTGAGCGTCGACCCGTCGCGCAACCGCACCCCGGTCACTGCGCCATGCTCGACCAGGATCTGTTCCACCTTGGCGCGGAAGCGGATCTCGCCGCCGTGGGAGACGAACAACTCCCGCAGGTGTTCGGTGAGCGCGCCGATGCCGCCCTTGAGTTTGGTCATCATGGCCGTGCTGTCGTCCGGTACCGCCAGGGCGAAGGCCAGGCAGGTGGCGCTGCCCGGCGTGTAGGGGCCGCGGTAGGTGGAGTTGACCGCGAGAAACGCGAGCATCCCCCGGATGACCGCGTGCTTGTCCTTGTCGGGCAGGTATCGGTCGATGACGTCCATCGCCGACCCGAACAGCATCTCGTGGATGGCGCGCCGTTCGGCGTCGTTGGCCGCGCACGCATACATCTCGTCGAGGGTCTTCGGTGGTGTGCGAACGTCGAAGCGCCCTAACGCTTTTGCGGGCCCCTGGCTCCACCCGATCAGTCCGGCCATGCCGGTGACGGCTTCGATGCCGTGCTTTTCGCCGAGGTGCGTCATCAGCCGCATCGGGTCGCGGTAGAAGATCATCGGCTCCTCGCCGTGGTCGCCGATGTTGGTGGACATCACGTCCGGCTCCACCGTCGGCAAGGTGTCCAGGCCGAGGTCCTTGGTGATCTGGCTCGCCGTCGGGAACTGCACCGAACCGGCGATCTCGTAGCGGAAGCCGTCGATCAGTTCGACGGTCGCCGCCATGCCGCCCGCGTAGGTGTTGGCTTCCAGGCACAGGGTGCGCAGGCCCGCGCGCTGCAGCACCGTCGCCGCGGTCAAGCCGTTGTGGCCCGCTCCCACGACGATCGCGTCATAGTCCGGCATGGCTTCCTCCCTGGGCTCGGCGTGACAAGAATATGTCAGTACTGACACAATTGGAAGATGTCAGTACTGACCGAATCCACCGGGGTGGGATACCATCCCCGTGGGATGAGCGCGCCTACGAACCGCCACGAACTACGCCGACGATCGACGCATGAGGCACTGCGCGAGGCGGCCTTGAACAGCTTCGCGCGCAAAGGATTCACCAATGTCACCGTGACCGAGCTGGCCCGCGAGGCCGGCGTCACGGAACGGACCTTCTTTCGCCACTTCCCCACCAAGGAGGCGGTGCTCTTCCAGGACTACGAGACCCAGCTGGAATGGCTGGCCGAGGCGCTGGCCGCCCGGCCGGCCTCCGAGCCGCTCTTCGACGCCGTGCTCGCGAGTGTCGCGGCCTTCCCGCATGACCTCGAAGTGGTCCGCCAGGCCGCGTCGGCCCGCGCCGAACTGATCAGCGCCGAGCGGATCGCGAGCCATCTGCGCGTCGTGCAGGCGTCGTTCGCGCGGGTGCTGACCGACTTCGTCAGGGGTCGCAACCCGGACGTGCCGAACATCGACCTGCTCGCCGAGGTCACCGGCTCGGCGCTGGCCGCCGCCCTCGTTGTGGCGGTGGAGAATTGGGGCCGCAACGGCTGCGCCGGCGACCTCGGCGAACTCGTGGCGTCCAGCCTGGCGCTGCTGCGCTCGGGTTTTGCGCTGCTCGCCTGACCCATCGAGTGTGCGGCTACGCTCGCGACACGCCGAGCGATGCCGCCACGGGCGCACGCTCGACGTCGCGGGCGCACACTCAACCGCCGTGCGCCGTTTCGAGGGCGGACTCGAGGACATCAATCGGAGGAAACGAAATGCCACTGCTGTACATCGACCTCATCGAGGGTCGCACGCCGTCGCAGGTCCGGGTGCTGCTCGACGCGGTTCACGAATCCGTCGTCGAAGCGTTCGGGGTGCCGGCGCGGGACCGCTATCAAGTGGTGCGCACCCATCCCGGCCACGAGGTCGTCGCTTTGGACACCGGCCTCGGCATCGCGCGCTCGTCGCAACAGGTGATTGTGCACGTGGTGAGCCGGCGGCGCACGCGGGCGATGAAGGAGAAGTTCTACGAGTTGCTGGCCGTCAACCTGGCCGACCGGTGCGGGCTCGACGGGTCCGACCTGGTCGTGTCGATCACCGAAAACGGCGACGAGGACTGGTCTTTCGGCCACGGCCGGGCGCAGTTCCTCACCGGGGAGCTGCAATGAGCCTCGACACCGGCGTGACCAGGTTCTTCGGCATCGAACACCCCGTCGTGCTGGCCCCGATGGCGATGATCTCCGGTGGCCGACTGGCGGCGGCGGTGACCTCGGCCGGCGGTCTGGGCCTCATCGGCGGCGGCTACGGGGAGGCGGAGTGGCTGCGGCGCGAATTCGCCCGAGCCGAAGGGCAAACCGTCGGATGCGGGTTCATCACCTGGAGCCTGGCCCGCCAACCCGCCCTGCTCGAGGAGGTTTTGCAGCGGCAGCCCGCCGCGATCATGCTGTCGTTCGGCGAGTTGCACCCCTTTGCCGAGCGCATTCGGGCCGCGGGCGTCCCGCTCATCGCGCAGGCGCAAACGCTCGACCACGCGCGCCGGGCCCTGGATGCCGGCGCGGACGTCGTCGCGGCGCAGGGCGGCGAGGCCGGTGGGCACGGCATGACCCTGCGGTCCACGTTCACGCTGGTGCCCGACGTCGTCGACCTGGTCGCCGAACGCGCACCGGGCACCCCGGTGCTGGCCGCGGGCGGGGTCACCGACGGACGCGGCCTGGCCGCCGCGCTGGCGCTCGGCGCCGACGGTGCGCTGGTGGGCACCAGGTTCTGGGCGTCCCAGGAGGCGTTGGTGTCGCCGCGGGCGCACGAGCGCGCGTTGACGGCCAGCGGTGACGACACCATTCGCACGCGCGCCTATGACCTTGTGCGGCGGCTGGATTGGCCGGCCGGCTACAACGCGCGGGCGCTGGGCAACGACTTCCTGGACGCATGGCACGGCAACGAGGACCGGTTGGCGGCGTCGCTGCCCGATGCGGTGACCGACTACGAGAAAGCGGTTGCCGCGGAGGATTTCGACACCGCCGCCATCCTCGTCGGCGAAGGAGTGGGGCTTGTTCGCCAGGTCCGGCCCGCCGCCGACATCCTGGCCGACATGGTCGATCAGGCCTGCCGGATCCTGAACAGGTCGCGAACGGCGGAGTGACCGTGACCGCCGGCTCACCGCCCTGGACAGCCGAGTCGCTGATCTGATTTGCTCGACTCGCTGGTCACCTCAGACCGCCAGGAGTCGCCGATGGCCGTCTCGACGCGCCGGATGGCCCGGGCGTCAGGCGGTTCTGCGCAATCGATCTCTAGTGAGGAACACCGAATGGACCTGGCCACGGTCGACGAACTGCTGACGACGACGCGGTCGGTGCGCCGGCGCCTCGACTTGGACCGGCCGGTCGGCCGCGAGGTGATCCTCGAGTGCATCCGGCTGGCGATGCAGGCGCCCACCGCGAGCAACGCGCAGGACTGGCGCTGGCTGGTGATCACCGATGCCGACAAGCGCGCCGCCATCGCCGAGATCTACCGCAGCGTCGGCGCCGACTACCTGGCGCATGCGGCCAAGGAGGCGTCCGACCCGCAGACCCGGCGGGTGTACGCCGGCGCGCTGGCGCTGACCGAGACGCTGGGCAAGGTCCCCGTGCATGTGATCCCGTGCCTGGACAGTCGCATCGACAACGCCACCCTGTTGACCGCCGCGTCGGCCTGGGCGTCGATCATCCCGGCCGGCTGGAGTTTCTTGCTCGCCCTGCGGTCCCGCGGGCTGGGGTCGGTGTGGACGACGATGCATCTGGCCAGGGAGCGAGAAGTGGCCGAGTTGCTCGGCATCCCGGACACCGTCACGCAGGCCGCGCTGTTCCCGGTGGCCTACACGATCGGCACCGACTTCCGGCCGGCCGCGCGGCCGCCCGCGGAAACCGTGACGTTCTGGGATCGCTGGGGAGACGGCTGATGCAGTCCTACACCGTGCGTTTTCACGTCGAGGCACCCCCGGCGAAGGTGTGGCGGGTGCTGCATCCGCCCCCTCCGCCCAACGCACCCCGGCCGCGCGTTCTGAAGTGGCCCACCGGCAGCATGGAGATCCTCAACGAGGGCAACGAGGCGGGCGAGGGTCTGGTCCGCACCTGCATCTTCGAAGTACCCAAGTACCTCCTGTCGGGTGGCAAGGCACGTTCGTGGGAAACCGTCACCGAAGCCGAAACCAACAAGCTGTCGCGCTACATCGCCGTCGGCGCGCCGCTTTGGTCCCGGGCCGAGGGCTACCACCGGCTCGAGGAACAGCCGGACGGGACCACCGTGCTGACCTTCCACGAGACCTACCACGCCTACAACCCGGTGCTGCGCTTCCTTCTCGAACGCCCGGTGCACGCGAAGATCTCTCGCGACAACCTCAAAACCTATGAACACGCGCTCGGCCACGCCGGTCGCGTACGCCGGCTCGCGTAAGGGCTCGGACGTGCCCGTGGCCACCGGTTTCGCGTCCGGGAACGGCGGCCGGCCCGTGGCGGCGCAGGTGATTTAGGCTGCTCATCCCGGTACGCTGGCGTGCTATGGGGATTGAGGCAGGTATACCTCCCGCGGCGCGACTGGCCGTCGCGGGGCTGTTGGTCGCGGGCTGGGCAGTCTCGGCGGGCGTGGCGGGCGCCGACCCCGACCAGACGCCGCCCCCGTCGCCTTCACCGGCGGCCTCCACGGGACCGGCACCCGGGCCCCCGCCGTCTTCGGCGTCACCGGCACCGTCACCCGGGGCTTCCCCCGCCGCCTCCCCCGCGCCCGGACCGAAGACGAGCATCGACAAGGACGGCATCTACAACGTCGGGACCGACATCGCCCCCGGGATCTACAGCTCGGGCGGACCCGCCAACAACGGCACCTGCTACTGGAAGCGCACGGGCAATCCCGACGGCAACATCATCGACAACAACATGACCAAGAAGCCGCAGGTGGTCCAGATCGACCCGACGGACAAGGCGTTCAAGACCTCGGGCTGCCAGCCGTGGCAGCTGACCCCGGATGCCGCCCTGCCGCCCACCACGCCCCCCGCCGGTGTGCAGGGCACGCTCGGCCTGCTCAACGGGTTGCTCGGCGGTCAGGCCGGCCAGCAGCCTGCGCCGCCGCCTCCCCCTCACTCCTGACGCGCTCTGATCACTAGCCCGGCCGCACCCCCGCGGAGGGGCTAGTTTCGCTACGGTGGCGCCGTGGCCTCTGCGCAACAGATCGTCGTCGTCGGTGCCGGTGTCAGCGGGTTGACGTCGGCGGTGTGCCTGGCCGAGGCCGGGTGGCCGGTGCGGGTCTGGACGGCTGCGATGCCACAGCACACGACGTCGAGGGTGGCCGGCGCGGTTTGGCTGCCGCCGCGCCCCGCCGAACGTGCCAGCGGCACGCTCGATTGGACCGAACACTCCCTGCGGGTGTTCCGCGAGCTCGCCACCGATCCGGGCTCCGGCGTTCGGCTCGCGCCCGCGCTGGCCGCCGGCGAACTGACCGCGACCGAGGCGATGGCGTCCGCCGCGGCCTTGATTCCCGACCTGCGGCCGGCCGAGCCGGCCGACCTGCCCGCCGGCCTCGGCAACGGCTTTCGCGCCACGCTGCCGATGATCGACATGCCGCACTATCTGGACTACCTGACGGGCCGGCTGGCCGCGGCAGGCTGCGAAATCGAGGAGCATCCGGTGCGGTCACTGGCCGAGGCCGCCGACGCCGCGCCGATCGTGGTCAACTGCGCCGGTCTGGCCGCGGGACGCCTGACCGGGGACGACACGGTGCGGCCCCTGTTCGGCCAGCACGTCGTGCTCACCAATCCCGGTCTGCAACAACTGTTTCTGGAGATCAACGGCGGCCCGGAATGGACCTGCTACTTCCCCCATCCCCGGCGCGTCGTGTGCGGCGGGATCAGCATCCCCGACCGCTGGGACACCACCGCGGAGCCCGACGTGACCGAGCGGATCCTGCACCGCTGCCGCCGGATCGAGCCGCGGCTCGCCGACGCCGAGGTGATCGAGACCATCACCGGGCTGCGGCCCGACCGCCCGTCGGTGCGGGTGGAAGCCGAGCCGCTGGGACGAGCCGTGTGCATCCACAACTACGGCCACGGCGGCAACGGCGTGACCCTGTCGTGGGGTTGCGCGCGCGACGTGGTCCGCCTGGCCGGTCAGCGGGGGGCGCGGTGAGCATCGATTACGCGGTGGGCGGGCACATCGCCACAATCACGATCAACCGCCCCGAAACCCGCAACTCGCTGGACATGGAACACTTCCGCGACCTGGCCCACGCGTGGGCGGCGTTCCGCGACGACCCCAGCGCGTGGGTGGCGGTGATAACCGGTGTGGGGCAGGACTTTTGCACGGGCGCCGACCTGAAGAAGTTCATCCCCGAACTCACCGGCGACCTGCCGCAGCCGCGAGGGTGGAATAAGGACGACGCCATCCACGCCGTCCTGCACCGCTTCCCCGTCTACAAGCCGATCATCGCCGCCGTCAACGGCACCTGCGTCGCGGGCGGCTTCGAGATGTTGAGTTCGACCGACATTCGGGTGGCCGTGCCGGCCGCGCGATTCGCGGTGATGGAGCCCAAGCGGGGCTTGTTCGCCGGCGGCGGGAGCACCGTGCGGTTGCCGCGTCAGATGCCCTATCCGCTGGCGATGGAGCTGCTGCTGACCGCCGACATGGTGGACGCGCAGCGGGCGCTGGCCATGGGGCTGATCAACCGTGTCGTCCCGCCCGAGCAACTGATGGACACCGCCTACGACTACGCCGAGCGCGTCGCGGCGAACGCGCCGCTCGCGGTGTTCGCGACGAAGCAGTCCGCCGTCGAGGGTTTGGCGCTCGACCTGGAGTCGGCCTACGACAACGAAACCCGGCACAGCGACCGCGTTTTCGAGACCGAGGACGCCAAGGAGGGGCCGCGCGCATTCGCCGAGAAGCGACCGCCGCGCTGGCGGGGACGCTAGCGACGGCTGACGTCCCGAATGATCAGCGACAGCACCCAGCTCACGATCGACAACACGACCGCGGCCCAGATCGCCGTCCACCAGAAGTGATCGATCTGCAGACCCCAATGCGTGGTGTGCTCGGTGATCCACGCCGTGATCCACAACATCAGGGCGTTGACGACGACATGGAACAAGCCGAGCGTCAGGATGTACAGCGGGATCGACAGCAGCTGGACGATCGGCTTGATGAACGCGTTGACCAGTCCGAAGACGACGGCGACCACGAAGATGATGCCGACGCGCTCCAGCTTCGTGTCACCGCCGACGAACGTGATCCCGTGGACGAACTTCGTGACCAGCCACAGCGCGAAACCGGTCAGTGCGGCGCGAAGCAGAAAAGGGCCCATGGTCCAAGATCCTCCCACCTGCCGCGGCGAAGGGCGTCGCGTTCAGTTCAAGTTGTAGAAGCGCTGTGCGTTGAGCCCGCCGATCTTTTCGCGCGCCTCTTCGCTGATGTCGGAACGGGTCCGCAGATGCTTGGTGCTCTCCGGCCATTCCCCGTCCCAGTGCGGGTAGTCGCTGGCGAACATGATGAAGTCGGCGCCGAGCACGTCGATCACCCCGGGCAGGATCGGCTCCTCCGGCTCGCAGGTCACCCAGATGTTGCCCGCGGCCAGGTACTCGTGCGGGTCGCGGCGCCATCCGCGTTCGATCCAGTCGCCGCGCTTCTCGTAGTGCTCGTGCAGGCGATCCATGAAGAACGGCACCCAACCCGCGCCCGCCTCGAGGAAGGCGACCCGCAACCGCGGGTGGCGCTCGAAGACGCCGCCGGAGACCAGCGCCGTCATCGCCGTCATCTGGTCGAACGGGAAACTGATGCAGTGCACCTGGATGTAATTGGTGAAGCGGTCCACGCCGATCTTGGGCAGGTGGATGCCCGGCGCGCCGTGAATCCCCAGCGGCATCTCCAGTTCGACCGCCGCGGCATAGAACGGATCGAGATCGGGGTGGTCGAGGTTGCGGGTCTTGAGCGCCGGCGGAACCAAAGTCGCCACCAGTCCAAGGTCTTTCGCTTCCGTCATGACGTCGATAGCCGCCTGGCCGTGCTCGATCGGGGTCACGGCGACACCCCGTAGCCGGCCGCCCGACGGGGCGCAGTAGTCCGCGATCCACTGGTTGTAGAGCCGGGCGAACCCCGCCGCGAACTCGGGGTCCTCCAGCGTGGGCGCGCACAGGCCCAGACTCGGATACAACACCATGGTGTCGATGTGGTCGCGGTCGGCGTCGCCCAGCACGCCTTCGGTGGAGCGGCAGTTGATGTCCGGCGCCTTGCTGATGCCGTGCTGGGGAGGACACCCGGCGCCCGGGCCGTGATCCTCCGGGTAGCTGCGACCCTCGAACGTCAACCGGCTGCCGTCGGCCGCCGGCTTGACGTATTGCGGCCAGCGCTTGATCGCCTCGGCCGCCAGCGAGGGGTTCTCGGCAACATGTCCGTCGGCGTCGATGATGCGCATGTATCCGCAACTTACTCTCGCGGACCGCAACTCGAAACGGCTCGCTTTACCGTCCCCGGTACGCCACGATGCTGACGTGACCACACAAAGTCCGCAACCGAAGTTGACCGCCGATCAGCGAAACTCGTTCATCGCGGCCCTATTGGGCTGGACCATGGACGCCTTCGACTACTTCATCGTGGTGCTCGTCTACGCCGACATCGCAAAGACCTTCCACCACAGCAAGGCCGAGGTCGCGTTCGTCACCACCGCCACCCTGATCATGCGTCCCGTCGGCGCGCTGTTGTTCGGGCTGTGGGCCGACCGCGTCGGTCGGCGGCTGCCGCTGATGGTGGACGTGATGTTCTACTCGGTGGTGGGCTTCCTGTGCGCGTTCGCCCCCAACTTCACCGTGCTGGTGATTCTGCGGCTGTTGTACGGCATCGGCATGGGCGGCGAGTGGGGGCTGGGCGCCGCGCTGGCCATGGAGAAGGTTCCCGTCGAGCGGCGCGGCTTTTTCTCCGGCCTGCTGCAGGAGGGGTACGCGTTCGGCTATCTGCTGGCGAGCGTCGCGTCGCTGGTGGTGATGAACTGGCTCGGACTGTCCTGGCGGTGGCTGTTCGCGCTGAGCATCATTCCGGCGCTGGTCAGCCTGATCATCCGCTACCGGGTGGAGGAATCCGAGGTGTGGGAGGCCGCGCAGGACCAGATGAGGCTCACCAGCACCAGGATCCGCGACGTGCTGCGTGACGCCAAGATCATCCGCCGGTTCGTCTACCTGGTGCTGTTGATGACCGCCTTCAACTGGATGAGCCACGGCACCCAGGACGTCTACCCGACATTCCTGACAGCCACCACCAACCACGGCGCCGGATTGTCCAGCGCGACGGTCAAGTGGATCGTGATCGTCTACAACATCGGCGCCATCATCGGCGGCCTGTTCTTCGGCACGCAGTCGCAGCGGTTCAGCCGCCGCCACACCATCATCTTCTGCGCACTGCTGGCGCTGCCGATCGTGCCGCTGTTCGCCTACTCGCGCACGGCGGCCATGCTGTGTCTGGGCTCGTTTTTGATGCAGCTGTTCGTGCAGGGCGCGTGGGGGGTCATCCCGGCCCACCTGACCGAGATGTCACCGGATGCCATCCGCGGCCTCTACCCGGGCGTGACCTACCAACTGGGAAACCTGCTGGCCGCGTTCAACTTGCCCATTCAGGAGCGCCTGGCCGAGTCGCACGGCTATCCCTTCGCGCTGGCGGCGACGATCGTGCCGGTGCTGATCGTCGTCGCGTTGCTGACCCTGATCGGCAAGGACGCGACGGGAATTCGCTTCGGCACCGCGCAAACCGCCTTCCTGGCAACCGATCCGAGGTGAGTTGGCACCCTACTCGGGGCTGCTGAGGGCGCGGCGCAGCAGGTGCATCGCCACCGTCGTGGAGCGCTCCCGGATGTCGGAGCGGTTCCCGGGCAGCCGCAACGAGCGCGTGTCCTTGAAGCCGTCCGCCAGCGCCACCGTGAAACAGACTGTGCCGACCGGCTTTTCGGGAGTGCCCCCGCCCGGGCCGGCGATTCCGGTGATCGCGACGGCGGTGTCGGCGCCGAACCGGCTTAATGCGCCGGCCGCCATCGCCTCGGCCACCGGCTCGGACACCGCGCCGTGCGCCGAGATCAGCGCCGGGTCGACGCCGAGCAGCTCGGCTTTCGCGTCGTTGGCGTAAGCCACCACCCCGCCGGCCACGTAGTCCGACGATCCCGGCCGGTCGGTCAGCCGCGCGGCCAGCAGACCGGCGGTGCAGGATTCGGCCGTTGCGATCCGCCGGCCGGCCAGCGCCCGGGCGACCAGATCGTCCACCGTCGAACCGTCTTCGGAGAAGAGCTGCTGTGCGTGCCGGTCGCGCACCAGCTGCATCAGCTTTGCGTAGCCGGCCGCGGCTTCCGGTTCGTAGCGCGTGACCATCTCGATTTCGCCGCGCCGCAGACAGGTGGTGATCTCGAGCGATTCGAAGCCGGGGACCGACGCCTCGGCGTCGCGCAGCGTCTCGGCCAGACCGGACTCGGGCAGCCCGAACATGCGCACGGTGTCCTGGCGATAAAGCGTCCGGCCGGCGATCGCCTGCTGCGCCGCGGGTGTCTCGATGGCCCGGCGCCACATCGGCTGCAGCTCGCGCGGTGGCCCCGGCAGAACGATCACGGTCGGCTTGCCGGGGACAACCACGCCGGGCGCGGTGCCGACCGGGTCGAGCACCTGCGCCCCGGCGGGAATCATCGCCTGCTTGCGATTGGCGGCGCGCACCGCTTCGAAGTCGGCGCCCTCGAAGCGGGCCATCAGCTTCCTCAGGATGTCCGCGATCTTGTTCTCGGTCTCGTCGTCCAACACCAGCTCGCGGCCGCAGAACCGTGCCACCACCTCCACGGTCATGTCGTCGGCCGTGGGCCCCAGACCGCCGCTGGTGACGATCAGGTCCATGCCCTGCTCCGCCAGGAAGCGGAGCTGAGCCTCGATGTCGGCCGGGCGGTCGCCGCAGATGGTGATGTGCGCGAGCTCGACGCCGAGCTCCAGCAGGCGGTCGGCGATCCACGGGCCGTTCGCGTCTTGGACTCGCCCGGTGAGGACTTCGGTTCCGGTGACGACGATGCCTGCGCGTGCGCTCACCGCCATGAGCCTACTGGCAGCGCCGGAAGGCGGAGCCGACCCACCGCGACGGGCTAACCGTTGTCCAGGTAGCGCTCGACGGAGGCGACCTTCTGGGTCATCGCGTCGCTGACCCCGGACCGCCAGTCCACCTTGATCACCGTGCTGACGCGGGGCGCGCGGGCGGCCACCACCTCGACCGCGCGCTGCACCACGCCCATCACTTCGTCCCAGGTTTCGCCCTCGATCACGGTGAACATCGAATCCGTCTCGTTGGGCAGGCCGGAATCGCGGACCACCCGAACCGCTTCGGCGACGATCTCGCCAACTCCCTCGCCGACACCCATCGGTGTCACGGAGAACGCGACGAGCACAGACACCCGACGAGCCTACCTAACCTCTCCGGCGCCGGGCTGGCAGCATCAAGGCCCATGCGGGTCTTGGTGCAGCGGGTCGCGTCGGCGACGGTGTCGGTCGACGGCGAAGTGGTGGGCGCCATCCGGCCGGACGGTCAGGGCCTGCTGGCCTTCGTCGGCGTCACCCACACCGACGACCCCGACAAGGCGCGCCGCCTCGCTGAAAAGCTTTGGTATCTGCGCATTCTCGCCGATGAGCGGTCGGCCGCCGACGTCAACGCACCGATCCTGGTCGTCAGTCAGTTCACCCTGTACGCCGACACCGCCAAGGGCCGACGGCCGTCGTGGAACGCGGCCGCCCCGGGCGCGGTCGCCGAACCGCTGGTAGACGCGTTCGCCGAGGAGTTGCGGCGGCTGGGCGCCGAGGTCCAGACCGGGTTGTTCGGCGCGAACATGCAGGTCGAATTGGTCAATGACGGGCCGGTTACAGTGTTTCTGGAGCTTTGACACAGGAACCGCGGGTACGTTGACGACGCCGGTTTTCGTTGGTCGATTGACGGGAGGCCCGACCATGAGCGCGACGCCCGAATTCGGCTCGCTGCGTTCGGACGACGACCACTGGGACATCGTCAGCAGCGTGGGTTACACCGCGTTGCTGGTGGCCGGATGGCGGGCGCTGCACGCGCTGAGCCCGCAGTCGCTGGTGCGGGACGACTATGCCAAGGTTTTCATCGAGGCCTCGCGCGACCCGTATCTGGCGGGCCTGCTGGCCAACCCGGGCACGTCCGAAGACGAGTTGGCCTTCCCTCGGCTCTACGGGGTGCAGACCCGGTTCTTCGACGACTTCTTCATCGCGGCCGGCGCCGCGGGCATCCGCCAAGCGGTGATCGTTGCCGCCGGCCTGGACTCCCGCGCATATCGGCTTGAATGGGTGCAGGGCACAAAGGTTTTCGAGATCGACCTGCCGAAGGTGCTGGAATTCAAGGCGCACGTGCTCGCGCAGCACGGCGCCAAACCAAAGGCCCCCAGGGTCGAAGTCGCCGCCGATCTGCGCACCGACTGGTCCAGGGCGCTGGAGGCCGCCGGATTCGACGTGGAACGCCCCAGCGCCTGGTCGGTGGAGGGAGTGTTGCCCTACCTGACCGACGAGGCGCAGAACACCCTGTTCACCCGGATCAGCGGGCTCAGTGCGCCCGGCAGCCGGATCGCGATCGGGGCGCTGGGGTCCCGCCTGGATCCCGACCAGCTCGAGGCCCTCGAGACGGCGCATCCCGGCGTCAACATGTCCGGCGATGTCGACTTCTCCGCCCTGACCTACGAGCCGCGGACCGACCCCGCCGAACGGCTGGCCGCGCACGGATGGACGGTTGAACCCGTCCGCAACACGCTCGAGCTGCAGGCCGGCTACGGGATGACCCCGCCGGACGTCGACGTCAAGATCGACAGCGTCATGCGGTCCCAATACATCACGGCCACCCGGTAACGGGCGTCAGGGCGTCAGCAGGATTTTCACGTCGTCGCCCGTGCGGGACGCCGCGGTGGCGTAGCCCTTGGACGCTTCCTCCAACGGCAGCGTGGTGGTGAAGATGCCGTCGACGTCGAGGCGCCCGGACTGCAGTAGTGGGATCAATTCCGGCCAGGTGCGCTGCACCGGCGCCGTCGTCATCCGCAGCGTGATGCTGCGGATCAGGCACCCCAGGGCGTTGAGCGGGAACGGGTTCATGTCATGCACGCCGACGACCGAGACGGTGCCGCCGGGCCGCACCGCGTTGAGCGCGTCGGTCAGGGACGCGTCGGTGGCGACGGCGTCGATCACGGCGTCCGCACCGCGACCGCCGGTGGCGGCGAGGATGGCCTCGACCGCAGGCGCCTGCAGGGGTGTCGCTCCCCACCGGGCGGCGCGGTCCAACCGCCCCTGGACCTGATCGACGGCGAAAACCGTTGCTGCACCTTGAAACAGCGCGCTGCGCAGGGAGCACAGGCCGACAGCGCCCAAGCCGATGACGGCCACGGTGCCGCCGAATGGAATGTCGGCGCGTTGGGCGGCCGCCCAGCCGGTGGCGAGGTTGTCCGTGAGCAGTAACGCCTGTTCGGCGCTGATGCCTTCCGGCATTTTGAGCAGCTGGAAGTCGGCCGCCGGCACGGCCAGCAGGTCGGCCTGCGCACCGCCGAGCACACCGCCGCCGAAGATCTGGAAGCCGTTGTGGCACATGACCGGATCGCGGGTGGCGCAGCCGGCGCAGGCGCCGCACCCGGTCACCGACGACACCACGACCGGGTCGCCCACCTTGACGGTGCGCACGTCGTGGCCGACGTCCACGACGGTGCCGATCGCTTCGTGGCCCAGCGCGATCGGCTCTGGCATCGGGAAATCCGCCTCGTAGAAGTGCAAATCCGATCCGCAGATGCCGGCGGCGGTGACCTCGACGATCGCCGCGTCCGGGCCGGGAAGGGTGGGGTCGGGCCGGGTGTCGACCCGAATGCTGTGGGGCCCGTCGACGACTACCGTACGCATGGTGAGGCGCTCACTTCCTTTGTCGCACGACGAATTGTGACCAGTCGGGCTCGCGCACCGCGGCCCAGTACTCGTTGAGGCGCCACGGACTGACGGTGTGGATCTCACCGTTGGCGTTCTTGAAGTAGGAGTGTTTGACGGCGGGGTGCGCCCACACCATCTTCTTGATCTGGGTCTGGGTGCGCTCATGCCAGTCGGCGGCGGCCTCGGGCTTGGGTTCCAGCGAATGCACGTCCGCCTCGGCCAGGCGCGCCAGGCACTGGTCGATGTAGCGCATCTGTAGTTCGGACTGAAAGATCAGGCTGCCGCCGTGCGCCAGGTGGGTCCCCGGTCCGTAGATGATGAACAGGTTGGGGAACTTCGGAACGGTGATGCCTAGGTAGGCGTACGGTCGGCTCCCCCACAACTCGTGCAGGTCGACCCCGTCGCGGCCGGTGATCTTCAGCGGCCACAGCACGTCGGTGTGCCGGAAACCGGTGGCGTACACGATGACGTCGGCGTCATGCGTCGCACCGTCCTCAGTGACGATGCCGCGGGGGGTGATCCGCCGGATCGGTGTGCGCACCAGCTCGACGTTGTCGCGTTGCAGCGTCTGCAGCCAGCTGCCGTTGTCCTGCAGGGTCCGCTTGCCGCAGGCCGGATAGTCGGGCATCACCTTGCTCAGCAGTTCGTGCCCTTCACCGACCTGGCTGGTGATCCACTGCGAAAACATCATCTGGGCGGCGGCGTTGATGTCGCTGACGGCGTGCTCTTGGTCGGCATAGTCCGGGTCGCTCTCCGCGGCGTCCAGGCCCTTGTCGGAGCCGGGCCAGAGCACCAGGAACCGGTACCACCGCCCGTAGAACGGCAGGTGCCGCATGGCCCAGCGCATGCCGTCGCCGACCTCGTCGTGATACATCGGGTTGGGGAACATCCACTGTGCGGTCCGCTGAAACACGGTGAGCTGTCCGACGATTGGGGCGATGGTGGGGGCGATCTGGAATCCGCTGGCGCCGGCGCCGACGAGTGCGACCCGTTTGCCGCTCAGATCGACGGAGTGGTCCCACGCGGCGGAATGGAAGGCGGGGCCGGCGAACGTCTCGGCCCCGTCGAAGTGGGGAATGTTGGGCCGGTTGAGTTGACCGACCGCGGTGATCAGGGCCCGGGCGCGCACCGTGCTGGTCTGTCCATCGGCGCCGCGCAGCCGGACGCTCCAGGTGGCGTCCCCGTCGATCCACTCGGCGGTCAGCACTTCCGTGTTCCACAGCACGTGCTTGGCGAGGTCGTGCTTGCTCATCACCCGGGTGAAATAGTCCTGCAACTCGTGCTGCTCGGCGAAGAAATGCGTCCAGTCGTTGTTGGGTTCGAAGCTGTAGCAATAGAAATGGTTTGCCACGTCGACGCGGGCACCGGGATAGCTGTTCTCCCACCAGGTTCCGCCGGGGCCGGCGTTCTTCTCCACGATGGTGAAGGGAATGTTGGCCTGGCGGAGCCGGATTCCGGCCAGGATGCCCGATTCACCGCAGCCGACGACGAGCACCGGGATTTCGGTCGCTGTCTCAACCGGCAGGGCCGGTGGGCGGCGCGGGTCGACGCCGTCGAGGTCGATCTCCTCCAGGACCAGGGGCAGGTAGTCGTCGCTCACGTGCTCGCAGGCCGCCCAGTCCATCATCTCGCGGATGAGGTCGAGGCTGAGCGGCTTTGGCTCGGGGCAGCCGCGGTCCCGGTAGTCGGCGATCACCGGCAGGGCCGCCGCGCGGGCGCGCGCCTTGTCCTCCTCCGACATGAACCCTTGAATCTCGTTGAGGAAGACGCCCATCTGCTTGAACTCGCGGATGAACCGCGGGTCACCGGTGATGTGCACGAGCGACAGCAGCAGCGTCGGGATGCTGACATCCGCGAGCGCGGCTTCGATCTCCGCCGTGGACGTGGTGAAGGGAAGGCCGGCATAAACGCTGCGCATCAAGCGAATCCTTCCGGTGGATGAGTGCTGCCAATTACGCTACGTGCCGTGTCGTAATTGGCAGCACTACGCTACCCGCTGGCCAGGGAACGGATCAATAGGCCGGACCGCTACGGCGCGTCGTCGTCGTCCCCGTCTGACATCAACTTTTCGGGGTGGTGGAAGGTGTTGGTGCGTGGTTGCCCGCGGTCGAGGTGCGGCGGTGGGATCCATTCGGTGTCGCCGTTGGCGCGTTTTCGGGTGGTCCAGCCCTCGTCGAGGAGGCGGTG
>NZ_LQOU01000007.1 GCF_002102155.1 Mycobacterium europaeum
GGGTGGCGGCGGTGGCGGGTAGGAACCGCCGGCGGGCGCGGACGGAGGAGGCGGGGGCTCCTGCCCACCAGTGGATTCGGGCGACGCGGGAGGTGGCGGATTAGTGCCGCCGGGCGGCGGTTGATCGGTCATGGGCACCCCTTCCCTGCGGACCAGCTGAACCAGGCCGCATTACAGTACCTGAGCGCGCGGCGGCCGGGCGAGATTCGCTAGCGACGCCCCGCCGGTCCGCGAGGACCCTCGGACAGGAAGCCCAGCAGGTCGTAACGGGTGATCACCCCGACGGGCTTGCCCTCCTCGACCACCATCAACGCGTCCCAGTCGCGCAGTGCCTTGCCGGCCGCGCTGACCAGCTCCCCCGCGCCGATCATCGGCAGTGGCGGGCTCATGTGCAACGACACCGCGTCGGCCAGTTTGGCCCGGCCCTCGAAGACCGCCGACAGCAGTTCGCGCTCGGAGACGCTGCCCGCCACCTCCCCGGCCATCACCGGCGGCTCGGCGCCGACCACGGGCATCTGGGACACCCCGTACTCGCGCAGGATGCCGATGGCGTCGCGCACGGTCTCGGACGGGTGCGTGTGCACCAGGTCGGGCAGCTCGCCCGACTTGCGGCGCAGCACGTCACCGACCCTGGCCTGTTCGGTCGACCCGTCGAGACGGCTGCGCAGGAACCCGTAGGACGACATCCAGGCGTCGTTGAAGATCTTCGCCATGTACCCGCGCCCGCCGTCGGGCAACAGCACCACGACCAGCGCGTCGGGCCCGGCCTCCTCGGCGACCTTGAGCGCGGCCACCACCGCCATCCCGCACGACCCCCCGACCAGCATCGCCTCCTCGCGGGCCAGCCGCCGGGTCATGTTGAACGAGTCCGAGTCGGACACCGCGATGACCTGGTCGGGCACGGTGCGGTCGTACGCCGCCGGCCAGAAGTCCTCGCCGACGCCCTCGACCAGGTAGGGCCGGCCGCTGCCGCCCGAATACACCGACCCCTCGGGGTCGGCGCCGATGATGCGCACCGCCCCGCCCGACACCTCCTTGAGGTAGCGCCCCGCGCCGGTGATGGTGCCGCCGGTGCCGATGCCGGCGACGAAGTGGGTGACCTTGCCGTCGGTGTCGGCCCAGATCTCCGGGCCGGTGCTGGCGTAGTGGCTGGCCGGGCCCTCCGGGTTGGCGTACTGGTCGGGCTTCCACGCACCGTCGATCTCCCGGGTCAGCCGGTCGGAGACGCTGTAGTAGCTGTCCGGGTGCTCGGGCGGCACCGCCGTCGGGCAGACGACCACCTCGGCGCCGTAGGCGAGCAGCACGTTGCGCTTGTCCTCGCCGACCTTGTCGGGACAGACGAACACGCACTTGTAGCCGCGCTGCTGAGCCACTAGCGCCAGTCCGACGCCGGTGTTGCCCGAGGTGGGTTCGACGATGGTGCCGCCCGGCTTCAGCAGCCCGCTCGCTTCGGCGGCGTCGATCATGCGCACCGCGATCCGGTCCTTCGAGCTGCCGCCGGGGTTGAGGTACTCGACTTTGGCCGCCACGGTGCCGGCGCCCTCGGGGACGACGGAATTCAGGCGAACCAGCGGCGTGCCGCCGATGAGCTCACTGATGTGCTGGGCGATCCGCATGCGTTCATCGTCTCAGGCACCTGCGGGGGGTGCACGACCGCTTCCCCATCGCGGGGCAGCGCCGGACGCGCTAGCCGGTGGCCTCGCGGATGTACTCGCCGATCTGGCGGAGCGACCGGGCCGCCTCCGGCACCACGGGTGCCGCCAGCTGAAAGTCGTGGATCTGGCCGGGCCACACCCGCACCTCCGCGGGCACCCCGACCGCGGCCAACCGGTCCGCCGCCAGCCGCGCGTCGTGCAGCAACACCTCGGAGCCCGAGACGTGGATCAGCGTCCGCGGCAGGCCCGGTTTGATGTGCTCCAGCGGCTCGTAGATCTCCTCGGGTTTGCCGGCGATCTTGCGCTTGCTGGCCGCGCTGGCGACCAGCTCGGCGAGCGCGTCGAACGCCCGGGTGGAGAACATCGCGTCGGTGTTGATGTTGGGGTGCGCCTGCTTGTATTCCTTGGCCAGCTGCAGCAGCGGCGAGATCATCACCAGGGCCGCGGGTTCCTCGTCTTCGTCCTGGAGGCGTTGCGCGAGCGCAAGCGCCAGGTAACCGCCGGCGGAGTCGCCGGCCAGCACGATCTGGTCCGGCTGGTATCCGCGCAGCCGCAGCCATTGGTAGCCGTCGTGACAATCGTCGAGGGCCATCCCGATCGAGTGCCTGGGCAGGAGCCGGTAGTTGACCACCAGGACCGGCGCGTCGGCGAAGGTCGACAGCGCTTCGACCAGCCGGCCGTGCGAGTTCGCCCCGCAGGTCAAGAAGGCGCCGCCGTGGAAGTAGACGACGACCCGGCGGGTGCCGTCGGCGGGCAGCACGCCGGGCGCGCGCACCAACTGCGCCGAGGCGTTGGGCAACTTCACCGTCTCGCGGACGGTGGCCGACACCGGCAGCACCGCCCGGGCGGCGAGGTCGATGAGGCCCCAGGGCCAGGGGAAGTTCGGGACATGGCTACCCACGGACAGGACCGGGCGGATGGTGACGCGCGACGTCAGGTTCGCCAACCGCGCAGCGACGCTGGGCCCGGACTCGAGTACCTCGACCGGCGTGCCATCGCTCGTGGCGAACTTGCGGGCCTTGGCTCTGCGGGCCCTCAGGACGTCGTGTGGGCGAACGGGACTCTGGGGCCAGCCGGATACCTTGCCGGGTGCGCTCATGCTCAACACTTCCTACGCCTTTGTAGTGCGATACAGCATGTGACGAGGCGGCCAAGCGTCTGGTTCAGCCGTTTGCTCGAGGCGCTCAGCCAACCCCTGGGGATCAGCGTGACAGGCATTTTTTAGGGCAACGTTCGAATCGCTCGATTCGATACCAATTCGTTTCCCGCCGTGACCGGATTGTTGGTCAGCCGACCTCGCGAACGTGCGAGCCGAACTAAACTGATTTCCGTGACCATGCGGGTGCCGCGCCGTTCGGCGATCGCCCTGGCCACAGCGGGTGCACTCGCCTCGACGGGAACTGCCTACCTGGGGGCGCGCAACCTGCTCGTGGGCCAGGCGACGCACGCGCGCACCGTCATCCCCAAGGCGTGGGACATCCCCCCGCGCGCCGACGGCGTGTACACCCGCGGCGGCGGGCCGGTGGAGCGGTGGCACCGCGGCGTGCCCTTCGACCTGAGCCTGATGATCTTCGGCGACTCGACCGCCGCCGGCTACGGGTGCATCAGCCCGGAGGAGGTGCCGGGGGTGCGGATCGCGCGGGGCCTCGCCGAACAGACCGGCAAGCGGATCCGCCTGAGCACCAAGGCCATCGTCGGCGCCACCTCGAAAGGCGTCTGCGGTCAGGTGGATGCGATGTTCGTGGCGGGGGCGCCGCCCGACGCGGCGGTCATCATGGTCGGCGCCAACGACGTGACGGCCCTCAACGGCGTCAGCCAGTCGGCCCAGCGCCTCGGTCTGAGCGTTCGCAAACTGCGGACCCGCGGCGCGGTGGTGATCGCCGGCACCTGCCCCGATCTGGGGGTCATCACCGCCATCCCCCAGCCGCTGCGCTCGATCGCGCACGAGCGTTGCTCGCAGCTCGCCCGGGCCCAAGCCGCGGCGGTGCGGTCCGCCGGCGGCATGCCGGTACCGCTGGGGCAGCTGATGACCCCGCAGTTCCGGTCCACGCCCCAGGTGATGTTCTCCCCGGACGGCTTCCACCCGTCGGCCCCGGCCTACGCCATCGCGGCCGACGCGCTGCTGCGCGCGCTGTGTGAAGCGCTGGGCGAGAAGGTCGATACCCCGCCGATGGAGTTGGCGGCCTCGACGACCCCGCCGGTGCTCGGGCAGCGTCACACCCGGGTCAGCGTGATGTCGCGGCTGTGGCGGCGCCCCGTGCCCGGACCCGCCCCGTCGTCCTACCCCCTGATGGGCAACGGCTAGATTCGAGCTAGCCCGTCGGCGTGGAGCCACCACCCGTTCACATAGCGAGCTCGTCGGAATCCGCAAGGGATTTGAAGGGAACCGTCATGCCTGAAGCCGTCATTGTCTCAACCGCTCGCTCGCCGATCGGCCGCGCGATGAAGGGGTCGCTGGTCTCCATGCGGCCCGACGATCTGGCGGCCCAGATGGTGCGCGCCGCGCTGGACAAGGTGCCCGCGCTCAACCCCCACCAGATCGACGACCTCATCCTGGGCTGTGGGCTGCCCGGCGGCGAGTCCGGCTTCAACATGGCGCGCGTCGTTGCCGTCGAGCTCGGCTACGACTTCCTGCCGGGCACCACCGTGAACCGGTATTGCTCCTCGTCGCTGCAGACCACCCGGATGGCGTTCCACGCGATCAAGGCCGGCGAGGGTGACGCGTTCATTTCCGCGGGCGTCGAGACCGTGTCCCGGTTCGGCAAGGGCAACTCCGACTCCTGGCCCGACACCAAGAACCCGCTGTTCGA
Source organism: Mycobacterium europaeum (assembly GCF_002102155.1). Lineage (GTDB taxonomy): Bacteria > Actinomycetota > Actinomycetes > Mycobacteriales > Mycobacteriaceae > Mycobacterium > Mycobacterium europaeum. Next base: position 4,466 of record NZ_LQOU01000007.1, read on the forward strand.
CGAGGCCCAGGAGCGTTCGCAGGCCGCGGCCGCCGGGGCCGACGAGTGGCACGACCCCCGAGCCGACGGCAACCTGCCCGACGTCTACATCGCGATGGGCCAGACCGCGGAGAACGTCGCCATCCTGACCGGCATCAGCCGCGAGGACCAGGACCGCTGGGGCGTGCGCAGCCAGAACCGCGCCGAGGAAGCGATCAAGAGCGGCTTCTTCGAGCGCGAGATCTCCCCGGTGACCCTGCCCGACGGCAGCACGGTGAGCACCGACGACGGCCCCCGCGCCGGAACCACCTACGAAAAGGTCTCCGAGCTCAAGCCGGTGTTCCGCCCCAACGGCACCATCACCGCGGGCAACGCCTGCCCGCTGAACGACGGCGCCGCCGCGCTGGTGATCACCAGCGACACCAAGGCCAAGGAACTCGGCCTGACCCCGCTGGCACGCATCGTGTCGACCGGGGTCAGCGGCCTGTCCCCGGAGATCATGGGCCTGGGCCCGATCGAGGCCTGCAAGAAGGCGCTGGCGCGGGCCGGGATGTCGATCAACGACATCGACCTGTACGAGATCAACGAGGCCTTCGCGGTTCAGGTGCTGGGCTCGGCGCGCGAGCTGGGCATGGACGAGGACAAGCTGAACGTGTCCGGCGGGGCGATCGCGCTGGGCCACCCGTTCGGCATGACCGGCGCGCGCATCGCGACCACGCTGCTCAACAACCTGCAGACGCACGACAAGACGTTCGGCCTGGAGACCATGTGTGTCGGCGGCGGGCAGGGCATGGCGATGATCATCGAGCGGCTGAGCTGACGGCGGCTGTCCCTTCTGCCCGTCCGGCGTGCGCCTAGGGCTTTGCGTGTGCATTCGTGGCGAGAAAATCGCCTGGCTCCCGCCGCCGGCTCACACTGGAAGCCGTAAATGCACGCTGGACGCCCGGCACACGAAAAAGGCCGGCACCTCGGTGCCGGCCTTTTTCGTTGACGAGAACTAGTCGTTCTGCAGGTAACTGAGCAGTCGCAGGATCTCGATGTACAGCCAGACCAGGGTCACGGTCAGGCCGAGGGCGATACCCCAGGCCGCCTTGTCCGGCGCGCCGGCGCGCACCATCTGGTCGGCCGCGTCGAAGTCGATCAGGAAGCTGAACGCCGCGATCGCGATGCACACCAGCGAGAAGATGATCGCGACCGTTCCGCCGCTGCGCAGGCCCAGGCCCGCGCCGCCGTTGACGTGGAACATCGCGAGCACGAAGTTGCCCAGCATCAGGGCCAGCACCCCGAACATCGCGGCGACCAGCATCCGGGTGAACTTGGGCGTCACCCGGATCGCGCCGGTCTTGTAGACGACGAGCATGCCGAAGAACACCCCGAAGGTGCCGAGCACGGCCTCTCCGATCAGCGCCCCCGCGCTGGCGTTCGAGACCGAGAAGTTGGCGAAGACGAACGAGATGGCGCCCAGGAAGAGGCCTTCGAGGACGGCGTAGCTGAGCACGATCGCCGGGCTGTCCTGTTTGCGGCCGAAGGTTGCGACCAGCACCAGGCCGAGGCCGCCGAGCGCGCCGACCATGGTCAGCGGCATCGCCAGCGCGAGGTTGGACGCCACCAGGAAGTAGGAGACCACGGCCGACACCGCCAGCACCGCCAGCGTGATGCCGGTCTTGGTGACGACGTCATCGATGGTCAGCGGGCGCGAAGCCCTGGTCTCCTGGTACGGAGCTTGGTAGGGGGCCGCGTAGGGGTCGGCCCCATAGCCCTGCATGGGGGCCGCGCCCGTACCGAATTGCGCGTATCCGCCCCGCTGCTTGGGCAGCGAACGAAATACCGGGTTGCTTGTCTCCCGCACCGTCGGATCCTCTCTATTGGCTCGAGCTGTGCGAACACACTCTCAACGAGCGGCGTCCGGTCCGGGTTCCCAGGGGGCCCGGGCAAGTGTCTGGAGGCTTTGCTGCCGTCGTCGCGTTAAAGATAACCCTTACCCGCGGGTATCGCGCCGGTCGTCACGATCTAGATTTTTCGTCGAGGATGGACCGGCGATGGGAGGCCAGGGCGTGACCGACGGATCCGATGAGGTTCTGACCCGGGTCGACGGCAACGTCGGTCTGATCACGCTCAACCGCCCCAAGGCGATCAACTCGCTGAATCAGCCGATGGTGGACGCGCTGAGCGCCGTGCTCGCCGACTGGGCGGACGACGACGCGGTGGGCGCGGTACTGCTCTCCGGCGCCGGCGAGCGCGGGTTGTGCGCCGGCGGCGACGTCGTCTCCATCTATCACAGTGCCCGCAAGGACGGCGTGGAGGCGCGGCGGTTCTGGCGGGACGAATACCTCCTCAACGGCCAGATCGCCGATTTCTCCAAGCCATACGTGGCGCTGATGGACGGCATCGTGATGGGCGGCGGCGTCGGCGTCAGCGCCCACGCGAACACCCGGGTGGTGACCGACACCTCCAAGATCGCGATGCCCGAGGTCGGCATCGGCTTCGTTCCCGATGTCGGCGGGGCGTTCCTGCTGTCCCGGGCGCCCGGGGCGCTGGGTCTGCACGCCGCGCTGACCGGGGCGCCGTTCTCGGGAGCCGACGCCATCGCCATGGGATTCGCCGACCACTACGTGCCGCACGACGACCTCGAGGCGTTCACCCGGGCGGTCATCGCCGATGGCGTCCAGAGCGCGCTCGCCCGGCATGCCGTCGAGCCCCCGCCGAGCGACCTTGCCGCACAACGCAGTTGGATCGACGAATGCTACGCCGGTGACACGGTCGAAGACATCGTGGCCAGCCTGCGCGGGCATGACGCCGGCCCGGCCAACGCCGCCGCCGACCTGATCGGCACCCGCTCGCCGATCTCGTTGTCGGTGACGCTGGAGGCCATCCGCCGCGCCGCCAACCTTCCGACGGTGAAAGACGTTCTCGTTCAAGACTATCGGGTCTCGTGCGCATCGCTGCGATCACACGATCTGGTGGAGGGCATCCGAGCGCAGCTGGTCGACAAAGACCGCAACCCGAAGTGGTCGCCGTCGTCGCTGTCCGAGGTCACCCGGGCCGACATCGAGGCGTACTTCACCCCCGTCGACGACGACTTGAGCTTCCAGAAAGGCGATTTGCGATGACAGACAGCTCCATCCCGGGTTATGAGACCATCCTGGTCGAGCGCGACGGCCGCGTCGGCACCATCACCCTGAACCGGCCCAAAGCGCTGAACGCGCTGAACACCCAGGTGATGAACGAAGTAACCAGCGCGGCAATGGATTTCGACAACGATCCGGGCATCGGCGCGATCATCATCACCGGGTCTGCCAAGGCGTTCGCCGCCGGCGCCGACATCAAGGAGATGGCCGGGCTGACGTTCGCCGACGCGTTCGACGCCGACTTCTTCGCCCCCTGGGCCAAGCTGGCCGCCGTGCGGACCCCGACCATCGCCGCGGTGGCCGGGCACGCGCTCGGCGGCGGCTGCGAGCTCGCCATGATGTGCGACGTGCTGATCGCCGCCGACACGGCGAAGTTCGGCCAGCCGGAGATCAAACTCGGGGTGCTGCCGGGCATGGGCGGCTCGCAGCGTCTGACCCGCGCCATCGGCAAAGCCAAGGCTATGGACCTCATCCTGACCGGGCGCACCATCGACGCCGCCGAAGCCGAACGCAGCGGCCTGGTTTCGCGCGTGGTGCCGGCCGACGACCTGCTGACCGAGGCCAAGGCCGTCGCCACCACGATCTCGCAGATGTCCCGCTCGGCGTCGCGGATGGCCAAGGAGGCCGTCAACCGTGCGTTCGAATCGACGCTGTCCGAAGGGCTCCTCTACGAACGCCGGCTCTTCCACTCGACCTTCGCGACCGCGGACCAGTCGGAAGGCATGGCGGCCTTCGTCGAGAAGCGCACTCCGAACTTCACCCACCGGTAAGCCTGCGATGAGCGAGCCGGGCCCCGCGACGAACAATCCGACGGCCGTCACCGAGGAGGCCGCACCGGAAGCGCCCCCGGAAGCCGGCCCGGCGACTCGCGGCTCCCGGTGGACCGAAAAGCCTTGGTGGGTACGCCACTACACGTTCACCGGCACCACGGTCGGCCTCATCTTCATCTGGTTCTCGATGACGCCGTCGCTGCTGCCGCGCGGTGCGCTGTTCCAGGGGCTGGTCAGCGGGATCTCCGGCGCCATCGGCTACGGGCTGGGCGTCTTCGCCGTCTGGCTGGTCCGTTATCTCCTCGACTGGGATTCCAGCCCGCCGCCGCCGCGCTGGGCCTGGAAGGTGCTGATTCCCGTCGGCGCGGTCGGCATGGTGGTGATGGCGATCGGGTTCCACGTCTGGCAGGACAACGTGCGCGACCTGATGGGTGTCGAGCACCTCAAGTGGTACGACTACCCGGTGGCCGCGGCCACGTCGCTGGTGGTGCTGTTCACGTTGGTCGAAATCGGCCAGTTCATTCGGTGGCTGGTCCGTTTCCTCGTCGGAGAGGTGGACCGCATCGCGCCGTTTCGCCTCTCGGCCACCATCGTGGTGGTCGCGCTCGTGGTGCTGGCGGTCACCGTGCTCAACGGCGTCGTACTCAAGTTCGGCATGCACACGATGAACAGCACCTTCGCCTCGGCCAACGACGAGATGAATCCCGACACGGCACCCCCGAAAACAACCCTGCGCTCGGGCGGTCCGCAATCCCTGGTGTCGTGGGATTCGCTGGGCCGGGAGGGTCGCATCTTCGTGGAGGGCGGTCCGAGCGTCGAGCAGCTCACCGCCTTCAACGGGGCTCCGGCCACCGAGCCGATCCGCGCCTACGCCGGGCTGGACGCCACCACGGACGGCATCACGGCGACCGCGGAGCTGGCGGCCCAGGAGTTGCAGCGCACCGGCGGCCTGCAACGCGCCGTCGTCGCGGTGGGCACCACCACCGGCACCGGCTGGATCAACGAGGCGGAGGCCTCGGCGCTCGAGTACATGTACAACGGCAACACCGCGATCGTGAGCATGCAGTATTCGTTTTTGCCCAGCTGGCTGTCGTTCCTGGTGGACAAGGAGAACGCCCGCCACGCCGGCCAGGCACTGTTCGAGGCCGTCGACAAGCTGATCCGGCAGCTGCCCGAGGTGCAACGACCCAGGCTCGTGGTGTTCGGCGAAAGCCTGGGATCCTTCGGCGGCGAGGCGCCGTTCATGAGCCTCAACAACGTACTGGCCCGTACCGACGGCGCCCTGTTCAGCGGACCGACGTTCCAAAACACCATCTGGACCGACCTGACCGTCACCCGTGACGCCGGCTCCCCGGAGTGGTTGCCGATCTACCACGACGGCAGGAACGTCCGGTTCGTCGCGCGCCCAAGCGATCTGGCGCGCCCGAACGCCCCGTGGGATCACCCGCGCGTGGTCTATCTGCAGCACGCCTCCGATCCGATCGCCTGGTGGACGCCCGACCTTCTGTTCAGCGAACCGGACTGGCTGCGGGAACAGCGGGGCTACGACGTGTTACCGGAGACGCGCTGGATTCCGGTGGTGACTTTCCTGCAGGTCACGGCCGACATGGCGGTGGCCGTGGAGGTACCGGCCGGACATGGCCATCACTATGTCGCCGACGCGGCCGACGGCTGGGCCGCCGTGCTCTCACCGCCCGGCTGGACGCAGGAGAAAACGGAAAAGCTGCGGCCGCTCCTGCACTCGAACGCCTAGCTACTTCGACGTGAAGTCGGCGGTCGCCCAAACCTACTGGCCTGCAAAATCGACGCTGGGCCGGGCTGCGCCCGTCATCAGCACGCCGAGCACCTCCGGGGCCCGTGATGACACACCTCACTTCCACAACCGAGCGGGAGGCCCCAACGATCGCTGCTAGCCTGGTCCTGGCCCGACCCTCGACAGCAGCGGGACAGTGAAAACGAAGAGCGCGCCACGCAACTACGCGTTGGTGACCATTGCCTACTGGGAATTCACCCTCACTGACGGCGCACTGCGCATGTTGGTGCTGCTCCATTTTCATCGGCTCGGATATAGCGCAACAGAACTGGCTTTTCTGTTCGCCTTCTACGAGTTCTTCGGCATCGTGACCAATCTCCTCGGCGGCTGGATCACCGCGCGCTCAGGGCTGAAGGTGATGCTCTACGGTGGGTTTCTCGTTCAGGTCGGCGCGCTGATAATGCTCGCGCTCCTGCAGCCGGAATGGCCTCATGCGCCTTCAATGGCCTATGTAATGGCCGCCCAGGCACTGTCGGGTATCGCTAAAGACCTGACAAAAACGAGTGCCAAGGCCGCGATCAAGGCAATGGTTCCGGACGACGCCGACAGCGTGCTCTTCAAATGGGTTGCGCGTCTGACTGGGTCAAAGAATGCGCTGAAGGGTGCCGGCTTTTTCATGGGCGGCGCTCTACTTGGGTCGCTCGGATTCGCGGGCTCACTGGTCGCGATGGCGGCCGGCCTTCTGGTCGTGCTGCTTGCGACCGTGGTGTCGCTCCCGGCTGGGATGGGTAAAGCTAAGTCGAAAATCAAGTTCACGGCGCTCTTTTCGAAGAGCGCCGCCGTGAATTGGCTATCCGTGGCACGCGCGTTCTTGTTCGCGTCTCGCGATGTGTGGTTCGTGGTGGGACTGCCAGTCTTTCTTGCTTCTACGCTGCATTGGTCCTTTTGGCAGGTGGGAGGGTTCGCCGCTGCGTGGTTCATCGGTTATGGCCTTGTACAGGCAGCAGCGCCCGAGATCCTTCACCACTGGGGTGGTCAGGAAGGCGTGACTGGAGACACCGCGCGTCTGTGGGCCTTCATTCTCGCCGTAATACCAATCGCTATCGCGGCCGCGCTCAAGTTCGGACTGGATAACGCACCCACCCTGATGGTCGGGATCGGAATCCTCATGGTGGTTTTTGGGGTCAACTCTGCGGTTCACTCATATCTGCTCCTGACGTATTCGGCCGACGAAGAGGTCGCGGTCAACGTCGGCTTTTACTACATGGCCAACGCAGTTGGCCGTCTACTGGGCACCCTCCTGTCAGGAGTGGTTTTCGAGTTTTACGGATTGGTGGGATGCCTGGTGACTTCCTGCGCCTTGGTTTTGGCTGCGGGAATTTCGTCTTTCAACCTTCCCCGTGCTTGAACGGTGCAACTGTTCGTTCCTGACTCTTATCTAACTATTCGACCTGCGTTCCGACGAACACTCAAGTGGCGCAACGGAAGTGAAGGCCGCATCAGCACCCGCAAGCGTGGCTTACGGCTGGGCTCGCGCCCGCATCGACGGCACAAAGGCACTCGGATCCGGAGCGGGCACGGCGTCTTGGCCCAGCTGGCCAAGGTCAGTGCCCTCCACCGCGTGATCGACATAACGCCGTAGCCACATTCGCGCCATACCGCTGCGACCCGACACAGCCGCTCAGCACCGACGCCGGTTTTTCAGGGCGACGTAGCTAGGCCAGCGGCGGCCGGCGGTTCCGGCGTTGCCAGCGCCCCGGGTCTCGAGTCGATGGAACCCCGGCCGAGCGCATCCAGCACCCCGGCGCCGGCCAGGGCGTGGTAGCCGCCGACGACGTCGGTGGCGCGGTGCAGGCCGATGTCCAGCAGCGCGGCCGCCGCGAGGCTGGACGTATAGCCCTCCGAGCACACGATCACCCACTCGACGTCGTCGCCGACCGCCTCGGGCAGCCCGGCGTCGCTGGTCGGGTCGCAGCGCCACTCCAGGACGTTGCGTTCGATCACCAGCGCGCCGGGGATCTCACCCTCGCGGGTGCGCTGGGCCTGCGGCCGGATGTCGACCAGCACCGCCCCGCGCCGCAGCGCGTCCGGCACTTCGGCGGCGGGAAGGCGGCGGTAGCGGCGGCGGGCGGAACTCAGCACGACGTCGATGCGGCTCATCACGGTCCTTCCGGATGGTCGGTCAGTTCGGTGCGCTGGCGGCGCAGCCGGTTTCGGCCGGTGACCTCGTAGTAGGACATCGCGGTCAGCGGCGGTGAATAGGCGTGCACGCTCAGCGAAGGCCGCGCCGGCCCCGAGACTGGCACGGGCCGGGGCGCCCACACCACGTCGTGCACCCAGCCCAGCGGGAACCCGGCCTGATCACCGGCGTCCAGCCGGCGCCGCCGCAAGGCGCTGCCGTCCCAACGGAATTCGGTGAGCGACCCTGACACCACCGTCAGCGCGCCGAGGGACCCGCCGTGGTCGTGTAGTTCGGTGTGATGGCCGGGCACCCAGCTGATCAGCCAGATGTCCAGCTCCTCGTCACCGTGGATGCGGGTGAACCAGCGCCGCGACTCCGGTATCCCGCCCGGCGGCAGCAAGTGATCGCAGCGCCCGCTCAGCACGTCGTCGGCGGCCCGGTCGGTGGCGTGCAGGAGGTCGGGCACCCGCAGCCGGGTCGGGCCCGGCGACGGGGACCCGGATGGGGACGGGATGGTGCGCGGGCGCAACGCGGCCGGCGCGGCGACGGGCACAGGTGTTGCCAGAGGCAATGACATCGTGGAGCTCCAGGGAAAACGGGATCGGACAGGCGGCGGCGTGTTACGGCCGACAACACTCGCAAAGTCCGAAGCGCTCCATCACGGCCGCCAGTGTTGCATAGATTGGCGAGGTGCGCTGGTGCGGTCGCCGGCCCCGGCTGTGGGGCCCGCTCGTCATGGCGGCCGCTCTGGTGGCGGCCACCGGGTGCTCGCCCGGTGCGCCGACGCGCACGCCGGCATCCTCGCCGGCGCGGCCGGCCGACGCCGGCCCCGGCGCCGCCCCGCCGGGTGCCGTCGGGCTCTCCCCCTCCGGCGTGACGACCAGGGTCGACGTCCCCGCGAACTCGACCGAGGAGGAGTATTACCAGGCCTGTCACGCCGCGAAGGTGTGGATGGACGCCCAGCCCAGGACGGATGAGTCGCGGTTCGAGCCCTATCTGGCGATGGTCCAGGCCGCGCCGTCGGGCACCGCAGGCAGCTGGAACGCGCGCTGGGCGGACCTGCCGCCGGCCCGGCAGGCGGCCGTGATCACCGCCGCGCGCGCCGCCGCCAACGGCGAATGCGACTAGCCCCTTCGAACTCGTGCGCGATTCAACTCACGCGTACCTAAAGTGACCGCCCGGCCGGTGTGCCAGCCCGCTTCGCCGCGCAGAATGAAGAAATGCCGGACGGAACTGGCGGAGGTGGCCCGCGCCGATCCTCACCGACGCGCGTGGCCGTGGCGCTGGGCAGCGGCGGGGCCCGCGGCTACGCCCACATCGGGGTGATCGAAGCGCTGCGCGCCCGGGACTATGAGATCGTGGGAATCGCGGGCTCGTCGATGGGCGCGCTGGTCGGCGGTTTGGAGGCGGCAGGGCGCCGGGACGAGTTCGCCGATTGGGCGAAATCCCTGACACAACGCACCATCCTGCGGCTGCTGGACTTCTCGATCAGCGCGGCCGGGGTGATGCGGGCCGAGAAGATCCTGGACACGGTGCGCGACATCCTGGGCCCGGTCGCCATCGAGCAGCTGCCCATCCCCTTCACCGCCGTGGCGACCGACCTCTTGGCCGGCAAGTCGGTGTGGTTTCAGCACGGACCCGTCGACGAGGCGATCCGCGCCTCCATCGCGATACCGGGCGTGATCGCCCCCCACGAACTCGGCGGACGGCTGCTGGCCGACGGCGGCATCCTGGACCCGCTGCCGATGGCACCGCTGTCGGCGGTCAACGCCGACGTGACCATTGCGGTGAGCCTCAGCGGCAGTGAGGCGATCGTCAACCGCGAGGGCGAGGCCGGCGCGACCGCCGACTGGCTGAACCGCATGGTGCGCAGCACCTCCTCGCTGCTCGACAGCTCCGCGGCCCGGTCGCTGCTCGATCGGCCGACCGCGCGCGCCGTCCTGGGCCGATTCGGCGCGTCCACCGCGGAGGCGGAAACCTGGCCGGACGATGCCGACGCCGCGGAGCCCGCCGCCGGGGACGATGCCGTCGCCGAATTGGCCGGCGCCACACCCGAAGTCCCAAAGCTGGGCAGTTTCGAGGTGATGAACCGGACGATCGACATCGCGCAGGCCGCGCTGGCCCGCCACACGCTGGCGGTCTACCCGCCCGACCTGTTGATCGAGGTTCCCCGCTCGATCTGCCGGGGCCTGGAATTCCACCGGGCGGCCGAGGTCATCGCCGTCGGCCGTGCATTGGCGGAGGAGGCCCTGGACGCTTTCGAGGCCGACCGTGCCGCGCCGCCCGCGGCCGACGGCTGAAAACAGCTCTGCCGCAAGCGATTGGGCCCCGGCTCGATCAGACGCCCAGGAACCGCGCCACGGCCCGGGCTTCGCGGCGGCCCTGCTCGCGCCCGGCCAGTGCCGAGGCGACGCGGCACTTCGGATCCAGCGGATTGGGCCCGAAGGCCGCCACCGAGTCGGCGTCGGCGAACACCGCGAACACCGCGCCGGGGAAGGCGAAGATCTCCGCGGCCGGCCCGGGACCGAACGGCGAGGGCGCGTCCGCGCCGGAGGGCAGCAGGACCACCGCCGCGTCACAATCGGCGGCCACGCCGAGGTTGATCGAGCTGGCGACGCCGCCGTCCATGTAGCGCCGGCACGCGATGGCCACCGGTGGCCATGCCCCGGGCACCGCGCAGCTGGCCGCCACCGCGTCGACCAGGTCGACGCCGGACTCCCGATCGAAAACGGCCAATTCGCCGGTGCTTACGTCGATGGCGGTGATCCGCAGTGTCCGGTCGGGCCAGTCGTGCGACGGCAACCGCCGGGCGATCACCTGCCGGCGCACCGGCGGCGGAACGGTTTCGGTGGCCAGCGCCACCGCGCCGATCCGTTGCATCTGCTGCCGGGTCTTGTCCGACGGGTCGGTGTAGGGCTCCGCCAGGGCCGCCAGGAACATCTCGGTGATGGTGTCGACGTCGACCCCGGAATCGATCTCGGGCGAGGATTCGCCGACCTGCCGGTCGAACAGCGCGTCAAGCGCGCTGCCGCTGCCGATCTGCGCGGCAACCGCCGAGCCCGCCGAGGTGCCCACCAGCACGTCGGAATCCAGCAACAACCGCGCCGCCGTCGGCGACTCGTCGGCGATGCCGCGCAGAACACCTGTCTCCCAGGCTATTCCCGCTATCCCACCGCCCGCCAGCACAAGCGCCCGTCTGGTTGTCACGCCCACCCACTCTGCCAGCAGCGGCGGGGGCCGGCGCGGCGGGGTTTACGGCGAGAGCAGCTGCGCTTGCTGCGCCGGCACGCTGAGATCCTCCTCCCGGATCTGGTGCCGGGGCGGGTCGGGCAGCACCACTTTGCTGGTGATGTGCAGTCCCGCATCGACGTGGACGAGCTCGCCGGGGTCCAGCAGGCGCCAGCGGGGGTCGCCGTCCATGGGTTCGCTGGCGAACACCACCGACGATCGGGCGCACAGGTGCTCGGACCAGGCGCGGATCCGGTCGGTGCGCATGTGGAAGTCTCGCGCCGACTCGGGCTCGTAGCGCCGGTCCAGGACGTAGAGCCGGTTGCTCGCCGGATACCGCAGCGCCCACATCTCGGCGGCCGTGCTCAGCAGCAGGTTGACCCCGAAGATCGGCACGCTGTCGGCAAGCCACCGCAGGGCATCGAGCAAACCCGCTGTCACGTCGCCGTTTTGGGCTCGGGTGCAACCGGTGATCAAGGCGAAGACCCGCTCGGAGTCGGTGTCGCCCTGCACCAGGCCGTCGGTGCCGAGCTCGCGCAGCCGTGCATCGAGGACGTCCAGCCCCTCGACCACGCCGTTGTGCGCGAATATCCGCCCGTCCTGCAGAAAGGGATGGGTGTTACGGGTCTGGTGTGAGCCGGTCGTCGCATAGCGCACGTGCGCGATGAAGGTGGTGCCGCTCATCTCGTGCGCTTCGGTGGCGAACGCGGCGTCCTCCCAGGCCGCCATGGGCTGCTTCTGCACCTGCGGCCGGCCCCGCTCGTCGAAGACGCCCAGGCCGGTGCCGTCGGGGTTTCTCCTGCTCTGGACCGACAGGCTGTCGGGGGCGTCCAACAGCCAAAAGGTCGCACTACAAACGTCGGTCCCGGCATGCAATCCAAAAAGTCGGCACATACCGGCACGGTACCCAGCTTCAGCGGGTCAACACCTCGCCGAGGTCCCGCAGCGCTCGCCGCGCGTAGCGCTTCCACAGCATCCCGAACAGCGGCAGACCCGGGGCGGCCAGCGGCGACCTGGGGTAAATGGTCCAGCGCCAGGTGATCTCGGTGCCGCCGCCGGCCGGGGCGAAGGTCCACTCGCCGGTGACCGAACCGACCAGCAGCGCCATCGGCCCGTGGATTCGGGTGAGCCGGTAGCCGAACGATCGCGGCGCGTCGACACTGGTCAAGTCCTCCCGCGCGCTACCGCCGACCAACATGATCGTGCGGCTCCGCCCCGCGCTGTCCCAGTCGCCGGTCTGGTCCCGCACCTCCCTGATCGGCGGGATCGGGCCGTACCAGCGGCCGAAGATCTCCGGCAGCGAGATGGGCAGCGTGCCGTGAAACGCCGCGTCCGGCGCGACGGGCACCACATGCGATTGCTCGACGACGAGGGGCTGGGCCATGAGGGTCCTTCCGCTGCGCTCGTGAACCTGGAATACACCGAACGAGCCAACAGTGTCAGACCCGCCCTCAGTCGCGCGTCTCGACCACCCAGTACCCGTGCTCGGCGTAGCGCGCCCGGATGGCCTTCTTGTCGTACTTGCCCACGCTGGTGCGCGGAATCTCGTCGACGAATGCCCACCGCTCGGGCAGCCACCAGCGAACCACCTTCTCCGCCAGGAACTTCCGCAGGTCCTCGGCGTTGACCGCGGTGCCTTCCTTGGCCACCACGACGGCCAGCGGCCGTTCCTGCCAGCGCTCGTCGGGCACGCCGACCACCGCGGCCTCGACCACGTGCGGGTGACCGATCAAGCTGTTCTCCAACTCGACCGAGGAGATCCACTCCCCGCCGGACTTGATGACGTCCTTGGCCCGGTCGGTCAGCGTCACGAAGCCCCGCTCGTCGATCCGTCCCACGTCGCCGGTGCGCAGCCAGCCGGAGTCGAACTTCGAGTCGTCGGCCGTCAGGTAGTACGAGCCGGCGATCCACGGGCCGCGGACTTCCACCTCGCCCACGGCCGCACCGTCGTTGGGCAGCGCCCGGCCGTTGTCGTCGACGATCCGCATCTCCACGCCGCAAACGGGTTGGCCCTGGGTCCCGCGGAACGCCCAGTGCTGGTCTTCGGGCGTTCCCGGCGGCGGCCACGCCATGGTGGCCATCGGCGACGTTTCCGTCATCCCCCACAGCTGGCGGATCTGTACGCCGTGGTTCTCCTCGAAGGTCCGCATCAGCGACACCGGAACGGCCGATCCCCCGCAGACCACCAGCCGCAGCGACGACATGTCGTGGTCGGGTTCTTCCTCCAGCCGGTGCAAGACGTCGTTCCAGATCGTGGGCACCGCGCCCGCCACGGTCGGTCGCAGGTCCTCCACCATGCGGATCAGCGACCGCGCGTCGAGGTGGCGGTCGGGCAACACCAGGTCGGCGCCGGCCATCAGCGCCGCGTAGGGCAGGCCCCAGGCGTTGGCGTGGAACATCGGCACGACGGGCAGCACGCTGTCGACGGAGCCCACACCGATGCCGTTGGCGGTGCAGGCCGCCATGGTGTGCAGGTAGCTCGAACGGTGGCTGTAGACAACGCCTTTCGGGTTACCGGTGGTGCCGCTGGTGTAACACATTGCGGCCGCGGACTTCTCGTCGAGCTCCGGCCAGTCGAAGTCGGGGGATTCGGCGTCGATCAATTCGGCATATCGCAGCACCGTCTTGCCTGCTCCCTCGAAGGCCCCGGTGTCGCCCTCCCCGACCACGATCACCGTGTGCACGGTCTTGAGGTCGCCCAGCACCGGGGCCAGCAACTTGATCAGCGACGAATCGACCAGCACGACTTGGTCTTCGGCCTCGTTGGCGACATAGACGATCTGCTCGGCGAAGAGGCGGATGTTGAGGGTGTGCAACACGGCGCCCATCGACGGCACCGCCAGGTAGGTCGCCAGGTGTTCGGCGTTGTTCCACATGAACGTCGCCACCCGCTGGTCTCCGCTGACGCCCAGGCGTCGCAACCCGTTCGCCAGCCGAGCGGCGTCTTGACCCAGCTCACGGTAGGTGATTCGCCGGTAACCCTCACCGGTGGCGGTGGCGACCGTGCGCGCGCCGTGGATACCGCAGCCGTGCCGCATGATCGCGGTGATCGTCAACGGAAAGTCCTGCATCGTGCTGTCCATCGAGATACCGCCTTTGGATCGCGGCGCAGCGTCGCCTGAATGTCACCCTCCGGCACGCGCGGTGCGCGCCGCGTCCCGGGCCGGCAACGCCTGTTCGCCGGCAGCCTCCACCCTAAGCCCCAGCTGGGCGGGGATGCAGGCAATCACCTAGGCGAGGACGGGTTCCCGCGGCACCGCCGCGGGAACCCGGGTGGTCGATGCCTCCTGGGGCCCGCCGCCCGCCGCGATCGGCACGACGGTGACGACACCGGAGTGGCCGCCGATGTAGAGGTATCGCCCGTCGGGGCTTTCCACCACGCAGGACGGGTGCTCGGCCACCGTGATGTCCCCGACGACGTCGTGGGTGCCGGTGCACACGACCGCGACGTGCCCGTCGCTGACCAGGTAGGCGCGGCGCCCGTCGCGGCTGAGCGCCAAGCGGGTGATCGGACCGGAGAGCTCGCTGAGCTTGCGCGTGCCGGTGATCTCGCGGCTTCGGGTGTCGATGACGTCGAGGACCGCGCCGACCACCGGGCCGGAGCTGGCCACGTAGGCGATGCCGCCGTCGCCGCTCAGCGCGACGTCGCGGATGGGCAGGCCGAGCTCGTAGATGCCGACGATGCGGGAGCCGCCGTCGGAGGGTGGGCCGGCCTCGACGACGACCAGCTGCCCACCGGAGGGCCCGTTGGTGGCGACGTACAGCTGACTTCCGTCGGGGCTGAGGCGCACGCAGTCCGCGGTGGTCCCCGCCGCGGCGGCGAGCTCGATCACCTCGGTCTCGCCCCCGAGGGTGTCCACCACCGCGACGTCGGCGCCGCGGACCCGGTTCCGGCCGGCGTAGATGAACCTCCCGTCGGCGCTCACGGTGAGATCGCTCACACTGTGGGCCAGCGGGTGCCTCGCGATGAGCGCGTTCGCCGAGAAATCGACGACGCCGACGGAGTCATACGACGACGTTGCGGTGCTGATGTAGGCGAGCGGCGCGTCCCCCCCGCTCAGGGCGACCGCGAACGGTTCGTCGAGGCCGCCGAGGGTCTGCACCACCTGGCGGGCATCGGTGTCGACGACGGAGACCATGTCGCGGCCGGGGTTGACCACGACCAGCCGCCTCCCGTCCGGGCTGATGCCGAGGTCGCTGATCGGGCCGTTTCGCACCGGAATTGCCACGACCGAGGTGTCGTCGAAGTGGAACACACAGTCATCCTGGAAGGCCTTGCGGCCGTTCGAAGCGCTCACGCTGTACCGCCTTTGCTGTGTTGTCGGCGTGGAGGCGAAGTCGCCGGGACGTGTGCGACAATTCGGCCTCCGGATCCACCGGATCTCAGCACCGAAAGGCGCCGACGCGACTGGTTTTGCGAGTCTACCGGCCAGAATTCGCGTCAAACGGTTCAGAAATTCCCCGACGTTAGCTTCGTCACTCCCCGCACTCAGGTTCTGCTCAGGCTTTCAATTACGCTGTATCGCAGTCGCTTACCCGTAGCGAAAGTGACGCAAACGCTCATCCGGCGGATTTCGCTTTCGCCGCTAACGCCCGCGCTCAGCGCGTACGGTTGTCCAGGTTAAGAAACTCTCAGGCTTTGGTCCGCGGAGAGGGAAAGATCACACAGCTCACTGGCTGAACTGGGTGTGCGGCCGGACCAAGGCGGCGCCATCGACGACGATGTCCAGCTTTTCGTTGTAAAACGCCACCAGACCGGCGATCTGGCCGACCGCGGGCAAGGGATAGTGGTAGGTCCAGGCCAGGTCCGCGTGCACGACGCCACCGGAGCGCACCGACCAGTAACCCGACGCCACGCCTTTGTACGGGCACAGCGTCTGGGTCGCGCTGGGTTCCAGATGCTCGAAGGCGATGTCGGTAGGATCGATGTAATACCTTGTCGGCAAGCCAGTTTCGAATAGCAGGACCGGAGACCTGGTGTCCGCCAACACGATTCCGTCCAGCTCCACCCGAACATGGCGGTGTGAACGCAGCGCATCCACCCGCGAGTAGGGATTGCGCGGATGGCCGTAGATCGGCTCGTCTTCCTCGAACCAGCGCAACGGATCCCATTCGAATCGCACCGTCCCGGCCACCGGGCCGTCACCGCCGGCGTCGAACACCCGCGCGGCGGACGGGTGGGTCTCGCCGGCGCGCTGCAAGGAATGCAGCCGCGAGGGGCCGAACTGCACGTGCTGCGGATGGTTCTCGTCGCGCAGGAACTCCGCGCGGACATCGGCCAAGGGGATGTAGTACTGCGGGTAGTGCGGGACCTCCCACACATAAAGCGCGGCGGTGGTGTCGAAGACCAGCGCGTCGCCGAGATAGCCCCGCACCCGGCGCGGCGCGGGCTCGACCCGCCCGCGGGCGGCGGCCACCTGCGGGTAGTCGCGCTCGGCGGTCACGTCTGATCCTTGGCGGCCAGACCGGCCGGCGCATGGGCGATCGCCGCCCGGATGGCGTCGGCCAGCGCCAGGGCGCTTTCCTCGGTGAGCTCGAGCGCCACCCGCGCCGACGGCCCGAGCTGGGGGTTGATCACGTCGATGTTGACGGTGTGGCCGTAGGGTGCGTGGACCGGGTGATCGACATACACCGTCGCGCGGCTGGCGCCGAACCATCCCGTGGCGCCCTTGGCGCTGCCGTCGATCGCGATGTGTTCGGTGAGATGGGTGCACATGGCGGGCGTACCTAGCCTTTCAGGTGGGTGGCGAAGAAGTCGTCGATGCGCCGCCAGCCGTCGACCGCCGCCTCCGGCCGATAGGCGGGGCGATCGACGGAGAAGAACGAGTGGCCCGCGCCCGCATAGGAGTGGAACTCGTGCGGCTTGTCCAGCTTGTCGAGCTCCTCGTCCAGGGTGGCCACCGCGGCCGGCGCCGGGAATCGGTCGTCGAGCCCGAACAGGCCGAGCAGTGGGCAACTCAGACCCGACGCGAGCCGCAGGATCGGCTTCATGGCCTTGGGCATGCTCTCCGGCGGGTCCTCGACGATGAAGGCGCCGTAGCAGTCCACCGCGGCGTCGAACGGCAGCGAACAGGCCGCCAGGTACGCGTGCCGCCCGCCCGAACAGTGCCCGATGACGCCGAACTTGCCGTTGGCGCCCGGCAACGAGCGCAGGTGCTCGACCGCACCCGCGACGTCGCCCACCAGCCGCTCGTCGGGCACCCCGCCGGCGGCCCGCGCCGCCGCCGCCGCGTCGTCGGGTGACGCGCCCGGGGCCTCCCGCGAATAGAGGTTCGGGGCCACGGCGTGGTAGCCGCTGACGGCGAGCCGCCGGACGAATTCCTTGGTCTCGCGGTCGTAGCCGGGCATGTGGTGGATCCACACGACTCCCCCGCGACTCCCTTCGGCCAGCGGCATGGCGCGGTACGCCTCGATCTCGTCGCCGCCGTGGCCGGTGATGGTGACGGTTTCCGCGCGAATGGCGTCGGGGCTGAGCGCGTTCATCGCAAACCTTCCGGGCTCGCCGGTTGGGCCGCAACCGGGCGGAGCGCAGGCGGCCGGTCGGGCCGCCCCGCCGGACACCAACGTATCGGAACGCCCGCGCGGCCGGACGGTTCAGCTCACCTCCCGGGCCCTCACCTCGCGTGTCGTGCGACCTCGTTGTGCCGAGCGGACGTCACGCTGTAGGGGACGCCGGGCAGCGACTGGCCGCGCTGACGAATGGGGCACTGCACGTGGTTGACAGCGCTGAACATCAAGAGGCCCAACGCCGTGCCGGTGGTCGGGGTCATCACCGGCTGGTGGGTCAGCCGCACCGCGACGACGAAGGGGTGATCGTCGAAGCCGAACGACGGGCCGCCCGGTTGCGCTCGGACGAACATCGTTTCGGTCGGCGCGGCGAGCGGTTCGACCGGCGCTCCCCGTTCGTGATGGGAATGACCGCCTCGGCCGGCGTGGCCGTGACCTATGCGGCGGTGCGTGTCCTCGGGTCGATGTCCTCGGTGCTGGTCTTGATCGGCGTGGCGATGTTCTTCGCGCTCGGGCTCGAGACCGCCGTGTCGTGGCTCGTCAACCACGGGCTGCCGCGGTGGGCGGCGGTCACGGCGGTGGTGACGCTCGTGTTCGCCCTCATCGCCGGGACGGTGGCCGCGACCATTCCCCCGCTGGTGCAGGAGGCGCGCCAGCTCGCCGAGCAACTGCCGCATTACCTGCAGCACATGCAAGACCGCTCGTCGCTGCTCGGCAGGCTCGACGAGCGCGTCCATCTGCAACAGCGGATCACCGAGCTGGTCACCGGATCCGGCCGTTTCACCGTCGCGGGGGTCGTCCGCACCGGGTCGGAGGTGTTCGGTGTGCTGTCCCACATCGGCATCGTGGCCATGCTGACCATCTACTTCCTCGCCGACATGCGCCGCATCCGGGCCGGCTTCTACCGGCTGATGCCCAACTCCCGCCGGCCGCGCGCCATCCTGATCGGCGACGAAGTGGTGGCGAAGTTCGGCGCCTACCTCTTCGGCAACGTGCTGACGTCGGTCATCGCGGGGTTCGCCACTTTCGTGTGGTGTGTCCTGCTCGACGTCCCCTACGCGGTTCTGCTGGGTGTCGTGGTGGCCGTCTTGGACCTCTTCCCCTACGGCTCGACGGTGGGCGGATTCGTCGTCGCCGCCGTCGCGCTCAGCGTCTCGATCCCGATCGCCATCGCGACCGTCGCGTTCTACATGGGATTCCGGTTGGGCGAGGATTATCTGTTGACCCCCAGGATCATCGGCCGGGCGGTCAGGGTGCCGGCCGGCGTCACGGTGGTCGCCGTGCTCCTCGGCGCCGCGTGGCTGGGCGTGGTCGGAGCGCTGGTCGCCATCCCGCTGGCGGCGGCCCTGCAGCTGCTCGCGCAGGAACTGCTGTTCCCGGCGCTGGACGAGGCGTGAGCGGCACCGAAACCGTTGCGCGCGAAGGCTTTTACGCCCGCGCCGCCGCGCGGCTCCCGGCGAGGTCGAGGGCGATGTCGACGAGCATGTCCTCCTGCCCACCCACCATGCCGCGGCGCCCCGCCTCGACCAGGAGCGTGCGGGCGTCGACGCCGAACCGTTCGGCCGCCGCCTCCGCATGGCGCAAGAAGCTCGAATACACGCCGGCGTAGCCGAGGGTGAGCGTCTCGCGATCCACGCGCACCGGACGCGCCTGCAGCGGGCGGACCAGGTCGTCGGCGGCATCCTCGAGGGCGTTGAGGTCGCAGCCGTGTGGCCAGCCCATCCGGGTGGCGGCCGCGATGAAGACCTCCAGCGGGGCGTTGCCGGCACCGGCGCCCATGCCGGCCAGGGACGCATCGACGCGCCGGCACCCGTGCTCGACGGCGACCATCGAGTTCGCGACGCCCAGGGACAGATTGTGGTGGGCATGGATGCCGACTTCGGTCTCGGCGCACAGCTTTTGGCGCACCGCGTCGACGCGCTCGGCGACGTCGCGCATGGTCATCGCGCCGCCGGAGTCGACGACGTAGACGCAGCCGGCGCCGAACCCCTCCATCAACCCGGCCTGCTCGGCCAGGGCCCGCGGGGTGGTCAGGTGGCTCATCATCAGGAACCCGACGGTGTCCATGCCCAGCTCGCGGGCGGCGGCGATGTGGTGCGCGGAGATGTCGGCCTCGGTGCAGTGGGTGGCGACCCGCACCACGGCGGCCCCGGCCCGGTGCGCCGCGGCGAGGTCGCCGACGGTGCCGACTCCCGGCAGGACCAGCGTGGCGATCTTCGCGCGCCGGACCGCGCCGGCGACCGCTTCGATCCACTCCAGGTCGGTGTGTGCGCCGAACCCGTACACGCAGCTGGAGCCGCCCAGCCCGTCGCCGTGGGCGACCTCGATGGAGTCGACCCCTGCGGCGTCCAGCGCCGCGGCGATGTCGGCGGCCTGGCGCAGCGTGTACTGGTGGCGCACCGCGTGCATCCCGTCGCGCAAGGTGACGTCGCTGATGTGGAGCCGGTCGGTCACGACGACACCCCCGAGCCCGTGAACGAATGCGCCGCAATGCTTTCCGCCGTGGCCAGCGCCGCGGAGGTCATGATGTCGAGGTTGCCGGCGTAGGCCGGCAGGTAGTCCGCGGCGCCGGTCACCTGCAGCAGGGCGGTGACCCGGGTGCCGATGAATTTCCCCGTCTCGGGGATGTGCAGGGGGTGGTCGGGACCGAACGTCTCGAACTGTACGGGTTGCTTGAGCCGGTATCCGGGCACGTAGCGCCGGACCCGCTCCACCATCGCGGCGATGGACGCCTCGATCGCGGCGTGATCGCAATCGCCTTCCACGAGGCAGTAGACCGTGTTGCGCATCAGGATCGGCGGGTCCGCGGGGTTGAGGACGATCACCGCCTTGCCCCGCTGCGCGCCGCCGACGACTTCCAATGCGGTGGCGGTTGTTTCGGTGAACTCGTCGATGTTCGCGCGGGTGCCCGGGCCGGCGGACTTCGACGAGATCGACGACACGATCTCGGCGTAGGCCACCGGCGCCGACCGGTTCACCGCGGCCACGATCGGCACCGTGGCCTGCCCCCCGCACGTCACCATGTTGAGGTTCGGCGCGTCGAGGTGGTCTTCGAGGTTGACCACCGGCACGCAGAACGGGCCGATCGCGGCCGGGGTGAGGTCGAGAACACGTACGCCGTTGTGCTGCAACGCATCCCAGTGCGTGGCGTGGGCTTCGGCGGAGGTGGCGTCGAACACCAGGCGGACCTGATCGAAGCCCGGCATGGCCAACAGTCCGTCGATGCCGTCCGACGACGTCGGCACCCCCAGCCGGCCCGCGCGGGCCAGCCCGTCGGAGGCGGGGTCGATGCCGATCATGGCCGCGATCGTCAGCGGTCCGCCGCCCCGCATGATCTTGAGCATCAGGTCGGTCCCGATGTTGCCCGACCCGATGATCGCCACGGGAAATCGCCGACCGGCCATGGTGTTTCCTCCCGGCCTACGCGAAACTCACGCCGACGGCGCCGAGGCCGGTGATGGTGGCCGCTGCGCGGTCTCCGGCCTGGACGAAGGCGGCCGTGGTGTAGGAGCCCGACATCACCAACTGCCCGGCCTCGATCGCCGTTCCGTACTCGGCCAGGGCGTTGGCCAGCCAGGCGACGGCCGCCGCCGGATCACCCATCACGGCGGCGCCCCGCCCCGTTTCGACGAGCGCGTCGTTGAGGTAGAGCGCCGCGGTGGTGCCGGGCAGCGACGGCGCGTCCGCGATCGGCACCCACTCGCCCAGCACCACGGCGCCGGAGCTGGCGTTGTCGGCGACGGTGTCCGCCAGGGTGATTCGCCAGTCGGCGATGCGGCTGTCGACGATCTCCAGCGCCGCGGCCACCGCCCCGGTGGCCGCCATCACCGCGGCCGCCGTCACCCCGGGACCGCGCAGCGGGGCCCGCAGCAGGAACGCCACTTCCGGCTCCACCCGCGGCGTGCAGAATGCCCGCCTGGGCACCGCCGCGCCGTCGTCCAGCACCATGGTGTCCAGGACGTAGCCGAAGTCGGGTTCGTCGACACCGAGCAGCGCCCGCATCGGCGCGGAGGTCAGCCCGATCTTGTGGCCACGCACGCGGGCGCCTGCCCCGAGATGGCGCGCGAGGTTGCGCCGTTGCACCCAATAGGCCTGCGCCACATTGAGGCTCGGGTAGGCCTCGGTCAGCGGAGGGATCGGGTTGCCGGTCGCCTGCGCCGCGTACAACCGTTGGGCGGCCTCGTCCAGCTGCGGGTCCTGGGCGGTCAACTCGATCACGTGAGTTCCCCCGACTGCAGCAGTTGGGTCGCCGACTGGAAGACCAGGCGGGCGTGCAGGTCGAACAGTTTGATCAGGTCCACCGAGTCGCCGCCGACCTCCTTGGCGATGAACAGCCCGTCGGCCCCGGCGATCGCGTAGGTGGTCAGCAGGCGCACACCCTCCTCGTCGAGCTCCGGCGCGACATCGCGCACGATCGCCTCGAACCGGTGAAAGGCCGCGTCGCGCACCTGGAGGAACATCTCCCTCGCCCGCGGCTCGACCGGGCGGCGCTCCAACGCCAGCATCAACCCCAGCCGGATGAAGTCGGGCGCATCGAGCAGCGCCTTGGCCACCTGCGTGCCGAGGTCGGCCACCCGCTCCTGGACCAGGGCGCCCCCGGGCAGGTCGAGCGCCGCGAGCCAGCGGCCGAAGCTGCGCTCGATGACCGCGGCGATCAGGTCGTCCTTGTCGGCGAAGTGCCAATAGATCGAGGTCGGCGGCAGGCCGCTCTTCTTGCTGACCAGTGAGATCGTGGTGCCGTCGTACCCGCGTTCGGTGGCGACCTCCGTCGCCGCGTCCAGGATCCGCTCGCGCGACTGCTCCCCGTTGGCCCGGGTGCGCCGTCCGGCGCGGGATCCGGTGGGGCCGGTGCTGCCGGCGTCGACGGTCACGGTGCCTCCTTCGGGGTGTTGACGCTCACCTGACGAAAGCTTACTGTATGGATCACTACATTAACAAGCCGCCGGAAGGGCCGAGATGACGGACCGAAAGACCTATGACGTGGCGATCGTCGGCTACGGCCCGGTCGGCTGCACCGCGGCGAACCTGCTGGGCCAACTGGGACTGAACGTCGTTGTGGTGGAACGTGATCCCGACATCTATGCGCGGGCACGCGCCATCTCCACCGACGAGGAGGTGGTTCGCATCTGGCAGCAGGTGGGGCTGGCGGACCGGCTCAACGCCGACATGCAGCCCGGCTGCGGGGCGAACTTCGTCGACGCCAACGGCGTGCCCTTCGTCAAGCTGCTGCCCGCGTCCAGGGGTAACGGGCACCCGCCGCAGCAGTTCATCTATCAGCCCGCGCTGGAGAAGGTGCTGCGCGAGGGCGTCGACCGCTTCCCCAACGTGTCCGTCCTGCTCGAGCACGAGTGCCTGCGGTTGGTTCCGCACCCCGACGGCGTCGAGCTGATGCTGGCCGATCTGACCACCGACGAGTTTCGGCGGATCCGCGCCACCTACGTGATCGCCGCCGACGGCGGATCCAGCGCCACCCGCGCCCAGTTGGGCGTCGGATTCGGCGGCCGCACCTACGCCGAGCGCTGGATCGTCATCGACACCAGGGTGCTCAAGCAATGGCCCGGTCACGACCAGCTCCGGTTTCACTGCAACCCCGACCGGCCGACCGTCGACTGCCCCACCCCGCTGGGACACCACCGCTGGGAGTTCCCGGTGCGCGACGAGGAGGACGAACGTGACCTGCTGTCGGAGGACGCGATCTGGAAGGTGCTGCGCCGCCAGGGAATATCGCCGGATAACGTGCAGATCCTCGGCTTCGCCTGCTATAGCCACCACGTCCGCTTCGCCGACCGGTGGCGGGTGGGCCGGATCTTCCTGGCGGGCGACGCCGCCCACGCGATGCCCCCGTGGATCGGCCAGGGCATGTGCGCGGGGGTGCGGGACGTGGCGAACCTGTGCTGGAAGCTCGGGGCCGTGCTGAACGGGTCGCTGCCGGAATCCGTGCTCGACACCTATCAGACCGAGCGGCTGCCGCACGTGCAGGAGGTGACCAACCGCGCGGTGAAGACGGGCAAGCTCATCATCGAACGCAACCGGTGGCGCGCCGCGGCCCGCAATCATCTATTCCGCACCGCAAGCAAGCTGCCCTACTTCCTGACCTGGCTGCGCGAACACCGCTGGTTACCCGACGCCCGCTACTCCGATGGTCTGCTGGCCGGCAACGGAAACCGGGCCGTCGGCTGGCTCATCCCCCAGCCCTGGGTCCGCGACGAAAAGGGCGACATGGTGCGTCTCGACGACGTGGTGGGCGGCCGCTGGACCGTGCTGCACAGCGGCCCCGCATTCGACTGGCCGGACTGGCGGGCCGCCGGGGTGCCCGTCCTGCAAGTGATTGCGCCCCAAAGCGTTCCGCGTGCCGACTGCGTCGTCGACACCGACGGGTCGCTGACCGCCTGGCTGAACGGGAAGGGCGCCTCGGCGGTGGTCGTGCGGCCCGACGGCTTCGTCTACGCCGGCGCCACCGACCATCAACCCCTCCCGCCGCCGCCGGCGGGCTTCACGGCGTGAGGACGACCCAGTGACCACGAACACCGTCACCGAACGCACCGTCCGCGTCAAAGGGAAGGACATCTTCGTCGCCGAGACCGGCAGTGGCCCGGCTGTCGTGCTGTTGCACGGCGGCGGGCCGGGCGCGTCGGGGATGTCGAACTACGCCCGCAACATCGAGCCGCTCGCCGAGCACTTCCGGGTCATCGTTCCGGACATGCCCGGCTACGGCCGCTCCACCAAGGGCGTCTCTCGCCGAGATCCGTTCGGATACCTCGCCGATCACATCCGGGGCGTGCTCGACGAGCTCGGCATCGACTGCGCGCACCTGGTCGGCAACTCCTACGGCGGGTCGTGTGCGTTGCGGCTGGCCCTGGACACCCCCCACCGGGTGACCAAGCTCGTGCTGATGGGTCCCGGCGGCGTCGGGACCAGCCGCGGGTTGCCCAGCGAGGGCCTGCGGAGCCTGCTGGCCTACTACGGCGGGGACGGCCCCAGCCTGGAAAAGCTTCGCACGTTCATCCGCTCGTACCTGGTGCATGACGGCGACGCGGTGCCGGACTCGCTGATCGAAGCCCGCTACCGGGCGTCGATCGACCCCGAGGTGGTGGCGAATCCGCCGCTGCAAAGACCCGCGGGGTTGCGCACGCTGTGGCGGATGGACTTCACCCGCGACCGCCGGCTCGGCAGCCTCCCGACGCCCACACTGGTCATCTGGGGCCGCGACGACAAGGTGAACAAGCCCAGCGGCGCGGCGATGCTTTCCGACCGGCTGCCCAACGCCGACGTCCTGCTCGTCGCCAACACCGGACATTGGGTCCAGTGGGAGCGCGCCGAACTGTTCAACGCCGTCACCGCCGCGTTCCTGACCACCTAATCGCTGCACGAGACGACAGGGATCAAGATGTCCACCACTGCACGACCGTCGGTGTTCGGCAAGGCGCACCTGGGTTACGTCGTGATCGAAACCGACAAGATGACCGACTGGATGCGCTTCGGTCGCGACGCGATCGGCATGCACCTCGACGAGATGGCGCCCGACACCGTCCGGTTCCGCCTCGACGACGACGCATGTCGCGTGCTGCTGCGACGCGGCCCGGCCGAGGACGTCGTGGCGCTGGGCTGGCAGCTCGACGGCCATCCGACGTTCGACGAAATCGGTCGCCGCGTCGCCGACCACGGGGTGCCCAGCGTCGAGGGCACCGACGAAGAGGCGAAGCTGCGCGGTGTCGAGCGCTTCCTGCGATTCCCCGGCCCCAACGGGCTCGGCCAGGAGATCTACACCACCGCCCGCAGGGCCCCGTTGCCGCTGGACATCCCGGGCAGCGGATTCGTCACCGGCGCAGGCGGAATGGGCCACGTCGCCCTCACGACCAAGAAGCCGCACGACGTGCGCGGCTACTACCACCACGTCTTCGATGCCCGCCTGTCGGACTACATCGACGAGACCATCAGCGGAATGAAGTTCAAGATCCGGTTCCTGCGGGTCAACGAACGCCACCACTCGGTGGCGATCGCGTCGGTGAATGCATTGCCTGTCAACCCCATTCGCACCCGCGTGCAGCACGTCAACGTGCAGGTCGCCACGCTCGACGACATGGTCGGCTCCTACCAGCGGGTCAGGGAACTGGGATTCGAGATCGCCCTGTCGGTCGGTCAGCACACCAACGACAAGGAGCTGTCCTACTACGCGGCGACGCCGTCGGGCTTCGAATGGGAGGTGGGCTGGAACCCCATCGTCGTCGACGAGGCAACCTGGAGCCCCACCACCCACCAGGGCATCAGCATCTGGGGCCACAGTCCGGAAGGGCAGACCGTCATCGCCAAACTCAACCAGTTCGCGGCGGCCGCCCGCTCGCTACGGCACCGGGAAGACACCGTGGCCGCGCTCAGCGCGCCGGGCATCCCCGACGACTAGCTAGCGGCGATCGCGAGCGCGGCGTAGCCGGGCGAAGCGGGTCGCCGCCATCGGCTAGCGGCGGACCCGGCGACGGCACCCGATCAGCGCCCCTTGTCGCGCACCTTGTAGGTCGAGGGCCACGACTTGCGCGACTCATCGCCGGTCAACGGGGTGCCCATGCCTCCCACCTTGACGTTGTAGGCCTCCTTGCCGGGGCCGACCTCCCGGTTCGCGTGTTCCTGCGCGAGAAAGTACAACTCGTCGATGGTGGCCTCGTCGTAGGCGACGAACGAGGTTTCGCGCTCGATGTCGTCGATACCGATCAGCATCCGCGCGGGCAGGAACCGCGAGGCCACCGCCGCCAGACCCAGCAGCGTGAACGGAATCAGCCAGTAACACACGTACGACAACGGAGTCCTGGCGTCCAGGATGGTGGCGTCACCCCGCACGATCGGCGGGATGGCCGAGGAGACCGTCATACCGGCCGCCGTCCCCACCCAGATCCAGCTCAGGACCCCCACTACCCGGCCGAACAGTTCGGTCTTGACGACGTCGGCGGGTTGTTCCGCGCCGGCGAACGTGCGCACGAAGGGCCTGCCCGTCAGCGTGCCGACCAGCGCCACCACCAGGAACCCTCCGGTGCTGAGTGGCAGCATCCACCGTTGGGCGAACGGGTCGCCCAACGCGAAGGTCAGCGCCGTCAACACCACAAACACTGCGACAGAACCGATTTCGAGCGTCCGCTCCGGCTTGCCGCCGACCGCCCCGGCCGCCAGGGCGATGACCGCGACCGCCAGGGCCGTCACCGCGGCGGCACCGAACGGCACGTTACCGACGAGCCCCCAATAAAGGATCCACGACGCAAGACCAGACAGCATGCCCACGATGGGCCAGTGTATGAGCGGCGGATTGCCGTGCCGTCGTCGGCAAGGGGAAACACCGCAGCCCGTCAGTCTGGTCGGCCCGCCAAGTAGGGGCTTACGGCCCTTGGCGTCGCCCCCCGCCGGCGTCAGTCTTGAAGCCAGACGTTTGCAGGCGATGGCGGGCTCCGGAAGCTGGCAGCCAGGACAGGGTGAGGCTGGGCCGAGCTATGGCGCGCACGGCGAGACCGGCTGAAGGCGTGGTGGCGATCGGCGCATCCGCCGGAGGTATCGAAGCGTTGTGCGAACTGGCGGCGGGCATGCCGGCCGACTTCCCGTTCGCGGTCATGATCGTCATCCACATGAGCCCGGGAGCGCCTTCCCTGCTGGCGCAGATCATCGGCCGATGCGGCCCGTTGCCGGCGGTCGCCGCCGTCGACGGCGATGTCCTGGAGGCCGGACGCATCTACGCCGCCGTGCCCGATCACCATCTGCTTGCCCGCGACCATCGCGTGGCGCTGTCGGACGGGCCGTGGGAGAGCGGTCACCGGCCGGGGATCGACGCGCTCTTCCGATCCGTCGCGCTGGACTACGGCCCCCGGGCAATCGGTGTCCTGATGTCGGGACTGCTCGACGACGGCGTGGCCGGGCTGCTCGCCATCAAGGCCAAGGGAGGAGTCACCGTGGTCCAGGATCCGGCGGACGCGCTGTTTCCCGATCTGCCCAACAATGCCTTGAAAGCCAACGCGGTCGATGAGACCGCGGTGGCGAAGGACATCGGCAGGCTGCTGGGCCAGCTGGCCGACCGCGACATCGAAGAGCTGCCGGCGGACCCGGACGGGCGGCTCGAACTGGAGAACCGGATCGCGATGGGCAGCCAATTCGCCGCTTCGGTCGGCATGGAAGACCTGGGCCCGCCGAGCGGGTACACGTGCCCGAGCTGCAACGGCGCGCTGATGGCCGTTGCCGACAACGGGTACCGCTGCCCGGTCGGCCATGCGTGGACCGCCCAGGCGCTGCTTTCGGCTTACGGTGACGCACTCGAGGAAGCGATCTGGGCGGCGATCCGCACCTTGAAGGATACCGCGCGACTGTCGCACACTCTGGCCGAAAATGCCGAGAGCGCAGTCGATTTGGAAGGCTATACCGGTGCGGCCAACCGCGCCGCGCACGCGATCGCCGCGTTGCGCCAGGGGCTTCTGGCGGCGAAAGCCGCCAACGGCGGGAGCACCGAAACGGGGTGAACGGTCACCGGGAGAGGCCGGGGTTCAGCGCCATCGCCAAAAAGTCGATGCGCCAGAGCGACTGGAAGAGCTTTCGCCCGAATTCCCTGACCCGGTCGGCGTTTTCCGGGCCGACGTCATCGCGCTGTGCCACCGACTCGATGATCGCCCGCATCGTGCGGCGGCCGTCGACCTGCTGGACGAAGGGCAGCTGGGCCGGGTTGAGCCGCAGCTTCGCTCCGGGCAAATGGATTTCGTCCCCGGACAGCAGGCAGGCCGTGCGCGCCAGCGGAACGTAGTCGAGCGCCTCAGCCGTCGAGAAGTCGATTGCGTAATGCTCTCTCGGGCGTTCGGGGCGGCAGGCCATGAAGAAGTGGGTGGCGTTAGCCGGCTGCAGGCGTTCCATCACGGACCACAATTGGGCGTCCGGAAGTTGGTCCAGCATCGCCTGGAACCGGCTCGCCGGCGCGACGAAATGGTGTGGGTAGTAAGGCGTCTTGTGAAACCATCCCTGGAATGCCAGCCCGGCAGAGCTGACCAGGTCGAGGCATTCGGTAACGGTGTAGCTTCGCTGGCGACTGTGCAGGAACGTATCCACCAGGGCGCCGTCGGACATCAGATCGCGCGCGTTCTTCAGGTAGGACCGCACCGGGTGGTCCGCCGGCAGCACCGTGATCGCCTCTTTGACCAATTGGACCGATGCGTCGTCCTGCGTCAGTCCGAGGTCGCGAAACACCGATTCAAGCATGTCGACACCGATGCGGCCGTACTTCGCGTAAAGCATGACGGCCAGCACCCCATCGGTGCGCAGACATCCACCGAGCGCTTCGAGGCCGGCCAGCGGGTCTGCCATGTGGTGCAAGACGCCGGTGGAAACGATCAGATCGAAGTCGCGGGACAGCGTCGCCACTTCTTCGATGGGGAGGAGGTGCAATTCCAGGTTGTCCAGGCCGTGCTTGTCTTTCAGATATTGCTGGTGCTTGAGCGCGGACCGGCTGACGTCGATGGCGACCACTTTGGCGGCGCGGTTGGTGAAGGCGAACAGGGCCGCCTGGAAGGTGCCGCAACCCGCGATGAGGATGTCGAGGTCCGGCTGGTAGTCACGGTTTGGCCATAAGACCCGGTGCGCCCGGAAGGGGTCGAACCAATCCCAGTGGTTGGTGCTCCAGGCCGCAAGGTCGGTCACCGGTGGCGGATACTCCCACCGATCGTATTGGCGGGAGACGCCGTCGCCCCGCGGATCGTCGGTCACTTCGGTCCAACTCCTTCACGGTGGCGGTCGCGACAAACTTACTGTGCCTACCGCCTTTCGACCCGTCGACGGTATGACGCCATGGCCGCGGTTCGCGTTCATATCAGCGAGGGCCCCGGAATCAGCCAGATCAGCGAGCTGTCGATGCGGCCCCGGCACTGCGGGCAATACGCGGCCAAGGACAACCGGCGAAGTAACTGGATTCCCGCGTCGAGAGGTCGGAGCCGTACTCCACCTTCAATGCCAGCACGCTGGCATTGAAGGTGTTGACCGATCAATTCGGCGAAGACACCGGTACTTTCGTTCCGGCCGCCGCCTGCGTGGACTGCCCGTTCGTCTCCGGCGCGCTCACGTCGCGCAGCGTGACGGGTCGTGAACGCCACCCGGCGTACCCGAGAGCCGCGCTGATCGCCGTGTACACAACGGCCTCCGTCCACATGAACCCGACGCCCCACTTCCTTCCGAGGAAGATGGGCTCGTCGATGATGCCGGCGGATGCGGCGACGGCGTAACCCGCGTGCGCGTAGGCGATGCCGGCGAACGCTCCGCAGAAGAACTTGCTCATTTCGCGATTCATTTCGTTGCCCTCTCTTGGTCGCCACGAAGTCGTGTGATCTCACTGTCGGCGCTGCCCGGCCGCCAGAGATAGGGGCCAAGGTCCTCCCGCGCCGGACCCTTTGTCGCATTCCGTCGAGCGCCGACGAGGCCGGTTCGACCTTCGCCTTAGCGGTTTGCGTTGACGATGCGATCGCGGATGGCGGTGGCGTTCGCCAGGTGCCCCTCGGCGGAATTCATGAATTCGCCCGCGTGGCGGGCCTCGTTGGCATCGCGGTCCTCGATCGCGGCGACGCAGAAGTGGGACGCGGCGTCGAAATCGTCGAGGCTGGCTTGTAGAGCGCCGGTGAGTTCTTTGTCGGGCGACGGCAGGTGAGCCTGCAGGGAGATCGCCGCGTCATGACCATCGTGGCAAGCCGCCGCGAGAGCGGGGTAGTCCTGGCTGCCGATGGCGAAGGTGGCCTTGCCCATGGCGATTCCCAGCTTCTGTATGTCGCCCGTGGTCAACTCGACCCATCCGCGCACGGCTTGGGCGTGCGGCGTTGTCGTGGTGGCGCCCCCGCCGCTGGGGTGCGTGTGAGTCGAACACCCTGCGACGAGAAGAACCACCGCAACGACCCCAATGGCTTGCTTGAACACCCGGCCTCCTAAACCCTGTGCACAGTGATCCTTCGCCCCGACGACGCCGCTCGGACAGAGCACAACGGCTCTATCTTCCACGGCAAGGCAACCCGGAACGATCACCGGATCAGCGACTGCGCTACCCATCCCGACCTGCGCCGACGCCGGTGCCCCCAGTCGGACTCGAACCGACACTGGGCGGATTTTAAGTCCGCTGCCTCTGCCAATTGGGCTATGGGGGCTCGGCGGCGAATCTAGCGCGCGGGCGCCGAATCCGGGACACCGCATCCCGCTGTACCGCGCGAAATCGCCCACATGCGACCCGGGGAGGCATCGGCTAGGATCCGCCGCCGCGAGCCTTAACCACGGTTTTCGGGCAGATGACAGATGACACAGCTATGTCGTCCGACAGGACCGTGTTAAAACTGCCGCCCTCCTCGTTAAGAAGCCGTAAACGGCTGTCACCCCGGCCCTTTCGGCCGGGAACGTGGAGTCGGGGGTCGTTAGTGTTACGCCAACGCACAGGGGCCGTTACGCGAACACTCAGGGTCGATCCACCGCATGGGGGTCGGTCGTTCCGAACACTAGGGAGCAATAGATGTCATTTCTGACGACACAGACAGAAGAGATGCTAGCTGCGGAGCAGCTGCTGTCGGGGATCAACACCAACCTGGCGGCGCAGAACACGGGCGCCGCGTCGGCGACCACGGTCATCGCTCCCGCGGCCGCCGACCCGGTGTCGGCCCAGCAGGCGGCGATCTTCTCGGCGTTCGGCACCCAGTACCAGGCCATCGCCGCCGAGGCACAGGCGCAGCTCGAACAGTATGCGCAGACCCTGGGCATCAGCTCCGGCAGCTACGCCAACACCGAGGCCGTCAACGCCGCCCAGGCCACGCTGTCGAACGCGACCATGGCTGCGGATCCCGCTGTTGCGGCCGCTGCCACGCCCACGAACACCCCGCTCGACTACCTGGCCTGGCTGCTCGGCAGCACCGGCAACGGCACCAACCCGAACATGCTCGGCGGGATCTTCGGCCTCTCCAGCAACGGCGCCAACATCGGCAACATTGGCTTCGGCAACTGGGCCTCCGCGGCTTCGGACCTGCTGGGGCTGGCCGGTGGCGGCCTGCTCGACACCTCGGCGGCCGACGCCGCCGGTGCCGCCGCCGACGCGGCCGGGCTCGCCGACGTCACGACGCCCATGGCCGGCGGCGGCATGGCCGGCATGGGCGCCATGCCGATGGCCTCGATGGGCTCGGCGACCATGGTCAGCAACCTCTCGGTGCCGCCGAGTTGGGCCGGCTCGGCCAGCCCGGTGGTCGGCACCAGCGCCGCACCGCTGGAAACGGTGGGCTGGACCGCCGCCGCCCCGCAGGCCGGCACGGGGACGATCATCCCGGGGATGCCGGGGATGGGCGCGGCCGCGCGCAACAGCGCCGGCTTCGGCGCGCCGCGCTACGGCGTCAAGCCGATTGTCATGCCGAAACCGGCGACCGTCTAACCGTCGGACTCTCCCTCAAAAGACACCACATTCCAAAAGACAAAAGGAGCGGGAAACACAAATGGTTCTTGACTTTGCAGCAATTCCCCCGGAGATCACCTCCTCGCTCATGTACGCCGGCGCGGGCGCCGCGCCGCTGATGGCGGCCGCGACGGCGTACGCCAACCTGGCCGCCGAGGTGAGCGCCACGGCAACCCAGTGGGAGTCGATCATCTCGCTGCTGACCACCGAGAACTGGACGGGAGGCGGGTCTGCCGCGGCGGCGACCGCGGCCCAGCCGATCATCGCCTACCTGACCGAGACGGCGACGACGCTCGAGCAGGCGGGCGCGCAGGCCACCGCCTCGGCCGCCGCGTACGAGGCGGCGTTCGCGGCGACGGTGCCGCCGCCGGTGATCGCGGCCAACCGGACGTTGCTGGCGACGCTCGTCGCGACCAACTTCCTGGGCGTCAATTCGGCCGCGATCGCCGCGGCGGAAGCCGACTACGCCGCGATGTGGGCCCAGGACGCCGCCATGATGGCCGCCTACCAGGCCGCATCGGCGGTGGCCGGGGTGCTGACGCCCGTCACGCCGCTGACGTCGACCACCAACCCCACGGTGGCCGCGGCACTCGACAGCACCGCGCTCACGGCCGACTCGACAGGTGGCACGGCCCAGGCGTTGGCGGCCCCGGTCTCCGCGGCACCTTTGGCCGCCGCGGCGGCGCCCACCCTGCCCTTCCAGACCACGGGGATCCTGAGCTCGATCGACAACTTCCTGGGCACCCCGGCTGTGCTCAACGGCATCAACGGCGGCGTGAACACCGCGGCCTGGTTCGTCATGAACACCATCCCGACGGCCGTGTCGCTGGGCCACACGCTGGGCACGGTGCCGGCGATCCCATTCGCGCTCACCGACTCCGTCACCCCGCTCGCCGGCGGGATGGTGCAGGGCACCATGGTGGGCTCGGTCTCGGGCGCGGGTGCATCGGCCGCCTTGGGCGAAGCCTCGGCGGTCGGCGGGCTGTCCGTGCCGGCCGGCTGGAATGCGGCCGCCCCGGCGTCGTTGGCGTCCTCCACCGCACCGCTCGAGGGCTCCGGCTGGACGGCCGCGGCCGAGGCGGAGCCCGTCACCGCGATGCCGGGCATGCCGGGCATGGCCGCGGCGGCCAAGGGCGCCGGTGCCTACGGCTCTGGCCCGCGGTACGGCTTCAAGCCGATCGTCATGCCCAAGCAGGTTGTCGTCTGATGTCGGGACCACCGATACGGGAAATTAGGGGGTATATGTCACCCGTTTGAGGCGAGCAGTTAGCCGGTAGGCCGTAATCTGTCCATAACGCGGCCACCACCGCATCAATTACACACTTTTAAGACTTCGGCACTGAAGGCTTGAAGGACAAGGAGAAAAACATGGCAACACGTTTCATGACCGACCCGCACGAGATGCGGGCGATGGCGGGCCGCTTCGAGGTCCACGCCCAGACCGTTGAGGACGAGGCTCGCAAGATGTGGGCGTCCTC
>NZ_LQOU01000008.1 GCF_002102155.1 Mycobacterium europaeum
GCACGATCTCGGCGGCATGAGGCGTCGGCACAACCCAGTCTAACAACTAGATTGCAATTTATGACTCAGGACACTAGCGATGGGCATCCCGATTCCCGAACCCACGCCGGTGTCGCGGCCCTTCTGGGACGGCCTGGCCCAGCACCGCATCCGGGTGCAGTACTCACCGTCGTTGGGGCGCTACGTCTTCTATCCCCGCACGCTCGCCCCCGGGACACTGGCCGACGACCTGCAGTGGCGCGAAATCGACGGCGAGGGAACGCTGTACACGTTCACCATCGCCCGCCGGCCCACCGGGCCGCCGTGGGCGGACGCCCTGCCGCAGCTGCTCGCGGTCGTGCAGTGGGACGCAGGGCCCAAATTCAGCACCGAGCTCGTCGACGTCGACCCGGGCGACGTCCATATCGGCATGCGGGTCGAGCCGGTGTTCTACGATCTGCCCGAAGCCGGAATCACCCTGTTGAAGTACCGGCCGGCATGACCGACTTGGGCGACGAGCTCGGAGGTGTACATGGACGACCCCTTTGGCGGCGTCCGGGCGTTTTTGCGTGAGTTGGACGTGGCATTCCCGCGTATCGAAACCATGACCGCCGTGCAGGCTCGCGCGGCTGTCGCCGAGCGGCGCCGGCCCGTCGACAACATCGACGACGTCCGCCACACCGAAGACCGGTCGATTCCCGGTCCGGCCGGGGACATTCCCGCGCGGATCTACTACCCGCACGGCGAACCGCAGGCGGACCTCCCCGCGATCGTGTTCTACCACGGTGGCGGATTCGTGTTGTGCGACATCGAATCTCACGACGGATTCTGCCGCGCACTGTCCCGCGGCGTGCAGGCGGTCGTCGTGTCGGTCGGCTACCGCCTCGCGCCCGAACACCCGGCTCCCGCGGCCGCGCTGGACGCTTTGGCCGCGTTCCGCTGGGTGGTCGACCACGCGCCCGAACTCGGCATCGACCCTGCGCGCACGGCCGTCGCCGGCGACAGCGCCGGCGGCAACCTCGCCGCGGTGACCGCCATTGGCTGCCGCGACCGGGCCGTGGCCGCGCCGTCCGCGCAACTGCTGATCTATCCGGTCATCGAGCCGTCGTTCGACACCGACAGCTACCGGCGCTGTGCCTCCGGCTACTTCCTCACCAGCGCCGCCATGCAGTGGTACTGGCGCCAGTACCTGGGTGCGGAAACACAGCCGGGCCACACCGATTTGGTGGCGCCGGCCCGCGCCGAGTCGCATGCCGGCCTCCCGCCCGCAGTGATCGTCACCGCCGGCCTCGATCCGCTGCACAGTGAGGGCTGCGACTACGCGCGCCGGTTACGCGACGCGCGGGTGCCCGTCGTGCACCGCGATTTCCCGGACCTGTTTCACGGCTTCCTGACCATCCCGGCCTTTCCCCCGGCGGTCTCGGCGCTCGACCTGATCTGCGCCGACCTGCGCGGGCTGCTCCGGACGACCCTTCGCGAGGCGATATGACCGACACCGCAATCAAAGACGTGATCGTGATAGGCGCGGGGTTCGCCGGGCTCTACGCCGTGCACCGCGCCTCGTCGGCGGGACTGTCGGTGCTCGGCGTCGAGGCGGCGCCCGACGTGGGCGGCACCTGGTATTGGAACCGCTACCCTGGCGCGCGGTGCGACGTCGAAAGTGTGGACTATTCCTACTCATTCGATGAGGAACTCCAGCAGAGCTGGACATGGACCGAACGCTTCGCCGCCCAACCGGAGATCCTTGCCTACCTGGGCCACGTTGCCGACCGGTTCGATCTCCGCCGCCACTACCTGTTCGGGGTCGACGTCGTCGGCGCCGCCTTCGGCCAGGGCCACTGGCGGGTCCGCACCCGCGACCAACAGACCTATGCCGCCCGGTTCCTCATCTGCGCGACGGGTTGTCTGTCCGCGGTCAACCGCCCGGACATCCCCGGCGCCGACGATTTCGCGGGCGCGGTCTACTTCACCGCGGCGTGGCCGCGCGAGGACCCCGACCTGCGTGGCAAGCGCGTCGGCCTGATCGGCACCGGATCCTCCGGCATTCAAGCGGTTCCGATCGTCGCCGCGCAGGCGGACCGGCTGGTGGTGTTCCAGCGGTCGGCCAACTACAGCATCCCGATGCCCAACCGACCCTGGACGCAGGAAGAACAACAACAGATCCGCGAACAGTATCCCGAGCGCCGCCGCGCCTCGGCCTACGCGGCGTCGGGCACACCGCACGGCACGTACCACAAGAACGCGGTCGACGCCGACCCGCAGGAGCGCGCCGAAGCCCTGTGGCGGCGCTGGCGCGAGGGCGGCGTGCTGTTCGCCAAGACGTTCCCGGACCAGAACTCCGACCTCGCCGCCAACCACATCGCCCGGGAGTTCGCCGAGGAGCGCATCCGCGAAATCGTGGCCGATCCCGTCGTCGCCAACGACCTCATCCCCGTCGACCACCCGATCGGGACCAAGCGAATCTGCACCGACGGCGGGTATTACGCCGCGTTCAACCGGGACAACGTGGAGCTGGTCAACCTCCGGCGCGAACCCATCGAGACCATTACCGCCGACGGCGTGCGAACCACCGCCTCGACCTACCCGTGCGATGTGCTGATCTTCGCCACCGGCTTCGACGCGCTCACCGGCGCTCTGACCCGCATCGACCCGGAAGGGCCGGGGGGAGCGCGGCTGCGTGACGTCTGGGCCGACGGCCCGCTGACCTTTCTCGGGCTGATGGTGCCCGGCCTGCCGAACATGTTCACCATCAGTGGACCGGGCAGCCCCTCGGTGCTGGCCAACATGGTGCTGCACGCCGAGGTTCAGGTCGACTGGGTCATCGAGCTGATGCTGTCGATGCGACGCCTCGGGGTGACGGAGGTGGAGCCGCGCCGCGACGCCGCCGAGGCGTGGACGGACCATGTCGCGAGTGCGGCCGAGCAGACGCTGTTCCCGAAAGCCGCCTCGTCGTGGTACCTCGGCGCCAACATCGAAGGCAAAAAGCGGATCTTCATGCCCTACGCCGGGGGATTCGGCACGTATCGGCGCCACTGCGACGAGGTGGCGCGCCGGCACTATGCCGGGCTGGTGCTGACCACCCGATGATCGAAACGGTTCAGCAACTGCTGCGGGGACGCCGGGACGACGACACCCCGGCGGTCGCGCACGGCGAGCGCGTCTGGACCTGGAGAGAACACCTCGCGGAGGCCGAGGCGGAGGCCGCCGCGCTGATCGGTCTCGCCGATCCGGCCCGTCCGCTGCACGTCGGGGCCCTGCTGCCCAACTCCCCGGCGATGCTGCGCGCCATGGCCGCGGCGGCGCTGGGCGGCTACGTGCTGTGCGGGATCAACACCACGCGGCGCGGCGCCGGGCTGCTGGCCGACATCCGGCGCTCCGACTGCCAACTGCTGCTCGTCGACCCCGAACACCGGGACCTGTTGGACGGCCTGGATCTCGGCGGGATTCAGGTGCTCGACGTGACCGGCCGGCGCTACGCCGAACTGGTGGCCGCCGCGCCGGCCCTGGAACCGCACCGAGAGGTCGCCGGCGACGACACCCTGATGATGATCTTCACCTCCGGAACCAGTGGCGACCCGAAGGTCGTGCGGCTCGCGCACGCGATGGCGATCATGTGCGGCGCCAGCCTGATCTTCCAGTACGACGTCACCGCCGCCGATGTCTGCTACCTGTCGATGCCGCTTTTTCACTCCAACGGCGTCGCCGCCGGGTGGGCGGTCGCCGTCGGTGCGGGCGCCACCATGGTCCCGGCCCGGTTCTCGCCGTCACGCTTCCTCGACGACGTGCGCCGCTACGGCGTGACGTATCTCAACTACGTCGGCAAGCCGCTGGCCTTGATCCTGTCCACCCCCGAACGTCCCGACGACGCGGACAAC
The DNA here is from genome assembly GCF_002102155.1 of Mycobacterium europaeum. Lineage (GTDB taxonomy): Bacteria > Actinomycetota > Actinomycetes > Mycobacteriales > Mycobacteriaceae > Mycobacterium > Mycobacterium europaeum. Next base: position 3,855 of record NZ_LQOU01000008.1, read on the forward strand.
ACGCTGCGAGTGGCGTTCGGCAACGAGGCCACCGACCGCGACATCGCCGAATTCGCAAGGCGTTTCGGCTGCCGCGTGGTGGACAGCTTCGGTTCCAGCGAGTTCGCGGTGATCGTCGTCCGCGAGGACGGCACGCCGCCGGGGTCGATCGGCAAGCCATATGCGGGGGTCGCCATCTACAACCCGGCGACGCTGCGCGAGTGCGCCGTCGCGGAGTTCGACGAGCACGGGGCGCTGACCAACTTCGACGACGCGGTCGGGGAACTCGTCAACACCCAGGGCGCGGGCCCGTTCGTCGGCTATTACAACGACCCGGCCGCGACGGCGGAGCGGATGCGGCACGGCATGTACTGGTCGGGCGACCTCGCCTACCGCGACGCCGACGGCTGGATCTACCTGGCCGGCCGCACCGCCGACTGGATGCGGGTGGACGGCGAGAACCTGGCGGCGGGCCCGATCGAGCGGATCCTGGGACGCCTGCCCGAGGTCAGCCAGGCCGCCGTCTACGCGGTGCCCGACGACCGGGTCGGAGATCAGGTGATGGCCGCGCTGGTATTGCGGGAAAGAGCGCGGCTCGGCCCGGACGACTTCGCGAAGTTCCTTGCCGCGCAACCGGATCTGTCGCCCAAAGCCTGGCCCCGGTACGTGCGCATCAACGCCGACCTGCCGACGACGGCGACCAACAAGATCCTCAAGCGTGCGCTGATGTCTGCGGGTGTCACCGCGGAGGGCGGTGTCTTGTGGACGCGCCCGGCGCGCGGCACCACCTACCGTCAGCTGACGGCTTCGCCGGCCTGAGCCGATTCAGAAAGGTCCTGCGGCGCTTCACCGAACCGCGCCAGCACCAATGTCGCGGACACGGCCACGGCGAAGCCCGCGATAACCAGCCAGCCGAGTCCGTCGCGCGCGCTGTCACCCAGCCACACCACTCCGACGAACGCGGGGGCGATGGTTTCACCGATGACCATCCCGGCGACGGCCGTGGTCACCGAACCGCGGTGCAGGGCGGAGGTCAGCAGCAGGAAGCCCGCCGCCCCGCCCGCGACCGCCGCGTACAGCGCCGGATTGGTGTAGAACGCGCGCTGGGTGGGATCGAGCACCTCGATCAGCCGCACGCCGACCTCGATGACCCCGAAACCGGTTCCGGCCGCCAGTCCCAGCGCCAGCGCGCGCGGCCGGTCCGGCAGCCGGCCCGCCACGGCGCCGGCGATGAGGATCGCCGCCACCACCCCCAGTAAAGCCCAGCCCAGCCCGGCCGGGGCGCGCCGGAAGTGCCCGTGCCCGGCGGCGAGTGCGAGGACGACCAGGCTCGCGCACACCACGCCCACCGCGCCCCATTCGGTGGGCGACAACCGCGCCGACAGCAACCATGCCGACGCGATGCCGGTGACCGCGATCGAGGCCGCCAGCGCGGCCGCGACCACATAGATGGGCACCAGGCGCAACGCCGCGACCTGAAGCAGGAAGCCGAACCCGTCGAGGCCGACGCCGACGAGATAGCGCCACTGCCGGGCGGCGCGCAACAGCAGCACCGTGTCGACACCGCTGCCGCTGCCGGCCTCCACCGAGCGGGTCGCCGCCGCCTGCAACACCGAGGCCGTGCCGTAACAGACGGAGCACCCCAGCGCGAGCAGGAATCCGATCAGCACACGTCGAACAATAGGCCGCTGCCACGACTGGCGCGGGTGCCCGACCGGCTGAGATCTGTCTGAACAAATGTTTGGGCGACGGCGCGTGCGGGCACGTCAGAGGTAAGCGTGGCTGGGGGTTGGTCAACTCATCACAACTGGCGAACAGTCATGCGCTGTGTTTGCGGTCATTGACGGTTTGTCAAAATAAAGCGCCACAAGCTGATTCGAAAATTACGTTTAAACTCAGTGTACAACTGTGTACTCTAGCGAACATGGCAGAGCGCGGTGCCCAGCCCCACGTCCCATGGGGACGACGGTTGTTCCTGCGGGCGGTGCGGCGGTTGTTCAGCCCGCTGCAGCCGGACGACTACCTCGAGATGATCAACCCGCTGTGGACCACCAAGGAGCTGCGCGGAAAGGTCGAAGGCATCGAGCAGCAGGGCTCGGAAGCGGCCAGCATTCTGATCCGGCCCGGCTACGAATGGCCCGGTCACAAGCCCGGTCAATACGTGCGCCTCGGTGTGGTCATCGACGGCGTCTACCACTGGCGCGCCTACTCACTCACGTCTGATCCCAGGCCCGAAGACGGTCTGATCAGCGTCACGCCGAAGAGGGTCGACGGCGGGGTGGTGTCGCCGTATCTCGTGCACAAGATTCAGCCGGGGGACTTGGTACGGCTGGGCGACATCGAAGGCGTCTTCACGCTGCCCGAGCCCTTGCCGGAGAAGCTGTTGTTCATCAGTGCCGGAAGCGGCATCACCCCGATCATCAGCATGCTGCGCGACCTGGACCACCGGGACGAAGTGCGCGACGCGGTGGTCCTTCATTCGGCGCGAACCCGCGAACAGGCGATGTTCCTGCCCGCGTTGGAAGAGCTCGAGAAGCGGCACGCGGGGATGCGGCTGGAGCTGCGCCTCACCTCCGAACAGGGCCGACTGACGCCCGACGACCTGGACGACGTATGCCCGGACTGGCGTGAGCGCGAGGCGTTTTGTTCGGGCCCCGGGGAATTGCTCGACGCGCTGATCGAGCACTGGGAGGACACCGGCGATCGGGACCGCCTGCACTTCGAGCGGTTTCAGCCCAAGATCGGCGGCGACGCCAACGCCGGCGAGGGTGGCACCGTCTGCTTCCTCGACAGCGACAAGGAAGCCGAATGCGACGGTGGCACATCGATTCTCGAGGCCGGCGAAAAGGCTGGTCTCAATCTGGCCTACGGCTGTCGCATCGGGATCTGCCATACCTGTGTCGGGACGCTGAAATCGGGCAAGCTGCGCGACCTGCGCTCAGGTGACGTGATCGAACCCACGGGTCAGGACGTGCGGATCTGCATCAACACCGCCGAAGGTGACGTGCAACTGGAACTTTGATCGAAAGGAGCGGCCGGTGACAACTGCCGTGAAAAAGGGTGCGGACAGCCCGCTCGCGCACCTGAGTGAACAAGAACTGGAAAAGCTGGCGAAGGAATTCGACGCCATCCACGACGAGGTGTTCGCCGACCTCGGCGACCGGGACCGGCGCTACATCAAGAACGTCATCTCGGCGCAACGACAGATCGTGGTGGCCGGCCGGGTGCTCTTGCTGGCCTCGCGCTCGAAGACCGCGTGGCTGCTGGGCACCGCCTGCCTCTCGATGGCCAAGATCTTGGAGAACATGGAGATCGGCCACAACGTGATGCACGGTCAATGGGACTGGATGAACGACCCCGACATCCACTCCTCGGTCTGGGACTGGGACACCGCGTCCACCGCCGAGTCGTGGAAGCACTCGCACAACTACATCCACCACACCTTCACCAACATCCTCGGCAAGGACAAGGATCTCGGCTACGAGATCATGCGAATCGACCCCAACCAGAGATGGGCGCCGCGCTACCTGGGCCAACCGATCTACAACCTGCTGCTCACCCTGCTGTTCGAGTGGGGCGTGGCCGTCCACGACATGGACATCGACGCCATCCGCAAGCGCGAGAAGCCGTGGTCGGAGGTGCGCAAGGATCTGCGGGGCATCGGCGTCAAGGCGCGCGCTCAGATCTACAAGGACTACCTCGGCTGGCCGGCCATCAGCGCCGGCGCCTTCGCCCTCACTCAACTGGCGTTGCGCGGCGGGCTCGAGCAGCCGGCCAAGTCACGGTTGGGCAGGAGGCTGCGCAAGGTGTCCAGCCGCGGCCGCATCGGCGCCGCGACGAACTTCCTCGACAAAGTCGCGCCCGGCGTGGAAAGCACCTACCTGCGCACGCTGGCCGCCGATGCGCTGGCCAACGTCATCCGCAACGTGTGGGCGCACGCCATCATCTTCTGCGGCCACTTCCCGGATCAGACCTATACGTTCACGCAGGAAGAAGTCGAGAACGAGACGCGCGGCGGTTGGTATGTTCGCCAGTTGCTCGGCGCCGCGAACATCGACGGCAGCCCGCTGTTCCACATCGTCAGCGGCAATCTCGGTTACCAGGTCGAGCACCACCTCTACCCGGACATGCCGAGCAGCCGCTACTCGGAGATCGCGCCCCAGGTCAAAGACATCTGCGAGCGCTACGAGTTGCCCTACAATTCCGGCCGGTTCGGCAGGCAGTGGTTGATGGTGCACCGCAGCATCTTCCGCCTGGCCTTCCCGGGCGGAAAGCCCCGGCCGAAGCCCGGCCCCTACCGTGGCAACGTCCACCGCCCCGAGCCCGGGCGGTCCAGTGAGGGCACGCGATTCCGCGACCGGGTCCCGGCCGAGCACCCGGCCGCGGGTCCCGAACACGAGGGCACCGGCGTCCAGGTGCAACCGCCACCGCGCGGCAAGGACTGACCCGGCACCCGGGCGCCCCGAGTAGCCTTAATCCGCAAGGGGATTCGGGCTGCTGACTCAGGGAGCGCAATGGCGGGCATCGACGGGCAGGTGGTGGCCATCACCGGGGCAAGCAGTGGCATCGGGGAGGCGACCGCTCTGCTGCTCGCCGAGCGCGGAGCGCGGGTGGTGCTGGGCGCCCGGCGGGTCGATCGGCTCGACGACGTTGCGCGACGGATACGCGCGCGCGGCGGACAAGCCATCCTTTGCGAGACCGATGTCTCGCGACGTGAACACCTCGCGCGGCTCGTCGCCGCGGCCGCCGGCGAGTTCGGCCGGCTCGACGTCCTGGTGGGCAACGCCGGCATCAGCAAGGTCGGGCCGATGTCCGATCTCGACGTCGACGGGTGGTCGGCGATGATCGACGTCAACCTGCGGGGCGTGCTGCACGGGATCGCCGCGGCGCTGCCGGTGTTTCGGCGCCAGCGACGCGGCCACTTCGTCACCACGGTGTCGACCGCGGGGCTCAAGATCGTCCCCACCATGGCGGTCTACGCCGCCACCAAGAACGCCGTTCGCACCGTGATGGAGGGACTGCGCCAGGAGTCCACCGACGGCGTCATCCGGACCACGTCGATCTCACCGGGATTCGTCGACACCCAACTCGACAGCTCCATCGACGACCCGGAGGCGCGCGCGCAGATCCGGCGCAACATGACCGACTTCGGCCTGCCGCCGGCGGCGGTGGCACGCGCCATCGCGTTCGCCATCGAACAGCCGCACGACGTCGAGATCGGCGACATCACCATCCGGCCGACCGTCCAGGGATAGCACCGGGTCGCCGAATCTGAACCATTTGCGTCGACCGGTCGTGGATGATCATCGATGATGCGCCGCATCCGCGAGTCCGATAGCGAAGACGCCGAGCCGACGGGTGATTCCGGCGGCTACGGGTTTCCGGCGCGCCTGTGGCGTCGGTTGGACGAGCACCCGCCGCCGGGGGTCGACCGGGCGCAGCGATGGCGCAGCCCGCTGCGGGGTCCGTGGCTGACTTCCGTGTTCGGTTCGGCGCTGCTGGTGACGCTGCCGATCGTCGTCGTCACCGGCCTGCTGTCCTACATCGCCTACGGACCGCGGTTCGGCCAGGCGATCCCCGGCGATGTCGGGTGGCTGAAGCTGCCGACGTTCGACTGGCCCACCAAACCGTCCTGGCTGTATCGGCTGACCCAAGGGCTGCACGTCGGGCTCGGTCTGGTCCTGATCCCGGTGGTGCTGGCCAAACTGTGGTCGGTGATACCGAGGCTCTTCGCGTGGCCGCCCGCCCGATCCATAGCCCAACTGCTGGAACGTGTTTCGCTGCTGATGCTGGTCGGCGGCGTGCTGTTCGAAATCGTTACGGGTGTGCTGAACATCCAGTACGACTACGTTTTCGGATTCAGCTTCTACACCGCGCATTACTTCGGCGCGTGGGTGTTCATCGCCGGGTTCGTCGTCCATATCGCGATCAAGCTCCCGGCCATGTGGTCGGGCCTGCGCTCGATCTCACCGCGCGACGTCCTGCGCACCGGGCGCGCCGCGACCGCGGCCCAGGCGTGGGAACCGGACGGATTGGTCGCCGCGAATCCGCAGCCGGCGACGATGAGCCGCCGCGGCGCCCTGGCGCTGGTGGGCGGCGGGGCGCTGTTCATGGCGGTCATCACGGCGGGCCAGACCCTGGGCGGCTACGCGCGGCCGGCCGCGCTGCTGCTGCCGCGCGGGCGCACCCGCGGGGACGGGCCCAACGACTTCGAGATCAACCGGACCGCCGTGGTGGCCGGCATCTCCGCCGGGGACACCGGCGAACGCTGGCGGCTGACGTTGAGCGGCGGACCCCGCGCCGTCGCACTGGACCGCGCCGCGCTCTTGGCCATGCCACAGCACACCGCCGTGCTGCCGATCGCCTGCGTGGAAGGCTGGTCCACCACCCAAACCTGGACGGGGGTGCGGCTGGCGGACTTGGCCCGGCTGGCGGGCGTTCCCACACCGGACTCGGCGCGCGTCTCCTCGCTGGAGCGCTCCGGCGCGTTCGGCCGCGCGACGTTGCAGGGTAGCCAGGTGCTGCACCCCGACGCGCTGCTCGCGCTGCGCGTCAACGGAACGGATCTTTCCCCGGACCACGGCTTCCCGGCGCGCATCGTCGTGCCGGCGCTGCCCGGGGTGCATAACACCAAGTGGGTGGAGTCCATTGCCTTCCGGGCGGCCGCGAATGCGTAGCGCCCGTGCCGGTTTCGTCAGGCTCTACGGGTCCCGCCCGTTGCACCTGTTGACCCTGATCGCCGGGTTCGCGCTCTTGGGTTACGTGGTGGCCACCATCGGACCGGCCACGCTGTGGAATTCACACGTGTGGTGGCAGTCGATCATGGTGTGGTTCGCCGCGGCCATCGTCGCCCACGACCTGATTTTGTTCCCGATCTACGCACTGCTCGACCGGCTGCTGTCGCGGACCGTCGTCCGGCTCGCGGTGCCGCGCGTCCCGGCGGTCAACCACATCCGCGTGCCTGCGCTGGGCGCCGGTCTGACGCTGCTGGTGTTCCTCCCCGGCATCATCGAACAGGGCGCCGCGACCTATTCGGCCGCGACCGGGCAGACCCAGGATCCTTTCCTGGGGCGCTGGCTGCTGCTGACGGCCGCGATGTTCGGGATCAGCGCCGCCGCCTACGCGGTCCGGCTGACAACGGCGCGCAGGCGGCCGGGGCGCGCGCCCGGGCTACATGTCGGCGATGATGCGTAGCCGCTGCGCGCTGTACTCGGTATCGGGGATCGCGCCGCGGGTGTGCACTCCTCGAGCCGTCTGAGGCGCTCGGACGGCGGCCGCGACGGTGCGGCATGGCGCCGCCCTCGTTGGTGCTCCACCCGGCGTCCAGGTCGACGAGACGCAGGGCAAACTCAGGGCGACGTACCGGGTCGGCAGTAGCCGCGCGACCATCCCGCCGGCCGGCCGTACGACAGCCGTGCTCCTCATCCGCGGTGTACCTCCGATCAGTTCGCTGCGGTGGCAGCGGTGGTGGGCCGAGTGCAATCCGTCCGCGGCGCTACCGAACCCGAGAACGCCGGGTGTCACCACCGTCCGGTGCCGGCCTTGCCGGATTCTTGACGACTTCTTGGAATGTCCTTTGAAGTGCGCGCGCGTTCTGCAGGTCCTGCGGCGCGTAACTACAGTGGTGAGGCGTGGGGAACGGACGAACCAGGACGGCCGCGGCGCTGTGCGCCTGTGGGGCCGCGCTGGTCGTGGGGTTCGGTTGGCCCGGCGACGTGGCCGCGACGGCCGCGGCCGCCCGTTCTTCGTCGAGCGTGTCGCCCGCGCCCCCTCCGAGTCCGGGCGGCGCCCTGCCGGTACAGCCCGCCGGCGGGGGCGGCTGCATCATCGGCCTCAACTGCGGTTGCACGCGCAACTGCCACAAGCCCCGCCCGCGTCCGCCCGACGTTGCGGGCGACCCGCAACACGCCGCGCCGGCACCCGCCCCGCAGGACCCCTAACGGGCATTTGCCGACGTGGCCCCGCGCGGCTTCCCTATCATCTGCTCATGCAGACCGCGTGGTCACCGGCCTTCACCGACGAGGACTCGGCCCGGTTCCGGGCCGCCGGATGGTGGTCTGACTCGACGCTGTCGGACGCGGTGCGTCGCAACGCCGAACGGTCCCCGGATCGTCTCGCCTACCTCGACCATCCGGGGACGGGGTTGACCTGGACCGAATTCGACCGTGCGGCGACCGATTTGGCCGAACATCTGGCCGGTGCGGGGGTGTCTCCCGGCGATCGGGTGGCGGTGTGGCACGCCGACTCGGCGGCCCTGCACGTCCTGTTCGTGGCGATCGAGCGCTGCGGCGCGGTGGTCGTGGGCGTCGGCGCGCGGGCCGGAACCCGTGAGGTCGCGGCGATCCTGCGCAGCGCGCGGCCGCAGATCCTGATCAGTGATCGGCAGCGCGGCGACGCCGCGGCGGTTGTCGCCGAGCAGCTTTCGCTGCCCACCCTGGTGTTGAGCGCCGACAGCGGCGCACCGCGGCTCAACGTCGCGGCGCCGCCCAAGACGCTGGACGGCGAAAGCCGACTGGGGCCCGACGAGGTCTTCCTCATCAACTCCACCTCGGGCACCACCGGCCTGCCCAAGTGCGTGGTGCACACCCAGAACCGTTGGTACTACTTCCACCAGAAGGCCGTCGCCAACGGGCTGCTCACGGCGGCCGACAGGTTCCTGCCGGTGATACCGACGCCCTTCGGATTCGGGCTGTGGACCAGCCACACCACGCCGATCTACCTCGGCGCCACGGCGGTCATCGTCGAACGGTTCACCGCCAAAGCGACCTGCGAGGCGATATCCCGGCATCGAATCAGCGTGTTGTGCTGCGTGAGCACGCAATTGACGATGCTGATGGCCGACCCCGCCACTCGCGAGTACGACCTGAGCTCGCTGCGTGTCGTGTTCACCGGCGGCGAGGCGCTGCCGTATCGGCCGGCCGCCGAGTTCGAGGAACTCACCGGCGCGACGATTCTGCAGTTCTACGGCTCGAACGAAACGGGGATGCTCAGCGCCACCACGGTCGACGACTCACGCGAACGCCGGCTGCGCACCGGCGGCCGGATCGTCCCCGAAATGTCGGTCCGGCTCTTCGACGGGGACCGGGATGTCACCGAGACGGGACGCGGCCAGCCCGCCTGCCGCGGCCCGGCGACCAGCCTGGGTTACCTCGGCGGCACCGATCACGACAAGCTGTTCACCCGCGACGGCTGGATGCGTATGGGTGACCTGTGCGAAATCGACGACGACGGCTATCTCACGGTCACGGGCCGCACCTCCGACTTCATCCTGCGCGGCGGCAAGAACATCAGCGCGACCCAGGTCGAGGACGCCGTCACCACCCACCCCGCCATCGCGGTCGCGGCGGCGGTGGCCATGCCCGATCCGGTGTTCGGCGAAAGGGTTTGCCTCTACGCCGAACTCGTCGACGGGGTCACTCTGGACCTGCCCGGGCTGTCCGAACACCTGTTGGCGCTCGGAGTCTCCAAGGAACTGTTGCCCGAACGGCTCATCGTGGTCGACGAGCTCCCGCGATCGTCGGGCGGGAAGGTTGCCAAAGGCCGGCTCCGCGAGGATATTCGAGCCAGAACGGAGGGGAGATCATGAAAGCTCCTGACGCCCGCCGGGGCGGCCTGGAAGTCTGGGCGCCGTCGGTGGTTCCCCCGATCGGCGTCGAGCTCTCCGACGAGCAAGCCCTCGCCGTGGCCTTCCGCCACCTGGCCGGCATCGGATTCGCCGAGAACATGGCCGGACACATCACCTGGCAGCCGGACGGGCAGACCGAGATGCTCGTCAATCCGTGGGGGCTGTGGTGGCAGGAGGTGACCGCCTCCGACATCTGCGTCGTGGACGCCGACGCCCGGGTGCTGCGCGGCCGCTGGGACGTCACCCCGGCGATCCACATCCACACCGAGCTGCACCGCGTCCGCGACGACGCCCGGGTGGTCATCCACAACCACCCGTACTACGTCTGCGTGCTCGCCGCCCTGGGCAGGCTGCCCGAATTGGTGCACCAGACCGGGTCGCTCTTCCTCGACGACCTGTGCCTGGTGGACACCTACGACGGCGAGGTCGACAGCCCCGCTCGCGCCGCCGAGCTGGCGGCCCGCATCGGCTCGGCCAACCTGACCATCCTGGCCAACCACGGCGTCATCGCGACCGGGCGCAGCCTGCCCGAGGCCGTCTACCGTGCGGCGTCGATCGAGCGGGTGTGCAAGCTGGCCTACGACGTGCTGCTCACCGGCATCCAGCCGGTCGCCATGAAGTGGTCGGACATGGCCGGCATGCAGCGGTCGCTCGTCGAACGCGCGGCCGACGTGTACTGGGCGGGAGCGGCCAGGATGACCATCAAGGCCGATCCCGACGTGCTCACGTGAACCGCGCACTCAACGCCGCCGTCAGGCAAGGAGATTGACGAGTGAAATCGATCGACGAGCTGGCCGCCGACCTGAGCTTCACCACCGCCAAGACCGGCGGGCAACGCTCGGTCACCTTCCTGCCGGACCCGCCCCGGGCACCGCGCCGCTACACGGTCATCTCGGTCGACGACCACATCGTCGAACCGCCGGACACCTTCACCGGCCGGATGCCGCGCAAGTTCGCCGACCGTGCCCCCAAAGTCGTGGAAACCGACAGCGGGGGACAGACCTGGGTATACGACGGCCGCGAGCTGCCCAACGTCGGCTTCAACGCCGTCGTGGGCCGGCCGGTGGCCGAGTACGGCTTCGAACCGGTGCGGTTCGACGAAATGCGCAGGGGCGCCTGGGATATCCATGAACGTGTCAAGGACATGGACCTGAACGGCATCTACGCCTCGCTGAACTTCCCGTCCTTCCTGCCCGGGTTCGCCGGCCAGCGACTGCAGCAGGTCACCACCGACCGCGACCTGGCGCTCGCATCTGTGCGCGCGTGGAACGACTGGCACCTGGAGGTCTGGGCCGGGTCGTATCCCGAACGCATCATTCCGTGCCAGCTGCCGTGGTTACTGGACCCCGAACTCGGCGCGAAGATGATCTACGAGAACGCCGAGCGCGGGTTTCACGCCGTCACGTTCAGCGAGAACCCGGCGATGCTGGGATTGCCGAGCATCCACTCCGGGCACTGGGACCCGATGATGGCGGCGTGCGCCGAGACCGGCACCGTCGTCAACCTGCACATCGGTTCGTCGGGGTCCTCGCCGTCCACCACCGACGACGCGCCGCCGGACGTGCAGGGCGTGTTGTTCTTCGCCTACGCCATCTCCGCGGCGGTCGACTGGCTGTACTCCGGACTACCCAGCCGCTTCCCCAACCTGAAGATCTGCCTGTCGGAGGGCGGAATCGGCTGGGTCGCCGGGCTGTTGGATCGCCTCGACCACATGCTCAGCTATCACGCGATGTACGGCACCTGGCAGGCGCTGGGCGAAAGCCTGACTCCCGCCGAGGTTTTCACCCGGAACTTCTGGTTCTGCGCGGTGGAGGACAAATCGTCGTTCGTGCAACGCGACCGGATCGGCGTGGACAACATCATGCTGGAAGCCGATTACCCGCATTGCGACTCCACCTGGCCGCACACCCAGCAGACCATCCACGAACAAATCGGCGACCTCCCCCCGGATGTGATCCGCAAATTCAGCTGGGAGAACGCATCTCGCCTGTACCGCCACCCCGTCCCGGCAGAGGTACAGCGCGATCCCGAGGCCTTCTGACCCGGACTGCCGCGGGCGAGCACCAAGCGCAAAATCGCGGTTGCGTGGCTATCGCACACAAGCGAGTCAAGGATGGGCCAGCGACGCGATCGACCGCGCGCTGGGCACGTCGACCGTGGCCAGCGGTGGCCAGTTTACGGCCCGCGTCGCATAAATTACGTTTAGTATGTACTAAACGAATTATGACGTCGGAGGATCAGATGTCTCCGGAAGAGGCCGAGTTCGTCGATCGCCTCGGGCTGTTCTTCGAGCTTCTCGGCGCCACTCGCACCATGGGCCGGGTGTATGGCTGGCTGCTCATCTGTGATCCGCCGCAGCAGTCGTTAACCGAGCTGGCGGCCGCCTTGTCGGTGAGTAAGGCATCGATCAGTACCGTTGCCCGGCAGCTGTTGGAGGGCGGCATGGTGGAGCGGTTGCCGAGTCCGAACCGGCAACACCTCTACCGGGTCGCACCGGGCGGATTCACCAGCGTGCTGGAAACGCAGCTGTCCCTGATGCGGCTGGGGATCGAGCCGGCCGAGTTCGCGCTCTCCGTGCTAGGCGAGGATCGCGCCGAACAGCGGCGACGCGTCGAAGACTTCCGCGATTTCTGCGAGTTCTGCACCCGGGCCTACCGAGACCAGCTCATGCAGATGTGGACCGAATATCGAGCGGCAAGGAGGCAGCCATGACCGCGACGGACGAAGTCGACTTCACCGGGGTGAAGTGGGGATCGGTCGAATGGACGAATCTCGTCACCCTATATCTGCGCGCGTATGAAAGCCGTTCGGAACGACCGATTCTGGGAGACAGGGCGGCTGCCGAAGCGGTGGACCGGATTCACTATGACTTCAAGAGGATCCATCGAATGTCGCTGCCCGCGTCGAACCAGTACCTGGTCGCCCTGCGCGCAAAGCAGCTGGACGGCTGGTGCGCCGATTTCCTTCGGCGCAATCCCGACGCGGTGGTGCTGCACCTGGGCTGCGGCCTGGACGGTCGCGCCTTCCGGGTCGCGGCGCCGCCGTCGGTTGCGTGGTTTGACATCGACCAGCCCGCTGTCATCGAGCTGCGGCGGCGGCTCTATGACGACACCGAGCGTTACCGGATGATCGGGTCGTCGGTGACCGATCCGGAGTGGCTGGATCAAATCCCCACCGGGCGCCCCACGCTGGTCGTCGCCGAGGGCCTGCTGATGTATCTGACCGAGCAGCAGGTGCGCCAGCTGCTGCGGCGCCTGACCGACCGGTTTGATTGCGGCGAAATGCATTTCGACACGCTGTCGGCGCTGGCGCCGCTGCTGTCGAAGGTGTTCACCAGGGGCATCATCAAGTGGGGCATCCGCGACGCGCGGGAGCTGCAGACGTGGAACCCCAGGCTCCGGCTGCTCGAGCAGTCACCCGCCCTGGCGGGTTACCAGAAAATCGAATCGACCGCGGTCCGGTGGATGTACAGGCTGACGTGCGCAACGCCCGGCGGCAAGTACGACGTCCTGAACCGTTTCGCGTTCTGAGGCGTCACAACTTGGACGCCAGCCGGCGCAGGATGTCGGACGCCGGTTCGGCGGTGGCGTTGCGGTATCCGGTGCCGGCCCACAGATGGACAAAGTCGGGCCGGCCCGCCGCGGCCGCGGCCTTGCGCAGCGGGCTGGTGAGGTGATGGAGGGCGGGATAGCCCAGCGGTGCCTGCGTCTGGTGGGCGTCGATGAACGCATTGCGCAGCCCGCGGGCGGGGCGGCCGGTGAAGGCATGCGTGAGCACCGTCTCGGTGTACCTGGGATCGGTCAGGGCCGCCTGGTGGGTGGCCGAGGCGCCGCTTTCGTCGGCGCGCAACAGAACCGTCCCGACGGCGGCGGCCGCCGCCCCGGCGCGGATGACCTCGGCGACGGCGGCGGGGGTGGCGAGCCCGCCGGCCGCCATCACCGGCAGCGGCACCGCCGCGACGACCCGTGCGACGAGCTCGGCGATCGGCACCGGCGTCAACGGCGTCCGCGGCGAGAGTGTGCCGGAGTGACCACCGGCGGGCACCGCCTGCACGGCGAGCATGTCGACCCCGGCGTCGCGCGCCTGCACTGCCTCCTCGGGCGTGGTCACCGTCTGCACCACGACGCTACCGGCCTTGCGCAACCCGACAATGACGCTTGGCGGCGGAATGCCGAACGTGAACGACACCATCGGGACCGGGTCGTCGAGCAACAGCGCGATCTTCTCGTCGAATTTGTCGGTGTCCTCGACGGGGTCCGGGGGCAGCGTCAGGCCGAACTGGTCCGCCTCGCGCTGTACGATCGCGGCATAAGCCCGGTAGCTCTCGGCGTCGACCGGCAGGGGATTGGGCGCAAACAGGTTGATACCGAACGGGATTCCTTCGGCCCGAACCTGTTTCACCTCCGCCTCGACGGCCTCCACCGTCTTGTAGCCCGCGGCCAGCATGCCGAGGGCGCCGGCGCGACTCGCGGCCGACACCATCGCGGGGGTCGTCGGGCCGCCCGACATCGGGGCGGCGACCAGCGGCAGGGACATCCCGAACTGCGCCAGCATCTCCAGAACCCTCCCTTTTGATGGGCGCGCAGAGCGCCGCATCCGACAATAACGGCGTGCCGCCACGGCGGCATTCCGCCCACGGGCGGGACCTGGCAGGATGCTTCAGCGTGAAAAGGCCCAGCTTCCTCGTGATCGTTGCGGACGACCTCGGGTTTTCCGATATCGGCGCGTTCGGCGGAGAAATCGAGACACCCAACCTGGATCGGCTCGCCCACGCCGGGGTCCGGTTCACCGACTTCCATTCCGCGCCGGCCTGCTCGCCCACCCGGGCGATGCTGCTGACGGGAACGGACCACCACGTCGCCGGGATCGGCACCATGCTGGAGGTCGCGGGCCCCGGCTTCCGCGGCGCACCGGGGTACGAGGGCTACCTCAACGACAGGGTGGTGGCGTTGCCGGAGCTGCTGCGCGACGCCGGATACTTGACGTTGATGTCGGGCAAGTGGCATCTGGGCGCCACCATCGAGACGTCGCCCTGGGCACGCGGATTCGAGCGGTCGTTCGCGTTGCTGCCGGCCGGCGCCAGCCACTTCGGCGGCGGCGGCGCCCGGAGTTTCTCCCCGGTGCCAACGCTTTACACCGAGGACGACCAGTTCGTCACCGTCGGGGACGACTTCTACTCGTCGGACTCCTACACCGACAAGCTGTTGCAGTACCTGCGGGAACGCGCACCCGGCGACGACCGTCCGTTCTTCGCGTACCTGCCCTTCCAGGCGCCGCACTGGCCGCTGCAGGCGCCGGACGAATCCATCGCGAAATACCGTGGTCGTTACGATGCCGGGCCGGACGCCCTGCGCGAGGAGCGCCTGGCGGCGCTCAAGCGGCTGGGCCTGTGCCCGCCCGACGTCGAGGCGCACCCGGTGGTCGCGGACGGCGCCGTGGAGTGGGCCGCCATGACCGACGATCAGCGCGCCGTGTCGGCACGCAGCATGGAGGTCTATGCCGCGATGGTCGACCGGATGGACTGGAACGTGGGCCGGGTGCTCGACTACCTCTCGCAGACCGGCGAGCTCGACGACACGGTCGTGATCTTCCTGTCCGACAACGGCGCCGAGGGCGCGATCGTCGAAGCCATGCCATTGGTCGGTCCCCGAATCGCCGAGCAGATCGAAAAGCATTGCGACAACAGCGTGGACAACCTCGGCCGGCCGTCGTCGTTCATCTGGTACGGGCCGCGATGGGCGCAAGCCGCCACCGCGCCGTCGCGGCTGCACAAGGCGTTCACCACCGAGGGCGGGATCCGGGTGGTCGGCTTCATCACCTGGCCCGGCTTCGACCGGCAGGCGCAGATCGGCACCGCGTTCAGCACCGTCATGGACATCGCCCCGACGGTGCTGGAACTGGCCGGGGCCGCCCATCCCGGGGCGGTGTATCGCGGGCGTGAGGTGGCGCCCATCCGCGGCCGCTCGCTGGTGGGGTACCTGTCGGGCGCCGCGGAAACGGTGCACGGCGCCGATACCGGCACCGGCTGGGAGTTGTTCGGCCGCCGGGCCATTCGGCAGGGGGATTGGAAGGCGCTGCACCTGCCCGCACCGCACGGCCCGGGCAGCTGGCAGCTCTACGACCTCGCCTCGGATCCCGGTGAGATTCACGACCTGGCCGACTCGCACCCCGACAAGCTGGCCGAGCTGCTGACGCTGTGGGATCGCTACGTCGAGGAAAACGGCGTGATCCTCGATCCCGTCTCGGTGTTCGACCTCGAGCTCTGACGGCTGGGTTCCGATGGCTGAGACGACGACGTGCGCGATCGTGGGTGGCGGCCCGGCCGGCATGGTGCTGGGGCTGTTGCTGGCCCGGGCGGGTGTGCGGGTCACGCTGATGGAAAAGCACGGCGACTTCCTGCGCGACTTCCGCGGCGACACGGTCCACCCGACCACCATGCGGCTGCTCGACGAGCTCGGCCTCTGGGAATCGTTCGCGGCCTTGCCTTTTACCGAAGTTCGCACCGCGAAACTCGAATCCAACGGCCGCTCGGTGACTTACGTCGACTTCGAGCGGTTGCGCCTGCCGCATCCCTTTGTCGCGATGGTGCCGCAGTGGGACCTGCTCAACCTGCTGGCCGACGCGGCGCAGGCGGAGCCGAGCTTCTCGCTGCGGATGAACACCGAAGTCACCGGGCTGATCTGGGACGCCGGCAGGGTGGCCGGAGTGCGCTACCGGGGGCCCGACGGCCCGGGCGAATTGCGGGCCGAGCTGACGGTGGCCTGCGACGGCCGCTGGTCTGTCGCTCGCCGCGCGGCGGGGCTCAAGGCGCGCGAGTTCCCGGTGAAGTTCGACGCGTGGTGGTTTCGGTTGCCGCGCAAGGAAGATACCGAAATCTCGTTCCTGCCGCGGCTGGGTGCGGGCAAGGGGCTCGCCGTGATCCCGCGGAAGGGCTACTTCCAGATTGCCTACCTCGGACCGAAGGGCATCGACGCCCAGCTGCGGGCGCGCGGCATCGAGGCCTTTCGGCGCGACGTCGAAGAGCTGCTGCCCGATATGCCCGAGTCGGTGGCGGCGCTGCAATCGATGGACGACGTGAAACACCTGGACGTGCACGTCAATCGACTGCGACGCTGGCACACCGCGGGGCTGCTGTGCATCGGCGATGCGGCGCATGCGATGTCGCCGCTGGGCGGCGTCGGCATCAACCTCGCGATCCAGGATGCCGTCGCCACCGCGACAGTGCTGGCCGAACCGCTGCGGCGACACCGGGTCGGCGACCGTGAACTCGCCGCGGTGCACCGCAGGCGCGTGTTCCCCACGGTAGTCACGCAATTGGTCCAGCAGGTGCTGCACCGGATGTTGCTCGGGCCGTTGCTGCGCGGCGAGGATCCCACGCCGCCGGACGCGCTGCTGGGCCTGATGCAGCGGCTGCCGTGGCTGTCGGCCGTTCCGGCCTACTTCGTGGGCGTCGGCGTGCGGCCCGAGCACGCGCCCGCATTCGCGCGCCGCGCCGCCGCCGGCCGAGACGGCTGAGCCGCCTGCCCTGGAGGCGGTTTGGTATTTCGCGAGCCTGGGTAACCTTTTGTGACAATTTGCATGACACTTTGAGGTCGGGAAATCGGTCCTATCCGCGCCGTGCGGACGCCGCCACTGGCGAGCCTTGGACCGAGAGGGGGCCAGAAATGCTGAATCTCAAGAAACTCGCAGGTAAGGCCGCGGTCGCCGGCGCGTTGGGCGCGGCGGCGTTCGGTCTCGGTACCGGTGTGGCGCAGGCCCACCCGGGACCGTGGCCTCCGCCGGTTCCGCCGGGTCCGCACGTCGTCGACAATGGCCATTTGAATCCGCTGCCGCCTGGGCAAGTCAAGCAAATCTGCCCCTGGCAGGCGCCGCCCGGCCATTGGGTGGGTGGCCCGCACGGCGTTCCCTGCACCTGATGGCGTGACCCGCTGACGGCGGGTGTGACCAGTCAGGTTGGCCGGCCGGCCAGTTGGGCCAGGCGCGCAGCGCCTTCGGCCGTTTGGGTGGTCAGCGCGATGCGCCCGGAAGTGACCTGTTCCTCGATGATCGGCGCCTCGATGACGAGATCATCGCGGACGAAGGCCACATGGTCTTGCAGGTGCGCGCCGGTGTATGAGGCCCACGCGGCCGCCGACGACGGGTCCAGGATCAGCGTCACGCCGTAGAAGCCGGCGGTCAGCGACTTGGGTGGGTCCACGTGTATCAGCCCCAGCTGCATCGTCTCCGGGCCGAGCATGTACAAGGTCGTCCGCCCGATGTCGCAGGTGGTGAGCGCATCGGTCGGCGCGGCGGGGTGATTCGGGTCGGTGGCCGGGCACTTCTGCGGGCTGGCCGGTTGCGATTTGTTGACCGGGCGGACCGGCAGCGGCGCGATCTTCACGCTGGGCGCAACCGGCGCGGCCGGTGCCGCGGTGGTGGGTGTCGCGGTGGTGGTCGACGGGTGCGCGGCTTGGTGCCGCGCCGCATGGCAGCCGCACGTCAACGCGCCGAGCAGACCGCCGCATGCCAGCCAAGCGGCCGTGATGCGGAATCGGCCCCGAGCGGGGCGGCGCGACACCGCCCGCGCTTCTTCACCAATCCGGCGTCGAGTCATCCGGCCATTCTTCCAGTCCAGGACGCCTCGCCATGGCCGTCACACGGCTCTTTACCGACACTACGAATATAGAGTAGCGTCTCGACCGGAGAGGACGTCATGGACAAACGCCGAAAGCCTAATCCCGGTGAGCGCCGCCGCGACTTGTGTGATGCGGCGATTCAGTTGTTGGCCGACGACGGGACCAAGGGACTGAGCCATCTCAAGGTGGACCGCAAGGCGGGGGTGCCCGACGGGACGACGTCGTTCTATTTCCGCACCCGCTCGGCGCTCCTGCGGGCCGTGGCCGAGCGCCTCGCCGAACTGGATCTCGCCGATCTGCAGTCCGTCGCCGACGACGCCGACGGCCGCGGGGACAACCCGTCGCCCTCGCGGCTGTCGCAGGTGGTCATCCGATCCGGCAACGAGCCGCAACTGTTCCGGACCAAGGCGCGCTACGAGCTGACCATGCAGGCCGCCCGCGACCCGGCGCTGGCCGCCATCCTGCAGCGGGCCACCGACGAATTCACCAAGCTGCACCGCGAGATCTTGGTCCAACTCATGCCGCACGGTGCGGACCTGGACCCCGCCGTGGTCGAGGATCTGAGCAATGTGACGCTGACGTTCATCAACGGTCTGCTGGTGCGGTTCGCGCACGGTGACCGGATCGTCGACACTCCCGAGCAACTCGACGGGATCCTTTCGGCCGTCGCAGCCGGCATCCTGCGCAGCCCGTACCAGGGCCGGCTGACCGAGACGGCCGGACAGCGCCCGCCGCGGCCGGCCACGGCGATCGGGTGACCAGGACCGGCCATGCGCGCAATGGCGGCGGGTCGTGCGGCACGGGGTCTTGCCAGAGCATGGGCGTTATGGTTCTCTACGAGAATAGAGTTACGGCAGGCTGACGGGTGGATTTCGACCCGGCCGGTGCGTATCTCGCAGCAACGCAATTAAGCGGAGTGTACAAATTGCCCGAACCGGATCCGGCGCTGCAACACTGGCAGCGCGAGCGCTGCTCAGGCGGTACGGATGGCCCGGAAACGGCGGCCCTAGGAGGGGATTCGTGACGACGAGCATCGACAGCCATGTGCGATTCGACCCGTACGACGTCGACCTCATCGCCGACCCGTACCCGATGTTCGCGCGTCTGCGCGAAGAAGCGCCGCTTTATTACAACGCCGAATACGACTTTTTCGCGGTAAGCCGGTATGCCGACGTGAACAAAGCGCTCGTCGACCACGCGACTTTCAGCTCCGCCCGGGGCGCAATTCTGGAATTGATCAAGGCCAACCTCGAGATTCCCTCGGGGATGCTGATCTTCGAAGACCCGCCGATTCACGACGTGCACCGCAAGTTGTTGTCGCGCATGTTCACCCCACGACGGATCGCGTCGCTCGAGCCGATGATTCGCGACTACTGCGCCCAGCTCCTGGATCCGCTGGTCGGCTCGGGCCACTTCGACTTCGTCGCCGACCTCGGCGCACTGATGCCGATGAAGGTCATCAGCTCGCTGCTGGGCATCCCCGAAGACGACCAGGTGTACATCCGGGACCGGGGCAACGCCCAGCTGCGCACCGAGGCGGGCAAGCCGATGGATGCCGCCCAGCACGGCCTGTCGGTGGGCGAGCAGTTCGAGGCCTACATCGACTGGCGCGCCGACCACCCGTCCGATGACATCATGACCGAGCTGCTCAACGTCGAGTTCGTCGACGAGACCGGCACCACGCGGCGGCTCACCCGCGACGAGATCCTCGTCTACCTCAACGTCGTGGCCGGCGCGGGCAACGAGACCACGACCCGGCTGATCGGTTGGGCCGGAAAGGTTCTCGCCGAGTACCCCGACCAGCGTCGCGACCTCGTCGCACGCCCCGAACTGATCCCGCAGGCGATCGAGGAGTTGCTGCGCTACGAGCCGCCCGCCCCCCACGTTTCGCGGTATGTGACCCGCGACGTCGAGCTCTACGGCCAAACAGTTCCCGAGGGCAGCGTGATGATGATGCTCATCGGTGCGGCCTGCCGTGACGAACGCCAATTCGGGCCCGACGCCGGCGATTTCAACATCCACCGGACGGTCCGCCCCCACCTCACCTTCAGTGTGGGCACCCACTTCTGCCTGGGGTCGGCGCTCGCGCGCCTGGAGGGCCGGGTCGCGCTGGAAGAGATCTTGAAGCGATTCCCCGGGTGGGAGGTCGACCTGGCAAGTGCCACGTTGAGCCCGACCTCGACCGTGCGGGGCTGGGAGTGCATGCCGGCTCTGGTGCCCAGATGACCGGCCGCGTCGAGGGGAAGGTCGCCTTCATCAGCGGCGCCGCCCGGGGCCAGGGCCGCAGCCACGCGGTGTGCCTGGCTCAGGAGGGCGCCGACATCATCGCCATCGACGTCTGCGGGCCGATCGAAAACCTGGCCTATCCTCACTCGACGCCGGAAGATCTGGCCGAGACGGCCGAGCTGGTGAAGGCCCAGGACCGTCGCATCGTCACCGCGCAGGTGGACGTCCGCGACTACCAAGCGCTGAAATCCGCGGTGGACGGCGGAGTGGAACAACTCGGGCGGCTCGACATCATCGTCGCGAACGCGGGCGTGGGTACCGACGGCAGGAAACTGCACAAGATCCGCGAGGACGTCTGGCAGGACATGATCGACATCAATCTGACGGGCGTCTGGCACACGGTCAAAGCCGCCGTCCCGCACGTGCTCTCGGGTGGGCGGGGCGGATCGATCGTGCTGACCAGCTCCGTCGGCGGGCGCAAGGCCTACCCCAACACCGGCCACTACATCGCGGCCAAACACGCCGTCATCGGTTTGATGCGTTCCTTCGCCGTGGAACTGGGCCAGCACATGATCCGTGTCAATGCGGTACTGCCCACCCAGGTCAGCACCACGATGGTGATGAACGACAATACGTATCGGCTGTTTCGCCCGGATCTGGAAAACCCGGGACCGGACGACTTCGCCCCCATTTCCCAGATGATGCACACCCTGCCCGTCCCCTGGGTGGAAGCCGCGGACATCAGCAACGCGGTGCTGTTCCTCGCCTCTGACGAATCCCGTTATGTCACCGGCGTTTCGCTCCCCGTCGACGCGGGCAGCTTGCTCAAATAGGCGCAAATTCAAGAGAAGTTGGAGAAGACCATGCCCGAATACGACTACGAAGAAATGAAGAAGGAAGCCGAGCAGTACATCAAGTTCGAGAAGGACAAGAAGAACCGGATCGCCTACATCACCTTCAACCGCCCCGAGGAACTCAACTCCACCACCTTGGGCATGCGGCAGAACTACGCCGACCTGATCCACAAGTGCAACGTCGACGACGACGTCAAGGTCGTCGTGATCCGCGGGGAGGGTGAGGATTTCGGAAGCGGCGGCGATCTGCCCGAGCAGCGCGGAATGCTGGAGAACCCGGGGATGCCGCTGCTGCACGAGCTGGCGATCAACGACGACGACGTCAAGTACCCGCCCGGCGGGTCCTACCGCTACCTGTCCACGGTCACCGACTTCTACGCGAAGGCCCGCGCCGGGAACCGCCCGCTGCAGGAGCTGCGCAAGATCAGCATCATCGAGGCCAAGGGCTACTGCTACGGCTGGCACTTCTACCAGGCCGGCGACGCCGACCTGGTGGTCTCCTCCGACGACGCCCTGTTCGGGCACCCGGCCTTCCGCTACGTGGGCTGGGGACCGCGGCTGTGGTGGTGGGCCGAGACGATGGGGCTGCGCAAGTTCTCCGAAATGCTGTTCACCGGTCGGCCGTTCACCGCGAAAGAGATGTACGAGTGCGGCTTCGTCAACAGCGTGGTGCCCCGGGAGAAGCTGGAAGACGAGACGCTGAAGTACGCGATGGCGTGTTCGCGCTCCCGGCCGACCGACACGGTCGCGGTGCAGAAGACCTTCCTCGAGCTCTACAAGCAGCACAAGGGCGAGTACTTCGGCAGCCTGCTCACCGGCATGGTCGAGGGCATGCTCCCGATGATCGCCAACGACGCGGAAGAGGTCGACCTGACCGCGGGCACCTTCGAGAAGGGCCTCAACAATGTGGTCAAGGACAACGACCTGAACTTCCCGCCGGAGTGGCGCCTGAGCCGCTCCGGACGCGCGAAGCCCTGACCGTGTTGGACGGGCTGGCGTGTCGGCGCTGACGGGTTTTCGGGTCGTTGAGCTGGCCGGGTCCGTCGCGGGAGAGTACTGCGGAAAGCTGTTGGCGGACTTCGGCGCCGAGGTCATCAAGATCGAGGCGCCGGGGTGCGGCAGCCCGACGCGGGCGATGGCGCCCATGGTGGCGGACGGGTGCGACGGAAGCGCGCTGTTCGCCTACCTGAACACCAACAAACGGTCGGCCGTGCTGGATCTCCGCTCCGAGGACGACGTCGAGACCGTCCATCGGCTCATCGGCGGCGCGGACGCCGTCATCGACGACGGTGCCATTGATCGGGCGGCCGGCTGGCCGCAGCGGCATCCGGATGTGGTGTTCTGCTCGATCACGCCATTCGGTCGGGACGCCCCTCGCGAGTTCGCCAATGCCAGGAGCATCAACGTCTTTCATGCCAGCGGCTGGGGGCACCACACGCCCAGCCACCCCGACCTTGCCAAGCCGCCATTGCAGGGGCCCGGCCGATTCCTGGCCGACTACGAGGCGGGATTGGACGCCGCGCTCTGCGTGGCGGCGTCGCTGTTCGGGCGCCTGCACGGCGGCCGCGGCGACTCCATCGACGTCTCCGCGCATGCCGTGCTGGTTTCCCGCGCGGACTGCATCCTCGGCCGGTTCGTCACGGGCGAGGCGACGGCCGCGGGCCACCGCGGTGACTACGATCAGGCCGGCCCGGCAGCGTTTTTCGCATGCGCCGACGGGTTCGTGTACCTGTACATGACGAGCCGCGCCCACTGGCTGGGCGTGAAAGGACTCATGGGACAGCCGGACTGGCTGGACGCGTTCGAAGATGACTGGCTGGAATTCTCCGTCACCGCGGAAAAGGTCGCCGCATTCCGGCGGGGCTTCGCGGCGTGGGTCCGCGACCGCGCCAAGGAGGCGACGTCCGAGGACGCTCAGCGCCTGGGCGTGCCGCTGGTTCCGGTGAACGGCGCCGCCGACCTGCACGCGTCACCGCAATACCGTCACCGCGGTTTCTTCCAGCGGGTCGATCACCCGGTGCTCGGCAACGCGGCATATCCGACGGTGCCGTACGCGTTCAGCGCGTCACCGGCCCGGATCACCTCGGCCGCACCCACTCTCGGCCAGCACACCGGGCCGGTGCTGGACTGCATCGGCTCCCCGCGCCCACGGCCGCGCGCCCAGGCCGCGCAACTCAAACCGGCCAGGGAATCGCGCGGTGGGCCGCTCGAAGGGGTGCGGGTCGTCGAGCTCACCAAGGTATGGGCCGGCCCCTACGCGGGCAAGCTGCTGGCGATGCTGGGCGCCGAAGTCATCAAGATCGAGACCGCGGGCAGCCCGGAGGAGATGCGGGCCTACGGCGGCACCGACATCAACCACGCGCCCTACTTCCTGAGCATCAACCCCGAAATCCTCAGCGTGGATCTCGATATCAAGTCCGCCGACGGTATGGCGCGGTTGCGCGAGCTGATCGCCCGCAGCGACATCGTGATCAACAATTTGCGCCCGGGCGCGATGGAACGCCAGGGCCTGGGATATGCGCAGTTGAGGGAGATCAAGCCGGACATCATCTCGGTGTCGATCAAGATGTGGGGCAACGACGGACCGCTGGGCCATCAAACCGGTTACGCGCCATGCTTTGCCGCGCTGGCCGGCCTCGCCCCACTTGTCGGCT
This sequence comes from Mycobacterium europaeum, assembly GCF_002102155.1. Lineage (GTDB taxonomy): Bacteria > Actinomycetota > Actinomycetes > Mycobacteriales > Mycobacteriaceae > Mycobacterium > Mycobacterium europaeum. Next base: position 27,808 of record NZ_LQOU01000008.1, read on the forward strand.
ACCGAGGTGGGCCGCCCCTGGGAACGAGCATGCGCTACGGCGATTCGACTGTCGGCGCGGCCGCCGCCTACGCCGCCGTGGTGGCGTTGCTGCATCGCGAACTCAGCGGAGCCGGGCAGTTCGTCGACCTCTCGGCGGTGGAAACCCTGTCGTCGATGATCGGCGACCGCCTGCTCGAGGAAGCGTTGACCGGGCAACGCCTCGAGCCCAACGGCAACGATCACCCCGACCTGTGCCCGCACGGCTGCTACCCGTGCGCGGACGGCGCCTGGATCGCCGTGGCGGTCGCCTGCGACGCGCAGTGGCAAGCGATGTGCGACGTGCTCGGTGCGGGATCGCTGGCCCGGGAGCCCCGCTACGCCACCATGGCCGGGCGCCGCCAGAACACCGACACGCTCGACGCCGACCTCGCGCAACTCACGGCAAGCCACGATGCCGAGCACTTCGCGTATCGCCTGCGCGCGGCCGGGGTCCCCGCGGTCAAGAGCGCTACATCCCTCGATGTGATCGGCGACCAACGACTCTGGGACCGCGAACTGTATCGATTCGTCAGCGATCACCGCGAGGGCCAGCGGCCGATCGTCGGGCCGCCCTGGCGGATGGCGCGCGGTCAGGCGCGCATCGCCCGCGGCGCACCCGACCTGGGCGAGCACACCGAGTACGTGCTACACGAGATACTGGGCGCATGACGGGGACACTCGCACACACCGCGGCGCTGGTGACCGGCGCCAGCAGTGGCATCGGGGCCGCGACGGCCAAAGCACTGGCCGCCGAAGGCGCGGCGGTGGCCCTGCTCGCACGTCGCGCCGAGCGGCTCGCCGACCTGAAAGCCGATATCGAATCCGCCGGGGGCACAGCGCTCGCCGTGCCGGCCGACGTCACCGACGCCGAGCAGGTGTCGGCGGCCGTGCAGCGCGCCGTCGGGGAGTTCGGCCGGCTCGACACCGTCGTGAACAACGCCGGGCTGATGCAATCCGGACCCGCGGCCGAGGCATCGCTGCGGGATTGGGACGCCATGGTGACGGTCAACGTGCAAGGGGTCCTGTATGTCACCCGCGCCGCACTCCCGCACCTGATCGACGCCGCCGCCGATTCCCCGCGCGGTGTCGCCGATCTGGTCACCATCAGTTCGACCGCGGGGTGGGTCGCCCGACCGAACACCGCCGTCTACTCGCTGACGAAATTCGGCGTGAACGCCTTCAACGAGGGCATTCGCCAAGAGGTGCTCGGCAAGCGGGTCCGGGTCGGCGTGGTGGGCCCGGGAACGGTCGACACCGAGATCTTCAGCCACCTCGCCGATTCGTCGCGGGAAGCGTTCGAGCAGCAGACCGCCGGCATGGTCAAGTTGCGCCCGGAAGACATCGCCGATGCGGTGCTGTTCATGGTGACCCGTGATCGCCGGGTGGCCGTCAACCACATGCTGGTGCGCGCGGCCGAACAAACCTGGTAAGCCATTGACTTCTCAGCCATTGACTCAGCCATTGACGTCACAGTGGGCCGTCGGCGACCGTTATGGGCTCGCGTTTCCGGCCGATCCCGCGGCGCTGGAGTGCGCCGGGGCGCGCTTTCTCACCGAAGCCTTTCTCGCTTCCCGGGCGTGCCGGGACAACGGCATCACGCGTATGACGGGATTTCGTGAAGTGGCCGGCGGCAGCACCGGGCGCAAGGCGATGCTCTCCGTCGAATACGCCAGACCCGCAACGGGTCTGGCCACCGAGTTGTTCGTCAAGTTCTCGCGCGACTTCGACGACTCGGCGCGTGACCGGGGAAAGACGCAAATGGAACCGGAGGTGCGGTTCGCCGCATTCTCGAGTGCCCCGGAGTTTCCCATCGCCGTGCCCAGGGCCCTCTTCGCCGACTATCAACGCCGGACCGGCACGGGAATATTGATTACCGAGCGAATCGGATTCGGCGCCAACGGGATCGAACGGCAATATCACAAGTGCCTCGACTACGAGATGCCCGAACCCCTCGCGCACTACCGCGCGCTGGTCACCGCCCTGGCCCGGCTTGCCGGTACCCATCGATCCGGGCGGCTACCGGGGCTGACCGCGGCTTTCCCCGTGGACGTCGCGGCCGCGACGGTGGGGGAGCGGGCGCCGTTGTCGGGCGACAAGCTGGTTCGCCGAGTGGACGAATTGGCCGCGTTCGCACAGGCCCATCCCGGGCTGCTTCCGGAGCTCTCGCCGGAGTTCACCGCGCGCCTGCGCGACGACGTGCCGCGGTTCGCACGCCATGAGCAGACCATCGCAGCCCTGCTCTCCGGCGACTCCGACTATGTCGCGCTGTGCCATTGGAACGCCAACATCGACAACGCGTGGTTCTGGCGCGACTCCGACGGCGTGCTGCGGTGCGGCCTGATGGACTGGGGATGCGTCGGCCAGATGAACCTGGGCATGGCGCTCTGGGGAGCCTTGTCCGGCGCCGACACCGGCATGTGGGACGCCCATTTCGACGAATTGCTGCAGCTGTTCGCCGGGGAGTTCCATCGCTACGGTGGGCCGGAACTCGATCCGGCCCGGTTGCGGCGGCACACGGTGCTCTACGCCGCGGCGATGGGTGCGGCGTGGCTGCTGGGTGTGCCCGCGTTGATCCGCAAGCGATTCGAGGCCATACCGCGCAGCCGCGCGCATCCCCTGATCCGCGCCGACGAAAGCGTGCGCGCGCCGCTGCAGATGCTGTCGAACCTGCTGTTCGTGTGGCAGCGGCATCGGGCCGGGGATCACCTCGACGCCGCCCTTGCGGAGGTGACCCCCTGAGCTATGCCGCGTCGTCGTCGTCATCATCATCGTTATCGTCGCCGTCGCGCAGCAGCTTCTCCGGATGGTGAAACGTGTTGGTGCGTGGCTGGTCCCTATCCAAGTGTGGCGGCGGTATCCATTCGGTGTCGCCCTTGGCGTTCTTACGCGTGGTCCAGCCGCCGGGTTTGAGCAGGCGGTGATGCGGTCCGCAGGCGAAGGTGAGGCCGTCGATGTCGGTGCGGCGGCACTTGACCCAGTCGGTGACGTGATGCACCTCAGAGAGATAGCCGGGCACGGTGCAGCCGGGGGCCGAGCACCCACGGTCCTTCGCATACAACACGATTCGCTGCCCCGGGGATGCCAGGCGCTTGGTGTGGTGGAGCGCGAGCGCCTTGCCCTTGTCGAAGACGGCCAAGTAGTGGTGCGCGTGGCGAGCCAGCCGGATCACATCGCTGATCGGCAGGATGGTGCCGCCGCCGGTCAGGCCGCGGCCGGCGGCCGACTCGAGCTCTTGCAGCGTCGTGGTGATGACGATGGAGGCCGGCAACCCGTTGTGCTGACCCAGCTTTCCCGAGGCCAGCAACGCTCGCGACGCCACCAGTAGCGCGTCATGGTTGCGTTGGGCGGTGCTACGGGCGTCGCGGTCGATCGCGTCTTGCGTCGGGGTCCCGTCGACACAAGGCGCGTCATCCAGCGGGTTACACATGCCGGGTGCGCCGAGTTTGGCCAGCACGGCGTCGAGGGTGGCGCGCAGTTCGGGTGTCAGCACGCCGCGCAGCTCGGACATGCCGTCGGGCTCCTGCTTGCCCAGCGTGAGGCCGCGCCGCCGGGCGCGGTCCTCGTCGGTGTAGGTGCCGTCGGGGTTGAGGCAGTCGGCGATATGGTCGGCCAGCTCTGCCAATTGGTCGGGGCGATACTGCGTTCCGTGCGCGGCCAGGTCCGCCTCGACAGCCTGGCGGGTGGCGAAGTCCACCCAGCCGGGCAGCCGATGAAAGAACCCTCGGATCACCGCCACCTGGCCAGTGCCGAGCTTTCCCTCGCGTTGGGCGGCAGCCGTCGCCGGCAAGAGCGGCTCCAGCGGCTCACCGGTCAACCCGCGCCGCGGCCCCAGTTCGGCCGCCTCCTCGACGCGGCGCGACGCTTCGGCGCGGCTGATCAGCGTCGCCTCGGCGATCGCATACGACAGCTTGCCGCCCAACTCCTCCGGAGTGGCCTGGCGGGCCAGGTTGTTGATCAGTGGATGCTCGATGGCCGGGAGTTGCCGGCGCACTCTCTCGCACCGCCCCAACATCGCGAGCTGCTCGCGGGTGGTCGAGGCGTCGCAGTCATAGCCGATCAGTTCTTTGACCGCAGCGTCGATGGTGTCGAAAGCCGCCGACACCGCCTCGGGATCTACACTCACACCCCGAAGCTATCGGAGCCCACCGACAAAAAACCGCCCCTTGAGACCACTGAAACCACAGTGACGCAAGTGATTTCAGTGCCACCGACACCTAGAGGGCGTCGCGCTCGGCAAAGTGACGAGTCCGCGCGTCGATTGCCCGCCTCCGTTCCTCCGCGCTGATCCGCTGTTCCGGCCGGAAGTGCTCGTCCAGTTGGTCCGTCGGAATGACGGTCACTGTCGGCGTCTTCGGCTGATGCGGTGTGCTTGCCCGCCACGTCACCACACCGTCGCGATACCCGCGGGCGTCAAGCCAATTGCGCACGCCGAAGTCCTCGGTCGACAGCAAGACCCGGACCCGCCCCTCCTCAACGTGGGATTGTGCAAGGTTGAGGCTGGTTTGCCGGGCGTCGACATCGATCATCTGGCTCCACCGATTGGTCAGGCAGATTCCGACGTACGGCGAACCGGGAGGGATTTCGTAGTCGATGACGAGCGCTTCGCCGGCATCGAGCGCCCACGATATGGGGACGAACCACGCGCCGGCCATCGCCGAGGGGGGCTGGAGCGGGGGAATGGCAATGTTCTTCGGCAGGGCGCCGAACACCCGCGCCGGAATGTCCCTGACCCACATGGTGAATAGCTCGCGAGACGCCATCAGTTGCGCGTCGAACGCGGCGATCGCCCGCTCGAGCGAATCCGGGCCGGCCGGATCGCCGGGGTTCAGGCATTCAATGCGAACCGTGCCCTTGGTCTCACGGTCCCAGTCGCCGAAGGTTTGGTAACTGCAGAACGAGTCAGCCCCGGCCGGGAGCGGGAACCAGTTCGTGTCGCCCATCTTCCGGCGGCTGAAGAAGATTTCGAACGAACCATCGTCGCCGATGGCGAGGTCTTCGGAGAGCACCTTCACCGACTCGGCCCGCTCATCCTTACCCGCGTAGACGCCGAAGGTCGTCTGCGCGACACAACCCAGCTTCCCGTGGACGCGGTAGTCGTGTCTGTCGTCGATGCGCGCGGTCAGGTACAGCGTATCGGGGTTGGAATGGCCCCAATTCCACGGCGCGTATTGGCCGTTGATGAGATGCGGCCGCGCGGGATCGCTGCGCAGTTGCAGGCCCAGGTATTGGATGTGGCCGAGAAGGCACCCGAGCACGGCCGCCGCGGCACCGTCGTCGAGAGTGCCCTGGGACAGCGCAAGTTCGAGCAGTTCCTCCTGCAGGTCGCGGAAGCGTCGCCACGCCGCGCGTAAGAGTTGCTGTGCGTCATCGCCCACGGCGGTCCTCGATTCCGTAGAAGTCGCGATAGAACTGCAGTTGCGGCCACAATTCGTCGATGTCGAGCCCGTAGTCCGCGGCGTCGTAGATGTTGGGCTTGCGCTTGGCCAGGGCGCGGTCGTCCATGAACAGCCTCATCCTGCGGTGGGCGCCCTCGGTGAGTTCGATGCCGAAGAACTCGTAGATTTCCTGCACGCACGACATGGGGTCGGCCACCATCCGGTCCATCGGAAAGTCGATGAACCGCGTCGGGTCGTGCGCGTACCGCTTGCGCAGCTCGACATTGCGGGCGAGCATCCTGCCGGTGCGCCAGCGCATGTACCGGCCATGGTCGAGCCAGTCGACCTCGTCCTCGACCATCCCGAACACGGTCCCGGCCAGCTTGCAGCTGGAGGCGACGATCTCGGTCGGCTCGCGGTAGGTGGTGACGAAGCGCGCGTCGGGAAATACCGCCAAGATGGTGTCGATGTTCTCCATATGCGGCGGCGTCTTGAGAAGCCAACTCTCGGTAGGGCGCAATCCGCCGCTTTGCATGTACTGCAAGAGCAGTCTCTGTTCCTGGTAGACCCAGGTCAGGTCTTGCCCGGCCAACCACCGGTCATAACCCTGGCAATTGAACATGACGTGGAAAGTCGCGCTGTGGAAGGCATAGGCGTGCAGCAGCGCGCACTCCTGCGCCTCCCACGCGCCGACCGGGTGCGCGGCGTCGAGATCGGGTGCCAGCGCCAGACTTCGGCGGATCTGCTTGTCGCTGCGCCTGATTCGCGGATCGGTATGCATGGTGGCCGGATTCAGCGGTGGATGAAGCTCATCGCATTCCCAGGTGAGCGGGTAGCGGAACCGGTCGTCTCGGCTCAACAGGTGATGGGTGATGGTGGTGCCCGTGCGCGGCGCGCCGACGAGAAAAATCGGCTTCGCGATCATCTCGTCGCGAATTTCCGGGTGCTGACGCAGGTGCTCGGTGAGCAGGAGCCGCTGGCGCAGCAAATTGGTGATGTGTGACGTGGCGAGGATCCGGCCGAAACCGTTGAGGCGATCATCGCTTTCGAGCGATTCGATGAGGCGGTCGAGGCCGCTTTCGAAGCGTGGATCACCGAAGTCGGTCAGGCCCCCCGCGCGGTGGCTGGCCCGGTCCATCAACGCCGGCTTGCGCAGGGGGAGCGGATGGGCGCGCAGTCGACGCGCCGCCCGGTAACCGCCGTTCAGAATCCGGAAAGGCACAGGCCGACGGGGTGATTCGATCGCCATGCTGGGGGAGCGCCTCCCTGGGGCCCGCGCGTTGTCTTCCGGTCCGCAAAACATTACGATTTGAACGTAATGGAGTCAATGGCGGGGACCGATCAGCGACGAGGCGGTGGCGCGCGGTCGCAGGGACGGCCGCGCGACTCCCGCATCGACGAGGCGGTGCTCGCCGCCACGGTCGAGCTCCTGGAGGAAATCGGCTACACACGACTGACCATTCCGCTGGTCGCAGCCCGCGCGGGGGCGACGCCCCCCGCGGTGTATCGACGGTTTCCGAATCGAGTCGAATTGGTCTACGAGGCAGTATTTCCGACGCCGCCGAGTGCCGAGCTCCCATTGGCCGGCGATCCGGCGGACGTTGTCCGCACCCTGATACGAGCAACGATCGACCTGTTCAGCCGACCGGCCGTCCATTCCGCGGTATCGGGGCTGATGGCCGAATTGCCCTCGGAGCCAGGGCTTTCGGCGCGCCTGCTCAGCCGCCTGCAGGGCAGCACGTACCTTCTGCTGCAGCGCTACCTCGACGAGGCCGCCGCCGACGGACGCGCCGCCGACGGTGTCGACGCCCGCGTGCTGGTGGACATGATCGGTGGCACCGTGCTGATGGCCCTGGCCAACGAACGAGTCCTCGATGACGCCTGGGTCGAGCAGAACACAGCCCTCATCGCCAAGGGTCTGGCCCGATAGACTCGTCAGCCTCCGTCGCGCACACCGGACTGGTGGTCAGCACGTCGGCGCCGGCCTCGGTGATGTGGACGCTGTCCCGCCGGAATACCGCCCCGACGCCCTCCTGCCACACGTAGCCGGTGATCGCCAACACCATGCCGGCCTCCAGCCGGTCGTGTTCGCCCGCGTCCAGCAGCGTTTGGGACACCACGGGTGGATCGAACCCCAGCCCCAACCCGTGCGCGATCGGCATCGGCGGAATCGGTTCGCCGGCCGCCTGATAGGCGGCCACCAAGTCCGAGGTGGGCGCGCCGGGCCGACAGGCCGCAAGCATCTTGTCGTACAACAAATCCGAACGGCCGAACAGCTCCGGGGCAGAACCACCGGCCGGCCAGGTGCGGCCCACTTCCGCGACGTAGCCGTTCGCCAGCGCTCCGGCGGCGAACGCGACGAGGTCACCCTGCCGCACGTCACCCGAATCGGCACGCCGCCAGGGCTGTTCCTTCGACGTCACCCAGGCCGCGTCCTGGGTGGCCGGGGTGCTCACCCCGCCCGCGGCCATGGCCTCCATCATCGCCCCGGCCAGCGTCCGCTCCGACACCCCGGGTGCGAATTCGCAAAGGGCCGCTGCCAATCCGCGTTCGGCGACCCGCACCGCGGTGCCCATCGCCACGATCTCGTCGGACGTCTTGACCCGTCGCGCCGCCCGCATGGCCGGTTCGGCGTCGACGATCTCGGCGTTGGGGAAGGCTTCGGGCAGCAACGCGGCGAAAGTCGGTGTGATCGCGTCGGTTCCGACCCTGCGGGCCGCGTCGGCGCCGTCGATCTTCTTCAGCACGTCGATGAGGGTCATCGGGTTCCAGGCCAGTCCGTACAGGTGATCGTGCCCGATCTCGTCGGGGACGCCCTCGTCGTCGGTGCTGTTGAGGTAGATGTCCTCGGTGGCGCGCACCAGCACGCACATCGGACCGAATGGCCGCGTCCCGGCGATCCACAGCTGTGGTGCGCCGGTGACGTAGCGAATGTTGGCCTGCCGCCCGAGGACCAGGACGTCGAGTCCGTATGCGTCCATTTGGGCCAGCGCCCGTTCCCGACGCCCCGCCCGCAGCGGGTACGCGTCGGGCAGGACGTCAGTCGCCATAGGGGGAGTAGGGGTAGTCGGTGATCGGCTGGTAGCCGTCTTCGGTGATCACCACGATCTCCTCACTGCGATAGCCGCCGGTCCCGTCCTCCCACACCACGGGTTCCAACACCAGAACCATGCCCGGCGGGAAGACGAAGCTGTCATCGAAGTCTTCGCCGAGATCCGTTCCGATCATCGGCGCTTCGGCGGGATAGGTGCCGATGCCGTGGCCCAGGTAGAAATGCGGCAGCCACGGTTTGCGGCCCCCATTGGCCGCGATCGCCGCGCGCGCCAGATCACCCGAGGTGACGCCGGCCTTGGTGACCGCGAGCACCGCATCCAGGATGGCCCGCCATTGCCGGAACTGGTCCTGCTGTCGCGGCGTGGGTCGTTCGCCGACCACCCAGGTCCGGCCGAAGTCGGAGCAGTAGCCGAGGTAGGTGATGCTGATATCGGTCCAGAGCACGTCGCCGGCGGCCAGCTCGCGATCGGTGGTCAGCAGCGGCAGCGCAAGATCGCCATGCGTCGTCCACACCCCGGCTTCGCGTGAACTCGGCATCACCTGCCAGATGGCCTCCAGCATGTTGGTGGTGGCACCCAGCTCGAACGCGCGCCGGACCAGCGTGGCCGAGAGGTCGGTCTGGCGCACTCCCGGCGCCAGCGCCCGCTGGACGTCCACGATGGCCTGCTCGGTGATGCGGGCGGCGCGGCGCAGGCAGGACAACTCGTCTCGGGTCTTCACCAGTTGCGCGTCGGCGAGCACGATCGCCGCGTCCGAGGGCGGGCCAGCCGGGAACAGCGCGCGGCCGGCCCTGCGCATCGCCCCGGTCAGTTCGTCCACGGCGACGTTCGCGCCCGGCGGGATCAGACCCGCCAGCTCGCGGGCGAATTGTTCGACCCCGTGGTCGAATTCGAGGTACACGGGTCCGTGCAGATGATCGCCGGGCACCGGTGACTCCGTGGACGCCCCGCCGCGGAACGGCATGAACAGGTGCGGATGTTCGTCGTCGGCGAGCACGACGGCGACCGGGCGCTCCACGTGGGAGAGGCCCGCGTCCAGCAGCGGCCAACTGGCGCCGGTCGCGTATCCGACGTAGCCGTTCATCAGCAGGACCAGCGCGTCGACGCCGTGGGCGGCCATCGCGGACCGGAGCCGCGCCCCGATCTCGGCGCGCATGCGGACCCGGTCCGGTTCATCCGGAATGTCGATCACCGAGCCGTGAGCGGTGAGCGAATCGGTCATCTCAGAGCCCCAGGAAGTTTCTGATGTTTCCGCTGACGACGCGGACCGCATCCTCGGGACCGACGGCGTCGACCACTGCGGCCAGCGACCGCTCCGAGTAGCCGTAGGTGCTTTCGTTGTGTGGGTAGTCCGAGGACCACATCACCTTGCCGATTCCGATTTCGTCGATCTGGGCGAGCCCGAGGCCGTCCACCATGAACGACGCGCACATGTGGGCGTCCCAGTAATGGCGCACGTCGTGTTCGGGCTGGTGTGCCAGCATGTGCCGATAGGAGGCCAGGACGTGCTCGGCGTCCTGCAAAGCCGGGGGGATCCAGGCGATGCCGCCCTCGAACCAGCCGACCCGCAGCCGCGGATGGCGGTCCAGGATGCCGCCGAAGACATACTTGGAGAACATCTCCCGGAACGAGTCGATGTTGACCATCATGGCCACCGCGACGCTGTTGACCTCGCTCGGGACTTTCGGCTGGCTCTCACCGATGTGATGGGTGACGGGCAGGCCGGCGTCCTCGATCTCGTCCCACACGGCGCTCATCGCGGTGCTCGAGAAGTCGATCGCGTGGCCGTTGTCGTCGATGCCGGGGTTGATCGGCATCAGAAATGTCTTGAGCCCCAGCGACTTCAGCTCGGTCAGCGTGCGCCGGGTGCCGCGCGGATCCCACCAGTTGATCAGCCCCACCCCGTAGCAGTGGCCATCGGAACGCTCCTGCACGGCGGCGATGTGTTCGTTGTAGATGCGGAAGATGCGCTCCCGCAGGTCCTTGTCGGGATAGTGGAACAGGGCCAGCACCGCGTTGGGGAACACCAGTTCCTTGTCGACGCCGTCTTCGGCGAGTTCACGCACGCGGGCGTCGATGTTGTTGCTGACCGCACCGGCGAGGTCGTCGTATTGCATGAGCACCGCGCTGAAGTCGCCGACCACCATCGATTGGCCCGGCCGGCCGAGCAGGTAGGCGCCGTCCTCGTACCAGATCCTCGGCGCGTAGTCCTTCAGTTCGTCGGGGAAGCGCTCGTAGAAGATGTCGTCGGCCACCGAGATGTGGTTGTCGGCGGAGAACACCTCGGTGCCGGGCGGCAGGCCGGTGCTGGCGGCGGCGGCCCGGCCGCGGCGGTGCTTGGGCGCGCCGATCACGCCCTCCGGGTACAGGGTGCGCGCCTGAAGTCGCCCCGGGTTCACCATGTCACCGGAAGCTCGTAGAGGCCGTAGGCCAGCGCGTCGTGTTTGAACGGCAACTCTTCCAGCGGTACGGCGAGCCGCAGCGTCGGGACGCGGCGCAGCAGGGTGGGCAGGACGATCTGCAGCTCCATCCGGGCCAGCTGCTGCCCGACGCACTGGTGGCGACCGTAGCCGAAGCCGACGTGTGGGCCGTCCTCGCGGCGCAGGTCGAGCCGGTCCGGGTCGGGGAATTGGCGGATATCCCAGTTCGCCGGCGCGACATCGAGGATGATGCCCTCGCCCGCGCGGATCGTCACGCCGGCCACCTCGATGTCCTCGACGGCGATGCGGCGCTGACCGGTCTGGATGATGCTGAGGTAGCGCATCAATTCCTCGACCGCGACCGCGATCGCCTTGGGGTCGTCGGTGTCGCGCAGCAGGGCCAACTGGTCGGGATGCTCGAGCAAGGCCGCGATGCTCAGGCTGATCATGTTGGCGGTGGTCTCGTGGCCGGCGATCAGCACACCGGTGGCCAATTGCGCGGCCTCGCGCACGCTGAGTTCCTCGGCGTTGACCCGCTCGGCGAGGTCGGACACCAGGTCCTCCGACGGGCTTTCCATTTTGGTGCGCACCAAGTTCGCCAGGTACTTCGCCAACGATGCGGCCCCCTGCGCGGTGTCCTCCTCGGTGGCGTACCGGCCCATGCCCCGCTGCGCCTGCGCCTGGAAGAAATCCGCGTCCTCGTACGGCACGCCCAACAACTGGCTGATGACCAACGACGGGACCGGCAGTGCCAACGTGTTGACGAGGTCTCCCGGCTTGGGGCCGGCCAGCAGCGCGTCGATGTGGTCGTCGGTGATTCTCTGCACCGCCGGGCGCAGCGCCTCGACGCGCTTGAAGGTGAACGGTTTCGACAGCATCCGGCGAAATCGGGTGTGCTCTTCGGCGTCGGAGGTGAACACCGAACGCGGCCGCTTGTGCACGGTCGCCAGCATCCCGGCGTTCCAGTGCGGATACCCCGGCAGCCGGTCGTCGACGCTGGCCCGCGAGTCGGTGAACAACGCCCGGATCGCCTCGTAGCCGTGGATCAGCCACGGCGTGCTGTCGTCCCAGATCCGGACGCGGCTCAACTGGGCTTCGGCGTTGAGCTCCAACACCTTCGGCGGCGGGGCGAACGGGCAACCCGGCGCGCGTGACATCGGGAACTCCGGTACGTCGGTGGCGGTCGGGATCTCGGTCATCGCTCTCCTGGGTGCTGGGATCGTTCTCCGCTTGGTGGGCTAGCTGCCCGCCGCGGCCACGTGGACCGGTGCCAGCCACAGGCCGACGATCGCGTCGATCAGCCCTTCGCCGGCGACCGGCCAGGCCGAACGGGACCGCGGTCCGTGTTCGGCGAGCGCGCCTTCGTGCTCGGCGCAGGTGTGCATGAGCAGGTTGCGGACCATGACCATCCGTTCGGAACGCACCCGCCGGGGCAGGTCGGGTAGGCACCGATTGATTCCGTCGATGGTCCGCACGAGCAACGGGGAGGCGAGCGCGTCCTTGGTGACCACGTGGCGGTAGGTGGGGTCGGCCATGGCCTGGGCCGCGAACCGGGCGTACCAGCTGGGGGTACCCAGTGTGTGCAGGTGATCGGTGAGTGGCCGCACCAGCGCGCCCACCCAGTCGCGCAGCTCGGTCGAATCGCCGATGGCCGTGAGCATCTGCGCCCGCACGCGCTCGATCGGCTCGCGATGCTTGCTTTCGATCGCCCGGAGCAGGTCGGTCCTGGTGCCGAAGTGGTAACAAGCGGCGGCGTTGTTACCTTGCCCGGCCGCCTCGCTGATCTGCCGGTTCGATACGGCATACATGCCGCGTTCGGCGAACAGCACTTCCGCGGCCGACAGGATCGCCTCCCGCGTGCCCGTCGACCTGTCGGAGCGGGCGATCCGCTCGGCGGTCATCGCCTCAGTGAACACGGCGGGGCGGATTAAATCAAGCCATTTATTTAACGAGTGCGGCGGCCGCCGCGCGATGCGTAAGCCTCGGGGTTCTCAATCCCCGGCCCTTCAAGGTGATTTCATTGCGTCGACGCCCGAGCCTGGCCGCCCCGGGAATACAGTCTTCGTATGAATCCGCTCCAGCGGGTGGCTCGCAATCCGGCGGCCTATCGCCGGCTCGTCCTGAATGGTCGGCCGGTCGCCGAGGGACTCGAGGCGCTGCTGCGCTTCGCGACAAACGGTCGGCTCGGTGTTCTGGACCTCGCCGGTCTGCCCAACGTGCAGGTCACCACGTCGGGTCGCAAGACGGGGCTCGCGCGCACGGCGACGGTGCAGTACGTGCCCGTCGAGAACGGCCTGTTGCTGGTCGGCTCGAACTGGGGCCGGGATCGCCACCCATCATGGTCGGCGAATTTGAAGGCCACACAACGGGTTACGGTCCGCCGGCGCGGCCAGCGCTTCGTCGCGACGGTGCGGTTGCTCACCGGTGCGGAGCGCGAGCAGGCGTGGTCCACGGCGCTGGCGCACTGGCCGAACTATCGGGTCGCCCAGGACCGTGCGGGCGGCCGGCAATTCCGGCTGTTTCTCCTCACGCCTACGGCATAGGCGCCGCGACGACCGCTAACCCGGGTGGTGCGCCTGTTCCAATTTGGCGATTTCGCCGCCCCAAACCGATTGGGCCCCAGCATCACCCACGCGGTAGATCTGGACCATCGATGAGATGGCGACGGCGAGCACCAGTATCGCAATGGTCGCCCGGACGACAATGTGGCTCTTTTCCGTGCGGTTTTCGATCAGGCGCATCACCACCAGCACCAACGCGGCCGCCAGGAGTGCGGCGGAGAAGTAGGTCATCGTCGCGCCCAGGTCGGCATGCTTTTGCAGGATCGCGCTGGGTTTGGCCCTCAGGTCGTAAAGCCATTCCCCGGCGTTGACCGTGATCGGCGTCAACACCATGGTGGCGGCAGCCGACATCGCTGCGAGCCACAACAGCGGGCCCCGCCGCGCCGTCGGCCAGAACACGCACACGATCTCCAGCACGGCGGTCAGCGGTACGAGCACCACCACGAAGTGCAGCAGCAGGGCATGGGCGGGCAGGCCGTTGATGACGGTCATCGGGCTCCTTGGTGTGTTGGGCGGTCAGCCGGCGGTCAGCCGCCGAGCCCCTTCTTGATGGCCGCGTCCTGCTTCTGGCCCACGTCGTTGACGAAGTCGGCCGGGGCAAGCGTGTCGGGGGGCCCGTCGAATTCCAACGTGACGAAGGCCCTGCCCTCGGTGAACAGCAGTATCGTCACGCCCTTGCTCTTGTCCGGGGAGTTGCCCATCAGGGTCGTTCCGCCCGTGCCCACGTTGGCCGCTTGCGTTGTCGGGTTCTTGATCACATCACCCTGCGCACCCTTGGCCGCGTTCAACGCGCTCGTCGCCGCGTCGGGGTCCGCGAGCACCTGGATCGTGTCCTTGATGACGTGGCTGCCGTCCTCGTCTTTGAACGTCGTCGCGACGCCCGGCTGGCCGTTCGGGTTGCTGGTCGGCGGGGTGGCGGTGAACGGGATCGGCGCGTTGATGTCGCTCGCCTGGATCAACAGCCCGGTGTACTGGTTGGCCTGCGGGGACGCCGACGAGGCCGGTGTCGAGCCGGGGGCGCTGGTGGTCGGGCTGGACGAGCCCGGTTTAGGCGTCGACGGCGCCGGATGCTTGCTGCACCCCGCGATCGCCACTGCCAGCGCCGCCGCCGCCGCGACGCCCGCGGTCACCGTCCGTGAGGTCGTCATCGCTCGAGCTCCCTTCCAGGCCGCCTCCGGCGCCACTGTCGAGTTCGTTTCCGAATCGCACAGTACACATTGCGTCGCGGCGCCGCGGTGGCGCCGAAGGCCCCTGGGCGGGCGATGGAGGGCTACTCCAGTTGGTCGCGCAGGCAGCGCAGGGTGCTGGCCAGGATGCGGGAGACCTGCATCTGCGACACGCCGATCCGCTCGGCGATCTGGCTCTGCGTCATCGACTCGAAGAACCGCATGCGCAAGACGTCGCGTTCGCGCCCCGGAAGTGCGGCCACCAGGACGCGCAGCGCCTCCCGATTGGTGATGTGCTCGATCTGCGGATCGATGCCGCCGACCGCATCAGCGACCAGCCGGGGTGACCCCGAGCCGTCGGTGCCCACCGGCGCGTCCAGGGAATCCAGCCGGTAGGCGTCGCCCGCCACGAGGCACTCGACGATCTCCTCGCGGGGCACGTCCAGCTCTTGCGACAGCTCGCCCGCGGTGGGCGCACGTCCCAGCCTCTGGGCCAGGTCGCCGGTCGTCCTGCTGATCTGTACGTGTAGCTCACGCAGCCGCCGCGGAACCCGCATACCCCAGCTGTAGTCACGGAAGTAGCGGCGAACCTCGCCCATCATGGTCGGGACCGCGAAGCCGATGAAGCTGGGGCCCTTGTCGGGATCGAACCGGTTGACGGCGTTCATCAGACCAAGCCGCGCCACCTGGACGAGATCGTCGAGACCTTCCCCGCGGCGCGCGAAATGGCTGGCCACATGGTCGGCCAGGGGCAGGCATCGTGCCACGATCCGTTCGCGCTGGCGGCTGTACTCGTGTGACTCCGCCGGCATCCGGCGCAGCGCCACAAACATTTCGACCACGTCGTCGTAAGAATCGTCGGCTTTGGTGTCGCGGCGCGGGGCGGGACGGGTGGATGCGATTACATCGGTCATAGGCGCACGCGCCCGGCCTCGGCACGGCAGATCCTGGAAAGTTTTGCGCACAAACATTTCTGCATTGCTGACTCACTCCTCGAGTCGCTTGCAGCGAGAGACGGCAGCTATGCGTACGGTCGCCTCACTGCACCCTGTATCCGCGGGACTGGTCGGTTATCCAGCGCGCTCGGCCTACCAAAGGGATATGACTCGGGGTGTTCGTCGCCGGAGCCATATCAAGCTCAGTAGCCGTGCGGCTGACTGGCCGCTTTGAGCTAAACGGCGACACGTCCATAACGGACTTCACTGGCGACTATACGCCTCAACGCATGGGCCCGCGATCGCCGAGGGCAAGCGGGCTCCTCGGCTCGCCCGCAACGGTTTCCGCCGCGCCCTGAGCGCGTGGGAGCTTTCGCCGACGTATGTGCAGGCCAGCGGGCCGAACCGGTGGTCGGGCGTACAACGCGCCGATGCCCGGCCGGATGGCCGGCCGCGAGGTTTGCGGTGCGCACAGCCGGTGCCGCTTGCCTACGTTGGCGCGTTTGCCGGCAGGAAAAGTACTGACTGCGGTTCTCATTTCTGTACCGGCTGGGTACTGTTCGCCTAATGTTCGTGACCGAGCCCCCGCGTCCGGCACTCGACCGGCGCCGGGAACGCGTCCTGCACAACGTATTACGACGCCCGTGGCGGTGAGCGGCGACGGGCGCCTGCTGGACGGGCGGGGCGTGGTGGTGGCCGGCGGCAGCCGTGGGATCGGCCGCGCGGTCGCCGAACTGCTCTGCGACCTGGGGGCAGGCGTTGTCGTCAACGGGCGTGATGGGGACGCCGTCGAGGAGACCGTCGCCGCGATCACGGCGGCGGGCGGACATGCCAGCGCAGTGGTCGGACCCGCTGACGAGGGGCGCGTCGCCGGCTTTCTCGTCGACGACTGCGTGCGTACCCACGGGCGGCTGGACGCCATGATCAACTGCGTCGGGATCGCCGAGCCGCCCGGCTCCTCGATCCTCAACATCTCGCCCGAAGACTTCGACCGCCTGGTCAGCGCCCACCTCGGCTCGGCGTTCCACACGTCGCGGGCGGCGGCGCGCGTCATGGCGGCGCAGGGACACGGTGCCATCGTCAACACCAGTTCGGTGGCGTTCCTGGGCGACTACGGCGGCACCGGCTATCCCGCGGGCAAAGGTGGGGTGAACGCCCTGACGTTGGCCGTCGCCGCCGAATTGAAGGCGCACGGCGTGCGGGCCAACGTCGTGTGTCCCGGGGCCCGCACGCGCCTGTCGACGGGCGCCCAGTACGAGGAGCACATCGAGGACCTGCACCGCCGAGGGCTGCTGGACGAAATGACCATGCGGGCCTCCCTGGACAGCGCCCCACCGGCCTTCGTTGCCCCCGTGTATGCCTATCTCGTGAGCGACCTCGCGCAGGCCGTCACGGGCGAGATCTTTGTCGCCGCAGGCGGATTCGTTGGTCGCTTCGACCGGCCGGCCCCGCGGGTGCTCGGTTACCGCGACCACCATGACGCCGGGCCCTGGGCGGTCGGCGATGTGCACGAGATGATCGCCGCCGCGCAAGCCGCGCGCTGAGCGGCGGGACGCCACGGCGGTCCGCCCGAAAGTCGCACGTTAGGGATGTGCGCCGCCTACGCTGTCCTGCGAAGCGCAGGAGGGTGTTTTGACAATGCAATCGAACCCGCTCGACCCCGTCGCCAGCGAACGGCTCTCGCACGCGGGCAAGGTGTTCACATCCGATCTGTCGATCAACGAATTCGCCTTGCTGCACGGGGCCGGGTTCGAACCGATCGAACTCGTGATGGGCGTGTCGGTCTACCACGTCGGTTATCAATTCAGCGGTATCCGGCAACAATCCGAACTGCCGGTGCTCACCGACGCGACCTATCGGGCGCGCTGGAATGCCATGTCGCGGATGCAGGCGGAGGCGGACGCGCTGGGCGCCGACGGTGTGGTCGGTGTCCGCCTCGAATGGCGGCACCAGGGGGAGGGCGAGCACCTGGAGTTCATCGCGGTCGGAACCGCGGTGCGCTACACGCAGCAGCCCGGCGCCTATCGGCGCCCCAACGGTCAGGCGTTCACCAGCCACCTGTCCGGGCAGGACCTGACGACCCTGCTGCGATCGGGGTTCGCCCCGGTGGCGTTCGTGATGGGCAACTGCGTGTTTCACATTGCGGTGCAAGGCTTCCTGCGCACGCTCAGCCAGATGGGGCGCAATGCCGAGATGCCGCAGTGGACGCAGGGCAGCTACCAGGCCCGCGAGCTGGCGATGGCACGCATGCAAAGTGAAGCCGAGCGCGACGGCGCAACCGGTGTTGTCGGAGTGCATTTCGCCATCTCGAACTACGCGTGGGGGCAACACACCGTCGAGTTCTACGTGGCCGGCACCGCGGTGCGTCACAGCGGTGAGGCGCAGACGCTGACGCCGTCGTTCGTCCTGCCCATGAGCGATTGATGACGGGCCTCGATCACGATCGGGTCGGCCGGGTCGTCGGAACCGCCCTGGCCGGGCCCGGGGGAGTCGGGGTGGTACTCAAGGTGTTTTCCGGGGTTCCGGGGGTGGTCGTCGTTCCCGCCCGGCGCGGCTTTTTCCGATCGCAGCCGGAGCGGGTGCAGATCGGCGACTGGCGCTACGAGCTCACGGTCGACGGTCGGGTGAGCGCCGCGCACGTGGTGAACGGCATCGTCCTGGCCGAGGAGGTCCTGGCCGCCGGCACCGTCGGACCCCATATCGCCCGCGCGCTCGGGCAGCTGGTGACCCGCTACGGCCCGACGATCATGCCCAACATCGACGCGGCGCTCGACGTGCTCGACGCCGGCTCCGGGCCGCGCTGATCCCGCGCGGTCACGGGCTGCCCGACTGGCTCTGATCGAGGCCCACCACCCACCGACTGAACTTCCAGCTGCCGTCGCGCTTGACGGCGGTGAAGTCATAGCATCCGGTGAGGTCGGCAACGGGCGGACCACCGTCCTTGATGGCGAAGACCTGGACGTAGCAGTGTCCCGTCGCCTCGTCGGCGCCTTGGCCGGAAAACCAGAACGAGTTCAGGGCGTGGCGGCGTTGGTTGTATTCGGCCTTGAATGCCGCCTTCCGGGCCGCCAGCAGGCTCATGACCGTTTCGATGTCGGCCGACAACGGTTGGCCCTCGTGCAACAGGACGAGTTCCGGCGACTCGGTGAACAGCGTGCGAAACTCGTCGAGCCGGTTGTGGTCATAGGTGTAGGCGTAGGCGCCGAACAGGTTGATGATCGCCAGCCGGTCAGCGACGTCGAAGGCCGCACTTCCGACGCTCTCGATCGGATTCCCGGCCACGGTGGTCAGTCTAGGCGCCCGGCTACCGGCGGCCGGCGGCGAAATCGGCCGCCTGGCCGATGCGGCCCGGGCGAACACCACCTCGACGTCGGGGCAGGGTGCGGCGACCCGCCACGGGCTACCGCGGCGTGTCCGTCCCCGGGGGGTGTCGGTGCAGCAGCGAACGGGCGGCCCGCAGCACGCCGCGAAACGCATAGGCGGCACTCACCACGGTCAGGACGATCAGCAGGACGAACATCGGCAACCAGTTGCCCCTGCTGTGGTCGACGTCCCACCAGATGACGGTGAACAACACCACACAGACCACCAGCACGATGTCCCGCCAGTTCCCCTGGTAGGACAACGCCGCCTTGCGCAGCGCCCTGCTTCGCTCCGCGCTCTCGATCAGGTCGTCGATGCGGGCGTCGATGGTGCGTTGCAGCTCAGCGCGCCTGGCGCCGGCCTCAGGGGGGAGCCGGTCCAACAGATCCATGTCGTCTTTGATCAGCCCCCGGAAATCCGGGGCCCGGAATTGGCCGGCGGCGACCGCCAGCATCGCGCCGCCGAAGACGGGCGCACTGTTGAGCGCGATCTGTCCGAGGCCCGTCATGCCCGCTCCTTGTGGTTGTCGTCAACGCCGCCCGACGCGCCGTCAGGATGCCTTGAAAGGGCGCCGCCGCGTGCGCGGCGGCTCGGGGCTTTGCAGCGCGGCCATCGCGCGCAGCAGCTGCGGATAGGCGATCGCCGGCCCGAGCCAACGCGTGAGATAGCGCCGCAGATCGGCACCGCTGCGCGCCGGACGCCCCGGGTCGGCGAGGAACGAGTGCAGCACCCGCAGGCTGAATTCATTCAATTCATCGAGACCGGCTTCATCGAAACCGTAACTCTCCCAGTCGATGTCGTAGCGATGCAGCATGGACCGCCCGAACGCCAGGGCGGTATCGGAGACGATCGACACTTTCTGGCCGCCCCGATGGCGTTGATTGAGCACGAATTCCACCTGGTTGTCCGAGGCGAGCTGCTCGATGGCGAATGCCATGCCCTCCGTCATCGCCACGACCGGGTCGGTGACGCCGTCGAGGTGGGCGGCCATCCGGTCCAGGAACCCGTCGGCCGACCGCATCGCCGAGGCCACCAGCAGTGCCTGCGTTCCCGGGAAGTACCGGTACACGGTCTGGCGGGTGACCCCGAGCGCCCGTGCCACGTCGGCGATCCGCATCGCCGAGCCGCGTTCCTCGATGATCGCATCGGCGGCATCCAGGATGCGCTCGATCGCCTCCTCGTCGGAGGCGGGCGTGTTGCCCGCCCAACCGTGACTGCGCATCTAACGGGCGGCAAACCCGTAGTCGGTGATCCCCACAGCTGGATCATAGCGGCTGGTGGATCGTGATCGTCGCAGGTTGACGCCCCGCGGGCGCCGCACAGCGTGGCCAGACACTTCGGAAACTATGTATGATCACCGCGGATGTGGCGCGTCCGGCGGCAGAAAGGCCGAACATTGCAGTACGACACCGTGATCGTGAACGGACGCTGGTTCGACGGGACGGGTGCGCCGTCGGCGCGCAGAAACATCGGGGTGCGCGACGGCCGGGTGGCCACCATCAGCTCCGAACCACTCGACACGGCGGGCGCCGACGTCATCGACGCGACGGGCCAGTGGGTCATCCCCGGCATCATCGACATCCACACCCATTACGACGTCGAAGTACTTTGCGAGCCCGAACTTTCCGAATCGCTGCGGCACGGCGTGACCACCGTGATGCTGGGATCGTGTTCGTTGTCCACGGTGTATCTGGACAACGTGGACGCGGGCGACATCTTCGGCCGGGTCGAGGCGATTCCCCGGCGCTATGTCATCGAACACCTGAACGCGGCCCGCTCCTGGACCAATCCCGCCGAGTACGTTGCCGAACTCGACCGGCGGAACCTGGGCCCCAACGTTGCGGCGTTCATGGGGCACTCCGACATGCGCGCGGCGACGATGGGACTCGACCGCGCGACCCGCAAGGACGCCCGGCCGTCGGCGGCGGAACTGGCGCGGATGGAGTCGATGCTCGACGAGGCGCTCGACGAAGGCTTCGTCGGGATGTCGTCACAGCAACTACTGTTCGACAAACTCGACGGCGAGGTCTGCCGGTCGCGCACCCTGCCGTCGACCTACGCCAGGCCCCGGGAACTGCGCCGGCTGAACGCTATCCTGCGGCGGCGCAACAAGATCCTGCAATCGGGACCCGATATCAAGAATCCGCTCTCGGTCGTATCGCAGCTGGCGACGTCGCTGGGGTTCGGTCGTCCCCGGCTGAAGACCAGCCTGCTCTCGGCAGCCGACATCAAGGCCATCCCGCCGGTGATCCACCTCATGGACTCCCTCGCCCGGGTCGTCAACGGACTCGGCGGCGACTTCCGGTGGCAGCATCTGCCGGTGCCGTTCGAGGTCTACGCCGACGGGATCTCGCTGGTGGTGTTCGAGGAGTTCGGCGCCGGCGCCGCGGCGCTGCACCTGCAGAATGAGCTCGAGCGCAACCGGCTCATGCGCGACGAGGACTACCGCCGCTGGTTTCGGGAGGACTACGACAAGAGGTTCGGCCCCCGGGTGTGGCACCGCGACTTCTTCGACGCCGAGATCGTGTCGTGCCCCGACCCGTCCGTGGTGGGCAAGTCGTTCGGTCGGGTGGGGCTGGACCGCGGCGGGCTGCATCCGGTGGACGCGTTCCTCGACCTGGTGGTGGAGCACGGCGAAAAGCTGCGCTGGCGCACCACGATCTCCAACCATCGTCCCGAGGTGCTCAAGAAGCTGGCGCGGAGCGAGACCGTACAGATGGGTTTCTCGGACGCCGGTGCGCACCTGCGCAACATGGCCTTCTACAACTCCGGGCTTCGTCTGCTGCGGCACGTGCACCAGGCGGACAAGCACGGCACCCCGTTCATGTCGGTCGAGCGTGCCGTGCACCGGCTCACCGGCGAACTCGGGGCGTGGTACGGAATCGACGCCGGCACCCTGCGCGAAGGGGATCGCGCCGACGTCGTCGTCATCAACCCGGACAAGCTCGACGCCTCGCTCGACCGCTACGCCGAGCATCCGGTGGCGTCCTACGGCGGGTTGTCCCGGATGGTCAACCGCAACGACGACACCGTCAGCGCCGTGCTCGTGGCGGGGCAGTTCGCGTTCGGTGCGGGCCGGGCCGCACCCGCGTTGGGCAAGCAGAAGTTCGGCCGCTTCCTGAGGGCCGGCCAGGCGTCGAACAGCTTGACAACGGTGGCTTAGTCGTTGCCGCGCAGCGGTTCACGCGACGGAGGCACCCAGGATCAGATCGACGGCCTCGTCGAGTTGCCCCTCGATCTCGTCGAAGCTGACGAACCGGGCGGTCATCAACGCGCCGGAGAAGGCCAGCTGCAGCGTGGTTTTCACGGCGCGCGGCCAACCCGGACCCAGCGCGGCGCCGATGCGGGCGGCGACCTCGTGCCCGATCTGCTCACGAATCGGCGTGACCGCCGGGTCGTCGGCCATCAGGGCCGCGCCGCAGGCGGCGGTCAGCTCCGGCTCGTCGGCGACCACGACGGCCATGTCGCGCAGCGTCGCGCTGACCCGCGTCCTGGTCGTGTCGTTGACGTCGGTGTGCAGCGGCAACTCGCGCAGGAACCGCAGGTACACCGCCGCCACCAGCGCGCTTTTGGACGGAAAGTAGGTGTAGGCGCTGGCCGGCGAGACTCCGGCCCGGGTCGCCACCGAGCGCATCGTCAGGTTCGCGTACGACGACCCCCGCAACTCCTGAAGCCCGGCGTCGAGAACCTTGCGGATCGTCTGCCCCGGCCGGCGATCCGACCGGCGAACCGCATCTTTGGACACCCGTCCAGTGTAGGAAGACGCTGAAAGCCCCTACAACGTCCTACCGGGTTCTACAGTTGCGGCTATGGCCGAGGCCGACCGGCATCGCTGGGACGAGCGGTACCAGACCATGGCACCACCGTCGGGGGACGCGGTGGGACCACCCGACTTCCTGACGCCCCATGCGGACGTACTTCCTACTGCCGGAAGGGCACTCGACCTCGCGTGCGGGCCCGGCCTCGCGGCCGTATGGCTCGCGACGCGCGGACTTCGGGTCGAGGGATTCGACGTATCCCCGGTGGCGGTGGGCCGGGCGCGCGACCTCGCCGAGCGCGCGGGAGTGAGCGATCGGTGCCACTTCGAGGTCGTCGACCTGGACCACGGGCTGCCGGCCGGCCCGCCCGCTGACGTCATCCTGTGCAATCGATTCCGCGACCGCCGCCTCGACCGGGCGATCATCGAACGCCTGGCACCCGGCGGCCTGCTGGCGATCGCCGTGCTGAGCGAAGTCGGCGCCGCCCCAGGGCCGTTTCGCGCGGTTGCCGGTGAGCTACCCGCGGCGTTCGCCGATCTCGACGTGCTCGCCGCCGGCGAAGGCGCGGGCCACGCCTGGCTGGTGGCGCGCGCGGGACAGGAAGAACGCTGAGGCGCAAGCGGTTTCGCCGTGTCAATCGCGGCTCGCCGGAATGGCGTCTGGCGGTGCCATTTCGGCCCCCGGCCGGGTAATGTCACGCAGATGGAGCGGCGCGTCCTCGAAGCGGTCATCTACGAGCGCGAGCCGCCGATTGCGCGGATCGTCCTGAACCGGGTCGACAAGGCCAACACCAAGGATGCGGTCCTGGTCACCGAGGTCGACGAATGCCTGCACGAAGCCGACCGGGACAAGGAGATCAAGGTCGTCATCCTCAAGGCCAACGGAAAAGGATTCTGCGGCGGACACGTCGCCCGCTGGGGACCCGACGAGAACCCCTATCCGGACTTCGGCGAAACGTTCGAGGACCTGTACAAGGGCACCGCCGACCTGTTCCTGTGGCCGACGCTGTACCTGTGGGAATTCCCGAAGCCGACCATCTCCGCCATTCACGGCTACTGCATGGGCGGCGGGATCTATCTCGGCCTGCTCACCGACTTCTGCGTGGCGTCCGACGACGCGTATTTCCAAATGCCGCTTGCCCAAAGCCTCGGTGAACCCGGCGGCCACACCATGATCGAGCCGTGGCTGCTGATGAACTGGCACCGCACCATGGACTGGCTGCTGCTGGCCCCGACCCTCTCGGCCCAGCAAGCCCTCGACTGGGGGCTGCTCAACCGCGTCGTGCCGCGCGAAGACCTCGAGGACGTCGTCGAGGAGATGGCCCACAAGATCGCCCAAATCCCGTTGACCACGCTGATGGCGGTGAAGAACAACGTGAAGCGCGCGTGGGAGTTGATGGGCATGCGCGTTCACCTGCAGGTCAGCCACATCCTGACCAACATGGTCGGCGCCGCCTCCGATGTCCAGGCGCGGCGGGCCGAGCTGAAGCAGTCGGGCATGAAGCCACGAGAGTTCGTCGGCCGCGACGAGACTTCTTAGCGCGAGAAGACGCAAAGTCGCATAATTCCGCGGCCAACTAGGCGATTTTCTGTCTGCTCGCGGAGGTTAGCGGCCCGGATCGTCGGCGTCACTGCGGCCGGCGGCGTGGCGGGCCGCGACGTAGCCGAAGACCATGGTGTAGGCGATGCTCCCGCCGGCGCCCAGGTAGTTCCGGCCCATCACCGTCGCGGTGATGTTGCCCGTCGCGTACAGTCCGTCGATCACGCGGTCGTCCTCGCCGATGACCTGTGCGTGCTCGTTGGTGATCACCCCGCCGCACGTTCCGACGTCGGCCGGAACGACCTTGGTGGCGTAGTACGGTGACCGCTCGAGGGGGCCGAGCGCGGCGTTGGGGCGATATCCGGGATCGCCCAGACAGGCGTTGTAGGCCGACTGGCCGCGGCCGAAGTCCGGGTCGAGACCCTTGGCCGCAAACCCGTTGAACCGCTTGATCGTCCGCTCCAGCGCGTCGGGCGGAACACCCATGTGGCGCGCGAGGTCGCCGATGGTCTCACCCCGCACTACGGCGCCGCGCGTGATGAGATCTTCGGGGAGGCGGCGCCGCTTGAACGGGTTGGCCCCCGACACGTATCGGCCGATGTAGCCCTGGTCGAACACCATCCAGCACGGCACGGCCTTGTTCGCGTACATGGCCTTGCCCACCTCGACGTAGGAGTTGGACTCGTTGCAGAACCGCCGGCCGGTCCCGTCGACATAGATGGCGCCGGGCCGCTGCCGGCCGCTGCCCAGCGCCCGTGCCGCGTCGCCGCCGTCGGCGATGAACACCGATGGCAGCCACCAGGCCTCGTCCATCAGATCGGTCTTCGCGCCCAGCCCGATCGCCGTCTGCAACACCTCGCCGGTGTCGCCCGCGTTCGCGATCGACCAGATCCCCTCGTTGGGCTGCTCGCCGCTGTAGCGGCGCCGCATGTCCGGGTTGCGGCTGAACCCGCCGGCGGCCAGCAGGACGCCCTTGCGGGCCTCGACGTTGAGCGCGGCGCCGTTCCGCGCGACGCGTGCGCCGACGACACGGCCGTCCTCGACGATCAGGTCCTCCATTGCGGCCCCGGTCCAGATCGGTGGTTCGCCGCGCCGGTCGATCAGCGCCTTGAGCATCTGGCCGATGAGCGATGCGCCGTTGGTGAGCATCTCCCGGTGGAGGAGCCTGGCCGTCCTGGTGCGGGCGAACACCCGCGTCGCGACGGCGAAGGCGCGCGGCGACCGATTGAAATACTGCACCGCGCGCAGCTCGTTCGTCTTGAGAACGAACCCGCCGTAGGCCTTGGCCATCGAGGGCTGGACCTTTTCGCGCCAGCTCCCCAGGGCGGCCGCGTCGTAGGGGACGCACTCGATCGCGCGACCGGCTTCGTTGCCGCCCTTGTGATTCGGGTAGTAGTCGCTCCAGCCCGGGCACCGCACGAACCGAACACCTTGGTGGGTCAGGAAATTGATCATCTCGTAGCCGGCGGTGAGGAACGTCTCGCGCCGCGCCGGCGACGACGCCGGGCCGATGTCGCCGACGACGTCGTCGAAGTAGGCGAGCCCCTCCTCGTGCGAGTCCGGGACGCCGTCGGCCCGCATCAGCGGGTTGTTCGGCAGCCACACCATGCCACCCGAAAGTCCGGTGGAACCGCCCACCAGCGGCTGCTTCTCGACCACCAGGGGTTCGATCCCGGAGTCGAGCGCCGCCAGCGCGGCGACCATGCCGCCGCCCCCGCTGCCCGCGATCAGCAGATCCACGGAGCGGTCCCATCGGGTGGTCATCGTGGCCCCGCGCTGAAGCCCAGGTCGGCGACCGGCACGTCGATGGTGGTGTTGGTCTTCTGGATCGCGGGCACCAGCGCGTTGTACGGCAGACCGGCGAGGAAGCCGTCGATGACGCGTTCGAAGTTGGAGATCAGCCCCTCGATCTGGTCGGACAACCGCATGTAGTCAAAGCCCTTGGAATGCAATCCCTTTTGTTGCCTCGGCAGATTGGAGAAGTCTTGGGCGGGGATCGGCGGCCAGCGCGGGTCGTCGGGCGCCATGGGGTCGGGCGGTTGGAGCTTGCCCGCCGAGGCGTCGTCGGGAAACCGGGTGAGCGACCAGATCTCGAACAGCGTGTCCTCGGGCCCGAGCGGGCGGATGCGGTACGACGACGCGCTGCTGTAGGTGGGCAGGAGGAAGTAATGCGGGAAGCAGAACCCGATGGCGTCGGTGATGCCGCGGCGGACCAGCTCGTTGAGGTCGGGCATGTCGCTGCCCCGGGCCCGATGCCAGGCCACGACGGCGTCGTTGAGGGCGCTGCGCCAGGCGCCCAGCGCCGCGGCGGGGTCGGCGGGCAGCTCCAGGTGCTGCAGGCCCTCGGCGATTCGGATGTCGTTGTCGTGCGTCATGCCGCCCATCCCGGTGCCCAGGGTCCGCATGAAGTACAGGCTGCTCGCGATGACGGGGTGCACCGCGGAGCTCGCCGGGCCGTCCTGTTGCGCGGACGGCAGCAACTGCGGATGGGTCTGCGGGACGTGGTATCCCTCCATGAACGCCGCCGTCGCCAGCTTCCAATTGACCGGCAACCGGCACGACTGCCACCACTCGACCCGCAGCGACTCCACCTTCCAGGCGTCGTAGATCGACGCGAAGGGCTCCAGGCAGTCGCGCAGCGCGGGGGCCTCGTCATCCAGGTTGATCCACGCGCATCCGCCCCAGGTCTCGCACCGGACCGAAACCAGCTGCAGGTCCTGCGGATTCATGTTCTCCTCGGCGAACGCCTGGGGCCGCAACACGAACGTGTTGCTGCCGTCGAGGCCCCAGCACCAGCCGTGGAAGGGGCAGACCAAGGTCCGCCGGTTCCCCCGGCCTTCCACCAATTTCACCCCGCGATGACGGCACGCGTTGTGGTAGGCCCGGACCGTCTCGCTGTCGACCCGCACCACGATGAGCGACTGGTCGAGGATCTCGTACTCGGCGAAGTCGCCGGGCCTGGGAATCTCCTCGAGCCGGCAGGCCATCTGCCAGACGCGGGGCCAGAAGTTCTCCGCCTCGAGCGCGTAGAAGTCGGTGTCGTAGTACCGCTGCTTGGGAATGCGATCGACGGCCTGGACCGCCCACGGCACCGGTAGCGGTGTCCCGTGCACGGCGCCTGCCATTGCGTCTGTCTTGAAAGCCATCTCGCCATCCCTCGTTGGTCACACGATCCGCGATGCCCGCCCCTGCCAGTAACGCTCGCGAATGCGCCTCTTGTACAGCTTTCCGTTGGGGTCGCGGGGCAATTCGGCGACGAACTCGACGCTGCGCGGGCACTTGTAGCCGGCCACGTGTACGCGGCAGTACTCGATGAGCTCGGCCTCGAGGCCAGGACCCGGCGCGACGCCGTCGATCGGCTGCACGACGGCCTTGACCTCCTCGCCGAACTCCTCGTTGGGAACCCCGAAGACCGCCGCGTCGACGAGCTTGGGATGCATGATCAGCAGGTTCTCGACTTCCTGGGGATAGATGTTCACCCCGCCGGAGACGATCATGAACGTGGACCGGTCGGTCAGGTAGAGGTATCCGTCCTCGTCGACGTATCCCACGTCGCCCAGCGTGCGCCAGCCGCGGTCGTTGGACACCGAAGCGGTCTTGGCGGCGTCCTTGAAGTATTCGAAATCGGGACCGCCCTCGAAGAAGAGCTCGCCGGATTGGCCGGCGGGAAGCTCGACGCCGTCGTCTCCGATGACGTGCACCGGCGACATGGGCCTGCCCACCGAACCGGGATGGGCCAGCCATTCGTCGGGACCGATCGTCGTACCCGCGAATCCCTCGGTGCCACCGTAATATTCGTGGATGATCGGCCCGAACCACTTCATCATCTGTTGCTTGACGTCGACCGGGCAGGGCGCGGCCGCGTGGATGACGCATCGCAGGCTCGAGACGTCGTAGCGCTCCCGAACCGCCCTGGGCAGCTTGAGCATTCGCACGAACATGGTGGGCACGAACTGCGCGTGGGTCACCCGGTGGGTCTCGATCAGCCGCAGCACGGCCTCGGCGTCGAACCTGTGCATCAGGATCGCCGCCGCGCCGACGCGGTTGACGGCCATGGTGTAGTTCACCCCGGCGGCGTGATAGAGCGGTGCCGGGGAGAGGTACACGCTGGACCGGCTCATCCCGTACTTGTGGGTCAACGCCAGTTCCAGCACCGCCTGAGCCCATGAGCCGTTGCCGTCGGTCGGCAGGGGCCGGCGGACGGCCTTGGGGCGCCCCGTGGTTCCCGACGAGTACAGCATCTCCGACCCGTCCCTGACCGGCGGCGCGTCGCCCGCGTGCGCCAGCACGTCCTCGTACGCGCGCCAGCCGGGCAGGGACCCCCCTACGGCGAGGTGGACGGTCACGGCGGTGTTGGCCTCGCGCACGTGGGCGGCGACGTCGCGCAGGGCGGCGTCCGTCGTGTCCACGAACACCGCCCGCGCCTCGGAATCCTCGACGACGTAAGCGGCCTCGTCCGGGGTGAAGTGGGTGTTGACCGCGGTGTAGTAGAGCCCCGATAGCTGGCAGCCCCAGGTGATCTCGAGGAACTCGGACCGGTTGGGCAGGATCAGGGCCACGCCGTCACCGGGGCGCAGCCCGGCGTCGTGCAGCGCCGCGGCGACCCGTTGACTGCGGGCGTAAAGTTCGGCGTGCGAGATCGTGTCGCCGTCCGCGACGATCAGGGCCGGCGCGTTCCCGGCCCCGGCGGCGTGCTCGGCGATGTTCACCGGTGAACCTGCGAAAACCTAAGGGGCGGTGGCGCCGTCGGTGGATGCGGCCGCCGCGGCCTGGCGCCGCGCCTGCTCCGACGGCAACACCTTGTCGCGGAACACCGTCTGGATCAGCTCCTGGACGTCCTTGCTGATGGAGGCCAGGGCGACGAGGTCGTTCGAGCTCTGCCAGTGCACCCGCATGCCCATCAACTCCCAGGCCCGCTTCAGGTTGGCCTTGGTGGCCAGCAGCGTGGTCATCGGCGCCTGCGCGATGTGGCGGGCGATCGCCTCCACGCGGTCGTCGAGTTGGTCGCGCGGCACCACCTCGTTGACCAGGCCGACCTCCAGGGCCTTCTTGGCGTCGATGACCTCGGCGAGGTACAGGTAATAGGCGGCGCGCCGCCAGTTCATGAAAACCCATGGTTCGATCGAGCATTCACCCGACGGCATGCCGAAGCCCTGCAGCGGCGGGTAGGAGAAGTACGCGTCTTCGGAGGCGATCACGATGTCGGTGGTGAGCCCGTAGTGCGTGCCCCCGCCCACGCAGTATCCGTGCACCTGGGCAATGGTCGGCTTGGAGAACTCCCACAGGTTGAGCACCGGCTTGACGAACAGGTCGGTCTGCGGCTTCCACGGCGTGCCCATGACTTTGGCGCCCTCGACGAAGGCCGGGTAGTCGACCGCGTTGTTGCCGATCGCGTGCCCCGAGCAGAAGCCCTTGCCGTTGGCCTTGAGCACGAGCACCTTGATGTCGTAGTCGCGGTCGGCGTCGGCCAGCGCGGCGTCGACCTCTTCGGCCAGCTTCTGGTCCTGGGCATTCGCCTTCTCCGGCCAGTTCAGCGTGACCCGGGCGATGGGCCCCTCTTTCTGGTAGATGATTCTCTCGCGAGTCTCGTTGAGATCCATGCGTGCTCACCTTTCCTGGTTCACGAAGTGATGACGCCGATTTCGGCGCCGATGTCGTAGGTGGTCCCGACCCGGCCCGTCCAGTGCACGGTGCCCGACGCTCCCGCCTCGATTTCCTGTTCCACCTTTTCGGTGGCGATCGCGTAGATCGGTGTGCCCGCTTCCACGTGCTGGCCGGCGTCGACGAGCAGGCCGGTGAGCTCGGCTTCCGACACGGCCACCGAGACGCGCGGGATGCGGATGACGAAGTCAGCCATGCACTCTCGCCCCCGCAAGGGTCTTGCGCGCGGCCGCGACGATCCGCTGCGGGGAGGGGTACACCTGGGCCTCGAGCGCCGCCGCGGCCGGGTTGGGGACGAAGCGGGCGGCCACCCGTTCGACGGGTGCGGCCAGTTCGGAGAACAGCTCCGAGTGCAGGATCGCGGCGATCTCCGCTCCGGGACCGGCGAATTGGACCGCGTCGTGGATGACGACGGCTCGGCGGGTGCGGCGTGCGGAGGCGACGACGGTCTCGACGTCGAGCGGAACCAGGGTGCGCAGGTCGACGACTTCGGCGCTGATGCCCTGTTCTCCCAGCGTGGCCGCGGCGGTCAGCGCGTCGTGTACGCAGCGCCCGTAGCCGATCAGGCTCACGTCGGTGCCCGGCCGCTTGATGTCGGCCCGCCCCAACGGGATTGCGAACCCGGGATCGGCGGGGACGCGACCCTTCTTGCCCTGCAGCCGGATCGTTTCGACGAACAGGCAGGGATCGGGGTCGAAGATCGCCGTCGTCAGGAGGCCCTTCCCGTCCCGGGGCGTGGCCGGCACGATGACCTTCATGCCCGGGATGTGCATGAACCAGGCCTCCAGGCTCTGCGAATGCGTGGCCCCGGTGGCCAGCCCGGCGTAGACCTGCGTGCGGATGGTGAGCGGAGCCGTCGTGCGGCCGGCGGTCATGAACCTCAGCTTGGCCGCGTTGTTGATCAGCTGGTCGGCGGCGATGCCGATGAAATCCATGATCATGATCTCGGCGACCGGCAGCAGGCCGTCGATCGCCGCGCCGACGGCCGCGCCGACGATGGCCGCCTCCGAGATCGGGGTGTCCAGGACGCGGTCGTGGCCGTACTTCGTCGACAGGCCCGCCGTCGGCCCCGACGCCCCGGGGTCGGCGATGTCCTCACCGAGCAGGAACACCCGGTCGTCGGCGGCGAGCGCCTGATCCAGCGCGAGGTTGAGTGCCTCGCGCATCGTCATCTCTCGTTCTTGCATGCTCACACCGGGAACTTGATCGGGGCCGCGTACACGTCTCGGTCCAGCTCGTCGATCGACGGGGCTTCGGCGCTCATCACGGTGCGCAGCGCGGCTTCCACCGCGGCCAGCGCCTCCTCGTCGATGCGGTCGAGTTCGTCCCGATCGCAGATGCCGGCCTCGGCCAGCTGGTCGCGGAAGCGGGGCACCGGGTCGGCTTCGATCGCGGCGGCCAGCTGATCCTTGGGGATGTAGGACATCCGGTCACCGAAGTAATGGCCGCGGAAGCGGAACGTCACGCATTCGACGAAGGTGGGGCCCCCACCGGCGCGGGCCCGCCACAGCGCCTCATCGAGTGTCGATTTGATCGCCAGCGGGTCGTTTCCGTCGACACGCACCCCCGGCATGCCGTAGCCGGCCGCCCGGTCCGCGACACATTCGAGCTTCATCGTGTCGGCGGTCGGCGTCATCTCGGCGTAGAGGTTGTTCTGGCAGACGAACACCATCGGCAGGTCCCACAGCGCGGCCATGTTCGCCGCCTCGTGGAAAGACCCGGTGTTGGTGGCGCCGTCGCCGAAGCTGACCGCGGTGACGCGATCGAGGCCTTTGCGTTTGGCGGCCATCGCCAATCCCACCGCCACCGGCGGGCCCGCCCCGACGATCCCGGTCGAAAGCATCACGCCCCGAGCGGGATTGGCGATGTGCATGCTGCCGCCCTTGCCGCGGCCGGCGCCGACGGTGCGGCCCATCATCTCGCCGTAGATCTCTTCCAGCGGCACGCCCTTGCCGATGAGGTCGTGCAGCCCGCGGTAGGTGGTCACCAACTGGTCGTCGGGCCGCAGCGCGACGCCCATCGCGGCGGCGATGGCCTCCTGCCCGCGCGACGGCCAGTACACGCACATGAACTCGCCGGTGCCGATCCCTTGGGACAGCCGGTCGTCGGCGGCCTTCATCAGCGCCATCAGTTCGTAGAGTCGGCGCTCGACGCCCGCCGCGCCCTGACCGTCGCTCATCGAGGTCACGCACCCGACCAGGGCTTGACCTTGAGGAAGCCGCCGCCGTCGACCCGCAGCTGTTGCCCGGTGATGTAGCGGGCGGCGTCGGAGGCCAGGAAGAGCACCGCCTCGCTGATGTCCTCGGGTTCGACATACGGGATCGGCATCGCCTGCACGAGCGGGAAAACCGGTTCCGCGTCCTCGCGGGTCGGATCCTTCAGGTCCGGCCGGAAGGCCCGATACATCGGCGGGCTGTGCAGCATGTCGGTGTTGACATTGGTGGGGTGCACCGCGTTCATCCGGATGGAGAACTTGGCGAGCGCCAGCGCGAAGTCGTTGACGTAGTGCGCCGCAGCCAGTTTGGCGAAGGCATAGCCCGCCCCGCCGGGACCACCGACCCCACTCTCAGCGCCGGAGGTGCTCAGGGACGACATGAACGCGGCGTTGGAGCCGATCACGATGATCGACGCGCCGGCCTGAAGATGCTTGAGGCCGGCGTGCACCAGATTCAGCACGCCGACCAGGTCCACGTCGACGGCGTCGGCGAAGGCCTGCGGCGGCAGCCCGGCCGTCAGCGGGCAGATTCCCGCGTTGGCGACGACGACGTCGAGATGCCCCAGCTCGGCCACGCCCTGGTCGATCGCCGCCGCCAGCGCCACGCGGTCGCGGACGTCGGCCACGGCGGTGAACGCGCGCTGCCCCTCCTTCTCGACCAGCCGCGCGGTCTCGTCGAGGTCCTCGCGCCGGGCCAGGGGGTATTCGTTGGTCTCGATGTCGGCGCACAGATCCACCGCGATGATGTCCGCGCCTTCGGCGGCCAGCATCCGCGCGTGCGAACGGCCCTGGCCGCGCGCGGCGCCACTGATCACGGCCACCTTGCCCGCTACCCTGCCCATCGCCCTTCCTTCGTCAGATTGCGATCGGCGTTGGCGCGCAGTGGTATTCGCCGGTGCGCCGGCCGCGCACACGGCGCGCGGTCACGGGTGTCGGAATCGGGCCAACGGTCGCATCCATCGCATCTCTTCCCCGAAAAACTGCGCTGACCTGCAGCTGGGCTAGCACTACGCCCTAGACTAGCTAGAATATCTAAAATAGCAAGGAATAGCGGTCGGCCGAGGGGAGTGGCGATGTCCGACGAGCGCGGGGGTGTCCGCGGGGGTGTCCTCGCAGGGGTGCGGGTGGTCGAGTTGGCGTCGTGGACCTATGTGCCTTCGGCCGGTGCGGCCCTGGCGGACTGGGGCGCCGACGTGATCAAGGTGGAGGGCGTCGCCTCCGGTGATCCCGGGCGCGCGCTGGTCGTCGGCGGGTTCACCCGGGAGGCGGCCCGTCCGGACGCCGACTTCATCCTCGAATTGGGCAATCGCGGTAAGCGCAGCGTCGCCATCGACATCAAATCCGAAATGGGCCGCGAGCTGTTCGGTCGCCTGCTGGCCAGTGCGGATGTGTTCCTGACCAATTGGCTGCCGGGTGCGCTCGAACGGGCCCGGCTGACGGTGGACGACGTCCGCGCGTTCAACCCGAAGATCATCATCGCCCGCGGCACCGGGCTGGGGGTGCGGGGCCCGGACCGCGACCGGGGCGGGTTCGACGCGGCCACCTACCTCGCGCGGGGCGGCGTCGCGTACACGCTCACGCCGTTCGGCACGGAGACCCCCGCCGTACAGGGGCCCGCGTTCGGCGACCTGCAAGGCGGGGTGACGCTCGCCGGGGGAGTATGCGCCGCGCTGTTTCACCGCGAACGCACCGGTGAACCGACGGTCGTCGACTCCTCGCTGCTGGCGCAGGCGATGTGGGCGATCGCGCCGTCCATCTCGGCGGCCGACTTCTTCGACATCGACGGCATCCCGGGCGCGCCGCCCGGGCTGGCCATCAACCCGCTCGTCAACCGGTACAAGACCCGGGACGGCAGGTGGATCCAGTTGGTGTTCCTGCAACCGGACAAATTCTGGGCGGGGTTCTGCGAGCGCATCGGCCTGGGCGAACTGGCCACCGACGAACGCTTCGTGCCGTCGGTCAACTTGATCGCCAACGCCGCGGCGGCCACCGAGATCCTCACCGAGGTGTTCGCCCGCCACGACCTGGCCCACTGGCAGAAGGCGCTCGAGGACGAACCCGGCGTGTGGGGCGCCCTGGCGACGCCGCGGGAAACCCTCAACGATCCGCAGGTCGAGCCCAACGGATACGTGGTGACCAACGTCGACGACCACGGCGAGAAGTACCGCATCGTCGCCGCGCCCGTCCAGTTCGACGAGACGCCGCCGGCGCCCGCGCGTGCCCCCGAGCACGGCCAGCACACCGAGGAGATCCTGCTGGAGCTCGGCGTCGAATGGGACGACATCGCTACGGCCAAGGACGTCAACGCGATTCTGTAGCGTCCGCGCCCGGCAGTCGACCAAAGGCGCTATCCGTGGGGACCAAAGTCATCGACTGCCGATAACCCGATGACCCCGGGGGTTCGCAGTCGTACGTTTTGTGCAAGGAGTACAAACATGACTGCATTCATGCGTGCCAGCGACGCCTTCACCTGGGCGATGGAGACCGACCCACGACTGCGTTCGACCGTGGTCAGCGTCATCCTTCTGGACCGGTCCCCGGACTGGGACGAAGTGCGCAAACGGTTCGACCTGATCAGCCGCACGCTGCCCATGTTCCGGCAGCGGGTCGTGCAGTCACCGGCGCCGGCCCCGCCGCGGTGGGAGCATTACCGGGATTTCGACCTGGACTACCACTTGCGGCGAGCGACCATCTCCGGCCCCGGAACCCTCGACGACGTGCTCGAGCTCGCGCGGGTCGCCGAGATGCAGGATTTCGACCGGGCCCGCGCGCTGTGGGAGACGACGTTCATCGACGGCCTGGAAAACGGCGGCGCGGCGGTGATCTGCAAGTTCCACCACGCACTCACCGACGGGGTCGGCGGAGTCCAGATCGCGATGCGGCTGTTCGACCTCTCCGAAGACCACTATCCCGCCGAGCCCCTGCCGCCGGAGCCGGAGGTCGCGGGGTCGGGACTGCTGGGCGGCTACCGCGATGCGGTGCGCTACGACGCCGGCCTGCTCAACTCGGCCCTGGTGGGGGCGGCCAACCGGGTGCCACGGTTGATGTACGACAGCGTTCGGCGGCCCATCGCCACCATCCGGTCCGCGGCGACCACCGCGGCATCCGTCTACCGGACCGTCCGGCCGATCAGCCGACCCGGGTCGCCGTTGGCAACGGAGCGCGGCCTGATCCGCCATCTCGCGGTGCATCAGGTGCCGACGCGGCCGCTGCGGGAGGCGGCACACCGGTGCGGTGGGGCGCTGAACGACGCTTTCGTCGCGGGGGTCGCCGGTGGACTGCGCCTCTACCACGAAAAGCACGGCGTGCCGGTGGGCGACCTGCACATCACGATGCCGATCAGCCTGCGGACCCAAGATGACGGCATCGGCGGAAACCGGATCACGCTGATGCGCTTCGACGTGCCCGTCGGCGAGACCGACCCGGCGAAACGCATCACGGCGATCCGGCAGCGTACCGCGGCGGTGCGTAACGAAAAGTCGCTGCCATATACGCAATTGATTGCCGGCGTTCTCAACCTGGCACCCCGGTGGTACATCGGCTCGGTGCTGCGCCACGTCGATTTCGTGGCCAGCGATGTGCCCGGCGTTCCGGTGCCGGTCTTCCTCGGTGGCGTCCCGGTACGCGCACAATACGCATTCGGCCCCACCATCGGTTCGGCCGTCAATGTCACGCTTCTCACTTATGTCGACACCTGCGGGCTCGGCTTGAACATCGACACCACCGCAATTCCCGATTACGACGCCTTCTACGACGCCATCGCCGGTGGCTTCGACGAAATACTCTCCTTGACAAGGTAATTCGAATTCCGCGAATTCCAATTCCCATCGGTGTGCCGCGGGAGTCGTTGATTAGCAGCCGATCCCGAATCGGTCACAGGCGGGTATCAATCACCTCGGTGGTCTGGCACATCGCGCTCGATCGACAAATCATGGCACAGGGCGCCTTTGAGGTTTGCGGCCGCGACGATGCGTAGCGCAGGAATTCCTCGTCCGCTATAGCCAGTGGCGGATTTCGTGACGGCGCCGCAGGAGGTATCCACAGCATGACGACGAACTGGGTCCCCGCCCAGACTTCGTGTGGCCCGCATTCCGGCCGCATCCTCGACACCGCGCGGGGCATTCTCATCGGCCTGCGCCGGTGCCCGTCGGACGCCGCCCTGGACGAATTGCACAGCGCGGCATTGCGGCACAAGGTGCCGGTGTTCGCGATGGCGTGGGCGTTGGTGCACCTGGCCGGCGACGGCGAGAAGACACCGAGTTTCACCGATGCCCAGTCCGCGGCCCGGCACGAATGGGGCCCGCTGTTCTCCTCCGCCGCACTGCCCTGTTGAGCGGGGCTCACGACGTTGGGACGGCCGAGCTTTCGAGGGGTAACCCGGCCGTCACCAACTCCGCCCTGACCGATCCCGGCGACCCCTCGGAGGACCTGCCGTTGCACTGGCCGACCCGGGGGCGTGGTGTCCGGCGCACACGAAGGTGGCGAGCGCCCGGGCTCCCCGGAATCGACTACGGGATCAACCTGGTTCGCTGACGCTAGCGGGCCCAGACCGGCGATTCCGCCGCGGCGCGCAGCGCGGCGACGATGCGCTGTTCCTTCTCCAGGAAGCGCTCCGTCGGAGCCGGCACCGAGATGGCGACCACGTTGTCGCCCACCGCGCGGCGTGCGATCGCGGCCGCCGAAATCCCCGGGGTGTGTTCGTCGCGATCGAACGCCACTCCGGTGCAACGGATCTCGGAGACCTCGGCGCGCAGCCGATCACCCACATCGGGATCGCAGCGCGAGATCACCGCCTCGGCGTCGGCGTGGTCGAGGGTCGCGAGGGCCGCTTTGCCGTTGGCCGTGGAATCCAGCGGGAACCGGACGCCGACGGCCGAGACGGCGCGCAGCCGATGCGAGGATTCGATCTGATCGACGAACCACATTCGCTGGCCGCGCAATATCGAGAGGTCGACCGTCTCCCCGTCGGTCGCGCGCGCGACCCGTTCGATGGTTGGCCGGAAGATCGCCGCGATGTGCGCGCCGTCGGAGTTGCCGAACCCCAGCAAACGGTCGCCCAGGGAAAATCGGCCCTGCGGATCGACGCTGGCCAACCCGACCTCGACCAGGCCCACCAGCAGCCGGCGAGCCGTCGACTTGGCCAGGCCCAGCCGCTCACCGAGGTCGACCAGGCGTAACCGCCCGGGCTCGGCCGCGATCTCGTCCAGCGCGGCGGCGGCGCGGCGTAATACCTGGATGCCTTCGTCGCGGCCGGTTGAAAGATTCTCCCCCGAAGACGGCATTCTTCCACTATATTGTTCCGCATCGCGAATCACAAAGATCCGAATAGCGAATCAAGGGAGATTCCAGATGAGCGGGCTACCGGCCGGGCGGCACCACTTCCGCGGCGACGACGGGTACGAGCCGGCCCGCCGGCGCACCGTGTGGCACCAACGGGTGCCGGAGCGCTATCCCGAAGTCATCGTCCAGGCCGCCGACGCCGACGACATCGTCGCCGGCCTCCGCTACGCCACGGCCCACGGCCTGAAGGTCAGCATCGTTTCCGGCGGGCACAGCTTCGCGGCCAGTCACCTGCGTGACGGCTCCGTTCTGCTCGACGTCAGCCGCCTGGACCATGCCGTCATCGACGCCGGCAAACGGCTCGCCCAAGTCGGTCCGGGCAAGGGCGGCAGCCTGCTCATGGCCGACCTCGAGGCGCAGGGCCTGTTCTTCCCCGGCGGCCACTGCAAGGGTGTCTGCCTCGGCGGTTACCTGCTGCAGGGCGGCTACGGCTGGAACAGCCGCATATACGGCCCCGCCTGCGAGAGCGTCGTCGGCCTGGACGTCGTCACCGCCGAGGGCGAACAGATCCACTGCGACGCCAGCAACAACGCCGACCTCTACTGGGCCGCCCGCGGCGCCGGGCCTGGCTTCTTCGGTGTGGTCACGTCGTTCTACCTGAAGCTCTATCCCCGGCCCGGCGCCTGCGGCACCAGCGTCTACGTCTACCCGTTCGAGCTGGCCGACGAGGTCTTCACGTGGACCCGCGCGGTCGGCGCCGAGGTGGACCCTCGCGTCGAGCTGCAGGCCGTGGCCTCGCGCGGAGAACCGAACATGGGCATCGACACCCCGGTCATCTCGCTCGCCTCGCCCGCGTTCGCGGACTCCGACGAGGAAGCCGAGAAGGCGCTCGCCCTCTTCGGCAGCTGCCCGGTCGCCGATCGCGCGCTGGTCAAAATCCCCTACCTGCCAACAGATTTGCCGACCTGGTATGACGTCGCGATGAGCCACTACCTGTCCGACCACCACTACGCGGTCGACAACATGTGGACCTCGGCGTCGGCCGAAGAGCTGCTGCCGGGCATCCGGACGATCCTGGACACCATGCCCCCGCATCCGGCGCACTTCCTGTGGCTCAACTGGGGTCCGTGCGCTCCCCGCCAGGACATGGCCTACAGCGTCGAAGGTGACATCTACCTGGCCCTGTACGGGTCCTGGAAGGACCCGGCCGACGAGGCGAAATACGCCGACTGGGCGCGGTCCAACATGGCGGCGATGTCGGAGTTCGCGATCGGCATCCAGTTGGCCGACGAGAACCTCGGCCAGCGTCCGGCGCGATTCGCCAGCGACGCCGCCATGGCCAAGCTCGACCGCGTGCGCGCCGAGTACGACCCCGACGGGCTGTTCAACAGCTGGATGGGACGGCTCTGATGGCCGGCGACCTCTATCTGGGCTACCGCGGCGACGACGCGAACACCCCGTTCGGCAAGTTCTTCACACCCGAGATGGCCCCGTTGCCACGCCATGTCGTCGAGGCCTTGGAACACGGCCCGCAAGGCGCCATGGCGCTGTCGGCGTTCGACGAGGCCGCGCGGGTCGCCGACGACGGATACCAGCGGACCGAGAATGGCTACGGGGTCCTCGAGGACGGCGGCTATCAGGTGTCGGTGCGCACCGACATGCCGGGGGTGACCCCGGCCATGTGGTCCTGGTGGTTCGGCTGGCACGGTTGCGACAGCCGCCGTTACAAGCTGTGGCATCCGCGGGCCCATCTGCACGCCGCGTGGAAGGACGGCGACGACGCGGGGCGTCTCGGCGCCCAGCGCTACATCGGCCGCTGGTCGTTGATCAGCGAGTACATCGGCTCGACAATGCTCAATGGCGCAATCCAATTCGTCGAGCCGGCGACGATGGGCTGCCCGCCCGACAGCGACGGTGCGGTGGCGATCTGTGCCCGGCTGGGGTCCAGCGAAGCCCCGGTGGACGTCGGATGGTTCATTCACCACATCCGGTCGACCGCGAACGGGGCCGAGATGCGGTCGCGATTCTGGATGGGCGGACGGCACATCGAGGTGCGCAATGTGCCTGGCGTCGCGTCGCGGGCGGTGCGCCCGATCGCCTCGCGGGTGCTCGGCAACGCCGAGACCAGCGCCCGCAACCTGATGGTGCATTGCGCCCAGGAGATGAATCACCTGGCCGCCTTCCTACCGGACCTCTACGAAGCCTTCGGCAACGAATAGGCGCCCGGGCCCGTTTAGCGCACCGGGGACAGCACGCCGTCAGGCGGGCGGCAGTTGCCGCGGGTCCGCGGGTGGATCGAGTTCGGCCGGTCCGTCGCGCTGCGTCAATTCCGGAGCGCTTCCACGCTCCGACGCGCCCAGCGAGGCGGCGGACAGGTCTTGACCGCCCGGCCGCCGTGCGGTCACCGCGGTACGATCCACGCGCGACGAGTCGATGAATCCCGTGGCGGGGGAGGGCTGTTCATCCGTCGTGGCCGAGGGCGTGGGCCGCTCGCCGGCGTCGGAGCTCTCGGAGTCCATCGTGACCCGGTGGGTGCGCCGCAGCGCGAAGGTGATCTCCTCGACCTCTTCGAAGACCTGACGCGCGGTGCGCAGCGGCGCGGTCGTCGTGTCGAGCACCCGCGCCACGAACGGCGGCACCAGCGGGCGAACCCACCGCGCCGCGGCCTTGGTGGCATCGGGAATCGAGGGAATGAGCGACGCGCCACGGTCTTCGCGCGGCGCGACCTCGCGCCCGGCCGGCGCCGGCAAGTTCTCCACGCCGGTGGTCTGCGCGGGGGCGGGCAGGCCGACCAGCGCCCGGCTGGCGGCCTCGGCTTCCGCGGCGATGGGCAGGTAGATGTCTTCGTCGGCCGGTTCGAGAGTGCGTTGTGACGGCGCCCGCGCCGGGGGCTCGAACGCCGCCTCGATTCGCCGGCGTTGCTGCTCGCGGTCGATCTCCGTCTGGGCCTCGATCGCCATCCGAGCCTGGGTGAGTTGGTGCTCGGCCCACATGATCTCGGCCTCGCGACGGACCTCGGCCCGCTTGATCGCGATGGCGGTGTCCGCCTCGAGTTCTGCGCGTTCGCGCTCCGCGCGCGCCGACGCATGGCGATCCTGGGTGGTCTCTCCACGCCACCGTCCCAGGATCAGCGGCAGCAGGTAGACCAGGACGCAGAACGCGATCGCCATGAGCCGCAACGTCAGGGCGCCGAAGTCGGCCGATGTCAGGTCGTTCATCGCGACCCAGCGCGCTCCCAGGCCGCGATCGGCGTCGGCGACCACGCCGCGGCGCGCCTCGTCGAGCGCGTGCTGCTCCCGGGAGATGGCGGCGTCCAGCGCGGGCGCTTGGCGGTCACGGGCGGCCAACGCGCTGTCCAGTTCGCGCTGGGCATCCGCCAAAACCTCGTTCGCCGTTCGTGTTTCGGGTCCCGCGCCGGGGACACCGGTGATCCGGGTTTGCGGGCAGGCCGGGGTCGGGTGGTATTCGCAGCGCGCGATGACCAGGGCCTGATCCTGCTGCTGGTGAGCCCGGTCGACGGCGCCGTCGAGCGCGGCGCGCGTGTCCCGGGTTTGTTGCAGCGACGCCGACGCTTGCGCCACCGCCGGCGTCGAACCGGCGTCGCGCAGGGCGCGTTCGTCGAGACGATGGTCGATCGAGCCGGAGAGCAGGACGATCGCGGCCAGTTCACCCACGACGGCGCCCAGCGCGGCCGCCACCGCCGCGCGCGCCGCCACCCCGGCCCGGCCCCCGGGGGACCCGGCCGCGGTGGCGCGGGTGACCGCGCCGACCAGCAGTCCGAACACCAGGGTCACCGGCAGGATGGAAAGGAGTGACCAGCGAGTTGACTCGCTCACCGCCAGCGTCGCGACGAGCCAGGCCAGCACCGCCCCGAACAGCACCACCGCGCCGGATACGGCGTGGGTGGACCGCTCGTGGCGCTCATCCAGCTCCCGCCACTGACCACCGCCGAGCCAGGTGAGCAGGCTCGCGGGCGACAGGTCCGAGCGCCGCTCGGCAGCTTTGTGGGCGCACATCGAAAACACCTCCCAACGCAACAAGCCTCCCAGGCCACCACCCGGCGAATCGAATTGAAGCCCCCGGTGTGTGGCGCGCCTCACAATGCGCCGGGATCGACGGCGGTCCCAGCGGGGAGCCGTACCGGGGCCGATTTCCCGCGACGCGGGCAGATCAGCAACGGTTCGCGCGGCCGGCGTGAGACGGTATAAGCCTATGGAGACTCACGATTTTGTCACCTACGAAGAGTTCGGACGCAGATTCTTCGAGGTCGCGGTCACCCCCGAGCGTGTCGCCGCCGCATTCGCCGACATCGCCGGCAACGAGTTCGCCATGGAGCCCATCGCGCAAGGGCCCGGCGGGATCGCCAAGGTCAGCGCGAACGTCAAGATCCACGAGCCCAAAGTCACCCGCCGCCTGGGCGACAGCATCACCTTCGTCATACACATCCCGCTGTCGATCGATCTGCTACTCGACCTCCGACTCGACAAGCAGCGGTTCGTGGTCTCGGGGGACATCGCGTTGCGGGCCACGGCGCGGGCCGCCGAGCCGCTGCTGCTGATCGTCGACGTCGCGAAGCCACGACCGTCCGACATCACCGTCAACGTGTCGTCGAAGTCCTTCCGCGGCGAGGTGTTGCGCATCCTCGCCGGCGTCGACGGTGAGATCCGCCGGTTCGTCGCCCAGTATGTCGCCGAGGAGATCGACGCGCCGCACTCGCAGGCCGCGCAGGTCATCGACGTGGCGAAGCAATTGGCCGAGGCCTGGCCCTGACTTTCCAGGCCGACGCGTAGGTCCGGCCGTCCCCGGGTATCCACCGCGTGTTGCGCGCCTCCCGCCTGTGTCGCGGTGCCGGCGCCCAGCACGATCATCGTCCGGGGAGGAGCGAGAAGACTTGGCTCGAGTAGATGTTTCGGTGACGTCGCAGGTAGATCCGGAGACCGCCTGGAAGCTGGCGTCCGACCTGAGCCGGTTCGACGAGTGGATGACCATTTTCGCCGGATGGCGCGGACCCGTTCCGCAAACCATCGAGGAGGGCACCTGCGTGTCCTCCTGCGTGAAGGTCAAGGGGTTTCGCAACGTCATCCACTGGACGGTCACCCGCTACGACGAGCCGAAATCCATTGAGCTGCAAGGTCGCGGTCGCGGGGGGATTCGCCTCGGAGTGGCGATGACCGTCACGGACGAGCAATCCGGAACCGACTTCCACCTGACCGCGGACATCAGGGGCGGATTGCTCAGCGGTCCGATCGGGGGGCTGGTCGCACGGGTGCTCCGCTCCGATGTGGAGAAGTCCGTGCACAACCTCGTCGCGCTGCAATAGCGCTAGCGTGCCGCGTGGCCGATCGGCCACTCCCGTTCAGACTGGCGAATTCGCCTGCGGTCCATGGTAAGCCAGGCCAAACCGGCGCCGAACCCGAGCAGGGCGACGATGGCCGCCGCTACGCCCGCACCGGCGTCCCCGAGGGCGAAGGTCGCCACGCACACCACGAGTGCCAGGACCGCGGCCCCGACGACGATGAGCCCGGGCGTGTGCTCGACGTCCCGTTCCGGCTCGGCGCCATGTCGATGGGTGGTCCGATCATGGTCGACGGGGCTGTGCCTCATGGGCGTCTCCTCTGCTGTCACTTCCGTTCGGCCGCTTCCGTTGTGCTACCCGGATCGCCGTCGGGACAAACGAAGTGAGGCCGCGACGCCGAGGCGCCACCGCCGAGGATGCCGCGCTGCCTACAGGGTCTGGTGGCGCCCGAAGTACTTGTGGTCCTCGCTGTAACCGCCGTAACCGCTGCCGATGTCGCGGTAGTCGGCGACGAACTCGATTCCCTTGATCCACTTGACGAGTTTGAAGCCGTGCTGCAATTCGTTGCGCAGCCGCAGCGGCCTGCCGTGCATGTAGGGGAGCGGCTGGTCGTTCATCTTGTAGGCGAGCATGGTCATGTGATGGTCCATCTGCCCGATGTGATGGGCGTTGTAATAGATGCCGCCCGTCGCGCCGAGGCCCATCGAATAGAACACCGCCCATTTGGCTTCCGGTAGCGGCTTGACGATGTCCATGATCGTTTTCATCTGCACGCCACCCCATTTGGCGACGCCCGACCAGGCCTGGATGCAGAAGTGCTGGCTGATCTGCTCGTGGTAGGGCAGCGCCATCAAGTCCTCGAGCGAGAACTCCATCGGGTGTTCGACCAGACCGTAGACCTTGAGCCGCCAGTCCTTGAAGTCGTTCTGCTCGAGTTCCTTGTACTCGACGGTCTCGGGCAGGCGCCCGTTGCGCCAATGGTGCGGCGAGATGTCCTTCTCGGTGAAGGCGCCGGGCTTGGGGTCGAGCTGCTCGAGCATGCGTTGGAAGGGGCCGACGAGCGCGTACCCGACCCGCTGGATCACCCGCGGATGGCGAATGGTGAACGGGGTGGCCCACACCCACGCGATCGCCGTCAGCACCATGGCCGCGGCGAAGATCCCGAAGCCGACCCAGCTGTTGTCGTCGCGGGAGGCGAACATGTGGTTGAGGTTTCGCAGCGCGCTGGTCGTCAACACCATCGTGACGTGAACCAGGATGAAGAACAGGAAGTAGACCAGCACCACGAAGTGCAGCGACCGCGCGTGCTGGATGCTCAGCCGCTTGCTCAACCAGTGCACGCGTTGCGACAGCGCGGGCGACATGCCCAGGCCGGTGATCAGCGCGGCGGGTGCGGCGATGAAAACCGTGGTGAAGTAGGCCAACAACTGCAGGCCGTTGTAGGCGACCCACCCGTTGTCGGTCGGCCAGTCCAGTGACAGGTACTGAACCGCCACCGACGCCGCGTTGGGGAAGACGTCCCAGCTGGTCGGGACGATGTGCCGCCACTGGCCGGTGGCGAACAGCAGCACGTAGAAGACCGCGCCGTTGACGAGCCACAGCACGTCCACCCCGAGATGCCACCAACGGGCGAGCCCGATCGAGTGGCGGAACCCGGGCAGCCCGAATTGTGGTGGCAGCGCCACGGTGTCGGAATTGG
Source organism: Mycobacterium europaeum (assembly GCF_002102155.1). Classification (GTDB taxonomy): domain Bacteria; phylum Actinomycetota; class Actinomycetes; order Mycobacteriales; family Mycobacteriaceae; genus Mycobacterium; species Mycobacterium europaeum. The sequence goes on from NZ_LQOU01000008.1 coordinate 72,149, forward strand.
CCGTCCACAGCTCGTCGTCGGGCACCGGCGGGCCCACCCGCAGCCACTCGTCCTTGCCCGGGGTGGCGTTGCGGCTGAAGTAGAGGCGGGGATGGTCGCAGAGGATCTGGATCCCCGTCCTGATGATGAACATCATCATGAACAGGTTGAAGAAGTGCGTCCACCCGATCCAGGCCGGCAGGCCAGGGGTGACACCGGAGCTGTCCGTCCCGGGATAACGCTGGATGAAGGACTGCACCGCCGGCATGTTGTGCAGGCCTTTGCCGACGGCCACCCCGACGATCAGCAGGGCAAACCCGATGGGGATCAGCCAGAGCAGGTTGAACCACCGGTCACGGCCGATGCGCAGCTTCGGGGCCGTCGCCCGCCTGGTGAGATCGAAGCCGCCGCCGTAGGTCTCGACGTCGATGACGTCTTCGGCGGTGTGAATCTCGTTGCGGTAATCCGGCGGGGACTCCAGCGGCGTGCCCACTGCCAGTGTCGATACATTGCCGTTCGGCGCTGACCGGCCTCCGTTGGTGCCGGCGGCGTCGACGTTCAGGTTCCGATGCTCGGTGTCCGTCACGCCGCCGAAAATACACGAACCGACTTGTATAAATTGGACACGATCAGGAAGAACCGCGGCGCTTCGCGCCCCACCGGGTCCCACGGCCGCAGGCCGCGCTCCGGCGTGGGCAAAATTCGCCTCGACCCGGCCGGTGATAACCGCAATCGCCCAACAATGGCCGCGTTCTTACCGCAGATTCGGTTCATGGGCGGTCGCTGTGAGTTTGCGCAAAGTCTTCTGGAAGCTCGCTAGGCCGGGTCGTGCCGGCGCACCCGGCGGACCGACCGGGTCTCAACGGCGTTGATGGTCAACGCCCGGCGGGCGATCCGCCAGCGGTCGGTCAGCTCGTATTCGTCGTCGTAGCGCAGATGCCAGACCACGTCGGCGAGCTCGTCGCCGCGCTGGTCCCAGTGGTGTGCGATGCACGCGACGCGCCCGCGCGCGGTACCCGGTCGGGCGCCCAGGTCGTACACCTCGCCGATGATGGCGTGCTGGGTCCGGATGAGCGCCGCGACGGCGGCGACCGCGCCGGCGATGGCGTCTCGGCCCTGGTGCGAACGGACCGGCTCGAGCGCCTTCGGCGGGTCGGCCACCACCAGCACGGCGGCGTCGGTGAATAGCTCCGCGACGGAGTCGAATTGGCGGTCATCGACGTGCGCCGCGTATCGGTGCACCAAGTCGCTGAGGGCGGCTCGGTCGTCGGTCGACAGCGTCATCGGGGTCACGCGAGCGACAGGCGTTGCGCACACGCCGACAGCATGTCCTTGGCCTGCTCGATGTCGGTGGTCGGCGGCATGGCCAACACCAGCCGGTCGGCGCCCTGCTCGACGAGGCCGGCGGCGCGGTCCGCGTCGATCTTGTTGACCGCGTGACCCAATGAGACTTCCAGGGTCGCCGGATCGCGGCCGGCCGACGACGCCTCGTCGCGCATGAGCGCGATCAGCGACGCCAGGGTGGGTCCGGTCACGCCGAGCGGCTGAAAGCCGTCGCCGAACCGTCCGGCCCGGCGGGCCGCCGCGCGGCTGTGCCCACCGATATGGATCGGGAGACGTTGGCCGGCAACCGGTTTGGGGTAGCACATGATGTTGTCGAAGTCGAAGAATTCACCGTGGTGCGAGGCCCCGCGCGGGTGGTCGGCCCAGAGCGTCCGCAAGACGGCCAACTGCTCGTCGGCTCGGCGGCCGCGGTCCTCGAAATCGGCGCCGCACGCCTCGAGTTCCTCCTTGAGCCATCCCACGCCCACGCACAGTCGCAGCCGTCCGCCCGACAGGGCGTCCACGGTGGCGGCCCGCTTGGCCAGGACCACCGGATGATGGTTGGGCAGCACCAGCACGCCGGTGGCCAGACCCAGGGTGGTGGTGCGCCCGGCCAGGAAGGCCAGCAGGTCGAGCGGGTCGGGGATGGGGCAATCGGCGGCCAGGCCGACGCGTCCGGAACTGTCATACGGGTAGACGCTCTCGTAGCGGGTGACCAGCACGGTGTGCTCGACGACGACGATCGACTCGAAGCCGCACCGTTCCAGGTGGCCCGCGAAGGCCGCCATCCACTCGGGATCCGCGGTGACACCGTCGGCGACCGGCGCTACGACTGAGACCTTCATGGCCTCAGAAGCTAACAGGCGCGCTTTCGACGGCGACCGGCGCGATTGCACTGCGCACCGCCTCGGCCAGCGCCGCCGCCCGAGGGTCGGTGAACACGTCCTCGAGCAGGACCGGGCTGCCGTCCGGGCCGGTCAGCGGAATCCGCCAGTTGGGGTATTCGTCGGTGGTCCCGGGCTGATTCTGGGTCCGGCGGTCGCCCACCGCGTCGGTCAGCGCCACGCCGACCAGGCGCGACGGCGTCCGGCCCAGGTACCGATACAGGGCGAGCACGACGCTTTCCGCGTCGGCGGCGTCGTCGTCGAGCAAGCCCACCCGGCGCAATTCGGCCAGCCAGGCCGCCAGTTCTGCCCGATCGGAGGCCAGTTCGTCCTCGGCGGGGCGGGTGAGCAATCCGAGGCGTTCCCGCAACCGCACGTGGTCACCCGCCAGGTAGCCGGCGGTAGGCGGCAGATCGTGGGTGGTCACCGAGGACAGGCAGTACTCCCGCCAGCGCTCGGCGGGCAGCGGGCCGCCGTTTCCGTCGCGGTCCAACTCGAACCACAGGATCGACGTGCCGAGCAGACCGCGTAACAACAGATAGTCACGCACCCAGGGTTCGACGGTGCCGAGGTCCTCGCCGACCACCAGCGCACCGGCGCGGTGTGCTTCCAGGGCGACAATGCCGATCATCGCTTCATGGTCGTAACGCACGTAGGTGCCCGCCGTGGGCGGCGCTCCTTCCGGGATCCACCACAGCCGGAACAACCCGATGATGTGGTCGATGCGCACGCCGCCGGCATGCCGCAGCACGGCACGGATCAACGCCCGGAAGGGGCGGTACTCGTCGGCGTCCAGTCGGTCGGGCCGCCACGGCGGCTGGGACCAGTCCTGGCCGAGCTGATTGAACTCGTCCGGCGGCGCGCCGGCGGTGACGCCCAGCGCCAGCACGTCTTGCAGGGCCCACGCGTCGGCGCCGTTGGGATGCACGCCGACCGCCAGGTCGTGCATCACGCCCAGCGCCATTCCGGCCCGCACCGCCTGCGACTGCGCCGCGGCGAGCTGCTCGTCGAGTTGCCACTGCAGCCAACGATGGAAATCGACTGTCCCCGAATGCTTTTCGGCGAAGGTGGCGACTCCGGGCGCGTCGGGATGCTGTAGCGACTCCGGCCAGGAGTGCCAGTCGGCGCCGTACTTCTCGGCCAGGGCGCACCAGATGGCGAAATCGTCGAGCGCGCTGCCCTCACGGGCCCGGAAGGCCTGGTAGGACAACTCACGCCCCGCCGACCGCGGCACCCGGTGCACCAGCTCGAGCGCGGCGCGCTTCGCCGCCCACGCGGCGTCGCGATCGATGGCGTCGAGTCGAGCGGCTCGCTGTTGGACCTCGGAGCGCAGCCGCCGCACCCGGCTGCGCTTGGGCAGCTCGGCGAACTCGGGGATCGCCTCGACATGCAGATAAATCGGGTTGACGAAGCGCCGCGACGTCGGCAGGTAGGGCGACGGTTCCATGGGACGCGTCGGGGCCGCCGCGTGCAGCGGATTGACCAACAGATAGTCGGCGCCGTGCCGCGACGCCGACCACACCGCCAGATCGGTCAGATCGGTCAGATCGCCGACGCCCCACGACTGTCTGGAGCGCACGCTGTAGAGCTGGGCGGCCAGGCCCCAGCCCCGGCGGGCGCCGAGCCGCTCGGGCAGCCCGAGCCAGTCCGGCGTCACGATCAGCGCGGTGCTCGTCTCCCCGTCGGAGGAACGCAGATGCACCCGGTGATAGCCCAGCGGCAGGTCGGCCGGCAGCGCGAAGCTGGCCTCACCGACCCAGCGCCCGCCCAGGTCGAACGGCGGCGTGAAGTTGTCGACCTGCTCGATCCCGCCGCGCACCGTGCCGTCCTCGAGCTGCAACCAGACCTCGGCGGGCTCCCCGTGGGTCACGTGTGCCCAGAACCGGGTCTGCTCCCCGGTGCGACCGACGATGGTCGCCGGCAACCGCCGCGCCCAGTGCGACCGCAGCTTGGCGGTCAGGGCCACGTTGCGCTCCTGCTCGGTGCCGGCCGCCACGCCCAGCGTGGCCAACACCGCCACCAGCGTGGACGCCGGAACCGGCACCCGCCGACCGGTCCAGTCCTCGTACTCGGTGGCGATGCCGTATCTCCTGGCAAGTTCGACCAGCGACGGCGCGAGCTCACTCATACCGCTCATCTTGCTGCCAGAATTCGCCGCCCGGCGAATCGGGGAGAGTCGCGTCCGGCGCCCGCGCCCGCGACCGCCCGTTTCGCCGGCCGGCGCGGGCCGCCGCGTTCGCTTCAGCGCCAACGTTCAACAGGACGAGCCGGCCATTCGCCATTACGATGCCCTGAGGAGACATGGGGAGTCCGGGCGGGGGACCGGCGGGAATCCGATAGTGCCAGTTCAACGGCGCCTGGCGCGGTGCGGTCGTCGCGCAAACCGGCGAGCCGCCGACGACCGGACACCTATAGATAAAGAGATGTGGCAGCGAACGCCATCGGCGCCGCGTGGCGAGGCCCTTACGGGTGCCTTACGGTTGTCGATGTAATTCGCGCAGCGGATATTTATTACGGACGATATCCAGGCGATCTAGCAGACCGGATGGTGAATTAACGTGGCGGAAGAGAGTCGCGGACAACGCGGGTCGGGGTACGGCCTCGGGTTGTCGACGCGGACGCAGGTGACCGGCTACCAATTCCTCGCTCGTCGCACCGCAATGGCCCTCACCCGCTGGCGCGTCCGCATGGAGGTCGAGCCGGGACGGCGGCAGACGTTGGCCGTGGTGGCCTCGGTTTCGGCGGCCATGGTGATCTGCCTGGGCGCTCTGCTGTACTCGTTCCTCAGCCCGGCGGGCCAGGTGGGGGATTCGCCGATCATCGCCGACCGCGACTCCGGCGCGCTCTACGTCCGCGTGGGCGACAAGCTCTACCCGGCGCTGAACCTGGCCTCGGCGCGGTTGATCACCGGTCGCCCGGACAACCCGCACCTGGTCAAGGGCAACCAGATCGCCAGCCTGCCGCGCGGCCCGCTGGTCGGCATCCCCGGCGCGCCGTCGAACTTCCACCCCACGGCCCCGTCCACGTCGTCGTGGCTGGTGTGCGACACCGTCGCCACCTCGACCGGTGCCAGCGCGCCGTCCGGAGTGACCGTGACCGTGATCGACGGGAACCCCGACCTCAGCAACCACCGACACGTGCTGAACGGTTCGGATGCCGTGGTGCTGAGCTACGGCGGGGACGCCTGGGTGATCCGCGAGGGACGCCGATCGCGCATCGACGCGACGAACCGATCGGTGCTGTTGCCGCTGGGCCTGACACCGGAGCAGGTCGGCCAGGCGAAGCCCATGAGCCGCGCGTTGTTCGACGCGCTGCCGGTGGGTCCGGAGCTGACCGTGCCCCAGGTGCAGAACGCGGGCGCGGCCGCGTCGTTCCCGGGTGCGCCCGGCCCGATCGGGACGGTCATCGTCACGCCCCAGATCAGTGGGCCGCAACAGTATTCGCTGGTGCTGGCGGACGGCGTGCAGACGCTGCCGCCGCTGGTGGCGCAGATCCTGCAGAACGCGGGCCCGGGCAACACCAAACCGGTGACCGTGGAACCGTCCGCTCTGGCCAAGATGCCGGTCGTCAACAAGCTGGACCTGTCGTCCTACCCGGACGCCCCGCTCAACGTGGCGGACATCCGCGAGAACCCGGCGACCTGCTGGTGGTGGCAGAAGACCTCGGGTGAGAACCGGGCCCGCATTCAGGTCATCTCCGGCGCGACCATCCCGGTCGCCGCCAACGACCAGAGCAAGGTCGTGTCGCTGGTCAAGGCCGACACCACCGGTCGCGAGGCCGACCAGGTCTTCTTCGGGCCCGACTACGGCAACTTCGTGGCCGTCACCGGGAATGACCCCGGCGCCAAGACGACGGAATCGCTGTGGTGGCTGACCGACGCGGGCGCCCGGTTCGGCGTCGACGACACCCGTGACGTCCGCGAGGCGCTGGGTCTGAAGACGAAACCGAGCCTGGCGCCATGGGTGGCGCTGCGGCTGCTCCCGCAAGGGCCGACCTTGTCGCGGGCCGACGCGCTCGTGGAGCACGACACCCTACCGATGGATATGTCCCCAGCAGAATTGGCGGTACCTAAGTGAAACGCGGGTTTGCTCGGCCGACACCGGAGAAGCCTCCGGTCATCAAGCCGGAGAACATCGTCCTCCCGACGCCCCTGAGCATTCCGCCTCCGGAGGGCAAGCCCTGGTGGCTGGTGGTGGTCGGCGTGTTGGTGGTCGGCCTGCTGATCGGCATGGTCGGCATGACCTTCGCCAGCGGCTCGCACGTGTTCGGCGGCGCCGGCGCCATCTTCCCGATCTTCATGATCGGCGGCGTGGCGATGATGATGTTCGGCGGCCGGTTCGGCGGTCAGCAGCAGATGAGCCGGCCCAAGCTGGACGCGATGCGCGCCCAATTCATGCTGATGCTGGACATGCTGCGCGAGACCGCCCACGAGTCCGCCGACAGCATGGACGCCAACTACCGGTGGTTCCACCCGGCGCCCACCACGTTGTCCGCCGCCGTGGGCACCTCGCGGATGTGGGAACGCAAGCCCGACGGCAAGGACCTCAATTTCGGTGTGGTGCGGGTCGGTGTCGGCATGACGCGGCCCGAGGTGACCTGGGGTGAGCCGCAGAACATGCCGACCGACATCGAGCTGGAGCCGGTAACCGGTAAGGCGCTGCAGGAATTCGGTCGCTACCAGAGCGTCGTCTACAACCTGCCCAAGATGATCTCGTTGCTCGTCGAACCCTGGTATTCGCTCGACGGCGAGCGGGAGCAGGTCCTGGGACTGATGCGCGCGATCATCTGCCAGCTGGCGTTCTCGCACGGCCCCGACCACGTGCAGATGGTCGTGGTCACGTCGGACCTGGACGAATGGGACTGGGTCAAGTGGCTTCCGCACTTCGGTGACCCGCGCCGCCAGGACGCCGCCGGCAACGCGCGGATGGTCTACAGCTCGGTGCGCGAGTTCGCCGCCGAGCAGGCCGAATTGTTCGCCGGCCGTGGATCTTTCACACCCCGGCACGCGAGCTCGTCGGCGCAGACCCCGACACCCCACACGGTGATCGTCGCCGACGTCGTCGACCCTCAGTGGGAGTTCGTGATCAGCGCCGAAGGCATCGACGGAGTGACCTTCTTCGACCTGACCGGCGCGTCGATGTGGACAGCGGTTCCCGAACGCACCCTGCGCTTCGACGACAAGGGCGTGATCGAGGCGCTGCCCCGCGACCGCGACACCTGGATGGTGATCGACGAGAAGCCGTGGTTCTTCGCGCTGACCGACCACATCAGCATCGCCGAGGCGGAGGAATTCGCGCAGGCGCTGGCCCACTGGCGGCTTGCCGAGGCCTACGAAGAGATCGGGCAGCGGGTGGCCCACATCGGCGCCCGGGACATCCTGAGCTACTACGGAATCGACGACCCCGGCCGCATCGACTTCCATGCGCTGTGGGGCGCCCGCACCGACACGATGGGCCGGTCGCGACTGCGGGCGCCGTTCGGTAACCGCTCCGACAACGGCGAATTGCTGTTCTTGGACATGAAGTCGCTCGACGAGGGCGGTGACGGTCCGCACGGTGTCATGTCCGGAACGACGGGTTCGGGTAAATCGACCCTGGTGCGGACCGTGATCGAATCGCTGATGCTCAGCCACCCGCCGGAGGAGCTGCAGTTCGTGCTGGCCGACCTCAAGGGTGGGTCGGCGGTCAAGCCGTTCGCCGGCGTCCCGCACGTCTCGCGGATCATCACCGACCTGGAAGAAGACCAGGCGCTGATGGAACGCTTCCTGGACGCCCTGTGGGGTGAGATCGCCCGGCGCAAGGCGATCTGCGACAGCGCCGGTGTCGACGACGCCAAGGAGTACAACTCCGTCCGGCTCAGGATGCAGGCACGCGGCCAGGACATGCCGGCGCTGCCGATGCTCGTGGTCGTCATCGACGAGTTCTACGAGTGGTTCCGCATCATGCCGACCGCGGTCGACGTGCTCGACTCGATCGGCCGGCAGGGCCGCGCCTACTGGATCCACCTGATGATGGCGTCACAGACCATCGAGAGCCGGGCCGAAAAGCTCATGGAGAACATGGGTTACCGGCTGGTGCTGAAAGCGCGCACCGCGGGTGCGGCGCAGGCGGCGGGCGTGCCGAACGCGGTGAACCTGCCGGCGCAGGCGGGTCTGGGCTACTTCCGGCGCAGCCTGGAGGACATCGTCCGATTCCAGGCGGAGTTCCTGTGGCGGGACTACTTCGCGCGCGGGCTCACCGACGACGGCGACGAGGCGCCCGCGCTGGTGCACAGCATCGACTACGTCCGCCCGCAACTGTTCACCAACTCCTTCACCCCGCTCGAGGTGAGCGTGGGCGGACCCGAACTCACCCCGGCGGCGATCACGAACGGCGAGACGGCCGAAGCCGAGGGCGCCCCGAGTGAGGACGACGACGTCGAGGGCATCAGGGTCCCCAAGGTCGGCACGGTGATCATCGATCAGCTGCGCAAGATCGACTTCGAGCCGTACCGGTTGTGGCAACCGCCGCTGAACCAGCCCGTCCCCATCGACGAGTTGGTCAACCGGTTCCTCGGTCACCCGTGGCAGGAGGACTACGGTTCCGCCAAGGACCTGGTCTTCCCGATCGGGATCATCGACCGGCCCTTCAAGCACGACCAGCCGCCGTGGACCGTCGACACCTCCGGGCCGGGCGCCAACGTCCTGATCCTGGGCGCCGGCGGCTCGGGCAAGACGACGGCTCTGCAGACCCTGATCTGCTCGGCCGCGCTGACCCACACTCCCGAGCAGGTCCAGTTCTACTGCCTGGCCTACAGCAGCACCGCACTGACCACGGTCGCCCGGTTGCCGCACGTGGGTGAGGTGGCCGGTCCGACCGACCCGTACGGCGTGCGCCGCACGGTGGCCGAACTGCTGGCGTTGGTGCGCCAGCGCAAGAGCACGTTCCTCGAGTACGGCATCGCCTCGATGGAGGTCTTCCGGCGACGCAAGTTCGGCGGCGAGCCCGGCCCCGTCCCCAACGACGGGTTCGGCGACGTCTACCTGGTGGTCGACAACTACCGGGCACTGGCCGAAGAGAACGAGGTTCTGATCGAGCAGGTCAACGTGATCATCAACCAGGGCCCCTCGTTCGGGGTGCACGTGGTGGTCACCGCCGATCGCGAGTCGGAGCTGCGGCCGCCGGTGCGCAGCGGCTTCGGCTCCCGGGTCGAGTTGCGACTGGCGGCCGTGGAAGACGCCAAACTGGTGCGCTCCCGCTTCGCCAAGGACGTTCCCGTCAAGCCCGGCCGCGGCATGGTCGCGGTCAACTACGTCCGCCTGGACTCCGACCCGCAGGCCGGTCTGCACACGTTGGTGGCCCGGCCCGCGTTCGCGACCACCCCGGACTACGTGTTCGAGTCCGACAGCGTGATCGACGCGGTCAGTCGCCTTACCAGCGCGCAGGCGCCGCCGGTGCGCCGTCTCCCGGCGCGGTTCGACCTGGAGCAGCTGCGTGAGCTGGCCGCGCGAGACACCCGTCAAGGGGTTGGCGCGGGCGGAATCGCTTGGGCCATCTCCGAGTTGGATCTGTCGCCGGTCTATCTCAACTTCGCCGAGAACGCGCACCTGATGGTGACGGGACGACGCGAATGTGGGCGCACCACCACGCTGGCCACCATCATGAGTGAAATCGGCCGGCTGTACGCACCGGGGGCGAGCAGCGCACCGCCGCCACCGGCCGGCCAGCCGTCGGCGCAGGTGTGGCTGGTGGACCCACGGCGTCAGCTGCTGACGACACTGGGTCCGGACTACGTCGAGAAGTTCGCCTACAACCTCGACGGCGTCCAGGCGATGATGGGCGAACTGGCCGCGGTGCTGGCCGGGCGCGAACCGCCGCCCGGCCTGTCCGCGGAGGAGTTGCTGTCGCGTAACTGGTGGAGCGGGCCGGAGATCTTCCTGATCGTCGACGACATCCAGCAGCTGCCGGCGGGTTTCGATTCGCCGCTGCACAAGGCCGCGCCGTGGGTGACCAGGGCGGCCGACGTCGGGTTGCACGTGCTCGTCACGCGCACCTTCGGTGGCTGGTCCTCGGCGGGCTCCGACCCGATGTTGCGGGCGCTCGCCCAGGCGAACGCGCCGTTGCTGGTGATGGACGCCGACCCGGACGAGGGCTTCATCCGCGGCAAGATGAAGGGTGGCCCGCTGCCCCGCGGCCGAGGCCTGCTGATGGCCGAGGACACCGGTGTGTTCGTCCAGGTCGCGGCGACCGAATTGCGCAAGTAGGACGTGGCTGCGCTGGGGCTGGCCGGGTGGGCCGGCTTCAGCCCCAGCGCAGCGGCAATTCCCTGAGCGTGAAACCTTTTGAGGGGAACTTGATTTCGGGCGTGTAGCCGGGTGCCAGCTCAAATTGCGGGATCTGCTCGAGCCACTCGTCGATGACCGCGGTCAGTTCCAAGCGTGCCAGGTGGGCGCCTAAGCACTGGTGGGGTCCGCCGCCGAATCCCCAGTGTCTGTGCATCTTTCCGTCCAGCACCAGGTCGTCGGTGGACGTTTCGTCGCTGCCATCGCGGTTGATTGCTGCCGTGCACAACCGCACCGGTGTGCCCGGAGGGAGCGTCATGCCGCCCACGTTGACGAAGTCGGTGGTGACCCGGGCCACCACCGGCGCCGACGGCTCGAGTCGGACGATCTCTTCGACGAAAACCCTGACCTGCTCGGGGTTGTCGCGAAGCTCTTGGCGCAGCTGCGGCCGCCGCGCCAACTCAAGTAGCGAGAAACCGATCGCCGCGCTCAGCACGTCCAGATCGGCCAGAATCTGTAGGAGAACCATGCCGAGTAGCTCCGGGTCGGTGAGATCGCCTGGGCCGCTGATGATTCGCGACAACAGGTCAGAGCCCGGGCAACGCCGGCGGAGCCGGATAGCGTCGGTCAAATAGCGCAACAGCTCATCACCCGGGCCGGTGCCGGGCTTGCCGGCGACGATGGCGTCCTTCCAGCCGATGACCCGGTCGCGGTCCGCTAGGGGCAGTCCGTGGAGATCCATGAACACCTGGTACGGGTAGAGGCGCGCGAAATCCGTCATCACCTCGCACTCGTGTCGGCCGGCGATGGCAGCGATCATGTCGCGGGCGTGGCGCTCCAGCATGGGCCGGGATGCACTGAGGCCGTGCGGGCTGAAGTACGGTTCCAAAATTGCGCGGTAACGGGTGTGCTCGGGAGGGTCGAATGCCAGCGGCACCACCGGGACCAGGCTGCCGGGGGGCTGCAGCGCCCTCTGCGCCGAGAAGAGGTTGGCGTCGCCCAGCGCGGCCAGCACGTCTTCGCGCCGGGTCAGGTAATAGTGACCGTTCATGAATACGACGGGACCCGCGTCGCGCAGCGTCTTCCATCCGACACCGCGGTCTTTGGCCATCGGCAACGTGGAGTACTCCAGCCGCGGCAGGTGGAACGTACCCGGCTGGTCGTTACCAGGAGTGCTCACGCGCTTGGATCTCCGTTTGCTCAGTGGCTGTTCGAGACATCGGTGAGGCCCCTACACCTCAGCCCCAGCGCAATGGTAAGGACTTGAGCGCAAAGGTTTTCGACGGGAACGCAATTTCTGGGACGTAGTCGGCGGGCACGTCGAATCGGGGAATCTGCTTGAGCCACTCGTCGACGATCAGCGTGAGTTCTATGCGTGCCAGGTGGGAGCCTAAACAGCGGTGGGGTCCGCCGCCGAATCCCCAGTGTCTGTGCATCTTTCCGTCCAGCACCAGGTCGTCGGTGGACATTTCGTCGCTGCCATCGCGGTTGATTGCTGCCGTGCACAACCGCACCGGTGTGCCGGGAGGGAGCGTCATGCCGCCCACGTTGACGAAGTCAGTGGTAACCCGGGCCGCCGCCGGCGCCGACGGCTCGAGTCGGACGATCTCTTCGATGAAAACCCTGATCTGCTTGGGATTGTCGCGCAGCTCTTCGCGCAGCTGCGGCCGCCGCGCCAACTCGTACAGCGAGAAACCGATCGCCGCCGCCACCGTGTCGAGTCCGGACAGAATCAGCAGGTGGGTCATGCCGAGTAGCTCCAGGTCGGTGAGATCGCCTGGGCCGGTCATGATTCGCGACAACAGGTCAGAGCCCGGGGAACGGCGGCGGCGCTGGATGACGTCGGCGAAATAATCGAACAGCTCGTCCCCGCCCGCGCTGCCGGCCACAATGGCGTCCTTCCAGCCGATCACGCGGTCCCGGTCTTCTAGGGGCAGTCCGTAGAGATCCATGAAGACCTGATACGGGTAGAGGCGACCGAACTCCGTCATCGCTTCGCACTCGCCCTTGACGGCGAGGGCGGCGATCATTTCGGTGGCGTGACGCTCCAGCACGGGCCGGGATGCACTGAGGCCGTGCGGGCTGAAGTACGGTTGCAGGATTCTGCGGTAGTGGGTGTGCTCGGGAGGGTCGAACGCCGAAGGCAGCACCGGGACAGGGACACCGGGCGGCTGCAGCGCCAAGTGTGCCGAGAAGAGGTTGGCGTCGCGCAGCGCGGCCAGCACGTCTTCGCGGCGGGTCAGATAGTAGCTACCGTTCATGAATACGACGGGACCCGCGTCGCGCAAGGTCTTCCATCCGGCACCACGGTCTTCGGCCATCGGCAGCGTGGAGTACTCCAGCCGCGGCAGGTGGAACGTACCGTACTGGCCTTCGCCCACTGTGCTCATACGCTCCAATTAGCCCATCTGTCTACGTGGTCAATAACTTCCGGCGCGACTGTGCGCCTACGAACTTCGCCGTCAGCGGTCTATGGTGGCACCAATATCGCACGCGCGCCGACGCGCCATCGATCGACCTGCCCGGCTAGCGCTGGGGTTCCCACTGCCTGCCGAGGTCGCCAACCGTCTCATACACTCTATAGGCCTACTAATCGACGCATCATTTGTTAAAGGCGTCTTGCGTATCCACGGAACCGCCGAGGAGGAAACGTAGTGAGGATTCGGCTCGAGAAGTCGAAATGCGAGGGCCACGCCCAGTGTTGCGCCGTCGATCCAAAGTTGTTCCCCATCGACGACTCTGGCTACTCGATCCTCGAGGAGCATCACGTGGAGCCCGAAGACGAGCAGTTGACGCGCGAGGGCGCGGCCTCGTGCCCGGAGATGGCACTGATCATCGAAGATGACTGATCCCGTGCACGGGGACTCAACCCGCCGGCCGACCGAAAAACGAACGATGAGTGAACAACCAACGTCGATTGGTGAACGGATAGTGGCCACAAATGAACAGTGGCTGGCCCGGAATGAACAGTTGGCATCGGCTGTCGGCGCCGCCGGAGTAACGAACTAATCTCATTCGCGAGCGGCAGTTCGATCAATTTGGGCTGTCGCTCGGTTGCTGACAATGGGGGTTAATCGAGGCGGACTGTGCGTGTCGATCCTGAGCAGATGACCGGAATCATCGGTGGCGCATCACCGATCCCGGCGCAGGTGACGGGAACGGCAGGGTGCACTGGCCAGTTTCCGGTTTCGGTTAGTTGGCTGAGAGGTCTGGCTCCGTGACGCCCACCGGGTCAGCGGCAACATGTGGCGATCGTCTACAACGTCGTGACCCGGCCACTACTGATGCATGAGCAGCCGAGATCGTCATGAGTGATCAGGGCCAACTGAGGAGGACGCGGTGTTTGACTTCGGTGCGTTACCGCCCGAAATCAATTCCGGTCGCATATATACGGGTCCGGGATCGGGGCCGTTGATGGCCGCCGGAACGGCGTGGGATGAGCTGGCGGCGGAGTTGGGTACAGCGGCAAGTGGTTACAGTTCGGTGATTTCGGAGTTGACCAGCGGGCTCTGGTTTGGGCCGACGTCGTCGTCGATGGTGGCGGCGGTGCTGCCATACGTGAGCTGGCTCAGTGCGGCGTCTGCCCTGTCGGAGCAGACCGCCAGTCAGGCCCGTGCGGCAGCGGCGGCGTTCGAGGCGGCGTTTGCGATGACCGTGCCCCCGCCGGAGATCGCGGCAAACCGGGCGCTGTTGATGGCATTGATCGCGACGAATTTTTTCGGGCAGAACACCCCGGCCATCGCGGCCACCGAGGCGCAATATATGCAGATGTGGGCCCAAGACGCGGTGGCGATGTACGGGTATGCCGGTGCGTCAACCGCGGCCGGCCAGTTGACTCCGTTCTCATCGCCCCCGAATACGACCACTCCGGACGCGGTGACGGAACAGGCGATGGCGGTGAGTCAGGCCAATGCCCTGCAGGCGGGCACCACCGCACAGAACACGGCGACCACCGCCCCGCACCTGGCTACGGCGACCGCGATGCCCCAGACCCTGCAGCAATTGTCGACGACGACGCTGACGACGACGGGCCAGGGGACTTCGGGCTCGTTGATCCCGTCACCGACCAACTGGTGGGGGCTCGACCCCACTTCTTACAAAATCATCTTCCACGACTTGCTTCAGGTGTATAACGCCTACGGTACTGGCTACCACGGCTTCAACTGGGGGCAGGCGCTGACCTCCGGTCCCGGCGGTACGACGGCCGGTATGGGTGGTGCCTGGTACCCGACTCCGCAGTTTGCCCACCTGGGGCTGGGCAACCTTGGCGGTGGAGGAGGGATATCGACGACTGCGAGTGTGGGTCAGGCCAGCAGGGTCGGGATGCTGTCGGTTCCGCAAAGTTGGGCGGTCACGCCGGTGTCGGACGTGACCCGGGTGATCGCCGGGGGGGAAACCCCTTCGATCCACGCGACCGCGAACACCGGCGCCGCGAACGGATTGCTCCGGGGAATGCCGGTGGGAAGCGCGGCGCGGCGTGGCACCGCCGGTTATGTCAACAAGTACGGGTTTCGCTACAGCGTGCTGACGCGCCCACCGTCGGCAGGATGACGTCATGACTGCCACGATCATTTACCCTTTGACGGCGTCGGAGCGCGAAACCGCCGCATGTCCGCCCACCAGGCGGCCGTGCGATCGTCTCGCAAGAAAGCCAGACGTCCGGCACTTTCAGTTGGCACCGTTGGCGGCGCTGCCCGGCGATCCAACTCGTGACAGTAGTAGCCCACCCCCGAAGGTCTTTGCCGCCCGACGGGTTTGCAAAAGGAGGGATCCCATGGCGCTAGTGATAGCGCAGCCCAAGGCGCAGGTCGCGGCTGCCGGGATTTTGCGGAGCCTTGATACAACGTTGAAAGCGCAGCATGTGCCGGCGATTCACGGGATGTTTGTCCACACCTTGAGCATCAGCTCGGGGTCATACGCGGCGACTGGGGCGGCCACCACGGCCGCGGCCGGCTAAGGAGGTCACGATGATTGATTTCGGAGCAATGCCGCCGGAGTTCAACTCGGCGCGGATGTATTCGGGCCCGGGAGCGGGGTCCCTGATCGGTGCCGCGTCGGCGTGGAGCGCCCTGGCCGCTGAGCTGAATTCGGCCGCGCTCAGTTATGACAAGGTGATCACCGCCCTCAGCAGCGAGGAGTGGCTGGGAACGGCGTCGGCCTCGATGGCCCAGGCGGCCGCGCCCTACATGGCGTGGATGAGCACGACCGCCGCACAAGCCGAGGAGGCGGCGATTCAGGCGCGCGCGGCGGTGGCGGCCTACGAAGCCGCGTTGGCGGCGACGGTGCCGCCGCCGCTGGTGGCGGCCAATCGTGCCCAGGTGTCCCAGCTGGTTGCGACCAACGTGTTGGGGCAGAACACCCCCACGATCGCGCAGCTCGAGGCGCAGTACGGCGAAATGTGGGCGCAAGACGCCAGCGCGATGTATGGCTACGCGGGGCAATCGGCGACCGCGACGAAGGTGACGCCGTACAAGAACGCACCTCAGATCGCCAGCCCGACCGCTCAGGCGTTGCAGACCAGTTCGGTCGCCAAAGCAACCGGAACGTCGGCGGGCAACACCTCGTCCAACCTGTCGCAAATGGTGACGTCCACGCCCAACGCGCTGAAACAACTGGCCGCGCCCACGACGCAAGCGACCCAGCAGAGCACGAATCCTCTGCAGGAAATCTGGTATCTGATCAGCGGGCAGAGCGTGCTCCCCACCAACCTGGGAACGCTCATCAACGGCTACAACCCGTATTCGGCCCTCTGGTACAACACCGAAGGTCTGCCGTACTTCTCCGTCGGTATGGGCAACTTCGGTGTCCAGATCGCCAAAACCACGGGCATGCTGGGCGGCGCGGCGCCGGCCGCGGCCAAGGCCCTGCCCGGGCTCGGTGGGCTGGGCGGCATGCTGGGTGGTGGTGCCACCGCCGCGCACCCGATGGCGGCCTTGGGGAACGCGGCATCGGTTGGGGGCAAGTTGTCGGTACCGGTCGCCTGGTCGGGAGCGCCGGCTGCTGCGCCGGCAGTTGCACATGCCATCCCGGTCAGCAGTATCAGCGCCGCACCGGAAGCCGCCGGAGGCCCCGGAAACCTGCTCGGTGGTATGCCGCTAGCCGGTGCGGGTGCCGCCGGGCACGGGGTTGCGGGTCCGAAATACGGATTCCGGCCCACCGTCATGGCCCGGCCACCCCTGGGGGGATAGCCAACACCGCACCCCGCGGGGCGAACACCGGGACAGCCAGGCCGCTTGCAACGCGACCACGGATCAGCACACCTGGTCCGTGGTCGCGTTCGCCGGCGAAGCTCTACAACTGGCCTCGGGCACCTGTCGCGGTATGAAGATCGGCGACGCCGAGGAACGCACCGGGCCGCCGTTGCCGCGCGCCGCATGACCCCGCGGACATCCGCCGAAAAGCACTCGCCCGGCTTGGAATCCGGCGATCACGTCGTTCTGTGCGTTACCCTGCGCCGCCATCAGCGGTGTCTGTGAACAGGCGGACTCGACTCCGCCGTAAATCCAATTCGGCTGGGGTGTAACGGTGCAACGCCCGATAGTGACCGCCAACCGCATACGCGGTCGACATAGCCGATCAAGGCCTGGGCCGACGGCGTCGTGCAGCTGCCAGGGACGCGCTGACCCGTCACACCGGCGACGCGGGCAGCAGGCATCTTGCGGCAGATAAACTGCACCTCGGCCGCTGGCGCGACGGCGTCGGGCCGTGACCATGGCCTGCGGTGTCGTTTGGCCCCAGGAAAGCAACGTGTGGGCGAATCGAGGATTCCGTGAGTGACAAGTCCGATAAAGAGACCCTGCCGCTGATCGGCTACGTCACCGCCGACAATGCGCCGCCGATCGGTCCGGCGCCGATCGACCGGACATGGATGTCAGAGATGGCGGAACTGCGGCAAGGTTGGCCGAGCCGGTGTCTGCCGATGCTCATCGCCAACCAGAGCGGCTGGGAGATGCGCAATCCGTGCGCGTTCACCGCCACCTGGATGGGTGGTGATGACCGCACGGGCCTGATGATCGCCCCCGACCGGCGCGCACCCGGTCAGTTCCTGCCCTCCAGCCACTTCGGCTACGGCATTCTGACGTGGCATCTGCCGGTGCTGTTCCGAACCCCGCCCGGCTACAACCTGTTGGTCCGCGGGCCGGCGAACTATCCGAAGGATGCCGTGTGCCCGCTGGAGGGCTTGGTCGAAACCGATTGGGCGAGCGCCAGTGTCAGCATGAGCTGGAAAGTCACCCGCAAGATGATGCCGGTGCGGTTTGAGGTCGACGAACCGATCTGCATGATCGTCCCGCAACGTCGCGGCGACCTGGAACAGTTCGCCCCCGAGCTCAGGCCCATCGATTCCGATCCCGAGCTGCGCAGCAAAAATGAAAACTTTCTTCGCTCGCGCGCCGAGATGGCGCCGGAGCAACTGGCGACGAACGTGCTCGCGGGAGAGCGACTGCCGTGGCAAGGGGATTACATGCGGGGCAAGCATGCCGACGGTGAGGAGGGCGCGCCCGATCACCAGACCCGCCGTCATCTCCGGTCGTTCGCTGGGCAGGAAGGCGAGCAGCGGCAGTAGGTGCTCGTTCAGCGGTACCGAACGCCCCTGCTTCTGTCGGAGAGCTCCGGGGCCCCAGCGCGAATCAAACACGCGGCCCCGGATCGGGAACCGGCCCACAAAGGTTGGCCGACAACCAGATACAACTTGGGTCAGCACCCGGCGCGGGCCGTGAGGGACCGAGGCGCCGACAGAAGCGCTGACGGCTACCTGGCAACTCGACCGCTGGCGCAGGTTCGACGTCGGTTCCTGGGGTTCGGAACTCAAAGTGGTGTGCGGATTACCGGGCAAGACCCCGGTCGGCGGGGCAGGGGGCTCTCGTTCATGCCCGGCTGGCGAGCGACTTCCCCGATGGTGCGCTCGGAACTGATCACCAGATGAACTAACGCGGAATCGGTTGTCGCGCAATACGACCGGATCCTTGAAGCCGCTTGAGCTCACACCGCGCTACTTGAGCGCCGAACATGTCAGCAAACCTCGCGCGACCATCGAGACCCCGACAGATCAGGAGGTCATCCCGCAGCACCGATCGCCTAATCCGCGGGAATTCGGACATCACCCGATGCCGTCGTGCTCCCAGTCACTGGACTGCACCGGAACGTTGGATAACAGGATGGTTAGGCAAAGGTGGACTATTGACGAACACCGGGTGGCCGGGGGGGATTGAGAAGAGTGGTCGCCTCCTGCGCGATCGGCGAGTGAATTGGCCTGCCTACTTTGGGGTTTCATGCGAAGGCTAGGCCGCCGTCGCCCCAACTGAAGGTCTGGTGGTGGATCTCCACAGCGATTATTCAGCAGACTCCTACGCCGAAATAAGGGATTACCGGGGATGCCCTGTCATCCTGGAGAACCGTGCCCGGAAACTAACCGGTCCGCTACGTCGCCGCCGACAATTCGTCCGCAGGCCGGCCACGGGCACACGCCGGACGCCGCAACGTCAACGGTGATTCGCAACCTAGCGCTACCGCCTCCGTATACGAACGTGAAAGGCAGAACTTGATGGGGAAGTCACGGCGCATCTTGCACTGGGACCCAGAGGATCACGTCGCTTGGGAGAACGGCAACAAGGTCATCGCGCGGCGCAATCTGATCTGGTCGATCGCGACCATGCACGTGGCCTTCTCGATCTGGTACCTCTGGTCGGTGATGGTGCTGTTCATGCCGCAGGCTGTCTATGGGTTTTCGACCGCCGACAAGCTATTGATCGACGCCACCGCGGCCCTGGTCGGGGCGCTGGTCCGCATCCCCTACACGATGGCCACCGCCCGGTTCGGCGGACGCAACTGGGCCGTCATCTCCTCGGCCGTGCTGCTGATCCCCACCGTGGGGACCGTGGTGTTGCTGGCCAACCCCGGCCTGCCGTTGTGGCCATACCTGGTGTGTGCGGCGTTGACCGGACTGGGCGGCGGCAATTACGCGGCGTCGCTGGCCAACGTCGAATCCTTTTTCCCGCAGCGGCACAAGGGCTTCGCGCTGGGCCTGACCGGCGGGATCGGCAACCTGGGCGCAGCGAGTGTCCAGGCGGTCGGGTTGATCGTGCTGGCCACTTTCGGCCACGAGAAGCCGTATCTGGTGTGTGCGGTCTACCTCGTGATGCTGGCCGTTGTGGGCGTCGGCGCGGCATTGTCCATGGACAATCTCGACCACTTCATCGAGGTCGCCCACCTGCGTTCGATTCTGACGGTGCCCGACACATGGGCCATCTCGTTCCTCTACATGTGCGCCTCGGGCTCCTTCATCGGCTTCGCGTTCGCCTTCGGTCAGGTGATCCAGCACAACCTGCTCGCCGGCGGCCAAACCCACCATGATGCTGCGCTGCACGCCGCCGAGATGGCCTTCCTCGGCCCACTGCTGGGCTCGGTGGCGCGGGTGATCGGGGGGAGATTGGGCGACCGCTTCGACGGTGGCCGCGTCACCCTGGCCGTCGTGGGCGCCATGATCATGGCCGGCGGGTTCCTGGTCGCGGTCAGCACTCACGACGACATGAGCCATGGCCCGGGCGGGCCGGTGTCGCTGTACACGACAATCGGCTACATCGTCGGTTTCATTGCCCTGTTCATCTTCTGCGGCGTGGGGAAGGGGTCGGTGTTCAAGCTGATCCCGTCCGTTTTCGCCGAGCGCAGCCGCGCGCTGGACCTCAGCCCCTCGGAGCGGCGCCACTGGGAGCGGGCGAGGTCGGGCGCGTTGATCGGGTTCGCCGGCTCGTTCGGGGCGCTGGGTGGGGTGGTGATCAACCTGGCGCTTCGGCAGTCCTATGCCAGCACCGGCACCGAGACCCCGGCTTTCTGGATCTTCTTGATCTTCTATGTCGCGGCCGCCATCGTGACGTGGGCCAGGTACGTGCGCCCGCAGCGGCCAGCTTCCGGGACGTCGATGGAAGCGAGTTGGGGTGTGGTCGCCGAGCAGCCCGTCAGCTGATCTGTGGGCATCCTTTGTCGATAGGCCGATGAAAGCCCGCGGCTGTCTCGTCTGATCGGATGTCCTCCCGTTCGATGGCCGTCGTCGATCAACGAGGGCTGTCAGATACGCGGGGCGGCCGTTGCAACGACGGTTCGGTCCCAGACCGCATCCGGCTCGGCGGCGATCTGCTCACCGGCCTCGGCCTCGGTAGCCGCGTCCGCGCGGCGCAACCTACGCACAATGCCCGCCGTGGAAGGGCGCTTTTGGGTTTCACGGCTCTTGCGGCCGGACATCGGGCGATGGGACCCAAGAGCCGATGGACCTCATTCACCGGGAACGAACGCGCCACTCCGCCTTTGCGGGGAGTTAAGCGACACTCAGATTCTTATGACGGCGACGGTCGCTGGATGCATCCCCGGAGACAACGACCAGCAACTTTCCAGCTAACCACTGGTATCCTCTGCTCAGAGCCCCCGCGCGAGGGCCAGCGGTCGAGGTCAGCCGTTGTTACAGTGTCGTTACCAAAAGTGAATTCGCCGTACTGCTAAGTGAACAGTTGCAAACACCGGGCCTCCGCACTGACCTGGAGAGCCCCAGTCCTTTAATCTCGCAGAGTCGAGGATCGATCTAGGAGGGAACACATATGTCGTTCGTGACCACACAGCCGGAGGCTTTGGCCGCGGCGGCCGGGAACTTGCAGGCTATCGGGTCGGCCTTGAGCGCCCAGAACGCAGCTGCAGCAGCCCCGACGACGGGTGTGGTGCCTGCTGCGGCCGACGAGGTGTCGGCGCTGACGGCGGCGCAGTTCGCAGCGCACGCGCAGATGTACCAGGCGGTCAGCGCTCAGGCTGCCGCTATTCACGAGGCGTTCGTGAACACCCTGTCGATGAGCTCGGGCTCCTACGCCGCGACCGAGGCAGCCAACGCAGCTGCTGCGGGCTGATCGGGCAGGCGGTTGGATGGGCTTGGGGCAATGTGGTCTCCCGCCGCCCAACCGCCTAGGCACCGAGATCTCGGGGGCTGACGGCCGGACAACTCAAACGCCGGGGTTCGGGTTTGACGTCCGTCTCACCGTGTTACAGCGACCGGTGGCCGCCGGCTGACGGGAAGGGGGGATCATCCTTTTGTATTCGGCACGGCGGTTCGCCAGCGCGTAACCGGTCCGGCCATCGTCGTAATCACAGAAGTACCTAAGTATTCACGCAATAAAGGAGACAGCCAGCATGGCAACACGTTTTATGACCGACCCGCACGAAATGCGGGCGATGGCGGGCCGCTTCGAGGTCCACGCCCAGACCGTTGAGGACGAGGCTCGCAAGATGTGGTCGTCCTC
>NZ_LQOU01000009.1 GCF_002102155.1 Mycobacterium europaeum
GTCCGGAGCCGGGGGCGGCGGGGGCGCGTCCGGCGCCCCGGCGGGCGCCATGTTGGGGTCGAAACCCATCGGCTCCGCAGTCGCGGTGGCCGACGGGATGGTCACGAGGGTGCCTGTGACCGCGGCGAGAACGAGCGTCTTACGGACGTTCTTCAATATCTTTCCTTTCGCGGTGCGCGCGCGCCAAAGCAAGCCCACGGGGGTGGGCTGACGGTCTTTGGTTGATGCGGAAAACCTGCTTCGGAACGTGCCGACTTGTTCCGGCACGACAGCGGTGGGCTCGAAACGCCCGGCGGGGTGCTACCCACCGGCCGCGGACTGGGCTTCGCCGTCCGCAGCCCCGCTCACACGCGGGTCCGTGATTCTGTTTTCAGTTACTCTTCCGTAACCCGTTGTGGGCTAACAGGGACCGTACGAGACCCAGCCGCATTCGTCATCTTCGGAAAACGGACATCTCGTTTCGGTAACGGGGTGATCACGGCGCAATCGCGTCGTCATTTTGGCAGGTCAGCACGGCAATTCCGCGAAGTACCCAACATTCGCAATCGCTGTCAAATCGTGACCCGAATCACGCGCATTTTGTGAACTGGCACACGCATTTGCGCTAGTGCGTTGAGATCGGTTTCGCTGTACCGGACCGGGGTCCGCGCGCGAAGCGGCGTAGCTTACAACAAGTTACGCGATACCGCCGATCCGCCACGCCCGACGATGCGGACGAATTACGTTGCGCTGCTGGCTAACTTGCGTCGGTCGAATAGCGAACGCGCAGGAGATCCCCATCGCCCGCGGATCGACGGCAGGAACACCGAAAGTCCTTTCTGGACAACGATTTCAGAGATATGCGGCCGTACGGTAACTAAGCAGGGATCGACCGGAACGTCGTCACCGCATGGCCACCGAGCCTTGCGCCATTCGGCCGTGCAATTTGCTCGCCGGCCGCGGCGTGCGGCCGGCGGCGAGCCGCCCCGGCGTCACTGTCGCCGACACAGGCGCCGTCATTCCGTCCGAAAAGTGCTATGTGGCAACAGATCACGATCGAGCGTCGAATTCGACTAGTACACCAAACAGTTAGTACGCCCGGCCATTCTTGGAGCGAAAGGAAAACTCGCCGTATGTCGAATGGCTCGGCCAATTTTCGTGTGCCCGAAGGCGGCTGCCGGCGATCCAGAAAAACTATCCGGGCGCGGCCCAACCGCGTTGGGCTCGCGTGCGGATCGGGTCAGCTGCGCGGCTGCGCGAGGGCGCGCAACTCGGCGTCGGTGTTGACGTTGGTCAGCGACCGCGAATCCGACGTCAGGATGCGCTGGGCGTCCGACGCGTCCACCAGGGCGCGCATGCTGCGCTCGCCGGCCGCCACCAAGGCGTCGACACGGTCGGCCAGGTCGGTCCGGTACACCGCGGCGAGGTAGTGGTCCTGGCCGTCCCACGGCAGCACCACTTCCGCGCCGGTCTCCAGCGCCCGGCGGGTGAGATCGTCGATGAGATCGATTGCCAGGAAAGGCATGTCGACGGCGCAGACGAAGGCGAGCCGGGCACCGGCGTCGGCGGCCGCGCGCAGCGCCCGCCCGGTCGCCGGCAACGGCCCCAACCCGCGCAGTTCGTCGCGCATGACTCGGGCCCGCAGTTCCGGCAACGGCTGGCCCTGGGCGGCCATCACCAGGACCGGGTCGCAACGCTGCCCGAGGATGCCGACCACGTGCTCGACCATCGTGGTCGCCTGGGAGCCCGCGGATGCGGGGACCGGGAGGCTGGCCTTGTCGCGGCCCATGCGTTGTGATGCGCCGCCGGCGAGCACCACCCCGGCCAGTGCAGCCGTCTCGGGCACGGTCTCGCCCACCTCAGTCGACGGTCCAGGTGTCGCGCCCGCGCAGCAGCGACTGCAGGGCGGCATCGTCGAACGGCTTCGAGGCCCGCGCGGTCTGCACCTGGGAGCGCGCCGCGTCGTCGTAGGTGGGCCGGCTGACGTTCCGGAAGATGCCGAGCACGGTGTGATCGAGGTTTTGATCGGACAGCCGCGACAGCGCGAAGGCGTAGGCCGAGTCGTCGGTGTGCGCGTCGTGCACCATGATCTCGTCGACGGCCACGTCGGCGGTCTTCGCGAATTCCAGGCCGAACCCGGACTTCACCACGCAGTACTCCCCGTCGGCGCCGAAGGTGATCGGCTCGCCGTGGCGGATGTTGATCACCCGCTCCTCGGCGCCCTCCTTGCGCAGCACGTCGAATGAGCCGTCGTTGAAAATCGGGCAGTCCTGCAGGATTTCGACCACCGCGGCGCCGCGGTGCTCGGCGGCCGCACGCAGCACCTCGGTCAGTCCGTTGCGGTCGGAATCCAGGGCGCGGCCGACGAACGTCGCCTCGGCGCCCAGCGCCAGCGACACCGGGTTGAACGGGTGGTCCAGCGAGCCCATGGGTGTCGACTTGGTGACCTTGCCGACCTCCGACGTGGGCGAGTACTGGCCCTTGGTCAGCCCGTAGATCCGGTTGTTGAACAACAGGATCGTGATGTTGACGTTGCGGCGCAGCGCGTGAATCAGGTGATTGCCGCCGATCGAGAGCGCGTCCCCGTCGCCGGTGACCACCCACACGGACAGGTCCTCGCGGGCCAGCGCCAACCCGGTCGCGATCGCCGGTGCGCGGCCGTGGATGGAGTGGAATCCGTAGGTCTCCAGGTAGTAGGGGAAGCGGCTGGAGCAACCGATGCCGCTGACGAACACGATGTTCTCGCGGCGCAGTCCCAGCTCAGGCAGGAAGTTGCGGATGGTGTTGAGGATGACGTAGTCCCCGCAGCCGGGGCACCAGCGGACCTCTTGGTCACTGGTGAAGTCCTTGCCCTTCTGCGGCTGATCCGTGGTGGGGACGCCGTCGTTCTTCCGCAACCTCGGGGTCAGCCCCAGGTCGGTCCCCGCCAGATTTCCCATCAGGTCGGTCATTCGCTAGCTCCCGCTCCCACCGTCGCTGCCGCCATTCTGGCGACCATCGTCTTGTCTTGCTCGATCTCGGCCAGCGTGCCGCCCAGCGCGGCGCGGATGACGCGCCCGATCTCGTCGGCCAGGAAGGCGACGCCCTGGACCTTGGTGACCGACTGCACGTCGACCAGGTACTTGCCGCGCAGCAGCAGCGCCAGCTGGCCCAGGTTCATCTCGGGGCACACCACCATCGGGTAGCGCCGCAGCACGTCGCCCAGGTTCGCCGGGAACGGGCTCAGGTGGCGCAGGTGCGCATGCGCGACCTTGACGCCCTTGCGCCGCGCGCGCCGGCAGGCTTCGCCGATCGGACCGTACGAGCTGCCCCAGCCGATGAGCAGTAGCTCGGCGTCCCCGGTCGGGTCGTCGACTTCCACATCGGGAACCGAGATGCCGTCGATCTTGGCCTGACGCAACCGGACCATGAGGTCGTGGTTGACCGGTTCGTAGGAGATGGCGCCCGAACCGTTCGCCGCCTCCAGCCCGCCGATGCGGTGCTCGAGGCCGGGGGTGCCGGGGATGGCGAACTGCCGGGCCAGCGTCTCCGGGTCGCGGTTGTACGGCTGGAATGGCTCGTCGGGCTTGGCGAAGGTGTGCTTGATCGGCTGCAGCGTGCTGACGTCCGGAATGCGCCACGGCTCAGAGCCGTTGGCGATCGCGCCGTCGGACAGCACGATCACCGGCGTGTGATAGGACACCGCGATGCGCACCGCCTCGATCGCGACGGCGAAGCAGTCGGACGGCGAGCGCGGCGCCAACACGGCGACCGGCGACTCCCCGTTGCGGCCGTACAGCGCCTGCAGCAGGTCGGCCTGCTCGGTCTTGGTCGGCAGGCCGGTCGACGGCCCGCCCCGCTGTACGTCGATGACCAACAGCGGCAACTCGGTCATCACCGCCAGACCCAACGCTTCGGACTTCAGCGAGATCCCCGGGCCCGAAGTGCTCGTGACACCGAGCGCACCGCCGTAGGAGGCGCCGATGGCCGCGCAGATGCCGCCGATCTCGTCCTCGGCCTGGAAGGTGATCACGTTGAAGTTCTTGTGCTTGGACAGCTCGTGCAGGATGTCCGACGCCGGCGTGATCGGGTAGCTGCCGAGCACCACCTGAAGGTCGCTCAGCTGCCCGGCCGCGACGATGCCGTAGGCCATCGCCGTGTTGCCGGAGATCTGCCGGTATTCGCCGGATGGCAGCGTCGCCCGCGAGACCTCGTAGGTGGTGCCGAACGCCTCGGTCGTCTCGCCGTAGTTCCAGCCCGCCTTGAGGGCCAAGACGTTGGCCTCGGCGATGTCGGGCTTGCGGGCGAACTTCTCCCGGATGAACTTCTCGCTGGTTTCGATCGGGCGGCCGTACATCCACGACAGCAGGCCCAGCGCGAACATGTTCTTGGCGCGCTGGCCGTCCTTCTTCGACGCGCCGATCGCCTCGACGGCGCCCAGCGTCAGCGTGGTCATCGCGACGGAATGCACGACGTACTCGGACAACTCGTCGGACTCGAGCGGGTTCGTCACGTAACCCACCTTGGTCAGGTTGCGCTTGGTGAACTCGTCGGAGTTCGCGATCACCATGCCGCCCCGCGGCAGGTCGCCCAGGTTGGCCTTGAGCGCCGCCGGGTTCATGGCCACGAGCACGTCGGGGCGGTCACCGGCCGTCAGGATGTCGTAGTCGGCGATCTGGATCTGGAAGGAGGAGACCCCGGGCAGGGTTCCTGCGGGCGCCCGGATCTCGGCGGGATAGTTCGGCTGGGTCGCCAGGTCGTTACCGAAAAGCGCCGCCTCCGAGGTGAACCGGTCGCCCGTCAGCTGCATCCCGTCGCCGGAGTCCCCGGCGAAGCGAATGACAACCTGCTCCAGGCGCCGGCGGTCCGACCCGCCACCGGAAGAGGAACCATTCGAGCCGTTGTGAGAATCAGACCCGGCCCCGCTGCCGTTCGGATCCACGTATCCGCCTTCCATTCGTTATCCGGATAGGCACTTCGCTGGAGTTTTAGGTTACGCGCCGTTGAAGCGACTCCCGCGCCCTCGAGCTTGTGTGTCACTGCTAGTACCAATTATGGCACTCGATTTAGGGGAGAACGATCGTCTCTAAACCGTTGCATACAGCGGTTTTACACCTAAAGCCAATGTCAGCGCGCGGAGGGTGGTGCGGTCCGTTGAAAACTGTGGTATTGGTCACTTTTCCCCGATGCGGCCGATTCCTTCGGCGCCGTCTCCGGCATCGCGACCAGGTAGAGCAAAAAGCCCGCGCCGGCGAGCGCCCCCAGGAAGGCGAAGGCGGCGTCGTAGCCGGCGGCCACCACGATCCAGCCGGCCACGAGATTGGACACCGAGGCGCCTATCCCCGTCGCGGCCGTGACGGCGCCCAGGCTCACGTTGAACCGGCCGGTGCCGTGCGTGACGTCCTGGACGACGAGGGGGAACAGCGCACCGAATACGCCGGCCCCGACGCCATCCAGCAGCTGCACGCCGACCAACCAATACGGGTTGCCGGACAGGGTGTAGAGAAATCCGCGTGCGGCAAGGACCGCGAAGCCGAGCAGGAAGATGGGCTTTCGCCCCCACGAATCGGCCTTGGCTCCGGCCAGGTACGCGACCGGCACCATGACCACTTGCGCGGCCACGATGCAACCGGCCATCAGCGCGGTCCCGACGTCCTTGTTGTGCAGCGCCAGCAACTGACCGACCAGCGGCAGCATGGCCGCGTTGGCGAAGTGGAAGGCGATGACCGTCGCGGCGAAGATGATCAGCCTGCGATTGCGCAGCAATACCCCCATCCGGGAGGGCGTCTCGTGCGGCCCACCCGGCACGTGGTCCATGCCCCGCGCCACGTCATGATCGATCGCCTCGCCCGGAATTCGCAGCGTCGCAAGCACACTCGCGGCCGCCATGACGGCCAGCACCCAGAACACCACCACCGGGCCGAAGAAGTACGCCAAGCCGCCGGTGATGGCCGCGGCCGACGCGTTGCCCGCGTGGTTGAACGACTCATTGCGTCCGATCCGGCGGGCGAAGAAGCGCGGACCCACGACGCCCAAAGTGATCGCCGCCAACGCGGGGGCGAACACCGAGCCGGCGATGCCGGTCAGGGCCTGCAGAACCGAGATCGAGTACAGGCCCGGAAACACCGGCATGGCCAGGGAACCGGCGGTGATGGTCAAGGCGCCGCCGACGATCAACGCGCGCTTGGCGGTGCTCCGGTCCACCAGCGCGCCGGCGGGGGCCTGCGCGACGATCGCGCCGATCCCCCCGACCGCCATGACGAACCCGATCGACGCCTGATCCCAGTGGTGGGCCAGCAGCAGGTAGATCGACAGGTAGGGGCCCAGCCCGTCGCGGACGTCGGCCAGCAGAAAGTTCAGCAGATCCAGCGCGCGCGTCAGCCGGCGCGGCACGAGGCTGGGGGCTTCAGCGGCGGCCGGCATGGGCATCTAGTACCCAAAAGCGCGGCTTTACGACCGCGGGTTGTGTTAGGCGCTCTTGTCGCGGCGCTCGGTGCGCGACGGCTTGCGCGGCACGATCGTCGGAAGCACGTTGTCCTGCACCGTCTCCTTGGTCACCACGACCTTGGCGACGTCGTCGCGGCTCGGGATGTCATACATCACCGGCAGCAAGACCTCTTCCATGATGGCGCGCAGACCACGGGCACCCGTGCCGCGGTGGATGGCCTGATCGGCGATTGCCTCCAGCGCATCGTCGGTGAACTCGAGCTCGACGCCGTCCATCTCGAACAGCCGCGTGTACTGCTTGACCAACGCGTTCTTCGGCTCGGACAGGATTTTGACCAGCGACTCGCGGTCGAGGTTGGTCACCGACGCGACGACCGGCAGCCGCCCGATGAACTCGGGGATCAACCCGAACTTGATCAGGTCCTCGGGCATGACGTCGGAAAAGTGATCGGTGGTGTCGATCTCGGCCTTGGAGCGCACCTCGGCGCCGAAGCCCAGCCCGCGCTTGCCGACACGTTCGTAGATGATCTTCTCCAGGCCGGCGAAGGCGCCCGCGACGATGAACAGCACGTTGGTGGTGTCGATCTGGATGAACTCCTGGTGCGGGTGCTTGCGGCCGCCCTGCGGGGGCACGGAAGCCTGGGTGCCCTCCAGGATTTTCAGCAGGGCCTGCTGGACGCCCTCACCGGAGACGTCGCGGGTGATCGAGGGGTTCTCGCTCTTGCGGGCGATCTTGTCCACCTCGTCGATGTAGATGATGCCGGTCTCGGCGCGCTTGACGTCGTAGTCGGCGGCCTGGATGAGTTTGAGCAAAATGTTCTCGACGTCCTCACCGACATAGCCGGCTTCGGTCAGCGCGGTGGCGTCGGCGATGGCGAACGGCACGTTGAGCATCTTGGCGAGTGTCTGGGCCAGATAGGTCTTGCCGCAGCCGGTCGGCCCGAGCATCAGGATGTTGGACTTGGTCAGCTCGACCGGCTCGTGCCGCGAGTCGCGGCCCTTCTCCCCCGCCTGGATCCGCTTGTAGTGGTTGTAGACCGCGACGGCCAGCGTTCGCTTGGCGGTGTCCTGCCCGATGACGTAGCCCTCCAGGAACTCCCGGATCTCCATGGGCTTGGGCAGTTCGTCGAGTTTGACGTCGTCGGCGTCGGCGAGTTCCTCTTCGATGATCTCGTTGCAGAGATCGATGCATTCATCGCAGATGTACACACCGGGACCAGCAATGAGTTTCTTGACCTGCTTCTGGCTCTTCCCGCAGAACGAGCACTTCAGCAGGTCACCGCCGTCTCCGATGCGCGCCATGGTGCTGAGGGCCTACTTCCTTTTCGCCGTTCGTCTTGCTGTGCCGCATGTATGCCCCGACGCTACCCGCTAGATCGGGCCCGACGCGACCATTAAGGCCGAATCGCGCCCATGATATTCGGGGGAGTCATGCTGATCCCGTCTGAATGAAACATATAGCCAGACGCTGCCCGTCACCCGTGAAAGACGCGCTTTGCGTGTCTTTGGCGTGTCGCGGTCGTGACCCAACCGAGGCTGGTGCGCAGACCGAACCCCACTTCCGCTGGAGACACCGACCCGGCGAAGCATGGGCAGATCCCCACGAAATCACCCTACCGCGGCCGGCCGCAATCGGCTCAGACCAGCGATTCGGTCCTGACCAAGGTGTGGCCGGCGAGCATGCCGACACGACAACGCTAAGCGGTCTGCGCGGAAAGCTTCCGGTACTCCAGGACGGTGTCGATGATCCCGTACTCCTTGGCGTCTTCCGCGGTCAGGATCTTGTCCCGGTCGGTGTCCTTGCGGATGGTCGCGGCGTCCTTGCCGGTGTGGCGGGCCAGGGTGGTCTCCATGAGCGTGCGCATCCGCTCGATCTCGGCGGCCTGGATCTCTAGATCGGAGAACTGTCCCTGGATCACGCCCTGCAGCGACGGCTGGTGGATCAGCACGCGAGCGTTGGGCAGCGCCATCCGCTTGCCGGGCGTTCCGGCGGCCAGCAACACCGCCGCGGCCGACGCCGCCTGGCCGAGGCACACCGTCTGAATGTCGGCGCGGACGTACTGCATGGTGTCGTAAATCGCCATCAGCGAGGTGAATCCGCCGCCGGGCGAGTTGATGTACATGGTGATGTCGCGGTCGGGGTCCAGCGACTCCAACACCAGCAGCTGCGCCATGATGTCGTTCGCCGAAGCGTCGTCGACCTGGACGCCGAGGAAGATGATGCGCTCCTCGAACAGCTTGTTGTACGGGTTGGACTCCTTGACGCCGAAGCTGGAGTGCTCGATGAACGACGGCAGGATGTAGCGCGCCTGAGGCTGGATGGGGTGCTGGGTGCTCACTGGGCTTCTCCGTTGGTGATGTGGGCCGCGCGGGTGATGATGTGGTCGACGAACCCGTATTCCAGGGCCTCCGGGGCGGTGAACCAGCGGTCGCGGTCGGAATCGGCCTCGATGCGTTCGATCGACTGCCCGGTGAACTCGGCGTTCAGCCGGAACATCTCCTTCTTGATGACGTGGAACTGCTCGGCCTGGATGGCGATGTCGGCCGCACTTCCGGTCACCCCACCCAGCGGCTGGTGCATCAGGATGCGGGCGTGCGGCAGCGCGTAGCGCTTGCCCTTGGTGCCGGCCGCCAACAGGAACTCGCCCATCGATGCCGCCATGCCCATCGCGTAGGTCGCGATGTCGCACGGCGCCAGCACCATGGTGTCGTAGATCGCCATTCCGGCGCTGATCGATCCGCCCGGCGAGTTGATGTAGAGCGAGATGTCCTTGTCGGCGTCCTCGGCGGCGAGCAACAGGATCTGCGCGCACAGCCGGTTGGCGACCTCGTCGTTCACCTCCGAACCCAGGAAGATGATGCGCTCAGAGAGCAAGCGCTCATAGACCGAGTCCGTGAGGTTGAGCCCCTGCGAGGGCGAACGCATGTCAGACACGACTGGGTTACCTGCTTTCTCGAGTTCTTCTATGCACCGACACTAACCAACCTGGCCCACCGTTTCGCGGTCACGCTCCTCCTCAATTGGGCGCTTTCGCTCACAGCGTCAAGACGGGTCACTCCGCTTCGTCGTCGGACGCTTCGGTTTCGGGGGCTTCGTCGACCTCGTCAGCCTCGCCCGTCGGCGCGGCATCGTCGGCCTCCCCGCGCTTGCCGAAGAACTCATCGGTGTCGATGGCGTTCCCGCCGCTGTCGGTCACCGTCGCCGCCCGCACCACCTCAGCGACGGCCAGCCCGCGCCGCACGTCGGCGAACATGGCGGGCAGCTGGTTGTTCTCCTGCAGGTAGCCCAGCAGTTGCTGCGGCTCGATGCCGTATTGGCGAGACGTCATCATCAGCCGCTCGGTGAGGTCGTCCTGGCCGACCTGGACCTCCAGCTCGTCGGCCAGCGCATCCAGCAGCAGCTGCCTCTTGACGTCCGTCTCCGCCGCGGTGCGCGTTTCGGTCTCGAACTCTTCGCGCGTCTTGCCCTGCCCGGCGAGCACCTCGTCGAGTTTGGCCTCGTCGTGATCCAGGCCGTGCAGGGCGTTGTGCAGGGTGCTGTCGTACTGCGCCTTGACGATCGCCTCCGGCAGCGGCACGTCGACCTGGTCTAAGAGAGCGTCCAGCGCGGCGTTCCGTATCTGGTCGGCCTGCTGAGCGCGCTTGACGCGCCCCACCTGCTCGCGCAGGTTGGACCGCAGCTCGTCGATGGTGTCGAACTCGCTGGCCAACTGGGCGAACTCGTCGTCGGGCTCGGGGAGCTCGCGCTGCTTGATCGACTTGACGGTGACGGTCACCTGCGCGTCCTGCCCGGCGTGTTCGCCGGCCGCCAGCTGCGCGGTGAACTCGCGGGACTCCTCGACGGACAGACCGACCAGCGCGTCGTCGAGGCCCGCGATGAGACGGCCCGAGCCGACCTCGTGGGACAGCCCCTGCGCGGCGGCCCCCGGCACCTCTTCGCCGTCGATGGTGGCCGTCAAGTCGATCGAGACGAAGTCACCGGTGGCCACGGGACGGTCCACCCCGGTCAGGGTGCCGAACCGGGCGCGCAGCGACTCCAGTTCGGCGTCCACGTCTTCGTCGCTGACCTCGACGGGATCCACCGAGATCTTCAGCGCGGACAGGTCCGGAAGCTCGATCTTGGGGCGGACGTCGACCTCGGCGGTGAACGCCAGCTCCTCGCCATACTCCTTCTTGGTGACCTCGATCTCGGGCTGACCCAGGGGCTGCACCTCCGAATCCACGACCGCCTGCCCGTACCGCGCCGGCAGCGCCTCGTTGACGACCTGGTCCAGCAGTGCCTCCCGGCCGAACCGGGCCTCCAGCAACTTCGCCGGCGCCTTGCCGGGCCGGAAGCCGGGCAGCCGCACCTGCTTGGCCAGCTCTCGGTAGGCACGCTGGAAATCGGGCTCGAGTTCGGCGAACGGCACCTCCACGTTGATGCGGACCCGGGTGGGGCTCAGCTGCTCGACAGTGCTCTTCACGGGGGTGCTCCTCGGTGGTCGTTCCTGGCGTTCGGTGGGCCGCGTACATGCGGCGCGGGGTGGTGCTGGTCGGGGTGACAGGATTTGAACCTGCGGCCTTCCGCTCCCAAAGCGGATGCGCTACCAAGCTGCGCTACACCCCGCGCTGACCTCGATGATCCTAAGGCCCCTCGAGCCCGGGTTGGCCACGGGCGTCGCGGCGACCTCGCAGACCCTCACGGAGCGATCACAAGACCGCATCGATTAGATTTGATCTTCGTCGACAGCTACAGTCACGCTCGACCAATACATGCGGGCGTAGCTCAATGGTAGAGCCCTAGTCTTCCAAACTAGCTACGCGGGTTCGATTCCCGTCGCCCGCTCGGGTTAAGGATCTGCTCCACAGAGAGGCGCCATGAGCGACCCAGAAACGGATGCGCCGATCCACGGGTCATGCGCGCCGGACTTCGCCGGGGTGCGCGACGCGTTCGAACGCAACTTCAGGCTGGGCGACGAAGTGGGCGCGGCCGTCGCGGTGTGGGTGGACGGCGGCCTCGTCGTCAATCTCTGGGGCGGCTGGGCCGACGCCGCCCAGACCCGGCCCTGGCAGCAGAACACCCTGACCACGGTCCTGTCCGGGACCAAGGGGTTGTCGGCCACCTGTGTCCATCAACTGGCCGACCGCGGCGAGCTGGACCTGCAGGCCCCGGTCGCCCACTACTGGCCCGAGTTCGGGCAGGCGGGCAAAAAGGACATCACGCTGGCGATGGTGATGTGCCACCGGTCCGGCGTGATCGGCCCCCGCACCCGGTTGCGCTGGGAAGACGTCGCCGACTGGGACTTCGTCTGCCGGCAGCTGGCGGCCGCCGAACCCTACTGGGAGCCGGGCACCGCCCAGGGTTACCACATGACCACGTTCGGATTCATCCTCGGGGAGGTGTTCCGCCGCGTCACGGGCCGGACGATCGGCCAATACCTGCGCACCGAGATCGCCGAACCGTTCGGCGCCGACGTCCACATCGGCCTGTCCCTGGCTGAACAACGCCGCTGCGCGGAGCGGGTCAACAAGCCGCACGCCCGGGACCTGCTGGCCGACGCGCAGGCCCCCGGCTACCCGGTGAGCCTGGCCGACCATCCCAAGGCGGGGCTGTCGATCTCGATGGGTTTCGCCCCCGACGACGAGCTCGGCTCCCACGACCTGCGGCTGTGGCGCGAACTCGAGTTCCCGGGCACCAACGGGCAGGTGTCGGCCCTGGGGTTGGCGACGTTCTATAACGCGCTCGCGCAGGAGAAGGTGCTCAGCCGCGAGCACATGGACCTCGTGCGCGAGTGTCAGGGCGGCTTGGAGACCGACTTGGTGCTGGGGCCGCGCGTCGCCGACCACGGCTGGGGTTTGGGCTACATGCTCAACCAGCGGTGCGTCAACGGGCCCAACCCGCGGATCTTCGGCCACGGCGGCCTGGGTGGCTCCTTCGGCTTCGTCGACCTGGAACACCGCATCGGCTACGCGTACGTGGCGAACCGGTTCGACGCCACCAAGGCCAACGCGGACCCGCGCAGCCTGGCCCTCAGCAACCAGGTCTACGCAACGCTCGGCGTAATCTAGCGTCGAGGCGGACGCGGCCCGTCATTTCTGACAGGTGGGGCACCAGAACAGGTTCCGCCCCTCCAGGACGGCCGTGCGGATCGAATCCCCGCACACCCGGCAGGCCTCGCCGGCGCGCCGGTAGACATACGTCCGGGGCCGCCCGGCCCGATACGACGGCGGTCCGTGGTCGTGCTCGGGCCGGACCACGATGATCTTGCCGCGGCGAAAGCCGACCTTCATCAGCGCCACCAGGTCGGTCCACGCCGCGTCGAACTCCGCCTCGCTCATTTCCCGGCCGGGCCGAAGCGGGTCGATGTTGTGGCGGTACAGCAGCTCGTTGCGGTAGACGTTGCCGACGCCGGCGACGACGGTCTGATCCATCAACAGTGCACCAATGGGCCTGCGGGACTTACTGATTCGATTCCACGCCCAGGACGGGTCGGCGTCGTTGCGCAGCGGGTCGGGACCGAGCTTGGCCAGCACGTCGGAAACCTGGCCCTCGTCGATCACCTCGCACACCGTCGGCCCGCGCAAGTCGGTGCCGTAGTCGGCGCCGACCATGCGCATCCGCACCTGCCCGACCGGTGCGGGAAGGACCGCGTCCTCGCGTGGCCATTCGGTGAAGGCGCCGTAGAGACCCAGGTGCACGTGCACGATCGGGCCGCCGTCATAGTGGTGGAACAGGTGCTTGCCCCAGACGCTGGTGCGGCGCAACACGCGCCCGTCCACCACGGCCGCATCGGCGAAGCGGCCCTGCGGGCTCGACACCGCGACGGGCGCCCCGCCGAAACGGCGCTGGTGCAGCCGGGCCAGCCGGTGCAGGGTGTGCCCTTCGGGCATAGGCGCCTCAGCCCTGTGCGCCGGGCACCGGCGGCGCCTGGTGGGTGCGTTCGTACTCGGCGAGGATGTCGATACGCCGTTGGTGGCGTTCGGCTTTCGACCATTGCGCGGTCAGGAACGCGTCCACGATGGCCAGCGCCTCTTCGACGGTGTGCATGCGACCACCGATCCCGATCAACTGGGCGTTGTTGTGTTCGCGGGCCAGCGTCGCGGTCTCCACGCTCCACGCCAGCGCGCACCGGGCTCCGGGCACCTTGTTGGCGGCGATCTGCTCACCGTTGCCCGACCCGCCCAGCACGATACCCAGGCTGTCCGGATCGGCCACCGTGCGAACCGCGGCGGCGATGCAAAACGCCGGGTAGTCGTCCTCGGCGTCGTACGTGTAGGCACCGCAATCGATCGGCTCGTGCCCGGACGCTTTCAGGTGCTCGATGATCTGTTGCTTGAGCTCGAATCCGGCGTGGTCAGAGCCGAGGTAGACGCGCATGCCCGCAATCCTTACACGGGCAACCGATCAGTCGAATTCGGGCTTCTCGGTGCGGGTCCGCTTCAGTTCGAAGAAGTGCGGGTAAGACGCGAAGGTCACCGACGCGTCCCACAGCTTGCCGGCCTCCTCGCCGCGCGGGATCTTCGAGAGCACCGGCCCGAAGAACGCCGCCCCGTTGACGTGGATGGTCGGCGTGCCGACGTCGTCGCCGACGGCGTCCATGCCGGCGTGGTGGCTCTTGCGCAGAGCGT
Organism: Mycobacterium europaeum; assembly: GCF_002102155.1. Taxonomy (GTDB): domain Bacteria; phylum Actinomycetota; class Actinomycetes; order Mycobacteriales; family Mycobacteriaceae; genus Mycobacterium; species Mycobacterium europaeum. Next base: position 14,014 of record NZ_LQOU01000009.1, read on the forward strand.
CGTCGTAGGCGTCGCTGTGCGCGGCCTCGGCCAGCTCCGCGGGCAGGCCGGCGTCGGCCAGGGACAACTTGATGACCTCGTCGAGATTCTTGTTGTCCTCGTTGTGGATCCGGGTGCCCATGGCCGTGTACAGCGGGTGCAGCACCCCGGCACCGTGGGCCTGCTCGGCGGCGATCGCCACCCGGACCGGCCCCCAGGCGTGCTTCATCATCTCGCGATACTTGTCGGTCAGGCCCTCGCGGTTCTCGTTGAGGATCGCCAGGCTCATCACGTGGAAGTGCACCTCGATGTCGCGGACCTTCTCCACCTCGAGGATCCAGCGCGACGTGATCCAGCACCACGGGCACAGCGGATCGAACCAGAAATCGGCTTGGTCTTTCCCGGCACCCTTGTCAGGCATAGCGCAGTCCTCTCGTCGGTCGACACACCGTTGAGCACAACCGTAGGCGCCGCGCCGCTGTTCCCGCAGTGCCCGGGACGCGAACGGGGCACGTAAGTTGGACGCGTGGCCCTTCCTAATCTCACGCGGGACCAGGCCGTCGAACGCGCGGCCCTGGTCACCGTCGACAGCTACCAGATCCAACTCGATGTCACTGATGGCACCGGCAACCCGGGCGAACGCACGTTCCGGTCCACGACCACGGTGGTGTTCGACGCGCTTCCCGGCGCCGACACGTGCATCGACCTCGCCGCCGAGACGGTGCATGGCGCCACGCTCAACGGTCACAACATCGACGTGTCCGGATACGATGAATCGACCGGCATCGCGCTGTCCGGCCTGGAGCAACACAACGTCCTGGTCGTCGACGCGGACTGCCGCTACTCCAACACCGGTGAGGGGCTGCACCGCTTCGTCGACCCGGTCGACAACGAGACCTACCTGTACTCGCAATTCGAAACCGCCGACGCCAAGCGCATGTTCGCCTGCTTCGACCAACCGGACCTCAAGGCGACGTTCGACCTGCGCGTGACGGCGCCCCGGCATTGGAAGGTCGTCTCCAACGGCGCCACGGTGTCGATCGAAAACGGGGTGCACACCTTCGCCACCACGCCGCGGATGAGCACCTATCTGGTGGCGCTCATCGCCGGCCCGTACGCCGAATGGAAGGACACCTACGCCGACGAACACGGGGAGATCCCACTGGGCATCTTCTGCCGGGAATCGTTGGCGCGCCACATGGACGCCGAGCGGTTGTTCACCCAGACCAAACAGGGGTTCGGCTTCTACCACAGGAACTTTGGGCTGCCGTACGCGTTCGGCAAGTACGATCAGCTGTTCGTCCCCGAATTCAACGCCGGCGCAATGGAAAACGCGGGCGCGGTGACCTTCCTGGAGGACTACGTCTTTCGCAGCAAGGTCACCCGGGCCTCCTACGAGCGGCGCGCCGAAACCGTCCTGCACGAGATGGCGCACATGTGGTTCGGGGACCTGGTCACCATGACCTGGTGGGACGACCTGTGGCTCAACGAGTCGTTCGCGACGTTCGCCTCGGTGCTGTGTCAGGCCGAGGCCACCGAATTCACCGAGGCCTGGACGACTTTCGCCACAGTCGAGAAGTCGTGGGCGTACCGCCAGGACCAATTGCCGTCGACACACCCCATCGCCGCCGACATCCCCGACCTGGCCGCGGTCGAGGTGAACTTCGACGGCATCACCTACGCCAAGGGCGCCTCGGTCCTCAAGCAGCTGGTGGCCTACGTCGGGCTGGAGCACTTCCTGGCCGGGCTGCGCGACTACTTCCGCAGCCACGCATTCGGCAACGCCACCTTCGACGACCTGGTCGCCGCGTTGGAGCAGGCGTCGGGCCGGGACCTGTCGGACTGGGGTCAGCAATGGTTGAAGACGACCGGGTTGAACACGCTGCGCGCCGACTTCGACACCGACGCCGACGGGACGTTCACCCGGTTCGCGCTGACCCAGAGCGGTGCCGCGCCGGGGGCCGGCGAAACCCGGGTGCACCGGCTGGCGATCGGGATCTACGACGACGACGGAGCCGGCAAGCTGGTGCGGGTGCGGCGGGAAGAACTCGACGTCGAGGGCCCAGTCACGGAAGTGCCTGCGCTGGTGGGAGTTTCCCGCGGCCAGCTGGTGCTGGTCAACGACGACGACCTGACCTACTGCTCGCTGCGGCTCGACCCGCAGTCACTGCAGACCGCGCTGCGGCGCATCGCCGACATCGCCGAGCCGCTGCCGCGCTCCCTGGTGTGGTCGGCGGCGTGGGAGATGACGCGCGAGGCCGAACTGCGGGCGCGCGACTTCGTGGCCCTGGTTTCGACCGGGGTGCACGCCGAGACCGAGGTCGGGGTGGCGCAGCGGCTGCTGCTGCAGGCGCAGACGGCGCTGGCTTCCTATGCCGAGCCGGGCTGGGCGCATGAGCGGGGGTGGCCGCAGTTCGCCGACCGGCTGCTGGAGCTGGCACGCGCGGCGCGGCCCGGCTCCGATCACCAGCTCGCGTTCGTCAACAGCCTGTGCTCGGCGGTGCTGTCGACCCGGCACGTCGTGACGCTGGCGGACCTGCTCGACCACGATCCGGCCGAGCTTGGCCTGGCCGGCCTCGAGATCGACACCGACCTGCGGTGGCGCATCGTGACCGCGCTCGCGAGCGCGGGCGAAATCGACGCCGACGGGCCCGCGACGCCCTTCGTCGACGCGGAGGTGCAGCGCGACCCGACGGCCGCCGGCAAGCGAAACGGCGCGCAGGCGGCGACGGCGCGGCCGCAACTGCAGGTCAAGGAGGAGGCCTGGACCACGGTGATCGAGGACGACACCCTGGCCAACATCACCGCCCGCTCCATCATCGCGGGCTTCGCCCCGGCCGGCCAGCACGGCTTGCTCGAACCGTTCACGGACCGCTATTTCGCGGCGATACCGGGCGTGTGGGCGCGGCGGTCCAGCGAGGTCGCACAAACCGTGGTGATCGGGCTGTACCCGCACTGGAACATCAGCGACGCCGGCATCGCGGCCGCCGACAAGTTCCTGTCCGACCCGGACGTGCCGCCGGCCTTGCGACGGCTGGTGCTCGAGGGCCAGGCCGGCGTGAAGCGGGCCCTGCGGGCCCGCCGGTTCGACGCGGCCGACTAGGCCGACTTACTCGCCGAGCGTGCGTGTCTGCACACCGGCGACCGGCGTGTCGCGTACGAACACGCACCCTCGCGAGCGGCTGATGGCCCGATGATGGCGACCCGCAGCGCCCGGCTACGCCGCGCTTGCGATCGCCACTAACCCGACGGCGGCGACCCGCAGCGCCCGGCTACGCCGCGCTTGCGATCGCCGTTAGGCCGGGGCGATGCCCGCGCTGAGGACGCGGATCGCGCTGACCAGCCCGTCCACCAGGTCGCCCCGCTGTAACGCCGACGACGCGGCGGCGACCCCGAGCGGCGCGGACGACTCGGCGCCGCGGCCGCGCACCTCGGAGCCGTAGACCACCTCGATGACCTTCTGGTCGGGCGAGACGGCCAGCAGCACGGCGTTGTCCGGTGTCGGCACCCTGGCCAGGATCTGGCGGGCGCGCGCGGCGGTGTCGTTGCCCAGGTCGCCGAGGTAGATGGCGAACCGTGCCCTCGACGCCCGCGAGCCGAACTTCAGGGCGTCGTCGATGGCGACGAGGTCCTTGATCGGGAATGGGTAATGGACGGACAGCTCGCCCGCCTGGGTCACCCCGGAGATCCGCCCGCTGGTGGTGATCACCCAGCCGTCGGGCAGCTCGCCGGGCTCGACGGTCGCTATCTCACCATGTGCCACTGGCGCCACCTCCGACTGAGAATTCCCGTGTGTCGTGCCCGCCGTGCGCGTGACCGACGTCTTCGTCCGTGGCCGCCCACAGGATCGGCGGGTGCGTCCACTTCTCGCCCAACTTGTAGGTCGCCGGGTGCGGTCCCTTGTGCGACCAGATCAGCACCGCCAGCACGGCCACCAGCAGCAACGGTATCCCGATGAAGTACAGGTGAATCTGCAAAAGGCTCACGACGAAAACCGTATCCCACCCGACGATCCCTCGGCACACTCGGACACGAGATGTCGTGCGATCCGGGCGCTACGCCGCGCCTTCGCCGAGGTAGCGCGCCCATGCCGGGTCGAGCTCCTTGACCGTCGACAGCAGCCGCCAGTGCTGCCCCGTCGGCGGCAGCGGCGTCCGGCGCAGCACCCAGCCGAGCTCGGTGAGCAGTTTGTCGCCCTTGCGGTGGTTGCAGGTCGAGCAGCAGGCGACGCAATTCTCCCAGGAGTGGTCGCCGCCGCGGCTGCGCGGCACCACGTGGTCGACGGTGTCGGCCTTGGCCCCGCAGTAGGCGCAGGAGAACCGGTCGCGATGCATCAGCGCGGCCCGGGTCATCGGGACCCGGGCGCGGTACGGAACGCGGACGTAGGACCGCAACTGAATGACCGAGGGCACCAGGATCGAGCTGGTGGCCGAGTGGATCACCGGTCCGGCGGGGTCGTGGTGCACCACGTCGGCCTTGCCACAGATCACCATGACAATCGCCCGCCGCATCGGCAGCGCGGTCAGCGGCTCGTAGGTCGAATTCAGCAGCAGCACCCGCCGGCGACTCCACAGCGACGCGCAGTCCTGGCGGTTGGGGGGATGGGTGTCGACGCTATGCAGGCATGACGCGGTCGGGGGCCCGGTTGACCCTGCCGCGGCACCGGAACTGCGGTGGCTGCGGCGTCTCTTGCCCTGCGCCATAGATCCTCCGCGGATAGTCCACCATGATTCGTCGCCAATCGCACCCCTATTGCAGGTGAACGGCATGTCGTCCGGGTGAACAGCCAGAGCGCCCGCGGCCCGGCTCGGCCGGATGCCGCCGGCATGGACCACAATGGAGGCGATGGATTCCGAGCCCCAGTCCTTCTATGACGCCGTCGGCGGTGCCGAGACGTTCCATGCGATTGTGTCCCGCTTCTACGCCCAGGTGGCCGAGGACGAGATCCTGCGCCAGCTGTACCCCGAGGACGACCTGGCGGGCGCCGAGGAACGGTTGCGCATGTTCCTCGAGCAGTACTGGGGCGGCCCGCGCACCTACTCCGAACGGCGCGGCCATCCCCGGTTGCGGATGCGGCACGTCCCGTTCCGGATCACCCCGATCGAGCGCGACGCCTGGCTGCGCTGCATGCACACCGCCGTCGCCTCGATCGACTCGCAGACCCTCGACGACGAGCACCGGCGCCAGTTGCTCGACTACCTGGAGATGGCCGCCCACTCACTGGTCAATTCGCCCTTCTGATACCCAACCGAACGGAGCAGGATGAGCCCCGGAGCATGGTGGTCGAACGCGGTGTTCTATCAGGTCTATCCCCGGTCGTTCGCCGACAGCGACGGCGACGGCGTGGGCGACATCGATGGATTACTGGCCCATCTGGATCACCTCGAGCTACTCGGGGTGGACGCGATCTGGCTCAACCCGGTCACCGTCTCGCCGATGGCCGACCACGGCTACGACGTCGCCGACCCGCGCGACATCGATCCGCTGTTCGGTGGGATGGCGGCCATTGAGCGCCTGATCCCGGCGGCGCACGAGCGGGGCATCAAGATCACCATGGACGTGGTGCCCAACCACACGAGCTCGGCGCACCCGTGGTTCCAGGCCGCGCTGGCCGCGGGGCCGGGCACCGAGGCGCGCGAGCGCTACTACTTTCGCGACGGCCGGGGCCCGGACGGGGAACTGCCGCCGAACAACTGGACGTCGGTGTTCGGCGGGTCCGCCTGGACGCGGGTGGTCGAGCCGGACGGCAATCCGGGCCAGTACTACCTCCACCTCTTCGACACCGAGCAGCCGGACCTGAACTGGGAACACCCCGACGTCTTCGACGATTTCGAGAAGACGCTGCGTTTCTGGCTGGAGCGCGGCGTGGACGGCTTCCGCATCGACGTGGCACACGGCATGGCCAAGCCGGCCGATTTGCCCGACGCCAAGGACGACGTCAAGGTGCTGAGCCACAGCGACGACGACCCGCGCTTCAACCATCCCAGCGTGCACGAGATCCATCGCGGGATCCGCAAGGTCGTCGACGACTATGCCGACGCGGTGACCATCGGCGAGGTGTGGGTGCTCGACAACCTCCTGTGGGCCGAGTATCTGCGGCCCGACGAACTGCACCTGGGTTTCAACTTCCGGCTGACAAAGATCGACTTCGCCGCCGACCAGATCCAGCACGCGATCCAGAATTCGATGGAGGCCATCGCGATCGAAAACGCCATCCCCACCTGGACGCTGTCCAACCACGACGTCGGCCGGGAGGTCACCCGGTACGGGGGCGGCGAGGTCGGGCTGCGCCGGGCGAAAGCGATGGCGATGGCGATGCTCGCCCTGCCGGGTGCGGTGTTCATCTACAACGGCGAGGAACTGGGGCTGCCCGACGTCGAGCTGCCCGACGAGGTGCTGCAGGACCCGACGTGGGAACGCTCCGGGCACACCGAACGCGGCCGCGACAAGTGCCGGGTGCCGATCCCGTGGTCCGGCGATACTCCCCCGTTCGGGTTCTCCAGCTCGCCCGACACCTGGTTGCCGATGCCGCGGGAGTGGGCGGCGCTGACCGTCGAGCGCCAGCTCGCGGACCCCGAATCGACGCTGTCGTTCTTCCGGCACGTCATCAAATTGCGCAAGGAGCGCACCGAATTCGAGGGCGACCAGATCGACTGGCTGGACGCGCCACGGGATGCGCTGGTCTTCCGGCGCCGCGGCGGCGGGGCGGTGTGCGCGCTGAACGCCGGCCGCCGACCGATCCCACTGCCACCGGGAGAGCTCATCGTGGCCAGCGCCCCGCTGGTCGACGGGCAGCTCGCCCCGGACGCCGCGGCGTGGCTGGCCTGACGGCGCACCCAAAGCCGCGGTGGTCCAGACGCTTTCGCCTCGGGATCAGCCGGCTACCGGGGTGGCTCCGACGTGGAGATACCCTGCGGGGGTACTGTCGTGCCATGACCGAGATCGAACCGCCGATTCCGGGTCTCCGGCTGGCGCCGCGCGAGCCCACCGGCGAAAGGCGGATTGGTGGATAACACGTTGCGATGGCTGGTGACGGCGCTCTTCGCCGTCAGCTTCGCGACTTACGGATATTTCCTTGTCGCCCAACGCCGCTGCTGGACCGGCGTCGTCAGCCAGCTGCTGCACCTGGCGATGTCGGCGGTGATGATCCTGATGGCGTGGGGGGTGGGCATGACCTTCCCGACCGTCGTCGCCGCGACGTGTTTCCTGCTCGGCGGCGCCTGGTTCGTCGGCATCGCCGGCCACGGGCCCTGGGCCGGCGACGGCCGGCTGACCAACTACTACTACGCCCTGATGATGGTGGCGATGGCCTGGATGTACGTTGCGATGAACGGCAGCTTGCCGGGCCGCGCCGGTCACCCGGGCGACGCTGCGATGAGCATGCCCGCGCACAGCCCCGCGTCGGGGATGCAGCACGCAGCGCACCGCATGTCCCCGGCCGTACCGGACTGGGTCAGCATCGTGAACTGGACCGCGGCCCTGGGGTTCGGCGCGGTGGCGATGTTCTGGGCGTACCGCTGGATGGCGCAGCGCTGGACGAAATCGGCGCCACGCACCGTTGGACTCAGCTACGCGCAAATCGTGACCCAGACGGTCACCGCCGCCGGTACGGCGCTGATGTTCGCCGACATCTTGTGACCCGATCCCAGGCTTGCGGCTCCGCGCCCGGCGTGCCGCTCCTCTATACCTAGTACATGGCGACCTACGCGTGGACGGTGATCGGGGCGGGACCCGCGGGCATTGCCGCGGTGGGACGGTTACTGGATCACGGCATACCGCCCGACAAGATCGCCTGGGTGGATCCCGCCTTTGCCGCAGGGGATCTGGGCGGTAAGTGGAGATCGGTGTCCAGCAACACCATCGCCGGGACTTTCATGAGTTACTTGAATGGCTCTGCGGCGTTTCGGTTCTCACAAGCTCCGCCGCTGCCGCTGGCCGAAGTCGACCCTGAGGAGACCTGCGCCCTTGCCCTCGTCGCCGATCCGTTGGTGTGGGTGACCGGGCAGCTGCGCCAGCAGGTGCACACATTCGAGACGACGGCCACCACGTTGACCCTGGGGCAGCGGCGGTGGCGGATCGAGACACGCGGCCCGGAACTGACTTCGGACAACGTGGTTCTCGCGGTCGGCGCGGTACCGATAAGCCTCGACTACCCCATCGACGAGATTCCGGTCGAGGTCGCCCTCGATGCCGACAAGCTCGCCGAGGTGCCGCTGGAAGGAGCGACGGTTGCGGTCTTCGGCTCGTCGCACTCGTCGATGATCGTGTTGCCCCACCTGCTGCGGCTTCCGGTCGCCAAGGTGATCAACTTCTACCGCAGCCCGCTCAAATACGCGATCTACCTCGATGATTGGATCCTGTTCGACGACACCGGCCTCAAGGGGCGGGCCGCCGTGTGGGCTCGCGAGAACATCGACGGGGTGTGCCCGGAACGGCTGGAGAGGTGCCTGGTGTCGAGCCCGGAGTTCGACGAGAAGGTCGCCGAGTGTGACCGCGTGGTCTACACCGTCGGTTTCGAGCCGCGAAAGCTGCCCGAGACGCCCCAGTGGGGGCCGCTGGGGTACAACCGGATGAACGGAATCATCGCCCCCGGCCTGTTCGGGCTGGGCATCGCCTTCCCGGAATACGCCGAAGACCCCTACGGATACGGGCAATACCGCGTGGGCCTGCAGAAGTTCATGGATTACCTCGACTCGGTTCTCCCGCTGTGGATGGCTTACGGGACGTGACTCGAGGTGATCGCCGCCCGGAGCGTCAGCTCAGCAGCAGAGCGGGGTCCCCGCGGCGCCGGTACACCGAGCCGAACCGGGCGTCGATGCGCAGCCAGGTGGGCAGGATCCGCACCCGGATCATCTCGTCGGCGCCGACGGCGTCCGGGGACTGCGGCAGGAAACCCATTGCGGTCAAAGCGAACACGCACCGCATGGGCAGCCCGACGCTGGTGTCGGGCGCGCTCACCTGAATGACCTCCTGGTCGAGCAGCGACACGGGCGGGCCGTGAGAACTGCTGTGCTCCTTGGCAAGCCGCGCGCCGCGCTGCGCCAGGTCGAGCACCACCCGGGCGGGTATGTCCTCGATGTGGGTGAAGCCGGCGTCCGGGGGCAACGCCCCCCGCCACGCCGAGTCCATCGGGAACCCGGGATCGACGTAGCCCGAGTCATCCATCGCGGTCAGGCCGCGCGCCAGGGCGTCGGCGCCCACGGACAGGTCCTCGGGCCGCACCCGGCCGACCACCACCCGGCTGGCCAGGACATCGAAACCCGTTGCCACCCAAGCCGTCAGCAGCCCTGCGGATCGGTTGCGGAGGCGAATGACCGCGGTGTCGTCGAGGCGCAGCGCATGATCGACGAACGCGGCCAGGTCCCTGCGCTGGGCGGGCAGGTCCTGTGGCCCCAGCCAAACGCCGCGATCAACTACCGAATCCACCGCTGCAAATACTCCCGATGATGCGCGGAGAGCCGCACCAGCCGCTCCTCCTCGATATGGACCGCCGCCAGTTGCGACTCGGCGATGACGGCGGGCTTGGATTCCGGATCCGCGGACACCGAGCGCACCTCGTAGCCCAGCGTGAAGTCGACGGCCCGGAGCCGCTTGGTCCACATCGTCACCTGCAGCGGCGAATCGACCAGCCGCAGCTGACCTTTATAGGTCACCTTGACTTCGGCGATCAGCAACCCGATGGTCAAGATGTCGACCTCGAACGCTTCACGCAGGAACTGAACCCGCGCCTCCTCCAAAATCGTGACCATGGTGGCGTGGTTGACGTGCTGGTACATGTCGATGTCCGACCAGCGCACCGGTACGGGGGCTACGAAGCCGACGCTCAACTCGACGAACCTCTTCCGCTGGTGCGGGTCATGCGCCGGATCTGACGCGCGGCCACCGACAGCGTCGCAAGGTCCTTCTCCCCGCTTTCCTGAATTTCGATGAGAGTGCGGCGGGCCCGCTCCACCCTCGATGCGGACAGGTGTTCCCACTCGGCGATCTTCTCCTCGCCGCTTTCGTCCGGCTCCCCCACCGCGAGCACGTCGAAGCACAGCGACCGCAGCGATGCGTAGATGTCGTCGCGAATCGCTAAGCGCGCCAAGGAATGCCAGCGATCGTTGCGCGGCAGTTCGGATACCGCCGTCAGGAGGCTGTCGGTGCCCAGCCGGTCCATCAGCGCGAAGTAGGTGTCCGCGACCTCGGCGGCGTCGATGTCGTTGATGTCACCGATGTCGATGATGTCGAGCAGGCTGAAGCGGTACAGGCCGGCGGCGATCATGTACGCCAGGTCCTCGGGCGTTCCCTGCGCCGCGAATTCGGCGGCTTCCTTCTCGACGATGGCCTTGTCGTCGCCGCGTAGCCACTCCGACATCCGGGGGGTCAGTTCCTGGACCTTCGCCGCGAACCGGTTGATCTCGGCGCCGACGGCCAGCGGCTGTGGACGGTAGTTGAGCAGCCAGCGGCCGGCGCGGTCGATGAGCCGGCGGGTGTCCAGCGTGAGCCGGTCCGACAGGGCGACCGGCAGATTGGCCGCGCGGATGCGCCGCCAGATCTGGCCCACGCCGAAGATGGCGTCGGTGGCGACGTAGGTCCGCACCGCGTCGACCGGCCCGACACCGACGTCCTCGGTGATGCGGAACGCGTAGCTGATGCCGGCGGTGTCGACCAGGTCGTTGATCAGCATGGTGGTGACGATCTCGCGGCGCAGCTGGTGGGTGCGGATCTCGGGGGTGAACCGTTCCCGCAGCGGCGTCGGGAAGTACAGGGGCAGCCGGGAGGCGAACACGTCCTGCTCGGTCAGTTCGGTGTTCAGCATCTCTTCTTTGAGCCCGAGTTTGACGTGCGCCATCAGGGTGCACAGCTCGGGCGAGGTGAGACCGATGCCGGCCTCGCACCTGCGGTCGATCTCCTTCTCCGAAGGCAGCGCTTCCAGTTCGCGATTCAGCCCCCGCTCGTCGACCAGGTACTGAATCTGCCTGCCGTGCACCGGCAGCAGGCTCGCCGCGTTGGCGCGGCTGGTGCCGATCAAGTCGTTCTGATCCTCGTTGTCGGTGAGCACCAGCTGCGCGACCTCGTCGGTCATCGACTCCAGCAGCTCTTTGCGCTCGCCGGGGTCGACCTTGCCGGCGGTGACCAGCGAGTCGATCAGGATCTTGATGTTGACCTCGTGGTCCGAGCAGTCCACGCCGGCGGAGTTGTCCATGGCGTCGGTGTTGACCCGCCCGCCCGACAGGTCGAACTCGACCCGGCCGAGCGCGGTCACGCCCAGGTTGCCGCCTTCGCCGATCACCTTGGCGCGCACCTGACTTGCGTTGACCCGCACCGGATCGTTGGCGCGATCGCCGACGTCGGCGTCGGACTCGGATTCGGCCTTGATGTAGGTGCCGATCCCGCCGTTGAACAACAGATCGACCGGCGCCTGCAGGATCGCCTTGATCAGGCTGGGCGGGGTCATCTCGGTGACGTCCTCTTCCGAGCCGTCGATGCCCAACGCCTCGCGCACCTGCGGGCTGACGGGGATGGATTTGTGCTCGCGGCTGTACACCCCGCCGCCCTCGCTGATCAGCGACTTGTCGTAGTCGTCCCAGCTGGAGCGGGGCAGGTCGAACATGCGCTTGCGTTCCCGCCAGGAGGCCGCGGTATCGGGATCGGGGTCGAGGAAGACGTGCCGGTGGTCGAAAGCGGCGATCAACCTGATGTGTTCGGACAGCAGCATGCCGTTGCCGAACACGTCGCCGCTCATGTCACCGACGCCCACGACGGTGAAGTCCTCAGCCTGGGTGTCGACGCCCATCTCCCGGAAGTGGCGTTTGACGGCCTCCCACGCCCCCCTGGCGGTGATGCCCATGGCCTTGTGGTCGTAGCCCACCGATCCGCCCGAGGCGAACGCATCCCCCAGCCAGAACCCGTAGGACTTGGCGACGTCGTTGGCGATGTCGGAGAAGGTGGCGGTGCCCTTGTCCGCGGCCACCACCAGGTACGCGTCGTCGCCGTCGCGACGGATCACCTCGGGCGGCGGGCTGACCTTCTTCGTTTTGTGATCGACGTTGTCGGTGACGTCGAGCAATCCCGAGATGAACAGCTGATAGCAGGCGACGCCTTCGGCGCGGGCGGCTTCGCGGTCCTCCGCCTGGTCGCCGGTCGCCATCGGTGGCCGCTTGACGACGAAACCGCCCTTGGCCCCGACCGGCACGATGACGGCGTTCTTCACCGCCTGCGCCTTGACCAGGCCGAGGATCTCGGTGCGGAAATCGTCGCGCCGGTCCGACCAGCGCAGCCCGCCGCGTGCCACCGGGCCGAAGCGCAGGTGCACGCCTTCGACCCGCGGCGAATAGACGAAGATCTCGTATTTGGGCCGGGGCAGGGGCAACTCGTCGATGAGCTGGGCGTCGAGCTTGAGGGCCAACACATTTCGGGCGCGGGCCGAGCCCTCTCGCGTCACGAAGTAGTTGGTGCGCAACGTCGCCTGCACGAGCGAGGCGAACGCCCGCAGGATGCGGTCGGTGTCCAGGCTCATCAGCGCGTCGATGTCGGCGGCGACCGCGGCAGCCGCGGCCTGGGCGTCGCGGTTGGCCGACGTACCGGACGGGCGGGGATCGAAGAGCGCCTCGAACAGGACGACCAGCGATCGGGCGGTGGAGGGGTGCTCGTTGAGCACCGACTCGATGTAGGACTGGCTGTACGGAAACCCCGCCTGTCGTAAGTATTTCGCGTAGGCGCGCAGCAGCACGACTTGCTGCCAGGTCAGCCGCGCGCGCATGACGAGCTCGTTGAAGCGGTCGATCTCGACACGACCTTGCCAGATCGCGGTGACCGCGTCGGCGAATCGTTGGGCGGTCGCCTCCCGCTCGGCCGCCGTCTTCGCCGGGGCGATGGTGGGGTGCGTGGAGATCTTGAACTGGTAGATCCACACCGGCAGCCCGTCCGGGCGGGTCACCGTGAAGGGCCGCTCCTCGAGCACTACCACGCCCATGCTCTGCAGCATGGGCAGCAGCTGGCTCAGCGAGGCGGTGCGCCCGCCCAGGAACCAGGTCAGTTGGGCGGCCCCCTCCCCTCCGCGCTCGGAGAACACCAGCTTCACCGAGTTGTCTTGCAGCTCTTTGATGATCGCGATGTGCTCGATGGCATCGGCAGGGGTGACGGCCTGTTTGTAGACCTCGGGGAAGGCGGTCGCGTAGTGCTCGGCGTCGCCATGGTCGACGGAGCCTTCCGCGGCCGCGGCGATCAGCCGGTCGGTCCAGGTGCGCGCGGCCTCGCTCAGCATCCCCTGGATGCGGACCCGGTTGTCCTCGGAGACGTCGACCGGGGCCGCGGCCTCTTCTTTCTGGGGCAGCCGGACCATGAAATGCATTAGGGCCCAAGGCGATTCGCTGACCCGCGCGGTGAATTCCAGTCGCGTGCCACCGAATTCGCGCACCAGGATGTCCTCGATCTGCAGCCGCACCTGCGTGGTGTAGCGATCGCGGGGCAGGTAGACCAGGCACGAGACGAAGTATTGGAGCCGGTCGGCGCGCAAGAACAACAGCGCACGCCGTTGCGATCCCAGGTCCACCACCGCTTTGGCCATCGCCAACAGCCGTTCGGCGCTCAGCGTGAACAGTTCCGAGCGCGGGACGGTCTGGATGACGTCGAGCAGCAGCTGGCCGGGGTGGATCGGGTCGCTGTCGGCCAGGGCGAGCGCGTCGCGGACCCGGGTCGAGACCGTGGGAATCTCCAGGACGTCGGCGTTCATCGCGGCGACGGTGAACAGGCCGACGAAGCGGTGCTCGACGACGCCGTCTTCGCCGCCGACGTTTTCCCGGACCGCGATGGCGTACGGGTAGGCGCCGTAGCGCAGGTAGCTGCCGACGACCGATTGGGCCAGCACCAGCAACGTGTCGTCGTCGGTCAACCGGGGGCGGGACCCGGTGCGGGCCCGCAGGACGCCCAGGCCCGGTGAACCGTCGCCGAAGACCAGGCCGTCGTGGACACGGCAGCGTTGGTAGCCCAGCAGCAGGAAGTTGCCGTTGCCCAGCCAGCGCAGCAGCGCCGCGACGTCCTCGCGGTCGGGGGCCGAGAAGCGGCCGTGCGCGTTGGTTTCGACTTCCGCGGCCAGCCCGGTCAGGGTGTCGATCAGCACGCCCGCGTCGCTGGCGACCTGTTGCACGTCGGACAGGACCTTGGGCAACAGCCGTTCGACTTCGGCCAGGCCCTTGCTGTCGACCGACGGCAGCAGTTGCACGTGTATCCATGCCTCGCCCACGTATTGCGGGGCGCCGGGCGGCTTCGAATCGATGCTGACAAGGTCGCCCTTCGGGTTGCGCTGCACCTCGAAGACCGGGGTCATGATGGCGGCGTAGGGCACGCCGAGCCGGTGCAGCAGCACCGTGACGGAGTCCAGCAGCATGCCGCCGTGATCGGTGACGACTTGCAGGGCCGGCCCGAACCCGGCCGGGTCGTCCGGCGGGTAGACCGCGACCCGGCTCTGGCCGGAGGGGCGGTGGCGGCCGAGCTCATAGTGGGCACCGAGCATGCCGGGGGTCACGATGGCGTTGGGGACGGTCAGGTCGATCGGACCGGATTGCCCCGCCCCGGGTTCGTCGCCCTGCGGACCGCGATAGCTCTCGATGTAGGCCCGCGCAATCCAGTCCGGTATGTCCTGCTGCTGGCTGAAGGCGGTCCACGGCTTGAGGGCCTGCTTGGCTCCGGGATCGATCGTCATGCCGATGGCTCCCAACTCATGACAGATGCCATTGTGCTCAACCGCCCACTCTGCCCCGCAACGGGGGCGCCCCCACAGCCGCCGTCGGGGCCGCTTCGACGGGGCTGCGCAGCTGACACTAGTCGCGCGTGAGCTTTCGGTGGGTCAGCCTGTGCGGCCGCGCCGCGTCGACACCGAGCCGTTCGACCTTGTTCTCCTCGTAGGCACCGAAGTTGCCCTCGAACCAGAACCACTTGGCCTCGTTGTCCTCGTCGCCCTCCCAGGCCAGGATGTGCGTGCACGTGCGGTCCAGGAACCAGCGATCGTGGGAGATGACCACCGCGCAGCCCGGGAACTTCTCCAGGGCATTCTCCAGCGACCCCAGGGTCTCGACGTCGAGGTCGTTGGTCGGCTCGTCGAGCAGGATCAGGTTGCCGCCTTCTTTCAGCGTGAGCGCAAGGTTCAGCCGGTTGCGCTCACCACCGGACAGCACGCCGGCCGGCTTCTGCTGGTCTGGGCCCTTGAAGCCGAACGCCGAGACGTAGGCGCGGGACGGGATCTCGTTCTGGCCGACCTCGATGTAATCCAGGCCGTCCGAAACGACTTCCCACACGGTCTTTTTGGGATCGATACCGGCGCGGGACTGGTCCACGTAGCTGAGCTTGACGGTTTCTCCGACCTTGACCGTCCCGCTGTCGGGCTGCTCGAGCCCGACGATCGTCTTGAACAGCGTCGTCTTGCCGACACCGTTCGGTCCGATGACGCCCACGATGCCGTTGCGGGGCAGCGTGAAGGACAGGTCCTTGATCAGGGTGCGCCCGTCGTAGCCCTTGTCGAGATGGTCCACCTCGACGACCACGTTGCCCAGCCGCGGCCCGACCGGGATCTGGATCTCCTCGAAGTCGAGCTTGCGCGTCTTCTCCGCTTCGGCGGCCATCTCCTCATAGCGCTGCAAGCGGGCCTTGTTCTTCGCTTGCCGCGCCTTGGCCCCTTGCCGCACCCAGGCCAGCTCCTCGGTGAGGCGCTTCTGCAGCTTGGCGTCCTTGCGGCCCTGCACCGACAGCCGCTCGGCCTTCTTCTCCAGATAGGTCGAGTAGTTGCCCTCGTAGGGATAGGCACGACCGCGGTCGAGCTCGAGGATCCACTGGGCGACGTTGTCCAGGAAATAGCGGTCGTGAGTCACCGCCAGCACCGCACCCGGGTAGGCGGCCAGGTGCTGTTCCAGCCACTGCACGCTTTCGGCGTCCAGGTGGTTGGTCGGCTCGTCCAGCAGCAGCAGGTCGGGCTTGGACAACAGCAGCTTGCACAGCGCCACGCGGCGCCGCTCGCCGCCGGACAGGTTCGTCACCGGCTCGTCCGGCGGCGGGCAGCGCAGCGCGTCCATGGCCTGCTCGAGCTGCGAGTCGAGGTCCCAGGCGTCGGCGTGGTCGAGCTCCTCCTGCAGCCGGCCCATCTCCTCCATCAACGCGTCGGAGTAGTCGGTGGCCATCAGTTCGGCGACCTCGTTGAAGCGGTCCAGCTTGACCTTGATGTCGCCGAGCCCCTCTTCGACGTTGCCGCGCACCGTCTTCTCTTCGTTCAGCGGCGGCTCCTGCTGCAGGATGCCGACGCTGGCGCCGGTCGCCAGAAAGGCCTCGCCGTTGTTGGGCTTGTCCAGCCCGGCCATGATCCGCAAGACGCTCGACTTCCCGGCGCCGTTGGGGCCGACGACACCGATCTTGGCGCCCGGATAGAAGCTCAACGTGACGTCGTCCAGGATCACCTTGTCGCCGTGCGCCTTGCGGACCTTTTTCATCGTGTAGATGAACTCAGCCATGCCGCGGTTATGCCTTTCTGCAGAGTGATCTCGCGGACCATCCTAGGCACCGCCCGACGGCCCTCGGCCCGCCCCTAAGCCGACCGTCAAGCCGGAACGGACGGCCGGCGCCGTCAAGCAGCGGCGTTACCGGGCGAGGCCGGTTCCTCGCGAGCCTTCAGGTCCTCGTCACCACCAACGTCGGCGGCACCCACCGAAGTTCCGCCGACGGCCACGGGTTCCACGTCGGGACCGGTGTAGCCGGGCTTCTCGATCCGCACGATGGTCCGCGACAGGTCCGGTCCGACCGCCGTCGCACGCATCTCCAGCGACGAGCGGCGATTGCCGTCGCGGTCCTCGTACTCGCTGGTGTAGACGTGGCCCACCGCGATCACCGGCGCGCCCTTGCCCAGCGCGGCACCCACGCCGGTGACCAGCTTTCCCCAGCAGTTGACGGTGATGAACAGCGAGTTCCCGTGTTCCCAGCCGCCGTCGGCGGTACGGCGGCGGGAATTGCTGGCCACCCGGAATTTGATGACATCCTGATCGCCGACGCGGCGGCGCTGCGGGTCGTTGACGATGTGTCCGACGACGGTGAGTGAGGTTTCGAACATTGGGCTGATCCCTTCTCGGTTGCTATTGGGCGGAAAACGCGTTCACCGCCCGTCCTGGCTGCCATTGAGCCCGGCGCCACCGACGGGATCGGCGTATCACCGACCCGAAACGGGTTCGAGCGATCGCCCCTGTGGAAGGAACCGCGACTGTGGATCAGTCCGCGGGCTGGTGGGAGCGCTTCGGCGTCTCGTCGCGCCGCGCCAACTCGGCCAGCATCGCGTTGTAGGCGACCAACTCGGCGTCGTCGTCGCGGTCGGCGGCGCGGTCCAGCCGGCGGGCCGTGCGTTTGTCGCTGCGCGCCCACTGCACCAACAGCGCGAGCATCACGATCACCAGGGGCACCTCCCCCGCCGCCCAGGCGATGCCACCGCCGAGTCGCTGGTCCCCCAGCAGGTCGGTGTGCCAGCTCAATCCGAGCGACCGGTAGTAGTCGGCGCCGAGGACTTTGCGGGTGCCCATCAACACCACCCCGAAGAACGCGTGCAGGGGCAGGGACGCGAACACCACGCCCACCTTGGCCAGCGGGGGGATCGGGCGCGGGGTGGGGTCGACCCCGATGACGATCCAATAGAAGACGTAGCCGCTGAGCAGGAAGTGCACGTTCATCGCCAGGTGCCCCGCGTGGCTGCTGACGGCGGTGTCGAACAGGTCGGAAAGGTACAGCCCGTAGAACCCGGCGACGAACAACACGGTGGCGACCACGGGGTTGGTGACGAAGCGTGAATAGCGGCTGTGCAGCGCGGCCAAGAGCCATTCCCGCATCCCGGGCGGGTCGTCGCGGCCCGCGGCGGGCAGCGCCCGCAGCGCCAGGCTGACCGGGGCGCCGAGCACCAGCAGGATCGGGACCAGCATCGACAGGCCCATGTGGGCGATCATGTGCACGCTGAACATCGCCGGCATGTAGCGGCCGATCCCCGAGGAGGTGACGAACAGCAACGTGAAACAGCCGAGCAGCCACGCGGCGGTCCGGCCCGGCGGCCACGCATCCCCCCGGCGGCGCAGCCGCAGCACGGCGGCCACGTAGAGAACCGCGAAGACGATGGCGGCCGTGCCGAAGATCAGGTCGAAGCGCCAGTCGAACAGGATGCGCGCCGGAGTCAGCGGCCCGTCGAAGTCGTAGCCGATCTCGGCCTCGGGGATCGAGGGCAGCCGGTTCGGCGGGGGCGGCGGCGCGGTGCGGCCCAGCCCGACGGCGACGCCGAACGTCAGCCCGAAGACCGCGGCCTCGGCGAGCGCCAGCCGGAGCAGGGCGCGACGCGCGTCGGGAAGATCCGGTTCCGCCTGCAAGCGGGACACCGCCGAGCGCCGCTGGCGCCAACCGAGGATCCCCAGCACGCACAGCGCGGCGAACTTGGCGAGCACCAGGCGCCCGTAGTCCGAGGTGAACAGGTCACCGATCGGGACGCGCACCACAGCGTTCACCACACCGCTGAGCGCCATCGCGACCCAACACCACAGCGCGATCGCGGAGAACCGCCGTGCCGCCAGGGCGACATACCCCCCGCCGCGCAGCCCGTACGCGGCGAGCGCGAGCAGGCCACCGGCCCACAGCGCGGCGGCCACCAGGTGGATCAGCAGGCTGTTGGTGGCCAGGTCGTGCGCCCCGCCGGCGGACGAGTGGCCGGTCAACCCCAGCGGGATCAGCGTCAGCAGGGAGCCGGCGAACAGCAGCGGCGTCCACGACCAGCGCAACACCGGCAGGCTGGCCAGCATCACCACCGCGGCCAGCGCCGCAGTCCAGCGCCACGCGGAGGCGTTGGTGACCAGACCGGCCACCGACCAGATCCGCACCGGGTCCAGGAGCGCGACCAGCGGCCGCCCCGACACGTCGGAAATGGTGAGCGGGACCAGCAGCGCGGCGCACACCGCCCACACCCCCGACGCGACCGTTCCCAGGCGAAGCGCCCGATAGCCGTCGGCGTCCAGGACGCCGTTGCGTTGCGGCGGCACGAAAAAGGCCGCGAACAGGAACGACCCGACCGCGAGCACCGCGGCGATCTCCCCGGCCGCCCGGACGAACGGCAGCCCCAGAGTGGTAGCGGGGCCGGGGTTCGGCAGGCCGGTGGCCGTCAGCGCGTCGGCCAGCGACAGGGCTCCGATGCCGGCGGCCGTGCAGCCGGCCAGCACGGCAACGCCGGTCAGCATCGGCCACACCAGCGCGCGTGGGGCCACAGCCCGATCGACCGTCATACAGCCAGGGTATGGCCGTGCGCCGGCGGCTATCGAGGCAGGCGCTCCTCACGCGCCTTGGTCTCGCGGGCGACGAACTGGTCGCGGGCGATCCGTCCGACGTGATCGGAGTCCCGCAGGATGCCCCCAAGTTCCCGCCGGAAAGCGATCCGCCGTTCGGCGAGATCGGGCGCGGGTGCGATCAGGTCCTGATCGGCGACCACCTGGTACGCGGTGGCGAACAGCAGCGTCGACACCGATTCGCTGCTGCGGACGCGCGTCTGCGCCACGTATTGTCGGCCAACCCCGAGCGCGGATTCCGTCAATTCCTTCTGATCGACGTCGGGTGGCGCGTCCCGCAGCACGTCGGCGACGATCTCGTACGCCTCGAAGAACACCCGCAGCATCGCGTCCGCCATCAGCGGCCGCTTGGCGAACAGCAGCGCGTCGATCTCCTCGCCGCCGGCGGCGACGTGGGCTTCCCAATCGTCGTGCCAGGCCATCTCTTCGGCGATGTTCTCCCGAAACGCCGCCGAGTCCGCGAAGTAGAAGTCGAACTTCAGGAGGTCGCGCAGCCGCATCGCCTGATCCCAGAAGGCCTGCATGCGGTCGCCCTCGACGTGCCGGGCGTGGGCCAGCGCGAGTTCGACGATCGACGTCTCCAGGAAGGCGTGGATCAGCGAGTTGCGGTAGAACGCCGCCGCGTGCTGTTCGTCGGGGGCGATGCGCCACACCGGCTCGCGGCCGCCGTCGACCCGGGTGATCGGGTGCCCGTTGGACAACGCGTCGACCGCCGCCCGCACCCCGTCGCGCGAGCGCAGCCGCAACGCGCTCGTCGACATGGGGGTCTGCTTGCGTTCCAGATAGTCGAGCGAGTCCTGCAGGGTGTGGTGCAGCTGGTCGAGCGTCAGCGCCGCGCCGCGGGTGGTCAGCAGCAGCGCACACACCAGGCCCGTCGCGGTCACCGGCGTCGCCTGCAGGATCCGCCAGGCGACCTCGAATGACATCTTCTGCAGCGCAAGCCTTTTCGCGTCCTGGTCGTGGGTCATGGGGCCGTGGGCCGGGCCGAGGTATTGGCGCATCGACACGGCTTCGGGAAAGCGGACGTAGATCTTGCCGTAGTTGCGCTCGCCCTGCGCGCGGATGAAGTTGTACAGCCAGCCGACGCCTTCGGGCGTCTTCTCGCCGCCGCGGGCGTAGGCCGCGTACTCGTCGGTCTCGTGCAGCTGGTCGAAACTGATGGACACCGGCTGCAGGAGGATGTCCTCGCTGCGGCCGTCCAGGTAGGCGTCGGCGACGTAGGACAGCAGGCCGAGCTTCGGGGGCAGCATCTTGCCGGTGCGCGACCGGGTGCCCTCGATGGACCAACTCAGGTTGAACCGCTTTTCGACGATGTAGCCGACGTATTCGCGCAGGACGTACTTGTAGAGCGGGTTTGCGCCGATGTTGCGGCGGATGAAGATGACCCCGGACCGGCGCAACAGCGGACCCATCGCGCCGAATGACAGGTTGATCCCCGCGAACACATGCACGGGCGGCAGCCGATTCTCCTGCATCGCCACGGGGACCACCGCGCCGTCGATGTAGGAGCGGTGCGAGAACAACAGCACCGCGGGATGGGTTTCCAGGGCGGCGCGCATCGCCGCGACCTGATACCCGTCGTAGTCGATCTCCGGATCGAACCCGCGGCTGATCGCCCTGCTGAGCACGGACACGAGGTCGACGGACACCCTGCTCCAGCCGGTGGAGAGTTCGTCGAGCATCCGGCCGGCTTCCTCGACGGTCGCGCCGGGGATCTTCTTCAGCCCGGCGCGAAACCGGCTGGACTCCAAGATCTCCGGCTTCACCAGCCGCGGAGACTTGTACTGCGGCCCCAGGATTCGATACTCCACTCGTTCCAGCGCCAGCAGCGCGCGGCGGATCACGAACCGGGCGAAGTCGGTCTCGTTCTCGCCGACGGTGATGTCGCGCCATTGCTGGCGCAGTTCGGACACCTTTGCCGGTTCGCCGGCCACCACCCGCGCCCGCCGGGGGGCGTTGCGCACGATGTGCAACTGCTGACGGTCGTTGGGGTGGTAGGGATCCCGCCCGGGCAGCAGGCCGGCCAGCTTGGCGATCCTGCCGCGATCCGGTGGCGGCAGCCAGAACACCCGTACCGGCACGATGGAACGGTCGCCGTCGCCGCCGGCCTCGAGACGCTCGATCAGTGCGGTCAGCGCGTCGGGTGGCGCGTTGGGCGGCGGCAGTTCGAGGACGTCGAATCTGGCCCCCGGCTTGTCGCCGCACTGTTGAGCCATCCAGCTTGTGACCAGTTGACGCTCGACCGGCGACGCCATGGACGCCAGCACCAGCGAGTCCTCGCCGGTGAGGACCGCGGTGGTATCCGCGGCCGGTTCGGTCACGGCTGCCCTTCGGTCGGTTCGGCGTTGACGGCTTCCTCGGCGGGAGGGGGTTTCGGCGCGGCCTTCTTCGCGGGCGCGGCCTTCTTCGCCGTCGCCTTCGGGACAGCTTTGGCCGCAGTCTTTTTCACCGGCGCCTTGGCCTTCGTCGCGGTCTTCTTCTCCGCGTACAGGCCGACCTGGGGCAGCTCGTCGCCGACGGGCCAGTCGGCCAGCGTGTCCAGGTACAGCTGGCGAACCTCGGCGATGCGCTCCGGCAGGTTCTCGACGGTCCAGTCCTGCACCGAAATCGGCGGAAACACCGCGACATCGACCGTGCCGGGATTGACCACGGTGGAGTTCCGGGCGGCGACGATCTCGGCGTTGCGGATCACGATCGGAACGATCGGGATGCCGGCCGCCATGGCCAGGCGGAACGGCCCCTTCTTGAACGGCCCGACCTCGGTGGTGTCGACCCGGGTGCCTTCGGGGGCGATCACGATCGACAGCCCCTTCCTGGCCCGGTCCTCGACCTCGCGCATCGTCTCGACCGCCGCGACGGGATCGTCGCGGTCGATGAACACGCCATCGAGCAGCTTGCCGAGCGTCCCCATGACCGGGTCCTTCTGCAGCTCCTTCTTGCCCACGCCGATCCAGTTGTCGCGCACCAGCGCGCCGGCGATGACGGGGTCAACCTGGTTGCGGTGATTGAAGATGAACACCGCCGGCCGCTGCGCGGTCAGGTTCTCCTGGCCGATGACGTTGAGGTGCACGCCGGTGATCGCCAGCGACAGCTGGGAGAACGTCGAGGTGAAGAAATTGACGCCGCGCCGGCGGTTGCGGGTCAGCACGCCGATGCCCACGGCACCGGCGGCGACCGGGAACATCGAGCCGAAGCCGGCGAGGGTGCGCAGCTGGCGCCGCAGACCCACCGGACCCCGGCTGCTGAATCGCAGGATCGGCCAGCCGCGGCGCTTGGCCACGGCGGCCATCTTGCCCTCGGGATTGGTCGGGCGCGGGTTGCCGACCAGATACATCAGGGCGACGTCCTCGTCGCCGTCGGCGTAGAAGTAGCTGTCCTTGAGGTCGATGCCGTTCTCGGCCGCAAACCGTTGCACCGCAGCGGCTTTGCCGGGTCCCCACAGGATCGGCTTCTGCACGCCGCCGGTGAGGATCCCGTCCTCGGTGGTCTCGAACTTGTTGGTCAACATGTTCGAGATGCCCAGGAACCGCGCCACCGGGTTGACCTGGATGGTCAGGGCCGAGGAGCTGAGCACCACGGTGTGCCCGCGAGCCACGTGCGCGCGCACCAACTCGCGCATCTCCGGGTAGATCCGTGACTCGATGCGCTGCACGAACAGTCGCTCACCGATCTCCTCCAGGTCGTCGAGCACGCGGCCGGCGAGCGCGGCGGCGGCCTTGCCGATGAGATCCTCGAACTCGATGCGGCCCAGCGTGTGACTCAGGCCGGCCTGCACCATGCCGAGCAGCTCACCCACGCCCATGTCGCGGCGCAGCAGCCGCTCCTGGGTGAGGATCACCGCCGTGAAGCCGGCCACCAGCGTCCCGTCGAGGTCGAAGAACGCGCCGATCTTGGGGCCCGGCGGGCTGGCCATGATTTCGGCGACCGAGCCGGGCAGACGCATGTCCCCGCCAGCAGTTCCTTCGTCTTTCTCGGCGCTCATGAGCCCGCCACCGTCCGCGCCGACGTCGCCGGTTCGGTGAACGAGGCGGGCACCGCGTGGGGTGCCGAATCACTGGCCAGCGCCAGGATTTCGTCGAAGCCCTCCAACAGGCATTGGGCGAACAGCGGCTCGTTGCGCACCGCCGCCCGGTCGTAACGCACGGTGATGGTGCACCAGCCGCCGCGCGAGATCAGCACGACCATCATCGCCACCCCCGGCAGCGGGCCGATACCGTACTGCCGCAACACCTTTGCGCCGGCGATGTAGGTGTCTCCGGGGTACACCGGGACGTTGCTGGCCTGCACGTCGGAGCCGATCACCGAACCGGTGAGGCCCTCGAGCACCGCGGTCGGCAGGACGCTGAGCAGTGGCGCGACGGAACCGATGATGTTCATCGCGGGCTCGTCGCGGCGCTGCGTCATCTGCGCGCGGATCTTCTTCATCCGCGAAACCGGGTCGACGGTACCCACGGGCGCGGCCAGGTTGACGCCGGTGAACCGGTTGCCCCCGGCCGTGTCGGCCTCGGCCCGCAGGTTCACCGGCACCGCCATCGGCAGCGTGCTGATGGGCACGCCGAGCGCCTCGTGGTAGCGGCGCAATGCGCCGCAGAGGCCGGCGAGATAGGCGTCGTTGATCGATCCCCCACCGGCCTTCGCGGCCCGGTGCAGGTCGGCGAGCGGAATGTCGATCGCCTCGGTGCGGGTGGCCAGGCTGCGCCGCCGCAGCAGCGGCGACGGCTCGGCCGCCCGGTTGAGCACCCGCATGCCCGAGAGGGCGTAACCCACGACGCCGGACACGGTGGACGCGGGTTCGAGGACCGCACGCCCGGCCGCCGAGACCGCCCCGGACACCGCGCTCAGGACGCCGCCGACCACGGCGGTGGGCAGGTGGTTGATGCCTTGGCGCATCAGGTCATTGGGCGTGAGGTCCTGCGGAATGGGCAGCGGGGGCGTCGGCTTGGCCGGCGGGTTGCGCTCCAGGTCGTAGATTTCGGCGAACATCTGCACCCCGCCGACGCCGTCGGTGACCGCGTGGCTGACGTGCAGCAGCGTCGCGGCCTTCCCGTCGGGCAGACCCTCGACCAGGGTGGCCGTCCACAGCGGCCGGGAGATGTCCATCGGCGACTGCAGCATCACCTCGGCGAGGTTGAAGACGTCGCGCATCGTGCCGGGTTCGGCCACCCGCATCCGCCGGACGTGGAACTCGAGGTTGAAGTCGGGGTCCACCACCCAGCGCGGCGACGCCGTCGGCAGGGTCGGCACGACCACCTTCTGCCGCAGCCGCAACACCCGTCGGGAGGCGTTTTCGAATCGGGTCAGGAACTTGTCCCAGTCCGGCGTGGTGTCCAGGAGCTCCAGCGCCATGATCCCCGACCGCGTCCGCGGATTCGCTTCGCCCCGATGCATCAGATAGTCGACCGGTCCCAGCTGGTCGGACAATTTCACGACCCCATCGGACTCAGTCATCGCTCTCCGACCGACCCGCCAAGCCTGTCACCGAAGATCAAGCCTCCTGCCTCGGACCCACCACCAACCCCATCGCCAACACAACGCTAGTCGGGTTGCCGCGCTGGTGAAAGGAGCGGTCGGGGCCGGGCGCCGCCGGCTCAGCTGGCCGACGTGGCCGCCAGCGGGACGAAGTCCAGCAACGGGCTGACGCGCCGCCCGTACACGACGCCCAGGAAATCCGCGACGGCGTCGGCGGCCAGCCGCGAGCGGACCGTCGAGAGGATGTCGAACGCGTGGTGGGCGTTGGCGAGTTCGGCGTGGGCCACCGTGGCGGCGCCGGCCGCACGCAGCGCGGCACAGAAGGCGCGGGCCTGGCTGCTGGGCACCAATTCGTCCTTCTCGCCGTGCAGCACGAAGAAGGGTGGCGCCCCGCTGTGCACGTAGGAGACCGGCGACGCCGCCCGGAACCGCTCGGGCTCGTCGGCGTAGCGGGCCTTCATGACGAAATGCTCCAGGAACGGCAGCATCAGGTCGTGCATGTGCTCGGCGTCGGTGAAGTCGTACACCCCGTAATAGGGCGCGACGGCCTGAACCGTGGTGTCGGCGCTTTCGAATCCGGGCTGGAACGCCGGGTCGTTCGGGGTGAGGGCGGCCAGCGAGGCCAGGTGCCCGCCCGCCGACCCGCCGGTGATCGCGATGAAATCGGGATCACCGCCGTAGTCGGCGATGTTTTGGCGGACCCAGGCGATCGCCCTCTTCACGTCGATGAGGTGCGCGGGGAACGTCGAGCGCGGGCTCTTGCAGTAGTTGATCGAGACGCAGATCCAGCCGAGTTCGGCCATGCGGCTCATCAGCGTGTAGGCCTGCACCCGCTTGTCGCCGACGGTCCACGCCCCGCCGGGAACCTGGATCAGCACCGGCGCCCGCCGCCCCGGCGCCAGGTCGTGGCGCCGCCAGATGTCGAGCAGGTTGTCGCGTCCACCGGGACCGTAGGGGATGTCGGAGGTCTGCGCCGCGTACCGGCGGTGCGGCCCGGGCCTGTTCAACATCCCGCCGCGCGGGGCGCAGACGGGCCTGATGCCGGCCGGGTGGCAGACCTGCTCGCGGAAGTCCGGACCGAGGGCTTCCTCGAGCGCGGCGCTGAGCGCCCGGTCCGCCCGTTGCGCCGCCCAACTGGCGCCGATCCGTCCGATGGACGGGTGCGCGACGCGCGACAACGCGTGCCCCGTCACGACGTGCGGGGGAAACTCCGTGGAGAGCCAGCCGGCGAGGCAGCCCAGCGCCAATGGCGAGCCGCGCAGCAACAACGTGCCGACCCGATAGGCATCCATCGCATCGCCCGCCAGGCGTACGGCCTGGTTACCAGCCCACGAGCACCGTGAAGCCACGTGCGTGGTCACGCTCATAGCAACGCCACCCCTCGACGGTATGCACACGCATCCTTGCGGTTAACGGCCGATGACCGGCCGATGTTCTACGTGTGTCGAGGTTCCCAACCATAGCCGATAACCGCGGCGCGCGAACGCTTTTCGCGCGCGGCGCGGCGGCGAGTCGGGCACGACACGCCGGTGGAATAGAATGACCTGCACATTGCCTCCGTAGCTCAGGTGGATAGAGCAAGGGCCTTCTAATCCCTAGGTCGCACGTTCGAGTCGTGCCGGGGGCACTAACGCGCGATTCCGGCCAGTTCGCGTGCCACCGCGTCGAAGGCGCGCAGCGTGTCCAGCATGTGCGGCTCGTGGGAGTGCGGCTGGGCGGACACCTTGGCCGCGACCAGCTCGGCGGGGCGGTTGACGTAGATCATCTGGCCGCACATGCCCAGGCACAACACGACGTCGTTGCCCGGGTAGGGAAACCACATCTGGTTGCGGTACATCCCGCCGGGCAGATCGGTGTCGTGGTCGGGGCTGGCGGCGAACGCCGCACGCGAGTCGGGACTGCCGTCGAGGGTGTCGGCGATCCATGCCGGTGGCACCACCTGCCGGCCGGTCAGCGACACGCCGTCGCGCAGGAACAGCGAGCCGAACCGGATCATGTCCGTCAGGCATGCGCTGATGCCGCCGTCGAAAAATCCGGTGCCGGCGGGATCGACACCGATGGTGGCGTCGCTCTGGGCGCCGATGCGGGTCCACAGCAGTTCGGACATCAGGTCGGTCATCCGCCGGCCGCCGGCGACCTCACAGATCCACCCGAGGACGTCGGTTTCGCACGAGCGATATTCGAACGGGCCGCCATGCGGCGACTTCTGGCGCAGGGTCAGCAGGAAGTCGTGCACCGTGGCGGGTCCGTCCGCCTTCCTTTTGGGCGCCCAGCCCATCGCCTGGTCGAGCAGGTGTATCTCCGCGGCCGGGTCGTCGTAGTTCTCCGAGAAGGCGATGCCGGACCTCATGTCCAGCAGGTGGCGCACCGTCGCACCGTCGTAACCGCAGTCCGCTAGGGCGGGAACGTATTTCGTCACCGGCGCGTCAACCTCGATCGAACCGGCGCCGTGCAACGCGCCGACGACGGCCGCCACCATCGACTTGCTCACCGAGAACAGCAGATGTCGCCTGTCCGCCCTGAGGTGGTCGAGATACTCCTCGGCCACCAGCGAGCCGCGGTGCGCGACGGCCCAGCCGTCGGTAACGGTGGCGGCCATCACCGCGCCGACGGTCGTGGTCGCCCCGTTGGTGCTGGTCACCCGGATCTCGGCCACCGGCGCAGGGGCCGCGGGCAGCGCCGCGACCGGCCCGGTCCCGCGCGCGATGGTCACCGTCGGAACCATGTCTTCGACGTGCTGGAACGACCACCGCGAATACGGCGGCGACAGCCAGTTGTCCAGTGAGATTCCCGCCGGGACGCTCACGCGCGGGCGACGAGCCGCGAGACGATCGGCGCGGCGGGCGTCAGGGGCGTTGAGGTGAACTTCGCCTTCATGCCCTTGACCCAGCGCTGGCACCGCTCGCTGAGCTGATAGTCGTCGGTCTGCAAGTGCGCGCGGGTGATGAGCACGC
This sequence comes from Mycobacterium europaeum, assembly GCF_002102155.1. GTDB lineage: Bacteria > Actinomycetota > Actinomycetes > Mycobacteriales > Mycobacteriaceae > Mycobacterium > Mycobacterium europaeum. Next base: position 41,741 of record NZ_LQOU01000009.1, read on the forward strand.
CGAGTTGGGCGCCCTCGGAACGCAAGTCGCCGGGCGCCGCGACCCGCATGTAAAAGGCCTCGGAGCCGTCGAGGAGCGTGGCCCAGTCGTTGGCGGTCCGCGAAAAGGAGACCCGACCGTCGTCGTCGATGCGCCATACTCCGGTGCGTGGTGTTGCGGTGAAGATCTCGATATCCGGCGAGGTCTCGGTGAGTATCACCTGGCCCCAGACCTCGTCCTCGCCGTAGCCCCGCTCCCAGCGCGCGTTGATCTCGTCGATGTCGAGCTCGTACTCCACGTCCATGTACTCGAGCAGGTGAAACAGAAACAGCGGCATGTCGGCGTAGGCCTCGGTGGTCAGGTTCGTCATCGGACTCGCGCCGCTCAGGCGAGGATTCACCTCGCCGAGGTAGAGCTCGTCGGAGTCGAGGTCATGCAGCAGGTCCACCTCGAAGTAACCGAGATAGCCCTCGCGGCGCATGACGTCGCCCAGCTTTGTCACCATTTCTCGCGCGGCGTGCGTCTGGGCGGGCGGAAGCACCTCGTGCCAGATGTCGTTGCCGCACCAACTGCCCCGGCTCGGCGTCAGCTCCGAATAGCCGACGAGACTGGTCATCGCGGGCCCGACCACGGTGCCGTGGCGGGTCACGGCGCCCTCGAGGCACACCTCCACATTGCGGATGCGCTTCATGACCTTGAGGTCCTGCCCGACCAGGTCACCGGCGTGCTCGTCCCAGTCGCGCTGACCGTGCACAAAGAACGTCCCGCTGCCGGCATTGCCATACGCGATCGAGATGACGAGGTCATCGCCCAAGCCGGCGTCTTGTGCGAGCGCCAGCAGTTCGTCGTACGAGCCGGCCCGCCCGATCGTGTTGGGCACGCTCGGTACCCCCGCCTCCTCGGCCAGGCGCGTCATGACGATCTTGGAGCCCAGGCGATTGCGCAACTCGATCGGCGGATGCATGACCTCGAGGCCCGCGGACCGCGCGAGGGCCTGGATTTCCTCGTTCATCATCACAAAGCAGCACTTGCCGCCGGGACCTTTACCGGCGATGAACTCGAGCGTCTCGGGGTCGGACAGGAGGTGGCTGCACACCTCGTCCATGGAGTCGAAATCGCGGCGGTCGCGCCGCCGCGGCACGAACACGCGCGAGTGGGTGCCCTCGAAAGAGTCGAAGTAGGTGAGGTAGAAGAAGTTCCGTATCCAGCGATCGACGCCGAGCAGGTTGAACGGCGTCGGCGAGATGAAGTACAGCGGCACCTTGTTGGTGTGGAAGAACGCGCGTATGTCCGAAAGGCCGTTCAACTGGCGGGGCGGCTCCGGCGCAGACCCGCCGGCGGGCACCATCACGCCGCTCGCGCCGCCGTCGGCGCCTGCGGCCAGCGGTGGCATGGCGGCGGGGGCGCCCCGGTCGGCGTGTGGGCGGTCAGATCGCGTGTCTTCATCCCACAAGTCTGGCCCGCCCCACCGCCGGGCGAAAGTGCGGAGTGCGCGCGAGGCCGCGATGCGCCTTCTCTGGCCGGCCCGTCGCACGAACGTCACCCGGTGGAAATGGTTTTTAACAACGGTTTCATCGCTGCGCGTCGCCCAGAGTTTGCCTATTAGACGGTTCGGGAACCACAATTGGCGTGTCGTGCGAGCAGATGACGCCAGCAGGGGGATCATGACTTAAAGGCGTCTCTATTCGAGGGGTGGTCGATGATGACGTCGGACGACTGGCAACCGGTGGTACGAGTTGGAAAACCAAAGTTCGTAGCCGGCCTGGGAAATAGGATCAAAGTCGAGGTCAAGACACGGGGGTGGCTAAGCCGAGACTGGCGCGGCTACTTCGGTCTACAGGTATCGCGGCAACGGCTCGATGCCAGATACTCCTCTTATCCCTGCTGGGATGAGGTCCAGCGCATCGAGGGCACGTGCGCCCTCGACGAAGCGGAGCGCTACATCGAAATGATCGATGCCGCAATCCACTACGCGAACACCAGATTGCGCAGTGACGCGGTGCCCAAGACGGTCGTTTCCGGCGCGCAGCCGGATCAACGGGCGTGGGCGGTGAGACGGCGCCAGGCGGCGCTCGATGAACTGGCGACGAAGTTGGCGAGACCCGAGGTCGAGGAGAACGTCGCCTCTTTAAATACATCTTTGTAATCAACGCGGTCCGATCGCGCGGACTGCGATCGAGGTCTGAACGAGGAAACCGCTAACGCATTCGTTCTTGCACAACGATTCTTTGCTGAATTCCGCGGCCACCCCAATAGCGTTCGCGTTTGTCGGCGCTAAGCAATCCGCGACGGCGCCGAAGCGCAGGCAATTAATCGGCTGTTCAGGACCGGGCGGTTCCACACTCATACGGCAACCGACGTGGCGAAAAACCACCCCGACGCCCCGCAGTACCCTTACCCCTGCCCCGAGTCGCAGCCGGCGGCGCCGTAACCGTGCGTCGCCCAAGACCCGCCATCCCCCGAGCCGCGGAGGTACCCGATGGCCCAGTCAGACCTCGTCTTGTACACCGTCGACAATCGCGTCGCGCTGATCACCGTCAACGACCCCGACCGGCGCAACGCGGTCACCGCCGAGATGTCGGCGCGGCTGCGCGCGGCCATCGAGCGGGCGGAATCCGATCCCGACGTGCACGCCGTGGTGGTCACCGGTGCCGGCAAGGCATTTTGCGCCGGCGCGGATCTGAGCGCGCTCGGAGCCGCCGGCGGCGACAAAGCCGAGACGGGTCTGCAGCAGCTCTACGACGGCTTCATGGCCGTCGGCAGTTGCCGGTTGCCCACCATCGCCGCGGTCAACGGCGCGGCCGTCGGCGCGGGCCTGAATCTCGCATTGGCGGCCGACGTCCGCATCGCCGGGCCGGCGGCGATGTTCGACGCCCGATTCCAGAAGCTGGGGCTGCACCCCGGCGGCGGTGCGACGTGGATGCTGCAGCGGGCGGTGGGCCCGCAGGTCGCCCGCGCGGCACTGCTCTTCGGCATGCGTTTCGACGCCGAAGCCGCCGTGCACCACGGCTTGGCGCTGGCCGTCGCCGACGATCCCGTCGCCGCGGCGCTGGAGCTGGCGGCCGGGCCCGCGGCGGCCCCGCGCGAGGTCGTCCTGGCGACGAAGGCCACCATGCGCGCCACCGCCAGCCCGGGATCGCTCGATCACGAACAACACGTGTTCGCCATGCGCACCGAACTCGGGCCGCAAGCCTATTCCATCCAGTCACCGGAGTTCGCCCAGCGATTGGCCGCGGCGCAGCGCCGGTAACCGCCGCACAGCCGACTACAGGTCCAGCAGCGCGGTCATCGGTGACTCAACCAAATCCCTCAGCTCGGTGACGAACTGGGCCGCCTGCGCGCCGTCGGCGACGCGGTGGTCGAACACGCAGGTGAGCGTCATGGTCGGGCGCACCACGAGCTGATCACCGACGGCCACCGGGCGCGGTTTGATCGCCCCCATTCCCAGGATGGCCGCCTCCGGATGGTTGATCACCGGCACGCCGTCGTCGGCGCCCAGCGCACCGAAATTCGAGACGGTGAAGGTGGAGCCGCGCAGTTCCGCCGGGGTCAGCGTGCCCGCTCGCGCGCCGGTGATCAATTCGGTTGCCCGTGTTGCCAGTTCGCGGGTCGTCTTGGTGTGCGCGTCGGTGATCACCGGGACCAGCAGCCCACGCGGGGACGCGACTCCGAATCCCAGGTGCACGCGATGGTCGACGCGAACCGCCGGTCCGTCGGGCGAGTCGACCCATGTCGAGTTGAGAATCTCGTTGTGGCGCAACGCGACGAGCAGCAGCCGCATCGTCAGGACGAACGGCGTGATCTTCTCCTCCGTCGACACCCGGTCGGACAGCCGCAGCAATTCGGTGCAGTCGACCGCGACACTGACTGTGGCGGAGGGGATCTCGCGGTGCGACAACATCATCTTCTCGGCCATCCGCGCCTGCACGCCACGGACCGGCCGGACGTCGGCGCCGTTCTGGCCCGCGGCCGCCAGCACGTCCGCGCGGGTGATGATGCTGTCGGGATCGCCCTGCAGCGACCGCAGGTCGACCATCAGGTCCTTGGCCAATCTGCGCACCGGAGGGGAGGCGAGCGGGCGGCGGGTTCGTCGGCTGGCGTCGATGCCGGCGTCGGCGCCATAGCCGACCAAAGTGGGGACCGTCCCGGCGTCCCCGCGATCGTCGCCGTTCAGCGCGGCCGTATCGATGCGGACCAACACCGCCCCCACCGGCAGCACATCGCCTTCGCCGCCGTGTGTTTCGACGATCCGACCCGCATACGGGCTGGGCAGCTCCACCTCCGCCTTCGCCGTCTCCACCGAGCACAACACCTGGTTGAGCTCGACGTCGTCGCCGGCGGCGACGTTCCAGTGCGTCACGGTCACTTCCTGCAACCCCTCGCCGAGATCGGGGACGCGAAACGCCTTCACTCTTTCGTCGGTGCTCATGGCTGCCCCAACGCACGCTCGACGCAGTCCAGCAACCGGTCGGGGCCGGGCAGCCAGAGTCGCTCCAGCCGGGCCGGCGGGTACGGGGTGTCGAATCCGCAGGCGCGCAACACCGGCGCCTCCAACTCGTAGAACATCTCCTCTTGAATCCGGGCGGCCAACTCGGCGCCATACCCCAGGCTGCGCGGCCCCTCGTGCATCACCACACAACGTCCGGTCCGATGAACCGACGCGGCCACGGTCTCGAAGTCCAACGGGACCAGTGACCGCAGGTCGATGACCTCGATGCTCCAACCACGTTGCCGCTGCGCATCTTCGGCCGCGGCGACGGCGGTGCCGACCAGGCTGCCGTAGGCCACGACCGTCACGTCGGAGCCGGGCCTTCGCACCATCGCCTGCCCGATCGGCGGTTCCGTCCGCTCGGTGTCGACCGTGCCGCGGACCTGATAGCGCCGCTTCGGCTCGAGGAACATCACCGGGTCCGGGCAGGCGATCGCGTGGCGAAGCAGCCAGTACGCGTCGGCCGGGCCGGAGGGAACCACCACCTTCAGACCCGCGGTATGGGCCCAATACGACTCGGTGGACTCCGAATGATGTTCTGCGGCACCGATTCCACCGAAGGAGGGGATTCGCACCGTGACCGGCATGTCGATTTCGCCGCGGGTGCGGGTGCGGTACTTCGCCAGATGGCTGACCACCTGATCGAAAGCGGGGTAGGAGAACCCGTCGAATTGAATCTCCGGCACCGGGACGAAGCCGCGCAACGCCAGCCCGACCGCGATGCCGATGATGGCGGATTCGGCCAGCGGCGTGTCGAAACAGCGCGTGTCGCCGAACGTTCCGGCGAGTCCGTCGGTCACCCGGAACACCCCACCCTCGACCGAGACGTCCTCACCGAACACCAGCACCCGGTCGTCGGCGGCCATCGCGTCATGCAGGCTTCGGTTGAGCGCCTGCACCATGGTCAGCGACTGCGCACCGAGCGCTACGTTCTGCGAGGCCGGAGTGAGGGTTTCGGCCGGACCGGCGGGTCGATCCGCGAGCTGGGTCATTCGGGCCTCCCCAGTTCGGCCCGCAGCTGTTGGCGCTGCGCCTCGAGCCCGGGCGTCATCTCGGCGTACACGGTGGTGAACACCTCGTCGACGTCGAAATCGGGTGCCCCGCACACCGCGTCGCGCAACTCGGCGCGCATCCGCTTGCAACGGGCAGCAACACGCTCCGCCAAGCGGTCCGACCACAGGCCCTGCCCCTGCAGGTAGGTGCGGTAGCGCGGGATCGGGTCGAGCGCCGCCCAGCGGTCCACCTCCTCCTGGGTCCGGTAGCGGCTGGGATCATCGGCGGTGGTGTGCGGGCCGAGCCGGTAGGTGACCGCCTCGATCAGGGTCGGGCCACCGCCGGCCCGGGCGCGGCCGGCGGCCTCGGCCATCACGGCGTAGCAGGCCAGCACGTCGTTGCCGTCCACCCGGACCCCGGGCATGCCGTACCCGATTGCCTTGTGCGCGATCGACGGTGCCCTGGTCTGTTTGTGGATCGGCACCGAAATCGCCCACTGGTTGTTCTGCACGAAGAACACGCACGGCGTGGCGAACACGGCCGCGAAGTTCAGCGCCTCATGCACGTCCCCGACGCTGGTGGCACCGTCGCCGAGGAAGGCCACCGTCACCGAATCCTCGCCGAGACGCTGCGCGGCCATCGCCGCGCCGACGGCGTGCAGGGTCTGGGTGCCGATCGGAATCGAGGTCGGGGCGCAGCATTTCTTGGTGAATTCCAGTCCGCCGTGCCAGGTTCCGCGCCACACCGCCCCGACGTGCCCGGGCGGGATGCCGCGCACCAGATACACGCCGAGCTCCCGGTATTGGGGAAACAGCCAGTCCGTCTTGCGCAAAGGGGCCGCCGCGCCCACCTGGGCGGCTTCCTGACCGCGGCAGGACGCGAACAGCGCCAACTCCCCCTGGCGCTTGAGGTTGACGAACTCGGTGTCCAGCTCCCGGGTGACCGCCATCATCTCGTAGAGCCAGCACAGTGTCTCGGCGGGAAGGTCGCGGCCGTAGCGGAGTTCGGGCGTCGGTGTGCCGTCCGCGGCGACGAGTTGCACCGGGTCCAGGTCGACGGTCATCGGCAGTTCAGGCGCCTTTGCCATACCGTCTCCCTACCTCGGTGCCGCAGGGGTCACAGCAAAGCTCCCGAGACCCGCCGCGAGCCGAAGTCGATGACCAGCTACCCGAAAGTCTCCGCTCGCCGCGACACTGGCGTACTGACCATTATGCGCTCAAATCAGAAGAGACCGCGGCGATCGCGACCGTGTCGCGCCGTCGGGCACGGCGCTGTGGGCGGTCACTGGGCGGCGGATTGCCCCGCCCTGCGCACCAGCATCTCCGCGTGCTTGAGCACCGGCGAGTCCACCATCTGCCCCTCGAAGGCGAAAACGCCGCGCTCGGTGCGGGCGGCCGCCAATACCCTTCGCGCCCAGTCGACTTTGTCCTCGCTGGGTCGGTAGGCGTCGCGCACGACCGGAATCTGGGTCGGGTGAATGCAGACCGTCCCGTGGAAGCCCACCGCGACGGCGTCGTTGGCTTCCGCGCGCAGGCCGTCGAGGTCGCGGATGTCCAAATGCACCGCGTCGAGCGCGATGCGGCCGAAGGTGGACGCCGCCAGCAGAACCGTCGACCGGACGTGGCGGGCGACGTCGCGGTAGGTGCCGTCGGCCAGCCGGCTGGAGCTGCCGCCAAGGGCGGCGACCAGGTCCTCGGCGCCCCACATCATCGCGACGGTCCCGTCGGCGGCGGCGATCTCGGTGGTGAACACCGCCCCGCGGGGCGTCTCGATCAGCGCGATGACGTCGCGCGGTGCCAGCGCGGACACCTGCGCGGCCGACTCGGTCTTCGACAGCATCACCGTCGTGTACGCCGTCTCGGCCAGGGCGTCCAGGTCCCGGGCGTATTCCTCGGTGCCCGCCGCGTTGATGCGCACCACGGTGCGCTCGGGATCCAGCGGGGTCTCCCGCAGCGCCTTGCGGGCGGCGGGCTTGTCCGCTTCGGCCACGCCGTCCTCGAGGTCGAGGATCACCACGTCGGCCGCGGCGGCGGCCTTTGCGAACCGCTCGGGACGATCGGCCGGGCAGAACAGCCACCCCGGGCCGGCGGAGTGCAGGTTCATCGTGACTCCTCACCGTCTGGCCGCTTTTGGACCAGCGTGGTCCGCACCGCGCGCGCGACGACGTCGCCGTGCTGGTTGCGCCCGGTGTGCTCGAGGGTGACGATCCCTTCGCCGGGCCGGCTCTTGGACTCGCGCTTGCCGGTGCACACCGTCTCCGCGTAGAGGGTGTCGCCGTGAAAGACGGGCTTGGGAAACGACACCTCGGAGAAGCCCAGGTTGGCGACGATGGTCCCCAGCGTCAACTGCGAGACGGACAGGCCGACCAGCGTGGACAGGGTGAACATCGAGTTCACCAACCGCTCCCCCCGGAAGCCCGGCTGCTCGGCGGCCCAGGCCGCGTCCAGGTGCAGCGACTGGGTGTTCATCGTCAGCGTGGTGAACAAGACGTTGTCGGCCTCGGTGATGGTGCGGCCGGGACGGTGCAGGTAGGTGGTGCCGATCTCGAACTCCTCGAACCACAAGCCCCGCTGGATGATCGACTTGCCGCTCTGCTCGCTCATGACAGCCCCAGCGACCGCGCGATGAGCATCAGCTGCACCTCGGTGGTGCCCTCACCGATCTCGAGGATCTTGCTGTCGCGGTAGTGCCGCGCGACCGGATATTCGTTCATGAACCCGTAGCCGCCGTGGATCTGGGTGGCGTCGCGGGCGTTGTCCATGGCCGCTTCCGACGCGATCATCTTCGCGATGGCCGCCTCCTTCTTGAACGGCTTGCCTGCCAACATCTTTGCGGCCGCGTCGTAGTACGCCGTGCGCGCGACGTGGGCGCGTGCCTCCATCCGCGCGATCTTGAAGCTGATGGCCTGGTAGGAGCCGATCGGCTGACCGAACGACTGGCGTTCCCTGGCGTACTTGACGCTTTCGTCGACGCAGCCCTGCGCGGCGCCGGTGGCCAGCGCGGCGATGGCGATGCGGCCCTCGTCCAGGATGGACAAGAAGTTCGCGTAGCCGGTGCCGCGGGCGCCCAGCAGGTTCTCCTCGGGAACGCGGGCGTCGGCGAAGCTCAGCGGGTGGGTGTCCGAGGCGTTCCAGCCGACCTTGCTGTAGACCGGTTCGACGGTGAATCCCGGTGTGCCGTTGGGCACGATGATCGTCGAGATCTCCTTCTTGCCGTCACCGACCGTTCCCGTCACCGCGGTGACGGTGACCAGTTTGGTGATGTCGGTGCCGGAGTTGGTGATGAACTGCTTGCTGCCGTTGATCACCCACTCGCCGTTGTCGAGCCGGGCCGTGGTGCGGGTGGCGCCCGCGTCCGAGCCGGCGCCCGGCTCGGTGAGCCCGAAACCGGCCAGCGCCCGGCCGGCCGTCAGGTCCGGCAGCCACTTGGCCTTCTGTTCCTCGGAGCCGAACCGGTAGATCGGCATCGCACCGAGGCTGACGCCGGCCTCCAGCGTGATCGCCACCGACTGGTCGACCTTGCCCAGTTCCTCGAGCACCAGCGACAGGGCGAAGTAGTCACCGCCCATCCCGCCGTACTCCTCGGGGAACGGCAGGCCGAACAACCCCATCTCGCCCATCTTGGCGACGACTTCGTAGGGGAAGCTGTGCTCTTCGTCGTGTTTGGCCGACACCGGCGCGACCACGGTGCGCGCGAACTCGGCCACCGTGTCGCGAAGATCTTCGTATTCCTTGGGTAGCGTTCCCGCGGTGATGGATGTCGTCATGTCTCGTCCTTACTCGAATCGGCTGCTGTGTCGGGCTCTTCGGGGACCAGCCGGGCCAGCACTTGGTCGACGGTGACCTGAGCGCCGACGGAGACCAAGAGCTCCACTCGTCCCGAAACCGGCGCGGAGAGCGAGTGTTCCATCTTCATCGCCTCCACGATCACCACCACGTCACCCTCGGATACCTCGGTGCCCGAGGGAGCCTGGACCGCGATCACACTGCCGGGCATGGGGCTGAGGATCTCGGCCTGCTGCGCGCCGGCCGCGCGGTGAATCTTGTGTTCCTCGGCCTCGCGCAGGTGCCAGGCCCCGCGCTCGTCGGCGATCCACAGGTGACGGTCGGCCTCCGCCCATCGGTATTCGCGGCGCACGCCGTCCAGCGTGACGTCCATCCGGGAACCGTCGAGCTGCACGCTGGCCGAACCGATCTCACCCGAGCCCACCTGCACCCGGGCGGCGCCGGGCGTGCCCCATACCGACACGGTGTCGCTGCGCAGCGGTGTCTGCATTTCGGTGCGGACGGGCGCCGGTGCCCCGCCGACCCGCCATCCGGTCGGCGTGGCCCAGGGGTTACCCGGGGCCCGGCGGTCCAGGGCCCACTGGCGGTAGAGGCCCCCGGCGGCGAGCACGTCGTCGGGGGCCGGCAGCGGTGCGAAGTCCGCCACCCGCTCGTCGAGCAGCGCCGTGTCCAGGTCACCGGCGCGGACGCGCTCGTCGGCCAGCAGGAACCGCAGGAATTCGATGTTGGTCTGCACACCCAGGATCGCCGTGTGCGCAAGCGCCCCGTCGAGTTTCGCCAGCGCCTCGTCGCGGTCCTCGCCGTGGGCGATCACCTTGCTCAGCATCGGGTCGTAGTCGCTGCCGACCAGCGTGCCCGCCAGCAGCGACGAGTCGACGCGGACCCCGGACCCCGACGGTTCGACGACCTGCAGCACCCGACCGCCGGTGGGCAAGAAGCCCCGTGCCGGATCCTCGGCGTACACCCGGGCCTCGATCGCGTGGCCGTGCAGTTCGATGTCGTCCTGCGCGAAGCCCAGTTTCTCTCCGGCCGCGACCCGTAGCTGCCACTCGACCAGGTCCAGGCCGGTAATAGCTTCGGTGACCGGGTGTTCCACCTGCAGCCGGGTGTTCATCTCCATGAAGAAGAACTCGTCGGGCCGATCGGCGGACACGATGAACTCCACGGTGCCCGCCCCGACGTAGTCGACGCTGCGGGCGGTGTTGCAGGCGGCCGCTCCGATGCGGGCGCGGGTCTGCGGGTCGAGCAACGGAGAAGGCGCCTCCTCGATCACCTTCTGGTGGCGCCGCTGCAGGCTGCACTCACGCTCGCCGAGGTGCACCACGTTGCCGTGGGTGTCGGCGAGCACCTGCACCTCGATGTGCCGGGGCCGCAACACGAATCGTTCCAGGAACAGGGTGTCGTCGCCGAACGACGAGGCGGCCTCCCGCCGTGCCCCCAGCAGGGCGTCGCGCAGCCGGCTCGGGTCCTCGACCAGGCGCATGCCTTTGCCGCCGCCGCCCGCCGACGGTTTGATCAGCACCGGATACCCGACCTCGTCGGCGGCGACGACCAGTTCCTCGTCGGTCAGTCCGGGCTTGGCCACCCCGGGCACCACCGGCACGTCGAACGCGGCGACCGCGTTCTTGGCGGTGATCTTGTCCCCCATCACCTGGATCGCCCGCGGCGGCGGCCCCAGGAACACCACCCCGGCACGCTCGCAGGCGGCGGCGAATTCGGCGTTCTCCGAGAGGAACCCGTAGCCCGGGTGGATCGCCTGAGCTCCGGTGCGTGCCGCCGCGTCCAGCACCTTGCCGATGTCGAGGTAGCTGTCGCGGGCCGCGGCGGGTCCGAGCCGGACGGCCGTGTCGGCCTCCAGGACGTGGCGGGCGTTGGCGTCAGGGTCGCTGTATACCGCCACCGAGCGGATGCCCAGCCGGCGCAGGGTTCGCATCACCCGGACGGCGATCTCGCCGCGGTTGGCCACCAATACGGTCTCGAACATGGTCATCACATCCGGAAGACGCCGTAGGACACCGGCTCCAGCGGGGCGTGAGCACATATCGAAAGGGCTAGCCCGACAACTGTTCTGGTGTCGGCCGGATCGATGATGCCGTCGTCCCACAGGCGCGCGGTCGAATAGTACGGGTTGCCCTGGTCCTCGTATTGGGCGCGGATCGGCGCCTTGAAGGCCTCCTCCTCGTCGGGCGGCCAGGGTTTGCCCGAAGCGGCCAGCTGCTCGCCGCGCACCGTGGCCAGCACCGAGGCGGCCTGCTCGCCGCCCATCACCGAGATCCGGGCGTTGGGCCACATCCACAGGAAGCGCGGCGAGTACGCCCGTCCGCACATCGAATAATTGCCCGCACCATAGGATCCGCCGATCACCACCGTCAGCTTGGGCACCCGGGCGCAGGCCACGGCGGTTACCATCTTGGCACCGTGCTTGGCGATGCCGCCCGCTTCGTAGTCGCGTCCGACCATGAACCCGGCAATGTTCTGCAAAAACAGCAACGGAATCTTGCGTTTGTCGCAGAGCTCGATGAAATGCGCGCCCTTCAAGGCGGATTCGCTGAACAGGACACCGTTGTTGGCGATGATCCCGACGGGGTGGCCGTGGATGCGCGCGAAGGCGGTCACCAGTGTCTTGCCGTAATTGGCCTTGAATTCACTGAACTCTCCGCCGTCGACCAGCCGCACGATCACCTCGTGCACGTCATAGGGCACCCGGGGGTCCGGCGGCACCACGTCGTAAAGCTCGGTCTGCGCGTGTGTGGGCTCGACCGTGGGCCGGACGTCCCACTGGCCGGGCTCGCGCGGGCCGAAGGTCGCCGCGATCGCGCGCACGATGCGCAGCGCGTGCTCGTCGTCGTCGGCGAGGTGGTCGGTGACACCGGAGACCCGCGAGTGCAGGTCGCCGCCGCCGAGGTCCTCGGCCGAGACGATCTCCCCGGTGGCCGCCTTCACCAGGGGCGGGCCGCCGAGGAAGATGGTGCCCTGCTCGCGCACGATGACGGCCTCGTCGCTCATGGCCGGCACGTACGCTCCACCCGCCGTGCACGAACCGAGGACGGCGGCCACCTGCGGAATCTCCTTGGCGCTCATGGTCGCCTGGTTGTAGAAGATCCGGCCGAAGTGCTCGCGGTCGGGGAACACCTCGTCTTGACGCGGCAGGAATGCGCCCCCGGAGTCCACCAGATAGATGCAGGGCAAGCGGTTCTGCAGCGCGACCTCCTGCGCGCGCAGGTGCTTCTTGACCGTGATCGGGTAGTAGGTGCCACCCTTGACCGTGGCGTCGTTGGCGACGATCACGCACTCCCGCCCGGACACCCGGCCGATCCCGGTGATGATTCCCGCGCCCGGCGACTCGTCGTCGTACATCCCGTTGGCGGCCAGCGGGGCCAGCTCCAAGAACGGGCTGCCCGGGTCGAGCAGCCGGTCCACCCGCTCGCGCGGCAGCAGCTTGCCGCGACTGACGTGGCGTTCGCGCGCGCGTTCGTTACCGCCCAGCGCCGCGGCCGCCAGCTTGGCGTTCAATTCGGCGACCAGCCGGCGGTGCTCGTCGGCGAACGACGGCGCGGTCATCACGGTTGAAGTCACGAATGCCTCCCGGTTGTCGCCCGCACAAGCGGCGGTTCGGTTTTGTCCAGCACCTCGTCGACCGAGACGCCGGGGGCGGTCTCGATCAAGTGCAAACCGTCGTCGCGGACGTCGATGACGGCCAGATCGGTGATGATGCGGTCGACACAGCCCGTACCGGTCAGCGGAAGGGTGCACCGCGCAACGATTTTCGGGCTGCCGTCGCGCGCGGTGTGCTCCATCATCGCGATCACCTTGCGCGCGCCGTGCACCAGGTCCATCGCGCCGCCCATGCCCTTCACCAGCTTTCCCGGAATCACCCAGTTGGCCAGGTCGCCGGTGGCCGAGACCTGCATCGCCCCGAGCACGGCCACGTCGAGGTGCCCCCCACGGATGATCCCGAAGGAGGCCGAGGAACCGAAGAAGGCCGCACCCGGCAGCGTGGTGACCGTCTCCTTGCCCGCGTTGATCAGATCCGCGTCGGCGTCCCCGGGCCGGGGATAGGGCCCCACCCCCAGGATTCCGTTCTCCGAATGCACGACGACGGTGACGCCGGCCGGGATGTGGTTGGGCACCAGGGTGGGCATCCCGATGCCCAGGTTCACGTATTGGCCGTCCTCGAATTCCGCGGCCACCCGCGCCGCCAAACCCTCTCTACTCCATGGCATCAGCGCACCGTCAGCTTCTCGATCGGCTTGACCGGGTCGGGCACATGCACGACCCGTTGCACGAAGACGCCCGGGGTGTGCACCGTCTCGGGATCGATCTCTCCCGGCTCGACGAGATGCTCCACCTCGGCGATCGTGATGCTGCCTGCCTGCGCGCAGTCGGGGTTGAAGTTGGCGGCGGCCCGGCGGTAGACCAGGTTGCCGTGCCGGTCGCCCTTCCAGGCGTGTACCAGCGCGAAGTCGGTGCGGATGGCCCGCTCCAGGACATAGGTGACGCCATCGAATTCGCGGGTCTCCTTCGGCGGCGACATCACGGCCACCGCGCCGGATGCGTCGTAGCGCCACGGCAGACCACCGTCGGCGACGGGGGTGCCGACGCCCGCCGGGGTGTAAAAGGCCGGGATTCCCATCCCGCCGGCACGCAGCCGCTCCGCGAGTGTGCCCTGCGGGGTGAGCTCCACCTCGAGTTCACCCGCGAGGAACTGGCGGGCGAACTCCTTGTTGTCACCGACGTAGGAGGCGATAGCCCGGCGAATTCGCTTGTGCTCCAACAGGTGAACCAACCCGACGCCGTTTCCGCCGCAGTTGTTGGACACCGTCTCCAGGTCACGCGCGCCGGTGGTCACCAGCGCGGCGATCAGCGCCTCGGGGATGCCGCAAAACCCGAAGCCCCCCACCGCGAGGGAGGATCCGTCGGTTATGTCGGCAACCGCCTCGGCGGCCGTCGCCACCACCTTGTCCATCGCCGCAGCAGCCTCCTTGCCGTCGGGCGGGCGGTTTTGAGTTAATGCTCATTAACTCGCCGCTGAGAATACCATTGGCGACCCCACCGGTCCAGAAACGCCGTTCCGGCATGGCGCCGTCCGTTACCGCAGGTTAATCGTGGATAACTCGTGCTAAGTTAGTGACGATTAACCAACTGGACGGGGGTTCGTCATGACAGCGTCCACCTCCGACGACCGGACCGGTCCCCCCGATGCCCCGAAGCGGCGCAGCCAGCTGAAATCCGACCGGCGCCTGCAGCTACTCTCGGCCGCCGAGCGACTGTTCGCCGAGCGCGGCTTCCTCGCCGTGCGGCTCGAAGACATCGGCGCCGCCGCCGGCGTCAGCGGACCGGCGATCTACCGGCACTTTCCCAACAAGGAGTCGCTGCTGGTCGAGCTGCTGGTGGGCATCAGCGCGCGGTTGCTCGCCGGCGCCCGCGACGTGCGGGCCCGCAGCTCCGACGCGGCCGCCGCGCTGGACGGATTGATCGATTTTCATCTCGACTTCGCGCTCGGGGAGCCGGACCTGATCCGCATTCAGGACCGCGACCTCGCGCACCTGCCCGAGGCGGCCGAGAAGCAGGTGCGCAAAGCGCAACGCCAGTACGTCGAGGTGTGGGTCGGGGTGCTGCGCGAGCTGAACCCCGACCTGGCCGAGGCCGACGCGCGGTTGACCGCCCACGCGGTGTTCGGCCTGCTGAACTCGACGCCGTACAGCATGAAATCCCCCGACGCCTCGCGCAGCAAGCCCGCCCGCGCCGCGCGATCCCGCGCCGTCATGCGGGCGATGACCGTCGCCGCGCTCGCCGCCGGCAACGAGTGCCCCTGAGCCGCCCGCCGGTGAGGTGAACCACCGGCCCGGCGCCCGGCGCAGGTACTCTGCAATCCATGAGGTGGAGATGAACGATTCACGTCCCACCGACCGGTTCAGTGCTTCTATGCCCGGATCGGGGCAGCAGGGTCCGTGGTACCCGCCCCCGGCCGATCCGGCCTACGCCGATCAGACGCCCTATGCGTCCGCGTACGGCGGGCAGCCTCCGTCATGGGCGAACGACACCAACACCACCAAACAGCTGCCGGCCTACTGGCAACAAGAGCTTCGCCCATCGGGCCAACCGCCTCCCCCGCCGCCGGAAGGCCCGAAGCATCCACCGCGTTGGCTGTGGATCGTCGCCGGTGCGGCCGTGCTGCTCGTGGTCGCCTTGGTCATCGCCCTGGTGCTGGTGAACGACGCGATCAAGACGCAGACCGCCGTCCCGCCGTTGCCCGCCATGCCGGAGACGACTCCGACAGTGCCGAGCCCGTCGACACGCGCCTCCCAGCCGCGCATCCCGGCCCCGGTGCCGCCGACCGGCGGCGCGCCGACACCCAGCGAGTCGCCCGGCCCGGCCGCGATGCAGGACATCGTCTACAGCGTGGCCGGCGAAGGCCGCGCGATCAGCATCATGTACATCGACACCGGGGACCTCATCCAGACCGAATTCAACGTCGCGTTGCCCTGGAGCAAAGAGGTCAGCCTGGCCGCGACGGCCGCGCACCCGGCCAACGTCACCATCGTCAACATCGGCCACAACGTCACCTGTTCGGTCACCGTCAACGGCGTGCAGATGAGCAGGCGCGTCGGCGTGGGCCTGACGATCTGCGACGCCAGGCGCTAAGCGCCTACGTCGGTTCGGCCGCGAAGGCGCCGCGCGCCGGCACCCGAACCGCCAGCATGGCGAGCAGTCCGGCGATCAGCACCAGCGAGATGCCGCCCAGGCCGGCGCGCACGGCGCCGAATATGTCCACGAACACGGAGAACAACCACGGCGCGACGAACGCCACCGCCCGGCCGGTCATCGTGTACAGGCCGAAGGCGACGCCCTCCCGGCCATGCTTGGCCATTTGCAGCAGCAGGGCGCGGGAGGACGACTGCGACGGACCGATGAACATGCACAGCAGCAGGCCGCATACCCAGAAGGCCACTGCACCCGACAGCAGCATCAGGGTCAGGCCCAGGACAACGATCGCGACCAGCGATCCCACGATGACGGGCTTCGACCCGATCCGGTGATCGACGAACCCGCCCAGCACGGCGCCCACCGCCGCCACCACGCTGGCCACCACACCGAAGATGAGCACGTCGCCCTGTGAGATGCCGTAGACGTTGACGCCGAGCACGGCGCCGAAGGCGAAGATCGCCGCCAGCCCATCCCGGAAAAGCGCGCTCGCAAACAGGAAGTAGACCAGGTTGCGGTCGCGCCGCCATTCGGCGGACACCTCGGTGAACAGCTTGCGGTAGCCGCCGAGCATGCTCGTCGGCTCGTGCACCTCGGCCGAGTCGGGAAGCCGGTGTGCGACGAACAGCAACGGCAGGGCAAAGATCGCCAGCCACGCCGCCGCGACCAGCATCGCCTCCCGGACGTAGAGGCCGTCGTGCAGCGGCACCCGCAGCAGCCCCCGCGTCGCGTGCGGACCCGAGCCCGAACCGGAGATGAATCCGCTGTAGACCACCACCAGCAGCAGGACGCTGCCGACGTAGCCCGCCGCCCAGCCCAGCCCGGAGATCCGGCCGGCGGTCTGTGGCGTCGAAAGTTGGCGCAGCATCGCGTTATACGGGACGCTGGCCAGGTCACCGCAGGCCGCCGTGGCACCCATCAGCACCAGCCCCGCCCACAGGTAGCCGGGGCGGTCGTGGACGAAGAACATCCCACAGGTGAGCGCGACGGCCAGCGCGGTCAGCACGCTCAGGGCAACCCGCCTGCGGTGCGGGGATTCCACCCAGACGCCGACGGCCGGCGCCAGCAGCGCGACGGTCAACCCGGCGATCGCCGCGGCGCGCCCCAGCCAGCTCGCCGGCGTGGTGCCGCCGGAGATGCCTACCCCCACGCTGCTGGTCAGGTACACGGCGAAGACGAAGGTCGCCACGATCGCGTTCAGGCCGGTGGAGCCGCAGTCCCACAGCGCCCAGGCCACCACCCGGGATGGCGCGGGCGTGAGGGAACGCGACGACGGCTGGCCCATGCCCGGCAGCCTATTGGTTCCCGCAGCGACCCGCCGCGCCCGGCTACGCCGCGCTCGCGATCGCTGCAATTGGTTCCCGCAGCGACCCGCCGCGCCCGGCTACGCCGCGGCGGCTGTCTACGATTGCCTCATGCCGATCCCCGCTCCCAGCCCGGACGCGCGCGCCGTCGTCACCGGCGCTTCGCAGAACATCGGTGAAGCCCTGGCCACTGAACTGGCCGCGCGCGGCCACAGCCTGATCGTCACCGCCCGGCGCGAAGACCTGCTCAACGCGCTGGCTGCCCGCCTGAGCGACAAGTATCGCGTCGCGGTCGACGTGCGTCCCGCCGACCTGGCCGACCCCGGCGAACGGGCGAAACTCTGCGACGAACTGGCCGCCCGGCCCATCTCGATCCTGTGCGCCAACGCCGGTACCGCGACCTTCGGTCCCGTGGCGACGCTGGACCCGGCCGTCGAGAAGGCCCAGCTGCAGCTCAATGTGCTGGGCGTGCACGACCTCACGCTGGCGGTGCTGCCCGGCATGGTCGAGCGCAGGGCCGGCGGCATCCTGATTTCGGGCTCGGCGGCGGGCAATTCGCCGATCCCCTACAACGCGACCTATGCGGCTAGTAAGGCGTTCGCGAACACCTTCAGCGAGTCGCTGCGCGGCGAGCTGCGCAACTCGGGCGTGCACGTCACGCTGCTGGCGCCGGGACCGGTGCGCACCGATCTGCCCGATGACGCCGAACGGTCGCTGGTCGAACGGCTGGTGCCGGACTTCCTGTGGATCTCGACCGAGCACACCGCCAAGCTGTCGCTGGATGCGTTGGAGCGCAACAAGATGCGGGTGGTACCGGGCCTGACGTCCAAGGCGATGTCGGTGGCCAGCGGGTACGCCCCCCGCGCTATCGTCGCGCCTATCGTGGGCAGCTTCTACAAGAAGCTCGGCGGCGGGTAGGGGTCAGCGGCGCCGGCGTCCTCCGTTGCCGAACAGGTTCTTCGTAATCTCGCGTATTGCCGTGTTGATGCCGCTTTTCACGGTGGGGTTGTTCAGCACTTCCTCCCACATCGCCGGCCCTTTGGGCTCCGCGGGCTGCGGCATCGGTGGGGGCGGCTCGTTCGGCGGGACCGGCGGGTAGTCCGACTGCGCCTGCGGTGGCTGCGGCGAACCGGCGTGTCCGTCCCCGGCGGCGGCCGGCGGCTGCGCCGGCCGTTGAACCGTTTGGCCGTATTTCGCCTGCAGCGGACTGTCTTTCGCCGCCTGCGCGATCGCGTCGTCACCGATCGACGCCATCAACGAGCGTGGCACCCGCATCCGCGTCCACGCGACGGGTGTGGGCGCGCCCTTCTCGGACAGCACGGTGACGACGGCCTCTCCGATACCCAGCGACGTCAACGCCGATTCCAGTTCGTACACATCGGTTTTCGGATAGGTCCGCACCGTCTTGGCCAACGCCTGTTGGTCGTCGGGGGTGAATGCCCGCAGCGCGTGCTGGATTCGGGCACCCAGTTGGGAGAGCACGTCATTGGGCAGGTCCGTCGGCAACTGCGTGCAGAAGAACACCCCGACGCCCTTCGAGCGGATCAGCTTGACGGTCTGCTCGACCTGCTCGAGGAATGCCTTGGACGCGTCGGCGAACAACAGGTGCGCCTCGTCGAAGAAGAAGACCAGCTTGGGTTTGTCGACGTCACCGACCTCGGGCAGCACCGTGAACAAATCGGCGAGCACCCACATCAGGAACGTGGAGAAGATGACCGGACGCAGCGACTGGCCGCTGAACTCGAGCAGCGAAATGATCCCGCGTCCCTGATCGTCGACGCGCGACAGATCCTGGGGATCGAGCTTCGGCTCGCCGAAGAACGTGTCACCGCCCTCGGCAGCGAGATTCACCAGCGCGCGCAGGATGACGCCCGCCGTCGTCGGCGAGACGCCGCCCAGCGATTTCAGGTCCGCCTTACCCTCATCGCTGGTCAGGTGGCCGATGGCGGCGCGCAGATCATCCAAGGTGACCAGCGGACGGTTCGCGGCTTTGGCCCAGTGGAAGATCAGGCCCAGAGTCGACTCCTGAGTGGGGTTGAGCCCCAGCACTTTCGACAACAGAACCGGGCCGAAGCTGGCAACGGTCGCGCGGACCGGGACACCCACTCCGCCGGTGCCCAGCGACAAGAACTCGACCGGGAATCCGGTGGCCGCCCAGTCATCGCCGGTGTCTTTGGCGCGCGCCGCGGTCTTCTCGTTGGCCTCCCCCGGCCGGGCCAGGCCCGACAGGTCGCCCTTGACGTCGGCCATCATCACCGCGACGCCCGCGGCGCTGAGTTGCTCGGCGATCAGCTGCAGCGTCTTGGTCTTGCCGGTTCCCGTGGCGCCGGCCACCAGGCCGTGCCTGTTGATCGTCGACAGCGGAATGCGTATCCGGGCCGTCGGGTCGGCCGCCCCCTCGACGACGACCGTGCCCAGTTCGAGCGCCTGCCCGTCCACGGCGTAACCGTTCGCGATCCTGCGGGCGGGCGTCTCCGCCGATTCGGTGCTCATCGTGCTGCGCCCCCGTTCTCCACTGGTTCGGCATGCGGTACGGCAACGCTCACCCTACTTCTCCGGCGGAGTTGGGGGCGACGGGCAACATAAGCGCCGCGTGGGCCTAATGTGAGCGCTGTGCGAGACGAGTTGGTGTGGATCGACTGCGAGATGACCGGGCTGGATCTCGGATCGGACAAGCTGATCGAGATCGCGGCCCTGGTCACCGACGCCGATTTGAACGTCCTGGGCGACGGCGTCGACGTGGTGATCCAAGCCGACGAGTCCGCCCTGTCGTCGATGATCGACGTCGTCACCGAAATGCACACGCGTTCAGGGTTGATCGACGAGGTGAGGGCGTCCACCGTCGACCTGGCGACGGCCGAGGCCATGGTGCTCGATTACGTCGGCAAGCACGTCAAGCAACCCAAGACGGCGCCGCTGGCGGGCAATTCCATCGCCACCGACCGCGCGTTCATCGCCCGCGACATGCCCGCGCTGGACGCGTTCCTGCATTACCGGATGATCGACGTGAGCTCCATCAAGGAGCTCTGCCGGCGTTGGTATCCGCGCATCTACTTCGGCCAGCCGGTCAAGGGGCTGGCCCACCGAGCGCTGGCCGACATTCATGAATCCATCCGCGAGCTGCGGTATTACCGCCGGACCGCGTTCGTCGCCCCGCCGGGGCCGTCTACCAGCGAGATCGAGGCCGTGGTCGCCGATCTGGACCGCGGAGCGGGCACACCGGGACCGATCGATTCGGCCCCCGAGCCACCGACCGGCTAGTATCGACGTCGCCGCTCGTTGGCCTCACGGCCAGGTGGCGGCAATGGTGGCTGTAGTTCAGCTGGTAGAGCACCAGGTTGTGATCCTGGGTGTCGCGGGTTCGAGTCCCGTCAGCCACCCCAATCGGCCGGAAGGCCGCTTCCTAACCGCACGTCAGGTGTTGGCGTTGCCCGCTTTCCACTGCGCCCACGGGATGTTCCAGTCGCCCAGCCCCTCGGTGCCCGGCAACGTCGGCCCCACGGTGTTGATCACCTCGACGATGTCGCCGCTCTTGCTGTGGTCGTAGAACCACTCGGCGTTGCTGGGACTCACGTTCAGGCACCCGTGGCTGGTATTGGTGTGGCCCTGCGCACCGACGGACCAGGGCGCGGAGTGCACGAAGACCCCGCTGTAGGACATCTGGGTGGCCCAGTCGACTTCGGTGCGATATCCGTTGGGCGAGTTGACCGGAACGCCGTAGGTCGACGAATCCATGATGATGTGCTTGAACCGGCCGCCGATGATGTAGAACCCGTTGTCGGTCGGCGTGCTGTCCTTGCCCATCGACGTCGGCATCGTCCTGACCACTTCGCCGTTGACGCGCACGGTCACCGTCTTGGTGGTGTCGTCGGCGGTCGAGATCACCTCGTCGCCGATGGTGAAGTGCGTCTTGACGTTGTCCTCACCGAACATGCCGTCACCCAGGTCGACGCCGTAGGTGTTGACCGCCACGTCGATGGTCGTCCCCGATTTCCAGAAATGTTCCGGGCGCCAACGCACTTCGCGGTTGTTGAGCCAATAGAACGCGCCCTCGACGGGCGGGTTGGTGGTGATCTTGATCGCCTTTTGCGCCGCGACCCGATCGGCGATGTTCTCGTCGAAGCGGATCGCCACCGGCTCGCCGATCCCGACGACGTCACCGTCGCCGGGATAGGCGTAGGGCATGGTCAGGTGAGCGGGCGAACTGGTCTGGAAGGTCATCTGCCGATTCGCGGCGCCCCCCATGCCCAGCGCTTTGGCGCTCAAGGTGTAGCGCCTGTTGTAGCCCAGTTGCTCGGTGGTCGACCAGCGCAGGCCGTCGGGGCTCAGCTGACCGCTGATCGACTTGCCGTTCTCGTTGACCATGGTGACCGACGCGAGAACGCCGTCGGCGACGCTGACCGTCACCGGTGCATCCACGGTGACGCCGACGGCGCCGTCGGTCACCGAGGCGGTGAGCTTGGGGACCAGCAGATCGGCAAATGGAGTGCCCTTGTCGAAGATGACCTTCGCCGGCGCCGCGGTGTGGCCGCCGCCGCAGGCGACGCCGAACACAGCAAGCGAAGCGATCGCGACAGCCAGCCACGATCGTCGTCGGTGCAAAGGCGTCATCGAGTGACCTTCCAGGAAAACCGATGTAGTTGGTCACCGCTGACCAGAAACAGTGGATGCATTGTAATGGGTTTTTGCCGGCGCGCATGCCGACCTCGGCCGGTCCCGCACGCGGTGTTGCGGACCCGTGATCAGGCCGGTTGGCCCACCCTGTCGTGCAGTTCGGCCTCGACCCGATCGCGCGTGACGACGGCCTCGACGCGCGCGAGCTGGACGATGGCCACCGCGACCACCAGGACGGCCACCGCCAAGGCGACCATCCCGGTGCGACCGGCGTTCAACGTCTCGTCGAGCACGACAACCCCCAGTCCGGCCCCCACAACCGGCTGCGACACCTCCAGCGTGGGCATCGACGCGGTCAACGGCCCGGCCCGAAACGCCGCCTGGCTCCACAGCACCCCGCCCACGACGACCAGGATCGCCGCGTAGAGCTCCGGGGTTCGGATCACCGCCCATCCGCCATCACCGAGCCGGGCGACGACCTGCTTGGCCAGCACCGCGAAGACCCCCCACAGCGAACCGGACACCAGGGCGAACAGCACCGCGGCCGCGGCGCCACCGAAGATGCGGCCCGCGACGACGCAGGCGACCAACAGCGGGCCGAGGGTGACGGCTACCGCGGCCCAGGTGCCAAGCGGCGCGGACGCGTGACCGGCCTGCGGATTTCCGACGACGACGATCACGGTCACCGCGGCGGTGAGCAAGCCGGCCCACATCCGCTCGGCCCCGGTCACCCTGCGATGGAACAACCGGGCGTTGATCGGCAGCGCGAACAGCAGCGAGAACATCAGCAGCGCCTGAACCAACAGCACCGAACCCTGACCCAAAGCGGCCGCCTGCAACGCGACGCTCCCGGCGAGCAGCAGCGCGCCCCACCACCACCGCCGGTTGCGCAGCAGGCTGGCGAACAGCGCGACGTGGCCGACCGAGCGGTCCTCGAGGCAGTGCGCCGCGCGTTGCTGCAGCACGTCGCCCATCGCGACGCACAGCGCCGAAGCCAGCGCCAGCAGCACGGCGATATCGGTCTTGGTCATCATGGCTTCTCCGTCGATATCGGATGGGGCCCCGAATACCTTTGCGGCGCAGCGAATTCCGCTGGATCAACCACGGCTTGTCGCGGCTTTGGTGGGCCACCTCCGGATCGAGGGGCGCTGCGACTCGGGGGCGTCAGCCGCCCAGCGCCGCCGCCCCACCGCGGCGGCCGCATCTTCACCGGTCTCGGACCGCTCCCGCAGCCACTCCAGCGGTTTGGGCGCCCACCACGTCCACCGGCCGAGCAGGTGGATGAACGCCGGAACCAGGACCATCCGCACCAGGGTGGCGTCGGCCAGCACGGCAAGGGTCAGGCCGACGCCCAGCATCCGCATGAACGACACGTGCGCCGGTATCAGGGCGGCGAACGAGATCGACATCACCAGCGCCGCGGTGGTGACCACCCGGCCGATGCCGGCGATGCCCAATGCCGTGCTCTCGTCCGTGGCGGCGCGCGCCTCCGCGGCGGTCGGCGGCGTGTCCTGGATCGCCTGCGAGGCCAGCCAGTATTCGTGGATCCGCGACACCAGGAACACCTCATAGTCCATGGCCAGCCCGAAGGCGATGCAGAACAACAGCACGGGGATGTTCGCGTTCAACGTCCCGTTGGGGGTGGTCCCCAGCGCACCCAGGTTGCCGTCCTGGAAGATCCACGCCATGGCCCCGAACGCGGCCGTCAGCGACAGCAGGTTGCACACCAGCGCCTGCAGCGGCAGCACCGCGCTGCCGGTCAGCAGAAACAGCAGCGCGAACGTGATCACGGCGATCAACCCGAACACGAGCGGCAACCGCTTGGTGATCGCGCCGACGCTGTCGCGGTTGATCTGGGCCAGCCCGGTCATCTCCACCGACCGGCCCGCCGGTCCGGGGACCTTGTGCAGTTGGTCCAGCTGGGTGTTCGAGGCCGGCGAATAGAGCGGTGCGCTGCTGGTCACCGTCAGGAAGGCGCTGCCGTTGGCCGCACCGGTGGCCGCGGCGGGCGGTCCCACCAGGTGACCCGCGACGAACGTGCCGGTCGGGGCGGTGACCGCGGACACGTCGGTCACCCGCGACAGGGCGGCGGCGTAGCGGTCCAGGTCAGCGGGCCCGATGCCCCGGGCGTCGGGAACGACCGCGGTGACCCCCGTCCCGAATCCGTTGGCGAAATTGTTGTCCAGCATGTCGGCGACCTGGCGCGCCGACGCCGACGGGGGCAGCACGCGCTCGTCGGGAAAGCCCCACTTCACGCCCAGGAACGGCGCCCCCAGCAACAGCAGTAACGCGACGACGCCCAGTCCGGCCGGCAGGGAGTGGCGCAGCACGTACCGCGTCGAGCGGTACCAGAACTGCTCCTCGAGCGGCTTGTGCGCGTGATCCCGGAACGACCGCTGCCCGTGCAAGATGCGATGCAACAGCGGACGCGCGTCGAGCGCGTCCAGCCGGGGCCCCAGCAGCGCGATCGCGGCCGGGGTGACCACGACGGCCGACACCGCGACGAGGAGCGCGGTGGCCACGATGGTGTAGGCCGAGGATCTCAAAAAGTACATCGGGAACACGGCCATCACGGCCATCGACAATCCGACCGTGGTCGCGGAGAACAGCACCGTCCGACCGGCGGTGGCCATGGTCCGCATCAGCGCCCGCTCCCGGTCGTCGCTGCGGGCCAGCTCCTCGCGGTAGCGGCTGATGATCAGCAGGTTGTAGTCGATCGCCAGGGCAAGCCCCATCGCGATGCTCAGGTCCAGCGCGTACGTCGACACGTCGGTCGCGAAGCTGATCAGCCGCAACACCGACATCGTGCACACGATTGCCAGGGTGCCCAGCACGATCGGCAGCGCCGCCGCGACCACGCCTCCCAACACCCAGACCAGCACCGCGAAGCTCAGCGGGATCGCGATGGACTCCATCAACAGCAGGTCGCGCTCGTTCTGGTCGTTGATCTGGGCGTAGGCCACCGCCATGCCCCCGGCGCGCACCGTGACGCCGTCGCGGTCGTGCACCAGTTCGTCGGTGAGGGTGCTGGCGTATTTCTGGGCGTCGTTCTCCCCGCCTTTCAAGCCGGCCACGATCATCCCGGATTTCTGGTCTTTGCTGACCAGCTGGGCGGCGGCCTGGGGCGGTGAGGTCCACACCGAGGAGACATTCAAGACGTCCGGCGACGTCTTCAGGCGGTTCGCGATGTCGGTTCCGACGTCGCGTGCCTGACGGCTCTGGACGCCGGCCGGGGCGGTCACCACGATCAGCATTTGCTGATCGGTCTGGTTGAACTTGTCGCGCAGCACGTTGGTCGCCCGGGCCGACTCCGAGGTCGGGTCCTGAAATCCGCCGCCCGACAGGCTGTTGATCACCGGGAGTCCGAACACCGCCGCCCCGACCAGCACCAAGACGGCGACCGCGATGATGCGGCGCGGCGCGGCGATGGCCAGGCGGGTGAGTGCTTGCAGCATCGTTGGTCCTTTCAGTGCTAACTCCCCCGGCGTATCCCTATACCCGAACGAGGCCGCCTGACCCACCTTCGTCGGAGGCGGCCCGGCCACGTTTGGCAATTCGGCACTCGGGTAACGAACGGAAGGGGCGCCCTCACTACGTCGTTCGCAGGGCGGAGCGCCGGTTTGGCTGGGCTAGAAGCGGATTGGATGAGCGATGAACTCGACCGAAAACGCCATCAGCATGAGACATCCGACCGTGGACGACCTGCAGGCCGTCTACGAGAATCAGGCTCGCACGTTCGGGGATCCGGTCGACGAGCATGCCGTGGAAGCGTGGAAACGGCGCGTCGACGTCAACGACATCCTGGTGGCCGAGGACGTCTCCGATCCGCATCGGCCGTTGCTGGTGGGGACGTCGATCATCTATCCCACGCAGCTGACGGTGCCGGGCGGCGCCAGCCTGCGGGCCGCGTGGCTGACGATGATCGCGGTCGCGTCAACGCATCAGGGCAAGGGGGTCTGGGGACAGCTCAGCGCCAAGGGGCTGGGCATACTCATCGACCGCGGTTATCCGATCGTCTTCGGGGTGCCGACCCAGACCGCGATGTACGACGGTTTCGGCGCCGGCGTGGCGAGCTACCTCCGCAGCTACCGCATCGACCGCCGGTTCGCAAAGCTGCGAAACCGGCCGAGCCAGATCCGGGCTCGCGAGGTGCACACCGCCGAGGCGCGCCACCTGCTGCCGGAAATCTACGAAAGATGGTGCGCCACAACGCCTGGCGCGGTGACCCGCAACGACGCCTGGTGGGCGGACTACTTGGCGGACAGGCCGACCGAGCGGGCCAACGGGACCGCGCTGAACTACACGATCCATCCGGACGGCTTCTTGACGTACCGCGTCGTCGGCCAGTCGAACCACGGGTACCGGCCCCCGCTGGGCAACGTGGTCGTCCAAGATTTCTGCCCTGTCACCGACGAGGCACACACCGAGTTGCTGCACACGTTGTTGGCCCTAGAGATGTTCGACAGCGTCGAGATCGACGTGCCGGCCGACGATCCGCTGCCGCTCAAGCTCACCGACCTGCGGGCCGCGGAAACCACCGGCGTGGACGATTTCCTGTGGGTCCGGATCAACGACGTCCCCGAGGTGCTCGGCGCCCGCGCCTATGCCGCCGACATCGAGGTCACCCTGGAGGTCGACGACCCGCTCGGCCTGGCGGGCGGGCAATTCCTGCTGCAGGCCCGTGACGGCGTGGCCAAGTGCACGCCGCACGACGGCCCCGCCGACGTGAAGATCGGCCTGGCCGACCTGGCCACGATCTACATGGGCGCCCACAGCGCCTCCGGACTCAGCCGCGCGGGCCGGATCACCGAGCTGCGGCCGGGTACGCTCCGCCAGCTGGGCGTCGCCTTCGCCACCGACCGGGCCCCGTACTGCGGGACGCTCTTCTGAGGCGTTCAACGCGCTGATCGTGCTGCGCACCAGGCTCTTTCATCGACCAACAGCGCGGGAACCGCCGGGCTCTCGGCAAACATCCCACCCCACGTGGCGGCGTTGTCTATCCTGGAGGGGATCGGAGGATTTCGCGCCGCGGCAGGACGCCTGTTATTGTCGCGTACGCGGTCTCGGCCGTCGAAAGCGCCGTTAGCTCAGTTGGTAGAGCAGCTGACTCTTAATCAGCGGGTCCGGGGTTCGAAACCCTGACGGCGCACCACCCTAAAATCCTGGCCGAGCGGCCTTTGCGTTTTGAGGCGGTAGGCGGGCCTGTCACATCAGTTACAGCTGTCACAAAGGGCCCCACAACATCTCCACGCCGCGGGGAAGTATGTGTAACCGCGACCCGATCGCGGCATCGAATCTGTCAGTGGACGCACCTATCGTTTGCACCATGACCATCGTTCAGATCGGCGGCTACATGGTCGGCCAGGTGCCGATTGAGCAGATCGAGCCGGGAGAGACCGTGCTGACCCACCTGCTGGACGGATCCTCGTACACCTTTGTGGTCGAGATAAAACGCAACGAAACCGACAGGGCCGCGGGCACGTCCAAGCTCGGGTTGCAGGCCGCCCGCGAAACCGATACCCACGGTGTCGGCCCGGTGGCGACCGTTGAAGCCCCAGTTGGCACCTTGACCCACCGCGTCATCGGCAAAGCCAGTGACTAGTTCTGACCGTGCGGGAATGGCGAAGCTACGCAACGTCGCGTTGCAGGTTCTCAGCGGGGTCGTTGCCGGACTCGTAGTGCTGTGGGCAACAGGATCGCTAGGCCCGGTCTACCGGTGGATGGTGCGCTATATGCAGCCGGGGGTCTGGTCGGCCCTGGCCGCTTGGTTTGCGGTCGCAGTCGGAGTCGTGACCGTCGTGGTCGCGGGTCGTTACGCGAAACAACAGGTGGAAAAAGCCCAAGACCAAGTTAACGAAGCGCGTCGTGCACGTGAAGAACAAGCGCAACCCACAGTCGTGATATACAGCGAGTTGAATCCGTCCGCGAAACAATACATCGAAATTGTTGTGAAAAACTTCGGCACGACGCCCGCCTACGACGTGCTAGTCACAGTGGAACCCCCACTCAAAGCAACACCAAATTTGATCTCACGAGACAAACTGTTTGACGTGCTAATACCAGAATTTCTCATTCTGGCACCCGGACAAGAATGGCGAACTGGTTGGGATTTTTCTCCATCTAGAAAACAATATCAAGATAAATAGAATCGTCTTGCCCGGACCAGCGAGACGGAACTAACGGACCACGAAAAGCTTGAAAAACAGCGCCGGCTAGCCCTGGGTGGTGAAACGCCACCGGATCACGTTCTTGAAGAGAGATTCTTACCGTCGCGCTACAAAGCGACCGTCGTTTATAAAGACAGCCACGGTAAGAATTACCAAACAGAGGCGATACTCGATTCGGACCAATATAAGGGGACGACTTGGGTCGACTTAAAGTCGATTCACGATCTCACCAAGATGCTCGGTAAGCACCTCGAAGAGCAGAGCAAGGGTCTCGACGCGATTCACCAACGACTAGCCGAATTCGGCACGGAGCACGAAGGAATCTGGATTTACGGCAGTGGCGATGACGACGAACACGAGTATCGACGCGCAGTCGCCGAAGCCGAAGCGGCAGAGCGGCGCGAATTCGAGGATAATTTGTTCGGCCGTCAAGCGTACCCAAAGTCCCAGGATTCAGAAGAAAACGATTTCGAGGACGGATCCCATGGAAATGGCTGAATGGTTTATCGTCACAACTGCGATAGGTATTCCTATAGGCAATGCGATCTTCGCCGGAATCCTCGGCCTGGTCGGCGCTCGGGTCGGGCGAAACGCGACACGTTATTCTGCGGAGCTGCAAGCCGAAGTCAACCGCCAAGATGCCGCATTACAAGCCGCCCAGCGTCGCCACGACGTTGAAATTGCTCAGCTACGTGAATCGCAGGAGGCGCTCCTAACGGCTGCAACTGCGGTTCAGTCGTTTGTCTGGTATGCCGAGAATCGGGCCAAATCGGGCATACCGATTACGACTGAAGAATGGCAAGCGGCGCGCCCGCTCGTCGAGCCAGCGATCCTTGCGGCGGAAAAATTGCGCGTCATTGCGCCAACCCTGCCTACGGAGACTCTCCGCAACGCGTACATCGAAGTGGAACGGCTAGCTTTCAAAGTCGTGGCCGGGGCGTCGAAGTATGGAACGAATCCGTCAAAGAGGAAAACCAACCAGACCCGATCACGCGCGCACTCAAGGCAACTGCTGACGCAATCAAAACGGCGTACGACACCTATCCGGCACAGCTTGGGCCAAACAGGAACTACTCCCACTGCCTTCGTAGCAAAGGCAGGACCGAGGCATCACTAGTTGAGGCACCTTCAAGGAAGCCGTCGATCAATCGCTCGAGCCCAAAGTACCAGACTGGGCGCCCAACGGCCGCGGCCTGGCTGGTGGTCGAGCACGAGAATGACGTTGGAGGGCGAGGATAATCCCGGACAACAACGTAGCTATTGCCCCGCCAATTGCAAAGGAAACGCCGAAAAATAATAAGATGATCATCAGCGAAACATCGGTTTCATGACTATGAAGAACACTAAGTATGCACCCGATAACTCCGATCACGATAACCGTAGCACCTGCGATGACGCTGTACACCGGGTGAGCTGCGGGTCTTACCAAAGAAAGAACACCAAGAACGAATATCACGACACAGAGCGTAAACGCTGCGAGGAAGTAGGCATCCACTACTGTGGTGGGCCAACGAGTTGCGGATGGATACAGAATGGATCCGAATGAGAGCGCCAGCACGATGAAAGAGATCCCCCTGGCAATGGCAAGGGCTGAATTTTTCCTATTCCTATGGGGGGGACCGACGTCTATCGCCGTCTGGCCCTGAGCCTGAAATTGACCGGTCGAGATTGATCCATACTGACGCTGCGCCCACGCCGTGCCGTCCCAGCAACGATGCCGATCGGCATCTTCGGGATCCGGGTACCAACCCGGCCATGGAGCCGGCGTCGTCACGATCTTTCCCCGATGCACAAGAGCCCAGCGCAACGCGGCATCTTCACAAGCGATTTTTCCGGTTTTTGATACCGGTCGCGTGATTGCGTTTTGTTCACCACTGCCCTTCCTTGCTAGCCGTGGCATAAAGTGGTGCGTCTAGTGAGTATCGCGTCACTGGTTTAGCCACGGTGCGTTAACCCGATTCTGTTCGTGTGCCCGCCTGTGAGTGATGTCCAGTTCACCATCCCCAAAAGTAGGCGCCGCAACGATTGCAAGTGCATTGAAGTCTTTCGGCATGCTGTCCCGAATGCTCGTGGTCGGTATGGCGGGCTAGTATTCGTGCCTTGGAGGACTGGAGTTAAGTCGTGATCCCGTTGAGTCTATGGCAATCTCCGACGAAGTGCACGACCCCGTCGGAAAGATGGCATTTGACCATTCCTCAAGGCGCATCGATCAGGCCAGCACAAATCGGGTTTAATCATCGCGATCAGAAATGTTCTCTACACCAGTCCCACAAGTAATCTCTTATGCACTCCTTGCCAACGTCCATATTTTGTTCGAATACCGGCCTGCACAGTTTTATCACCCTGCATTCACACTCGTTGTGTTCACATCCCTCCCCGGGACAATAAAACCACCCAGGCGGGCAGTTCCCTGGCGCATCCGCTGGCATCTCACCGCGTACGATGTCAAGCGCATATTCGATGCCGTCTAAGTCGTCGCCGCCGCATGGCTCATCAGCTGCCGCTGGTGTCGCGAACGCCAATGCGGCTGTTGCTAATGCTGCTGCGAATGCTGGTCCGGAGAAGGATGTGTACATCAAACCACCCCGTCCCTCCAGACATTCCGACGCCAACCACTCGACGCTAACTTTCGATCACCGTCGCGGGGAGGGCCGAAAGTCCTGGAATCAGAGGAACTTAGCCATAGCCTCTATGAAGAATAGCCATTTGAGAGGCCGATAAAGTAGTTGTCACCGTTACCGCTGTACCAGGTACTCGACTCAAATTCACCGCGGGTGAGGTTGACGAATACCAAATGGGTATCGAGGTGGGCAAGGCCAGGGCGTCGTCAACATGCAGGCGCATCACATGCAAAGGGTCATCGACTGCCCGACACTTCCGGCGTTCGACGTCCCTTTAGTGCCCGCACGTGGCGACATAGACCGAGATGAGGCGAGTCGAGCGTCGATCAGCGTTGGGCTGCGAGCCGCTGGATTTCCCACATGCCTGCTTGCAACTGTCGTAGTTGTTCCTTGCGGTGGCCAGGCACTTCTTCGTCGTCTCGACGTCGGTTTGGGGGTAATTGCACAATTTCACCGCCGCACGGTTCTTGTCCGCACAGAGTTGGACGCACCCATTCTTCGTGGTGGTGTCGCTTCTGCTGCAAGCTACGACTGAGGCTCCTAGGAGCGCGATCGCCACCGCAGCTCTGAATCGCATCATATCCGAATTCCCTTCCGCAAAGGACATCAAGCGCTTTGGCAGAACGCCTACCGCGCCCGGCACGCCAGTTAGCTGTCTTAGAAATCCGGGCAGGCCTCAGGCGGCGCATCGACGTCGCACGCTAGGGCGTCAACGTCAACAGACCAAGCTTTGCCGTAAACCTTCGCCTTGAACGAGCCCAGAGACTGGCTACGACCGTTAGGCAGCAAAAAGTTATCTTCTAATATATGGCCCGTAACGTTAGTGCTCTGTGCGACCCGGACCTTGGCGTAAACGTCTTTGCCCCTGTTATTGTCGAGGTACAGTTTCACCCCGTATTTCCACTTGTTATTGTCATACAAGGACTCTGACCTCAGTGCGATGCCATTCGAAGTTGCCTTCATTTGGCTGTCACCGGCGTTGTCGACATAAAACTCGACGTATTGTTGGGCATCGGAGTTGTCCGCACTTGCCCATGGACTCCAGACGCCTAAAGCCAATGGAACCAGAAAGAAGAGCATTGTGAGTGAATAGACCTTCTTCATCCCGTACAACCCCCCTACCAAGCGATTTGATCACACGCCGACGAGGTGATCATCCACCGCGGCACGACAGCCTGAGGAGGGCCTTTAGTCACCTCAAGGAGTGTCTTTTCGGTGGGGGGCGTGCAGGACCGACCTCGACGAGCTGGTCAACTGGTGTTAAGAAGCGAGAACCGAGGCTTCTCTCGTAGGAACACTCTGTCGCGATTAATTGGCGTGAAACATCCTGGTTTTGCCGGAGGCTCGGGCTATTGGATTCCGGCCAGGCGTTGGTGGGTCCGTAGATCATCGTAGAAGCTGGCTTCGAATTCTGCGGGTGGGATGTCCCCGAGGTAGCTGTGCAGGGCGGGCGGTGTTGTGCCAGTACACCCAGCCCAGGATGGCCAGTTCGACATCTTCGACGGTCTTCCAGGGCTCGATGCGAGCATAGATTAGCTCCGCTTTGTAGTGGCCGTTGACGGTCTCGGCCAGCGCATTGTCGAAGCTGTCGCCGATGGTGCCGATCGAGGGACTGCACCGATCTCGGCGAGGCATTCACCGTAGCGGATGAAGGTGAACTGCGGTCCTGCGTGGAAGTGACATGTCAAGCCGAGCAACGCCTTTCCGCGTGACCGGCGGGCCATCTCAAACGCGTCGAGGACCGTGGTGCTGGCGCACGTTGCGTGGCCGGCGCTGTAAGGGCCCGGACCACTTCCTTGTCTCGAGTCCGGCAGGGCGACATTACGCCCGCGCTGATGCGTCTTACGGCGTTGGCTGCCGGACCGGGACTTCGGAAACATTCATCGGACCAAACGCAAACAGGAATAGTGCCAATACCGCAACGGCAGTGATGAATCCAAGCACGATAGCGGCAGTCGCGACTTTGCCGTTGTCAGCCTCACCGCGTTTGATGCGGCCACGGGCGGCAATCCCGATGACCACGGCGATGATTCCGAGAATGACTGCACCGAACACGAAGATGACTGAAACGAAGACTGTTTCGCAGCTGCTTCCCGGTGAGACCGGCGGGCACTGGCCTGACTCCCACAAGGGCACTTTGCGCAAGATGAAAATCAGTATCGCTGAGAGCAGCGCGACGATCGCGATCACCAGGGATGCGATGCCCAGCCGGTTCTTCCTCGGGCCGAGGGGTCGGGGGGGCGGGTAACCAGGCACCCCGGTGGTGGCCTCCGACTTGTCCAAGGATTCCGGGGAGTCTTTCATTATTTCGCCTTAGATCGGGCCGGGTCATGTACGACTGTAGTTTAGGCTCACTAGCCGCCATGTCGAGGCGGATCGGTGGAGACTCATAATGGTCAGCGAAGTGTATGCCAACACGGACGGGCCGCATTGCAGCACATTCGGCGGAGACGGCGCGCTAGCAACAAGGTGGTCGGGATTGGTTCAGCGCGTCAGGCGCTTTGGATAGTCGTAGCGGCACACCGATACCACATCCAGGACCATCCGATTTTGGTGACAGGTCAGAAGCCCAGCTCTTTCCCCATGCTGGCTGCCGTAAGCTCGTCGGGCCCGCTCAACGGTCGATCTGCAAGCGCTATCTAGACGACCTGCGCCCCGGCGCCCGGTTCATCGCGCACTTCTCCACCGCCGTGGGAGGTCTGGTGCCGTTGGCGTTGCTCCGCTCCCACGCGGCTGGCCCACGGCCACAACGTTGGGGCCGATGCGACACCTGCAGCTCGAGCGCCTATACGGCTCCAAGGAGGCAAGCTGGTACCGCTTCACCTCGCCATGCGTTCCGCGGTATGAACACTCACGGCCACGCGCTGTTCACCCTGGTGCACCGCGCGCTGGCCTGCTACGACGAGGACGACTACAACCTGTGCGAGGGCGAGATTCTGTGCTCGGGTGTTGGGATCGAACTTCGGCGACGGGCACATGCACAACGAATGTCTCATCGAGGCCCTACAGCAGCGCTGCGATTTCAAGCCCGGTGGCATGCGGGCGGTCATTCTGGACGCACAACCCATCCACGTCCAGCGGCAGGAGTAATGGCTTGTCGACGCGGCGACCGGCCAATTCGAGCGCGGCTACGTCGACCTCGAGGGCATGGTCGCGGTGCAGCCGCGGGACGACGACATCCCGGTGCCCGTTCAGAGCGGTACGGGCGCCGGCACGACCTGACCGGTCAGCGGTTGCGCACCCGGTGCACCACCACGACGACCACCAGGACACCGACGCCGGCCAGGGTCACCGTCACCGCTGGTTTCTTGACGAACTCGATCGCCTTCGCCTTCAGGTCGTCGGCGAGGCGGCGGGGGTTGGCCCGCACGGCAAGGGTGTCGACGGTGGCCGCCAGCTGGTCGCGGGCGACGTCGATGTCCCGCTTGATGGCCTCGGGGTCCCGGTCCGCCACGTGTCTGTCCTCCCAGTCGGCCTGATGCACCTGAGGCACTACCCTAGATCAGCTGGCGATAACCCCAACGCTCCGGTGAACAGAAAGGGGCCCAGAAGATGGCCGAGACCACGCGGCTTGCGCCGGGCGACAAAGCGCCCTCCTTCAGCCTGCCCGACGCCGACGGCAACCAGGTGTCGCTGGCCGACTACACGGGGCGCCGCGTCATCGTGTACTTCTACCCGGCGGCCTCCACGCCGGGCTGCACCAAACAGGCCTGCGACTTCCGTGACAACCTCCACGAACTCGGCGACGCCGGCCTCGACGTAATCGGCATCTCCCCCGACAAGCCGGAGAAGCTGGCCAAGTTCCGCGACGCCGAGAAGCTGACCTTCCCGCTGCTGTCGGATCCCGAGCGCAAGGTGCTGACGGCCTGGGGCGCCTACGGCGAAAAGCAGATGTACGGCAAGACCGTGCAGGGCGTGATCCGCTCGACCTTCGTGGTCGACGAAAAAGGCAAGATCGCGCTTGCGCAGTACAACGTGAAGGCCACCGGGCACGTCGCCAAGCTGCGCCGCGACCTCTCCGTCTGACTCAACGCTCTCCCGCTGGCGATTCAGCATCTGCCGGCGCCCAAATCGACGCCGGCGAAAAGCTCACTCGGCCTTTTCCGCGCCAGCGTCGATCTCGACGCCTTACTCGGCCAGATTCGCCAGCAGCAGCGCCTCGGCGATGGCGGCGCGTTCCAGCACGCCCAGGTGCAGGCTCTCGTTGATGCTGTGCGCCTGGGTACCGGGGTCCTCGACGCCGGTGACCAGGATCTTGGCCTGCGGGAACGCGTCGGCGAACTCGGCGATGAACGGGATGGAGCCGCCCATGCCCATGTCGATGGGCTTCGTCCCCCAGGCCTGCCGGAATGCCGCCCGCGCGGCGTCGTAGACCGGGCCGCTGGCGTCGATGGCGTAGGGCTCGCCGACGTCGCCGCGGCTGACGCTGAGCTGGGCGCCCCACGGGACATGCTTTTGAAGATGAGCGGTCAACGCGTCCAGGTGCGCGTCGGCGTCACCACCGGGCGCGACCCGCATGCTGATCTTGGCGCGGGCACGCGGGATCAGGGTGTTCGACGCTTTGTCGATGGGCGTGGTGTCGATGCCGATCACGGTGACCGCGGGTTTGGCCCATAGCCGCTGCGGGACCGAGCCCGAGCCGATCTCGGACACCCCGTCCAGCAGCCCCGAATCGGCGCGCACCCGCTCGGGCGGGTAATCCACAGTGGCGGCGGTACTTTCGTGTAGGCCCGCGACCGCGACGTTGCCGTCGTCGTCGTGCAGGCTCGCCAGCAGCCGCACCAGCACGCTCAGCGCGTCGGGGACCACACCGCCCCACAGGCCCGAGTGCAGCCCGTGGTCGAGGGTGGCGACCTCGACCACGCAGTCGACCAGGCCACGCAGCGAAACCGTCAGCGCCGGAACGTCGGTGCTCCAATTGTCCGAGTCGGCGATGACAATCACGTCGGCGGCCAGCGCGTCGCGGTGGACGGCCAGCAGCCGCCCCAGTGACGGCGAGCCGGATTCTTCCTCCCCTTCGACGAAGACCGTCACCCCCACCGGCGGTTGGCCGCAGTGCGCCCTGAAGGCGGCCAAATGCGTTGCGATACCGGCCTTGTCGTCGGCGCTGCCGCGGCCGTAGAGCCGCCCGCCGCGTTCGGTGGGCTCGAAGGGCGGCGACGCCCACTGGCCGACATCGCCCTCGGGCTGCACGTCGTGGTGGGCGTAGAGCAGCACGGTCGGCGCACCAGGGGGCGCGGGATGACGCGCGATGACCGCCGGGGCGCCGCCCTCGCTGACGATCTGCACATCGCCAAATCCGGCCTGTGACAACAGGTCCGCCACCGCCCGCGCGCTGCGGTGCACCTCGTCGCGCCGGCCGGGGTCGGCCCACACCGATTCGATGCGCACCAGGTCCTCGAGGTCACGGCGCACCGACGGCAATACGGCGCGGACACGGTCCACAAGATCACTCATGCCGTCGAGGCTAGTCCCCCACCTTTTCGGCGCGAGCAGACGCAGAATCGCATCAATGCCGAGGTCGAGATGCGACTTTGCGTCTGCTCGCGGTAGGCACTAGGTCGTCTCCAGGATCGCCACCGCGGCGGCGGTGTCCCCCTCGTGCGTCAGCGACACGTGAATCGTCACGTCGGCCAGGTGTTTGGCGATATCGCCGCTGAGCCGCACCCGCGGCCGCCCCCACATGTCGGTGACCACCTCGATGTCGCGGTGGATATCCTCGGGCAGCACGGGCCGTTGCGCGAACCGCGACCCCGACCAGGCCTTGATCACCGCCTCCTTGGCCGCCCAGCGGGCGGCGAGGTGGCGCGCCGCCGACGAGCTCTTGTCCGACGCGTCGCGACGCTCACCGGGTGTGAACGTCTCGGAGAAGACGGTTCCCGGCTGGTCGACCTGCTCGGCGAAATCAGGGATCGAGACGACGTCGATCCCCACACCGACAATTCCCATGGGTGGCCAGGCTAACGGACGGTCGGAGACGTCATCCGGCCGAGACCTCGTAGGCATCGTCCTCGCCCAGCCGAGATGCCGGGTTCAGCAGCATCGCCGCCTCCTGCCGCTTCTCCGGTGCGTCATGGTCGAAGCGACGGTCCGCCGGGCGCTCGTACATCGGCGCGCCGCCGGCGATCGCCGAGGCCAACCGGCGCTGACCGGCCAGCAGCCGCGCCTCCGCGCGCTGCTGGTAGTCCGCGCGCTGCTCGGGGTTCAGGGCGGCGATGAAGGCCTGCGGGTGCACCAGCGCCACCAGTCCGGACACGTGGCCGAACCCGAGGCTGGTCACCATGCCGGCCTTGAGGGGGAACTTCTCGCCGAGCCGCAGGGTGTCACGCACCCAGACGAAGTGGGCCGAGCCGGCCAGCTCGTCGTCGACGCAGTCGAGGCTGCGGTTGGGCGGGATCACCCCGTCGCGCAGCATCTGGCACAGGCCCATCATCTGGAAGACCGCCGCCCCGCCCTTGGCGTGCCCGGTGAGGCTCTTCTGCGACACCACGAACAGCGGGGCGCCCTCCGATCGGCCCAGCGAATCGGCCAGCCGCTCGTGCAGTTCGGTCTCGTTGGGATCGTTGGCCAGCGTGGAGGTGTCGTGCTTGGAGATCACCGCGATGTCGTCGGCGCCGACGCCGAGCTTGGCCAGCGAGCGCGCCAACGCCGATTCCTTGCCGCCGCGGCCGGCGCCCAGCGCGCCCAGACCGGGGGCCGGGATCGAGGTGTGCACGCCGTCGGCGAACGACTGCGCGTAGGCCACCACGGCCAGCACCGGCAGACCCATCTTGAGCGCCAGGTCGCCGCGGGCGAGCAGGATGGTGCCCCCGCCCTGCGCCTCGACGAATCCGAGCCGCCGCCGGTCGTTGGGCCGGGAGAACTTCGAGTCGTGAATGCCCCGGCCCCGCATCATGGACGTGTCGGCCGTGGCCGCCATGTCACCGAAGCCGATGATCGCCTCCAGCGTCAGGTCGTCGAAGCCGCCGGCCACCACCAGTTCGGCCTTGCCGAGGCGGATCTTGTCGACGCCCTCCTCGACCGACACCGCAGCGGTCGCGCACGCACCGACCGGGTGGATCATCGCACCGTAGCTGCCCACGTAGCTCTGGATGACGTGTGCGGCAACAACATTCGGCAGCACTTCCTGCAGGATGTCGTTCGGCTTGTTCCGGCCGAGCAGGTTGCCGTGATACATGGTCTGCATCGACGTCATGCCGCCCATGCCGGTGCCCTGGGTGCTGGCCACCAGGCCCGGGTGCACCCACCGCATCAGTTCGGTCGGGGTGAATCCCGAGGACAGGAACGCATCGACGGTCGCGACGATGTTCCACAGCGCCACCCGGTCGGTGGAGCTGGCCATGTCCTGGCTGATGCCGTAGACGGTCGGATCGAACCCGGTGGGGATCTGCGCGCCGACGACCCGCGACAGCTTGGTCTTGCGCGGCACCCGGATCTCGGTGCCGGCCTTGCGCGTGACCTGCCAGTCGCTCGAATCGGGAACCGGGCGGATGACCGTGTGCTCCGGATCGAACTCGACGAATCCGCGAGCGTCGGCCTCCGAGGAGACGACGAAGGTGAAGTCCTTGTCCAGGAACACCGAGACCAGCAAGGGCGAAGCGTGATCGGGGTCGATCGCGCCGTCGTCGACGAACTCGCGGATGCCCACCCGCTCCACCACGATGTCGTGGTAGCGCTCCACGAGCTCGGCTTCGTCGACCAGATCGCCGGATTGCGTGTCGTACCAACCGGGTTGGGGGTCGTCCTCCCAGCGGATCAGGCCCGTGGTCCAGGCCAGCTCCAGGACACCCGCCGCCGACAATTCGTTGTCGACCTCCATCTCGAACCGGGTGCGCGACGAACCGTACGGCCCGATCTCGGCGCCACCGACGATGACCACCAGGTCGGCCGGGTCGACGTCGAGGTCGGCCCATTCCGGCGGGGGCGCCGGGCTGAAGCCGCGCGGCGGGGACGGCAGCGCGGCGATGGTGCCCTCGGCCGCAACGTCTTCCGTCGCCTGCTCGCCTGATGTGGCCTGCTCGCGGGCCTTGGCGGACAGCTCGGCCATGTCCAGGTTGGCCTCGCCGAGGCCGCCGGTCAGGTCCGCGTTGATCGGCGCGCCGGCCGCCGCGACCTTGGACTCGACGTCGCACAGGTCCAGCAGCATCGCCGCCATCTCGTCGGTGGAGTAGGTGGTGACACCGGCCTCCTCGACAGCGTCGACGACGGCGTCGTTGTGGCCCATCAGCCCGGTGCCGCGGGTCCAGCCGATGAGCGCGTGCGCCAGGCTGACCCGGGACGCCCAGGAGGACTCGGCATGCCAACGACTCACCAGCGCGTCCAGCGCGGACTTGGCTTCGCCGTATGCGCCGTCACCGCCGAACATTCCGCGGTTGGGCGAGCCGGGCAACACGACGTGCAGGCGCGACGCGATGTCGCGCTCGGCGCCGATCTTGGACAGCCCGCCGATCAAGCGCTGCACCGCCCACAGCAACACCTTCATCTCCATCTCGGAGCGCGAACCGGCCTCCGAGAGGTCGCCGGCCACGCGGGGCGCCGCGAACGGGAACAGCAGCGTGGGGGTCTGCGCGTCCTTGATGTGGATGGATTGCGGCCCAAGGCTTTCGGTCTGCTCGGTCCCGATCCATTCGACCAGTGCGTCGATATCGGAGTAGGACGCCATGTTGGCGGCGACGACCCACAGGGCCGCGCCGTACCGGGCGTGGTCCCGATACAGCCCGCGGTAGAACGCCAGCCGCTCGTCGTCGAGCTTCGACGTGGTGGCGATGACGGTGGCTCCACCGTCGAGCAGCCGCGCGACCACCGACGCCGCGATCGAACCCTTCGAGGCGCCCGTCACCACGGCAACCTCGTTGCGGTAGGGGCCGGGGTCGGGGTTCTCCGCGCCGGCGGCGATGCGGCCGTACAGCGATGCGTGAATCTGGCGGCCGGCTGCCAGCGACTTGCCCTGCCACCAGGTGGCCTGGGTGGCCACGACGTGGCCTGCGCCCTCGAACCTTTCGGACAGGCTTTGCCACCGGGCGTCGATTTCGCCCTCGTCGGTCAGCCAGAGCTTGACCAGGTCCTCCCGCGCGCTCGCCCACCGGTCGTCGAACACGACGGCCTTCTTGGCGTCGAACGCCGGCGCGACCAGACGTGGCCAGTCCGCGCCGAGTTCGGTGGTGACCAGGTCGATGAGTTCGGCGTCCGTGGCCGTCGGCATGGCGCTGACGGGATCGTCGTGGCCCAACTGGTTGAGGATCAGCCGGGCCGCCGAGGCGAGCACGCCGTCACGGCCGGTGATCTGGTCGGTGAACTCGCTCAACGCGGCCGCGTCGACGGTCGCACCGCCACCGCCACCCGACGACGGCAGCGCCACCGCGATGCCGCGGCGCGCGGCGAGCGCGGCCACCGCGGCGTCGATGACCTTGTCGACCGAGGCCGCATCGGCCAGGGCGCCCTCGTGCAGGTGACCCATGGCGCCGCCCCGCACGCTGGTGCCCTCGCGGGTTCCCAACGCCACTTCGACCGTGACGTGCTTGGCCCAACCGTCGCCGAGCTCCCACGTCTTCTTGACGCGCTCGGCGATGGCGGCCGGCCGCTTGCCCGAGGGTCCCAGCACCGTGCGCAGCTGGTCGTTGATCGCGTCGGAGAGCACTGGGCCGAAAGGCTTGTACGTGCGCGCCAGCTTGGTCACCTGCGACCGCAGACCGGCCAGGTCGGCCTCGGCGGCGCCGTCGATGGCGCCCAGGTTCAGCTCCGAACCCAGGTCGACCAGCAACTGGTTGCGCCGCGATGAGGCCCCGTCGGTGATGGACTCGATGGAGTCCAGCTCCTCGATCTGGTCGATGCGCATCTTGGCCGACAGCGCGATCAACGCCAGGGTGGCGTCTGCGGCGTCGAAGCCGATGTCATCGGGACGAGGGCCTCCGGACGGTGCCGACACCGGCGCCGGTGCGGCCTCCACGGGGGTTGCCCCGGCGTCCGACGCGATCGCCGGCTCTTCCTCCGGCTCCGGCTCCGGGTCGGTGTCGGTGGCGAACAACACGGCGGCGTCGCGCTCGGCGTTGAGCACTTCGACTGTGCTGTGGGCATATTCGGGCAGCTTGAGGGTGTTGGTGGCCAGTCCGGCGACGGTCGGCGCCGACTTCACCCCGATCTCGACGAACCGCTCCACGCCCAGACCGCCCGCGGCCTCTTCGGTGAACAGCAGGTCCTGGGTTTCGATCCAGCGCACCGGGCTGGCGAACTGCCACGCCAGCAGCTCGATCAAGACGATGCGCGCCATCTCGTTGCGGCGCTCGCTCAGCCAGGTGTCGTAGTCGGCGAGGATCTGATCGAGCGGCTCGGCGGGCACCAGGTCCCGGATCTCCTGGATGAAGTCGCGGTCCAGGGTGAACGGACGGGGCACCAGGTTGGGGATGTAGCGCCCGATGATGACGTCGGGATCCTTGTCGCGCGGCATGACCCGTTCCAGGGAGCGGCGGAACTCCGCGACCCCGACGCGCAGCACCCGCGAGTGGAACGGCACGTCGATGCCCGGCACGAGAATGAACGAGCGCTTGCCGCCGGTCAGCTCGCGACGCCG
Source organism: Mycobacterium europaeum (assembly GCF_002102155.1). GTDB lineage: Bacteria > Actinomycetota > Actinomycetes > Mycobacteriales > Mycobacteriaceae > Mycobacterium > Mycobacterium europaeum. The sequence goes on from NZ_LQOU01000009.1 coordinate 82,965, forward strand.
CTCCACCTCGGCTTCGAGTTCCTCCAGCCCGCGGACCGTGCCGGCGATCGCGTACTGCGAGCCGCGCAGGTTGAAGTTCACGATCTCCAGGAATTCCCCGGTGCGGTCGGCGATCGCGGCCACGAAGCCGGGCACCTCGTCGTCCGGCAGGTCGATCTGCGACGGCCGGATCGCCGCCAGCCGGTAGTTGGAGCGGCCCAGCTCGTCGCGAGGAACGATGTCGTGCATCTTGGAGCCGCGGTGAAACACCGTCTCCAGCAACGCTTCCAGCTCATAGATGCCGGTCACGCAGGCCAGCGCCGTGTACTCGCCCACGGAGTGGCCGCAGGCGATGGCGCCCTCGACGAAGGCGCCCTGCTCACGCATCTCGGCGACCTGCGCCGCCGCCACGGTCGCCATCGCGACCTGGGTGAACTGCGTCAGGTACAGCACGCCCTCGGGGTGGTTGTAGTGCACACCGCTGGCGATGATGCTGGTCGGGTTGTCGCGCACCACGTGCAGCACCGAGAAGCCGAGCGTGTCGCGGGTGAACTTGTCCGCTTTGTCCCACACCTTGCGGGCGGCCTTGGACCGGGCGCGGACGTCCATGCCCATGCCCTTGTGCTGAATCCCTTGACCGGGGAAGGCGTACACCGTGCGCGGGGCGGCCAGGCGCGCCGTCGCCGACATCACCAGATCGGATCCGATGCGGGCGGCGACGTCCAAAACCTCAGCGCCCTGGTCGATTCCGACGCGCTCGACGCGGAAGTCGACCTCGTCGCCGGGGCGCACCATGCCCAGGAAGCGGGCGGTCCAGCCGACCAGGCGCGCCGGGGGGCGCGCCTGGCCGTCGGTGGCCGTCACCGCGTGCTGCGCGGCCGCCGAGAGCCACATGCCGTGCACGATGGGCGATTCCAGGCCGGCCAGCAGTGCGGCCGCCCGGTCGGTGTGGATCGGGTTGTGGTCACCGGACACCACGGCGAACGGCCGCATGTCGACGGGGGCGGTCAACCGGACGTCGCGGCGGCGACGACGCGGGGTGTCGGTCGCGTTCTCCGACACCGCGCCGCCGGCCCGCACCGGCTCGGTGAGCTCGGCGGCACCGGTGCGGCCCAGGATCGCGAACCGCTCATCGAGAGTGGCGATCGGCGCGCCGCCGGCGTCGGCGATCATGACCGCGACCCGGACGACACGGCCCATGTCGGTGTCAATGGCCGCCGAAGCCGTTGCGGCGATTGATAACTCGGCCGGCATCTTCGGTAGCGCGCCGACCACGTGGGCCGCATGGTCGAGGTGCACCAGACTGAGCAGGCCTTCGACGACCGGGACGCCGGTGTCGGTGACCGCCGAGCCGATCGCCGCGAAGACGGCGGGCCAGCAGAGGCCGACGAGCGCGTCGGGCACGGTCGTGAGGCCGGGCGCCAGCGGCTCCCCGAAGGTGGCCGTGACCCCGGTGTGGTCGGCGACCCGCTCCGGATCCCAGCCCACCGTCACGCTGGCCGTCCCGTCGACGACCGCCGGCAAGAGCTCCGGCCCGTCGACACCGGCGGCGATCGCCAGCACCGCACGCATGGCGGTCGCGGCGTCCTCGGTCGACACCACCGGAGTTCCGCCGTCAATGGTGTTGGGGGGCAAGGTGAACGGGATGTCGATCCAGGTCCCCGACACCGGAACGCTCAGCACCACCCGGTCGCCGTCGACCTCGAGCCGCGCCCCGGTGGACGAGTGTGTGGCGCGGCGACTCTCGGGCCCTTCAGAGCCCTCGTGTACGAGCCAGTCGGCGGGGTCGGCGATCCGGTGGACCGGGTTGATCGCGGTGCGGCCGGCCCACTGCACGTCGGGGGCGTCGAGCACGACGGCCAGCGGTCCGGTCACGTCGGGGCGGCCCATCCGGCGCGACGCGACGGTGCGGGGCTGCCCGTTGGACGACAGCACCTCGTCGATGGCAGCTTGCTCGAAGCGGTCCAGCAATTCACCGACGGGTTCGTCCATCCGGGTGATGCCGGCCACGGCCGCGGTGCCCGGGATGATGCACACCTGGTCGGCGTCGTAGCGGGCGTCGTGGGCCTGCCACAGCGAGTCGCTTCGCCACCAGCGCCGCACGTCCTTGTCGATGACCGGCACGAAGTTGACCGGCTTCCCCGGCGTCTTGCAGAGCGTGACGAAGAAGGGGACGTCGGCCGGGTGCAGCTGTACGGTCTCGGCATCGGGGTATTCGCCGACGAGCGTGGCGATGGCCTGCTCGGGGCTTTCCAGCAGCGCAGGGTCGGCGAACAGCGTGGCGATCGGACCGGAATCGTTTGCGTGCAAACGGGCTTCGGCCCGCTGCAACATCTGCTGGAAGCGGTCGCGCCAGGTGTCGGCCAGCCAGGGGCTGCCCGGCGCGGCGGTGTCGGCGGTGGAGTCGCCCGCACCGATGGCCAGCTCCACGTAGCGTTGCAGCCACTGCAGGTAGGTCATGTCGGCGACGTCGCCGAAGTACGGCTTGGCGGTGTTCGCCATCGCGGCGATGATCTCGTCGCGACGCTCGGCGACGGCATCCACGTCACCGGCGACCTCGTCGAGGAGCCGGCCGCACCGCGACGCGCTGTTGTCGATCTCGTGGATGTCGGCACCGAGCTGGCTACGGCTGGAAGCCATGCCGCCCACGGCTTTTCCGGCGCCCACCCACTGGTCGGTGCCTTGGGTCTCGACCAGCATCCGCTTGACCGACGGCGAGGTGGTGGCCTCCTCGGTCGCCATCGCCGCGGTGCCGACCAGGATCCCGTCGATCGGCATCAGCGGGAAGCCGTACGCCTGCGCCCACCGCCCGGACAGGTACTCGGCCGCCCGCTCTGGGGTGCCGATGCCGCCGCCGACGCAGACGGTGATGTTGGGACGCGACCGCAGCTCGGAATACGTTGCCAGCAGCAGATCGTCGAGGTCTTCCCATGAGTGGTGGCCACCGGCGCGTCCACCCTCGATGTGCATGATGACCGGCTTGGTGGGCACCTCGGTGGCGATGCGGATGACCGAGCGGATCTGCTCGACCGTGCCGGGCTTGAACACGACGTGGCTGATGCCGGCGTCGTTCAGCTCCTCGATCAGGTCGACGGCGTCCTCGAGGTCGGGGATACCGGCACTGATCACCAGGCCGTCGATCGCCGCACCCGACTGACGCGCCTTCTGCACCAACCGCTTTCCGCCGACCTGCAGCTTCCACAGGTAGGGGTCGAGGAACAGCGCGTTGAATTGATAGGTCCGGCCCGGCTCGAGCAGGGTGGCCAGTTCCTCGACGCGGCCCGCGAAGATCTCCTCGGTGACCTGCCCGCCGCCGGCCAGTTCCGCCCAGTGCCCGGCGTTGGCCGCGGCGGCGACGATCTTGGCGTCCACAGTGGTCGGGGTCATGCCCGCCAGCAGGATCGGCGAGCGGCCCGTCAGCCGGGTGAACTTCGTCGAGAGCTTGACCCTGCCGTCGGGCAGACGAACGACGGTCGGGGCGTAGGTCGACCATGCCCGCGCCACCTCGGGGACGGCCCCGACGGTGAAGAGGTTGCGCTGACCGCCGCGGGTCGCGGCGGGCACGATGCCGACACCCAGTCCGCGGATGACGGGCGCCGTCAGCCGGGTCAGGATGTCGCCGGGACCCAGGTCCAGGATCCAGCGCGCACCGGCCTCGTGCACACGGCTGATCTCCTCGACCCAGTCGACGCGTCGCACCAGGATCGCTTCGGTCAGCTCGCGGGCCAGGGCGACGTCCAGGCCCACCTTCTCGGCCCAGCCGCCGACGATGTCGATGCCGTCGGCCAGCCGCGGCGTGTGGAAGCCGACCTCCACCTGCACCGGATCGAAGACCGGCGAGAACACGTCCCCACCGCGCAACTTGTTCTTGCGATCGGCCTCTTCCTTCTCCGCGATCTGCTGGCAATACAGCTCGAAGCGGGACAGTTGTTCGGGCGTCCCGGTGATCACGACCGAACGCCGGCCGTTGCGGATGGACAGCACGGGCGGCAGCACGGTGCGGACATCCTGAGAGAACTCGTCGAGCAGCCGGCTGATGCGCTCGGGGTCGGCGTTGGTCACCGACACCATCGGGGGGCGATCGCCGAGCACGGAGATTCCGCGCCGGCGGGCCACCAGCGTCCCGGCCGCGCCGATGAGCTGGGCCATCGCCAGCAGCTCGGCGTCGCGGGCACCCGCCGCCTTGAGCGCCTCGACGGCGAGCACGCCTTGGGAGTGCCCGGCGATCGCGACCGGCGGGGTCGCCTCGAGGTCCATGCCCTGGCGCGCCAAAGCGCGGACGGCCGCGATCTGAGTGAGCAGTACGCCGGGGATCGACACCGCGGCCGACGTCAGGTGCTTGTCCGACGGCACCGGGTCCTCGGCCGCCAGCGCACGCACCCACGTGAGCGGCTCGAAACCGATCGGGCGCACCACCACCAATTCCTTGGCCACCGGCTCGAGCAGCAGCTCGACCTCACCGACCAGCGTTGCCAGGTCCGATTCGATCCCGGCCGACGAGACGAGTTCTTCGAGGGTTTCCAGCCAGGCGCTGCCCTGGCCGCCGAACGCAACGGCGTACGGCTCGCCGGCCGTCAGACGGTCGACCAGAGCGTGGGCTTCCCCGGCTGCCGCGTGGGGGCCATTTCCATCGCGATCAGCGGACACCCGGTCGTGCTCATGGATCGTCACCTTCTATGTCTCCCTGTATGCGTCTTTACGTATCGGTTCGTTCGGCCGGTCATCACCGGCGGGCGGGTTCGGCGATTCCGCGTCGAATCAGAGCCGGGAAACGGCTGACCGGTGTGTTGTCGCGGACCGCCCGTGTGGGTCGAGCGGCGCGGCGGACTGCATCGGCTGCACTAAGAGTGTCATAAGGACCGACCCCCGTTTTTCGTGGTGATCGGTTACTGATGAGTTCTACGCACGGGTAACCGTGTCGTGGGTAACACCGGGTTGAATTGGCGGCGCGGGCGCGGCGAACAAACCTGCTGCATGCAGGTGGTTACGGTCGAGTAGCTATAACTGCGCTGATCAAAGCAGTTTTGTTATGTAATCGTTATGTAAAAATTTCGAGCCGCGAAGCCGCGTCCGACCCGCCCGCGCCGCGTCGTCGCGGGGGCGATCGCGCCCGCCGCCGCGGAGAATGAGCGAACGAGTGTTTGCTGGGATCTCTAAGAGACGCGGGCGAGCGGCGCGCGGTGAACAAGCCGCCGGGCTACGCCCATTGCCCGAATTGCGGCTTGAGGATCTCGTTGATGTCCACCCCGACCCCGCCGACGCTGCGTTTGTCGATCTCGACCTGATGCAGATGGGCGGCCGGGTGGGTGAACCCCTTGGGCGAGCCCCAGTTGTGCTGCCAGAAGTAAGACCCCAAACCGTCGTGCAGCGCCCAGTCGATGGTCTTCGAATTGGCGTACACACCTGTGCGCTGATGACCGATCACCGACTCCCAGGACCGCAGGTAGGGCACGATCAGCTGTTTGTACTGGTCATAGGACGGGTCGTCGTCGATCGAGGCGTAAATCGGCGCGCTGGCGGGCCCGCCCGCGGCGGCGTGCAGTTGCATGCCGCGCTGCGCGTGCTGGATTCCGGCATTGGCCCCGCCCAGCCAGTCGGCGGTGTTGCCCTTGCCGTACTGGTAGCAGGAGACGATTTTCAGCCCATTGCTGTTGAGGTCACGCGCCTCGGCGACCTGGATCGGCTTGCCCAGCATCCAGTTGCCCCCGGGACGCCGGTCGGAGACATACCTGATCGAGCCCACGGCGCCGGCGGCCCGGATCTGGCTGGCGGGGATGACGCCGGCCGCGTAGTCGAGCAGGGTGCCCAGCGACGCCGACGCGGGCGCCGGGTGCAGCGCCGCACCCGCGACACCCAGGCCCACCAAGGCAGGGCCCGCGGCAGCCCATTTGAGTAGGTCGCGTCGCGAAACCGATGACACAAGCGCCAGAGTACGACAGGAACCCCATCCGACTCGTTGACCACACTGGTCACATCTGCATCACAGTGCCGCATCGCCGGTTTGGCTCGGCCTCGCCGCGGGCAGCACGATGACACTCACGGCCTCCAGGCTCCGATGAGCGGTCTGACGGGCGATCTCGTCGAGGAAGTGCGCGGCCGCCGGGTTGATGGATCCCGCCCAGGCCCGGAATCCCTGCACGATCACCGGGTCACGTTCCAGCGACGGCCGCACCGCGCGAAGCACGCCGACGACGTCGTCGGGCAGGGGATCGGTGAGCTGCCGATCGACCCAGCTGCGGGCAAGCTCCGTCGCGGCCACCCGATCGTCACCCAACCCGATCACGTCGCCGGCCAGGTTGCGCAACCGGTCGAACAGCACCCGGCGTCCCGGCGTCTCGGCCAGTTGTGCCAGCAGGGTGCTGGCCGCCGGCGGCAGGACCATCTGCCCGAACAGCGCCGGAACGGGCAGGTCCCACTCGTCGAACAGGTCGGCGTACATGGCGGCGACGGGCGCCGACAGCGGCGCGCTGAGCCGCCCGATGACGCCGATGCTGTCGCGGTGCGTCGTCGCCAGCGTGCGCAGGATGTCCTCGTTGACGTCGGCGTCCGGGCAGTCCGTGGCGGCGCGGGATGCGACGCGGGATCGGTCGATGGCCGCGATCAACTGATCCAGCCGGTCGCGCTGACGCAGCAGCAGGGTCCGGTGCTCGTCGAGCACGCCCGCGAGCGAGGCACGCCCACCGGCGACCAAGCGCTGGATGTCGTTGATGCTGACGCCGAGACTTCGCATCAGGTCGATGCGCAGCAGGTCGAGCACCTGCTCCACGCCGAAGACCCGGTAGCCGTTGGACAGGTGCTCGGCATGCAGCAACCCGACCTTTTCGTAGTGGCGGATGCGACCGGAAGCGATCCCGGTCAGGGCCGTGACGTCGCCGATCAGCAACCGGTCAGGCACTCCTTGACCTTACAACTGTCGCAAGGTCTGTACTGGGCAGATGGAACGCGACCAACTCATCGACCTCACGCGCCGCGCCCTGAAGCTGGCGCGCGACAAGACCACCGATCTCGCCCCAGACGTACACCGGGTCGAGGCACAGGCCTACACGTCGGCCGAGCGCCACGAGCGGGAGCGGGCGATGGTGATGGCCGGCCCGCAATTGGTCGGCTACGTCTCGGAGCTGCCCGGCCCGGGCGCTTACTGCACGAAGACGGTGATGGGGCGGTCGATCCTGTTGACCCGCACGGCCGATGGATCGGTCAAAGCGTTCGACAACGTCTGCCTGCACCGGCAGTCGCAGGTGGCGACGGGTTGCGGCACCGCCAAGCGGTTCACGTGCCCGTATCACGCGTGGACGTACGACAACGACGGGCGGCTGGTCGGCCTGCCGGGCCGTGAGGGTTTTGCGGACGTGACCGTGAGGGCCGCCAGCCTGACCGAACTTCCGGCCGCCGAGTTCGCCGGATTCCTCTGGGTCGCACTGCAACCCGGCGCAGCGCTGGACATCGCCGCGCACCTCGGCCCCCTGGCCGACGAGCTCGATTCGTGGGGCATCGGGCGGTGGTCGCCGCTGGGCGAGAAGGTGCTCGACTGTCCGATCAATTGGAAGCTCGCGGTCGACACCTTCTCGGAGAACTACCATTTCGCCACCGTGCACCGGCAGACCTTCGCCACCATCGCCCGCAGCAATTGCACGGTTTTCGACGCGTTCGGACCGCACCACCGGTTGATCTTCCCGCTCAACGCGATCCTGGAGCTCGACGGAGTCCCCGAAGAGCAGTGGAATCCGTTCCAGAACATGGTCGTGATCTACGCGCTGTTTCCCAACATCGTGCTGTCGGTGACCATCGCCAACGGCGAACTGTTCCGGATCTACCCCGGCGACCGGCCGGGAAGATCGATCACCGTGCACCAGAATTCCACCCCGCTGGACCTTTCCGACGAATCGGTGGCCGCGGGCGCGCAAGCGGTGTTCGACTACGCGCACGCCACGGTGCGCGACGAGGATTACCGGCTGGTCGAAAGCCTGCAGGCCAACCTCGAGTCCGGCGCCAGGGACCACCTGCTGTTCGGCCGCAACGAACCCGGGCTGCAGCATCGCCACAACTCCTGGGCGCGGGCGCTAGCCGGGTCAGCCGTCCTGGCGTGACCCCTCGGCGGACAGCACCGCCACGAGGTCGTCCAACAGCGTTGCCAGCGCGTCACTTTGAGCGGGGCGCACCGTGGTCAACAGCCCGACCGCTTCGCTGCGACGGCCGCGGGCCAGCAGCTGCACCAGCAGAGCCGCGGCCATCTGCATGTCCCGGTCGGCGGGCTCCATGTTCGCGACGGTGGTGGCGAGCACCTCGACCAGCTCCCAGTCGCGGTACAGGGCCAGGGAGCGTTCGTTGAAGGCGAAGCCGGTCACGGGCTTACCCCAGAGGGTTCCGCGGTAGCGGTATGGGCCCTCCATGTATTCGATGGGCAGCCCGTGCGCGGGAGCGGGCACCAGCGGCTCTCCGACGATGTCGAGCTGCATGGTGCGGCTGGTGATCCGATGGCGGTCCGGCATGTAGCGGGCCGCGGCGTGCGGCCGCACCAGCGGTTGCACCGCGTCCGGCCACCGCACGTAGCTGCTGATCTCCACCTCGACGTCCTCGGCGCATTCCGGCGGCACGGCCGGATCGGGATGACTCATCGTCACCCCCGTAAACGGCTGCAGCGCATTGCGGTTGGTGCGGTCGAACTGCCGCCAGATGCTCACGTCCACGCCGTTGTCGAAGTTGATGGTGCGCCATTCGTGGGATCGGGCCCGCGGGTCTCCCCCGGTCCCACCGCCGCCGGCGTACTTCGGGAACCACTGCCGGTCGATATGGCCGCTGTTGCCGGAAACCTGGTGGACCACACCGCCCCAGCGCAGGGTGCCCGTCATCGCCATCCCCGTCTGGAAATACGAATAGGTCTCCGTCTGGCCGAAGCAGCAGATCTTTCCGTTGTACGTCGACGCACCCACCGGCGTCGGTGCGCGCGTTGGGGTTACGGCCAGGTCGAGCCGCATGGGCCGCCCCGACTGGTCCTCGCCGACCAGGCTGACGCGATAGGTGTAGGGCAGCAATCCACCTTCGTTGTCGCGGCAGGTGGTCCAGGACGCGGTGCCCGCCCCGCTGGCGTAGTGGATGTCGAGATGCCCCGTCGCCAGGGTCAGCTTGCGCCGCGCTCCGGGCTCCAGATTGGCCGGCGGCATGTCGTAATCGGTGTAGGTGCCGTAATCGCCGGAATCCAGATCGAACAGCGCCATCGTGTAGAAGTCGGCGACCACGGCGCCGCCGGGCCGGTTCTTGTTGAAGATGGTCAGGAAGGCGAAAGACCGGTCGGCCTCGGCGGCATCCAGCTGCCCGGCGATGAACCAGGTGTCCGACTCCTGGTCCGGGTGGTCGCCTTCGGCGGCGGGGAAGTCCAGCTGGCTGTCGCCGGGCACCAACTGGAAGGGGTAACTGCGCCAATCGCTGGTCATATGGGCCTCGCTGCCTTTTTTCGCTATGTTAGCGTCAATAGCGAAATCCCGGTCCCTGTCGCATTGCGCCCGACCCTCGAGGAGGTGCCGGATGACAGAAAACGCCGGCCACCGGTCCTACAACGAACTCTTCATCGGGGGGCACTGGCGCAAGCCCGCCAACCCCCAGCAGCTCGCGGTGATCTCCCCACACTCCGAAGAACCGGTCGGCCACGTCCAGGTGGCCGGGCCCGAGGACGTCGACGCCGCCGTCGCCGCCGCGCGACACGCGTTCGACCACGGCCCATGGCCGCGGATGACCCACGCCGAGCGGATGGGCAAGATCGAACAGCTCGCCACCATCTACGCCGGCCACATCGAGGACATGGCCGACCTGATCACCGACGAAATGGGCTCACCGCGTAGTTTCAGCCGGCTGGGCCAGTCGGCGGCCGCGGCGTCGTTGATGCATCTGGCGCTGGCCGCCGCGCGCGACTTTCCGTGGCAGGAAAGGCGCCAGGGCGTGCTCGGCGAAGTGCACCTGCGCAGGGCCCCGGTGGGGGTGGTCGGCGCGATCGTGCCATGGAACGTCCCGCAGTTCCTGATCATGCCCAAACTGATCCCGGCATTGATCGCGGGGTGCACCGTCATCATCAAGCCCGCGCCTGAAACCCCTTTGGACGCTTTGTGGTTGGCGGAAATGATCGAGCAGATCGACCTGCCCGACGGGGTCGTCTCGGTGCTGCCCGGCGGACCCGATATCGGCGAGGCGCTGGTGCGGCATCCGAGCGTGGACAAGATCGCGTTCACCGGATCCAGCGCCGTCGGGCGCCGCATCGCCGCCCTGTGCGGCGAACAACTCAAGCGGGTGAGCCTGGAATTGGGTGGCAAGTCCGCGGCGATCATCCTCGACGACGCCGACATCGGCAAGACGGTGGCCGGATTGAAAACCGCCGGCCTGATGAACAACGGTCAGGCGTGCGTCGCGCAGACCCGGATCCTGGTCAGCGACCGCCGGCACGACGAGGTCATCGACGCGCTGGCCGACATGATGTCGGCCCTCAACGTCGGCGATCCGGCCGACGACGCCACCGACATCGGACCCCTTGTCGCACAACGCCAACAGCGCCGCGTCCAGGACTACATCAAGTCCGGCCAGGCCGAAGGGGCCCGCGTCGTCCTCGGCGGCCAGGACAGCCCGGCGCCGCGCGGCTGGTACGTGCAGCCAACGTTGTTCGCCGACGCCACCAACGACATGCGCATCGCGCGGGAGGAGATCTTCGGTCCGGTCTTGACCGTGCTGCGCTACCGCGACGAGGACGACGCGATCCGGATCGCCAACGAGAGCGACTACGGTCTGGCCGGTTCGGTGTGGACCTCCGACATCGCGCACGGCTTGGAAATCGCGGCGGGGGTGCGCACCGGGACGTACGGCATCAACATGTACACCCTCGACATCGGCGCCCCGTTCGGCGGCTTCAAGCAGTCGGGCATCGGGCGCGAATTCGGCCCCGAGGGCCTGCACGAGTACGTCGAACTCCAGACGCTGGTATGCAAAGGGCAACTGCCGCCGCTATAAACGCTGTCGGTGACGCATGTCATCAGGGGGCATGCGGCGATTCCCCGTTGCGATAGCACCGGCGATATCGGCCGGCAGTTCCCCTACGTCAATCCGTCGCCGCTGCGCCGACTTCGGGCACCTGCAGAGTGAGCTCGACCGGGCAGCACAGCGCGCCATGCTGATTGGTCACTTGGATCTCGATGTCGACGAGGCAGCGCGGTGGGTGCACCGACGTGTCGCGCCGTTTGGCCACCGCGCGGCCCCGGCCGATCATGGTGTCGCCGGCATAGATCGAGCCCATCAGCCTCAAGGATCGGCGCACCACGCGGCTGCTCGGCCCCGCCCAGTCGGTCGCGACGCGGTCCGCGAAGCCGGCGAGATGCATCGTGTTGACGTAGATGGTCGGATTACCTTGGCGCCGCGCGTATTCAGGATCGAAGTGCCCCGGAAAGTAGTCCCAGGTCGCACCCGCGTTCTCCACCACTCGCTGGTAGCTGATGTGGTCGACCAGCTCCGGCAGCTCGACCGGCACGGTGATCTCGTCGAAGTCGAGATCGTCGCCGGTCACGGGGACGCCCCAGGTGTGAAACGAAACAGGGTGTTCCGGCACGTGGCGACCACCGTCCCGTCCTGGCGCCGGTAGGTCTCCAGCGTCTCGACGAAATGGCCGACACCCAGCCGGGTCCGCTTCTCCGGTGACACCGACACCAGCTCCTCGACGACGGCGAGCAGATCGCCTTCGACGATGGGGTGCAGAAACTCGACATCGTTGGCCGCGTTGATGAACGTGGTGCCAGGCAGCGGCACCCGCAGCACCAGGGACGCCGCCGGCGGCCTGCCCTGTGGCTCCCAGGGCGGAGGGATCAACCAGCCCATCAGCAGGGCCGGGGGCGCTAGCAGCCCTCCCCATTTCCGGCGGGCGAACTCGGCGTCCCAGTAAGAGCGATTGCGGTCGTGGACCATGGCGGCGAACAACTGGATGCGCGCGCCGCTGACCGCCGTGGCCGCGACGCGCGGCTCGCTCGTCGCGCCGACCATTCGCAGCGCATCTTCGTAGGTGCCGAAGGCCAGCTGGTAACTGAGATCCGGGTCCACGCCGCTCACATAACGAGCGGATGCCGACTGGGCACCGAATCCCATTGCAGCTGGCGCGAAGTGAAGTACCAGCCGCCGCGCTCGTAGACCAGGGCATCCTTGAACACCCCGGTCGCGCGCAGGGTGGTGTCGCCGTACATGCTGGCGAATAGCAAGACAACGCAACGCCCTACGGCGTTGACTCCGTCGATGCGGATCTCGTGATCGACCGTCACCAACCGCTGACCGTCGCCGCCGTCGAAGGCGGCGCGCAGATCGTCGAAGGTATCGCCGTCGCGGGTGTAGGTGGCCCCGGAGTGACGGAAGGTGGCGATCCAGCGGTCCCGGTCGCCCTTGGAATATGCCCGGTTGTGCCGGGCGTTCAAATCCAGGATGGCAGCGCGGGCGGCGGCGGCCAGGAGCATTTGCTGTTCCTGATAGGACATCGTCATTTTGGTCTCCAGCCTCTCCCGGAAAACGACTGCCAACGAGCGGACGGATGTAACGCTAAAGTAACTTGCCGACGACTACGTAACATTAACGTAACTTACCGGCTAACGATATAGCCCTGAGCTTCACGATCCCACGCCTCTCGAGTCACCCCCCGCACACGCAACAGGTCTTTGCGTACCCGCCCGATGACGTTCTTGGGAAGTTCGCTGACGATCTCCACGAATCGCGGCACGCAGAAGTACGGCATCCGGGCCGCGCAGAAGTCGAGCAGCTCCGGGTAGTCCAATGTGGCCCCCGGCCGCAACGTGACGGCCACCAGGATGTCGTCTTCACCCAACGGGCTGGGCACCCCGACGGCGGCGGCTTCGGCCACGGCGGGATGTTGCATGACAACGGTTTCCACTTCCACCGAGGAAACGTTTTCACCGCGCCGGCGCAGCGAATCCTTCCTGCGGTCGACGTACGTCAGGTTGTCCTCGCTGTCGAACCGGCCGAGATCGCCCGTGCGAAACCATTCCGGGTGGGGAATCACCTGCAAGCCCGGGCCGACATAGCCGTCGCTCATCACGTGCGGGTGCCGGGGCCGGCAGGCGATCTCCCCCACCGCGCCGACGGGCACCGGCTCGCCGCTCTCGTCGACGATGCGCACGTCGAAATGCGGATTCGGCCGGCCCGACGTTCCGGGCACGCCGTCGTCGGCCAGGGCCTTGACGGCGATCGGAAACGCCTCGGTCATCCCGTACATCGTGACAATGCGGCAGCCGTATCGCTTTTCGATGTCGCGGTAGTCCTTGGCGCCGATCGGAGCCGCGGAGATGAATCGCAACGGAAGCTGGGCATCGCGCGGATCCGCGGGCAGACTGCGCAGCATCGACACCATGGCGCCCGCACCGGCGAAGCCGACGGCACCGCGGGCGCGTACCTCGTCCCACACCTTGGCGGGATGAAACGCCTCGGCCAGCACGGTCGTCGCGCCGAGCAGCATCGGGGCCAGGACGCTGGGCGCCGCGCTGAGGTGAAACAGCGGCATCGCCGTCCACAGCACCTCCCCCGCACCCAGTTCCCAGGCCGACGCGACCGTCGCGGCCACCGTGAACAGGTAATGCCACGTCGTGGCAACCGCTTTCGACGGCCCGGTGGTACCGGAGGTGTAGAAGAGGCATCCCACGTCGGTCGCCGCGGCGGCAGTGACGGCGAGCGGTGCGCCGGCGTCTCGGCTCAACGCCGATTCGAGTGAGTCCCCCCGGGCCACCACGCTCGGCGCGGCGTCCAACGCGCCGGCCACCTCGTCGAGCCGGGGCCGGCGCTCGGCATCGGTGAGGACGACCTTCGCCTGCGAGAGCCGCAGGGCGTTCAGCAGGAAGTCCCCCTTGTTCGCGGCGTTGACGGCGGCGCTCACGGCGCCGAGGCGCGCCGCGCCCAGCCAGAAGTAGACCCATTCCGGGCAAGTGCCGGTGAACAGGGCCACGCCATCCCCGGGCCGAACCCCCAAGTCCGTCAGCATGTTCGCCGCGGCGCACGACCGCTGCCGCATCTGCTCGAAGGTCACGTCGACGCCCGCGATCGACATCATCACGCGGTCGGGATGCTGTTCTGAACGCCGATCGAGCACGGCCGGCACGGTGAAGCCCTCGACACCGAAATCGGCGGGCCCGGGAGGTCCGCTCCGGTCGGGACACATGAGGCCTCCGGGGCTTCCGCTCAGGCTTTCGCGGCCGCCGGGTCCGGCTGACCGTCGGCGGTGTAGCCGAAGTCGGACGGCGACGGCTGCGCGCCCGGGTAGAAGCGGTGCGCCCACCGGCGCAGGGCGGCATAGTCGTGGGCCTCTTCGGGAGCCAGGTTCGGCTTCTCCAGGTACTTCATGTTCTCCCACGTGAAGAAGTCTTGTTTGATGACTTCCTGTTGCAGCGCCAGGAATTTCGCTGCGCGACCGGTCGGCACGTCGCCCGTGTCGCCGGGCTCGCGGACGGAAGCCTGGGTGTAGAAGTAATCGGTGTAGTCCTCGTCGACCGGCGTCTGCCCCGTGACCTGGACCGTGGCCACCAATTCGCTGGGGAAGCGGACGACCCCCAGTCCCAGCGAGTAGTTGTCGTAGATGATCTTGGCGTCGACTGGCCCGTTGGGGGTCAGCCAGGTCGACGCGCGGCCACCGCCGAAATGCGCGTTGACGGTGGCGTGCAAGTGGTACCCGGACACCTCGAAGGACGCGGTGGTCGCCGGATTGGCGGCCTTGTGCACGTATTGCACGTGGTACGGGTCGGCGGCGTTCTCGATGATCATCTGCGGGTGCACCTTCACCCGGTTGAGCATCTGGGTGTGCGGGTGCAACGGGTAGTACTCGTTGGTCTCCAGCTCGGGCAGCACCGGCGGCTGCCAGTACGGCGCGCGGCCGTGCCGCTCGTGCCACGCGAGGATGAAGCCGTACCACTCCATGCTGGGGTAGGTGCGGATGCGGACGTTGTTCTTGCAGCCGATCTTGCTGTAGGGGATCACCGCGTTGCTGCCGTCGCCGCGCCATTGCCAGCCGTGCCAGGGGCAGACGATGTTCTCGCCCTCCACGGTCCCGCCGACGCCGAGGTTGGCGCCCAGGTGCTGGCAATAGGCGTCCATCACGTGCACCCGGCCGGTCTCGGTGCGGAAGATGACCAGCTCTTCACCGAAGTAGTGCGCCCGCTTGACGGCGCCGGCGGCCACCTCGGAGCCGAAGGCCACGATGAACCAGCCCGTCGGGAACCGGTAGCTCGACAGCGCGATGCCGGCCGAACCGAACTCGCGTTCCGAGGGGTCTCCGGCCGAATCCGACGCCGGGTCCGAAATTGTATGCGTCACCAGCTCTCCATATCCCGCCCAGACCAAGGCGAGCCGAGCGCAACCGGGCCGCCCTTCACTCACCAAGGTTCGACGACAAGGTCTATTTTTACTATTTTAAGCATTGAACGTCAACGCGGCGCTAACGCGCCCTGGCAGAAGTGGGGTATCGCATGACGGCTGCGGCAGTGGACCTTTCCGACTTCGCCCTGTGGCGCAACGGCTTTCCCGACGAACTGTTCGCGGAGTTACGGAGCAGCCGGCCGATCTTCCGCCACGGCCTGACCCCGGGCGTGGCCCAGACCGTGCACCGTGATTTCTGGGTGGCGACCAAACACCGGCACGCGGTCCGCCTGCACCGCGACACCGAGTCGTTCACCGCGGCCGATGGCCCGCTCATCCAGCCGGTAGCCATGTTCTCGGCGTCCCCGACGATCATCACGATGGACCCGCCGGACCTGAACAAGCGCCGCAAACTCATCTCCAACGCGTTCAATCCGCGGGCGATCGCCAAGTTGGAGGACGGCATCCGGGCGCGTGCGGCGCGAATGATCGATGCGCTGCTCGCCAAGGGCGGCGGGGACTGGATCGAGGACGTCGCCGACGCACTACCGATGACGGTGATCGGCGACATCCTCGGAATCCCGGACGAGGACCGGCCGCGGATATTCGACATCTTCGACCGCATCCTGAAGGTGCTTGCGCCGGAGGCGGGCCCGAGCGGGCGGGCAGAGCTCGACCTCTTCGCATCGGTGTTCAGTTACGCGATGGAGCTGACCGCAGAGAAGCGGCGCAACCCCACCGATGACATTTGGAGCACGCTGGCGACCGCGGTGATCACCGGCGCAGACGGCGAGCAGTTCAGCCTGCCCGCCAACGAACTCGAGTTCTTCTTCTTCGTGCTGGCGTTCGCCGGCAGCGACACCACCAAGAACGCGCTGGCGATCGGGCTGCAGGCGTTCATGGCGAATCCGGACCAGATGGAGCGCTATCGCGAGCAGGAAGCGCTGCGGCCCAGTGCCATCGAGGAGGTGCTGCGCTGGGCCTCACCGGTCGCGTACTGGACGCGCACCGCGAAGATCGATGTGGAGATGGACGGCCAGCACATCGCGCAGGGGGAACGGGTGGTGTCGATGCTGCGATCGGCGAACCGCGACGAGGAGGTCTTCTCCTCACCGTTCACGTTCGACATCGGCCGTCAACCCAACCCGCACGTCGCCTTCGGGGGCGGCGGGCCGCATCATTGCCTGGGCGCCATGCTGGCCCGCGCGGAGCTCCGCGCGGTCTTCGACGAGTTGCTGTTGCGCTGCGACGACATCGAAATCGGCCCGGCACGGGTGGCTTACCCGAATTTGACCACCAACATGTCGATCTACGACGCGATGCCGATCTCGGTGACCGAGAGGCGATAAATCAGTAGGGTGCCGGCGAATCCCCGAAAGCCGCGAGAACCGCCAAGGGGTCCAGGTAGTCGCGCCAGTGCGCGATCTTCCGATCCTTGACCTTGATCACCGAAACGAACCGGTTGACGTAGGGCGCGTCAGTCTTCACCACGGTGCCGTGCATGGTGTACTCCAGAATGACCACCGACTTCTCGGGGTCGTAGTAGCGGTACACGTCACTGCTGTGACTCTGAACGATCGAATCGCCGTAGTCAGCGTAGAGCTCGGCCAGCGCCTCTCGCCCCACGACCGTGCGCGGGTAGTCCGGGACGGTGATGACGAATTCAACCATCACGTCCTCGGCATGCATGTCGAAAAAGTCGGCACCGTCGACCAGACCCTTCAAGCCCTCGGCGACAACGTCGAAGTATGGCCGCATCGCGGCGTACCGAGCCATGTCTCGCAACGACATACACACACTCTAAGGCGCACCGCCGACGTGTGCAGGGCGGCTCGATCTGATTGCCCGACCTTCCCCGCAAGCGGGAGGTGCCCCAATACTTGCGCCGCCCCGGCGCTCGCCTTCGGGGCGAGTCACTCGATCAGCCGCAGCGCGGCCTTGGGACACTGATCCACCGCGGCGCGCACGTCGATCTCGAGCCGCGGTGGCACGGGGCCGTCCGCGATCTGCACCACGTCCTCGTCCCCGAGTTCGAAGACGTCCGGCGCCAGCGATTCGCAGAAACCGTTGGCCTCACAAAGGTTTTCGTCGATTATCACGCGCATCAGATGCCCTCCACTTCTCACAGGCCCTTGGGTCGGGTCCCGATCACCCCACTGGTTGCGAGGCGCGTCAGTTCGTCGTCGGTCAGCCCGCACCGATCGCGCAGTACGTCTTCATTGTGCTCGCCCAATCGCGGCGGTGGCCGCAGCAGCCAGTTGTCCTGGCCGGCCAGCCGGGCGAACGGAGGGCAGGGATAAAGGCCCGCACCGGTGCTGGGGTGGTGCAGGGTCTCCAAGAATCCGCGGTGCCGCAGCTGGGGGTTATCGGCGACCAATGACGGCGAAACCACCGGCGCGGCGGGAATGCCTGCGCCGGCCAATTGCTCCACCGTCGCGTCGAGGGGCAGGTCGGCGAACCACTCCGCCAGCCGGCGATCGACGTCGTCGGCCCTGTGCCGCCGTGCCGCGACGGTGGAGAGCTCCTCGTCGCACCAGGCCGGTCGACCCATCAGCTCGACCAGCGCGCGCCACTGCCGATCGTCGCGCACGGTGACCGCGATCCAGTTGTCCTCGCCGGCGCACCGGTAGATGTTCTGGATCGCGTCGCCGTGCCCGCGGTTGCCCCGTCGGGTCAGCGTCACGCCGAAGACCTCGGATTCGATCGCCTGGATCGCGGTGGCGTTCAGCACCGTTTCGAGCATCGGCAACTCGACGAGCTGCCCCGATCCGGTCCGGTCGGCGAAGTTCAGCGCAGCCAGCACGGCGAACGCGGCGTGCACGCCGGCCAGCGGGTCGCAGGCCCCCCGCGGGGTCACCGGCGGCGCGTCGGGCAGCCCGGTCACCCAGGCCAGTCCGGCGATCTGCTCCATGGTGGGGGCGAATCCGACCCGGTCCCGCCACGGCCCGTCGAGCCCGAACGCGGGCATGCGGGCAACCACGAGTTCGGGGTTGACGTTCAGCAGCATGTCGGCGGTCAGGCCGAAATGGTCCATCACCCGTGGGGAGAAGTTTTCGATGACCACGTCGGCGCCGGCGGCCAGCCCGGTGAACAGGCGGCGCCCGTCTTCGGAGCCCAAATCGAGCGTGACCGAACGCTTGTTGGTGTTCATGGCGTGGAACACCCAGCCGTACTCCCACCAATCGTCGACATCCGTGCGCATGCCACCCGAATAGCGGATCCCATCGGGTCGCTGGATGGATTCCACCTTGACGACGTCGGCGCCGAACGCGGCCAGCAGATGGGTTGCCGCGGGACCGGCCCAGAACGCGGTCAGGTCGACGATGCGCACGCCGGCCAGGGGTAACGTGCGCGGAGCCGGGCCGTCCCCGGGCGTCCTTGGCGGCCAAGGGGTCTCATCGTTGGCCCCGCCGAGAGCGGGGGTTGCCCCGGTCGGCGCTGGCGCGCACGCCGACATCAGCCACGGCGGCCGGGGCTGGTGAAAGCCGGCGGGGTTGCGAACGAAGGCCCCGCGCCGGGTCACGTACTCCATATCCCGGATCGTGGAGCCGTTACCCAGCGCCGCGATGGGCAGCCGGAACAGTTGGCCGAGTTCGACGATCTCCTCGACCGTCCGTTCGGCCAGCCAGGGGCGGATCTGTTCGCGGATCAGGTCGCGGTAGGCCCACCGGCCGATCTGGAACCGCAGCTGCTCGATCTCCTCGAGCTGTGGACATTCGACCATCGCGACGAAGTCCAGCCATTGCTGGCCGGTGACCATGGTGATCCCGACGTAGCCGTCTTTGGCGGGCTCGATCGAGGGCACTTCGAGGGTGCGGCGGATCGGCGGCACCCGCAGCAGCTGGGAGTGCAGCCATTCGCTGCTCTGCATGGCGGTGATCGCCTCCAGCATGGACAGATCCAGGTGCTCACCGGGGCCGCCGCGCTCGACGCGGCGGCGCACGGCCAGCGCCCCGAACGCGGCGTACACGCCGCCCATGTACTCCCCCAGGTCGCCGCCGATGGAGATCGGAGGTCCGGCGGGATCGCCCCGGAAGCCCGGCGAGCCCGCCCACGCCTGCAGCGTGAACTCGCTGGCGGCCCGGTCGGCGTACGGTCCGGTCCACCCGAAGTCGGAGATCGTGACGATGACGGCGCCCGGGGAGGCTGCCAGCAGCCGCTGCGGGTCGACACCCAGGGCCGCCGCCCGGGCCCGACCGGCCGTGACCAGCACGACGTCCGCGGCGGCCAGCAAGCCGGAAAGACGCTCAGAGGCTGCGGGGTGCGTGGTGCTGCGCTTACCGGAGTTGAGGTAGGCGAAAAACGGCGAACTCGCCCCGTCGCCGATCACCGACCCGGTGGCGGAGTACCGCCGGAGCCAATCCCCTTGCCGCGGTTCGACTTTGCATACTTCCGCCCCGGCATCGGCCAGCAGCTTCCCACAGTAGTCGCCGGCTATCCGGTCGCTGATCTCTACGACACGCACGTCACGCAGCGGTGTGGGCCGGCTTTCGGACCGCTCGCTCACTTGTACCCGCCCTCCCGACCGACGCGCGATCGAAGAAGCTATTTATACCATTACTGCTAAAATAGCTAAGCCAGCGAGTTGCTTTGCATCGAGGATCGGATGACCGCCTTGGGAATTGGGCAGGACGCCCGTCGCCGATTGTCGGCGCCGCGGATCGCAGAAATCGTAGCCGACGAGTTGCGCCGCCAGATCATCAACGGCGAGCTCGCCGACGGCGATCTGTTGCCGCGCCAAGAGGTGCTCGTCGACCAGTTCAACGTGAGCCTGGTTTCGCTGCGCGAAGCGCTGCGGATCCTGGAAACCGAGGGCCTGGTTTCGGTCCGGCGGGGTAACCGCGGCGGGGCCGTCGTGCACGCCCCGGCGAAGACCAGCGCCGCGTACATGCTGGGGTTGTTGTTGCAGAGCGAGTCCGTGGCGGTCGCCGACCTCGGCATGGCGTTGCAGGAACTCGAGCCCGCGTGCGCCGCCCTGGCCGCGCGGCGGCCGGACCGGGCGGACACCTTGGTGCCGGAGCTCAACCGGCTCAACGAGTCCATGGCCGAAAACATCGAGGACGGTGGGCTGTTCACCGAAATCGGCCGGGAATTCCACGATCTGGTGGTGCGTGGCTGCGGCAATCACACCATCATCGCGGTGGTCGGCAGCTTGGAGACGCTGTGGACCAGCCACGAACAGCAGTGGGCGGACGAGAGCGCGGCGCGCGGTACTTACCCCTCGTTGGCCCAACGCCGCGCGGTGCTCAGCACGCACGTCAAGCTGACCGAGACCATCGCGGAGGGTGACGTCGACCGGGCGCGCCGCATCGCCGGTCGCCACCTCGCGGACACCCAGACCTACGTGCTCTCCGATCGTTCCGATCAACGGATCCACGCGTTGTCGCCGCAAGCCTTGTCGCGGACGCGGGATTTCCGGCAACCGTAAGCGGCGGCCGTTGAGAACCGCATTGGTCACCGGCGGCAGCGGCGGGATCGGC
Source organism: Mycobacterium europaeum (assembly GCF_002102155.1). Classification (GTDB taxonomy): domain Bacteria; phylum Actinomycetota; class Actinomycetes; order Mycobacteriales; family Mycobacteriaceae; genus Mycobacterium; species Mycobacterium europaeum. Next base: position 103,793 of record NZ_LQOU01000009.1, read on the forward strand.
AAGGGGTGCGGCCGCAAGCTGGTCGAGCTGGGTTACGACGTAGTGCTGGCGGCGCGGCGCGAGCCGCCGTTGCGTGCGGCCGCCGAGGAGATCGGTGCCCGCCACGTCGTGGCCGACGCGTCGGACCCGGAGGCGTTCGCAGCTGCGACAAGCGCATTGGAGACGATCGACCTCGTCGTCCACGCCGCGGGCACGCTGGGCGGAACCTACGCGCGCAAGCAGACGTTCGAACAATGGCGAACCATCATCTCGGCCAACCTGGATTCGTGCTTCGTGGTGACCGCCGCCGCGCTGCCACGGATGCGCCCGGGTTCGCGGTTCGTGTTCATCTCCTCGTCGGCGGCACACGAACCGATGATGGCGCGGACCGCCTACTCCGCATCGAAGGCCGGCATGAACGCATTCGCACGGGCCCTGGCGGCCGAAGTCGACCGCGACGGCATCAGCGTCCACATCGTCACACCCGGCCCGGTGGAAACCGAGATGCTGCAGGACGTTCCTTTCGAGATGTACGCGATTCGGGTCTCGGAAGTGGCGGACGCGGTCGCCTGGCTGGACACCGTCGACCCGTCGGTGGATCTGCCGGAGATCCGGCTGAGCGCGGTGCAGCGCGGGCCGTACGCCCGGCCACCGGTGGTGCCTACGGAGGCCCGTCGCCGGCGGCGGGGAACGTCTTGATCACCGTCTCGCCGAATTCCTGCAGGGAATCGGGGACGGCGAAGTCGGCGAACCACACGTAGAACCGCTCGACCCGCTGGGCGGCCAGGCCGGTGAAGTGTGCGATCAGCTCGCCGGCGTCGCCGCACACCAGCCCCGACCCGAGGTTGCCGAATCGCCGCGCGCTGACCTCGCGCACCTTGTCCGGGTCGCCGCCCGCCCGGACAAACCCGACCATCTGCTGGACCGACACCCGGGCCGTCCCCGCGGCGGGCGCCAGCTTGGGCAACTTGTCGAGGTGGTTGGCCGGCACGTTCCACCAATCCGCGTGCCTGCGAACGAGTTCCATCATCCTGGACCCGGTGCCGCCCAGGACCAGCGGTATCGGATGCGACCGCCGGGGGGCTTGCGGAACGGGACCGCCCTGCGGATCGTCGCCCCAGTACCGTCTGATCAAGTCGAGGTGGTGCCCGAGTTGCTCCACCCTGGCCACCGGATCCTGCTGGCCCACCTCGAATCTGGCGAATTCCGCGGGCCAGGACCCCGCGCCCAGACCCAGCTCGAATCTGCCCTGCGATACGTCCGACAGGGTGACGGCTTGCTTGGCCAGCACAGCGGGGTGGCGGAATGCGTCGCACAGCACCAGGTGTCCGATCCGCAGCCGCTCGGTTTTGGCCGCCACCCAGCCCGCGATGCCCATTGCCTCCCAGATGCTTTCATCGGGCAGACCGGGCGCCTCGAGGTGGTCGATGAACGCGATGCCGTCGAAGCCACTGGCCTCGGCGCGGCGCGCCCGCTCCACGATGTCGGCCGTCGACAGCCGCACCTGCGGCAGGAACAAATACCACTCGACCATGCACCCACCTATGCGTATGTTGCCGTGCGATTGCCAACCGGGCCGCTAGTTTACTATTTTTATTATGTTAGGGGTCTTATGGATGTCGGACTGAACGCGGACCAGCTGTCGCTGCGCGACACTGTGCGCGACATCCTGCGCACGGAGTGCCCGGCCGATGCAGCCCGGCAAGCGTTCACGGATCCGGAACGCTGGCGCGCGCTGTGGAAGACGGTTGTCGACCTCGGTTGGACGGAACTCGCCGAGGCCGGCGACTACGGGCCGGTCGAGCTCGCGGTGGTGCTCGAGGAATGCGGCGCCGCACTGGCACCGATTCCGCTGCTGAGCAGTGTCGGTCTGGCCGCCGGCGCATTGCGGCCTGCCGGCCTGGACGCGGTCCTCGCCGAGATCGCGGGCGGAGCCGTCGCCACGTTGGCGGTGCATGCCAGGGGATCCCGGCTGGCCGGTGCGCCGATGGCGCTGCACGGCGGACGGCTGCGGGGTCGGGCGGTCGCGGTCCCCAACCTGTCCCGGGCCGATCTGCTCGTCACGCTGGCGCGGACGGACACCGCCCCCGACGGCACGGTGGTGGCGGCCGTTCGCTGCGGCGACGGGGTGACCGTGATCGCGGGCGAGTCGACCGACCCCGCGCAACCGCTTGCGGACGTGGAGGTCGACGCCGAGCCGGTGGCCATCGCGCCCGTCGATAGCGAAACTGCGTTGACGCGGCCGTTGGTGGCAGTGGCCGCTGATTTGGTCGGCGTGGCCGGCGCCGCCCTGCACCGCGCCGTCGAACACGCGAAGACGCGCCGCCAGTTCGGCGCGCCGATCGGCGCGTTCCAGGGAATCAAACACGCGCTCGCCGACAACTACGTCGGCTTGGAGCGCGCGCGCAGCCTCACCTACGCCGCGGCCGCCCGGCTGGCCGATCCGACCACGTCCCCGGCCGCCGCCTGGACCAGCGCGGCACTCGCCAAGGCGGCGGCGGGCGATGCGGCCGTCAACTGCGCCAGAACCGCGGTCCAGGTGCACGGTGCGCTCGGGCAGACCTGGGAGCACGACGCCCACCTCTACGTCCGGCACGCATGGCAGGCCGGCGCGATGCTGGGAGACAGCCGGGCGCTCTACCACGAGGTAGGTCGCCGCTTCGCGGGAAGCGCGAAATGATCTCGCCCACCGAGGAATTCGGCGCCTGGCTGACCGATTTCCTGCCGAAGGACTATTACGCCAACTATCGGCAATACCGCTGGGACCTGAAACTGCGGCGGGACTACCAGCGCGCCGCGTTCGAGGCCGGATGGATCCAGCCGACCTGGCCGCGGGAGCACGGCGGCCGGTCCCTGGGGTTGCGGGACGCGATGGAAGTCAGGATCGAGGCGGCGCTGCGGTCGGCGCCCAAGCTGCCCAACATCGCCGGCCCCAACGTCGCCGCACCCGGGATCCGGCAATTCGGCACGCCCGCCCAGGTCGACCGCCTGCTGGTACCGCTGCTGCGCGGTGACGAATGGTGGGCCCTCGGCATGTCCGAGCCGGAAGCGGGATCGGATTTCGCCGGGCTGCGCACGCGGGCCGAGCGGGACGGGGACGTCTTCCGGGTGACCGGACACAAGATCTGGACCACCCAAGCCCACGAGTCGCGGTGGTGCACCCTGTATGCGCGCACCGATCCGGAGGCGCCGAAACACCGCGGCATTTCCTGCCTCATCCTCGACCTGCACTCCCCCGGGGTGCGCATCGAGCCCATCCGGATGGCGTCAATCTCCGACGAGACGTTTTGCGAGGTCTTCCTCGACGATGTCGAGGTGCCCGCCGACAACCTCCTGGGGCCGCTGCACGGCGGGTGGAACGTCGCGCTGTCCTCGCTGCACCACGAACGCCAGATGATCTGGATCATGAACTGGGTCGAGATCAAGCGCGGCCTCGACGCGGTACGCCGAGCGCAGCCGACGGCGGATACCTGCACCGAGCTCGGTTCCCTGCTCGCCGACGCGGAAGCGTTGCGGGCCACCGGATACCGCGCCCTGGGCAACGAACTCGCGGGGCGACCGAGCCCCGAAGCCGACACCATGAAGCTGCTCGGATCGGTTACCTTGCAGCGCGTTTGGGAGCTGGCCGCCGCCACCGCGGGAATGCAATCGCTCAGCGACCCAGACCTGCTCTTCGAACGCCAGGACGCGCTGGCCGCGACCATCTACGGCGGAACATCGGAGGTCCAGCGCAACATCATCGCCGAGCGGGTGCTCGGGCTGCCGAAGGGATGACGACGATGGATTACGACCTCGGGGACGATGCCGCGGAGTTGCGCAAACACCTGCGAGAGTTGGTGGCCAACCACATTCCCGCCGACTTCCTCGGGGCCTGCACCGAGAACCCGCGGGATCTCGCCACCACCGAAACGTTCTGCAAGCTGCTCGCCGCGGAGGGTCTACTGGCGCTGGCGTGGCCGAAAGAGCATGGGGGCGGCGGCGGTTCGGTGTGGCAGCAGACCGTGCTGCGCGAGGAGATGTGGGCGCAGCACGAGCCCCGCGGCCCGCAATACATGGGCATCAACTGGGTGGGCCCGGCACTGATGCGTTACGGAACAGCCGAACAGAAGGCCAAGCACCTGGCGGCCATCGCCGCCGGTGACGTGATCTGGTGTCAGGGCTTCTCCGAGCCGGAGGCCGGCACCGACCTCGCCTCGTTACGCACCCGCGCCGTCCGGGACGGGGACGGCTGGCGCATCACCGGCCAGAAGGTGTGGACGTCGTACGCGCTGATGGCGTCGTGGTGTGTGCTGGCGGCGTGCACCGATCCCGGGGCGCCAAAGCCCAAGCGGCTCACCCTGTTCCTGATCCCGATGGACCGGCCCGGCTTCACCGTCCGGCCCATCGGATCGATGCTGGGGCCGCACCACCTCAACGAGATGTTCTTGGACGGCGTACCGGCGTTTCCCGGCGACGTCCTCGGCGAGGTCGGCGACGGCTGGCGGGTGATGCGCGAAGCGCTGGCGTTCGAGCGCGTCGGCATCGCCCGTTACGCGCGGTGCGAGTCGCTGCTCGAGCGGATGCGCGCCCAACTCGGCGACGACTGGGACACGCTGCCCGAGTCGCTGCGATCGCGGTGGGTGCGGGCGCTCGTCGACCTACGGGTGGCCCGGCTGCTGGCCTATCGCGCGGTGTCTCTGCAGGATGATCCGGCGGCGGGCGCGGCGGCCAGCGCGGCCCGCATCGCCACCACCACGTGCGACCAGCAGGTCGCCGAACTGCTTTTCGACGTGCTGGGTCCGATCGCACTGGACAGCGGCTCCGGCGCGGCGCTGCACGGGGCGATCGAGGACCATTGGCGCTATGCCCAAGCGGCCACCGTGGCGTCGGGCACCATCGAAGTACAGAAGATGTTGGTGGCCCGGGACGTGTTGGGAGAACACCGATGAAAACCGATCTACCACAAGACATCAACGACTTCGCCGCGGTCGCGGCCAAGCGATTCGCCCGTCTGGGCGGCCCACAGGCGGCGTTGCGCGCCGAGACCGACGACGGCGTCCGGGACGCCGCCCGGACGGCCCTGAGCGAGGTCGGCGCGTTCGACCTCGATGTCCGCTCGGTGCCCGACGACCTGCTGGCCGCAGCCGTGCTGTGCCGGGCCGCCGGCGCGACCGCGTTGCCTTACCCCCTTGTCGAAGAGTTGTTGGCAGTCGACGGGGCTCGTCTTGTCCTGGTCAACCCCGAGGCGCCGCGGATCGACCACGGCGACCTGCCCGGTGAATGGATCGCCGCCGACCTGAACGGCACCCGCTACCGCCCGACGCCGGCGAAGCGGACCGCCGCCAAACTCGGCCCCTTCCTGGTGCCCGCTTCCCTCGGGGAACCCCATGGCACCATTCCGGCGAGTGACGTTAACCTTCATCTCGTGCTGGGATCATGGCGGATTCTGGGATCGGTGCAGCAGGCGCTGCACATCGTCACCGATCACGTGCGCGCCCGCATTCAGTTCGGTAAACCGCTGGCGGATTTTCAGGCCGTCAGGTTCGCCGTCGCGGAGGCCGCCGTCGCCGTGCGCGGACTGTACGAATTGGCGAAGTTCACCGTGTGCCGGCCGGAATCGCTGCCCATACAGGTCCATTCGGCGGACGCACTCGTTCTTCGGCTCAAGGCATCCGAGACGGCGCGGCAGGTGCTACGCACCGCCCACCAACTGCTCGGCGCCCTGGGTTTCTGCGATGAGTCCGACATCAGCGTGCTCGATCGGCATACCCAGCCCTTGATCCGCCTGCCGTTGGGCGCCGAGGCGCTCGCGTTGCGCTTGATCCCCGACGTGCGGGACGGCTCGCTGGAAACGCTGTTCAGCGGGCCGGTATCGGCGTGACCAAACCCGCCGCGGACGAGGTGACGGCCAACCCGTTAGCCGACGGAATCCCGTTCGGCGTCAAACTGCAAGAACTCGCCGAGCGGCGCCCGGATGACCTCGGGGTCACCGTCGTCGCGCTCGACGGCACCACACAGTCGCTGACCTTCGGTGAACTCGACGCCCTCGCCAACCAGTGGGGCCGGGCGCTGGCCGCCCACGGCGCCGCGACGGGTTCCCTTGTCGCACTGGCGATCCCCAACTCCGAGCACCTCGTGCTGGCCACGCTGGGCTGCTGGAAGATCGGTGCCGTACCCGTGCCCATGCACTGGGACCTGCCCGAATGGGAGCGCGACAGGGTGCGCGAGGTGATCAACCCCGCGGTGGTCGTCGACGAGGCGAGTCGCTGGCGCCTGGAGTCGCAGGCGGCGGCCGAGCCCGCCGACGCCCTGCCCGCGGCCGTCTCCCCCAATGTCAACGGCATCTGCAGCAGCGGTTCGACCGGCGTGCCGAAGGTGATCCTCAGCCTGGCGCCGTCGCTCTGGACCCCCCAGCACGGCGAGCCGTTCCTGTCGAACTGGACGCCGGTGGCCCAGCCGCAGACCATCATGGTGCCCGCGCCGATGTACCACACCAACGGCTTCGCCACCTTCTTCTTCCTGCTGGCCGGTGACCATCTGGTCATACTCCAAAAATTCGACGCAGCATTGGTTTTGGATGTGGTCGAGCGCTTTCGGATCACGAACTTCACCGCCACGCCCACGATGCTGGCGCGTATTGCGGCCCGGCCGGACGTCCGACAGCGGGACCTGTCCAGCATCGTGTTCATCCTGCAGGGCGCCGCCGTGATGCCCCCGTCGCTCATGCACACCTGGTTCGAGCTGCTGAGCCCGGAGCAGATCGTGTCGGCATACGGGATGACGGAGAACCTGGGCCTCACCGCCTTGCGGGGCGATGAGTGGCTGGCTCATCCGGGCAGCGTCGGCCGCGGTTTCCGCGACACCGAGATCCGGATCCTCGACGCCGGAACACACCAGCTGGGCCCCGGTGAGCACGGCGAGATCTATCTGCGCGCACCGATGAGCGCGGGCTCACGCTATGTCGGGGGTGCGCCGCCGCTGCCGTCGACCGAAGACGGCTTCCGCTCCGCCGGCGACATCGGCTACCTGGACGAGGACGGCTACCTCTACATCGTCGACCGGCGCGTCGACATGATCGTCACCGGCGGCGCGAATGTGTTCCCGGCCGAGGTGGAGTCGGCGTTGGCCGGCCATCCCGGCATCGCCGACGTCGTCGTCATCGGCCTCGCCGACCCGCAATGGGGACGCCGGGTGCACGCCGTGGTGCAGCTCGCCGACGGCGCGGCGCTCACCGAAGAGCAGGTGATCGACTACGCCAAGACCCGGCTCGCCCACTATAAGGCCCCCAAGACCGTCGAGTTCGTCGATGCCATTCCCCGCACCGCGGCAACAAAGGTCAATCGCTCGGCGATGATCGAAGCCCGGGGCGGATGACCCCCTTCCGCTGAAGATACCCCGTTAGGGTACCGGGAGCGAGCACAATAGCGGGCAAGCAGTTTCCTGCGATTCGAAAAAGCGTGTTGTACCAAGCTAAATTGCCGAGAGCTCAGGTGCATACTCCTCGGCTGGGCGCAGTCACTGACATATACCCCCGGGGGGTGATAGCATCGCCACTGTTATGCGTACGCAGACCTCCCGCACCAACCAGTGGCTGCGCTACACCACCGCAGTCGTGGCCCTGTTCTGGGCGCTGGGTGTCGCGGCGGGATGCCACCTGCCGGCCGCGAGCGCGACGGCTACCGGGACGCGGTCCCTCCCGGCGGCCGCCGCCGGGCCGCGAGCGCCCACGCTTGCGCACCCGGCGCCGATGGGCGGCTCATGCTCGCCGCTGGACCAGACCTGCAAACATGTGGCACAGGCGTGCTCGACAATCCATTTGGTGGCACTGGCCCTGGTCGTCTCGGCATTGGTCTTGGCCGGTTCACTGGCTTCACCGGTGGTCCCGGCGCCGCGGGGGCCGCCTCGACCTGACGGCTCCGTCTTTCACCGCTCGGGTCGAAATATCTTGACCCGCTTCTGCATCGCTCGTATCTGATCGGTCAGCGCCGAGCCGTCGTGGGTTCCCCCGTCGGCCGGTCGCCGCCGTCCTTACTCTCGCCGCGCGCAGATTCGCGGGGCGCTCCGATCCAGAAACGAGAGATCCATGAATTCTGTTCTGTCCAAATGCCCGAAGCAGTTTCGCTACGCCCATGCCGACAACCGGCGGGAGGCGCGCTCATGACGGCGCGCGCGGACCAGCCGGGCGCGCTGGTGATCGGGGCCGGGGTGAGCGGGTGGACCACCGCGCTGGTGTTGGCCCGACGAGGCTGGCGCGTCGTCGTCATCGCCGACCGGTTCGGCGTCGACACGGTGTCGACGGTGGCCGGAGCCTTGTGGGAATGGCCGCCATCGGTGTGCGGCCGCCATCACGATGAGGCCGTGTTGGGCCGTTCCGCCGAGTGGGCGAGGTACTCCTACATTCGCTTCGCCCGGCTCGCCGCGGACCCGCGCACCGGCGTCAGCCTGCGCCCGGCGGTCTTCTACTTCTCTCGTCCGGTCGACGAGGACCCGGCTGAGCTGACGAAGATGACCGAGGTCGGACGCTTCGTTCCCGGGTTCGTGCACGACCCCGAATTGATTGCCGCCTACGGCGTCAGCCCGCGCGCCGGGGTGGTGGACGCCTATTCGTACCTGGCACCCACCATCGATACCGACTGGTATATGGCCTGGCTGGCCGGCCAGGCCGAGGCCGCGGGCGTCACCGTCGGTCGGCGCGCCATTCGGGGGCGGCTCGCCGAGCGGGAAGACGAACTGCTGGCCGAGTACGGTGCCGAGCTGATCGTCAACTGCTCGGGGCTGGGAGCGCGCGAACTGGCCGGCGACACCAGCATGGTTTCCCACCGTGGCGCGCTGCTGCGGGTGATCAACGACGGCAGCCGCATGGCCCGCGTGACCGCCGCCCACGCAGTGGCCAACGATACGAGGACCGACGACCAAGACATGGTCTTCATCGTTCCCCGCGGGGCCAACCGGCTATTGCTCGGCGGCCTGGTCGAACCCGGTGAGTACAACACCGACCTTCGGCTGGATAGTTATGCGCCGCTGCAGCAGATGCTCGAACGCTGCAGGGAATTCCTACCGATTCTGCGCGAAGCCCGACTGGACGCCGCCGACCCGGTGCGGGTGGGGCTGCGGCCCTTCCGCGAAGGCGGCGTGCGGCTGCAGATCGAACCCGGCACCCGGATCGTGCACAACTACGGACACGGCGGCGCGGGCGTCACCCTGTCGTGGGGCTGCGCGGACGAGATCGCCCGGCTCGCAGAGACCCTGCTCGCCCAGCAGGGCGTCGCCTGAACCGGCATGACCACGACGCAGATCGAGTTCACCCGCATTCCAACGGGATTCAGACTCCCACCGACACAGGAAGGACCAACATCATGATGTCTATGCCCGCACCCGAGTGGGTGACGCTTCTAGCCTGGATCGTGACGGGCCTCGGCGCGCTCCTGGCCGCTGCCATGCTCGCGGATATCTACGTGGGTGGTTATCGGCAGCCGCTGCGTGCCATGGAGGCAGTCTGGCCGATCACCGCCATCTACGCCGGTCCGCTGGCGTGGTGGGCCTACTACCGCTGGGCCCGGCCGGCCACCCGACACTGGCAGCAACAACACGGTTGCCCGCCCTCGCTCGGGCTGCCGGCCACGGCGGCCGTGCAGACCATTCCGGGCGGGGCCGTCTCATTCGTCGGCCACATGATCGCCATGCCGTTGGTGATGTGGACCGGTATGACGATCGCCGGTCAGGGCGTGTGGCCGATGATGTTGCTGATCGCGGCTTTTGCGCTGCCGCTGCTGATCGCATTCGAGTATCACTCGCTGTCGGTGACCGACCGGAGCCGGTCGGCGGGGCAGCGCTTGTGGGCGGCCTCGCGCATCTCGGTTCTCGCGATCGTCGCGTTCGACGTGGGCATGGGAGCCTCCATGCTGCTCGTCGCATTCGTGTTGGGTTACTCCCCCGCCTCCATGGCGTTCTGGCTTGTCATGTGGGCCGGGATGTGGCTCGGCTTTGCCACCGCATACCCGATGGTGTGGTGGTTGCTACCCAAAGAGGGCACCGGGTCGGCGGAAAGCGCGCCGATCGCCCAACGTCCACGGGCGAAGGCGGCACAACAGTAGGCGGTGAGGCCAGGCCCGGGGCTGCGCGCGCAGCCGTCACCCGACCGGAGCGATTCCCGAACTCGAGACGGTGAAGCCGCTCCCCGAGGCCACCGTGCACGTCACCCCACCGCTCTCCGACCGGCACGTGAACGGGCCGGCTCCCCGCGTCTGGCCATAACCGAGGATCGGGGTCCCCTCCGCCGGATTGGCCAGGCAGCTTTCGCCCGTGCAGCGGGAGAGGGTTCCAGCGGTGTCCATGCTTACCGAAGCCGGCGGCGCCAGGGTGAAGCAGAATGTCTCGTCGGGGATGCCGCGACGCTGATAGTTGATCTCGCAGCTGATGTTGCGTGACGGGGACAGGAAGGCCACGTAGTTGTCCTGGTCCGCGGCGGCCGGCGGGGCGAACGGGATGGCCGCGGCGCCGCCCAGGACGGTTGCCGCGACGGTCAGCGCGTATCTCAGCACCTGCCAACCGTGCCATAGCCGGCGCGCACGACGGACCGGTTTGGTGCTATCGGATCGGTTCATCGCCGAGCACGGTCGTGCGCAGCATCTCCCGCTGTGAGGTGGGATCGTATGGGGCCGCGCGGTGGAGCACCCCGCGGTTGTCCCAGATGACGGTGTCCCCCACCGCCCAGTGGTGGCTGTACACCTTGTCCGCTCCGGTGGCCCGCGCGAGTAACGCCTCGAGCAGCGTTCGGCCCTCCTCGAGATCCATGCCCACCACGTAGTCGGCCGAAGCGCCCAGCACCAGCGACTTGCGGCCGCTGCGGTGCGTCCACACCAACGGGTGCTCGTGCGTGCGCCGGGATCGCCAGCGGGCCAGCTGTTCTGGCGTGGGGTCTGGGTGGACGCGCCGCTGCGAGGCTTCCAGGGAGTGCACGACGCGGAGCGCCCCGAAGCGGTCCTTCTCCTCGGCGGTCAGTTCGTCGTAGGCGGCATAGGAGTTGGCGAATTCCGTTTCGCCGCCCCATTCGGCGACCTGCACGGCCGACAGGACGGTGGCCTTCTGCGGGCACTCGTCGCCGAGCGGCGTGCAGCCATCGATGTGCCAGTCGAACGTGGCCTTCAAGATCTCCGCCGAGGAGTTCTTGGCCGGGTTCAGCGAGATGGGATAAATGCCGGCGACCGGGTGATGGCCGTCGGCGGAATGGTCGACCTCACCCAGTAGACGACAGAAATCGACCTGGATGTCTGGGTCGAGGTGCAGACCGCGGAGGACCAGAACTCCGTTGTCCTCCAACGCATCCAGGATCGCCTGACCGACCGGGTCGCCGGAGGCCAGCCGGGCCGGATCGAGGCCGGTGACTTCCGCGCCGACGGACGCGGTGAGCTTGTTGATGGTGAGCAGACCCATGGTCTGTCCTTTCTGGCCATGATGTTGGAGGCCGCCGTCAGGGCACCGGCTCGACGGTGCGGATCATGACCGCGTCGGCGGCGCTGACGGGCGCGGGTTGATGCATGATCTCCACGGCCATTGCCACCATGATCAACGAATAGATCATGCGCAGCAGGTTCAGCGCGTCGTCGGGCACGTTGTCCAGTGGGAACTTGTCGCAGTATTCGATGGCCTCTTCGAGGCGCGGGAAGAACGCGTCGTAGAACTCGTGCATCTCGGGCATCGTGCTGGTGATCCTGGCGTTCCAGCGTTCGGTTTCGGTAGCCAGGCACCACCGTGGGGCGAACTTCTCGAGTTCGCTGAATGCGCTGGACAGCATGGCATCTGGCATGCGATCAAACCCCCGCCGGCGCCGGAGCGTGTTCGCTGCGGTAGGCATCGACCCAGTCGGCGACGACCTTGTGCAGATGGCGCACCAGGATCTCTTGGTCGTTGAGGGGGAAGTCGTCGACGATCCCGTACTCCAGCGCGGCCTGTGTACCACCGAGCATCCCCGCGTCCTGCAGCGCGAATTCCTTGAGCACTACCGACGCCACTTCGTGTTCGATGCGTTCCCGCACGCTGCGGGCGGGGTGAAAGTAGGTGTAGGCCTCGAAGCGATGGGTATTGTGCGAGGTGGGCCAATAGCGGTAGAGCAGGTACCAGCCGCCGTAGATCAATATCTCGATGTTGGGGAAGATCTGGAAATTGCTGATGCCCCAGGGCTCGATGCCGCCCGGGTTGAGGCCGGGAGGTAGGTCTCCGATATCCGGCGTGCGCCACGGCCCGGCCAGCCCGCTCTGGGTGGCGCGCTCGATCGGATACATGTACTCCGGCGGCAGCAGCCACCGTCGCCGGCCGGCGGTCGACACGAGTCGGTGCGGACCGTCGAGTTGGAAGTGCCCACAGGTGAATCCAGCGTTGGGGTCGCGCACGTCGGGGGGCACTTGTTGGGGATGCAGCGAGGGTACGTGGTAGTACTCCTGAAACGCGTCGGCGAAGATCTTCCAGTTGCTGTTGTTATGTGCCACCCACTCGTAACGTTCGGTCAACTTGCCGAACGGGTAACCGTCGAGCCCGGTGACCATGGGCCCCAGGAATTCGCGCAAGCTCTGCCGCGGTTCGGCGTCGAGGTTGATGAAGATGAACCCGTTCCAGACGTCACAGTGCACGGGTCGCAGTCCATACTCGGACGGGTCGAGGTCGAAGAATTCGGATTCCTGCTGCACGAATGTCAGGGCACCCTCGAGGTCGTAGCGCCACCCGTGGTACTTGCAGGTGAACTGGCGGCAGGTGCCCCGCGTCTCCTGGGCGGGAAAGTCGTTCCACACCAGCTTGTTTCCCCGGTGGCGGCAGACGTTGTAGAAGGCCCGGATGCGCTCGTCTCGCCCCTTCACCACGATGACCGAAGTGCGGGCCACCTCGATCTCTTTGGTCAGGTAGCTGCCGGCGCGAGGCAGCTCCTCCACCCGGGCGACGTTCAGCCAGGCGCGTTTGAAGATCGCTTCGCGTTCGAGTTCGTAGAACTCCGGCGACGTGGAGTCGCCGAACGACACTGGGCCGGTGCCCAGCTCGGGATAGTGTTCGGTCCAGGACCCCTCCGGGGGCCTGCCTGATCGGGTCATCGAAACCTCCTGATCGACGTCACAACACGGCGCCGCCGTTGACGCCCAAGACCTGGCCCGTGATGAACCTGGCTTCCTCCGAGCACAGGAACCCGACCGCCGCGGCGACGTCGGCCCCCGTGCCCAGGTAACCCAACGGGATGTTGGCGGCGATCTGCTCGTTGGGCGGCAGATAGCCGGCGGCCTGGCCCTGGTGCTGCATCGGCGTTTCGATGCCCGACGGCGGGATGTTGTTGATCGTGATTCCGTGCGGAGCGTATTCGCGGGCCAGCGACTTGGTCAACGTGATCACCCCGCCTTTGGCCGCCGCGTAATGAGCGGCGAACGGTGAGCCGCGTTGAGCGCTCGACGACGAGATCATCACGATCCTGCCCCATTTGGCGTCGACCATGTCCGGGAGCGCGAGTTGGCAGCAATGGAACGTGCCGGTCAGGTTGACGTCGATGATCCGCGCCCACGACTCGGCGGTGATGTCGGTGAAGGCCGAGAATCCGAAAAGCCCGGCGCTGGTCACCAACACCGTGATCGGACCCAACGCGCCGCGGGTCTTCGCGAAAGCCTGCTCCAGCGCGGGCCGGTCGGTGACATCGGCTCCTACGCCGATCGCGGCGACGCCCTCGGCACGCAGATCTTCGGTGACACGTTGCGCCGCTTGCTCGTTGACGTCGAGGACGGCGACCCTGTGTCCGCGCCGGCCCAGTTCGTGACAGGTGGCTTCGCCCATACCCGAGGCGCCGCCCGTCACCACGGCTACCCGGCTCACAGACGACGTTCCATCGCGATTGCTCTCCTGCATGTTCACTCGTAGACCACCCGCACGGTCCTGCTCGTCGGCAGGGCCTGGCAGGTCAGCACCCAGCCGTCGTCGACCTCCTCGTCGTCGAGTGCGTCATTGTTGAGCATCCGCGCGCTCCCGTGCGTCAGACGCGCCATGCACGTTGCGCAGGAACCGGTTTCGCACGACGATGGCGCCGCCAAGCCGGCCATGCGGGCCGTCTGCAGCAGGGTGTCGCCCGCACTGTAGGCCACCGTGGTGGCGCGCCGGTCCAGCTCTATGGTCACTTCCTCGGTCACGACCCCGTCGGTATCGCGCGGCCCCGCCCCGGTGGCCGCTGTGGGTTCTGACATCCCCCGAACAGTATCAAGTACTTGCCATTGATATCAAGTACTAGAGACTAGCCCTAGTTCTCGACGTGGTCATTGAAAAGCTCATGGCCGGTGCCCTTTTCGACGACGCGGCCGAGCAGCTCACGCAGGGTTTGTTGCTCCTGAACGCTGAGGACGCCGAACACCTTCTCGTGCGCGGCGATCGCGTCGGTGACGACCGTCGCGGCGACGTTGCGCCCCTCGCCGGTGAGGTAGGCCTGCAGGATGCGGCCGTGCTGGGGGTCTCGTTTTCTCTCCACCAGGCCGCGGCGTTCCAGGGAGGTCAGGGCGAGCTGCACCCCCTGCGGGCTGATCAGCAGGCGGCGCGCGAGTTCGGCGCCGGACAGGCCCGGTTCGTTGGCGAGTTGGCGCAACACACCGATCTGGGCGGTGCTGACACCGTGCACCCGCATCGCGTCGTTGATCGTGGTCAGCGAATAGTAGAACGCCTGCTTGAGCAGCCACAGGAGGTTATCGGTGAGTTCCATGCTCGGCTCCCTGCTTGTAGATCTGGCCGCCCTTCATGACGAATGACACCTCCAGTGTGGTGTCGATGTCCTGAGCGGGATCGCCGGGCACGGCGATGATGTCGGCGAGGTAGCCGGGGGCGAGCCGGCCGAGCTCGCCGTCGGCTTCGATGAGCTCGGCCGCCACCAAGGTCGCCGACCGGATCGCCTGCATGGGACTCATGCCACGCTTTACCAGCGCGCCGAGCTCCTTGGCGTTCTGGCCGTGCGGGATCGCGGGCGCGTCGGTGCCGCAGGCGATCCGCACTCCGGCGGCGATGGCCTTGGGCAGCATGGCCTTGGCGCGCGGAAACACCTCTTCGGCCTTCCTGCGTAGCTCCGGTGCGATCCGGTCGACCGCCATCGCCTCGGTCAGGTACGTGGTGGAGACCAGGAAGGTGCCGTGATCGACCATCATCTGGATCGTCTCGTCACTGGCCAGAAATCCGTGTTCGATGCAGTCGATCCCGGCGCGGATGCAGGCTTGGATCGCGGTGTCGCCGACGGCGTGCGCGGCCACCCGCACCCCAGCGCGGTGGGCTTCGTCGGCGATCGCGGCGAATTCCGCGTCGGAGTATTGCTGGGCGCCCGGGGCCGTGCTGTGGGACATCACCCCGCCCGACGCCGAGACCTTGATCAGCTTGGCCCCGTGGCGAATCTGGTAGCGAACGCAGGCGATCACGTCCGGGACGCCGTTGGCGATGCCCTCCGCTATCGACAGCGGCATGATTCCCGGGGCGAGTCGCTGGAACACCGTCGGGTCCAGGTGCCCGCCGTACGGAGTGACGGCGTGACCGGCGGGGTAGATCCGCGGGCCGGCGTACCAGCCCTGGTCGATGGCCCGCTGCAGCGCAACGTCGAGCAGGTAGCCGCCCGTCTTGACCATCAAACCCAGGTTGCGCACGGTGGTGAAACCCGCCTCCAGGGTGGTGCGCGCATTGACCGCGCCGCGCAAGGTGCGATAGGCGGGGTCGTCTTGGACACCGTGCATCGGTGACGGCAGACCCTCGGGTCCGCCGGGCCCGCCGATCAGCAGGTTGAGTTCCATGTCCATCAGGCCCGGCAGCAGCGTCACGTCTCCCAGGTCGATGACGGTGGCCGAATCCGGCATGCCGCCTCCGGGATTGACGGCGGCGATACGCTCACCCTCGACCACTACCAGGGCCGGTGAGCGAACCTGGCCGCCGACCACGTCGGCCCACCGCGCCGCCCGCAGGACGGTGGTCATGGAACGGGCTCGGACACGCAATCCAGCGTGGACGCACCGGAGTCGGGCACCCGGGGCTGCTTCCAGCACTCCACCGGAAAGGACACCATGATCATCGAATACAGCAGGTGCATCAGATTCAGGACATCATCGGGCAGGTCGTCGAGGGAGAACTTGTCGCAGTAACTCAAGGCCTCTTCCGCCCGGGGCGTGATCGCGTCGTAAAACGCCTTCATCTCGGTCATGGTGCTCGCCAGCCTCTTGGCATAGCGCTCCGGCTCGGAAGGCAGGCACCAGTCCGTGAACTGCTCGAGGTCGGCGAATTCGGTGGGCAGCATGGAGGACACCGCGGTCACACCCCCGCCGTCGAGGTCCGACGGTATTGATCGATCCACGCCGCGGTCTCCTTATGCAAGTGCCGCAGCAGGACTTCCTGGTCGTTGAGTAGGAATCGATCGACCACCCGCGACTCGATCATGCTCTGCGTCGCCTCCAGCGTGTTGGCGTCTTGCAGGCCGTACTCCTTGAACGAGACGGCCGCGAGTTCCTGGGCGACACGCTCGCGCGGAGTGCGCGGCTCGGGGAAATACAACGTTCCCTCGAAAATGTGGGAGTTGAAGGAGGTCGGCCAGTAGTGATAGGTCAGATACCAGCCCTGACCCCAGAACAGCATCACGAAGTTGGGGAACAGCTGGAAGGAGTCCAGCCCCCATGGATCGCATTTCGCCGGGTTCAGCCCGGCGGGCATCTCCCCCAGGTCCGGTTTGTCCCAGGGACCGAAGAGGCCGCTCTGGCAGATGTCCTCGATCGGCTTGCGCATCTCCGCCGACATCTCCCACGCCCGCACCCCGGAGGTGCTCACCAACCGGTGCGGGCCTTCCAATCGGTAGTGCGGGGCCTCAAATCCGGCCTCGGCGGCCGCCTTTGAGTACGCGGTCGGCGACTGGTTCGCGTGCAGCACCGGCGCGTGATAGAACTCCTGGAACGCGTCCATGTAGAGCTTCCAGTTCGCCTTCACCTCCGAGCGGTAACACCAGCGCGACGTCATCTTGTCGAACGGATATCCCTCCAGCGCGGTGACCATCGGTCCGAGGAATTCCCGCAGCGGCTGTTCGGGTTCCCTGGCGAAGTTGACGAAGATGAAGCCTTCCCAGATGTCGCAATGCACCGGTACCAATCCGTAGCGACTCTTGTCGAGGTCGAAGAATTCCTCCTCCTGCTGTACGAACGTCAAGTTGCCGTCCAGGTCGTACCGCCACGCGTGGTACTTGCAGGTGAACTGGCGGCACACACCGCTGGTCTCCTCGAGCGGCATGTCGTTCCATACCAGCTTGTTGCCCCGGTGGCGGCACACGTTGTGGTACGCCTTGACCTCCCCGGATTTCGTGCGCACCAGGATGATCGAGGTGTTGACGGCCTTGAGCTCCTTGGTGAAGTAGCTGCCCGTACGCGAGAGTTGGTCGACGCGCCCAACATTGAGCCAGGCGCGCTTGAAGATGGCCTCGCGCTCCAGCTCGTGGATCTGAGGGCTGATGGAATCTTCGTACGAGACCGGCCCGGTTCCCAACTCGGGGTAGTGCTGCGTCCAGCTGCCCTCCGGCGGCTTGGGGAATCGAGCCATGAGCGCTCCTGTCCGATGTCACCGGGCCGTCCGACGGTCGGTTCCTCCGAATGGCCACGCGGCGGCGGTGTTTCAGCGATTCCGTGGTACTGCGTCGAGGCCGACGGTATATGCTCGACCGCATAATCACAAGTAGTTGATATTGCCGACGGGAGTCTTCGATGGAGCAGGACCATGGGTCGCGAATTGCGTCGAGCCCTTCCGTGCTGGCGCACGCAGAAACATTCGAGGTCATCTCCCCGCACACCGAGGAACCCATCGCCGAAGTGGCCGCCGCCGGTCCGGCCGACGTCGAAGCTGCGGTCGGGGCCGCACACGCAGCGCTGGATGCGGGGCCCTGGGGCCGAACCGATCCCACCGAACGGATCGCGGCGATTCGTCGACTCGTCGACGTCTACGACGGTCGGCGTGCGGAGATGGCCGGCGTCATCTCGGCCGAGATCGGCGCCCCGATCACCTTCGCCCAGCGCGCCCAAGTCGGCTTGCCGGCGATGATGATGCGCGCATTTTGCGACCTCGCCGAGCGGCACTCCTGGCGGGAGACCCGCCGCGGCTTCTTCGGCGCCGACGTCCACGTGCACAAGGAACCGGTCGGCGTGGTCGCCGCGATCGTGCCGTGGAACATGCCCCAGTTCCTCATCACCACCAAATTGGTGCCCGCGCTGCTCGCCGGCTGCTCCGTCGTGCTCAAGCCCGCTCCCGAATCCCCTTTGAACGCATTACTTTTGGCCGAGATGCTCGACCAGGCCGACCTGCCCCGGGGCGTGGTCAGCGTCCTACCCGGTGATGGTGCAGTCGGTGAACTCCTGGTGTCCCACCCCGGCGTGGACAAGGTGTCGTTCACCGGATCGACCGCTGCCGGGCGGGCCGTCGCGGCCGCGTGCGCGGCGAACCTCACCAAGGTCAGTCTCGAGCTCGGCGGGAAATCGGCCGCCATCGTCCTCGATGACGCCGCACCCGAGGCGGTCGCGGCCGGCGTGCGCTCGGCGAGCCTGTCCAACAGTGGCCAAATCTGCAACGCGTTGACCCGCGTACTGGTCCCCCATCACCGCCACGACGAGTATGTCGAAGCTCTGGCCGCGGAGATGACCACCCTGCGGGTGGGCGATCCCAGCGATCCGGACACCCAGCTGGGCCCGCTGGTGTCCCGCCGCCAACAGCAGCGCGTGCGCGACTACATCCAGATCGGCCGGGACGAAGGCGCACAACTCGTCACCGGCGGGACCGCAATGCCGGACGGGCTCGACCGCGGCTGGTATGTCGCGCCCACCCTGTTCGCCTCCACCGCCAACAGCATGCGCATCGCGCGCGAAGAGATCTTCGGCCCGGTGATCACCGTCATCCCTTACCGCGACGAGGACTACGCGGTGGCCATCGCCAACGACTCCGACTACGGCCTTGCCGGTTCCGTCTGGACAGCGGACACCGACCGGGCTCTGTCGATCGCAGCGCGGGTGCGCAGCGGAACCCTCGGAATCAACCAGGGCTACACCATGGACCCGTTCGCTCCCTTCGGCGGCGTCAAGGGCAGCGGCTACGGTCGCGAGTTGGGGCCCGAGGGCATCGACAGCTACCTGGAAACCAAGTCCATCGCGGTCTCGCCGTAATCGTCGCGGAGACACCCGACAGATACTCGGCATCTTCTGCCCCGAGGCATGAACGCCTTCAGCACCGCGCGGTAACCTCGTTCTCAACCGCATACCGCGCCGAGGAAGGACCACGCGCTCATGACCGACCTTGGCGACGACGCCGAAGTGACGCGCGGCGACCGGTTCATCAAGACAGCCGTCGAGATCCTGGGCGAAACCGGGCGCACCGATTTCACGGTGCAGGAGGTCGTCGCCCGCTCGAAGACGTCGCTGCGCGCCTTCTACCAGCATTTCAGCAGCAAGGACGAATTGCTGCTGGCGCTGTTCGACCGGACCATCGCCCACTCGGTGGAGGCCTGGCGTGCCGAAACCCAGGGGCTGGACAGCACCGCGGCGTTGAAACTCGTCATCGACCGCATCAGCCAGCAGCCGGAATCGAGCACCCAGGACAGCCTCAATCGCGCATTGACGCTCTACAACCAGCACCTGGCCGAGACCCGCCCCCGCGACTACGCCCGCGTGCTCTCCCCGTTGCATCAGCTCATCCGCGACATCGTCGGGCAGGGCATCACCGAGGGGGTCTTCAACCCGGGGGTCGACGTCGGCGCGGCGGCCGCGATCGTCATGCAGACGGTGATGGGCGCACAGCGATTGCATTGGCTGGGAACGGAATTGAACGGAGCGCCTGTCGACGCGGGCCAACTGTACGACTTCTGCAGCCGCGCCCTCGGCATCCGCGACACCGATGAGGAATCGCCCACTCCCTCGCTGACCGAGCTGTTCGCCCAGATCGGCATGCGGCCGGGCACCCGCGCTGGCGAGTTCGCGATGACGATGCCCGTCAGTCCGGCCGTCGTCAACACGTCCGGCGCGCTGCAGGGCGGCTTGATCGCGACGCTCGTCGACGTGGCGGGAGGGCAGTTCGGTCTGGAGCACTTGCAGCCGGGCACCACGATGACGACCGCCGACCTGTTCATCCGTTACCTGCGCCCCATCCGGCAGGGCTGCGCGTATGCGGTGCCCCGAATGCTGCGGTCCGGACGGCGGGCGATGGTGATGCAGGTGGACATCTACGGCGACGGCGACGACGAACTCGTCGCGACGGCGACCGTCAATTTCGCCGTCATCAACGGAGGGACGCCGACGGCCGGCCTGCGCGCGACCCCCTGAGACGCCGGTACACCTTGGTAGGCGAAAGTGGTAACGTCATTACCACGTGCAGAGAATCCAAGACTTCTCCCGAGGAGATCGCCATGCCGTCTCGCGAACTTTCCTTCCCCGTGTTCGACGCGGACAACCACATGTACGAACCGCAGGAGGCGCTGACCAAGTTCCTGCCGGACAACCGCAAGCACGTCATCGACTACGTGCAGGTCCGCGGTCGCACCAAGATCGTGGTGCGGGGCCACATCAGCGAGTACATCCCCAACCCGACGTTCGAGGTGGTAGCGCGCCCCGGCGCCCAGGAGGACTACTTCCGCAACGGCGCGCAGGGCAAGACCTACCGCGAAATCCTCGGCGAGCCGATGAAGGCCATCCCCGCCTTCCGCGAACCGGGCGCGCGGCTGGAGGTGATGGACGAGCTCGGCATCGACTACGCCCTGATGTTCCCGACCCTGGCCAGCCTGGTCGAGGAGCGCATGAAGGACGACCCTGAGATGACCCACGACGTCATCCACGCGCTCAACCAATGGATGCACGAGCAGTGGTCGTTCAACTACCAGGACCGCATCTTCGCCACCCCGGTCATCACGCTTCCCATCGTCGAGCGCGCGCTCGAGGAACTCGAATGGTGCCTGGAGCGCGGCGCCCGCACCGTGCTGGTCCGCCCCGCGCCCGTGCCGGGCTTCAAGGGCAGCCGGTCGTTCGGACTCGAGGAGTTCGATCCGTTCTGGCAGGCCTGCATCAAGGCCGAGATCCCGGTCTCGATGCACGCCTCGGACAGCGGCTACTCCGAATTCGCGAACGTGTGGGAACCCGGCGACGAGTTCCTGCCGTTCAAGCCGACCGCGTTCCGCAGCTTCGCGATGGGCCACCGCCCGATCCTGGACGCGATGGGCGCGCTGGTGTGCCATGGCGCGTTGTCCCGCAACCCCGAGCTGCGGATCCTGTCGATCGAGAACGGCGCGGACTGGGTGCCCGACCTGTTCAAGGGCCTCAAGGGCGTCTACAAGAAGATGCCCCAGTCCTTCAGCGAAGACCCGGTCGAGGCGTTCAAGCGCTGTGTCTACATCACCCCGTTCTGGGAGGACCGGTTCACCGAGATCGTCAAGATGGTCGGCACCGACCGGGTGCTCTTCGGTTCCGACTGGCCGCACCCCGAGGGCCTGAAGGACCCGATCTCCTTCGTCGACGAGCTCACCGACTTCGACGAGGCGGACATCGCCAAGATCATGGGCGGCAACCTGATGAAGCTGATGAAGGTTTCCGCGCCTGCGAAGAAGCCCGTCTCGGCCTGACCCGCCATCGGGTATCGGCGACGGCCGCTGGCCGGAAGCCGGCTACATCGCCTCCTTGATGCCTCGCCGGATCAGCCAGACATTCGCCGGCCAGTCCGTCGGCCATCCAGCCGAACAGACCGACTTCGAATGCGGTGAGGGACAAGACGTCTGCCTTTGCCGCTGCCACCATGCCCTTCCGAAGCTCAACCCGCGCATCGGGGCGATCGCAAGATACCGACACTACGCCGACGGTTGTGATGTGCCGGGATGTTCGAAGACCGAGACCACTCCCTTGGTCTCGAACAGCGCGAGGTGGACGTCGGCGGGCGTTCGATGCCCGTGCTGGCGCAAGATGGCATCCATGTCCTCGCGAGTTAGTCTGCAACGGAACAGGTTCCGCTCATCGAGTTGTCCGTCGCGGATGAGCACCCGTATCGGTGGATCAACAAGTCTGCGCACCCACGGAATGAACCGCAGACGCGCGACAGTGTCATGTGCGGCGATCAAAGTCAGCAGTGCGGCGGCCCCAGTCAGCCATGCGGTCCCGGCTGACGTCGCGGTTCGTCCCACGATGGCGCCCACTGCGACAGCCGTGACCCAATCGAACGGCGTGAATTCAGCGATGGTGCGCCGCAGCGTCAGTCGGAAAGCCGCTGCAGCGGTGAGGAACAGCGCCAGCGCCTTGATGGCCGCGTAGAGCGCTGGGTGCCACCCGTCGTATAGCTGTTGTAAGAGGTCGCTCATCGCATCACCCGGTTTCGCTAGTGGCCCACACATTCCTGCTTGATCCGAATACCCCAGGCGCGCCGAACTTTATCGCGGACCAGCCCATACCTCCCCAACTCCTACCGCCGAATGATTGCCTGCGCCTCGGTCGGCAACTGGTTGTCCGATGACGAACCCACTGATCGACGGGGAAGAAGAAGTGCCGTCGCATCCGCGCGGTAATTGCGGGATGGCGCCGTTTACTGGTGGGGTAGCGCAATTCGGGGCTTGCCGTTCTTCACGTGTACCGCGTGCGTGCCCGGTTTCTTTCGCAGTTCGTCCAGCAAGCCGTCGAGGTGGTCGGGATCGGTATGCCAGTGCTGGACACTGCCCGGATTTTCGGCCATGTCGGCCACGACCCGTTGCAGGTTCTCCGGCGAGTCACTGTCTTTGAGGCTCGCCCCGTCCTGGACAGGCTGATTGCGCCCTTTGACGCCGACGCCAGGTAGGGCGCGGGGAAGGGCGGCACCGAGCGCACCCCCGGCCATGCCCGCCACCGCCAGACCGCTGAAAAAGCTTCCCTCGCTCACGGTGGCCGCCGCGACGGCGCCCTCGGACGTACCCGACAACACTGCGGCGACTGTCCTGATCGCCGGGGTTGCGACGGCCCAACTCGGCGGAACGGCCAATCCGCCCACCAAGCCGGCTTGGCCGACGGTGGCCGACACCGTCGATCCCAATGCCGGTGCGGCTGAGCCCAGTCCGGCCGCTAGACCTGGTGTGGCGGCCTTCACCGCGACCGTCAGATCGCCCAGATGCCGCGCGCCGATCACTAATCCCATGATGGTACTGATCAGCACGTCGTTGGCCGGCAGGACTGCCTTCGGTATCAGCTCGACGTTGCCAGCCAGTTTCGCCAACGGAGAGGAATCCAGGCTGCTGAGCAAACTTGCCAGGGAGGACGCCGACGGCGGATTCACCGCGGCGGGGGCCGCAAGACTTCGCAGCGCGCTCGGTGTGGCGGACGTCAGCTGGGACAAAACGGCCTGGCTATTCGTTCCGGCCGAGGTGCCGGCAACCTGGCTCACGGCGGCGGTCTGCCCCGCGGTGCCGGCCGGGTTGGTATTTTGCGCGGGCGGATCGAACGGCGTCAGTGCGGCGGCCGCTGCCGATTGACCCGCATAGCCGTACATCGCTGCCGCATCCTGGGCCCACATGCGGGCGTATCGGGCTTCGTTCGCCGCGATCGCCGCGGTGTTCTGACCGAAAGTGTTTGTGGCGATTAGCGACTCGAGCTCAGCGCGGTTCGTTTCGATCACGGGTGGCGGTACGGTGGCCGCGAAGGCGGCCTCGTAGGCCCCCGCCGCCGCCCTGGCGTGGATTCCGCTCTGTTCGGCTTGCGCTGCCGTCGCGTTCAACCATGCCGCGTACGGCGCGGCAGCGGCGGCCATCCTCGCCGACGAAGGACCCAGCCACGCAGTGGTCAATCCCGAGATCACTGAGGAATAGGAGGCCGCGATCGAACGCAGTTCCGCGGCAAGCTCATCCCACGCCGCAGCGGCGGTCAACATCGATCCCGATCCGGGGCCCGCGTACATGCGCTCGGAATTGATCTCCGGTGGTAACACCCCGTAATCCATTGCTGGCCTCCTCAATTCGCTTGGAGGGACTTGGCGGCATCGGCCGCCGACAGTGACGTCGCACAGGTCGTCATCATTCGGCCGCCTCGTGGATCACGAAAATGTTGGCTGTGGTGGCCTCCGCGGGGGCGGGTGTGGCGCCGCCCATGCCAGCGGAACGGGCCGCGGCCCCGCCGGTTCCACCAATTGCGCGGCCGGCCAACCCGGACAAGGCCATGTTGCCGACCAGGCTGCCCTGGCCGTCGGACGCGAGAGCCGCTGGAGCGGTGCTGAGGCTGCTCTGGGGCAATGTCGCGGCAATCGTCCGGATCTCGGGCGCGGCCGAGGCCCACCCCTGCGGCACGGACAATCCGCCGATCAAGCCCGCGCGGCCGACTCCCGCCGATACCGGCGCGCTGACCACGCGAACTCCCGCGGTACCCGCCTTGGCCAGGGCTTTGGAGTAATTCTCTGACGCGCTGGTCAAGTTCGCGGCGGCCTGGGGCGTCAGATAACTCTGTATGCCCAGAAGGTAAGGAACGCCGGGAATCGTGAACAGCGACGCCGGGGACAACGGGCCCGTGATGAACCCGTCGAGCGCCGAAAACAGTGATGGCGGATCGGCTGCCGCTGCCGGCGCCGCGGACTGCATGGGTGCGGCGAGGGTTTGCAGGGCCTGCGGCGTCGCCGCTATCAGCTGCGGCAGGTGCGTCGCCTGCGCGCCGGCCGCCGCGCTCGTGGCCTGACTGACCGCCGCGGCCTGGCCCGCGGCACCGGCCTGGTTGGTTGTCTGGGGCGGCGGATCGAATGAGGTAACCAGCGCGGCGGCCGCCGAGGACCCCGCATACCCGTACATGGCGGCAGCATCCTGCGCCCACATCTCCAGGTACTCGGCCTGGGTGGCCATGATCGCCGGGGTGTTCTGACCGAAGAAGTTCGTCGCGATCAGCGCCAGCAGCCGAGCACGGTTCGCCGCAACCGACGCCGGCGGCACCGTTGCCGCAAATGCGGCCTCGTACGCGGCGGCCGCGGCTCTGGCCTGGCCGGCCGTCAGCTCGGCCCGGCTTGCCGCGCCGCTCATCCACGCCGTGTAAGGCGCCGTAGCGGCCACCATGGTCTCCGAGGTGGAACCGCGCCACTCCGCCGTCAATCCCGAGACGACCGAGGATTGGCTCGCCGCCGTGGCGTTCAGTTGAGCCGCTAGGTCGTCCCAGGCGGCGGCCGCCGCCAACATCGGCCCCGAGCCCGGGCCGGTATACATCCGAGTCGAATTGATCTCCGGTGGGAGCATGCCGAAATCCATTGCCATGCAACACCTCCCACCTGGCCCGGAACCGATCGCAGCCCACCGAGAAGCGGTGCATGCTACTCGTCACTCAGGGGTTCCCGGGTTCGCACCTCATACGCTGGGAATGCACGTATCGACTCCTGTAGATACCCTGTAAACAATCAGCGTATGCAACTGTTGCATGATGCATCTTTCGCCGCCGCGCCGCATGTTGTAGGGAAGCCGGCGCAGGGTATTCACCGGCGAGAGCGGTCCCAGACGTGGTACGGCGGAAAAAGGAGGGCCCCATGAGCGCGGCACCGGAAAGTCCTCTGCGGGTGAGCATCGACGACGACCTCGAGTTCCTCACGGAGCAACTCCGCAGGCTCAGGGAACTCGGCGACCAGAAGCTAGCGGACGACGTCTTCGGAGACGAAGACATCTACGACCTGAGCGTCCGGTGGGGAACCGCGCTCGCCGGGCGGTTGCCACGCATGGCGCACTACATGTCCAGTGGCCTGCTGGACGACGCCGACGAACGCCGATTCCAATCGCTGTGTGACGAGTTGCGAGCGGCCTCGCCCCTGATCGAAAGATTCAAGCTGGCGCGTCCCAATCTCACGGTTTGGGAGAACGGCCGCCCCGATGGTCGGCAGCGGCGCGCGACGAGATGGCGGCGTCTCGGTCGCGCATAGCTTCTGTCAGGCGATCGAGGACCTCAGTGACATCGCGCAAGCCTGCTGCTCCTCGGACAGAAAATCCTTGCCGGACAAGCGGATCGCGGTCCTGGGCTTAGGGCACTCGGGGTTGCGGCAGGTCAGTGCCACCAGGTAGGCGTCGGCGTCCTCGTCCAAAAACAGAAAGCCCATGATCATCGCATCGCCGACGGTGAAGTCGGTGGCGCCGCAGGCCTCACAATGCCCCCCTTTGACGGCGATGAGTTCCAGCACCCGCTGACGCGCCGCGGGGTCCAAACCGATCAACTCGGGCCGCGACTGAGCCTGCTTTCCAGCCGCCTCGGTCATGTCGGTCATCTCAGATCTCCACGTCCTTGTCGTAGAAGACGCGATCCTCGCGCCAGCCTCCGGTGCCAAAGCCAATGCCGGCGAAGTCCTCGACGAACTCGATCTGGTTGATCCATTTGGTCATCTTGAAGCCCACCTGTGTCTCGACCCGTAGCCGCAACGGCGCGCCATGCTTGATCGGTAACGGCACCCCGTTCATTTCGTATGCCAGTAGTGTCTGCGGCTTGCGCGCGAACTCCAGATCGATGACTTCGTAGAACTGGCCGCCCCCGTGCGAGGCCGGTTCGTCGGTGCTGTTGTCTTGCATGCTGAGGAAGCAGATGTACTTTGCCTGGGGCAGGGGCCGCACCAACTCCACGAGTCGGCCCAGGTGCAGGCCCTTCCATTCGGCGATGCTGGTCCAGCCCTGCACGCAGTTGTGCATGACGCACTGCGTCTCGGGCTCGGCCAGGGACCGCAGCGCGGCCAGATCCAAAGTCACCGGGTTCTCGACGAGCCCACCCACCCGCAGTCGCCAGTCGACGAAGTTGTGCGCGGCCATCACTTTGAAGCCGATGCTCGTCGGTGGCTTGCCGTTGACTCGGTGTTGTTCGGAGATTTTGCTCTGCGGGTAATTCTGCCGGGAGTTCAGCGGGCGCAGCAGCAGCAGCCGGGCACCGGTGGTCACTGCCCCGAGTACGCGCTGCACCGACCGCGGACTGTGATGACTCCAGCTGGTGGCGGCCCAGTGGATGGCGATGATGGCACCGATGATCCCGAACGACAGCGCCGTCGCCCAATAGGCGTTGCGCACGGAACCGAAGATCATCAAGGCGGTGAGCCGGCCCCAGCCCCAGAAGAAGATCATCGACAGATGGATTGCGATGAAGACGATGAAAGCGACCAGCCCGAGGAAATGCAGACTGCGCGCTTTCTGGCGCCCACCCCACATTTGCACGTACCACGGAAACCGCGCCTCGATCGCCGGTGACTGTGCCGCCCCCGTCAGGATCTGGAATGGCGCGAGAATGAAAACGACGCCGGCGTAGGTCAGCTTTTGAATGGCGTCCAGGGGCTCACCGGGCAGCAGCGGCGGCAGGTTGAATGACATATAGGTGACGATGTCGTTCCATGCCTCGGAGAAGATGGACCAGGAATACGGCCAATACCGGTGCCATTGGCCGGTCGCGAAAAGCAGGATGTAGTACGACAGCCCCAGCAGGATCCAGCCGATGACGGAGATGAAGTGCCAGTGCCGCCCGATGCCCAGTTGGGCATGGCCGGGCAGCGCGATGACCGGGTGATAGTCCTCTTCTTCGTCGAGGGTGTCGTATAGCCGATCACGTGGCATGACTTTGCGGGTGAAGCGCGCCCATTCAGTGCCGGGTTTGCTGTCGTCGTGCCCATACAGCTTCGGATGGGTGGCGAGGATTTCCATGCCACTGCGAAGGAGCAGCGTCAGAAACAGGACATTGAGCCAGTGGTCCACCCGCAGCCACACCGGGTAGTCAAGCGTCGTCATGGCGGGACTCCAGTCAGTCGTACCAGTGCTGCCGTTGGGGATAGGCCACATTGATGCCGGACAGCACCGTCGTATGCACCGCGATGAAGCCCGCGGCGAACACGAAAGCGAACGTTCCCGGTGCCACGTCCCATCGGCCGGTCAGCGCTTCCAGGCCGGGGAGGGTGACCCACCGGCTGGCCAGGTAGACCGCGACGAAGGCGAGGCAGACCATGCTGCCGAAGTACCAGCCCGCCTCGGGAACGTGCGGTTTGAGGGCGAACATCATCGCCGCCCCGGCCGCCAGGCAACAGATGGCCAGCACAGCCGCGTAGGCCACGAAGTACCCGGGCACACCCGGTTCCGTGAGGAAGACATAGGCATGGACTGCCACCAGACCAGCCAACAGCGACGCGCCCAATGCGGTCACCGTTCGCGGCAGGTTGAAGGCGACCCAGCCGTTCAGGGTGAAAACCGGTGCAGACATGACGCTTCGCCACGCCGAGATCAACCGCCGCGGGACGACATCGACCATGAGCGCGTGATACCCGCGCCGAGTAACTACAAACCGCACTGGTTTAATCACCGGACGGAATCTGCGAGCTGCTTTTGCGCGCGCCACGCGAGGAAACTGCTGCAGTGAGCAACCGGGCGCCATTGATACTCTTAATGCCTGCGCGTGGCGCGTGTCCGGCGCTTTATGACCAGCTTGCGGGACTCCGTCCGAGAAAGGGTCCGTAGGAGGAACGGCCAAAATGGCGGGCGAGAGAAACTGGGACAAGACCGTGGGTGCGGGCGACGACGTCCGCCGCGTATTCGATCACATTCCCGCCCTGTTGGTTGGCCTCGAGGGGCCCGACCACCGCTTCATCGCGGCCAACGCCGCTTACCGCACACTCAGCCCGCCGATCGACACCATCGGCCTGCTCGTGCGCGAGGTCTATCCCGAGCTGGAGAGCCAGCGGATCATACAAATGTTCGACCGCGTGTACGAGACGGGCGAGCCACAGTCGGGGACCGAGTGGCGGGTGCAGGCCGACTTCGAGGGCTCGGGAACGGCGCAAGAACACTTTTTCGATTTCATCGTCACGGCGCGGCGCGACGACGACGGCTCGATCGAGGGTGTGCAACTCGCCTTCATCGATGTGACCGACCGGGTGCGGGCACGGGTGGCCGCCGAGTCCCGGATGCAGGAGTTGTCCGAGCGGTACCGCAACGTCCGCGATTCGGCCACCGTCATGCAGCAGGCATTGCTGGCGCCGTCGGTACCGGTCGTTCCCGGCGCCGATGTCGCGGCCGAATACCTCGTCGCCGCCGAGGACACGGCCGCGGGCGGCGACTGGTTCGATGCGATCCCCCTCGGGGACAGACTGGTTCTCATCGTCGGTGACGTCGTCGGCCATGGCGTCGAGGCCGCCGCGGTGATGTCGCAACTGCGCACCGCGCTGCGGATGCAGATCCTGGCGGGCTACCCGCTCGCCGAGGCGCTCGCCGCCCTCGACCGCTTCCACGAACATGTGCCGGGGTCGAGGTCGGCCACCGTGTGCGTGGGCTCGCTCGACTTCACCACGGGCGAATTCCAGTACTGCACCGCAGGACACCCACCGCCACTGCTCGTCGGGGCGGACGCCGACGCGCGGTACCTCGTGCCGTCCGGCGCCGGCCCCTTGGGCAGCGGCACGGGTTTTCCGGTGCGCACCGAATTACTGGACGTGGGTGACGCGGTCATGCTGTACACCGACGGCCTCATCGAACGTCCGGGCCGGCCGCTGGCCGCCAGCACCGCCGAATTCGCCGACCTGGCCGCGACCATCGCCGGCGGCCAGGGCGGCTTCGTCATCGAGTCCTCGGCGCGTCCGATCGACCGCATCTGCGCGGAGACCCTGGAATTGCTGCTGCGGCCGACCGGTTACAACGACGACATCACGCTCCTGGCGGCGCAGCGGCGCACCCCGCCGCCACCGCTTCACATGACAGTGGATGCAACCATTCAGGCCGCGCGCGCCGTGCGCGGCCGCCTGCGGCAATGGCTCTCCGACGTCGGCGCCGACTCCGACGACATTTCCGACATCGTGCACGCGATCTCGGAATTCGTCGAGAACGCCGTCGAACACGGTTACGGCACAGAGGTTTCCGACGGCATCGTCGTCGAGGCGGCACTGGCCGGCGACGGCAAACTTTACGCTTCGGTCATCGATCACGGCCAGTGGAAGGATCACCGCGAGGGCGAGCAGGGTCGCGGCCGCGGCCTTGCCATGGCCGAGGCCCTGGTGTCCAGCGCGCACGTCACACATGGGCCCGACGGGACGACCGCCACCCTGACGCATTGCCTGTCTCGGCCGGCCAATTTCGTCACCGACACGCTTGTCAACCGATCGGATCAGCACCGCTCGGTCAATTCCGAATTCGTCTCGGTGGTCGCCGAACCCGGCCGCATCGTCGTCAGCGGCGACGTCGACTCCATCAGCGCATCCACGCTGGATCGGCAGATCGCCGTCGAAAGCCGTTCCGGTGTGGCGCCGTTGACGATCGACCTCAGCGCCGTCACCCAGCTCGGCTCGGCCGGCGTCAGCGCGCTGGCCGCCGGCCGGGACCGAGCCCACCGTCAGGGCAGCGAGTACGTGCTGTTGGCCCCGCCCGGAAGTCCGGCGCACCACGTTCTGACGCTGGTGCAGCTCCCGGTCGTGGGCGGTCTCACCGAGAATCTGGTCGCGGAGGGCTAGGGACGGTCGGACCGCTGGCCGTGCCGCACCTGCTTGAACGGCACGCCGCGGTCGGCCGCGTATTCCCGCGGGAAGCCCAGCACCCGCTCACCGATGACGTTGCGCGCCATCTCCGTTGTGCCGCCGCCCATCGCGACGGTCTGGCGGGACAGGTAGCGCAGCCCCGTTTCCAGCCCGTCGCCGGGTTCCCCGACCACGCCCGCGCTTCCGGCGACCGCCATGGCGGTGTCGACATCGAGGGTCACGGTCTCGGCGTGGAACAACCGGATCAGCGTGCCGGCGGCCGGGGGCAGCGCGCCGTCCCGGACGCTGCGGTACACGTGACCGATCAGTTGCTCGGCCACCGCGCGCTGTACCAGGACGCGGCCCGCCATTTCCTGCAGGCGTTCATTACCCGCCTGGCCCGTCTTCTCGATCAGGCTTACATAGTCGACGGGGTTGGCGTTGCCGCCCTCGCTACCGCTCCCGCTGGCGAACTCGGACCCCTGCCCCACCGCCCGCCGCTCGTGGTAGAGCTGTCGAGACGCCACCGCCCAGCCGTCGTTCACCTCACCCACGACGGCGTCGTCGCCGACGTCCACCCCGTCCAGAAACTCCTCGCAGAACTCCGTGGAACCGCTCAACATGGTGATGCGCCGCAAGGTGATTCCGGGGTGGGCGATGGGCACCAGGAACATGGTCAGGCCCTCATGCTTGGGCACATCCCAGTCGGTGCGGGCCAGACACAGCCCGTAGTCGGCGGCGAAGGCGCTGGTGCTCCACGTCTTGGCGCCGTTGAGCACCCAGCGATCGCCGCGCCGCTCGGCCCGCGTGATGACACCGGCCAAATCGGATCCCCCGCTGGGCTCCGACAACAACTGCACCAGCACCTCGTCGCCGCGCAGCGCCGCGCCGATATGCCGCCTCTTCTGCTCCTCGCTGCCGGTGTCGAGCAGGGTGGCGCAGCAGATGGTGAAGGTGGGGGTGTTGAGGATCAGCGGCATCTCGTAGGCCAGGGATTCGGCGTCGAATGCCTTCTGGTACTCGTAGTCCAGGCCGAGGCCGCCGTACTCGCGCGGGAAGCAGATCCCGGCGAATCCGCCTTCGTAGAGCCGCTTTTGCAGTTCTCGGGCCCGCCGCCAGGATCGTTCGTCGTCACGCGGCGCGGGCGGCGGCGACTCGGGGTCGATGGGGGGCATGTTGTCCGCGAGCCACGACCTGGCGCGGGCCGCGAACTCGGCGACGGATTCGGTGGACGTCATCTGTTCGAACGTCCCGCCTTCTCGTATTCGTACACGCGCAGGTTGTGTTCCTCGGGCGTCCCGAACATGGAGCGGTACAACGTGATTCGGCGCAGGTACAGGTGCAGGTCGTGCTCCCAGGTGACCCCGATTCCCCCGTGCATCTGCACGCAGTCCTGCACGATCCGGCCGGCCATCTCACCCACGTAGGACTTGGCGACACTGGCCGACAGTCCCGCCGCGGGTGAGTTGGCGGCGACGTCGGCGACCGCCGCGGCCGTGGTCGCGCGGCAGGCCTCGAGCCACAGTTTCATGTCGGCGAATCTGTGCTTGAGGGCCTGGTAGGACGCGAGCGGCCGTCCGAAGGTGTGCCGGTCCAGGGCCCACCGGACGGTCAGGTCGAACACCGTCTGCAGGATGCCGACCACCTCGGCGCACTGCAGGGTCAGGGCGATGTGGCCCAGACGGTCGACCAGCGCAGCGGTCTCGGCGGGCGCGCCGACGGCCGCCGAGGGCCCCACCACGACACCGTCGAAACGCACCCGGGCGTAGTGCTTGACCAGATCGACCGACTGCTGGGGCTCGATGGTGACTCCCGGCGCGTCCGCGGGGACCAGAATCTGGCGGAGACCGTCACCGCAGCGCGCCACCACCAGCAGCATCTCGCTCTGCGCGGCGGCCTCGACCCGGTCCTTGGTGCCGTCGATCCGGAAACCCGAATCGACGGCGGTGGCCGTCACCGACGGGCTCAGCGGCGCCCAGCCCCGGCCCGGTTCCGAAACGGCCCACGACGCCACGGTTTCACCGGACATCAGCGCCTCGATGGTGCCGGCGTGCGGTTGCCGGTCCCCGCACTCGACGAGTGCGGCCAGCACGACGCTGACCGGATACAAGGGCCCGGGCGCCACCGTCTTTCCGAGCTGTTCGGCAACCATGGCCAGGTCCGCAAGACCGCTGTCCGAGATGCTGCCGCCGCCCAGTTCCTCGGGCACCAACAGCCCCGTCCAGCCCAGCTCCGCGGCGCGCCGCCACCAGGCAGGATCAAAAGACACCCCCGCGGCGTGCAACTCCCGCACACGGCTCAGCGGCGCTTCCTTTTCCAGAAAGGCTTGGGTCGTCGAGGTGAACAGCGTCCTTTCGGGAGAGTCGAGTGTCGTCATGCTGCCTCTCGTGGAGAGAATTCGCCGGCGTCTCCGATCGTAGCAATGGGCGCTACGGTAAGAGATACCGGAGTTCCGTCGATAGCGCCGTTCGCCGCTATATGGCGAACACGCGCCGCAGCGTGCGCGCGTGCAAGGCCCGGTTCTCCCGAGAAACAACCCAATCGGGAACCAGCGAGTCGAATCCGTTGAATGCCGCTGCGATGACGTGCAATTCGGTGTGCACGTAGGCGTGCAACAGCCTGTTCGCATAGTCGATGGCTTCGTCGCGGCACGGATCGATCTCCGCGCAGCTGATGAACGTGGGCGGCAAGCCCTCGAGGTTCGCCCGGTGCGCGGGGACGTGTTGACCGGTGGCGCCCGCGTGCCCGAGGTAATGACCCCACGCCCGGCTCACCGCCGGCCCGTTGAGCCCGGGCGTGCGCTGGAACTCGCGCCGCGACTGGGTGGCGTCGGAGTCGAGCATCGGCTGGTGCAGGATCTGCACCAGGATCTGCGGGCCTTCGTCGTCGAACATGCGCTGACCCAGGCCCGCGACCAGAGCCGCACCCGCGTCGCGGCCCATCACCGCGATGCGGTTGACGTCCACGTTCAGCGCTGCGCAATTGCGGATGGCGTAATAGAAGCCCGCCTCGACGTCGTCCAATGCCGCCGGGCAGGGATGCTCGGGCGCGAGCCGGTAGTCGACGGATATCAGCAGGCAGCCGCCCTCCCTGGCGAGCTCTGCGCATTGCGCGTGGTCGGTGTCGAGGTTGCCGGTCACGAAGCCGCCTCCGTGGGCGTACAGGACGAGGGGGGAACCCGATCCCCCTCGATCCAGGTCGGGACCGCGGTAGAGACGAAGGTTCAGCTGGTGGCCGCCCGGGCCGGTGATGGTGCGCGTTTCGATGGCCACACCCTCGGTGTCGGCCGCCGCGGCGCGCTCGGCGGCGCGCCGGTTGGCGTGTTCGCGTTCGGCGGGCAGCGTTTCGGCACGGAATTCGACGACGCCGAGCGCGGTGGCGGCCTCCCGGAGCACCGGGTCGATGCGGGTAAGGCCCTGCGGCCGCGACAGATTCGTCTGTGTCATGCCTTCTCGTCTTCCGGGCTCATGGATTGCGGTTTCGTCCGGTCCCGGCGCGAGGGGCGCCGGAAACCCTCTTCAAGGTAGACCCGCGATTCCGTGCGGCAAAAGACGCGGTGTTTCACCCTTGAGCGCTGCCCGGATTCACCGTTCTCCGGGGAGCGCCTTGACCGTCGCCGGTAGCCCATACAGAGCGGTCGCATTGCCGCGCATGATCCGCTCCCGTTGGTCGGGCGGGAACCGGTTGATCGCGTAGGTCGGCGAGTCGTAGCTCCAATGCGGGTAGTCCGTCGAGAACATCAGGTTGTCGCCCAGATCCATCATTTCCAGGTACTCGCGGAATTGCACGGTGTCAGCGTCTTCCAGCGGCTGGGTGGTGAACCGAACGTGTTCTCGCACATACTCCGACGGGCGGCGCCGCACGTGGGGCAGGTCGCCGCGGCGGGCTTCCCAGATGCGATCCATCCGCGACATCACGGGCATCGCCCAGGTGAATCCGCCTTCGACGAACACGACCCGCAGCTCGGGGTGGCGGTCGAACGCGCCGTCGAACACCAGGCTCATCAGGTGCGAGACGTACAGCAGGGGCCAGGAGGCGAAGAAGTCGTGCCAGTGCGCGGGATTGCCGACCGGATACAGCGGGATCAGCTCGAACGGCGTCTGCCCCATCAGGTGGGTAGCCACCGGGAATCCGTTGCGCGCCGCGGCCTCGTAGAGCGGGTCGAAATGTGGGTTGCCGAAGGGAATCCCACGGGTCTGCGGTGTCATCAGCACCTGGGCCATGTACGGATGTCCCGCCCATCGTTCCACCTCGCGGGCCGCCTGCTCGGGGGTCTGGGCGCTGACGCTGATGGATCCGCGCCAGCGGCCGTGCCCGTTGTTCTTGTCGAGCCAGACATCGGCGAGCCAGTCGTTATAGGCGGATTTCAGAACGTGTTCGGCCTGTGGCAGTTGGGCGTCGCACATCGGCTCCAGCGTTGCGATGCTGACGCCGGCATCGAGCAGCAGTTGCTTGGCGGCGAACTCGGGGTCGCTGCCCGCGAACCCGCCACCCGGCGGGGCGGCGTCCATCCGCAACGACATGGTCTTGTACGAATCAGGTGTGTCGTAGAAATGCGGCACCGGCGCGACCGCGTTGCCGGTCGGCCATATCCTGTCCACCCATTCGGGCGCCGCGTACGACTTCAGCACGTCGGTCGAGACGGGCAACGGGTGCACATCGGTGTCGACGATGGTGACGGCGATTTCGTCGCCGTGGCTCTTAGACGGGTCAGCCGCTCCGACCCGTTCGATCGTGGTCATCGGACACGCTCCTTCAGCCCGTATAGCTCACTGGCGTTTCGCCACAGCACTTTTTCGCGTTGCGCGGCATCGAGGCCCTCGGCGACGCTCCCCGGCGCCGAGGTCGACCAATGCGGATAAGCCGAGCCGTACATCAGCAGGTCGGACTTGTTGGTGAACTCCATCCAGCGCTGCGCGTCGCCGGCGTCGGTCGGCCCGTCGAACGCCGAGGAGCAGAACCTGACGTGGCCGGGCAGGTATTCGCTCGGGTAGCGGTCGACCCACGGCGTCTGATCGCGCATCGACACCCAGAAGGTGTCCAGCCGCCAGATCAACGGGGTGAGGATGTCGTAGCCGCCGTCGGCGAAGACGAACTTCAGGCCGGGGTGCCTGGCGAACGTCCCCTCGACGATGAGGGTGGCCAGGTGCACGAAGTAGTTCAGCGGCATGAACGCCGCGTATCCCGGATAGGTGTGGGCGTGCCCGGCGAAGGTGGGTGGATAGTCGACGCCGTTGCCGCCGTTGATGTGCACCGCCACCGGCAGTCCGTGGGCGGCGGCGGCCTCCCAGATCGGCTCGAACATCGGTTTGCCGTAGGGCTCGCGGGACTGCATCGGGACGCCGACCTGTACCAGTTTCGGGTGGCCGGCCAGGCGCTCGATCTCGGCGACGGCTCCTTTCGGGTCTTCGGGATTGACGCGGATGGTGCCCCGGAATCTGTCCGTGGAATCGGGGTCCAGCCAGCGGTCGAGCAGCCAGTCGTTGACCGCCGCGCAGATCCTGCTGTTGAGAAGGTAGTCGGCGATGTTTCCGCGGGTCAGCGGGTTGAGGATGGCGTATTCGACGCCCCGTGTGAACAGGTGCCGGCGGACGGTGTCCGGGTCCGATCCCGGGTAGTGCTCCCCGTAGAGGTCTTGCCGGTAATCGCCGCCGGGTGCCTGATACCACTGCTGTTCGACGTCGGGGATCGATCGCAGTTTGTGGGCGGCCGGCAGGTAGCGCCGGATTTCGGCGTTGGAGCGGAAATGCGGCTGCACGTTGGCATCGATGATCGACGGGCTCATGCGGTCAGGTACACCTCCCCGTCGGTGATGTCGACCGGATAGGTGCGGATACGCCGGGTCGGATCGGCGACGCTCTGCCCGGTGGTGATGTCGAATTCCCAGTTGTGCCAAGGGCATCGAACGATCTGCCCGTCGCGGACGCGCCGCAAGCCGCCGGGTTCGTCGGGGGCGAATTCGGTGGTGCCACCGAGCAGGCCGAGGCACAGCGGAGCGCCCTCGTGCGAGCAGTAGTTCACGATCGCATACAACTCGCCGCGCACGTTGTACACGCCCACGCCGAACTTCCCGACGTCGACCAGTTTCATCCCGCCGGGCGGCAGGTCGTCCAGCGAACACACAAATCGCCGCTCGGGCACTTACACCACCGCCTCACGACGCCACGCAGCATCAATACTGTGCCCGTTACGGTAACCACGACAAGCCGTTGGGCTTAGTTGCTATTTATACTATGATAGCGATATTCCCCGCGTATCCAATCCGCTTACCGGCTGTTCAGGAGGAGCGCTGATGACGCTCAGCACCGACCCCGCCAACCAGCCCGTCGCGCTCGACCTCACCGGCGAAACCAGCCCGTACCCGTTCTTCGAATACATGAGGAGCACGGACCCGGTTTGGCACGGCGCACTGGCGGACCACTCGCAGATGCCCGAAGAGCTGCGGCCCAACGACGAGTGGGTGCTGTTCGGCTACGACCCGGTGTTCCAGGCGTTCCGCGACGACCGCATCTTCAGCTCCCACAAGTACGACGAGACCATCGGTTTGGTGATGGGACACACCATCCTGGCGATGGGCGGCAGGGAACACCACGACCACCGCAACCTCGTGGCCAAGGCCTTCCGCGCCACGGCGCTGGAACGCTGGGAGCCGTCGGTCATCGGACCGGTGTGCGATCAATTGGTGGACGAGATCAAAAACGACGGCCACGCCGACCTGGTCAAGGCGGTGACGTTCGAATTCCCCACCCGGATCATCTCCACCCTGCTCGGTTTGCCCCCCGAAGATCTCGACCTCTTCCGGCGGTTGTCCCTCGACCTCATCTCGATCCCGACCGACATCGTCGCCGGCCTCAACGCGGCGGCGGAGTTGCACGGCTACTTCCTCGAGCAGGTCGAGCAGCGGCGCCGCAAACCCACGAACGACATCATCGGCGACCTGGTCACGTCCGAGATCGACGGCGAAAAGCTCAGTGACGAGGCGATCATCGCCTTTCTGCGGCTGTTGCTGCCCGCCGGGCTGGAGACCACCTATCGGTCGTCGGGCAACCTGTTGTACCTGTTGCTGACCCACCCCGAGCAGCTGGCGCTCGTCTACCAGGACCGGTCGCTGATACCGATGGCGATCGAAGAGGGCCTGCGCTTCGAGACCCCTCTGACGATGGTCATGCGGACCACGACCGAAGAGGTCGAAATCGGCGGCAAGACAATCCCGCCCGACGCGCAGATCGACATGTGCATGGGCTCGGCCAACCGGGACGACACCCGCTGGACCGACCCGAACACCTTCGACATCCGCCGGCCGCGACAAGCACACATCGCGTTCGCCGGCGGCATCCACATGTGTCTCGGCATGCACTTGGCCCGGCTCGAGACGCGGGTCATGCTGAACAGCCTGTTCGACCGCGTCAAGGACCTCGCCTTCGTGGCCGACGACGGCACCGGCCAGGAGCCCAGGATCGTCGGGCTGACGTTCCGCTCCCCCAACAAGCTTCCGGTCACGTTCTCCCCGGCCGCATGAGAAGCCGCGCGGCCGTCCTGCACGACGTCGGCGGGCCCTGGTCCGTCGAGGAATTCGAGCTCGATCCGCCCCGCGCCGGCGAAGTCCTGGTCGAGATGGCGGCGGCCGGTCTGTGCCACTCCGACGACCACATCCTCAACGGCGACATGTCGGCACCCAACGAGGTGATGCGATCCCTCGGCCTGCCGGCCATGTTCCCGACGATCGGCGGACATGAGGGCTCGGGCATCGTGCGCCAAGTCGGCGATGGCGTGCGCGATTTCGCCCCCGGTGACCACGTGGTGATGTCGTTCGTCGCGGTGTGCGGCCAGTGCCGCTGGTGCGCGACGGGCATGGAGTACATCTGTGACGTCGGCGCTTTCACCCTGACGCCGGGCATGCCCACCGACGGCACGTTCCGTCACCACACCGCCGACGGCCGGCCGCTGGGGCACCTGTCCAAGGTCGGTGCGTTCGCCGAACACACTGTGGTGTCGACGAATTCACTCGTGAAGATCGAGCCGCAGCTGCCGTTGGCGCCATGCGCGCTGCTGTCGTGCGCCATTCCGACCGGTTACGGTTCGGCCGCCAATCGCGCCGGGGTGCGGGGCGGTGACACCGTCGTCGTCATCGGCGCGGGCGGGATCGGCACCGGCGCGATCCAGGGCGCGCGGATCAGCGGCGCCGCGCAGATCGTCGCGGTGGACCCCGTGGAATTCAAGCAGAAATCGGCGTTGCGGTTCGGCGCGACCCACACCGCCGCCACGGCAGCCGAGGCGCAAGACAAGGTGCGGGAGTTGACATACGGCGTCATGGCGGACGCCGTGGTGGTCTCGCCTTCGCTGATCACCGCCGAGGATGTGCGTGATGCGCTGAAGTTGACCCGCAAGGGCGGGACGTGCGTGCTCACCGGGATGACCTCACAACTGACCCGGTCGGTAAAGGTCGATCTGCAGGACTTCATCCTGATGAACAAGACGCTGGCGGGAACGATATTCGGCTCGTGCAACCCGAGGGCGGACATCTCGCGGCTGGCCAGACTCTATCAAACCGGGCAGCTCCAGCTCGACGAGATGATCACCCGGCGTTATCAGCTCGAGGAGATCAACGACGCCTACGACGACCTTCGCAACGGCAAGATCGTCCGCGGCATCATCGATTTCGGGATCAGCTGAGTCCCTTTCGGCCCATCACCCGCTGCAATTGGCCGTATGCATCGATGGGGCTGTGCAGCGCCAGACCGCCGTCGGCATGCACGACTTGGCCGGTCACCCAGGGCAATTCGAGGACGCCCACGATCGCGCCGGCGACGTCGACGGCGTTCCCGAGGCCGCCGAGCGCGGTCCGTTCGGACAGGGCCTCCACCCAGCCGGGCAGTTGCTCGGGTTTTGCCAGCATCGGCGTGCGTGTGACACCCGGGCCGACGGCGTTCACCCGGATGCCGCGCTCGCCCCACTCCGCCGCGGCCACCTTCACCAACATGTCCACCCCGGCCTTGGACACGCAGTAGGCGCCCATATCGCGGTCGGCGAGGGTGCCGCTGATGCTGGAGACGGCGACGATCGAACCGCCCACCCCGGCGTCGATCATGGCCTGCGCCGCGGCGCGGATCGTCAGCCAGGTGCCCGTGAGGTTGACCGCCAACACGCGGTTCCATTCCGCGGGCGCCTGCTCGAGCAGCAGGCCCGAGGCACCGACGCCGGCGCAGGTGACGATCCGGGTGGGCGCGCCGTGGTCACGCACGGTTTGCGCCATGGCGGCCGACACCGCCTCGGGATCGCTGACGTCGCAGGCGATGTCGGCACCGGCGAGGTCCCACACCACCACGTCATGCCCCGCTTCGCGCAGTCGCGCGGCGACTTCGCGCCCGATCCCGGACGCGCCTCCGGTCACCAGGGCCGTCATTGCGCAGGTCCGATCAGCTCAACCAGTACGCCATCGGGCGCCGTGACGACGGCCATCGGCACCGTCTTTCCGCCGGGCGCCGGCATGGTGATTCGATGAACACCGTCGGCGAATCCCAATTCGGCGAGCGTGGCGAGCGTTTCGTCGACGTCACGCTGCAGGGAGAGCAGAAAGAAGCCGTGCCGCGGACGCTGGGGCGGCACCAACGCCTCGTCGGCGCCGGCGAGGACGACCAGTTCGACGATGCCGGCTTCGGGTGCCTGGGGATCGCCCAGGAATATCGACTGCAACCGGTCGGTCTTGGCGCCGAACAGTTCTGGCCAATCCCCGGTGAAAGTGTGGTCGAACAGTTCGGCGATTCCGAGGCCGTCGCGCCAGAACTGCTTCGAGCGCTCTACGTCAGCGGTACAGATCGCGGCATGGTGAACACCCAACATCGGCTTCCTCTCGATTGCGCAGCCTGTCCACCATCATGCAACGTCGATCGTTGACGCGGGCGTTCGCCTACATCTTGATCGCGGGGATCAGCCTGCTGAGATTCCAGACGCGGTCTCTTCGCGCGCACAGGCAGGAGATCGCCAGTGCGACAGCCGTTATCCCAGCCAGCACGATGATCGCCTGCCATAGGCGGGCGTCGATGCCGCCGAGGATGAGCTGCCGGAGTCCGTTGACGCCATAGGTCATCGGGTCGAAGCGGTGCAAGACCTGGAAAGGCCGTGACGTGGTTTCCACGGGATACATGCCGCCCGCGCTGACGAGCTGCAACATGAGCAGGGCCATGATCAGCACCCGGCCCACCGCCGGACCGACAAGCGCGTTGATCGCCTGCGTCGCGGCCACGAATGCGCCGGAAATCAACATCATGAACCACAGCATCGCCGCCGGGTGCACCGCGTGCACCCCGAGGGCGAACCGGACCACGCAGTAGAGAATGATGGCTTGGCATACCGCGATCGCGGCGGCAGGCAGGAAGCTGGCGAGCACCACACGGATCGCGAGCACCTCCGCGGCGATCGCGCGGCTCTGCAACGGCCGCAGTACCATCCACAACACCAAGGCACCGAAGAACAAGGCCAGCGTGAGGAAGAACGGAGCCATCCCGGTGCCGAAGTTGGGCGCGGCGTTCTCATGTGAAGCCTTCAGTTGTACCGGACCACCGATGGTGTCGGCGACCGCATCCTTTTGCTGGGTGGTCCAGTTGGGCACCTGCTTGGCGCCGTCGGCGAGTTTGGTCGCCAGCTCGGCCGATCCGGTCTTGAGTTGTCGTGCGCCGTCGTCGAGTTTGACGATGCCGCCGGCCAATTCGGCGTTGCCGGTGGCAACCTGCTGAGCTCCGTCGCGCAGCTGGGTGAGCTTGTTCGTCAGGTCCTGTCCCTTGCTGCCGACCTGGTCGAGAGTCGACGCGAGCGGACTGCCCGGGGTGCGCAACCCCGACGTCAAGGAAATCGCCGCGTTCTGCGCATCGGTGAGCTGCTGGCGGATCTGGGGCGTGAACTGGTGACCCCGAAGCTGATCTTGAATGGCGCGCAGGTTGTTTGCCAGCGGATCCTGTCGTGCGGAGAGCTGATCGATCACCGGCGAAAGCGAGTTTGCGGCGGCATCCTGCGCCGTGGCGATGGCACCGATCTGGTCGTTGGCCTGCTGAAGCGCGGTTGCGCCTTGTTGCAGTTGCTCAGTGCTGCCGCCGATTTGCGACAACGCCTTGGTCACCGCGAGCAGGGGATCGGTGGCCTGGTTGATTCCGTCTGACAGTTGCTTGGCCCCAGCGGCAAGCGTTGCCGAGCCGGAACGGGCGGTATCCAGACCGGCCACCAGCTGGCCGGCGCCGTCATCGAGTCGAGCCGCCCCGTCGGCGGCCTGCTTGATGCCCGATCCCGACGAAACCACTATCGACAGAACCTGATTGACGGCTTGTCCCGAGATGCGGCTGGACACGGCGTTGAGTACCTGGCTGATGGCGGTGCGACCGATGCTCGTCGAGATGTAGTTGTTGGCATCGTTGTAGACGGCGATCAGGTTGGCCTTCTTGGGTTGTCCGGTCACCGGTGATGCGATCGCCGCGCTGAAGTCCGGCGGCAACTCGACCATGAAGTAGTACTTGCCGTGGTCGACTCCGTTGCGTGCCTCGGGCGAGTCCACGACGTGCCAGTCCAAACCGCCGTCCGCGGTGAGGCTCTTGGCGATCTCCGCGCCGGCGTTGAACTGCTGCCCGGACACGACGGCGCCGCGGTCGGAGTTGACCAGCGCGACCGGCATCTTGTTGGTGTGGCCGAAGGGATCCCAGAATGCCCACAGGTACAGCGCCCCATAAACCAGGGGCAACAGCATCAGCACGACGATGGCCACGCGCGTCAATCGGCTGCGGCCGAAACGTTTGATCTCCGAGCCGAAGGCGAGTCCAGCCAGCATCTTCAGTCCTCTCCGGTCAGGATGCGGTGATCGTGTAGTTCATGGTCGGGCGCATCCGTGCCGAGCGGGTTGGTCACCCCGACAACGACGGTGCGCCGCTTCGCGATCACGCCGAGTCGGTCGGCCGCGATCGCTCGCCGAGAATTGTCACGAACCTGTTCGAGGTCGCCGACCACCAGGATCGGACGATTCGACAGCAACGCCAGCGTGATTCGCAGCAAGAACAGTTCCAGGTCTGACAATTCGACGATGTAGGTGTGGTGAGACGGCGGGGGTATCTCGCCGAAGACCTCGGCCAGCTCGGCCGGACCCGATTGCACCGGCACCGATGAGTACCACGGCGCCAGCCAACGGGATTGCTCGGCGAGCACGGTCTCCACGGTCACCGATTCCTCCAGGTCGTCGATGTCTTCGAAGGCCGCGATCGAGCAGTGTCGGCGGATCGCGCGCGCGGTTGTTTCACCGAGGACGTTCAGCGTGCCGTGGCTCGGCTTGAAACGTCCCGCGAGCGTCAGCAGCAACGTGGTCTGGCCAGGTCCGCCGGGCATCTGAATCGCGTGAAAACCCGGTGTGAGCGCGAGATCGATATCCGAGAACAGGGGGCCGTGCTCGCCGTCGACGCCTAAACCGCGGGCGATGATCACCGGCGCCGCAGCGTCCTGCATGTCATTTGTATCCATCGTGAGGCTCTCCCTGATCGGTGGAAACCAGGACCGATTCCAGCGCTGCGGTGATCAGCTGCGTGAGCAGGTCGGGGTTCATGGCCCCCGGACGCAGGACCTCTTCCATCGCGATGCCGAGGTTGATCGTGACGACGAGCTGGGCGAGGTCGGCGAGCTCCCGATCGGACGCCACGGAGGTGGTCGATCCGACGATGTGCAGCGCTTGGTCGGCGGCAGCGGCGCGGCGACGCCGGATGAGGCGCTCGCGCAGCTGGGGGTCGCGCTGGGCGCGCAACCAGTATTCGACGAACAACACGTAATAGTCGGAATGGTCGCGAACTGTGTCGAGCACCGATCTGCTCAATTCGCGTGCGGCTGCGCCGGTGTCGCCGCCGCTGCGGTCCAGCGCGGTCGCAATCTGCTCGCCGCGAAGCTCGAACTGGCGGTCGACGAGAGCCAGGAACAGTTCGTCCTTGGATTCGAAATTCGAATAGACCGCGCCCTTGGTGAAGCCCGCGGCCTGCCCGATCGCGTCGATGGTGGCACCGGCGAACCCTTCGGCGGCGAACACCTTCGACGCCGCGTCCAGGATCCGGTCGCGAACCTCGTCGCGGGTGGGGCGGGTTCGGCGCGGCTTGACTGGCGACATAGCCCGTAGCATACTCCTCAGTATCGAGTGGATACCAATGGGTATCGAATTGTGCGCGGGGCGGGCCGCCCTCTTGCTGGCTCCGGTGGTCGCCTACGCGAGTTTGGCCAAGGTCCGATCCCACAGCTCGCGCGCGAGCACGGGATCGTCGCCCGCGCGATTGGCACGCGCGATCTTGCCGTTCGAGTAGTACTCGCCGGAGGACCAGTCGATGCCGGGCGTGCTCGAGGCCAGCCACACCAGTTGGTCGGCACCTCGATCCGGGGTCTTGATGAGCCGGCTCACCGGGGTGCGTTGCATCGTGGTCAGGAACCGGGATCCCGACGAATGACCGATGTTGGTGTTGACAAAACCCGGATGCACCACCGCGACCGAGAGCCCGTCGGCGTGGTAGCGCCGATGCAATTCCTTGGTGAACAAGACATTTGCGAGTTTTGCCAGGGCGTAGGCGGTGCTCGGACGGCGCCGGCCCGTCGTGTCGAAATCGGTGAGGGTGACGTTGCGCAGCAGCCGCTGCGACGAGCTCGACGTGTTGATGATGGTGGCGCGCGAGACCACGAGCACGTCGAGCAACAGTGTGGTGAGCAAAAACGGCGCCAGGTAGTTCACCTGAAAGGTGATCTCATGTCCGTCCGCCGTCCGGTGCAGCCTGCTGAAAACCCCACCGGCGTTGTTGCCCAGCACGTCGATGCGCGGGCACTCCGAGCGGATCTTGTCCGCCAGGGCCCGCACGTGGTTCAAATCGGCGAAGTCGGCCACGAAATAGGCCGCGTCCAGTTCGGCGGCGATGGCGGCGGCCTTGCTTTCGGTCCGTCCGACCACAGCGAGATTCGCCCCCGCGCGGCGCAACCGGCGTGCCGCC
This sequence comes from Mycobacterium europaeum, assembly GCF_002102155.1. Taxonomy (GTDB): domain Bacteria; phylum Actinomycetota; class Actinomycetes; order Mycobacteriales; family Mycobacteriaceae; genus Mycobacterium; species Mycobacterium europaeum. Next base: position 148,147 of record NZ_LQOU01000009.1, read on the forward strand.
GCGGCGCCGATGCCGTCGCTGGCACCGGTGATGACGATCGTCTTACGGGTCATTGCCTCGTCCTCCGCGGGGAGCCTAACGACCGCGATCGTCGCACACGCCGCCTAAGCGGGTCGCTCACCCCGGGTGGTGCTCACGCGGGCGTGTAGCGGGCCGGCAGGTGTTTGAGACCGCCCACGAAGGTGGTGGCCACCAGTTCGGGCTCCCCGGTCAGCTCAATGGATTTGAGCCTGGGCAGCAGCTCGGTGAAGAAGCTGTTGACCTCCATGCGGGCCAGTGCCGCGCCCATGCAGAAGTGCACCCCGTAGCCGAAGGCGAGGTGCTTGTTGGGGTCGCGCCCGACGTCGAAGCGGAACGGGTCGGCGAAGACATCCTCGTCACGGTTGGCCGACACGTAGGACAGCAGCACCGAGTCCCCCGCCGCGATGGGCACCCCGCGGACGGTGGTGTCCTCGGTGGCGGTGCGCATGAACTCCTTGACCGGGGTCACCCAGCGGATCATCTCCTCGGTGGCCAGCGGCATCAAGTCGAGGTTGTCGCGCAGTCGCGCATGCTGGTCCGGGTTTTCGATGAGCGCGTGCAGGCCGCCCGAGATGGTTGCGCTGGTGGTGTCGTGGCCGGCGGTGGCGACGATGAGGTAGTACGACACGGTGTCGATGTCCGACAGCGGTTCGCCGTCGACGCGGGCGTTGGCGATCGCCGACGCCAGGTCCTCGGTCGGGTGCTCCCGGCGCGACGCCGTCACCCCGTTGAAGTAACCGAACATGTCGAACAGCGCGGGGAGCTGATCCTCGTTGGTGGTGCCGCGTTTGAATTCCGAATCGTCGCTGCCGAACAATTCCTGGGTCAGCTTGAGCATGCGCGGAAAGTCGGCTTCGGGCAGGCCCAGCAGCGACATGATCACGTAAAGCGGGTAGTTGACCGCGACTTCCTGGACGAAGTCACACTCGGGACCTGCGGCCATCATCTTGTCGACGTAGATCTTGGCGAGCTCGTCGACGCGGACCTTCAACGCCCGCATCGCCTTTGGGCGGAACCAATCGGAGCCGATCGCACGCACCACCCGATGCTGCGGATCGTCGAGGTGGATCAGCGTGCGCACACCCGCGGCCGCCTGCATCTCGTCGCCCGCGGCCGTCGTCAGGACGGGACGGGGCCAGTTGGTGAACAGCATGTTCTCGCGTTCGATGTCCATGATGTCGGCGTGCTTGGTGATCGCCCAGAACGGCCGGTATTCCGGCACCTCGACCCACGACACCGGGGCGGTGGCGCGCAGATGGGTCAGCGCCGCGTGCAGTCGACGCTCGTCGGTGTACGCCAGCGGATCAGCCAATAACCGTCCGGCGTCATCCATCGTCGTTGTGCTCACTGGCGAAACTCCTTCATTGCGGCGGCGATACAGGCCGGAGAGGCGTCGTAAAAGATCGGCAGCACGCGGTCCACCGCGCCCGCACAACGGCGTTTCAGCGCGGCGCCGATTGCGTCGACGGGGCCCACGACCGCGAAGGTCGCGAGCATTTCGTCGTCGATCAGCGATCCCATCGCGTCCCATTGACCTTGCTTGGACAGCAGGTTCAACTCGGTGTGCAGGTCGCCCCAGCCATGCAGCCCAAGCACTTTCCGGTAGGCAGGCGTGGATCCGTAGAAGGCGATCTGTTTTCGGGTAGCCGCCATCGCCGCCGCCAGCTCTGCTTCGTTCTCGCCGGTCGCCACCATCACCTCGGACGACACCTGGAAGTCGGCACGGTCGCGGCCGCCGCGCTGCATGCCCCGCTGCAGCGCCGGCATCGTCACCTCGTCGAGGTAGCGCCTGGACACCATCGGGTGACCGAGGTGCCCGTCGGCCACCTCACCGCACATCTCGGTCATCGCTTCGCCCACCGCGGCGAGGAACACCTTGGGCGCCGGATAGGGCTGGGGTTCCGGCGTGAACATCGGGGTCATGATCTTGTGCGTGTAGAAATCGCCCTCGAAGCGCAACGTGCCGCCGTCTTTCCACGCGGACCAGATGGCGTGCAGGGCGGAGACGAATTCGCGCATCCGGCGGGCGGGATGGCTCCACGGCATGCTGAAGCGTTTCTCGATGTGGGGCTGAATCTGGGTGCCCAGGCCGAGGATGAACCGGCCCTGCGAGTACGCCTGTAGGTCCCAACCGATGTTGGCGATGATCATCGGATTGCGGGCGAACGCCACCGCGATGTTCGTGCCTAGTTCGAGCCGCGACGTGTGTTCGGCCGCCAGCAGCAGCGGCAGAAACGGGTCATGACTGGTCTCCGCCGTCCAGCCGCCGTCATATCCCCCGCGCTCCAGGGCGACCGCGGCATCGGTCGCCCGTGCCAGTTCATTGGGGATGCCCCCGTCGACCTTGAGGCGGGCGGCATCGGCCATGCGGGTAACTTTACAGTAAGCAATCCAGTATGTGACCCTGCGGGTGTGGTGATCGCAAGCGCGGCGCAGCCGGGCGCGGCGGGTCGCCACCATCGAACCAGGTGGAGATCGCAAGCGCGGCGCAGCCGGGCGCGGCGGGTCGCCACCATCGAACCAGTCGCGCGACGAAACCCCATGAGGTAGGACATAGGCATGCCGAACACCCAGGACTGGGGAGAAACGCTCGACGATCTCGGGCGGCGCCGTCAGCACGCGCGGGAGATGGGTGGGTCGGAGCGGCTCGACAAGCACCGCGGCAAGGGCAAGCTCGACGCCCGCGCGCGCATCGACCGCCTGCTCGACCCGGGGTCGTTCCGCGAGATCGGCACCCTGGTCGGGGGCCAGGTCGCCGCCGACGGGATCGTGGTCGGCTCCGGGTTGATCAACGGCTCGCCGGTCATGCTCGGCGCCGAGGACTTCACCACCATGGCCGGCAGCATCGGACCCGGCGGCAACTCGAAGCGCTACCGCATCGCAGAACTCGCACTGCGCGACAAGATTCCGTTGGTGATGCTGCTCGAGGGCGCCGGGTTTCGGCCAACCGGCGGTCACTACGGGCGCACCCCCACCGACCTGCTCGCCCAGGCGCAGTGCTCGGGGCGCGTTCCAACCGTGGCCGCCGTGCTCGGCCCCTCGGCCGGGCATGGCGCGCTCGTCGCGCCGGTGTGCGACTTTCGCATCATGAGCAGGCAGGGCGCCATCTTCACCGCCGGCCCGCCGGTCGTCAAAGAGTCCACGGGCGAAGATATTTCGAAAGAGGACCTCGGGGGCCCCGATGTCGCGCTGCCCAGCGGGGTGATTCACAACGTCGCCGAGGACGACGAAGACGTGCTCGACGACATCCGCCGCTACCTGTCCTACTTCCCGCCCAGCGCCTGGTCGTACCCGTCGCCGCTGCCCGCCGACCGGGCCGGCGAGCCGCGGCACACACCGGAACTGCTCGACATCGTGTCCCGGGACAACCGCCGCGTGTACGACATGCGCGCCGTGCTCGACGTGATCTTCGACCGCCCGGACTGGTTCGAGGTGCAGCCGCAATTCGGCAAGGCGATCATCTGCGCGCTGGCCCATCTCGGGGGGCATCCGGTCGCGGTGGTGGCCAACCAGCCCAAGGTGATTGCCGGCTCGATCGACGCGGACGCGGCGGACAAGGCGGCGCACTTCATCATGGTGGCCGACTCGTTTCACTTGCCGATCGTCTTCCTCGCCGACAACCCCGGGATGCTGCCCGGCAGCCGCTCGGAGCGCAGCGGGGTGCTGCGCGCCGGCGGGCGGATGTTCGCCGCCCAGACCGCGGCCACCACCTTGAAGCTGCACGTCACGCTGCGCAAAGCGTACGGTTTCGGCTCAATGGTCATGTCGCTGTTGGGCTTCGACCACCAGGTTGCGACGTTCGCGTACCCGGGGGCGACGATGGGCGCGATGAGCGCGGCGGCGCTGAGTCGCGCGTCCCACGCGGGCGAGGACCTGACGGCGAAGCTGCGCGACGCCGAACTGCAAGCGTCCTACCGCTCGGCCGAACACATGGGTTTCGACGAGCTCATCGATCCCCGAGAGACGCGCGACGCGCTACTCGCCGCCTTGCGACGCGGCCTGTCCAGCAGGCAGGCTGCCGCCGAACCGGTCAGCCGGACCGTGATCATGCCCTGACGGGCGCTACCGCCCTGCCCGATACGCCGCGATCACGGGCTCCAGTTCGTCCGGTGTCGCCCCGTGCATGATCACCGCGTCGGCCCCGTAGTCGAACTCCTTGCGGACCCGGTCCGCGCATTGCCGGGCCGATCCGGTGGCCGATGGCTCCAGCCACTCGTCGGGGATCAACGTCGCGATGTGCTCGATCTGGCCGGCCGTGGCCTTGTGGTCGATGCCACCCGCGATCGACGTCACCACCGAGTCCTCCCGAAAGCGTTGCAGCACGGCCGGATCCCAGTTGTTGGTCCGCACCATCAGGTCGCCATAGCCCTGCAGGTAGGTGGCCAGGCGTGCGACCGTCTTCTTCAGCCGGAGCTCCTCGGGAAGGTGGTCACCCACCGTCGCGAAGCAGGACCACACCCGCACGCCGTCGGGGTCGCGGCCGGCCTCTTCGGCCGCGGACTTGACGGTTTTGACGCAGCGCTGCAGCGTCTCCGGAGTGAAGTAGGTGTGCAGGATGACGTCGTCGAACACGCGCCCGCCCAACTCGAGTGTCTTGGGCCCGAACGCCACCAGCGCCAACCGGATGTCCTCGTCGAAGTCCGGGTCGAGGAACAGGATGGGGTATTTGCCCATCGGGCCGTCGTGGTTGACGATCAGTTCCCCGTGCCACAGGCGGCGCATGACCCGGGCCCAGTCCTCCATCTGCGCGGTGGTGACCGCCGGTATGCCGAACGCCCCGTAGATCGCCGCGATGCCGCGGCCGATGCCCAGCGTGAAGCGCCCACCGGAGAGCCGGTGCATGGTGGTCGCCCACGATCCGGTGATCAGCGGGTGGCGGGTGTTGTGATTGGTTGCGGCGGTGGCGATCTGCATCCTGGTGGTCACGGCGCAGGCGGCCCCGGTGAGAGACGACGCCTCCTTGACGTTCCAGCGCTCGGAGATGAACGCGGTGCCCATGCCCAGCTCCTCGCCGCGGCGCGCCTCGTCGATCAGTGTTGCCGGGCCCTCGCCGCCGGCACCGGCCAGCAGGTAGTAGCCCAATTCATCAAGCGTGCGATCGGTCAACTCCACACTCCTTGCCGGTAGCCACAGTTCCAGACCTCGGTGATCTTTCCGTCGACGACCCGGAACACCTCGATGCTGCCGACGTTGGCTTCGGTGCCGTCCTTGGTGGTCATCGACGAGTCGTAGACGATCGCGACGTGCTGGCCGTCGTCGCCTGCGGCGACGATCTTCAGATCGAAGCGCAACGTGTCGAACATCGCCCAGACGTCCTTGACGCGATTGACGGCCTGTTCGCGGGTGAGCGTGTGCGACTCCCCCACCTCGTGCCGGATCACGATGTCGGCGAACAACTCCCCCGCCAGGGTCAGGTTCTGCTCGTTCCAGACGACCAGGTTGTAGAGCTCGACCACCTCACGGGCGGTACGCGTCGCCGCCATCAGCCCGCCACGCCGCGCAGGAATCGGTCGGTCACCTTCTGGACCCGCCGGGAGAAGACGTGTCCGACGTGGCTGCCGTCGTACCAGTACAGCTGGCCTCCCCAGCGCTCCTGCAACGCTTCCGCGGGCTCGCGCATCGCCATCCGGTCGTGCCACGCGCCGACGATCAGCCGGCGGTCCGGCGGCGGCGCCGGATCCACCCGCAGGGGATCGATCACCGAGGTCAGCTGCGCCACCTCCGGGGACGCCAACAAGTCCCGGAATTCGGCGCGGGACGATCCCCGACGCCCCAGGTGCCGCGCGATCATCGCGTTGAGCCCCAGGATCGGCGTATACAGCGCGACGGCATCGATCTGCCTCTCCAGGTGGGAAACCAGCGCCGCGACCGGGCTTCCCATCGAAATCCCGGCTACCGCAACCGCAGTGGCCTGCGGCTTCGCCCATCGCACCACCGCGCGGATCTCGGACACCGCCCGCATCATTCCGGCGACGTTGCCCAGCGGGTCTATGTCGGGGTAGGCGGGCCATTCGCGGCGCCGGCAGCCGTGACCGGGCTGCACCGGCATCGCGACGTTGAATCCCAGCTGGTGATGTATCCGGCCGATCCGGCTCAGCAACAGGTCCTCGGTACCGCCCTGACCGGCGCCATGCACCCAGATCAGCCACGGCCTCGGGCCGTCGCGGTGCCGGCACAGGTGCACCACGGCCCTCGCCGGGCCACCCAGGCCCTCGGCTTCCAGCGTCTTCGGCAACGCCGGATCGTGCTCGAACGCCATCCGCTCGTATGCGAGATTGCCGATCCGACGCCGCCGCAACGAGGTTGCGCGCAGCGGCGGCGGGTCCCGGTGCGCGCGGTCGAGACCCAAAGCGGACAACTCCTCTGCCGCCGCCGTGCAGCCATCCAGGGAACGCGTCGCCGCCGGGCTCCCCCCGAGCAGCGAAAAGCCGCTCAGCACAAGTTCGTCCAGCATGACCTCACCGAACTGTCGCAGGCCGCGCGGTGACACCGGAGCCCACCCCGTCGATTCGTTCAGGCCGGACACCGTGCGGGGCAGCAACATGCCGAGCTCGCGGGTCGCCTCCCGGGCCAACCCCAGACCGCGCGTCACGTTCGACATGCCGTCCACCTGGGCCGGCTTGAAACAGGTGCAGCCGGCGGCCGCGACTCCCTCGCAGTGACGCCGGTATTCGGGCATTCCGCAGGCGTAGCCCATGTACATCCGCTCATGGCCGGGTGCATTGCCGCCGTTGTACCACGGGTTGCACGACGGATGGAACAGCACCGTCGGCGCCACGAGCGCGGTGGCTGTGTCATTTCGCTCCTTGCCGTGCACGGGCCGGACTGCTGAAATCTATACTGTAACGGGCTTAGTATCAGGCAATCGGAGGCGCCGGCGTGAAAGTGCCGTTCACCTGGAAGGTCACCGGGTGGTTCATGGTGGGGTGGTCGCCAGAGTTCCCGGTGGGCGAGGCGCGGCCGCTGCACTACTTCGGCGAGGACCTGATGGCCTACCGCGACGAGTTCGGCGTATTGCACGTCCTCGAGGCGCACTGCAAGCACCTGGGCGCACACATCGGCCACGGCGGCAAGGTGCTCGGCGACTGTGTCGAGTGCCCGTTCCACGGCTGGCGCTGGGGACCGGATGGCACGAACCGCTACATCCCCTACCAACCGGACCGCCCCAACCGCGCGCTGCGGCTGCGGGTGTACCCGGTGCACGAGCAGTACGACTGCGTGTTCATCTGGCACCAGCCAGACGGCAAGGACCCGCACTGGGAGATGCCGGACATCTTCGGGAAGTTCCCCCAATTCGAGACCGACCCGGCGGCCTATTACCGCGCGTATCCGGAGTTCTCCCGGCGCGCGGAGCGCGAGCCGGTTCACCCGCAGATCGTGGCGGAGAACGCACCCGACAGCGCCCATTTCGAGTACGTGCACCACGCCACGGTGACGCCACCGGTGCTGGACTGGAAGATCGTCGACCACGAGTGGCAGTTCGTCGCGGGATGGCCGGACGCGCGCAGCGACAACCCCGAGGATCTCGCGTTGCGGTTCCACAGCCACCTGTTCGGCCTCGGCGGGGCCATCAGCGTCTTCGAGGGGGCGCAGAACCACCGGCTGATCTTCACCTGCACGCCGGTCGACGACGAGTGTTCGGACCTGTTCTACTCGATCTGGTGGCCGCGGGTCCCCGGAGACACCTCCGAGGTACCGCACGGCAAGCTGCGCGACGTCATCGAAAAACAGTTCCTGTCCACGGTCTTCGACGATCTGCGAATCTGGCGCTACCAGAAGTACGTGGAGCATCCGGCGCTCTCCAAGGTCGACGCGAAAGGCTATATGGCACTGCGAAAATGGGCGACCCAGTTCTACGACGTGCCGGCATGACGCCACTCAACGACCTCGCGTCGCCCGAGCACACCGCGATCGTCACGCAGGAATGCCAGGGGGCCGTCATCGGCCCGGACGCCGGGCTGGCGATGCTGGCAACGGAAGCCCGTCGGGTCGCGCTACCCAACATCGTGCGGCTGCTGCCGGCCGCCCGGGCGGCCGGGGTACGCGTCGTGCACTGCGTAGTGCAGCGACGGCCGGACGGGCTCGGTTCCAACCACAACGCCAAGATCTTCAGTCGGGGCCGGGGCCCCGGAAAAGGCGGACTCGACATTGCCCCGGGGAGCGCCGGGGCGGCTGTCCTTCCCGAATTAGGGCCGGAGCCAAGCGATCTGGTACTCAGCCGCTGGCACGGCGTCGGGCCGATGGGGGGCACCGACCTGGACGCCATACTGCGGAACCTTGGCGTCTCCACCATCGTCGTCGTGGGGGTATCGCTGAACATCGCCATTCCCAACGTCGTCATGGACGCCGTCAACGCCGCCTACCGCGTCGTCGTTCCCCGGGATGCCGTCGCCGGCATCCCCACCGAGTATGGAGAAGCCATCATCACCAACACCCTGTCGCTGCTCGCGACCATCACCACCACGGACGAACTGCTTCAAGCGTGGCAGCCGAGCGAAGCAGCGCGATGACGGAAACAGCGCCGGAGGTTCGGGGCGGATTTCCCGACGTCAAGCCCGTCGAGGACGCTCCCGAGGAACTGGGGCCGTTCGTCGCCGCTCTGCGCCGCCTGCAGGACCTGACCGTGTCCACCAAGCCTGACCCCGCGCTCTGGGCCGCCGCGACCGCGCACCTGGAGAACGCCTGCGCGCTGTTGAACGACCACCAGGTCCCGGAGACCGAGTCGGTAGCCGGCCGGGTGCTGAGCCTGCCGGGGTTGGCCCATCCCCTGATGCCGCCCTGGATGGTGACCGAGTCAGGTCCCGACGGCGTGACGATGGCCGGCCATTTCACCACCGCGCACATCGGCGGAAACCGGGCCGTGCACGGTGGAATGATCCCGCTGTTCTACGACTGGCTGCTCGGCATGGTGGTGTCCACCGCGGGCATCCGGCCCACCCGCACGGCCTACCTGCACGTCGATTACCGCAAGATCACCCCGATCGACGAGCCGTTGACCGCCCAGGGACGAATCTCCGGCATCGACGGCAGGAAAGTTTTCATTGACGCTACTATGACAGCTACCGATGGAACCTTGCTCAGCGAAGCCAACGGCTTGATGGTTCGCCTGCTACCCCACCAGCCGTGAAAGGCATGATGTCAGACACCCCAACGACATTCACGGTACCGGCCGTCGCGAGGGCCGTGGCCGCGGCAATCCCCGATCGAGAGCTCATCGTCCAAGGGGACCGGCGCTATACCTATGAGCAGGTGATCGAACGCTCCACCCGTCTGGCCGCATACCTGCACTCGCGCGGGTTGGGTTGCCACACCGAACGCTCCACGCTCGACGGTCACGAGGTCGGCCAGGACCTTCTCGGCATCTACGCCTACAACGGCAACGAGTTCGTCGAGGGGCTGCTCGGCGCGTTCGGGGCCCGCGTCGCGCCGTTCAACGTCAATTTCCGCTACGTCAAGAGCGAGCTGCAGTATCTGCTGGCGGATTCGGGGGCGACCGCGCTGATCTACCACGCCGCGTTCGCGCCGCGGGTGGCCGAAATCCTGCCGGATCTGCCCCAGCTGCGCGTGCTGATTCAGATCGCCGACGACTCCGGCAACGAGTTGATCTACGGCGCAGTGGATTACGAGAGCGCCCTGGCCTCGTGCGCGCCGACGCCACCCCCGGTTCAACACTCACCCGACGACCTCTACGTCCTGTACACGGGCGGCACGACGGGAATGCCGAAAGGCGTCCTGTGGCGCCAACACGACATCTTCATGACGTCCTTCGGCGGGCGCAACCTGATGACCGGCGAGCCCTTTGGATCCGTCGAGGCGATCACGGCCGGGGTGTCCGCCGGCCCCGGCACCAAGTTGATGGTCCTGCCGCCGCTGATGCACGGCGCGGCCCAGTGGAGCGTGATGACCGCGATCACGACCGGGCAATCCGTCGTCTTCCCTTCGATCGTGGACCGGATGGACGCCGACGACGTCGTCCGCACCATCGAACGCGAACGGGTGACGGTCGTGACGGTGGTCGGTGACGCGATGGCCCGCCCGTTGGTCGCCGCCATCGAGAAGGGAACCGCGGACGTGTCGTCGCTGGCGGTCGTCGCCAACGGGGGCGCGTTGCTCACCCCCTACGTCAAGCAGCGATTGATCGAAGCGCTCCCCAACGCCGTCGTCGTCGACGGCGTCGGCTCCTCGGAAACGGGCGCACAGATGCACCACATGTCGACGTCCGGCGCGGTGTCGACCGGCACCTTCAATGCTGGGCCGGACACGTTCGTGGCGGCCGAGGACCTGTCCGCCATCCTGGAACCCGGTCACGACGGCATGGGCTGGCTCGCGCAGCGCGGTTACGTTCCGCTGGGCTACAACGGCGACGCGGCCAAGACGGCCAAGACGTTTCCCGTCATCGACGGTGTGCGATACGCGATTCCCGGTGACCGGGCCCGCCACCACGCCGATGGCAGCGTCGAATTGCTGGGGCGCGATTCGGTGACGATCAACTCGGGCGGCGAGAAGATCTTCGTCGAGGAGGTCGAAACCGCCATCGCGTCGCACCCGGCGGTCGCCGACGTGGTGGTCGCCGGACGGCCTAGCGAACGCTGGGGCCAGGAGGTGGTGGCCGTCGTCGCGCTGGCCAACGGCGCCCACGCCGACGCCGAGGAACTGGTCACGCACGCCTCGCAATCGCTGGCCCGCTACAAGCTCCCCAAGGCGATCGTGTTCCGCGCGGCAATCGAGCGCAGCCCGTCCGGCAAGGCCGACTACCGGTGGGCGCGCGAACAGGCGGCCAACGGCTGACACCGCGCCGGGCGCCCATATTGTCTACTGTAGGTATTACAGTATGATCTTACGCACGGCGCCTTGCCGTTCCCGCTGACGATGCTGGAGATCTAGGGTGACGACCAACCTGCCCGCGGCAGCCGGTGCCGATGGCCAGACCGTCAGCCTGCGTGACCCCTATCCGTTCTTCGCCCGGAAACGCCGCGCGTCCGGGGTGTTCCGCGGGACGGTCATGAACTATTCCAAAACGCCCGAGTCGCTGATCCCCAAGCGCGAATTCTCCGCGGTGTCCTTCGATGCGGTGAACAAGGTATTCCGGGACGGCCGGGTGTTCAGCTCCGCGCCGTACGACAAGACCATCGGCCTGTTCATGGGGCCCACCATCCTGGCGATGGAGGGAAAGAAGCACCGCGACCACCGCAACCTGGTGTCCGCGGCGTTCAAGTCCAAGGCGTTGGCCCGTTGGGAGAACACCATTGTGCGGCCTATCTGCAACGCCCTGATCGACGAGTTCGCGCGCGCCGGCGAAGCCGACCTGGTCCGGCAATTCACGTTCGAATTCCCCACCCGCGTCATCGCCCGCCTGCTGGGGCTGCCCGCCGCCGACCTGTCGACGTTCCGGAAGCGCGCGGTGCAGCTGATCAGCTACCACGTCGACTACGAGTACGCCTTCGAGGCGTCGGCCGCGCTCAAGGACTACTTCCTCGAGCAGATCGCACTGCGCCGATCCCGTCCCACCGAAGACATCATCGGCGACCTGGTCACGGCGGAGATCGACGGCGAAAAGCTAAGCGAGGAAGCGATTTACTCCTTCCTGCGGCTGCTCCTGCCGGCCGGCTTGGAGACCACGTACCGGTCATCGGGCAACCTGCTGTACCTGCTGCTCACCCACCCGGACCAGTTCGCCGCGGTCCAGGCCGACCGCGGGCTGTTGCCGCAGGCGATCGAGGAGGGGTTGCGCTTCGAGACGCCCCTGACCACGGTCCAGCGCTTCACCACCGAGGACACCGAGCTGGAAGGTGTCGAGATCCCAGCGCGTTCGGTGGTCGGTGTGTGCATCGGGTCGGCGAACCGCGACGAGCGGCGCTGGGAACGTTCCGAAGAATTCGACATCTTCCGCACGCCGCTGCCGCACATCTCCTTCGCCGCCGGCGAGCACACATGTCTCGGGCTGCACCTGGCGCGGCTGGAGACCCGCGTCGCGGTCGAATGCCTCCTGGACCGGGTGGCCAATGTCCGGTTGCTCACCGACGACGACCCGCACATCCACGGCCAGCCCTTTCGCTCACCGACGGCGCTTCCCGTGACGTTCGACGCGAAGTAGGGGTGAGGATATGGTCCTGAAATGACCAAAGTTATGTCGGGCTTCCGGGTCCTGGAACTTGCGCAATTCACCTTCGTCCCGGCGGCGGGTGCCATCCTGGCCGATTGGGGCGCCGACGTCATCAAGGTCGAACACCCGTTGCGCGGCGACACCCAGCGCGGCTTCGTCAACATGGGCGGCATCCAGGTCGACCCCGAGCGGCACCCGCTGATGGAGCATCCCAACCGGGGCAAGCGCAGCGTCGGCGTCGACGTCTCCACCCCGGGCGGCCAGGAAGTGATCTACGAACTGGCCAAGACCGCCGACGTCTTCCTCACCAATTACATGCCGGCACAACGGCAGAAACACAAGTTCGACGTGGAACACATTCGCGCGGTGAACCCGAACATCGTCTACGCACGCGGCTCGGCATACGGCGACAAGGGCGCCGAGCGCGACACGGGCGGCTATGACGGGACGGCGTTCTGGACGCGCAGCGGCATCGGGTACGCGCTGACGCCCGAGGAGCTGGGCGGCGCACTGGGACAAGGCATCCCCGCGTTCGGTGACTCCATCGGCGGCATGTTCATCGCGGGTGGGATCTCGGCCGCGTTGCTGCATCGCGAGCGCACCGGCGAAGCCCTCGAGCTCGACGTGTCGTTGTTGAGCACGGCCTGGTGGGCGGCCGGGGCGAGCGTGACCCAGGGCATGGAGACCGGCGAAGTCATGCGCACGCCCATGCCGGGTTCGGCAGCGTCGGTGAATCCCTTCATGGGCAACTACGAAACCTCCGACGGCGGCACCATCAACCTGTGCATCATCAGCCCGACCGGCTTGATCCGCGACACGTTCGAGCACCTCGGCATCCCCGAGGCGGCCGACGATCCCCGCTTCTCCGACGTGCTCCCGTTGATCCAGAATGCCGACGCGGCTGCCCAATTGATCGCAAAGGCCTTCGCGGCCAAGCCCTTCGACTATTGGCGGCAACACCTGAAGACGATGAGGGGTCAGTGGGCGCCGTTCCAAAGCCTGCTCGACCTGATCGACGACGAACAGGCCCTCGCCAACGACATGATCAGCGAGGTCGAACTCGCCGGCGGCGGGAAGCCTTTCCGGGTCGTGCGCGGCCCGGTGCAGTTCAACCACGAGCCCCTGGTGACCACGCGAGCGCCCCAGGCCTCCGAACACACGGAAATCGTGCTGATGGAACTGGGCATGGATTGGGACCGCATCGAGGAACTGAAGGACTCGGGAGCCATTGCGTGAATGACGTGGCGATCATCGGCGTCGGCCTGCACCCGTTCGGTCGTTTCGAGGGCAAGTCCGCCATGGCGATGGCCGCGGACGCCATCCAACTCGCGATCGCCGACGCGGGCATCGAATGGCGAGACATCCAGGCCGCCACCGGCGGCAGCTGGACGGTGGCCAATCCCGACGCCATCGTCGCGATGGTCGGGCTGTCCGGCATCCCGTTCACCAACGTGTTCAACGCCTGCGCGACCGCGGCCAGTGCCGCCAAGGCCTGCGCCGACGGTATCCGGTTGGGCGACTACGACTTCGGGATCGCCATCGGCCTGGACAAGCACCCGCGCGGCGCCTTCACCGAGGACCCGGCGCTGGTGGGGATGCCGCGCTGGTATGCCGAGAACGGGCAGTACCTGACGACCAAGTTCTTCGGGATGAAGGCCAACCGGTACCTACACGATCACGGCATCTCCCACCGAACGCTGGCCAGGGTGGCCGCCAAGAACTTTCGCAATGGCGCGATGAATCCCAATGCCTTCCGCCGCAAGCCGATGTCCGAAGACGACATCCTAAATTCAGCGATGCTGAATTACCCGCTCACGCAGTACATGTTCTGCGCGCCCGACGAGGGGGCCGCCGCGGTGGTGATGTGCCGGGCGGACATCGCACACCGCTACACCCGCACGCCGATCTTCTTGCGGGCGGTCGAAGTGCGCACCCGCCGGTATGGCGCCTACGAGGTCAACACGACGTTCGCGCCGGTCGACGAAGACCTCTCCCCGACCGTGTACGCCTCCCGCGCCGCGTTCGAGAAGGCGGGTGTGACGCCGCAGGACGTCGACGTCATCCAGCTGCAGGACACCGACGCCGGCGCGGAGATCATCCACATGGCCGAGTGCGGGTTCTGCACCGACGGCGAGCAGGAAAAGCTGCTCGCCGACGGTGCCACCGAAATAAGCGGTTCCATGCCGATCAACACCGACGGCGGGCTCATCGCGAACGGCGAGCCGATCGGGGCGTCGGGTCTGCGGCAGATCCACGAACTGGTGCGCCAACTTCGCGGTGAGGCCGGCGATCGCCAGGTGGCCGCTGAGCCGCGCGTCGGGTTCGCCCAACTCTACGGGGCGCCGGGCACGGCCGCGGCGACCATCCTGACGACCTGAGCGCAGCCGATCAGCACCGGTGGGGCGGCCCGCGGCCCTACCTGCCGGCGCTCTGGCCGCAGGTGCATCGTTGATCGCTGGGCACGCGTTTCATCACGCTGTCGGCGTGTGCGCCACACCCCGCCCAGGTGACCTTTCCGCAGCGCCGGCAGCGCACGGCGTAACACATGATTGCTCCCTACTGTCCAGGGCGAAACGATTGCGCCACTATGCCTTCACAGCGGCTTTGCGCTCGGCGATCTTGGCACGGACCTGCTCCATGTCAAGACCCTTGACCTGGTCGATCAAGTCGTCCAGCACGGCCGGTGACATCGCTCCCGGCTGGCTGTAAACGAGGATGCCGTCGCGGAACGCCATGATCGTCGGCACCGAGCGGATGCCTACGGCCGCGGCGAGTTCGCGCTCGGCGTCGGTGTCCACCTTGGCGTACACGATATCCGGGTGGCTCTGCGAGGACCGTTCGAAGACCGGCGCGAAAGCCCGGCACGGCCCACACCAAGTGGCCCAGAAGTCAACGAGCACAATGGGGCTCGTGAGTACCGTCGATTCGAAATCTTCGGCGGTCAGCGTCTTGACGGTCATGGTTGCTCCTATCGGGAATTGAGGGTGAGGATTGGATCGACACGGCGGTGGCCGCTCATTGAGCAGGCCCAGCGGCGTCCTCCGCGATCTTGTCGGCGAATTCGCAAAATGCGCTGTATGCGCGCGCACCGTAGATCGTCGCCGGGCCACCATGCATGAGGATGGTGACGCCGATCGCCTCGGCGGCCTCTTCCTTCGATGCGCCGGCACGGGCCGCGCCCTGAGCGTGGGATGCGATGCAGCCATCACACCCGGCGACGACCCCGATCGCCACCGCGATCAGCTCCTTGAACTTTTTGTCCAAGGCGCCCGAGGTCAGTGCGCCGTTGCTCATCTCGGCGAAACCCCGGTACACGTCAGGGATCATCTTGCGCAGGGCACGGTGCTGGGGGTTGAGGTCGTCCAGCACCTGCTGGTAGTGGTTGTGTTCAGTCATGGCATGTACAATACCTATACGGGTAGGGGTATTCCCGCGGTCCGGCTGATTTTTCCTTCGGTGCGCATATACCTCGGCCAATAGAGTCCATCGGCCCTAGAAACGCGTCCCCGCGGCGCGCAATCTGGCCTCGGAGCGCCCGGCGTTCCCACGCGCGGTAATCGCGCCGCGCGTCGATGCCGGCGTATGGAACAGAGGAGCATCATGGCACGAGTCGTCATCCTCGGCGCCGGCATCGCCGGGCATACCGCCGCGCTACACCTTCGCCGATGGCTGGGCCGCAGTCACGAAGTCGTCGTGATTTCGCCCAATGCCGACTGGAACTGGATCCCGTCCAACATCTGGGTCGGGGTGGGCCGCATGGATCCGGCCAAGGTCCTCATCCCGCTCAGACCCATCTATCGCCGCAAGGGCATCGTATTTCATCAAGCGTTTGCCACCGCGATCCATCCGGAAGGCACCAAAGAGCAGCCGGCGCCATCGGTGGACTTCACCTACACCGACGAGGAACACGACGGTCAGAGCGGCACCATGACGTACGACTACCTCATCAATGCCACCGGACCGCGCCTGAACTTCGCGGCCACGCCCGGGCTCGGCCCCGGCGGCCACTCATACTCGGTGTGCACCGCGGCCCACGCCGTCGAGGCGGCCGAGGCGCTCGACCGGGTCATCGCCAGGCTGAAGGCCGGCGAGAGGCAGCGCCTGGTCATCGGCGTCGGACACGGCACCTGCACCTGCGAGGGCGCGGCCTTCGAGTACGCCTTCAACGTCGAGCACACGTTGCGCGCCGCCGGCGTGCGAGACCTGGCCGAGGTCGTCTACCTCACGAACGAGTACGAACTGGGCGACTTCGGCGTCGGTGGCATGAGCTTCGTCGATCAGGGCTTCGTGCAGTCCAGCCGGTTGTGGACGGAATCGCTGTTCCGTGAGCGCGGCGTCAAAGCCATCACCCAAGCCGGCGTCCACGAGGTGATGGACGGCAAGCTGCGCTACGAGCAACTCGACGGCAAAGAGCACGAGTTGGACTTCGACTTCGCCATGCTCCTACCGCCGTTCAAGGGAGCCGCGCTGACGGCATACGACAAGGACGGCAACGACATCAGTTCCGTCCTGTTCGCGCCGTCAGGCTTCATGAAGGTGGACGCGGACTACTCGGGCAAACCGTATGACGAATGGTCCGCGGCGGACTGGCCCCACACCTACGAGTCGACGGCCTATCCGAACATCTTCGCCCCGGGCATCGCGTTTGCACCCCCGCATCCCATCTCCCGGCCGCGCACGAGTCCCAACGGGACCGTCATCACGCCCAGCCCGCCGCGCACCGGCATGCCGTCGGGCATCATGGCCAAGACAGTTGCCGAGACCATCCGCGATCGAATCACCAAGGGAACGACCGCGGCTGCGCACCGCGCCTCGATGTCGACCATGGGCGCCGCATGCGTCGCCTCGGCGGGCACCGGTCTGCGGGAAGGCTCGGCCGCCGCCATGACGATGTTCCCGGTGGTACCCGATCCGGTGAAGTACCCGCAAACGGGTCGTGACATTGCCGGCACCTCCGGTGAGCTCGGCCTGGCCGGCCACTGGATCAAGCTGCTGCTGCACTATCTCTTCATCTACAAGGCGAAAGCCCGCCCATTCTGGTGGCTGATCCCCGAGTGAAAGGCACTTCGATGGACGACGAAACATCCTACGCGGACGTGAACGCACTGACGGCCGAGCGCATCGCCGACGCACCGCTGCCGACTCCGGCAAGACTGCGGATGCGGCAGAACCTCTTCGTGCAGTTCGGGCGTTTCATCCGGATCAATCTCAAGATGCTGCGGATCATCTACGGGCACGGCTGACGGCCGGCCGGGTTCGCCAGGCAGCGACCCGGCGGCGTCGGGTCAGGAGACCTTCTTGACCGGCGGCGCGTACGCGGGCTTACCGAGCCCGAGCATGTATTGGGCGATCATGTTGCGGAAGACCTCCAGCGTGCCGCCGTAGATTCCCACCAGTGGGGCGAACCGGTATGCGTATTCGGCACTACCGTCGTCTGCGGCCGCCTCGGTTCCGTACGGCAGCGCCGACGCGGCGCCTTGAATGTCCATCAGGTCCGGGGAGATGTCGCGCATCGTTTGTGCGATGGCGACCCGGCCGAAGATGCTCGGGGTGGCCAACGCCGTCTCCAGTCGGGCAACGCAGCGGCCCAGCCGATACGCGACCGACGCGTCGTCGATGAGGCGGCGCCCGTCGCCGTCGGCCCGCGCCATGCCTGCCGCCGCCTTGTCCACCGCCTCGGACAGAAAGCCGGCCTGATGCATCATGATCGACGTGTCCTGCAGACCGTCCGGGGCGGCGGCGACGGCGCCGTGCTCGACGTTGAGCGGTTCGCGCAGCACCGTCCAGCCGCCGTTCACCTCCCCCAGCCGATACTTGTCGTCCACACGGACCTCGCTGTAGTAGACGATATTGGTCCGATCGCCATCCACCGTGCGGATGCCCTGGATTTCGATGCCGGGCGAATCCAGCGGTACCAGGAACATGGTGAGGCTTTTGTGTTTCGGCGCATCCGGGGCGGTGTTGGTGATCAGGAAGACGTATTGGCAGTTATGGGCGCCGGTGGTGAACATCTTGGAGCCATTGATGACCCAGCTCGATCCGTCCGCCTCCCGTACCGCGCGGGTCTTGCAGGTGGCGACATCGGAGCCACCTTCGGGTTCGGTGTAGCCGAGGCACAACCGCACCTCGCCGCTGAAGACCTTCGGTAGCACTTCGTCGCGCAGTTGCGGTGACCCGAACTTGTCCACCGAACGGGCCACCATCGCGGTCGTCCCCCAGGTCACCCATGGCACGTGTGCCCGCCGCTTCTCCAGCTCCCAGATGCGGCGCCGCACCCGGGGAAAACCGCCGTCTGATTCCGGCTTCCACTCCGCCGCCAAATAACCTGCGGCGCCGAGCTTCAGGTGCAAGCTCTCGTCGAAATTGTCGCCGGTTTCCCTGTCCCGACGCCTGACCTCTTCGGTCATGTGCGTGGCCAGAAAGGTGCGCGCTTCGTTGCGGAATGCCTCGTCCGCTTGAGACAGCTCGACGCGAGAGAAATCCATGATGTTGCCCCTTCCTACGCCGGCTGCGCCGCGCTCTCGCGGGCGGCCACGATCTCGGCCACCCGCTGGGCCGTGGCCCCCGGATCGCCTCCGGCCAGTGGCCATCCTCGGGCACGCACCAGATACGCCGTCGCCGCGGCCTCGGCCGAGACCCCGAGGCCGCCTTGGATATGGACCGCCATGGTCGCCGCCCTGGCTGCCTCCTCGGCCATGAAAACGAAGGCGGAGGGCGCCAATTCGGGGCGTTCGCCGGGTTCGTTGTCCAGGAACCAGGCGGCGCGGCGAGCCAGATTGCGTCCGCCCTGAACGGTGATGGCCATATTCGCCAGCGGATGCGAGATGGCCTGCAGCGTGGAGATCGGCACGCCCAGCGTGTATCGCGTCTTGGCGAATTCGGCCGCGATGGTCATGGTCTCCTCCACCAGCCCGACCAGCGCCGCCGCGGTCAGCAGCCGCCATTCGTCCAGTGCCAGCCGGTAACTCGCCAGGGCATCGGGGCCTGAGGCGACGACCTCACGGGTGTCGGCCGCCGCCGGATCGACCCAGACCATCGGCAGGCGGCCGATGTTGTCGACCTTCGCCGGGCGGGTGGCGAAGGTGAGGCGCACGACTTCGTCGCCCTCGCGGACGACGATGTGGTCGGCGATCGACCCCGAGGGAATCAACCGCGGGCCGCGCCCGGCGTCGATGCGCGGGTCCAGCGCGGCAAGCTGTTCGCCGTCGGCCACCCCGGCTGCGCCCTCACCCAGCGCGCCGAGTCGCCCCAGCAGCCGCGCGGTGCAGACATGGTCGATCCACGGAACCGGCGCCAGAGACCGGCCGATCTCCTCGGCCACCAGGGTGAGGTCGACCAGGGTCGCGCCGTCACCGCCGCAGGACTCCGGCAATGCCATCGTGGTCGCGCCCATCGCACACAACCTCTCCCACAGGTTCTTGTCGAAACCCGATGGCTCTGCGGCACGCACAGTTTCGATGGAGCAGTGCGCCTTGAAGAACTGCCCGTAGGCATTCTGCAGGGCCACATGGTCGTCGGACAGGCTGTAGTCCAGTCGGCGTAGTTCGAAGCGGTCCATCGTCAAGTGCTCCCGTTCTCGGTCAGGCGCGGTCGCCGAAGAAAAAGTCCTGCGCGTTGTTGTAAAGGTAGTTATCCAGCACGTCGGCCGGCAGATCAAGGGCACGGGCCTCGGGGATGACCCGCCGCATGGGCAGCACCGGCCAGTCGGACGCGTAGATCACCTTGTCGCGACCGCGCGTGCGCATGTAATGCAGCAGGCTCTCCGGCAGCCGCTTGGGCGACCACGCCGACGTCATGAGGCGCAGATTCGCGTACTTCAGCAGCAAGCGGATCGCGACGTCCCACCACGGGTCGGCGCCGTGGATCATGCACAGCCGCAGTTCGGGGAATCGGACGCACACCCGATCCAGATGCATGGGGTGCTGGACCTCGCCGGGTATGGGCGGTCCCGGGATCCCGGTGTTGATACAGAGCGGAAGGTCCAGTTCCGCGCATTTGGCGTAGAGCGGGTAGTACACGGCGTCGCTGGGCGGGTATTGGCCGTCGCCCCAAAAGCTCGGCCCCACCACGGTATACGCGACGGGCAGGTCACCTACGATCGCGGCGAGCAGGCGCAGCGACGGCACCGGGCGCAGCAGGTTGACCCCTCCCATGGCCAACGCGAACCGATCCGGTTTGGCTTCGGCGAATTTGCGCGCGGTCGTGGACGGGTTGGCGAGCGAGTCCATCAGGATCGCCTTCTGCACGCCCTGTTCGTCCATCTCGGCGAGCAACTCGGAGAGGTCGACCGGGGCGAACATCGACTCGGGGCCCTTGAAGTAGTCGTCCCTGACTTTGAGCATCCACGTCGGCTGAGATTCGGCCTCCCCGAAGTGGACGTTCACCAGGCAGTCAATCGCTTTGGTGTTCATGACTTCCTTCGGGTTCGTACCCTACCGGCGTGGCCACCGGAACGTGTTGAGTGGCTTGCTCTTTGGCCCAACGGTAGTTGGGCTTGCCGTTGCCGAGGCGTTCGATCTGCTCGACGAAGATGACGGCCTTGGGCGCCTTGAAATGGGCCAGTTGTGCCGTACACGCGCGGTAGAGGGTGTCCTGGGTGAGCCGCGCGTCGGGTTGCGTCGCGACCAGCGCGACTACCTCTTGGCCCCATCGCTCGCTTGGCCGCCCCACGACCAGGGCGTCGACGACACCCGGCTGCGCGCGCAGCACTTCTTCGACCTCCTCGACGAAAACCTTTTCGCCGCCGGTGTTGACGACCAGCGAATCACGGCCCAGCAGGCGGATGGTGCCGTCCTTCTCGAGCGATGCCCGGTCGCCGGGTATCACCACCCGCCGGCCCTCGATCTCGGGGAAGGTCCGTTGGGTCGCCTCGGCGTCACCGAAGTAGCCGAGCGGAATGCGGCCGGTCCGGGCGGCCCAGCCGACTTCTCGCTCACCGGGCTGCAGGAACCGGCTGCGGTCGGCCGACACCACGGTGGCCCCGGCCCTGGGTTGAAAGGTCTCGCTGGCGGTTCCCTCGCGGCTGTGCCCGAACGCCATGTTGCCGCTTTCCGACGACCCGTAGCCCTCGATGATGGTGATGTGCGGCAGACATTCCATCAGCGCGCGTTTGTGTTTCGCGTTCGTCGCGGCGCCTCCGGTGCCGATCGCGTGCAGCGAGGACAAGTCGTAGGAACCCGCGCGCAGCTCGGCGATCAGCGGGCCGGCGTACGCGTCGCCCACCATGGTCATCATGCCCACCTGCTCGCGCTCCGCGGTTTCCCACACCGAACGCACGTCCAGCCTGTTGCGGTCGTCGTAGAGCACCACGGGCAGGCCGGCGCACAGCGCGGAGAAGGCGGTCCACATGCCGGCGGCATGCATGAGCGGCGAGACGGCGAACCACGGCTGCCCGCCCGCGGCGACCTTGTCGTGGATCTCGGTGACGCTGGCATGATCGGCGCCCACCATCGACGACACGTACATGTCGCTCTGTCTCCACAGCACCCCCTTCGGGCGCCCCGTCGTCCCGCCGGTGCACATCATGATGAGGTCGTCGGGAGACCCGGTGTCCTCGCGGTGGAGGCTGACGGACGCCAGGGCGTCGTCGAGCGAGATCGCTTTCGGCAGTTGGGGAACCGCGCTGCCGTCGTCGATGGAGATCAACAACTCCGTCCCGATCGGCGGCAAGACGTCGGCGAACCGCGCACCGAGCGAGCGGTGGTAGATGATGCCCCGGGGGCGGACGTAGTCGAGCAGGTCGCGGATCTCCCTGGCCGAGTAGTGGTGGTTCACGTTCACCGGGACGGTGCGCGCCTTCAGGCACCCGATGACCATGTCGGGGTACAGGTCGTTGTACATGAGCAGCGCGATGCGATCCTGGCCGCACTCCCAGCGCCGCAAGTCCTCGCGGGCCGCGTAGACGCCGAAACCCTTCTCCTCGAGGTAGTTCGCCAATCGGTTGGTGCGGACCGCGGAATCGGAGAACGTGCTCTTGCGGTCGCCGCACACGGTCATCAGCCTGTCGGGCACGGCGTCGGCGATGGCGTCCAGAACCGCGCCCACAGTCCATTCACTCATGGCGCGGGCTGCTAAGCGGCCGACGGGATCGGGACGCCAAGCAGGTCGAGCGCATTGTCGCGCATCACTTTTCGGACGTCGGCTTCGTTGAAGCCATTGAGTTCCGCGACGAACGAGACCGGTGTCTCGAGGCCTTCGCCGTGCGGCCAGTCCGACCCGAACAGGATCTTGTCGATGCCGATGACGTTGGCCAGTTCGGGCAGATCGTCCTCGTAGTAGGGAGCGATCCACACGTTGTTGCGTAATTGCTCCACCGGGTCCTCGGGGAAATGCCGCGGGTAGTTGTTGGCGACCTTCTTCAGCCGCTTGATCAGCCGATGCACGAAGTAGGACCCGTTTTCGATGCTGACCGCCCTGAGCTTGGGGTGGCGGGTGAACACGCCGTGCACGATCATCGAGGCCATCGTGTCGTGGATGGCACGGTCGTCGAGGAGAACCTGATCCAATGGATCCTTGTCCCCGAATCCTTCGAAGGTCGCCTTGCCGCCCCACTGCGCCGCGATGTGCAGATACCCGCTGTCGCTGAGGTGAAAGCCCACCGGCACACCCGCCTCGGCAAGCCGGGCCCACACCGGGTCGTGACTCGGATCGCCCAGCGATCTCGGCTTCACCACACCGGGCACCGGCGCGGGCCGCACCAGCACCAGCTTGGCGCCTCGCGCCAGCACGAACTCAACCTCTTCTACCGCCTTGGCCGGGTCGGCCAGCGAGATGATGGGCGCGGCGATGATTCGGTGATCGGGCCGGTCGAAGCCCCAATCGTCGTCGAGCCACAGGTTGAACGCGTGCACCGAAGCCATCGTGGCCTCGATGTCGTGCTTGAGCGCCTCCTCGACGCCGCACGCGAAAGTCGGCAGCATGAACACCGTTTCGATGTCCTGGGTGTCCATCACCGCAACGCGCGCGTCACGGTTCTGGTACTCGGGGTGGCTGGCCAGCCGCTCGACCTTCATCAGCGAGGCGGGGTCGACCCCTTCGGGGATCTCGCCGCGGAACAACAGGTCCAGGCAGCCCGGCACGATGATCGGGTCAAAGGTCGGGTTGGGGATGAAATGGTTGACCCGATCTCCGATCACGGCCCAGGTGCGCTTGCCGTCGTTGAGCATCTGCACGCCCCGCCGCTTGAACTTCTTGTCCAGGTGGCGGGTGAAGGCGTCCAGCGGTTCGTAGTAGTGGTTGTCGACGTCGATCGCCTGGTAACCCAAGCTGGCCATGATCATCCTTTCCGGTGCTACCGGCGAGCACTAAGCGTCGGTCGGGTTGAGCGAGGGGAACTGCGGGGGGCGCTTCTCCAGGAAGCTGGTGATGCCTTCGATGACGTCCGGCCGTGGCATCGCCTCGTGCAGCAGGACCTCGGCGCGCGACGTGGCGTCCATGACGTCTCGAGTGGCGTCGCCGTATACCTGCCTCTTGATCACTTCCATCGACGCCGGTGAGCAGTTGCGGGCGATGTCCTCCGCGTACTCCAGCGCTCGCGTCATCAGATCCTCGGGAGCGACCACTTCCTTGACGAGGCCGAGCTCGGCCGCCTCCTCGGCGAGGAAGGTCCGGCCACTCAACAGCAGATCCAGGGCCGCGCCCCAGGTTGTCAGTCTCGGCAGGATCCAGGAGATGCCGAACTCGGCGATCAGTCCGCGGCGGGCGAAGACCGCGGCGAACTTGGCGCCGGCGGCCGCGAACCGTACGTCGCACATCAGCGCCTGGGTCAGGCCGATGCCGACGCAGGCGCCGTTGATGGCGACGACAACGGGCTTGCGCAGGGTGGTCACGAAATGCGGCGGGCGTTCCCCCACCAACTCGGCGAGGTTGGTCTTACTCGCCTTCTCCATCGTGTCGCCGTAGCTTGGTGCGGAATTCGGCGTGCCCAGATACGCACCGGCGCAGAATCCTTTGCCCCGGCCGGTCAGCACGACCACGCGGATGGCCGGATCCTGTTCGGCGCGGTCGATCGCGGCGTAAAAGCCGGCGGCCAGGTCCGGCCCCCAGGCGTTGAGGCGGTCCGGACGGTTGAAGGTCAGAATCGCGACGCCGCTACCGGTCGCCTCGTAGAGCACCGCGTCCCCGGAAGCGTCGTCCCTGCCGGACATCTCCCCCGCTACCTCCTCACGCGCAATTCCGGGTGTTTTGTACGCATACTGTATACCTATCGGTACCGTTTTCCACAACCGGCTCCACGCACCCACGCACCCCGGCCGAACAGCGGATTTCGGCTCGCTGAACCGCACGCATGACGGCCATCGGGGCGCCACTCGTCGCCCCGCGCGCAGCCCCGGTGTCCCACGTGTGGCGAGCACCACGGGCCGATCGCGTTTCCTCGTGCCGGCGAACAGGGAAAGCCAACACACATACCCACTACCAGGGAGGGAAATCGCAATGGTTGACATCAAGAGCGGCCCGGTCGAGTTGGTCCAGGGCGTCGTCGAAGCCGTCTTCGGCAAGGCCAAGGAAATCGTGGGCACGATCATCGGCCGCAACGATCTGGTCAACGAGGGCCAGGCGCAGCAAGACAAGGCCGACGCTCAGCGCAGCGCGGCGAAGAAGGAAGCCGCGGCCGAGAAGGCCCGCGGCAAGGCCAAGGCCGCTGAGGCGCGCGAGCGGGCCGAACAGTAAATCGCTGAGTTGAGGCCCGGTCACCGCGGTGGCCGGGCCTCCGATTTCCATGTGTGCAGTTGTGACGCAGCCGTTTTGGCCGCTCACTAGGCCTCGATGAGCCCCAGTCGGCGATAGGCGCTCTCGATCTGCGCCTTGGCCTCCGGCGGCAACTCCGCCTGGGGTGGCCGGGAATGCGGATAGGCACCTATCGGCAACCCGAGGAGCGAGGCGGCGTACTTGAACGCGCCACCCCAGTGAGTGAAATAATCCGGCCGGCCCGGGTAGCACGTCCACCAGGATCCGACGTCGAGGTCGAACTGGTCGAGGCCCGACTCGCGGCCGAAGTCCATCGCCTCGAGCAGCTTGTCGTTTTGCACCAAATCCCAGTACTGCGAGAACAATCGCCGCTGCGGCGTCTCGAAAAGATAGCCCGCCGTGCCCAGTTGCGCCGGACAGACGATCCCGTCGCGCAGCCAACCGGCGCGATACACCGTCTTGTCACATTCCCAGAGCGCCAGGCCGGGGGCCAGCTGATGGAGCATCCGGCTGTTCGCCGGCCGAAAAGCGCCCTCCTTGGTGGCACACACCGCGGGCACCTCGTCGTAGATCCGCGCGCTTTCGGCCGCGGTCAGCACGTAGCCGGACGACGGTGAGTTGAACATGCCCAGCGCGATGTCGGTACGCGAGGCAATGTAGTTGAAGAATCGCAGCACCCCCTCGCCGCCGTGCACCTCCATCATCGGCGTTTGGATATAGACGATGTCGGCGCCGGCTTGCTGGGCGTGCAATGTCAACTCCAGACAGTCCTTTGCGGTGATGGCCGCCGTGCAGGCTTGCACGACGACCTCGGGGTTGGCGGCACGCCCTTCCTCAATGGCGACCTCCAGCAAGCGTTTTCGCTCGTCGATCGTCAACGCCCAGAACTCCGAGAGGCCGCTGGTGCACCACAACATCGGATGCCCGAGGTCGCCTACGCAGTAACGAACCAGCGTCCGGTAGGCCTCCCAGTCGATGTCGTCGCCATCGGGCCCGCAGAACGGGGTATAGAGCGAGTCACCGATTCCCCGCAATGCGCCACGCGCCCACGCGCGGGCCTCGCTTGCCGTCGCCACAGTCGACTCCTTCCTTTCCGGCCGAGCCGTTGAGTTCCGGGCGGTCAGGTGAAGTCCGAACCGCCGTCGACGTTGATGTTGGCCCCCGTCATGTAGGAGTTGCGCCGTGAGGCGAGGAAGGCGACCACCGGCCCGATCTCCTCCGGCAGCCCCGCCCGCGGCATGTGCGCCGGATGGCCGAAGTGCTTGGCAATGGCGTCCATTAGCGCGTACGGATCGCCACCGTCGACACCCACGGATTCCGCCCAACCGACCAGCGACTCGGAGGCGATGCTGCCGGGCGAGACCACGTTGACCAGGATTTCGTCCTTGGCCAAGAACAGGGACAAGTTCTTGGAGACGCTGGTCAGCATCGACTTGGCCGCCGTGTAGGCGGGCAGCATGACACTCTGTCGCTGGGTCGAGTGCGCCGAGAAGTTGACGATCCGCGCCCAGTGCGCCTTGCGCAGCAGCGGAAGCGCCGCGCGGACGCAGCGCACCATCCCCATCACCCCGTCTTCGACGGCTTGGCGCCACTGTTCGTCGGTCAGATCGTCGAACGTGCCCGCCGCGCCCGGACCGACCGTATTGACAAGCACATTGAGTTCACCGCCCCATCGCCGGCCGAGGTCGGCGAATGCCTCCTCAACCCGCCCGGGGTCGGCGATGTCCGCGACGATGCCGACGGCGTCCGGGCTACCGCGTCCCGCCAGGTCCGCCACCGCGGAATCGAGGACGTCGCGACTGCGGCCCACCACCGCGACCCGGGCGCCCTCGTCGGCAAGGCAGCGGGCCGCCGCCAAACCCATCCCGCGGCTACCGCCGACTACTACCGTCGCGGCATTCGCCAGGCCTAGATCCATGGCAATTCCCGTGGCTCATCGGCTGACTCGGTCAATGGCTTCAGCCCGGTCATCGTCGCCCGCCCAGCCGTCGTTACCAAAAAGCCTACGATAGGTATTACAGTAGCAGAGGAAAAACGCACGGAACTGCCGGTTGACGTTCATCGTCGAGCGGCGACGAGCCTAGGTATGCGCAGGTGAGTTTGCCCGACTCTCCGACCGTACGCACAGGATACATCGTGATGGAGGTGCCCGTAGTGGCAAAGCAAGCTACCGCCGACAAGCGTCAACGGCGCGAACGCGGTTCCATCAACCCCGATGACATCATCAGTGGCGCATTTGAACTCGCAGAACAGGTATCGATCGACAACTTGAGCATGCCGCTGCTGGGCAAACATCTCGGCGTCGGTGTCACCAGCATTTACTGGTACTTCCGCAAGAAGGACGACTTGCTCAACGCGATGACCGACCGCGCATTGAGCAAGTATCGGTTCGCCACCCCCTACGTCGAGGCCAGCGACTGGCGCGAGACGTTGGCCAACCACGCGCGCCTGATGCGTAAAACCTTCATGGGCAACCCAATTCTGTGCGACCTGATTTTGATTCGCGCCGCGCTCAGCCCGAAGGCGGCGCGGCTGGGCGCCGAGGAGATGGAGAAGGCCATCGCCAACCTGGTCGAGGCCGGCCTGTCACCGGAGGACGCCTTCGACACCTACTCGGCGGTTTCTGTGCATGTCCGCGGCTCCGTGGTGCTGCAGCGGCTTTACGAGAAGAACCAATCCTCCGACGTGGGTGCGCGTGCCATCGAGGAGGCCGTCGCGATCGACCCCGAGAAGACCCCGCTGCTGGCCCAGGTAAGCCGGATCGGTCACCGGATCGGCGCTCCCGACGAAACCAACTTCGAGTACGGCCTTCGCTGCATCCTCGATCACGCCAGCCGGTTGATCGAGGAGGGCAAAGGACCGAAAGGCGGCAAGACAGCGCCGTCCCGGCCACGCAAGGCGGCCAAGTCGCCCGCGTCGCGCGCACGCACCAAGGCCCCGGCCGCACGCTAGCCGGACTCCGATTACTAGGCCTCGGGTTCCGGCACGTCGAAGTATTCGTCGCGGAGCCGGAACGCCTCCTTGGTCCCGTGCTGTGCGCGGGTCTTGACGAAGTTGAACTCCCCCGGCCCGAATTGCAGGTTGGTGCCAAAGGCGTGGAAGAGATAGCTCGCGACTTCCTCACCCTGGTATGCCTGGTTCTGTTCGACGAGGCGGAAAGCCTCCTTGGCGATGACCACCCCGTCGGCGGGCATCTTCGCTGCCTTCTCGGCCCAGTACCGCGCCCGCGCCGGGACGGCGGCGGAATCGCAGGTGTCGGTGAAGATTCCGAGGTGTTCGAGCTCGCCGGCCTCGACGATGTCGCCGGTCAGCAGCAGGCGCCGCGCCAGCACCGGGCCCAGCCGGTGGAAGAACATGTGCAGGCTGCCGAGCGCGGGGCCGAGGAAGCGGGTCGCCGGCATGCCGACCTTCGTGTCGCGCGCGATCACGGAGATGTCGGTCATCAGCGCCATCTCGAAGCCGCCGCCGAGCGCATAGCCGGTGATCTCGCCCACCGTGACCTTGGGAAAGCCCATGAAGTTGTGGTAGAAGCCAAAAGATTTGCGGTCCACGGTAAGTCGCCGGCGCTGACTGGGACGGCGCCGGCCCGACGCGTCGCCGGGCGTGGTCTTGTCGCCGTACCAGCCATAGGCGTTGTTCATGTCGGCCCCGGTGGAGAAGACGCCGCCGGCGCCGCGCAACAGCACCACCGTGAGGTCGTCGTCTTCGGCCACCCGATCCAGACAGCGGGCGATAGCGTCGCGCATGGCGGCGTCGTAGGAGTTGCGTTGCGCCGGATTGTTCAGCGTGATCGTGGCGATGCGGCGGTCGGGGTCCACCTCGAACAGCACGCGATCGTCCGAGGCGCTCGGGACTGTCATGTGTCGGACTCCCTTCGCCGCCTGCCGAATTGGAATCCGGCCAGCCTTTCCGGCGGTGACGCCAGGGTGTTCACCTCGCCGGTGCACAGCACTTCACCGTCGGATAGCAGCCGTGCCGTCGATGCGATGCCGCGTTCGACCTGCGAGCGGTTGATGTCGAACCGCAGCTCGGTCAACACCGGTGTCGGCCGGCGGAACGTCACGACCAGCGACCGCGTCTTGCCGGAAAGCCCCGTCCCGCAATTGTGGTGCTGGATCACGCAGTCGAAGAAGACGCCCAGGAACCCGCCGTGCACCGATCCCGGCGGGCCCTCGTAGACCAGCGGGAAGTTGACTCGCCCGGTTGCCCGGTCGGCATCGAGGCGGTCGAACCGATACTCCGGAAAGCACGGGTTGTAGGCGCCGATGTCGGTGGCGTGGTCGAGATAGACGCGCCGCGGATCGTCGGGGACGTCGCCGATTCGCGGCGCGTTGTCCACCGGGGCCGCGGCAGACAGTTCGCTCTCCCATTCCGCGAACTTCGCCACCATGGTGTCGACCGTGGGATGGGGATTTTCGAGCGCCAGCAGCAATGAGCTCAGCCGCCGCATGGCGCCGGCGGCGGCCATGGTCTGGGAGAGTGGCCGCTCGCCGAATCTGGCGGCACCTTGGCGCGTCGACTCCGGTCCGGTCCAGCCCTCCGCTCGCCCCTCCTGCACGGCCATGCATCTCCCTTTTCGATCGGGTTCCGGCCCGGCTATTTCCGGCGGCCGCGTACCCTGCTAACTTATACAGCGTATCAATCGTATTGCCTACTGTATGGGTAACCGTAACGGCAGAAAGGCCGGATTCGACGGTGAGTCAGGAGGCCGACGCGGCCGGCGCCGACGGTTCGGTGACAGTGCGCCGGGACGGCGCGGTGCTGCGGATAGCGCTCGATCGCCCATCCCGGCGTAACTCGTTGAGCCAGAGCATGATCAGCGCATTGGTCGAGGCGCTCGCCGCTGCCGCCGCCGATGATTCGCTGCGCGCCGTGCACATCCGTGGCGGCGAGGACTTCTGCGCCGGAGTGGACTGGGTCGCCACCAACGACCGGCAGCGTCCCCGCGCCGGCGACCTGGTCCGGCGGATCCCCCATGCCGCTCATCGCGTGATCGAGCTCATCGCCGGCATCCAGTTGCCGGTGCTCTGCAGTGTGCGGGGATGGGCCGCCGGCTTCGGCTGCAACCTCGCGCTGGCAGCCGACTTCACCGTGGCCGCCACCGACGCGGTGTTCTGGGAGCCCTTCGTGGACCGGGGCTTCAGCCCCGATTCGGGCGCCACCTGGCTGCTGCCCCGGCTGGTGGGACTGGCGCGGGCCAGGCGAATGCTGCTGCTGGGCGAGAAGGTCAGCGCGCGGGATGCGGCCGATTGGGGATTGATCCACCAAGCGGTCGGCCCCTCCCAGCTCGACGACGCGGCCGAGGACTTACTCGAGCGGCTCGCCTCCGGGCCGACGGTGGCGATCGGGCTGACCAAGCAGGCACTGGGCTTCGGCCACGACGCAACGCTGAGTCAGACCATGACCCAGGAGCTGTTCAATCTGGAACTGGCCTGCCGGACAGCGGATTTCAAAGAAGGTCTGGAAGCCTTCCGGCAACGACGCGGCCCGAAATTCCAGGGCCGGTGAGGGAGCAGGATGCCTACTGACTCGTTCGACACCATCGACTACGACGTCGACGGGCATACCGCCACCATCACCCTGAATCGCCCGGACGCCCTCAACGCGCTCAGCCCGCACATGATCACCGAACTGCGGGCCGCCTATGAGGAGGCCGAGAACGACGACCGGGTGTGGCTCACCATCGTGACCGGCACCGGACGCGCGTTCTGCACGGGCGCCGACGTCAAGGCCATCCCCGAAGACGGCAAGGTGATCTACGAGCGCCCGTACCTGTCGACCTACGACCAATGGGAGGCGCCGCAGGAGGGCACTCCACCGTTTCGCACGACCGCCAAGCCCGTACTCACCGCGGTCAATGGTCTGTGCTGTGGCGCCGGCATGGACTGGGTCACCACATCGGACATCGTGATCGCCTCGGAGCAAGCCACTTTCTTCGATCCGCACGTGAGCATCGGCCTGGTAGCGGGACGGGAGATGGTGCGGGTGTCGCGCGTGCTGCCCCGGTCCATTGCCCTGCGGATGGCGCTGATGGGCAAGCACGAGCGGATGAGCGCACAACGCGCCTACGAACTCGGATTGATCAGCGAAATCGTCGAGCACGACCGGCTCCTGGAGCGGGCGCACGAGATAGCCGGCATCGTCAACTCCAATGCGCCGCTGGCGGTTCGGGGAACTCGGCTGGCCATCGTCAAGGGCCTCAATGTGCCGCTGCACGAAGCCGAGATCATGGCCGAGACGTTCCGCGAGCGGGTATTGCGCACCGAGGACGCGGCCGAGGGGCCGAAGGCCTTCGTGGAGAAGCGCAAGCCGGATTGGCAATGCCGATGACGTTCGAAACCATCGTCCTCGAGGTGGACGAGACCGACCGGGTCGCGACCATCACGCTGAACCGGCCCAGACAGCTCAACGCGTTCAACCGCACCATGTGCGAGGAGATGGCCCGCGCCTGGCGCATGGTCAAACTCGACGATTCGGTCAACGCGGTGGTATTGCGGGCGGCCGGTGACCGCGCGTTCAGCGCCGGCCTGGACGTCAAGACGGCCTACGGGCAGCCCGAAAACATCTGGAACCACGAGGATCCCGGCGAGGCGCTCAGCCCCAAGTGGCAGAAGATGTGGAAACCGGTCGTGTGCGCCGTTCGGGGCATCTGCACCGCGGGCGCGTTCTACTTCGTCAACGAATCCGATGTCGTCATCTGCTCGGAGGATGCGACGTTTTTCGACTCACACGTCTCCGCCGGCCTGGTGTGCGCATTGGAGCCGATCGGCCTGATGAGGCGCATCGGCCTGGGCGAGACGCTGCGCATCGTCCTGATGGGCAACGACGAGCGGGTCAGCGCCGGCACCGCGCTACGGATCGGATTGGTTTCGGAGGTCGTCCCCGCCGAGCGGCTCTGGGATCGTGCGCACGAAATCGCCGCGACCATCGCCGCGAAGCCGCCGACCGCAACGCAAGGCACGGTGAAGGCGATTTGGGAATCGCTCGACAAACCGTATCGCGCGGCCATGGAGCAAGGGCTGATCTACACCCGCCTGGGCAATCCGCTCGGCACGGCGGAGCTCGCCGCCCAGAGGAACTCCGGCGGCGAAGGCGCCGAGGGCGGTCCGAAGACGCGCTGATGGCCCCGCACCCCCTCAGCCAACGCATCGCCGATGTCCTGGATCTGCGGCCAGACGCGCACGCCATCGAGTATGAGCGGCAATGGATCCCCTGGGCTCGCGTCAGCGCGTCGGCACGGCGCATCGCCGACCTGACCGCCGGCGCCGAGGTCGGGATGCTGCTGCGCAACCGCCCGGGTCAGGTGGCGGCCTTCCTCGGGGTGTTGTTGGGCGGCGGCACCGTGGTCGTCATCAACCCCGCCCGTGGTGATGAGCGCACCCGCGCGGACATCGCCGGGTTGCGGACGCCGCTGATCATCGGGGAGCACGACGACCTGACGGCGCTGGCGCCCCCGACGACGGGGATGACCGCCGTGCCGGTCCCGGGCCGGTTAGACGATTCCGAGGGTGACCGCGTGACGAATCCGCTCGTGGCGCCGGCCAACCCGCGGCCCGGCGTCGCGGTGCGCATGCTCACCAGCGGTACCACGGGACCGCCCAAACGAATCGACCTCGGCTACGACATGCTCGCGCGCAGTGTGATGGGCGCCGAGGCCGATCGCTCCCCGGCGCCCACGGAACTGCGGCGTGGAGTCGCGATCGTCAGCTCGCCGCTGGTGCACATCGGCGGCGTGTTCCGCGTGCTGCAATGCATCGCCGAGGCAAGGCCGTTTGCACTCCTCGAGCGATTCGAGCTGGATGCATGGGCCGACGCGGTACGCAGGCACCGGCCGCGCACGGTCTCGCTGGTACCGGCGGCCCTGCGGACGGTGTTGCACTCCGACGTGCCGCGGGCCGATCTGGCGAGCATCCGCGCCGTCACCTGCGGTACCGCCCCGCTGACGGCCGACGACGCCGACGCCTTCACCGACAGGTACGGCATTCCGGTGCTGACCTCCTACGCGGCAACGGAATTCGGCGGGGGGGTCGCCGGCTGGACCCTGCCCGATTACGAGCGGTACTGGGCCGCCAAACGGGGCAGCGTCGGTCGCGCCAACCCCGGGGCACAGCTGCGGGTGGTGACTGAGGACGGCGCGCCGCTCGGACCCGACCAGGTCGGTCTGCTCGAAGTCAAGCCGAGCCAGCTGGGGCCGTCGGCCCGGTGGATGCGGACCACGGATATGGCGCGCATCGACGCGGACGGCTTCCTCTGGATCGTCGGGCGCGCCGACCAGGCGATCATCCGCGGAGGGTTCAAGGTGATGCCCGACGACGTCCGCTCCGCCCTGGAGAGCCACCCCGCGGTGGCCGGCGCCGCCGTCGTCGGGCGAGCCGACGAGCGCCTGGGCGCGACGCCGGTCGCCGTGGTGGAGCTGCGCGAGCCCGGCTCCACCGAACCCGTGGCGCTCGTGGAATACCTGCGAACGCGGCTGGCGCGCTACGAGATTCCCACCGAGATCGCCGTCGTCGACGCCATCCCCCGGACACCGTCGGGCAAAGCCGACCTGGGCGCGGTCCAGCGTTTCTTCAGCGCATCCCACGGCGATCATGCCCGTTGACACCGCGACCGTCGGCGAGGTCCTGAAACATCAGGCCCGTTCGCGGGGCGACCACCCTCTGCTCGTCTGCGACGAGGACCGGATCAGTTACAGCGACGCCGAGGCCCGCTCGGGCGAGCTGGCCCGCGGCCTGATCGCCGCCGGCGCGGGTAAGGGCACCCACGTGGGCCTGCTCTATCCCAACGGCCCGGAGTTCGTTGTCGCGATGTTGGCCGCGGCCCGGGTCGGCGCCGTGGTGGTCCCGTTCTCCACATTCGTCACCGCCCGCGAATTGCGCGAGCAACTGCTCGACAGCGACGTCGAAATCCTGCTGAGCGCGCCGTCTTTCCGCACGCATGACTACGTGCAACGGCTCGAGCAGCTGCTGTCGGATCCCGACTTCGAATCCGACCGCCGGTTGTTCTCGCCGGCCACACCACAACTGCGGCAGGTCGGCATCAGCTACCGCCCCGATGCGGTGCGGCGCGTCCGCGACATCGGCCGGTTCTACCGGCTGGCCGCCACCGTGGACCGCGAGCTGTTGGCGGCGACCCAGGACGACGTCCGCGGTTGCGATCCCCTGGCCATCGTCTACACGTCGGGCTCCACCAGCTCCCCCAAGGGTGCGGTGCACACCCACGCCGGGCTACTGGGACATCAGCGCAATCTCAACGAGATTCGCGGTCTCACGCCGGACGACAAGCTGTTCTGCAATTCCCCCTTCTTCTGGATCGGCGGCTTCGCGTTCGGGCTGCTCGCCACGTTGGTCGCCGGTTCGACGCTGGTGTGCTCCAACGCGAGCGATGCCGGTGAGACGCTCGACGTGCTGGAAGCCGAACGACCCACCATGACCAACGGGTTCAGCGCCGGGATCGCTCACCTGACCGATCACCGAAGCTTCCCGCAACGCGACCTGTCATCGATGCGGCGGGGCAACCTGTACCCGATCATGGCGCCCGGAGTTCGACCGGCCGACCCGGAGCTGCGGCACAACATGCTAGGCATGACCGAAGCCGGCAGCGTCGTGCTGCTCAGCGGCGACGAAACCGATCAACCCGAGATTCGGCGCGGGTCGTTCGGCAAGCCGGCACCCGGCTTCGACACCAAGGTCATCGACACCGAAACCGGGGAAACGGTGGCGGCAGGCGATGCCGGCGAACTGTGCATCCGCGGACCGTATCTGATGCAGCGCTACTACGGACGCAGCCGCGAGGAGTGCTTCGATGCCGACGGCTGGTTCCACAGCGGCGATTTGGTGCGTGTCGACGCCGACGGATTCTTCTACTACCTCGGCCGGCTCGGCACGATGATCAAGACGGCCGGCGCCAACGTCTCGGCGGCCGAAGTCGAACGGGCCATCGCCAGGGTCACCGGCGGGCTGACGGCCCACGTCGTGGGCGTCCCCGATGCCCGGCGCGGCCAGCTCGTCGCGGCGGCCGTGGTGGTTCCGGACGGCGCCGCCTTCGACGCGGCGGCGTTACGCGACCGGCTGAAGGCGGAACTGTCCTCCTACAAGATCCCCCGGCGCTTCGTCGCCGTGCCGCGCTCCCAGCTCCCGTTGCTGTCCAGCGGCAAAGTGGACATGCGACGTCTGAGGGACCTCCTCGATGCCTGAGCCGACCGCCCCGGGCACCGTCGACGAGCTCGTGCGTGCCCGCGCCGCCAGCCATGGGGACAAAGCGATGGTGGTCGACCCGACGTCGCGAACCAGCTACCGCCAACTCGACACGGTGACAAAGGAACTCGCCGCGGTGTTCGTCGACGCCGGCGTCGGCAAGGGCACGCGGGTCGGTCTGATCATGCCCAACGGAGCTCGCTGGGTGGAGGTGGCCATCGCCCTGGCGCGGGTGGGCGCCGTGCTGGTTCCGCTGAGCACGCTCCTGACTTCGCGGGAGCTGGGCGCCCAACTGCGGGCCGCCGCGGTGCAATTCCTGGTCAGCGTCGAGGAGTTCCGCGGGCACCGCTACCTCGACGACCTCGCGCCGCGGACCGAGCTTCCCGCCCTGCGTCAGGTCTGGACGGCCGACCGGCTCGTCGGCGCGACCGCCGGCGGTCGGGCCCGCCGACTCGTCGACGCCCTGACGGAAAGGGTCAGGGCCGCTGACCCGTTGGTCATCATGTTCACCTCCGGCAGCAGTGGGCCGCCGAAGGGAGTCGTGCACTCTCACGGCAGCGCGCTCGGCGCGGTCTTCTCGGGCCTGGCCGCGCGCTGCATCACCCCCGACACCCGTCTGTATCTTCCGATGCCGTTCTTCTGGGTGGGCGGCTTCGGCAGTGGAATCCTGTCCACGCTGTTGGCCGGCGCCACCCTGGTGACCGAGCAGATCCCGCGGCCCGAGACGACGCTGCGACTGCTGGAATCCGAGCGGGTGACGCTGTTTCGCGGCTGGCCCGACCAAGCCGAGACGCTCGCGCGCCACGCCGCCACGGTCGGCGCCGATCTGTCGGCCCTGCGGCCCGGGAGCCTGCAGGCCCTGCTGCCGCCCGGCGAACGGGCCCAGCCCGGCGCCCGCGCCACGCTGTTCGGCATGACCGAGGCGTTCGGTCCGTACTGCGGCTATCAGGCCGACACCGACATGCCCGAGACCACGTGGGGCAGCTGCGGAAAGCCCTTCCCCGGCATGGAGGTTCGCATCGTCGACCCCGACGGCGGCGAGCCCGTCCCGGCCGAAACGGTGGGCATGATCCAGATTCGGGGACCGCACACGCTGCGCGGCATCTGCGGGCGCGGCCGAGAGGACGTGTTCACCGCCGACGGCTTCTACCCCACCGGCGACCTGGGCCGCCTCGACGGGGAGGGGTTCCTGTTCTACCACGGACGCTGCGACGACATGTTCAAGGTCAGCGGCGCCACCGTCTATCCCGGCGAGGTCGAACGTGCGCTGCGCACCATCGACGGCGTCCAGAGCGCCTTCGTCACCAACGTTCCCGGAACGGTGGGCGAAAGGGTGGGTGCGGCCGTGGTGTGCGATGGACCGCTGACGGCCGACCGGCTGACCGGAGACGCGCGAAAGCTGCTGAGCACCTTCAAGGTCCCCACGGTCTGGCTGCTGCTGGAATCCGACGACGACATCCCGCGCGGAGGAACCGGCAAGGTCGATCTAGCTCGACTGCGGGCGATCCTCAGCGACGCGAATCGGCCTCAGGAGACCCGCGTCCAAGGCTGACAGTTCTGCGACTCGAAGGCCTTGACCGAGGTGTTGATGTTCGCGTACATCGGACCGATCGACGTATTCGTCTGCAGCACATGGTCCTTGTTCGCATCGGGCGTGCTGTAGGTGAACCACGAGCACATCGAGTCCTGGGTGGGCACATTGTTTATCCAGACACCGAAGACCGATGCCGACCCACCCGTGTGGTAAAGGCCCGGGGCGATGTCGGGCCCCACGATGAACACGCCATTGCCGGGAATCGGGTCGAGCGGCTCGGCGACGGCCGGCGGCGCGAGGGCGAGGACTGTCACAGCCGACGCGAACAAGGCCGACGCGCGAATCCTTCGGGGCACTTTTCCTCGCTCTGTGTTGTTGCCCCCTTGGAGGGCAGCCTATGCCGACCCGGGCGCGCAAAACAACAGTTAGCCGGACCGCTCAGGGCTCGCCTCGACGACGACGCCACGCGCGGTGAGGTGCTCGATCAACGGAACGGCGCCCGCGGCGAGGTGTTGCTCCATCGCCGCGCGCGCGAGCTTCTCGTCGCGCTTTTTGAGCGCGGACAAGATGCGGCGGTGGTCCCTCATCGACTGTTCGGGCCAGCCTTGGATGGCGGGAAACACCGATTCCGGTGCGTAGCGGGTGATCTGCGACATCAGCTGCGCGAGCTTCGGCGAGTCCGCCGCGACGTTGATGGCGCGATGGAATTGATGGTTGAGGCGCACCGTGCGCTCGTCCTCGTCACCGGCGTAGGCGTCTTCGAGTTCCGTCTGAATCTGTTTCAGCTCGCGCAGTTGGTCGTCGGTGATGTTGCTCGCGGCCCGCGCCGCGAGTTCGCCACCGACATGAGCCTGCACGTTCGCCACGTCGGTGACGTCGCGACCGGTCACCGGCAACACCATGAAGCCCCGCCGCGGCTGCTGGGCGATCAGGCCCTCCGCACGCAGGGCGAAGAGCGCTTCCCGCACCGGTGTGACGCTGATTCCCAGCTCGGCGGCCACCTGGTCCAAACGGACGTAGGACCCCGCGAGGTAGGTGCCATCGAAGATCCGCCGGCGGATCAAGCCCGCGACGTCGTCGGAAAGCTGCGGTCGCGCCGCGAAATCCGGAACCGTCACCGCTACACCTGATACTCGGCGAGCAGCCGCTTGCTGATGATGGACTTCTGGATTTCGCTGGTTCCCTCTCCGATGAGCAGGAACGGCGCGTCACGCATCAGCCGCTCGATCTCGTATTCCTTGGAATAGCCGTAGCCACCGTGGATCCGGAAGCTCTGCTGCGTGACCTCGGTGCAGTATTCGCTGGCGAGGTACTTCGCCATCCCGGCGGCGACA
This sequence comes from Mycobacterium europaeum, assembly GCF_002102155.1. Classification (GTDB taxonomy): domain Bacteria; phylum Actinomycetota; class Actinomycetes; order Mycobacteriales; family Mycobacteriaceae; genus Mycobacterium; species Mycobacterium europaeum. The sequence goes on from NZ_LQOU01000009.1 coordinate 186,019, forward strand.
TCGTTGCGCTCTCCCGAATCCTTCAGCCGCGCCGCGTTGACCATCATCAGGTGTGCCGCTTCGATCTTGGTGGCCATCTCGGCCAGCTGGAACGCGATGGCCTGGTGCTCGGCGATGGGCTTGCCGAAGGTGTGGCGCTGCTGGGCGTAGCGCACGGCGAGCTCGAAGGCGCGGATGCCGACACCACACGCCCGGGCCGACACGTTGACCCTGCCGACTTCGATGCCGTCCATCATCTGGAAGAACCCCTGCCCGGGAGTGCCGCCCAGAACGTCGTCGGCGCCGGCCCGGTAGCCGTCGAAGATGAGTTCGGTGGTGTCGATCCCCTTGTAACCCAGCTTGTCGATCTTGCCGGGTATCACCAGCCCGGGCACGACTTCGCCGAAACCCGTTGGCTTCTCGACCAGGAACGCGGTCAGGTTCCGGTGCGGCTTGTCGGCGCCTTCGTCGGTGCGGACCAGGACGGCGATCAGCGTCGAGCTGCCCCCGTTGGTCAGCCACATCTTTTGCCCGTCGATGACGTAGTCGCCATCGGGCTGGCGCCGGGCCCGCGTCCGGATCGCGGCGACATCGGAGCCCAGCTCAGGCTCCGACATCGAGAAGGAGCCGCGCGTCTCGCCGGTCGCCATCCGCGGCAGGAACCGCTGCTTCTGCGCGTCGGTGCCGTGCTGGCGCAGCATGTAGGCCACGATGAAGTGGGTGTTGAGCACCCCCGACACGCTCATCCAGCCGCGCGCCAGCTCCTCGACGCACAGCGCGTACGTCAGCAGCGACTCCCCCAGGCCGCCATACTCCTGGGGAATCATCAGCCCGAACAGGCCCATGTCGCGCATCCGGTCGACGATGTCCTGCGGGTAGGTGTCGCCGCGTTCCAGCTCCGCGGCGTTGGGGATGACTTCCTTTTCGACGAATTGCCGCACCGTGTCGATGATCTCGGTCTGGAACTCGGTGAGGCCGAGGGTCTGGGCGAGTTTGGTCATGCGTCGTCTTTCCGTTTCGGCTTGCTCAGCAAGCGATTGTCTTCGCGTCCGTCAGGCGTTCGATGTCGCCGGCCGTCAGGCCCAGGCACCGCTGCAGAACGTCGGCGGTGTCCTGCCCCAGCGCGGGCGCCGGTGCGCCGGCGGGGTGGGCGCCGTCGAACGCGACCGGCAGGCCGGGGGCGAGGTACTCGCCCAGGCCCTCCTGGCGCAATCGGGAGAACAGCGGGTTCCCGGTCACCTGCGGGCCGGCCGCGACCTCGGCGAAGGTGCGATACCGCTCGAACAAGACCGTCGTTCCCGACAGGGCGGCGATGATCTCCTCGGCGGTGTGGTCGGCGAACCAGCTGGCGAACAGCCCGGACAGCACGTCGCGGTACTTATAGCGATCGCCCTCGGACCCGAAGTCGACGCCCAGCGCGTCGGCGAGCGCGCCGACCGCGGCGCCGGTGCTCGTCACGTCGACCAGGTCGCGAAAGTGCCTGCGGGTCAGGGTGACAACCATGAATCTGGCGCCGTCGCGGCTGGCGAAGTCCTGCCCGTACTGGCCGTAGATGGCGTTGCCCAGTCGCTGGCGCTCGGTGCCGGTGACTTGCGGCTCGGTCAACAGCCCCAGGTTTCCGGCGGTGGCGAGCGCGACATCCTCGAGCGCCAGGCTGATCCGCGCGCCCGCGCCGGACTCGTCACGGCGGCGGAGGGCGGTGACGACGGCCAGCGCGGCGTACAGGCCGCAGCAGACGTCCCAGGCCGGCAACACGTGGTTGATCGGGCCGGCATGATCGGCCGGGCCGGTGACGAGCGGGAACCCGACGCCGGCGTTGACCGTGTAGTCCACCCCGGTGGACCCGTCGCCGCGCCCGAGCAGCTGCACGTGGATGACGTCGGGACGCCCGCTCGCCAGGACGTCGTAGCCGAGCCAGGGCAAGCCGGCGGCGTTGGTCACCACCACACCGTCGCCCTCGACGATGAGCCGCTGGACCAGCTCTTGCCCCTCCGGGGACCGCAAGTCGATGGTGGCCGATCGTTTTCCCTTGTTCAGCCCGGTCCAGTAGATCGACGTGCCGTCCGCCGCCAGCGGCCACCGCTGCACGTCGGACGCGCCACCGATCGGATCGATCCGAATCACTTCCGCGCCAAGCTGACTCAACGTCATGCCGCACAGCGGGGCGGCGACGAAGCTGGACACCTCGACGACGGTGAGACCGCGCAGGGGTCCGGTCACCGCGGGGCGACCCGCTCGAACACCGCCGCCAGGCCCTGGCCGCCGCCGATGCACATGGTCTCCAGCCCGTAGCGGGCCTCGCGCCGGGTGAGCTCGCGGGCCAGGGTGGCCAGCATTCGCCCGCCCGTCGCGCCGACCGGGTGCCCCAGGGAGATGCCCGATCCGTGCACGTTGGTCCGCTCGTGGTCGGCGGCGCCGAAGTTCCATTCCCGCATGACGGCGAGCGCTTGTGCGGCGAAGGCTTCGTTGAGTTCGATGAGGTCGATGTCGGACAACCGCAGGCCCGCCTTGCCCAGCACCGCCTCGGTTGCCGGCACCGGTCCGATGCCCATGAGGTGGGGCGCCACCCCCGCCAGCCCCCATGACACCAGGCGGACCAACGGCCTCAGACCGTATTCGTCGGCCTTCTCGGGTGTGGCCACGATGCACATCGACGCCGCATCGTTCTGACCGCTGGCATTGCCGGCGGTGACCGTCGCCTCCGAATCCTCGCTAACCAGCACCGGTTTGAGCTTGCTCAGCGACTCGACCGAGGTGTCGGCGCGTGGATGCTCGTCGGTGTCGATCAGCTCCTCGCCCTGGCGGGTGCGCACCGCCACCGGGATGATCTCCTCGGCCAGGACGCCGTCCTTTTGCGCGGCCACCGCCCGCTGGTGCGACCGCACGGCCAGCTCGTCCTGCTCCAGACGGGAGATGCCGTACTGGCGGCGCAGGTTCTCGGCCGTCTCCAGCATGCCGCCGGGTACGGGGTGGTGGCGCCCGCCGGCGGTGGTGCGCCCCCGCGCCAGCCCGTCATGCACCCGGACGCCGGTCCGCGCACCGCCCCAGCGCATGTCGGTGGAATAGAACGCGACGTTGCTCATGCTCTCGCAGCCGCCGGCGACGACGAGATCGTGATCGCCGTTGCCCACCTGCAGGCACGCCTGGATCACCGCCTGCAGACCCGACCCGCAGCGGCGGTCCACCTGCATCCCGGGGACCGTCACCGGCAGGCCGGCATCCAGGGCCACCACCCGCCCGATCGCCGGGGCCTCGCTGTTGGGATAGCAGTGGCCGAGGATGACGTCCTGCACCGCCTCGGGCGCGAGTCCGGTTCGCTCGAGGAGACCCTTGAGCGCGGCGACCCCCAGGTCGACGGCGGTCAGCGACTTGAACATCCCGCCGTAGCGCCCGATCGGGGTCCGTACGGGCTCACAAATGACCGTGTCGCGCATCGCGCTCATAGATGCCGGCCGCCGGTGATTTCCATGACGGTGCCGGTCATGTACGAGGACAGGTCGGAAGCCAGGAACAGCGCCACGCTGGCGACTTCGCTGGGTTCGCCGGCCCGGCCCATCGGCACCTCGGCAACCTTTGAATCCCAGATGCGCTGCGGCATAGCCTCCGTCATGGCGGAGCGAATCAATCCGGGGGCGATCGCGTTCACCCGCACGCCCAGGTACGCCAACTCTTTGGCGGCCGCCTTGGTCATGCCGACGATGCCGGCCTTGGCGGCCGAGTAGTTGGTCTGGCCGACCATACCGACCTTCCCCGACACGGACGACATGTTGATGATGACGCCCCGCTTGTTCTCCCGCATGATGGCGGCGGCCAGCCGGGTGCCGTTCCAGGTCCCCTTCAGATGCACCGCGATGACCTGATCGAACTGCTCCTCGGTCATCTTGCGCATGGTCGCGTCCCGGGTGATCCCGGCATTGTTGACCATGATGTCGAGGCCGCCGAAACGCTCGACGGCGGTCTGGATCAGAGTTTCGACGTCGGACGCCTGCGTGACGTCGCACCGGACCGCGACCGCGACGTCATCGCCGCCCAACTGCTTGGCCACGACCTGGGTCTCCTCGAGATTGACGTCGCCGAGCACAACTCGCGCCCCCTCGGCGACAAAGCGCTCCGCGATGGCCAGACCCAGCCCTTGCGCACCGCCGGTGATTACTGCGGTCTGGCCCGTCAACATCGACACCTGATTCCGCCTCCCTCTGCTTTTGATCCCCGAGGGACGCCCCCGGCAGTCGAATATCATATTTCATATAGGATCTGCCCCGATGCCGGGTTCCGACCCGACCGCTGAGCCGGCCGGCCCGCCGCGGCCGCGCGACTCGCAACCAATGAGGTGCCGAAGAGGGAGCGTCCGCCTATGACCACCGCCGAACGACCCGAGGTCTCCGAGGATGACTTTCGGGAGATCCTCGCCCAGACCCGCCACTTCGTCCGCACCGCCGTGGTCCCGCGCGAACAGGAGATCCTGACCGAGGACCGGGTGCCCGATGATCTGCGCGACCAGGCCAAGAAGATGGGGCTGTTCGGGTACGCGATCCCGCAGCGGTGGGGCGGCCTCGGCCTGAACTTGATGCAAGATGTCGAGCTGGCAATGGAATTGGGCTACACCTCGCTGGCGCTGCGCTCGATGTTCGGCACCAACAACGGCATCGCCGGGCAGGTTCTGGTCGGCTTCGGCACCGACGAGCAGAAGGCCCGCTGGCTGGAGTCGATGGCGTCCGGCGACGTCGTCGCCTCCTTCGCCCTGACCGAGCCCGGCGCCGGATCGAACCCGGCCGGCCTGCGTACCAAAGCCGTTCGCGACGAAGCCGATTGGGTGATCTCCGGGCAGAAGCGGTTCATCACCAACGCGCCCGTCGCCGATCTGTTCGTGGTGTTCGCGCGCACCCGCCCCGCGGATGACCAAGGGCCCGGGATCGCGGTATTCCTGGTTCCGGCAGGGTCGCCGGGCGTCGAAGTCGCCGCCAAGGACGCGAAGATGGGCCAGGAGGGCGCGTGGACCGCCGACGTCAGCTTCAACGATGTCCGCGTCGAGGGCGGCGCTCTGATCGGTGGGAGCGAGGACATCGGCTACCGAGCGGCGATGACCTCACTGGCCCGTGGCCGCGTCCACATCGCCGCCCTGGCGGTGGGCGCCGCCCAGCGCGCGCTCGACGAGTCGGTCTCCTACGCCGCCACCGCGACGCAGGGCGGCACGCCGATCGGGCACTTTCAGCTGGTGCAGGCGATGGTCGCCGACCAGCAGACCGGGGTGCTGGCCGGCCGCGCGCTCGTCCGCGACGCCGCACGCCTCTGGGTCTCGGGCGAAGACCGCAGGGTCGCGCCCTCGGCCGCCAAACTGTTCTGCACCGAAATGGCCGGCAAGGTCGCCGATCTCGCGGTGCAGATCCACGGCGGAAGCGGCTACATGCACGGTGTCCCGGTCGAACGCATCTACCGCGACGTCCGGCTGCTGCGGCTGTACGAGGGCACCAGCGAGATTCAGCGATTGATCATCGGGTCCAATCTCGTCAAGGCGGCGCAGCGCTGACGGCGCGGCCAATCCCAGTAGAGGAGCAGGTATGAACGGAAAGCTTGCAGGCAGAGTCGCATTGATCACCGGAGCGGCGCGCGGGCAGGGTCGGGCGCACGCGGTTCGGCTGGCCTGCGAGGGCGCCGACATCATCGCCGTCGACATCGCCGGCAAGCTCCCGTCCTGCGTCCCCTACGACCCGGCGACTCCCGACGACCTGAGCGAGACCGTTCGCCTCGTCGAGCAGACGAATCGCCGGATCGTCGCCTCGGTCGTGGACACCCGTGACTTCGAGGGACTTCGCCGGGCCGTCGAGGACGGCGTCGCCGCGCTCGGGCGGCTGGACATCATCGTCGCCAACGCCGGAGTCGCGGCTCCGCAGGCCTGGAACGACATCACGCCGGAGAACTTCCGCGATGTCATCGACATCAACGTCACCGGCACCTGGAATACCGTCATGGCCGGCGCGGACAAGATCATCGAGGGCGGTCGCGGCGGTTCCATCATCCTGATCAGTTCCGCGGCCGGCATGAAGATGCAGCCGTTCATGGTTCACTACACTGCCAGCAAGCACGCCGTCACCGGGATGGCGCGGGCTTTCGCCGCCGAACTGGGCAAGCACTCGATCCGGGTCAACAGCGTCCACCCCGGGCCGGTGAACACGCCGATGGGAACGGGCGACATGGTCGCGGCGGTGGCCAAGACGATGGAGACCAATCCGCAGCTGTCGCACGTCCTCACGCCGTTCCTGCCGGACTGGGTCGCCGAGCCCGAGGAGATCGCCGACACCGTGTGCTGGCTGGCCAGCGACGAGTCACGTAAGGTCACCGCCGCCCGGATCCCGGTCGATCAGGGGTCGACGCAGTACTGACCCGCTGCCCGGGAATAGATTCGCGGGATCGGCGATTGCAGGCCACATGAAAGCCTTCACCGAGAGCGAACGTCAGGAGTTCTTGGCCGACACGCACGTGGCGGTGGTGTCCGTCGACGCCGCCGACGGCCGACCGCCGGCCAGCGTTCCCATCTGGTACGACTACACCCCGGGCGGGAACATCCGGATCATGACCGGGGCGGCCAGCCGCAAGGCGCGGCTGATCGATCGGGCCGGCAAGGTGACGCTGGTGGTCCAGCGCGAAGAGCCCCCCTACCAGTACGTGGTGGTCGAAGGCACCATCGTCGACACCGCCAACCCCGCCCCGACCGACGTGCAGGAGGCCGTCGCCATCCGCTATCTCGGCGAGGAGGGCGGGCGGGCGTTCATTCGCAGCATGGAGGGCGTCGAAGAGGTGATGTACACCATCCGCCCCGATCGCTGGATGAGCGCGGACTTCACCGGCGACCTCTGAGGCCTCAGCCGATCAGCTCCAGCGTCCCCAGTTCGCGGATCGCTTGGCAGCCGCGGCTGAGCATGGCCAGCACCATGTCGTCGCCGCGTTCGGTCGCCGCGGCGAACGCAAACCCCAGCGCCGAGATCAGCGGTGCCTGCAGCACACCGAGTCGGTAGTCGCGCCAACACGTTTCGGCGTCGTAACCGGTGACGCCACCGGCCGTCAGCGCCCGGTGGTAGTCGGCGACCAGCTGTTCTTCGATTCGCGCGCGCAGCTCGGGATGGAGGCTGGTCGCGGTGAAGTAGGCGAGGTCCCTGGCCGGCAATCCGACGCCGAGCGTCTGCCAGTCGACGACGCTGACCCGGGTTCGGTCCGGATCGAACAGCAGGTTGTCGAGGCGATAGTCGCCATGCAGCAGGGCGAACCGGTCATACTCGGACAGCAGCCAGGGCGCGACCGAACCCATTGCCGCGCTGAAGGTATCGCGGTCTTGAGCGCTCATCCGATCGCCCAGCTTGTCCAGGGTGATGTCGGCGCTCATCTTCGCCACCTCACCCATGCCGCCCGCGCCCGCTTCATCCGGCCTGCCGAACGCGATGCCCGGGAAATCGAGCCAGACCGGATCGCACCAACTCGGCGCGTGCAGGCCGGCCAGGGCGGTGACCGCGAGCCGCGCTTCGGTCTCCTCGCATCCCGCGAGCTGATCGCCCTGCACCGCGGGCGCCTGATCGGCGAGCAGCAACGCGAAATCCATTGCATCCTGGCTGATCTCGGAGTAGAAGCACCGTGGCGTCGGCACCTGCACCCGGTCCGCGACCGACGAGTAGAACGCGCATTCGCTGCGATATCCGATGACCACCCGGTCGCGCACCGTGTCGTCTTGTGCCGGCAGCTTGATGACGAAGGTGTGCGGCAGGTCGCCGGGATCCGTCGCGTATCGCGCGGACACCCGGTAGGTTGCGCCGGTCTGCCCGGTTCCGATGGGGACCACGTCCACGTCGGCGACCTCGACGGGTGTGCCGCGCCCGCTGAGCGCGGCCGACAACCACCCCGGTGTCACGTCGCCGGGATAACGCGGAATCGACACCACAGCACTCATGAACAGCACGCCTCCTGTACCCGGACGGCCCCGTCCGACTGACAAACTGTAAGGCATACCGCAAGAGCGCCGGTCGGCAACGGTGAGCTAGTCGGCGAGAATCCGCCATTCGGCGGCCTCGTGCTGCTGGCGCCAGAACTCATCGAAACGCCCACCCGCCGCGAGCAATTCGTCGACGGTTCCGTCCTCGATCACCCGGCCCTCGTCGAGGAACAGGACGCGGTCGGCGTGGCCGATACTGGCCAAGCGATGCGCGACGATCACCTGGGTGCGCGACCGCGGGTCGAGCGTCAGCGCGTCGACCACCGCGGCCTCGTTTTCGGTGTCCAACGCGCTGGTCGCCTCGTCGACCAACAGTATCGGCGCCGGCTTGAGCAGTGCCCGCGCGATGCTGACCCGCTGGCGTTCGCCACCGGACAGCGCCGAGCCGGCCTCGCCGACCACCGTGCCTGCGCCGTCGGGCAGCCGCGCGATGAGTTCGTCAACGCGGGCGAGCGCGACGGCCCGGGCGAAGCGCTCCTCGCCGGCGCCGGGATCACCGGCGAACACGTTGTCGCGGACGGATCCGTGAAACAGGTACGGGTGCTGGAAGACGACGGTGCTCGCCGCCCGCCGGGCGTCGGCGTCCAGCGTCGCAGCGTCGACGCCGTCGATCAGGATGCGGCCGCGACGGGGTTCGTGCAGGCCGGCGATCAGGCCCAGGATGGTGCTCTTGCCCGATCCCGACGGGCCGACGATCGCCGTCGTGCTGCCCGGCTCCAAGCTGAAGCTCACGCCGTCGAGCGCCGGTGCGGTCGCGCCGTCATAGCGGAACATGACGTCGTCGAACTCGATCCGGGGGGCCGTGGCGGCGGGCAACGTAGCGGTGCCGGCGTCCATCAGCGGCGCGGTGAGGACCGCACGAATGCGGTCGAGCGTGGCGCGGGTGCTCTCCAACGCCGGCGCCAGCTCGCTGATCGTGGTGAACGGCTCCAGGTAGCGCACGATCACGACGATGAAGGCGATGGCTTCGGGGACGGTGACGGTCTTGTTGACGGTCATCGCCGCGGTCGCCCCGGCGAGCAGGATCAGCGACAGCTGGCTGGCGAGGCTGAACAGCAGCTGGCCGGGAACCTGCATGGACAGCAACCGCATGGTCGCCCCGTGTTGGGCGGCCAGCGCGTCGCCGACCAGACTGCGCGCCGGCTCGACCCGTCGGGCGGCACGCAACGCCTGCTGGGTGCGGGCGAATTCGATGATCCGTTCGGTGAGAGCGCTGTTGGCCTCGTCAGCCGCGGCGTCCGCGCGCCGCGTGAGTCGCGCCGATACCCACAGCGCACCCAGCAGCAGCGGCACACCGCCCAGGGCGGCCACCCCGAGCTGCCAGCAGATCGGGAGTAGGGCCAGCCCGATGACCGCCGGCAGCAGGAAGGCGGAGGTCAGCGGCGTCAGCAGGTTGACGACGAGACCGACCAGTTCCGGCCCGGTGGCGGCGATCGCCTGCCGCGCGGTCGCGGTGTGCTCGGCGGTGAACCACTCCAGGCGCACCCGGGGCAACCGGTCCGCCACGTGGTGCTGGCTGTGGTCGAGCACGGCAAAACCCAGGTCGAAGCCGATGCGCGCGGTCGCGGTGTCGATGACCCAGCCGATCCCGGTGGCGGCGGTGAGCCACCCCAGCCACACCAATGCGCGCTCCGGGGTGTCGCCGAACAGGGCGCCCACCAGTGGCACCAGCAATACGGCGGCCACCGCCCGCACCGCCACGGAGGCCAAGGCGAGCACGGTGTAGGCGATCACCCGGCCGCGGCGATCCGCCGGAACCAGGCCCAACCACGTGCGAATCATCGTGCCCTCTCCTGCGCCGTCGCGACCACCCGGTTCCGCCGGCCGCTTTCCCACAGCCGTCGGTAGCGGCCGTCGGCGGCCAGCAGCTGGTCGTGGTCGCCGCTTTCGGCGACCCGACCGTGGTCGAGCACGACGATCTGATCGGCGCCGGTGATGGTGTGCAGCCGATGGGCGATCACCAGCACGGTGCGGTCCCGGGTCAGCCGGTTGAGCGCTTGCTGCACAAGGTATTCCGACTCCGGGTCGGCGAACGCGGTGGCCTCGTCGAGGATCAGCACCGGGGTGTCCGCCAGGATCGCACGGGCGATGGTGAGTCGCTGCCGTTCACCGCCCGACAGGCCGGTTCCCGCACCCAGCACGGTGTCGTAGCCGTCCGGCAACCGCATGATCCGGTCGTGGATCTGCGCCTGGCGCGCGGCCTCCTCGACTTGCGCGGCGGTGGCGCCCGGGACGGCCAGCGCGATGTTGTCCGCGACGGTGCCGTGCACCAACTGGGTTTCCTGCAGAACGAACCCCACCTTCGCGTAGAGCTCATCGGCGGTCATCGACCGGATGTCCTGTCCCCCAATGCGTATCGCGCCAGTGTCGACGTCATGGAACCGGGCGAGCAGGGCGGCCAGCGTCGACTTGCCGGACCCCGACGGGCCGACGAGGGCGGTGACGGTGCCCGGGCACAGCGTCAGCGACACGCCCCGGATCACCGGGACACCCGGTCGATAGCCGAAGCTGACGTGGTCGAACACCACCGTCGCCGACGGATCCGCGGACCGGTCCGGCTGCCGCACGGCCAACTCGGGCTCGTCGAGGGCGTTCTGCAGGCGCCGGGCGGCCAGCATGCCCGCGCTGATGCCACCTACCCCGTAGGCGATGCCGAGCAGCCGCGCGCCGAAGGTGGTGCCCAGCAACAGGAATGGTACGAGGTTCACCGGATTCATCCGTCCGGTGACGGCGAGCAGCGTACCCGTGAGCACGATGAGCCACAGAAAGGTCGAGGGTCGGGTCACCAGGTCCATGAGCGTCTTCTTGCCGGCCAGGGGACGCTGCCACGAGACCAGGAATTCGACGTAGGAGTCCAGCTGGCGCCGGAAGCTGGATGCGGCCGCGCCCCCGAAGACGCGGATCACCGGCTGGCCCTCCAGGTAGGCGCCGGCCTCGCCGCTCATCTTCTCGGCCCAGCGCTGCGACTGCGGGATGCGCGGGCCCGACTGGATCGTGAGCGACGACGTCAGCACCAGGTACCCGAGGACGGGCACGAAGAGCACCAGCGCCACCCGCCAGTCGACGGCGAACAGGTAGATCAGCACCGCCACGGGCGCGATGATCGCCGCGACGGCATCGGGGATGGCGTGGGTGACCAGATAGTGCAACGACAGCGTGTCGTCCTGCAGCAGCTGCTTGATCGAGCCCGATCCGCGCGCGGTGAACCAGCCCAGCGGCAGCCGAGAGAGCTTGCGCAGCAACCGGGAACGCAGGTGCGCGGCGAACCGCGCGTCGACGACGTGCAGCCACAACGTGAGAGCCGCACCGAGCACCGAGCCCGTTCCCAGCAGGACGATGGCCGCGATCCCGACATCCCAGAGGCGCGCCGCGGGCGCCCCGGCCACCAGCAGCCGGGCCAGCTCGACCAGCAACACGAACGGCGCCAGCTGCACCACCGTGATGACGGCCTGCAGCACGCCGGACAGGATCAACGCCCAACGCAGCGGCGCGAGCAGTCGGCCGGCGCCCTGGGCGCGCCACCTGCCGCGCGCCGCCGGGGCGGGCGGCCGGTCGGCGGGTTCTGGAGCCGAAACCTGCCCCGGCGCAACGTCATCCGCGGTCGCCGGCTCGTCGCCGCGGCGGGTGCCCATCGCACGCCCGGCGCTCCAGTAGGCCTGGGCGTGTATCTCGGACTTGGGAAAGCCGAATTCGTCGCGCAGCCGCGCCCGGACGTGCTTGAGGGCTGTCGCCTCGGGCGTGGCCCAGGCGTACCAGTTGGACCAGTCACGGTTGTCGATCGCCGCCGCAAGCGATGTCTCGTCACGGCGGGCGACCCAGCGCACTCGCAGCCGGGGATGCGGGGCGATCGGGATCAGGAGGTCATTCTCGTCGTGCTGCTCGAGATACATCTCGATCGGCACGTCGTCGGGAACGACTCCGAGGATCCCGTTCATGCCCGGGATCGATGCGGAATCGCCGACCAGCAGATAGCCGGCCGGGTGCTCGTCGGGCACGTCGAAGCGCGACGATCCCATCAGCGCCATGACGGCGATCGTGGCGCCGGGTTGGACGGTGCGCGCCCACTTCGACGCCGGGCCGGCGGGCTCGTGCAGCACGATGTCGACGGCGAAGCGGCCGCTGGGGACGTCCGCCTCGGAGATGGTGTAGGCGCGCTGGAACTCGGTGTTGGATCCGTCGGGGTCCGGGAACCAGAACCGCAGCCACGCGGCGGGTTCGGCGTCGACGTCTTCGAACAACGTCGGTGACGTCATCCGCACCCGCACGAAATGTGGTGCGATGCAGACGGTTTCGAGCACCGTCGCGATATGGTCGCGGGCGCCGAAGCTCCGCAACATCACGCCCTGGAACCCGCGTGCCATCAGCGGTCCTTCCCCGCGGCGCGCAGGGCCGCGACGACTTCACCGAAAGAACGGCCCGGCGGACCTTCCGCTCGATAAGTTACCGCAAAACTAAGGGTTGCCTTACCAAAGGTCAAACCGTGGTGGTCGCCGAGCGGCAAGTAGCCTGGTGGTGTGAGCGGTGAACCGGCGTCGCCCGTATTGCTCTACGACGGAGTCTGCGGAGTCTGCAACTGGGCGGTGCAGACGATCCTCCGGTTCGATCCGAACGGCCCGCTGCGGTTCGCGGCGCTCGACAGCGACTTCGCCCGGGGTGTCTTCGCTCGGCATCCGGCTGTCGGGCAGGTGGACTCGATGGTGTTCGTCGACGAGCCCGGCCAGCCCACCGAGCGCGTCGCCATCCGGTCCGCCGCCGCGTTGCGCGTGGTCGACTACCTTGGCGGCCCGTGGAAGCTCCTCGACGTGGCCCGCGTCATCCCCACCCCCCTGCGGGACTGGCTCTACGACAAGTTCGCCCGCGTCCGCTATCGCATCTTCGGCAAGCACGACACCTGCCCGTTGCCGCCACCGGAGGTTCGCGCGCGCTTCCTGGACGCTTAGTCCACGGCGAGGTCGGCCTCGGACTCCTTGCGCTTCAGCTCGGCCAGCTTGCGGTCCTCGGCCGCGAATTCGCGATGGTGCGCCGCCGATTCGCGGTGCACGCCCACATGCGACACGCCCTGTTCGACGGCCTGGTCTTGCACCCGTGCCACTTCGTCGTGCTTGAGGGCCGATTCTTCGAAGCTGCGCGCGGCCGAGAGGCCGGCATGCGCCGCCCGTTCGCGGGCCGCCGCGGCCCTGCGCTCGGCAAGTTCCGCATCCTCCGCGGTAAACGCTTGCTCGCCTGTCTTGTTTCCGGTGCCCATGGCGTCTCCTCGTATCCCGTGCAGTCACAGGTACCCGGCACAGAGCGTTTAACGCCTCGCGATCGCCAGACACAGTGCGGGCGGAGGTGCGGGCGGAGGGACTCGAACCCTCAAGCTCTCACGAGCACCGGCACCTAAAGCCGGCATGTTTGCCAATTTCATCACGCCCGCAGCGTGCTGATCCTACCGCTCGGTGCACGGACGGACCTGTCGGCGTTCGCTCCTAACGTGAGTTCAACACGGCGGCAAAGGAGGCGCGGAGATGCGGTCCGCTGAAGAGTTCGAAGCCGTGCGAAAGCTGGTCGCACAGGGCCTGAACGATTGCGCGATCGCGCGTCAGACAGGCGTACCGCGACGGACTATATGGGGTTGGCGGTATTGCGAGTCACCAATCCGGTTACGGAGTCCGAGCGGATCTTCCCCTTGCAACGTTCAGCACGAGTTCACCGCCCTTCCCCCGGCCGCGTACTGCTATGTGTTGGGGCTGTACCTCGGCGACGGGTGCATCTCGAAGAGCCGTCGCGTCTGGCGGTTGAGAATCACCCTTGACGACAAATATCCACAGATCATCGATCGCTGCCGAAGAGCGATCGACGTGCTGATGCCGCGACAGCGCGCCGCAGTTCTGCGTCGTGCCAGCAACTGCACCGAAGTCTCGCTGTACTCCAAGCACTGGCCGTGCCTGCTGCCCCAACACGGCCCCGGCAAGAAGCACCTGCGCCCAATTCGGCTGCAGCCGTGGCAAGAGGTGCTCGTCACCCAGGCCACCGAAGAGTTCATCCGCGGCCTCATCGACAGCGACGGGTGCCGGGTGGTGGCGAACGACCGAGGGGTCCGCAGCGTCCGTTATCACTTCTCGAACCGTTCGGACGACATCCGCGGCTTGTTCACCGCGGCGCTCGACCACCTCGACATCCCATGGACCCGGCCGAGCAAGTACGTCATCGCCGTGTACCGCAAGGCGGCGGTGGCACGCCTCGACGAATTCGTCGGACCCAAATCGTGAGCGGTACCGTCAAGGGGTGTCCACTACCCGTCGTCGCAGGCCCGCGCTGATCGCCTTGGTGATCGTGGCGGCCTGCGGCTGCCTGGCGCTGGGCTGGTGGCAGTGGACCCGGTTCCAGTCGGTGTCGGGCACGTTCCAAAACCTCGGCTACGCGCTGCAGTGGCCGCTGTTCGCCTGGTTCTGCGTCTACGCATACCGGAAATATGTGCGCTACGAAGAGATGCCGCCGGAACCCCGGCGCGGCCCCGAGCTCACCGAGATACCCGCCGGCTTGCTGCCCGAGCGCCCCGGGCCGATGCAACCGCCGTCCGACGATCCCGCGCTGGCGGAGTACAACGCCTACCTGGCCGAGCTTGCCAAACAAGACACCGAGAAAGAGAACAGGACCACCGCATGACCACACCGGAGACGCCCGAGGCGTCGGCTTCGGCATTTCCCGTCGAGAAGATCCGCTCCGCGCTGCTCGCCTACCGGGTCATGGCGTGGGCGACGGGTCTGTGGCTGATCGCGCTGTGCTACGAGATCGTCTCGCACCTTGTCCTGCACCACGAGATCCGCTGGATCGAGGTGGTCCACGGCTGGGTGTACTTCATCTATGTCCTGACCGCGTTCAACCTGGCGGTCAAGGTGCGGTGGCCGATCGCCAAGACGATCGGCGTGCTGCTCGCCGGGACCATCCCGCTGCTGGGCATCATCGTCGAGCACTTCCAGACCAGGGACGTCAAGGCGCGCTTCGGCCTGTAAAGCCCTCGAGAACGTGCGGCCAGCTTCACACTCGAGAACGTGCGGCCAGCTTCACACTCGGCCGTACACCTAGGCCAGCTCACGCAACGCCGGTACCAGGAGCGCGAGTGCGCGACCGCGATGGGAAACCGCGTCCTTCTCCTCGGGGGTGAGCTCCGCCGCGGTGCGGTCGGAGCCGTCCGGGACGAAGACCGGGTCATAGCCGAAACCGCCCCGGCCCCGTGGTTCCCGGGCGATGCTGCCGGGCCACTCGCCGCGGACGACGACCTCGCCGGACGGCCCGGCCAGGGCGCACGCGGACACGAACGCGGCACCGCGCCGTGCGTCGGGCACGTCACGCAGTTGCGCCAGCAGCAGCGTGGTGTTCGCCGCGTCGTCGCCGTGCTTACCCGACCAGCGTGCCGACAGCACGCCGGGCATGCCGTTCAGCGCGGCCACCTCGAGGCCGGAGTCGTCGGCCACCGAAGCAAGGCCCGTCGCCGCGAAGGCGTCCCGCGCCTTGGCCAACGCGTTCTGCTCGAAGGTCGCGCCGTCTTCGGGCGCTTCGTCGAAGGGGGCTACGTCGCGCAGAGACACCAACTTCAGCCCCGTCAAGCCGGCCGCGTCGAGCACCCGGCGCAATTCGGCCAGCTTCTTGGGGTTGCGGCTGGCGACCAGCAGCTCGGTCAACGGTTGATCCCATCCATGCCATCACCTCCGCAAGAGCCACCCGCGCGTACGACAACAAATTAGCCGGAATGGCCGTGCTGCCGTCCGCCTCCGGCCCCAGCCCGGGGGTGTGACGATCGGCCCGACGAGGACCCCAACCCCGAAAGGCTTGACAGCCCCGCCCGAGGCGGCGCACTGTGATACCCGTCATATGACCACTGGTCATACCAGGTAGAGAGGGGCAGCCGATGACCACCAGGGACAAGTACACGGACGTGCCCTCCCCGTACTCGTGGGAGGTCCCCAGCGCCGGCAACGCGCGCTTCACCTGGGAATACGACGAGGGGCGCGCGCGACTTCTCTCGCTGTACCAAAAGGGCAAGGACAAGCAGTGGGATGCGCAGTTGCGCATCGACTGGGCACAAGACGTCGACCCGATGAACCCGGTCGGACTGCCCGACGAATTCCACCCGCTGTTCGGCAGCCCGATGTGGGACGCCGCCGACGACGCACGCCGCGCCGAGATGCGCCAGCACTTCCAGGCCTGGCAGCTCTCGCAGTTCCTGCACGGCGAGCAGGGTGCGATGGTGTGCGCGGCCAAGATCGTCGAGGTCGTCCCGGACCTGGACGCGAAGTTCTACGCGGCCACCCAGACCATGGACGAGGCCCGGCACGTCGAGGCGTTCTCCCGGCTCCTGCAGGAGAAGGCCGGCTTGGTCTACCCGATCAACAAGCACCTGACCGCGCTGCTGGACGACACCCTGCGCGACTCGCGCTGGGACATGCCCTACCTCGGCATGCAGGTCCTCATCGAAGGTCTCGCACTCGCCGCCTTCGGTGTGCTGCGCGACATGGCGGCGCCCGACTCGCTGGCCAAGCAGGTGCTGGCCTACGTCATGCAGGACGAGGCCCGGCACGTCGCCTTCGGCCGAATCTCGCTGAAGGACTACTACGCCGCGCTGACCGAGGCCGAGCGGGACGAGCGCGAAGAGTTCGTCGTGGACGCCTGCTACCTGATGCGCGACCGGTTCCGCGGCGAGGAGGTCTTCGAGACCCTCGGCCTGGACGTCAAAGCGTGCGCAGAGTGGGTCGACACGTCACCGCTGATGATCCAGTTCCGCTCGCACCTGTTCAGCCGCATCGTGCCGATCGTCAAGGACATCGGCCTATGGGGCGACAAGGTACAGAAGGCTTTCCGGGACATGGGCGTCCACGACATGGCCGGCTTCGACATCGAGGCCCTGATGAAGGCCGACGAAGACCAAGCCGAAGCTCTGGACAAGGCACACGCCGAGATGGCCGACCGGGCCCTCGAGGTGGACCAGGTGATCGCGGCGGGCGCGAGCTGATCCCAGTCCGGTTTGACGATCGGGCGGATCCTGAGCCGCCCGCATTTCGCCTCGGGACTACGCGCGACTTTCCAAGTTGATTGCGGGACGTTCCTGGTTTATTGCGGGTTGGGTTGCTATTCCCCTGACGTAAGGGACTTCGCAGTCCTGACAACCCCAAAACATTTTGTGCATGTAACAGCCGACACAAAATCCCAGCGTGGCCTCCGACCACGTGAGGACAAAACAGACCGCAACAACAGCCGCCATCGCCACGGGCGACGCCCCCAACAGGCGCATGCCAAGGCACGTCGCTGCCAAACCGGCACCGAGCAACCATGCGAACCGTTTCGGCCGCGTTGGCTTCCACACCGGACGAATGCCCATTGTCAACGCGGTGCCGAGAATTCCCGTTGGGCTGAACGGAGTTAGCCCGGTAAACGCCGCGACCAGCATGTCGAAAAGCACCAGCGGACCAACGATGATCACCGGATCGGTTTCCGGTCGCATGAGCAATAACGCGATCGTGATAGCCGAGATGATGTTCAGCAAACCCGCCCTTGCGCGGGTCGCCACTTCATTGATCCGGGGTTCCGCATGTTCATGCGTCATCTGCCCCATAGCCCACCAGGGCGTATTGAGAAAAGCATGTTCAAGTGGGACTGGCCGACTGCCCATCAATTGGTCCTAAAAACGGGGGGAAACATTGGCTTGCCTAAATTAAATTAGACATAGGCCAGTTTACCATGACGGTATTGTGGGCAGCCCCGGCCGGAAGCTTTCATTCGACGACAAAGGCAACGTTACGACCGGCCGCAGGCCATCCTGTGACCAAGGCGACAGACCGGCGGAGTCGAACTGTTCGACCCTTTCCGCGAGTGCCCCCACACGGCTCCGCCGCGGGGGCGGGGCGGTCAGCTGCCGAACGCCTTCGGCGCCGAGGCCCCCTCGGGCAGTTCACCCGGGTAAGGCAGAGCCAGCGCCTCGCGCTGGGCGGCGAACAACTTGTCGCAGGCGGCGAGCGCCACGTCGAGCAGCTTGTCCAGTGTCGAGCGCGGGAAGGTCGCCCCCTCGCCGGTCCCCTGCACCTCGACGAGTGTGCCGGTGTCGGTGGCGACGACATTCATGTCGACCTCGGCCCGCGCGTCCTCCTCGTAGGGCAGGTCCACCCGGATCCTGCCGTCGACCACCCCGACGCTGACGGCCGCGATGGCGCACGACAACGGTCGGGGATCGGACAGCTTGCCCGCCGCCGCCAGGTAGGTCACGGCGTCGGCCAGCGCCACGAAGGCGCCCGTGATGGCGGCGGTCCTGGTGCCGCCGTCGGCCTGCAGCACATCGCAGTCGACGGCGATCGTGTTCTCCCCCAACGCCGCCAAATCGATGCAGGCCCGCAGCGACCGGCCGATCAGCCTGCTGATCTCCTGGGTGCGCCCGGACAGGCGTCCCTTAACGGATTCGCGGTCGGAGCGCGAGTGGGTGGCCGACGGCAGCATCGCGTACTCGGCGGTCAGCCAGCCGAGACCCGATCCCTTACGCCAGCGGGGCACTCCCTCGGTGACGCTGGCGGTGCACATCACCTTGGTGTGCCCGAACTCGATCAGCACCGACCCCGCGGGGTGATCGGTGAATCCGCGAGTGATGACTACGGGGCGCAGCTCGTCGTCAAGGCGGCCGTCTTCTCGTCTCGTCACGACGCCAACCCTAACCCGGGGTGCTCAGACCCTTTCGGAGCGGCGGATGTCGAACGTTTCGCCGCACACCACCGCATGCACGGGGCCGTCGAACTCGGCCTTGGCCTCGCTGATCACGTCCTCCCGCGACGTCCACGGCGGGATGTGCGTCAGCAACAGTTCGCGGACGCCGGCCTCCGCCGCCGTCCGGCCGGCCTCGGTGCCCGACAGATGCAGAGCGGGCGGGCGGTCCGGCGAATGCGTCCAGGAGGCTTCGCACAGGAAGACGTCGGCGTCCCGGGCCAGCTCGACCAGTTGGTCACACACGCCGGTGTCACCGCTGTAGACGAGCGAGGCGCCGGTGGAGTCGGTGATCCGCATGCCGTAGGACTCCGTCGGGTGGGCCACCACGCGGGGCGTCACCGTGAGCGATCCGAACGTCACCGGTTCGCCGTCGACCCAGTGCCGAACGTCGAAAATGTCTGAGCAGTCGTCGATTTCGCCGCCGTACGGCGACGACGCCGCACCCAACCGCGACCAGGTGTCGCCGGGGCCGTACAACAGCGCCTTGCCGCCCGGGCGCGACGGGTGGTAGCGGCGCCACACGAACAATCCGGGCAGATCCAGGCAGTGGTCGGCATGCAGGTGAGTCAGGAGCACGTGCACGGAGGCGGGATCGGCGTAGCGCTGAAGCGCGCCCAACACGCCGCCGCCGAAGTCGAGGACCAACGGCGGGGTGTCCGGTGCCCGGAGCAGATAACCCGACGCGGGCGAATCCGGCCCCACCACGCTGCCCGAGCAGCCGAGCACGGTTATTCGCACGGACACTACTGTGCCATGCCCGATAGGACCGTGACGAAAACATCGCCGCATTCGTGTGATGAGAATCTCGTCATCAGCACTAGTCGATTTGCACGTGGTGGACGGGCTGCACACCGGTGACCGCCGGACCCAGGAACCGCGCCGCCAACGCGGTGAATGCCTCGGGGTCGCCGGTGGCCTCGAAGACCCGGGTCGCGGGTGGCGCATCGTGAGGACGCAGCAGCTCACGCTCGGTGAGCACCCGAAGGACCTCCTTGGCGGTTTCCTCGGCACTGGACACCAGCGTCACGTGGTCGCCCATCGCCAGCTGGATCAGCCCCGACAGCAGCGGATAGTGCGTGCAGCCGAGCACCAGCGTGTCCACCTGCGCGCGCTGTAGCGGTTCGAGGTAACCCTCGGCCAGCCCGAGCACCTGACGCCCACTGGTCACGCCCCGCTCCACGAAGTCGACGAACCGCGGGCACGCCACCGCGGTGACCTCGGTGTCGCGGGCGGCGGCGAACGCGTCCTGGTAGGCGTGCGAGTTGATCGTCGCGCACGTGCCGATGACGCCGATGCGCCCGTTCCGGGTGGTGGCGACCGCGCGGCGCACCGCCGGCAGGATCACCTCGATCACCGGCACGTCGTAACGCTCGCGAGCGTCCCGCAGGCAGGCCGCCGACGCCGTGTTGCAGGCGATCACCAACGCCTTGACCCCGCGCTCGACGAGGTCGTCCCCGATGGCCAGCGCGTGCGCGCGGACCTCGGGGATGGTGAGCGGGCCGTACGGCCCGTGGCCGGTGTCGCCGACGTAGACGATGTCCTCGTCGGGCAATTGGTCGATGATCGCCCGCGCGACGGTCAGCCCCCCGACGCCGGAATCGAAGATCCCGACGGGTGCCATCGGCGAGCTCATGTCTTGGGGCGCGGCAGCGCGCTGCCGGCTTTTCTCTTCGCGCGCGCCTTACGTTCCGGTGCGGACAACCAGTACGCGGCGACGACGCCGGCCAGAGCGCCGCACAGGTGTCCCTGCCACGACACCCCGCCGCATCTACCCAGCACCGGCATGGCACCCAACAACACACCGCCGTAAGCGAACAACACCACCAGCCCGATCGCGATGTCGGCGAACCTGCGCACGAAGATGCCGAACACGAGCAGGAAGGCCAGCCAGCCGAAGATCAGGCCGGAGGCCCCGATGTGGTCGGTCGGCCCGCAGGAACTGCCCACGTTGCCGATGATCCAGGTGCCGAACCCGCCCACGATCCACACGATCGCGGTGGCCCAGACGAACCGGCTCAGACCGGCCAGCGTCATCAGGAAACCCAGCACCAAGAGCGGGATGGTGTTGGCCATCAGATGCTGCCAGTTGGCGTGTAGGACCGGGGCGAAGACGATTCCCCACAAGCCGTCGGCTTCGAGCGGCCGGATGCCGTTTTCGTCCAGGGAATGCCCCGTAAGCTGGTCGACGAGCTCGATCAGGTAGAGCAGCGCGACGAAGGTGAGGATCGTCGTCCCGCCGACCACCCACGCCGGCCGCTTCGGCTGGGTCGCCGGTGCGCCGGCGCGCCCCTTGCGGGTGGTCTTACCCATAGCTGCAGGTTACCGGCGCGGGCGGCGGTAAACCCCTCATGGGGCGAACGCCCCGGGCAAGGTGTCGCGGTAGGTCGGTATGCCCGCGACCGAATCGGCGGCGAAGACGCCGGACAGCACCGCACGCGCGACGCAGTCGGCCGCAGCGGCTCCCACCTCCGCGGCCAGCCGCATCTCCGGCGAGAAGGCGGCGGGCGCGTCGGGCGGGGCCGGCACTTCCACCGCCCCGGTCGCCAGTGCGAACACCGTGTCGCCGTCGAATGGGGTGTGTGCGGGCCGAACGGTGCGGGCCAGCCCGTCCTGGGCGGCGACGGCGACCCGCCGGCACGCGGCCGGGCTCAGCGACGCGTCGGTCGCCACCACCCCGATGACGGTGTTGAGCGGGTTCTCCAGCGGGCCCGACGCGGTCGGCAGTCGGGCGAAGGCGTCGACCTGCTCGGCCGGCGGTGGACGCAGGGCGAACTCCCGGATCAGGTCCGCCATCCAGGGCAGGCCGGTGGCGCGGTCGGCGACGTCGCCGGCGGAGTTCACCACGACCACCGCGCCGACGGTCACGCCGCACGGCAGCGTCGTCGAGGCCGTCCCGACGCCGCCCTTGAGCACCCCGGCGCGCGCCCCGACGCCGGCGCCGACGCTGCCCACGGGCAGCGCACCCTCGGGGCCCACGGCGGCTTCGCAGGCCAGGTAGCCGAACTCGGCCGTCGGGCGTCGACCCCAGCCACCGACGGGCAGGTCGAAGATCACCGCGCCGGGCACGATGGGCACCACCCCGCCGTCCATCGCCACGCCGCGTTCTCGTTCCTCCAGCCAGCGCATGACGCCGTCGGCGGCGGCCAGACCGTAGGCGCTGCCGCCGGCGAGCAACACCGCGTCGACGTACCGGACGGTGTTGGCCGGGTCCAGCAGGTCGGTCTCCCGGGTGCCGGGCGCACCGCCGCGGCAGTCGACCGCGCCCACGGTCCCGGGCGGGGTCAGCACGACGGTGACGCCGCGGGCCCACCCTTCGCCGAGGGACGCGTCGGGGTCGAGCCGGTGATGGTGGCCGACGCGGATGCCCCCGACGTCGGTGATGGCGTTCATCCGGCGCCCAGCGGGGTCATCTGTTCCCCATGAGCACCAGGACGAGGTATTCCTGTAGAACGGTCAACCACTGGTAAACGTCGAAGTGCACGGCCAGCGGGTGGTCGTCGGGCAGGCGTTCGGGCCCCTCCGGGCCGACCTCGAGCATGACGCCCAGGGTCAGCCGAATGTCGTTGACCGCCGCGATCCAGGCGTTCGCGTCCTCCTCGGTGAGGTCGAAGCGGCCGCCGTCGTTCGGAATGGTGTCCAACAACCGTTGTGCGGCAAGGCGTTTGGCGTCGATGATCTCGGGCTCGTGCAGGTTGCGCAGCGCGGCGTTGAGGCTGTCGGCTTCGTCGGGAGCCAGCGGGTCATCGTCGTCTTGACGGAAGAAATCGGGCAGCAGCCGGCGCAGAGTCGGATCCTTCGGCGGATCGCTGTTGCCGGTCTTTATGCCGGTGATCTCCTCGAGTTCGTCTGCGGGCGCCGAAGATTCACGCTCGTCGAGCAATCCGACCATGGCTGTGGCCAGGTTTTTCAGCAGGGCCGCCTCGTGAGACGCCAGGGCGGACCGAAAACGGGGGCCGTCCGCGGTCTCGACGCGCTTCCACTTGCGCACGGGTAATCGCCGAAGCCCCGAGGATCACCGGTCCTGCTGCAGTGTCGCCCACAACCCGGCGGCATGCAGCTTGGACACGTCGACTTCCATGGACTCCCGGCTGCCCGCAGACACCACCGCCTTGCCTTCGTTGTGCACCTGCAACATCAGCTTGGTGGCGTGCGGCTCGCTGTAGCCGAACAACTTCTGGAACACATACGTCACGTAGGTCATCAGGTTGACCGGGTCATCCCACACGATCGTGACCCACGGGCTCGCCGTGACGTCTACCGGAGCGGACTCTCGTTGTCCTGTAGTGCCCGGCTTAGCGGGCGCTGACATTACAACCATGGCTTACAGGATACCGAGCGACCGATGACGTTTCCGAGCCCCCGACGCCAGCCGATACCGTTATGGAATGAACGACCCGGTCGTAACTGGGCTGCTTACCGACAAATACGAGTTGACGATGCTGGACGCCGCATTGCGCGACGGCACCGCCGCTCGCCTGACGACCTTCGAGTTGTTCGCCCGCCGACTCCCGGAAGGCCGCCGCTACGGCGTGGTCTGCGGGACGGGCCGCCTCCTCGAAGCGTTGCCGCGGTTCGGCTTCGACGACGAGGCGTGCCAGCTGCTGGCGCGATTCCTCGATCCGGACACGTTGCGGTACTTGCGCGATTTCCGGTTCACCGGCGACATCGACGGCTATGCCGAAGGCGAGCTGTATTTCCCCGGCTCTCCCGTGCTGTCGGTGACCGGCACGTTCGCCGAATGCGTCGTGCTCGAGACGCTGGCGTTGTCGATCTTCAACCACGACTCGGCGGTCGCGTCGGCGGCGGCGCGAATGGTGAGTGCGGGCAGGGACCGTCCGCTGATCGAGATGGGATCGCGGAGAACCCACGAACACGCCGCGGTCGCCGCGGCGCGGGCCGCCTATATCGCCGGCTTCGCCGCGTCCTCCAACCTCGAGGCTCAGCGCCGATACGGGATCCCCGCAGTGGGCACCTCGGCGCACGCGTTCACCATGCTGCACGCGAGCGGGGAACCCGCCGAAGTCACCGAACTCGCGGCATTCCGCGCCCAGGTCGATGCGCTGGGTGCCGGCACCACGCTGCTGGTGGACACGTATGACGTGACGACCGGTGTGGCCAATGCCGTCGCCGCCGCCGGGGAGTCGCTCGGCGCGGTCCGCATCGACTCGGGCGAGCTGGGTGTGCTGGCGCGCCAGGTCCGCGAGCAGCTCGACCGGTTGGGGGCCACCCGGACCCGCATCGTGGTCTCCGGTGACCTCGACGAGTTCTCCATCGCCGCCCTGGGCGCCGAGCCGGTCGACAGTTACGGCGTCGGCACCTCCCTGGTGACCGGTTCGGGCGCACCGACGGCGAACATGGTCTACAAACTCGTCGAAGTCGACGGGATGCCGGTGCAAAAGCGCAGCAGCCACAAGGAATCCCGGGGCGGCCGCAAAGAGGCGCTGCGCCTGACGCGCTCGTCCGGCACCGTCACCGAGGAGGTGGTGTATCCGGCGGGCCATCGGCCCCCGGTGACCGAGCCGTATCGGGTGTTGACCGTGCCGCTGGTCCGCGGCGGCGCCGGGGTGTCCGAACCGAATATGGCCGCGGCGCGCGAGCTTGTAGCTTCCGGACTGCGCAGTCTGCCGTGGGAGGGTCTGAACCTGTCGCCCGGGGAGCCCGCGATCCCCACGACACTGATCCCCGCCGGCTCGGTAACACCGCAGAGCAGAAGAGGCTGACCACGTCCGAGGTGTCCGTGCCCGAGTTGC
The DNA here is from genome assembly GCF_002102155.1 of Mycobacterium europaeum. Lineage (GTDB taxonomy): Bacteria > Actinomycetota > Actinomycetes > Mycobacteriales > Mycobacteriaceae > Mycobacterium > Mycobacterium europaeum. Next base: position 210,454 of record NZ_LQOU01000009.1, read on the forward strand.
TGGCCATCGCCGTGGCCGCCCTCGGCGGCAGTGAGCGCAGCGGCCAACTCGAGATGGCCAACGCGGTGGCACGGGCGTTCGAAACCGGCGAGCATCTCGTCGTGCAGGCCGGCACGGGCACCGGAAAGTCACTGGCCTACCTGGTGCCCGCGATCGTGCGCGCCATCGACGACGACTCGCCGGTCGTCGTCTCCACGGCCACCATCGCGCTGCAACGCCAGCTCGTCGACCGCGACCTGCCCAGGCTGATCGATTCGATCACCGACGCGCTCCCCCGCCGCCCGCAGTTCGCGCTCCTAAAGGGCCGCCGAAACTATCTGTGCCTGAACAAGGTTCACAACGGCGGTGCCGACGCCGAAGAGGACGCGGGCGACCGGCCGCAGGAGGAGCTTTTCGACCCCTTGGCGGCCACCGCACTGGGGCGCGACGTCCAACGGCTCACCGCCTGGGCGTCGACGACCGAGTCCGGTGACCGCGACGACCTGAAACCCGGTGTGCCAGATCGGTCCTGGTCCCAGGTCAGCGTTTCGGCGCGGGAGTGCCTGGGCGTGGCCCGGTGCCCCTTCGGCTCGGAGTGCTTCTCCGAACGGGCGCGCGGCCGGGCCGGCGGTGCCGACATCGTGGTCACCAACCACGCGCTGCTGGCCATCGACGCCGTCGCCGACTCCGCGGTGCTGCCCGAACACGCGCTGCTGGTCGTCGACGAGGCCCACGAGCTGGTCGACCGGGTGACTTCGGTGGCCACCGCGGAGCTGACCCCGGCCGCCCTGGGCGTCGCGGCCCGCCGCATCGCCCGGTTGGTGAATCCCGAACTGATACAACGCCTGGAGGCGGCGACGGCCAACTTCGCGGCGGCGATCCACGACGCCACGCCGGGCCGCATCGACCGCCTCGATGAAGAGCTCGCGACCTACCTGACCGCGCTGCGCGACGCGGCGACCGCCGCGCGCTCGGCGATCGACACCACGAGCGACGCGAAGGCGGCCGCGGCCCGCGCAGAAGCGGTCGCGGCGCTGAGCGAGATCTCGGACACCGCGTCGCGGGCCCTCACCTCGTTCGGTCCGGCGATTCCCGATCGCACCGAGGTGGTCTGGGTCGACCACGAGGACAACAGGGGCTCGATGCGCCCGGTGTTGCGGGTGGCGCCACTGTCGGTCGCGGGCCTGCTGCGCGGCCGGGTGTTCTCCCGTTCCACGACGGTGCTGACGTCGGCGACATTGACCATCGGCGGGTCCTTCGACGCGATGGCCGCGGCGTGGGGTCTGACCGCCGCGGACACTGAGGGTGCCCGCTGGCGCGGCGTCGACGTGGGCTCGCCGTTCCAGCACGCCAAGGCGGGAATCCTCTACGTCGCCGCTCATCTGCCCCCACCGGGCCGGGACGCCACCGGGTCGGCCGAGCAGTTGACCGAGATCGCCGAGCTCATCACCGCGGCGGGCGGACGCACCCTGGGATTGTTCTCGTCGATGCGGGCAGCCCGGGCCGCCGCGGAGGCCATGCGCCAACGGTTGTCGACGCCGGTCCTGTGTCAAGGCGACGACAGCACGTCCGCGCTGGTCGAGCAGTTCAGCGCCGACCCGCAGACGTCGCTGTTCGGGACCTTGTCGCTGTGGCAGGGCGTCGATGTGCCGGGGCCGTCACTGTCCCTGGTGCTCATCGACCGCATCCCGTTCCCCCGCCCCGACGACCCGCTGCTGGGCGCGCGGCAGCGCGCGGTCGCGGCGCACGGCGGCAACGGGTTCATGGCGGTCGCCGCCAGCCATGCCGCACTGCTGCTGGCCCAGGGTTCGGGCCGGCTGTTGCGCCGGGTCACCGACCGTGGAGTGGTTGCGGTGCTGGACTCACGGATGGTCACCGCCGGCTACGGCGGCTACCTGCGCGCCTCGCTGCCGCCGTTCTGGCCGACCACCGACCCCGCGCAGGTCCGCGCCGCGCTGGAGCGGCTGCGCACGGCGTCGGAGGGCCTGCCCGCTTGAGCTCAGCGGGCCAGGGTGACCAGACCGAGCTCGGTGCTGCCGGCGAGCATCGGGTGATGGGGCAGCACGCGCACCGTGTACCCGACGGCCCCCGCCAGCGGTAAGGACAGCGTCGTCGAAAACACCTGGTTGCCGCCCTCGGCGGTGCCGGTGTACGACATCTCGACGGTGATCGGGTCCAGCAGCGCGTCGCTGGCGTCCACCCGGCCCACCACCGCCTGAACCGTGACCTCGTCGGGGGCGAGCCCGTCCAGCGCCACGGTCGCGGTCAGGGTCAGCTTGGACCCGAGCACCGGGGTGTCCGGCAGGCCGGTGCTGTCGACGTCGGTGATGGTGATCTTGGGCCATGCCTCCTGGGCGCGCCGACGGTACGCGGCCAGCTCGCGGGCGGCGCCGAACTGGCCGGCGTCCTCACCGTCTTCGGCAGGCCCCACCGTCCTGCGCAGGGACTGCGCCGCGTGCGTGTAGTACTGCTCGACGTAGTCGCGCACCATGCGCGAGGCGAGCACCTTGGGCCCGAGCGTCTGCAGTGTGTGCCGCACCATCTCGATCCACCGCGGCGGCACACCGTGTTCGTCACGCTCGTAGAACTTCGGCGCCACCGCCTGCTCCAGCAGGTCATAGAGCGCGCTGGCCTCCAGGTCGTCGCGGCGGGCCTCGTCGGCCAGGCCGTCGGCGGACGGTATCTCCCAACCGTTTTCGCCGTCGTACCATTCGTCCCACCAGCCATCGCGGATGGACAGGTTCAGCCCGCCGTTGAGCGCGCTCTTCATCCCCGAGGTGCCGCAGGCCTCCAGCGGCCGCAGCGGGTTGTTCAGCCAGACGTCGCAACCCCAGTACAACAGCCGCGCCATGGACATGTCGTAGTCGGGCAGGAAGGCGATGCGGTCGCGCACCTCCGGCCGGTCGGCGAAGCGCACGACCTGCTGGATCAGCGCCTTGCCTCCGTCGTCGGCCGGGTGCGACTTGCCCGCGACGATCAGCTGGATCGGCCTGTCCTCATCGAGCAGCAGGCGTTCGAGCCGCTCCGGGTCGCGCAGCATCAGCGTCAGCCGCTTGTACGTGGGTACCCGCCGGGCGAAACCGATGGTGAGCACGTTCGGATCGAAAGCCGTTGCTATCCAACCCAATTCAGCGTCGGAGGCGCCGCGTTCGAGCCAGGATTTGCGCAGCCGGCGCCTGACGTCCTCGACCAGCAACGCGCGCAGTTGTGAGCGGATCCACCAGAGATGACCGGCGTCGACCTGGTTCAGTCGCAGCCACACCCCGGGATCGCCGAACGAATCCGACCCGGCCAGCTCGCGCCCCAACTGCAACCATTGCGGCGCCGCCCAGGTGCGCGCGTGAACCCCGTTGGTGATCGAGCCGATCGGCACCTCGTCCGCGTCGAAGCCGGGCCACAGCTCGTTGAACATGGCGCGGCTCACCTCGCCGTGCAGCAGCGAGACGCCGTTGGCCCGCTGCGCCAGCCGCAGACCCATGTGCGCCATGTTGAATTTGGTCGGATCGTCCTCGGCGCCCAGCGCGAGGATGCGGGCCGTCGGCACGCCCGGCAACAACGTGGGCGCACCCTTGCCGCCGGTTTTCTCGGCCTTGCCATCGGGGCCGTCTCCGGCATGCCCGTCGAAATAGAGCCGCACCATGTCGATCGGGAAGCGGTCGATGCCGGCGGGGACCGGGGTGTGGGTGGTGAACACGGTGCTGGATCGCACGACGGCCAGCGCCGTGTCGAAGTCCAGCCCGGCGTCGGTCATCAGCTCGCGGATGCGTTCGGCCCCGAGGAACCCGGCGTGCCCCTCGTTCATGTGGAACACCTCGGGTGCGGGCCGGCCCTCGATGGCGGTGAACGCGCGGATCGCCCGCACGCCACCGATGCCGGCCAGCAGCTCTTGGCGCATCCGGTGTTCCTGGTCACCGCCGTAGAGCCGGTCGGTGATGCCGCGCAGCTCGTGCTCGTTCTCGGGGACGTCGGAATCGAGCAGCAGCAGCGGGACCCGTCCCACCTGCGCGACCCAGATCCGCGCGCGCAGCTGGGCGGAATCGGGAAGCGTCAGCTCGACCAGGACGGGATCGCCGGCGGCATCGGTGAGGAGCCGCAACGGCAGCCCTTGCGGGTCCAGTGAGGGGTAGGTCTCGTTCTGCCAGCCGTCCGCGGTCAGCGACTGGCGGAAATACCCGGACCGGTAGTACAGGCCCACCGCCACCAGCGGCACCCCGAGGTCGGAGGCCGACTTCAGATGGTCCCCGGCGAGGATGCCCAGGCCGCCCGAGTAATTGGGCAGCACCTCGGCGACGCCGAACTCCATCGAGAAATAGGCGATGGCCGCCGGCATCGCCACACCGTCGGCCTGCTGCTGCTGGTACCACAGCGGACGGCTCAGATAGTCGTTCAGGTCGGCGGCCAGCTGATCGAGCCGGCCCAGGAACGCCTCGTCGAGCGCCAGCTCGTCGAGGCGTGCCGGATTCACCGCGCCCAACAACGCCACCGGGTCGGAGCCGCACCGCTGCCACAGGTCGACGTCGACGGTCGCGAACAGGTCCTGGGTCGGCTTGTCCCACGACCATCGCAAGTTGGTCGACAGCTGGTTCAGCGCGGCCAGCCGTTCGGGAAGGTGGGCACGGACGGTAAAGCGGCGGAGGGCTTTCACGCGTCCTTACCTTACTGAGGATTTCGCCCCGCGCACGGCGGCAGCGACCGCTTTTCCCACCGAGGGTGTGACCGGACACTAGGGTGGGTATCGGGTAGTTATTGGGGCCGCAACGGCGCTTTCCCGCAGAGGAAGCTCCCCACGACAGGAAGTTTCGCCAGACGAGAGGCATTCCGCGACGAGCACACCGCGGTTTGGCCGCACACATTCGGAACGGAGCTGTGGTGCCTGGTCGTGTCGAGATCGATGACGTCCAACCCGTCGTTTCCTGCGGCGCGTATCCCGCCAAGGCGGTGGTCGGCGAGACCGTCCCGGTCAGCGCGGCGGTGTGGCGGGAAGGCCACGAGGCCGTCGCCGCCACCCTGGTGGTGCGCTACCTCGGGCCGCGCTATCCGCAGGTGACGGAAACCCGCCGGATCAAAGCGGTTGAGGCGCCCGTCAAGCCCCCGACCGAAGTCGACGGCGGGGTGGACCAGCAGCGGGTCAAACCGCTACAGCTGCCGATGACGATGGGCCTCGAGCCCTATGTCTTCCACGGGCAATTCACGCCCGACCGGGTCGGCTTGTGGACGTTCCGGGTGGACGGCTGGGGTGATCCCATCGACTCCTGGCGGCACGGCGTGGTGGCCAAGCTGGAGGCCGGCCAGGGCGAGACGGAACTGTCCAACGACCTCCTCGTCGGGGCCGCGCTGTTCGAGCGCGCCGCGACGGGGGTGCCCCGCGCGCGGCGCGAGCCGCTCATGGCGGCCGCCGCGGCGCTGCGCGAACCCGGGGACCCGGTCACCCGTTCGGCGCTGGCCCTGGCGCCGGAGACCGAGGAGATTCTGGCCGAATATCCGCTGCGCGATCTGGTCACCCGCGGCGAACAGTACGGCGTCTGGGTGGATCGTCCGCTGGCCCGCTTCGGCTCGTGGTATGAGATGTTCCCCCGCTCGACCGGTGGGTGGGACGCCGACGGCAAACCCGTACACGGCACCTTCGCGACGGCGGCGGCCCAGCTCCCGCGGATCGCGGCGATGGGCTTCGACGTGGTGTACCTGCCGCCCATCCACCCGATCGGCAAGGTGCACCGTAAGGGACGCAACAACTCTCCCACCGCCGCCCCCGGAGATGTCGGTTCCCCGTGGGCGATTGGCAGTGACGAGGGCGGCCATGACGCCGTCCACCCCGACCTGGGCACCATCGAGGACTTCGACGCCTTCGTCGCCGCGGCCCGCGAATTGGGCATGGAGGTGGCGCTCGACCTGGCGTTGCAGTGCGCGCCGGACCATCCGTGGGCACGCGATCACCGCGAGTGGTTCACCGAACTGCCCGACGGCACCATCGCCTACGCGGAGAACCCGCCCAAGAAGTACCAGGACATCTATCCGCTCAACTTCGACAAGGACCCGGCGGGCCTCTACGACGAGGTCCTGCGCGTCGTCCGGCACTGGATGGACCACGGCGTCAAGTTCTTTCGGGTGGACAACCCGCACACCAAGCCGCCGAACTTCTGGGCGTGGCTGATCGCCCAGGCGAAGAGCATCGACCCCGACGTCCTTTTCCTGTCCGAGGCTTTCACGCCGCCGGCCCGGCAATACGGTCTGGCCAAGCTCGGGTTCACGCAGTCCTACAGCTACTTCACCTGGCGCACGGCCAAGCAGGAACTCACCGAGTTCGGCGACGCCATCGCCGCCTCCGCGGACTTCCGGCGGCCGAACCTGTTCGTGAACACCCCCGACATCCTGCACGCCATCCTGCAGCACAATGGGCCCGGCATGTTCGCGATCCGGGCGGTGCTGGCCGCGACCATGGGTCCGGCGTGGGGCGTGTATTCGGGTTACGAGCTGTTCGAACACCGCGCGGTGCGGGAGGGCAGCGAGGAGTACCTGGACTCGGAGAAATACGAACTGCGGCCCCGCGATTTCGCCGGCGCGCTCGCCGAGGGACGCTCGCTGGAGCCGTTCATCGCCCGGCTCAACGAGATTCGCCGCCTGCATCCCGCGCTGCAGCAGCTGCGCACCATCCACTTCCACAGCGTGGACAACGACGCGCTGCTGGCCTACAGCAAGTTCGACCCTGCGACCGGCGACTGTGTGTTGGTGGTGGTGACGCTCAACGCGTTCGGCGCCGAAGAAGCCACCCTGTTTTTGGATATGGCGGCATTGGGTATGGAGCCCTACGAGCGGTTTTGGGTGCGCGACGAAATCACCGGCCAGGAATTCCAATGGGGTCAGGCAAACTACGTTCGCATCGACCCTGCGCGAGCGGTGGCGCATGTCATCAACATGCCACTCATCCCGCAGGAGTCCCGGATGAAGCTGCTCCGTAGGCCACCAAACGGACCGGAGGGACTGTGACATGAGCCAAGCCGACCAACTCGCCAGGACGCACCTGGCGCCCGACCCCGCGGACCTGTCGCGCCTGCTGGCCGGCACCCATCACAACCCGCACGGCATCCTGGGCGCCCACGAATACAGCGACCACACCGTCATCCGGGCGTTCCGTCCGCACGCGGTCGAGGTGGTCGCGCTCATCGGAGACGACCGATTTCCGTTGGAGCACATCGAGTCTGGCCTGTTCGCAGTGGCTTTGCCCTTCGTCAACCTGATCGACTACCGGCTGGAAATCAAATACGAGGGGTCGGACCCGTACACGGTCGCCGACGCCTACCGCTTTCTGCCCACCCTGGGCGAGGTCGACCTCTTCCTGTTCGGCGAGGGCCGCCACGAACGACTCTGGGAAGTGCTCGGCGCTCATCCGCGCTCCTTCACCACGGCCGACGGTGTCGTCAACGGGGTTTCGTTCGCGGTGTGGGCGCCCAACGCCAAGGGTGTCAACCTGATCGGCGAGTTCAACGGCTGGACGGGCAGTGATGCGCCGATGCGGTCGCTGGGTTCGTCGGGGGTATGGGAGCTGTTCTGGCCGGACTTTCCCGCGGAGGGCCTGTACAAGTTCCGCCTGCACGGCGCCGACGGGGTGGTGACCGAGCGGGCCGATCCCATGGCCTTCGCCACCGAGGTGCCGCCGCATACCGCCTCCCGCGTGACGCGCAGCGAATACACCTGGCGGGACGCCGGATGGATGGAACAGCGCGCCCAGCGCAACCCGGTGTTCGAGCCGATGAGCACCTATGAGGTGCACCTGGGCTCGTGGCGGCCCGGTCTGAGCTACCGCGAGCTGGCCCACCAGCTCACGGCGTACGTTCTCGAGCACGGGTTCACCCACGTCGAGCTGCTGCCCGTCGCCGAGCACCCGTTCGCCGGATCGTGGGGCTACCAGGTGACGTCGTACTACGCGCCGACGTCGCGGTTCGGCACGCCCGACGATTTCCGGCTGCTGGTCGACTCCCTGCACCAAGCCGGCATCGGCGTCATCGTCGACTGGGTGCCGGCGCACTTCCCGAAGGACGCCTGGGCGCTGGGACGGTTCGACGGCACACCGCTCTACGAGCACGCCGATCCCACGCGCGGCGAGCAATTGGACTGGGGCACTTACGTTTTCGACTTTGGCCGGGCCGAGGTGCGTAACTTCCTGGTGGCCAACGCCCTGTATTGGCTCGAGGAGTACCACGTCGACGGCTTACGCGTGGACGCGGTCGCCTCCATGCTGTACCTGGACTACTCGCGCCCCGAGGGCGGCTGGACGCCGAACATCTACGGCGGGCGGGAAAACCTGGAGGCCGTGCAGTTCCTGCAGGAGATGAACGCCACGGTGCACAAGTCGGCGCCGGGAATCGTCACCATCGCCGAGGAGTCGACGTCGTGGCCGGGCGTCACGCGCCCGACAAACCTTGGTGGCCTGGGCTTTTCGATGAAGTGGAACATGGGCTGGATGCATGACACGCTCGACTACATCAGCCGCGACCCGATCTACCGCAACTACCACCACCACGAGATGACGTTCTCGATGCTCTACGCATTCAGCGAGAACTACGTGCTGCCGATCAGCCACGACGAGGTGGTGCACGGCAAGGGCACACTGTGGGGGCGGATGCCGGGCAACAACCACGTCAAGGCCGCCGGGCTGCGCAGCCTGCTCGCCTACCAGTGGGCGCATCCCGGCAAGCAGCTGCTGTTCATGGGACAGGAATTCGGCCAGCACGCCGAGTGGTCCGAGGAACGCGGCCTGGACTGGTGGCAACTCGACGAGCAAGGGTTCTCGAACGGCATCCTGCGGATGGTGCGCGACATCAACGGCATCTACCGGAGCCATCCGGCCCTGTGGAGCCAGGACACCATCCCCGACGGCTACTCCTGGATCGACGCCAACGACTCGGCCAACAATGTGTTGAGCTTCTTGCGGTATGGCAGCGACGGCTCGGTCATGGCCTGTGTGTTCAACTTCGCCGGCAGCGAGCACAGCGGCTACCGGCTGGGCCTGCCGTCCGCCGGCCGGTGGCGCGAGGTGCTCAACACCGACGCCACCGACTACAACGGCTCCGGGATCGGCAACATGGGCGGGGTGGACGCCACCGAGGATCCGTGGCATGGCCGGCCGGCCTCGGCGGTGCTGGTGCTGCCGCCGAACTCGGCCCTGTGGTTCGAGCCCGCGTAAACGGCTTCGACCCGAAGCTCAGTAGAGCGCGTTCGCGAGGTTGCGACGGCCGGCGACGACCTCGGGGTCGGCGGGATCGAAGAGTTCGAAGAGCTCGATCAGCCGGGTGCGGGCGCGGGTGCGCTCGTCCCCGGATGTGCTGCGCACCAACGCGATCAGCCGCTCGAACGCCGCGCCGACGTCCTGGTTGAGGATCTGGACGTCGGCGGCCGCGAAGGCCGCGTCGATGTCGCCCGGTGCCGCGTCGGCCGTGGCGAGGGCGTCCGGCGGGTGTGCGGTCGCACGCATCAGAAAGTCGATCTGCCGGATCGCGCCCTTGGCTTCGGCGTTGCCCGGATTGGCATCCAACAGCGCCTGATACAAGCCTCGGGCCGCCTCGAAATTTCCGGCCTCGAGTTGTTCCCGCGCCGCGGCCAGCTCGGGATCAACCTCGTCGGAATCCGCGGAATCGCTTGGGCCCCTGAGCTTCCCGGCCGTCGCCGAGAGAAGCGAGTCGAGCCACCCCCGCAGCTGGTCGGGTGGCTGCATGCCCTGAAAACTGGCCAGCGGCTGCCCGGCGGCCAGCGCCACGACGGTCGGCACCGCGTCGACGCCGAATATCTGCGCCACCCTGGGCGCCACGTCGACGTTCACCGTCGCCAGCGACCACTTGCCGCGGTCCTCGGCGGCCAGCCCGGACAGGATGTCGACCAGTTGGACGCACGCGTCGCTGCGCGGTGACCACAACACCACCACAACGGGCACTTCCTCGGACCGCCGCAGGACTTCGCTCTCGAAATTGGCCTCCGTGATCGCGGCGACTCCAGGGCCGCCATCGCCGGCCGCCGTCGCGCCGCCGGGCGGCGGCTGCTGCTGGGCCCGCTGCTTGAGGCCGGACAGGTCGACCGCACCGGCAAGCGCGGGGCCAATCGAGGGTCGCGGACGCGTCACGACGTCAAGTTTGTCATGCGCATCGGCGACCGATCCACCCGGTGGCGCGGGCGCTCGGCGCCGCCTGGCCGCACCGGAAATCGCGCCGGAGCGACCCACTACCGGGAACTATGACGAAAATCACACCGCTTCCCGTGTGCCTCGTGCCAGCAACATCGACCTGCGCCGGCCCACGCCGACGAGGCCGGCTACTTTGCGTTTGCCCGCAGGATCAGGGCGTCGCCCTGACCGCCCGCGCCGCACAGCGCGGCGACGCCGTAGCCGGAGCCGCGGCGGGCCAGCTCCAGCGCCACGTGCAGCGTGATCCGCGCGCCTGACATGCCGATGGGATGCCCGACGGCGATCGCCCCGCCGTTGACGTTGACGATGTCGGGATCCAGGCCGAGTTCGCGGGTCGAAGCCAACGCGACCGCCGCGAACGCCTCGTTGATCTCCACCACGTCGAGCTGGTCCACGGAGATGCCCTCACGGTTGAGCGCCTTCTTGATCGCGTTGGCGGGTTGCGACTGCAGCGTGGAGTCCGGTCCTGCCACAACGCCGTGCGCGCCGATTTCGACCAGCCAGGTCAGCCCGAGTTCCTCCGCCTTGGCCTTGTTCATCACCACCACGGCCGCCGCCCCGTCGGAGATCTGGGACGCCGAACCGGCGGTGATGGTCCCGTCGCGCCGGAATGCCGGCTTGAGCCCGGACAGGGACTCGACGGTGGTGTTGGCGCGGATCCCCTCGTCCTCGGTGAACTGCAGCGGATCGCCCTTGCGCTGCGGGATGTTGACGGGCACGACTTCGTCGGCGAAGACGCCGTCCTTCCACGCCGCGGCCGCCTTCTGATGCGAACGCGAAGCGAACTCGTCCTGCTCCTCGCGGGTGAACTTGTCCGCGTCGTTGCGCTGCTCGGTCAGGGCGCCCATCGGCTGGTCGGTGAAGACGTCGTGCAGGCCGTCGTAGGCCATGTGGTCGAGGACCGTGACGTCGCCGTACTTGTAGCCCGCGCGGCTGTCCATCAGCAAATGGGGCGCCCTGGTCATGGACTCCTGCCCGCCGGCCACCACCACATCGAACTCCCCGGCACGAATGAGCTGGTCGGCGAGCGCGATGGCGTCGATACCCGACAGGCACATCTTGTTGATGGTCAGCGCCGGAACGTCCCATCCGATGCCGGCCGCGACGGCCGCCTGGCGCGCGGGCATCTGCCCCGCCCCGGCCGTCAGCACCTGGCCCATGATGACGTACTCGACCGCCGAGGCGGGCACGTTGGCCTTCTCCAGCGCGCCGGCGATCGCGATGGCACCCAGATCGCTGGCCGAGAAATCCTTCAGCGAACCCATCAACTTACCGATCGGCGTACGCGCTCCAGCAACGATCACCGACGTCGTCATGACTATCTCCTAAGGCCTACTAAGGCGCCCCTGGACGGCCGATTTGGCCTCCCGAAGAAGCGCGATCTTTGCCGCCAGGTTACCTTTATGTGATGACGACCGATCAAGTTGACGCCCGTCAGATCCTGGCCACCGCGCTGGTGACGGCGATCGATCACGTCGGCATCGCAGTCGCCGACCTGGATGCGGCCATCGCGTGGTATCGCGACCACCTCGGCATGATCCTGGTGCACGAGGAAGTCAACGAGGAGCAGGGAATCCGCGAGGCCATGCTGGCCGTGCGGGGCGCCCCGACCGGTACCACGCAGATCCAGCTGATGGCCCCGATCGACGACTCCTCGACCATCGCGAAGTTCATCGACAAGCGGGGGCCCGGCATCCAACAGATGGCGGTCCGGGTGAGCGACCTCGACAGCGTGATCGAGCACCTGCGCTCTCAGGACATCCGGCTCCTCTACGAGGTGCCCCGCCGCGGTACGGCAAACTCACGGATCAACTTCATCCACCCCAAGGACGCCGGCGGCGTTCTCATCGAGCTGGTCGAACCGGCCGCCTGAGGCTCGGCGATCAGGACCACTTCCGGGTAGGACCGCGGGTGGCGCGGTGCGTCCAGCACGAGGCATGCCAATGCCGTCGATCGTCGGCGCCGCCGAGGGTCGGATCCGTCGGCCACACCACCAGATGTGCTGTGCCCGCGCGTATTTCGTGATCGCAACCGGGACAGCGATAGGTCTTGACCGCTCGGGACCCCGCGACGGGACGGACCTCGTACTCGTGGCCGTCGGGCCCGATCTCCACTCGGCGCAGCATCGGTAGCGGCGACGGCCGACGTGGCGGTGTACGACGCCGGACCATACCGTCAGCCTAGCCGCGAGGCTTAGAACAGCCGGTATTCGTCGCTGTCCATCCCACGCATCTTGTCGTAGTCCAGCGTGATGCAACGGATTCCGCGGTCGGTGGCGAGCGTGCGCGCTTGCGGCTTGATCTGCTGGGCCGCGAACACCCCCCTCACCGGTGCCAGCACGCTGTCGCGGTTGAGCAACTCGAGGTAGCGGGTGAGCTGCTCGACGCCGTCAATCTCCCCCCGCCGCTTGATCTCCACCGCGACGGAACCGCCTTGCTCGTCACGGCAGAGCAGGTCGACCGGCCCGATCGCGGTCATGTATTCGCGGCGAACCAGCGTGTAGCCCTCGCCGAGCAGGTGCACGTGCTCGGCGAGCAACGCCTGCAGGTGGGCTTCGACGCCGTCCTTGACCAAGCCGGGGTCCACGCCGAGATCGTGGCTGGAGTCGTGTTCGACGGCCTCGACGGTGATGCGCAACTGCTCGCCGGCCTTGTTCTGCACGACCCATACGGGCGCCTGGTCACCGGGCTCCTCGGTCACCCAACACGGCGGACTCATCCAGTTGAGCGGCTTGTAGGCGCGATCGTCGGCATGCACGCTGACCGAGCCGTCGGCCTTGAACAACAGCAACCTGCGCGCCGACGGCAGGTGCGCAGTGAGCCGGCCGACGTAGTCCACAGTGCACTGGGCGATCACTAGACGCACCCGACTCACCTTAGAGCGTGGCCGACAAATTAGGCTGACGCCACCATGTCGGCCACCCAGAGCTTGGCAAAACGCATCGGCCGGGTGCTCGAGACGGTCACCCGTCAGAGCGGCCGGCTGCCGGAGACCCCGGCGTACGGCTCCCTGCTGCTGGGACGGGTCACCGAAAACCAGCAACGTCGCCGCATCCGCATCCAGGTCATCCTGACCGTGCTGGTCCTGGGCGCCAACCTGATCGGCATCGCCGTCGCACTGCTGCTGGTGATAGTCGCCATCCCGCAGCCAAGCATCTTCCACGACGCGCCGGCCTGGATCACGTTCGGGGCCTCACCGGCCTACATCGCGTTGGCCCTGGCGGTGGGCACCTATTGGATCACCCACCAGACGGTCGTCTCGTTGCGCTGGGCGATCGAGGAGCGCTCGCCGACCGCCGAAGACGAGCGCAACACCTTCCTGGCCCCGTGGCGGATCGCCCGCTTCGACCTCATTTTGTGGGGTGTCGGGGCGGTGGTGTTTACGACGCTCTACGGCCCGGTCAACACGCTGTTCATCCCGCGCTTCCTCATCGCGGTGGGCATCTGCGGCATCTTGGTGGCCACCGCCAGCTATCTGCTTGCCGAGTTCGCCCTGCGGCCCGTCGCCGCCCAGGCGCTGGAGGCGGGGCCACCGCCACGGCGGTTGGCGGCGGGCATCATGGGCCGGACCATGGTGGTCTGGTTCCTCGGTTCGGGCCTGCCCGTCCTCGGCATCGCCTTTCTGGCGGGCTTCCAGGCCCTGATGCGGAACCTGACCGAGACCGAGTTCGCGGTCGGCGTGTTGATCGTGTCGATCGCCACCGTGATCTTCGGTTGCCTGTTGATGTGGATCCTGGCCTGGCTCACGGCGACTCCAGTGCGCGTGGTCCGTGCGGCGTTGCGCCGCGTCGAGCGCGGCGATCTGCGGGGCGACCTAGTCGTTTTCGACGGCACCGAACTCGGTGAGCTGCAACGCGGTTTCAACGCGATGGTCGACGGGCTGCGCGAGCGCGAACGCGTCCGCGACCTCTTCGGACGGCACGTCGGACGCGAGGTCGCCCTGGCCGCCGAACGGGAGCGGCCGCAACTGGGCGGCGAAGAACGCCATGTCGCAGTCGTTTTCATCGATATCGTCGGATCTACCCAACTGGTGACCAGCCGGCCTCCGGCCGAAGTCGTCTCGGTGCTCAACCAGTTTTTCGGCATCGTCGTCGAGGAAGTGGACCGACACTGCGGGCTGGTCAACAAGTTCGAGGGTGACGCGACGCTGGCCATCTTCGGGGCCCCCAACCATCTGGACCGCCCGGAAGACGAGGCGCTGGCCACCGCGCGCGCCATCGCCGAGCGGCTCGACAACGAGATGCCGGCGTGCCAGGCCGGTATCGGCGTGGCGGCGGGGCAAGTCGTCGCCGGCAACGTCGGCGCCAGGGAACGCTTCGAATACACCGTCATCGGCGGGCCGGTCAACGAGGCGGCCCGCCTGTGCGAGCTGGCCAAGTCGTACCCGGGCAAGCTGCTTGCGACGGCCGGGGCGCTGGACGGAGCGAGCGAGAACGAACGCACCCGTTGGTATTTGGGCGAAACCGTGACCCTGCGCGGACACGAGCGCCCCACCCGGCTGGCTTCGCCCGCCGACTCACCCGCGTAACGCGATTGATTTCCGAGCCGAGTGGGTAACGGGACTAAGGACATCGCCCCTCAAGAGATTGGTGTTGACATGACCGGTAGTGCAACTGCCCGCCGTGTTTCCGTCGCCGCGGGCATCGCCGCGGCGATCGCCCTGAGCTCGCTGACAGCGGGATGCGGCTCGAGCAACAACAACAAGAACCCGACGACGTCGAGCGTCACCACCACGGTCACGACGCCGGCCAGCGTCAGCGTCACCACGACCGCCCCGGCCGCGACCACCCCTGCCGCCCCCGGTGGTGGCGGTCCCGCGACCGGACCCGGAGGTGCCACGACCGCCGGACCGGGTGGCTCCGGCGCCGGCGCCGGACCCGGCGGGGCCAGTGCGGGCGTGCCGGGCGCGGGAGCCTCCGCCGGCCCCGGCGGAGCGGGCGCCTGCGCCGGTGGCGTCTGCGTCGGCACCCCTCCCGGCCCGTAGCCCCGTTGCGCGATGACGCCGGCGCGGTCACCGGCGTCATCGCCCCGACGGTGCTCCCCCGCCCACGCCGACGCCACCAACCAGGCGCCGGTCCGCAACAGCGCGCGATGGAGCGCTCCCTCGCCGACCCGGTAGACGAGGACGCCGAGTGCGCCGCCCTTCGTGGCGATGCATCCCGGGTTCGGCGCGCGGACACTGCCGGATGAGATCTGTGCCGCAGCGCATCTTCAGCCGAGGATGGTGTCGGAAGCGACGCGTCGCAACACGACCGCCGGCTTGGTGTCAGCCGGACTACGCGTTGGTCGCTGGCCCATCAACGGCAGCAATTGCGTGTGCGGGCCGAGCATGCTTCCGGTGGCCGACGCCAACGCGTACCGCGATGTCGGCGCCCCGCTAAGTTACCGAAGCCGCCGCATAAGTGAGCGCCTGTTGGTCCGCCGAACCGCTATGCAGCGCGGGGCGCCGCTCGCATTACGCCCGACGCAGTTCATCCGGTAGCCGACCGCAGTCGATCGATAGGGAAACTCCTTATTTTTTCCCACCTCCCGACGGGTGAGAGTCGAGGGAATGAAGTGAACCACTGGCCGTGCGCGTCGTCCGCGGCATTGGTGACCTGATAGGGAAAGAGGAGAACGGCATGGCACGAAGGATGAATTCAACGCTCGCCTTCGCGATGACAGCCGCGACGGGTGTCGCCCTGTTCTCCGGTGCGGGGCCGGCCGTGCTCGCTCATGCCGACCAACAGGACACAAAGCAATACGTCAACAACGAACGCCGCTCCACCGCATGTCCCCCGCTGACCGAGCGTGGCGACCTCGACAATGCCGCTCAGCAGTACGCCACCACGGAAAAGGCCCCGGTGCAGCTGGCCGGATACGCGGGTAGCGTCGTCGCCTTCCTGGGCTCCGGTGACCCCTATGCCAAGGCTGCTGACAGCGCGATGGGAAAAGCAAAAGGCGCGGTCCACGATTGCAAGTACAACGACTTCGGCGTGGGCTTCATCCGACATGAAGATCGCAGCGTCGATGTCGTCACCATCGTGCTCGGCCAGTCCTCCACGACGCCCACCACCCCTCCACCCGTCAACCAGGCGCACGGCCCGGGACTCGACCTGGAGGCGAGTGCGGTAGTTCAGGCCCGCAGCGACACCGGCTGCCCCGGCTTGGCTTATCAAACTGCACTCGAGGGCGTGGCTCAGCAGTACGCCAGGACTGAGACTCCCGCGTTCGCGTCTGGGCAAGTCGGATTTCTGGCATCCGGCGATCCGGCGGCAAGAGCCATCGACATCCTGACCTCCAAGGCGCATGGCGCCATTGCCGATTGCAGCAACACTGTGTACGGAGTGGGCTTCATCCGGCATGAAGATCGCAGCGTCGACGTCGTCACGGTTGTGCTGGCGAAGCATTGAGCATGCGCGTGCAGCTATCGGACCGCTCGACACGTAGCTGTGTCATCCGACCTGCCACCAACATGCGGCGGGTTGCTCGCGCCCAAAAGTCTTTGGGCTGCGGCTCATTACCCTCAACGGAGCAGGCCGGCCCGGATGCGAGCGGCCAACAAAAGGAGCCGATCGGAACGGTGAAACTGTCGCAGACGTGGTGACGATGCCAACTCCGGCGTCGAATGGGCGAGAAAGCCGGCACCCATACACATCTGGGGTTGCTTACGCTCCGTCGTGCTACTGCGCCATACGTTGTGGCCGACCACTATCCCCGCCTGGGACCGATCGGTGGCACCTGGGTGGCCGCGGACACCCGGTCCGCCGGAAGTCCCGCCCGCAGGCATGCGAGGACAACAAGCTCGGCGGAGTTGGCGGCGAATACGCCGAACATGTAGGCGTCCTGCGGGACCGCGACCGCGTAGAGCAGCTGAGGTGGATCGGCTTCGGAGGCGATGGCCGCCAATGATCCGCGTAAGCACTGTGCAATGTCCGTAATTGGTCGATCGTTGTTTTGACGGGTGTACCACTCCGCCAGATAGCACGATGACGGGCCGACATCGTCACACGTCACGTCATCCACTTCCGCAGCCGCCATCCAGGGCTAACGGGGCACTTGCGGTGCGATTTCGCGAGCCAGTTTCACTGCGGCGGCATTCGCCTCGTCGGGCGACAGTCGCAATACGGCCACCTGCACCGTATTGACGCGGTTGCCGGCGGCGAATTCCACCTCGCCGCCACCCATGTAACGCATGCCGTCCGGCCCCGGCTTGGTGACGTCGGGGAAGCCGGGGGCGGGCAACTTATTGTTGAGGGCAGTGCCGGGATTGCTGATGGTGAGCGACAGCGATTCCTCGGTCGCTGTGTTCTGCCATGTGCAATCACCCTGTTCGGGATCCTTGCCCGTCGACACACCTGCCACCGAGACGCCGAGCAACGACGAAATCTCCTCCGGCGCGATCATGGCGCAGGCATCGATGCGTGCGGCAGCGGATGGCTTCGAAGCGACCGCGGATTGTGGCGCCGTCGCCCCACCGCCGCCGGCCGTCGGGCCGTGCGATCCGCAACCGGCTGCTACGCAGCACAACGCAACGATGGTCAACACTTGCGGGCGACGTCGCCGTCGGGGCGCGACACCACTATTGCCTAGCGAGCTCATGAACAGGTACCTCCGACGCGCCGGTGATTCGACAGCCCAACGACTTTCGACATTAGGAGCGCCAGATTGCGGGTATCAATAGGGAGTTCCCCTACACCCGCGTCGAATGCGATCAAACGGTGCCGGTGACCATCCGCCGCACCGCATCACTCGTCTGAGAGCCAGAGTCATAGGGAAACGCCCTATTGGTGCCGAGCCACGCTCGGCATAGCGTGGCGGGAACTGCACCGGAGTGTGACGTAGCGAGGAGGCGTCATGACCAAGACACGACCAGACGTAGGGGTTGTCCTCTCCGCCACGACAGCCAGCTTGGTCGCCTTGGCGGGCATCGCCGCGACTCCACTCGCGCACGCCGATTCTCTCGACGCAATTCGGGGCGCTGTTAATGGCGCCCGCGCCGAATCGACCTGCCCGCCCCTGGCGTACTCCGGTCAACTCGAAGCCGCGGCACAGGAACTCGCCAGACTCCCGAACGACGCCTATGAGCGCATCAACCCTCACGGCTACCAGGGCGCCACCAGCGGCAATCTCGTGCGCGATGATCCCACTGCCAGGGCTACATCCGAACTAGTTGCACAGGAACGGATTCCCATCCATGACTGCGCCAACAAGGATTTTGGCGTTGGCATGTTTCGGGACGGGGGTGCGGACAAGAGCATTGTCGCCGTCGTCCTGGGTAAGCCGGCGCCCCCGAAAGCCGCACCGGCTCCGGCACCGGTGCCGTACCAGCAATTTGCCAAGGTGATCGGCGGGGATGCCGATGTGTTCGACATCGCACACAACGACGTCCCCGATCCCAAGACTGGCGTGGTCGCGGCCAAGGTCGGCAAGTTGACGAACGGGTCCCAGGTCTACATAGGCGTGCCATGCAAAGACGGCTGGTGCCAAGTCAACTCAAATCAGATCCAGCGTGGCTATGGGTTCGTCGAGCAGAGTCACCTACAGTTCATTTGAGCCGGACCCGGTGGCCATCGCGCGGATTGCGGGCTGCACAAGTTGCGTTTCAGCCGCTCACTGGTCGCAGACGAACTTGCCGACCGAGTCCCAATTGCCACGGTGGACACCCGCGTCTGGGGGACCGAAGTCCTCGTAACTTCCGCGGGCGCTGCCATCGGGGTAGATATGGCCCGTATACATGCTCTGCCAACCGTTGCTCCAGTTGACAGTGAAACCGAATGAGTCGCCCTTCATGCCGCCGGGCGTGATGATGTTTCCTTTGACCTCTGGTCCTCCGTGGCCCTCGAAACTGGCCTGGCCCGTCAGCGACGGGTAGGCGAACACCTTGTAACCGTTGTCTTCGGCCAGGATCAGTTCGTCCGTCACGCCACGCCACTTCTGGCACGGTCCCCCAGCGGTGACCGTGCGGGAGGCAGCAGCCGCGTTGTCGGCAGCCGCCTGATCGCGGACATCCGGGGTCACGCAGACCGCATCGCCGGAATAGGCATTGCGCCAAACGAAACCCGGTTTACAGACGTTGCCGTCGCCGGGTTGCACGTTGTTCGCGGCAGCGGCGTTCTGCTGTGCGGTCTTGTCCCTGGTCTCTGGGGTGACGCAGACGGCGTCCCCTGGACGAGCAGCGCGCCAGACGAATCCAGATTTGCACGCCGGGGCGGGCGGGTCGGAAATTGCGGCCGGTGCACCTGCGAGGGCGGCCGCAGCCGCAAGAGGAACCGCGCACATCGCTGCCCGCCGCATGGATCTTGTTGACATCGCGTTCCTTTCGACTACTCGCGGGTTGCAAACGCGTCTCTCACGCTAGGTGCGACGAGAAACAGGGCGGTATCGGTAATTTCCCTATGATTTTCGGCGCCCAGCGAAAAGGCGGGCCCTAGAGAGGTCGCGCGACTTGGGTACTCACCTGCATGCCGTGGCCAGTGCGGTCATTGGTGAAGACGAAGCTGTCCCCGGTCGCCACGACGGACCACCCTTGCGCCTCGTATGTCCCGGGTTTCAGCTCAACCTTGCCGGCAAGCGCGCCGAGGTCCGCGTCGACGAATTGGAAATTGCCGTCCGCGCTGACACTCACGGTATGAAAGGGGCGACCGTTGCCGCGAGGAGGCCAATCGTCTGAGGAGGTCTCGCAAGCGACCAGTTCGGGGCTGATCGAACAACCGATCGCCTGCGAGACCGTGATCACACGCACATAGCCCTGGTCGTTGGCGATCAACGGAGTGGGTGGTGTCGGCGGCGTCGAGGTCGAGATCAACCGGTACGCCTGCGGCACCACAAGTCCCGTTGTTGACGTCGTGGCGACCGGCGTCGTCGGGACGCTAGCGAGAACCATGATCGCCGCGACGGTCGGCATCCGGTTTGCCTTGGCGCAGGCTCTGCTTCGCATGGAACTCCTGTCGCTTGAAAGTTTGAAGGAGACCATCCCACGCTAGCGGTGTGAAACGCCCTGACTCTGTCGGAGGCTCGGGTTATTGGATTCCGACCAGGGGTTGGTCGGTCCGTTGTGCATCGTA
>NZ_LQOU01000010.1 GCF_002102155.1 Mycobacterium europaeum
TACGATGCACAACGGACCGACCAACCCCTGGTCGGAATCCAATAACCCGAGCCTCCGACAGAGTCAGGGCGTTTCACATCGCTTAGATCGAACCGGACGGCAAGGAACTCGGTGATGGCACCGACAAGGTCTTGTCCCCAGTCCAGCCACCGTAATCGATATTGGGGATCGCTGATCATCATCGCCATGAACCTGCGATCGATCTCCATCCGGCCCCGCCGGGGAACTTCGGTGCTAAATGCCGCAACGAGGACCTCGACGGCGTCGCTGTCCGGTGCTGCGTCACTTAAAATCTGGATGCTGAGCCTGCCGAATTCCCGGAATAGCGGCATAACGACGTCTTCTTTGACCGGGAAGTAACGGTGAAACGTCCGCGGCGCAATGCCCACCGCTTCGCAGATCCGCTCGACGGTCGCCGAGGTCGACCCGTCGGCGAGAAACGTGTCGCGGGCAGCCAGCGCGATGTGCATTCGAAGGTCGTCGGCGCGACGCTCCGCGTGCGCCGCCGGACTGCTCACCAGCCTTACCTCACTTCCTCGCCACACGAGCGGCACGTCGATCCTAACCGCGAAAATCCCCGACTCATGTACTCCACCTGCGACGGCATCCCGCTGAGCGGGATCGCGACGGTGACGCACGCCTCTGCGGACTAGCCTGAGGAATGTCAGATTCTGCCATTTATGTCGTGATCTGCCACGACGCCGTGATGACGTGCTGCACAAGCAGTGGCCCGTTGACCGGTATGCGTTGACCTGTCCCCAAGAGGACCGAACCACGCAGCCAACGATGTCTCGACACCAGCCGAGCCCACTGAGGAGAAGCCCCCATGACCGCTGAAACCGACGAACTCAACTATGACGACTACACCCATGACTTCATGGGGAAGGTCGGCAACGTTCAAGACTTTTCGCGCGATTTCCTCCTGGGCCTCGCGCGAGTGTTCGAAGACGTCTTGAACTTCATGCCCTACGCCCATGTCAAGATCTATTCGGAGAAGGTTGGCGTTAGCGCCGCCATGGACGTCGCCGCGGAGCTGTCGCGGGCGGGGATGCGCCAAGTGATGCCGATGGGGCGCTACATCGCCCCGCCGGGTTGGGACTGGAAAAATGCGCAATACCAAGCGATTCCTTTTGATGTGCAGACTGAGGACCTGACCAAGCCGGCCCTGATACGTCTGATCAAAACCTATTGGGACCAGTACCTCAAAGGGCACAACTATTTCATCGACCAGTGGACCAAGATCATCCCTGAGGAGGAGGTCTGGCTCGGGCTTCCCGACATGTACCAACTCATCATCGATTACCAATACCCGAAGCTGGCCAGAGTGTTCAAGATCGAGCCGGTGCACGTCGTGGACTTTCTCAAGTTGGCCTGCCTGAGCATCGATGGCACGCTCGGGTACGGCGGTGAGTACATCGTGTACAACCCCGATCACGTGGTGCTCAACATGCGTCGGTGCGAAGTGCTACAGAAGTACACCGACGAAGGCCTCTACCCGCCGGCAAGGGCCTGGATGAACTGCACTTTCGAGCAGCGGATCTCAGCTCCGTTCTTTCCTGGGTGCAAACTCGACATCAACTTGCCGCCAAAGGATTTCAAGTTTGCCCAAGGAGAACCCTTCTGCGTGTGGACGTACACGCGCGGTGAAGCGAACCATAAGGCCGCCGCGGCCGCCCCTGATCCGCGGGCCAGCGCGATGAAGAAGATCCCCATCATGCCGGTGTCATCGACCTAGGAAGTGGCGTGGCCGCGGATCCCTGGCCGAGAGCTGCGGGGCCCGGCCAAGCCCGACCACGAACGGTCCGTGTGACACGACCGGAGACTCAATCCGCTCCAAACCAACTCGACACACACAACACTCGCTCGACAGCGATCGGCTCGCAGGGGCTCATCACCTAACAAGTCCACGGTGTCGCGCAATCGACGACGATGCAGCTCAGTGGATTGACCGCGTATCCACCCACGCGCTGCCGGCCACTTAAGTTCCAACCTTTTTGGCCGTCATGCCGGAGTTCCGCCGCTTGGATCGACGATCCGAAGCGTCCCGGTACGCACGGCATCCGTGATCGACTCGGTAAGAGCCGAGCATGACAGGAAGAGATCACACCGTCCATATGGCGCTAGTTGGGCAGCGGCGGAACGCTCCTGACAACGGGCCAAGGCCGGGGCGGTCCACTGCACGCTCGTCTGACTCCAGCTGCTTTTACGAACCTGCACTCGCGCTCCGCAGCGCCGGCATGCCACGGCCATCATGGGCATGTCGGCGAGGCGCTCATCCTCTCTCACAAGCGAACCCAACGTCATCACACCGGGTCTTTGGCGGTCGCCTGCGCAGCGATATTGGCCTCGACCTCTTTCATCCAGGCCTCGTACGGGCGGGTGGTGTCGAGCTCAAACTCGAAGCGGTCCACCATATCCGGTTGAACATCGGCAATATCGACGTAGAACTGCTCATACCAGCGTCGCAGTTGGTAAACCGGGCCGTCTTCTTCGACCAAGAGCGGGTTGTCGATGCGCGCCTTGTGCCGCCAGATCTGCACATCTTGTTCGAAACCGAGTTTGACGAAGTCCCCCAGGGCGACCGCAATCTGCACCGCGGCGTCATCGGGCAGCGCCTCCGATTTCTTGACGATGATGCCGTACTGCAACACAAAGGAATTCGCGTCAACCGGGTAGTGGCAATTGATCAAGACGGTGTGGTGGTCACCATCCTCGTAGTGATAAGTCAGGTCGTCGACCATAAAAGACGGTCCATAGTATGACGCCACCGATGTCGTGCCAAGCAACTGAGGACCTTCCGCGGCGCCCAGGTCGGGCCTGCCCGCACTGTTCATGTACTGGGTAGCCACGTGCCCTTCGAAGATGTTCTTGAAATGAGTCGGCAGGGACCCGTGAATATAGAAGAAGTGGGCCATGTCCACGACGTTGTCGATGATCTCACGGCAGTTGGTGTTCACGACGGTGGTGTACCAGTGCCACTCGGTCCACTCGTCGCTGGTAGCGCCTTCGATGCGTGGGATCCTGACCTCAGGTGGGGGCGGTTTGCGCTCGGGATCGTTCCACACAAACAACATGCCGTCCTGCTGCAGGGTGGTCCACGCTTGCGTGCGGGCCAGCTTGGGTGTCCGCTTGCTGTAGGGCACCAGCTTGCAGCGTCCGTCACCACCCCAGCGCCAGTCATGGAACGGGCACGCCACCTCGTTGCCCTTGACCTCACCCTGCGACAGGTCGCCGCCCATGTGGCGGCAGTAGCCGTCGAGGACATTGACCTGCCCATCACCGCCGCGAAACACCACCAGCTTCTGGCCGAAAGCATTGATCGCGTGCGGCTTGCCGTCACTGAAGTCTTTGATCAGACCCAGGCAATGCCAGCCGCGGGCGAATCGAGTTGGCGCAGCATCTGCCTCGATCAGCCGAACTTCGCCGGCTTCGGACTGCGAATTCATGGGCGCCATTCAACCCCGACTGACCGGCAGGTGGAGGGCACGTGTTCCACTGATCAGGACGCCTCTTCCCGCTAAGCAGCCCGGCCGCTTACCGTTCCCAGGCGTGACAACGCACAGCACGACGATTCCTGCTGGACTTCCCGTGTCCGACACGACGGTGGACCTACTCGTGATCGGTTCGGGAACCGGCATGGCCGCAGCACTCGCCGCCCACGACCGGGGGCTCTCCGTGCTGATTGTCGAAAAGTCCTCGCACGTGGGTGGTTCGACCGCACGTTCCGGTGGCGCGCTGTGGCTGCCCGCGGGCCCGGTGCTGCAGCGGGCCGGTGCCAACGACACCGCCGAGCGCGCCGCCACCTATCTTGACTCCGTGGTTGCGGGCTCAGCCCCACCTCCGCGTTTCGCGGGATTTTTGACACATCTCTCCGCGACCGTCGAGCTGCTAGAGCGAACGACTCCGATGCGGCTGTTCTGGGCCCGGGACTACTCCGACTACCACCCCGAAGAGCCCGGTGGCAGCGCAGCCGGGCGTACCTGCGAGTGCCGGCCCCTAGACACTGCCGTCCTGGGCGAATACCGCAGCCGGCTCCGGCCCGGGGTCATGGAGTCCGGCTTATCCATCCCGACAACGGGCGCGGACTACCGTTGGCTCAATCTGGTGGCGCGGGTGCCGCGCAAGGGAATTCCGACTCTGGCGAAGCGAGTGGCCCAGGGTCTGGGTGGTCGCCTGCTTGGCCGGCACTATGCCGCGGGCGGGCAAGCCCTGGCCGCAGCCCTCTTCGCCGGTGTGTTGCGGGCTCAGATCCCGGTGTGGACCGACACCACCTTGCTGCGCCTGGTCGGCGACGACGACCGCGTCAGCGGGGCGGTTGTCGGCCACGGTCGCCGCAAAGTGACCATCACGGCCCGGCACGGGGTGGTGCTGGCCACCGGCGGCTTTGACCACTGCATGGAGATGCGCTGGAAATTTCAGTCCGAGGCACTCGACCCCAACGTCAGCCTGGGCGCCGACTCCAATACCGGCGAGGGGATCCGCGTCGCCCAAGAACTGGGTGCAGACATCGATCTGATGGACCAGGCTTGGTGGTTTCCCGCGATCGCCCCGCTGCCGGGCAAGGCGCCCGCGGTCATGCTCGCCGAGCGATCACTTCCGGGCTGCCTGATCGTCAATCAAAACGGGCATCGATTCGCCAACGAGTCGGCCGACTACATGTCGTTCGGTCAGCGATTGCTCGAACTCGAGCAGTCCGGGCAACCGGTAGAAGCGATGTGGATCATCTTCGATCGGCAATACCGCAACAGCTATGTCTTTGGCGCCGAACTGTTTCCGCGGATGCCCATTCCACAGACCTGGTATGACGCGGGCATCGCGGTGCGCGCCGACAGCCTGCGCGAACTCGGCGCACGGATCGGCGCTCCGATGTCAGAGTTCAATCAGACGATGACGCGCTTCAACGAAAACGCCGCTGTCGGTGAGGATCCCGATTTCGGTCGCGGCCGCAGCGCCTACGACCGCTACTACGGTGACCCGACGATAACACCGAATCCCAACCTCCGACCGCTGACCAAGGGCCCGTTCTACGCTGTGAAAATGGTGCTCAGCGACCTGGGTACCTGCGGTGGGCTCAAGGCCGACGAGCGGGCACGGGTGCTGCGCGAAGACGGCACTGTCATCACCGGGTTGTATGCGATCGGTAACACCGCCGCCAACGCGTTCGGCGCCACATATCCCGGCGCGGGTGCGACAATCGCGCAGGGATTGGTATACGGCTACATCGCCGCTCGCGACGCCGCCGGCGGCGGTTAGTCGGCTCGACGCTTGGATTGGACCTGCTTTTCCACCTCGCGCCAGTAGCCGGGTGTGGGGCGGACCTTTCCGGAACCGGGTTTGGCCTTTTGGATGATCGAGTCGGCGGCATCGATGTCTTTGATCAATTCCAGTGCGAACTCGCGCTCGGCGGCGTAGTACTTGGCGGCCCACCGCAGCGCCAGCACCGAGTAGGCCCAAGCGGGTTCGTCCTCGGCGCCTTCGGCGTCCTCAACCGCTTTGCGATGCCTGGCCTCGGCGTAGGCGACGTGGTCCTGCAACATCTCCTTGAGCCGAGCGGGAGTGGTCAGATGGCCGAACGTCACCCGCATCAGCACACTGTGTTTGAGCACCGGCGGATCCACGGGGGCATTGTTGGTCCAGTCGGTGACCGCGTCCAACCCGGCCGCGGTGATCTTGTACAGCCGGCGGCTGCGCGTGCCCTCGTCACGCTCAATTCGTGATGTCACAAGCCCCAAGCTTTGGAGCTTCTTCAGCTCGGTATAAATCTGGCTATTCGACGGGCTCCAGTAGTAGAGGTCAACGCTCCAGTCGATCCACTTTTTCAGGTCGTAGCCGGATACTTCCTCTTCGTATGACAGCATGCCCAGCAACGCCCAACTGGTGGCGGCAAGTACCGACTTCACCTGCTTATCACTGGGCTCGGCCATTTTGCCAGATTAACAGCACAGCCGAGATGCCTCTGTGATATGCCCGCTGGACGGGACGCCACCTTCCGGGCCGCTACCTCATCATCTCACGCTGTTAGTCGATGACCACCGAAGTCGCAGGCGTCGATCCCATGCGCAGCGTCCCTGCCGTTCTACAGCACGCGGCGCGCACCACGCCCGCCGCAACGCCAACGATCGGCGTGCCACGCCTAAGTGATGACGGGGTCCCGGCTCGCGGTTCGCTGTCAGTGAGGGCGAAGACCTTGCCAGCGGCATCGCGGACACCGGCGATCTGAGCCTAACGATGACTGACCCATCGTCGACATACGAGCTACTGGCCATCTCCGTGCGCAACCTGATCGATGCGACGATCCGAACAGAGTTGGAGCCCAACGCGATTGCCTCCATTGCAACCCAGATCGACGCTATTACAGGCCGACTGAGCACCGAACAGATGCCTGGCTCGTTCGGCGAACGTGTCAGCATCGACGGGCAGAGCCCAGCTTCGGGTAACGCAGTAATTGGAGTCCGCAATCCGTTGGCTCCCCCACTCGTGATTCATGAGGGAAACGGAGCCGTCTGGTCGGAACTTATCCTCGGTGCAGCCTATGAAGGACCGGCGGGTTACGTGCACGGCGGTGTCTGCGCGATGGTGTTGGACCATGTACTGGGCGCCACCGCCCACAAGCCGGGGCGGCCCGCCTACACCGGGACGCTGACCCTGCGCTACCACCGAGGAACCCCGCTACGAAAGGCTCTCCGCGCCGAGGCCTGGGTCGACCGCGTCGAAGGAGTCAAGACCTTTGCCGTTGGACAACTCAGCGACAGCGGTGGCGTAACCGTTTCAGCAGAAGGGGTTTTCATTCATCCGCGAAAGTGAGCAGAACGCTGGCGATAGGCGCCTCCGACGCTTCTCGCACAGCACTCAACCCAAACGCCACCGAATCACCGCGCCATGTTGGCAAAACGCGATAGGTGCAGCTGGTGCGCGACGGTGACGGTCTTGGTCGGGCCGTTGCGGTGTTTGGCCAGAATGAAATCCGCCTCTCCCCCGCGCGGGTCGTCGCGCTCGAAGGCGTCCGGCCGGTTCAGCAGGATCACCATGTCGGCATCTTGCTCCAATGATCCCGATTCCCGAAGGTCCGACAGCATTGGCTTCTTGTCGGTGCGCTGCTCGGGACCGCGGTTGAGCTGGCTGATCGCGACCACGGGGACCTCGATCTCCTTGGCCAAAAGCTTGAGATGCCTTGAGAATTCGGACACCTCCACCTGCCTCGACTCATGCTTCTTGCCCGACGTCATCAGCTGCAGGTAGTCGACCACCACCAGCTTCAAGTCGGCTTTCTGCTTGAGCCGGCGCGCCTTGGCGCGGATCTCCATCATCGTCAAATTGGGCGAGTCGTCGATATACAGGGGCGCCTCGCTGATTTCGCTCATCCGCCGCGCCAGCCGGGTCCAGTCGTCGTCGCTCATCCGGCCCGAGCGCATGTCGGCGAGCTTGATCTTCGCCTCGGCCGAGAGCAGCCGCATCACGATCTCGGACTTGCTCATTTCCAGCGAGAAGATGACGCTGGCCATCCGGTGCTTGATCGAGCACGACCGCATGAAATCGAGACCGAGGGTGGAATTGTGCGTCGGGATCATCGCCCTACTGGCCAGGTAGAGGTGGCTGTCGTTGTCCACTTCGACGCACCGCACCGGAACTGTCTCGACCCGGCGGACATCGACGATGAAGCGTGAGCCAGAGCGCACGGTGCCAGTGGCGGCTCGACGCTCCTTGTGCAGGATAGCTTTTCGCTGCAAAGCGAACACTTCGTCGTCCGTAGAGAAGGTCAAGGTGTAGGCGATGCTGGACGACTCCCGACGGCCACGGACGCGCTTGGTCGAGGTTTGGCAGCGGTAGCCGAGGCTGACGATGAGTTCGGCGGCATCGGATGCCAGCCGATGGTTGGTGACCGAGAACTGGACCGCCCCGCCCGCCGTCACCGTTCCGTCGGTGTCAAGCAACCCGGCGAGCAGCGCCCGTCGTTGTGCCTCGGAACCCCGCAGGTACTCCAACGGAATGTGCTTGTTCCCGAGCACGCCGAGGGTGCGCAGCCGCGCCTGCAGTGTCCCCACCACGCCATCCGCTTCGATCCGCATGATGAGTTCAGGATCGGCCGTGGTGATCTGGGCTGCGGCACTGGTGCCGTCCCCGAGCCAGGCACCGAGAGTGTATGGCGGGATCAACAATTCGTGCTCGGGTAGGTCAAGCGCGCGCGCGTTCACCACGCTGTGGTTCAGTCGCCGGTCTAGCGTGTCACAGCGCAGGGTCCCTGCGATCTCAGCCGTCGTTCGCACCGCCGCAAAGGTGCGCTGATTCTGGGAGCGGTTGTAACCCACCGCCGCAGCCTGCGCCGACTTCCGCGACGCACGTGTTTCGGTCAGCCACCGATGCTCGGCATCGGCGACGATCACCGTCCCGTCCGAAAATTCCACTTCGTAGCAGGGCCGGCCCAGCATCACATCGGTGGTGGCCACCACCCGCGTCGGCCGGCCGTCGGCGCCGATCAACTCGTCACCGACGGCGATGTCACCCATCGTCGTCCAGCCGGTTGGGGTGGGCAGCGGCGTATCCAAGGCGAGCGCCTTCCCCACTCCAGGCCTCGCAGCCACAATGATCATCTGTCCGGGGTGCAGACCGTTGGTCACCTCGTCGAGCTCGGTGAATCCGGTCGGCACGCCGCGCGAGATGCCGCCGTTCGAGGCAATCGCGTCGATCTCGTCCATTGTCGGCTGTAGCAGGTCCTCGAGCGGAACGAAGTCCTCCGACAGCCGCCGCTCGGCCACGTCGTAGATCTCCGCCTGCGCGCGATCGACCACCTCGGCCACGTCGGCGCCCTCGGCACCCGCGTAGCCGTACTGCACGACCCGCGTCCCGGCCTCCACCAGCCGGCGCAGCAGCGCCTTCTCGGCGACGATGCCGGCGTAGTAGCCCGCGTTGGCGGCGGTGGGCACGGTCGAGATCAGCGTGTGCAGATAGGGCGCACCGCCGATGCGGCGCAGCATCCCGCGGCGGTCCAGTTCCGCGGCCACCGTCACCGCGTCGGCCGGCTCGCCGCGGCCATAGAGGTCCAGGATCGCGTCGTAGACGTTCTGGTGCGCGGGGCGATAGAAGTCACCGGGCCGCAGCCGTTCCAGCACGTCGGCGATGGCGTCCTTGCTCAGCAGCATGCCGCCCAGCACCGCCTGCTCGGCCGCGAGGTCCTGCGGTGGCTGACGTCCGAAGTCCTCACTCGGCGGCGGCGAATCCATGCCCGACGCGAGGTCATCGACGACCGCCATGGATCCCTCCTCCCTTACCACGCACCCGAACGTACATTCGAAAACCGCTCTCGTCAGCGTAAGTCAAGGAGCCGACACCTTCACCGCGCAGCCTTCGTACGCCTCGCGACGGGACGACGTTAGACGTTGCTGGCTAGGAGGTGAAAGGGGTGCTGTTCATGAACTTGTGCATGGTGTGTGCATATCCTTCAACACCCGTGTTGAGTGGGGTGTGGAGAACCTGTGCATGAATTCAAGGGGCTCTGACATCGCTGCTGTTAAGGGCCATGTAACGGCATGAATTTCGTGTGGACAAGAATCTCTACGGCGTGTCGTCGCAGGTTACTGCGCCGGGCGTGTTGGCTTTCAGCCATATTTTCGTAGCGTTACGGCAGGGTAAATGAGGTCCCCGGGACACCCCGCGGCGATAGTTCGCTAGCGCGCGCGTCCGCGACCGCCCGCGCTGGGACCCGAAAACATGCGCGCAGCGCAACTGAACCCGGCGGCGGCCGATGACGGCCGCCGCCGGGTCAGAGCAAACGTGGGAGGCTTAGCTCTCCGCGACAACCTCGAGGGCGACCTCGACGTCGACCTCGGGATGCAGGTGCACCGACACCGGGTGGGTGCCGACGGCCTTGATGTGCGACTTGGGCAGCCGGACGATTCGTTTGTCGAGGTTCGGCCCGCCGGCCTTCTTGATGGCCGCGACGACGTCCCCGGAGGTCACCGAGCCGAACAGCTTTCCGGAGTCGGCCGCCGTCCGCACCGGCAGCTGGACGGGGCCCAGCGCCTCGATCGCCGTCTTGAGTTCGTTGGCGTGCCCGAGGTCGCGCACCGCCTTGTTCTCGCGGGAGCGGCGGATCTCGTCGGCCTGCTTCTGCGCACCGCGCGAGGCGACGATCGCCAGACCGCGCGGGAGCAGGAAGTTGCGGCCATAGCCGTCCTTGACCTCGACCGTGTCGCCGACGGTACCGAGATGGTCGACGTCGGCCGTCAGAATCAGCTTCATCTTTTCGTACTTTCGCTCGAGCGTCGGCGGTTATCGCGCCGAGGAGGTGAAGGGCAGCAGCGCCACCTCGCGGGCATTCTTCACCGCGATCGCGACGTCGCGTTGGTGCTGCACGCAGTTCCCGGTGACGCGACGCGCACGAATCTTGCCGCGCTCACTGATGTAGGTGCGCAGCAGCGCG
The DNA here is from genome assembly GCF_002102155.1 of Mycobacterium europaeum. Taxonomy (GTDB): domain Bacteria; phylum Actinomycetota; class Actinomycetes; order Mycobacteriales; family Mycobacteriaceae; genus Mycobacterium; species Mycobacterium europaeum. The sequence goes on from NZ_LQOU01000010.1 coordinate 10,418, forward strand.
GTGTCCTTGTAATCGATCGCTTGGCCCTTCTTCGCGCAGAAGACACACTTTCGCGTCTTGACGGGCTTTTCCGGAGCGGGACGTCGCTTGCTGGACTTGGCCATGACTGTCTTTCTTTTCGTTCTTACTGTTGAAGTTCTCTTAGAAGGGCGGTTCGTCGTCGCCGCCGCCGAAGGACCCGGATGCCGGGGCGCTGCCCCACGGGTCGTCGGCGGGTGCGCTGCTCGCCGGGGGTGCCGATCCCTGCCGGGACCCGCCGCCGCCGCCGAAGCCGCCACCCCCGCCACCGCCGCCGCTGCGGCTGGCCTTATTGACCTTGGCCGTGGCGTACCGCAGCGAGGGCCCGATCTCGTCGACCTCGACCTCGACCACGGTGCGCTTCTCGCCTTCGCGCGTCTCGAAGGACCGCTGCTTGAGCCGGCCGGTGACGATCACTCGCGCGCCACGGGTGAGGCTCTCGGCGACGTTCTCGGCGGCCTCGCGCCAGATGTTGCACCGCAGGAACAGTGCCTCGCCGTCTTTCCATTCCGAACTCTGGCGGTCAAAGATCCGGGGCGTCGACGCCACGGTGAAATTCGCGACGGCGGCACCGGACGGGGTGAACCGCAGTTCGGGGTCGGCGGTCAGGTTTCCGACAACGGTGATAGTGGTGTCACCAGCCACAATTTCCTCCTCGTTCCGCCCTGCTGCTCGCTTCTCCGACGGTGAATGGCACGTGTCCTCGCTGAGCCTACGCAAATCCACCGACGGTGGGCCCACGACTCGGCCACGGGGTGTTAGTGCTTGTCGGTCCGCATCACCTTGGTCCGCAAGACCGACTCGTTGAGGCTCAGCTGGCGGTCGAGCTCGGAGACCGTCGCCGGCTCCGCCTTCAGGTCGACGACAACATAGATGCCTTCGGCGTGCTTGGCGATCTCGTAGGCCAGCCGGCGCTTACCCCAGATGTCGACCTTTTCGACGGTTCCGCCGTCTTTGCGGACGACGTTGAGGAACGTCTCCAACGACGGAGCGACAGTGCGCTCGTCGAGCGTGGGGTCAAGAATGACCATGATTTCGTATGGACGCATGGAAACCTCACCACCTCCTCTGGTCTGCACGGCCACGGTCGATCCGTGGCAGGAGGGTCGCCTGCGTCGGCAACCGCACCAGGCTACCCGACGGGCGGGGTGGCCTCCAAAATCGCGGCGGATCGGTGCGCTGGAGCAATCCGGCTACTGCCGGGCGTCCAAGTATTCGGTGGCCCGGTCCACCGTCGGCTGATCGGCCTTCGCGAGGGAACCCGAGTCGAACGGTGGCTGCGGGTCGTATTCGATGAGCAGCTGGGCGGCCTGCGCCGCCTGTCGATCGACGAGGAGCTCGACCAGCCGCAACGCCATGTCGATGCCGCTGGAGACGCCCGCGGCGGTGATGATCCGCCGCGGCAGATGCTCGACGACCCGGTCCGGCACGTAATGCGCGCCCAGGCCGTTGAGCAGGTCCCCGGCCCGCCAGTGCGTCGTGGCGGTGAGCCCGTCGAGCAGGCCCGCGGCGGCCAACAGCAGCGCACCGGTGCACACCGACGTGGTGAACGTCGTAGTCGGGTGCACGGCTTGCAGCCAGGCCCGGATGGTGTCGTCGTGAATCAGCTGCCGCGTGCCGATCCCGCCGGGAACCAGCACCACGTCCGGCGAGGTGATCTCGTCGAACCTGGCGTCGCAGCTCAGCCCGAGCATCCCGTTTTCCGTACGCACCTCGCCCTGGCGGTGACCGACGAACACCACCTCGATCGAGGGGACGCGTTGCAGCACTTCGTACGGGCCGACCGCGTCGAGGGCGGTCACCCGGGGAAACAACGGGACGGCCACGAGCGTCATGGCGCGGCGGGCTCGGCTTCGGGGATCGGCGTCCGGCGCGCGCCGGACGGTCGCAGCCAGTCCGGCAGCCAACCGGGCGGCGCGTCGGCAGCCCGATCGAAGGGGCCGCCCGGCGGGTCGTCCGCCCGGCCGCCCCAGCGCACCAAATCCTCGTCGGGCCGGTAGATCTGGCGGATCACCAGCGCGCACAGCGCGATGACGGCGACGTCGCGCAGCAACACGGTCGTGGTGAAGAACTGCTCCGGCAGCGACCGGTTCGGGTTCCCGTACAGGTAGTACATCCGCGGCACCCACACCACCGCGTCGATGGTCATCCACGCCAGCAGGATCCGGCGATGCGGCAAAGCCAGCACCGCCAGGGGCACCAGCCACAGGGAGAACTGCGGGCTCCATACCTTGTTGGTCAACAGGAAAACCGCCACCACCAAGAACACGAGCTGCGCCAGCCGCGGCCGCTTCGGGGCGGTCAGCGCCATGTATGCGATTGCCGCACAACCGGTTACAAACAGCACCGTGACCACCGCGTTGAGCACGGTGGGCGGCTGCCAGAACCCGAGCCCGGAATCGAATCCGCGCCAACCGGTGAACGACTTCACCACGTTGTACACCGAATCCATGTCGTCGCCGCGGCGGGTGTTGAGCCGGAAGAATTCCGACCACCCCCGCGGAAACAGCACCAGGACGGGCAGATTCACCAACAACCACGTCGCCGCGGCCGCCACCGCGGTGCGGCTCAGCGCGCGAACGCGACCGGTGCGGAGCGCCAGGATCACCATCGGGCCCAGGAACAAGAGCGGATACAGCTTGGCCGCGGCGCCCAACCCGATCAGCACACCGGCCAGCACCGGTTTGCGCCGTGCCCACGCCAGCAGCCCCGCCATGGCGAATCCCGTGGCCAGCGCGTCGAAATTGGTGAAGATCTGGAAGATCACCAGCGGCGAGGCGGCCACCAGGGCCGCATCCCAGATCCGGCGGCCCGCCAGACCGGCGGTGGCCCAGATGGTGGCCAGCCACGCCAGCGCCAGGCCGAACGCCGCGACGTCGAAGAACATCACCACCTCGGCGACCACGGGAAGCGGGGCCAGCTTGCTCAGCGCGGTGTAGGTCTTGGCCAGCGCCATCGACACGTACTGGTACATCCCGGTCAGCACCGGATACTCCATGTATCGCACCGCGGGACGACCGTCGTAGCGCGTCTGCGGCGTGCCGCTGCCGTCGGTCTCGATCCAGCTGGACTTGTACGGAAACTTGCCCTGGCTCAACAACTCCGCGCCGTAGAGCGGGACGGTATCGGAATAACACAACTCGTAGTAGGCGCGTTGATTCTCCCAGTTCGCCACCCGCTGGTCACCCGTGCCGGTGCCGGTGCTCTGCAGGCAGGCCGCCTTCGTCGACCAGCCCAGCGCCAGGAACACCAGGCCGACCAGGAACATGACCCGCAACGGCGTCATCACCCGGGTGCGGCCGATCAGTGCGTGCCTGCCCACCGGCCCCCCGATGACCTCCGCCAGCGCGGCACCCAACGAGTCGGTGCGGCTAGGACAGTCGCGGTTGCCGACGCTGCGCAGATCGGCGGCCAGCGGCTGCGGGGAAATGGTGGCGGTCTGCCGCTGAGCCTCGGTCACGGTGGCGGCTGGCCGGGGGGCGGGGCTTGCGGCCCGCCCGGCGGGACGCCCGGCTCGGGGCCCCCACCGGGTGGCGGCGGGCCGACAGTGACCGTCGTGGGCGGGCCGATCGGGATGGTGATTCCGGGCGCCACTTCGACGGTGGGCTGAATGACGGTCACCGATGGCTGCGGCGGCGGGGGCGGCGGCGCCGGGACGCCCGCGTAGCCGCCGATCTCGGTCGGCTTGGGGAAGGATTCTTGGGGGGTGCCCTTCAGGGCGCCGTCCATGGTCGACTTCCAAATGTCCGACGGCAGGCCAGAGCCGTAAACCGGTGCGCCCGAAGCGGTTACCAGGGGGGCGTCTCCCTTCGCGGTGCCCACCCACACCGCCGTCGCCAACGACGGTGTGTATCCGACCATCCAGGCATCCTTGTCGGCGGTGGTGTCACCCAGCTGCGTGGTGCCCGTCTTGGCCGCGGATGGCCGGCCGCCGGCCAGGGCGTGGCCCCGCGAATAGCTGGCGATCGGCTCCATGGCCGCGGTCACATTGTCGGCCACAGCCTTCGGGATGCGCTGCTCGCCGTTGTTCTCGGATTTGCTCGCGTCGAAAAGCACCTGGCCGTCGGAATTGACGACCTTCTGCACGAAGTGCGGCCGGTGGTAGACGCCGGAGGCGGCCAGCGTGGCGTACGCGGAGGCCATGTCGATCACCCGGGTCTGATACTGCCCCAACACGATTCCGTTGTTGGGCGGTCCGCCCTTGCCGTCTTCGGACAACGTGTGGTCCACGCCGGGGAAACTGGTCGCGACGCCGGCCTGGTGCGCGGCGTCCGCGACGGCCTGCGGTCCGCCCTTGAGCTTGAGCATCAGCCGGTAATAGGAGGTGTTCAACGATTGCTTGAGCGCTTGGGCGATGTTGCATGTCCCGCAGCTCTCGCCGTCGACGTTGGTGATCTTGATGCCGTCGACCGTCAGCGGCGAACTGTCGACCTGGTAACCCAGACCGATCCCCTGCTCGAGCGCGGCGACCAGCGCGAAAACCTTGAACGACGAACCGGTCTGCAGCCCGGCCTGCGCGAAGTCGAAACCGTTGGCGTCCGCGCCGCCGTAGTAGGCGCGGATCGCCCCGTCGTGCGGGTCGATGGACACCACGGCCGACCGCATGTCGGGGTCTTGCCCGTCAAGGTATTTCGATACCGCCTTTTCGGCCGCCTGCTGGGCCTTGGGGTCGATGGTCGTGGTGACCTGCAGGCCCTGGGTGTTCAGGGTCCGCTCGTCGATGTTGAACAGCTCCATCAATTCTTTGGTCACCTGGCGCTCGATCAGCCCGTTGGGCCCCGTCGTCTGGTTCTCGGCCCGCGCCTGGTCGGGCGGCACGGTCTCTGGGAACTCCTGCGCGGCACGGTCGCCGGGTGAGAGGGCCTTGGTCTCCACCATGCCGTCGAGCACCCAGTTCCACCGGGCCCGGGCGCCCTGCGGATCGATGGCGGGGTCCAGCGCGGACGGCCGCCGGATCAGCGCCGCCAGCAGCGCCCCCTCCGAGACGGTGAGCTGCTCGACAGGCTTGTTGAAGTACGCCTTGGCGGCGGCGGAGATGCCGTAGGCGCCGCGGCCGAAGTAGATGATGTTCAGGTAGGCCTGCAGCACATCGTCTTTCGACCACTCCCCCGACATCTTGGTGGCGATGACGAGTTCCTTGGCCTTGCGCATCAGACCGCTGAGGCCGTGCTGAGCAGACCCCACCAGCGCGTTCTTCACGTATTGCTGGGTGATCGTCGAGCCGCCCTGCAGGTCACCGTTGCCGAACAGGTTGTTGTCCACCGCCCGCGCGAAGCCGCTGAAGTCGAAACCCGGGTTCGAATAGAAGTTGCGGTCCTCGGCGGCGATCACCGCCTGGCGCACGTGCACCGGAACCTGGTTGATGTTGACGTCGACCCGATTGCCTTCGGGCGGAATGATTTTGGCGATCTCGGACCCGTCGCTGGCCAGGATGGTGGAGACCTGGTTGGTGCGCAGGTCACCCGGCTTGGGGATGTCGACGATGAAGTACGCCATCGCGAACGTGATGATCGGCAAAAGCACCAGCACCGCCGCCGACAGGTAGGCCGCCCGCCGCACCCACAACCAGTTGATCTGCTGGGTCCAGTGCACGTCGCCCCGCCGCCGGGGGCCGAAGCCGTCCGGGCCGCCGGGTCGTCCCCGCCGCCCGGGTGGCGGCGGTGGGCCTTCCGGCGGGCGCCCTCCCCCGGTCGGCCGGTCGCGACGCGGCGGCGTCCGGCTGTCCAGTGCGGCCTTGACCTCCTCCAGCGCATCCCGTTGCGGGGGCGCCGGCGAAGGACTGTCCATTGCGGCCCTGACCTGGTCGATGCTGGGATCGGGCCGCCGGGGTGACCGGTCGTCGACGACCGGCGGCAGGATCGTCGTCAGCCGGTCGTCGGGAGGAACGCCACGGCGGTGACCGGGCGTCGCCTGCGCGTCACGCGGGCGGTCGCCGGTTCCGTGTCTGCCCACACGCTCAGTCGCCGGCCCGTCCGCGTCGCCGGATGACTGGTGGTGGGGTCCGTCGTTATTCAATGGCCGTTCGCGCGCCGTTACGCGCCGTACGCGTACTCCTGGTGCCCTTGGGTGGGCGCGCCGCGCCGAGCACGTACGACTTGACCAGGTGATTCCACTCGCAGGTTCGGCATACCTCCACCACGTGGACGGCGAACTCCTCGAACCGGGTGGCCAGCAGGACCAACTCTTCGGCCGTGCGCGCCGAGCCCGAGACCGGGCCCAGATGTTCGCCGAACACCCATGACACCAGCGTCAGCTGCTCCTTGCGGCAGATCGGGCACATGACCTGGCTCGGTTTCCCGTGAAACTTGGCGGCGCGCAGCAGATAAGGGTTCGCGTCACACACTTCGGACACGCCGGTGCGGCCCGAGTACACCTCGGCCAGCAGGGCCCGCCGCCGGAGCGCGTAGTCCACCACTTGTCGCTGCAGTCGCACGCCCCCCAGCGTACGTCGCGATCGGCGAACGCCGATACGCAACCAAACCGTGGCGGACCGCGCCGTTGACGGGGCCGCCGCTTTCCCCGCCTGAACCGGGACCGGACTTTACGATCATCCCCGTGGCGAAATGGCTCGGGACATCGCTCGGCGAGCGGCCGACACCGAACACCCGCGCGACGGACACCAACCGGCAAGACGCCTGCAGCATTCTCGACACCGCGTTGAACGACGGCCAGCTCTCCATGGCGGAACACGGGGAACGGGTCAGCGCGGCCACCAATGCGGTCACCCTCGGCGACCTGCAGGCCCTGGTGACCGACCTGCAGACCGACAGCTCCGCGCTGCCGACGCCGGCTGTCAAAGGCCCACGGGTGCCGCCGAAGCTGGGCGGCTGGGGCTCGCTCGCCGTCGCCTTCGTCGTGTCGGTGCTGCTGGGCGTCGGTATCGGGTGGGGCCTGTACGGCAACACCCGGTCGCCACTGGACTTAACCAGCGACCCCGGAGCCAAGCCCGACGGAGTGGGCCCCGTCGTGCTGACCCCGCCCACCCAACTGCATTCGGTGGGCGGGCTTACCGGGCTACTCGAGCAAACTCGCAAACGGTTCGGCGACGCCACGGGGTACCGGCTGGTGATCTACCCGACGTACGCCGTGCTCGACCGGCCGGATCCCTCCGACGATCGTCGCGTGCTGGCCTACACCTACCGCGGTGGCTGGGGCGACCCGACCAGCTCGGCCAAGAGCTCCGTGGACGGTCCCGTGCCGGTGGACCTGAGTAAGTTCGACGTGACGTCGACGGTCGGCATCATGCGTGGTGCCCCCCGGACCCTGCACATGAACCCGGCGGACGTCAAGACCGAGTACCTGAACATCGAACCGGCGACGGACCCGACCACCCCGGGCGCCCTGTCGCTGTCGCTGTATGTCTCGAGCGACTACGGTAGTGGCTACATCGTCTTCGCAGGTGACGGCACCGTCAAGCAACTGAACTTACCTTCTTGACGGCCGGGTGAGCCGGCCGCCCACCATCGCGATTCGCTTCCGCGCGTCTTGACTAACAGCTGACGAACATCCGGTGGTGTTGTGGCGAATATATCGGGGCGATACTATGACGCGAGGCGTCGAACTGTCGTAACCAACCGCGCAGAGGGGGTGATTCGATGCTTGAGCTCGCCATCCTGGGCCTCCTGATCGAATCGCCGATGCATGGCTACGAGTTGCGCAAACGGCTGACCGGCCTCCTCGGTGCGTTCCGCGCGTTCTCGTACGGTTCGCTCTACCCGGCCCTCCGGCGGATGCAGGCCGAAGGGTTGATCGCCGAGGATGCCGCGCCGGCCGGAACGCCGGTTCGGCGTGCCCGGCGCGTCTACCAGCTAACCGACGAAGGCCGTCGGCGCTTCGGTGAGCTGGTGGCCGACACCGGTCCGCACAACTACACCGACGACGGCTTCGGGGTCCACCTGGCGTTCTTCAACCGGACTCCGGCGGAAGCGCGCATGCGCATCCTGGAAGGCCGGCGCCGGCAGGTTGAGGAGCGACGGGAGGGCCTGCGTGAAGCCGTGGCGCGGGCCAGTAACTCGTTCGACCGTTACACCCGCCAACTTCACCAACTGGGGCTCGAGTCCAGCGAACGCGAAGTGAAGTGGCTCAACGAGCTCATTGCTGCGGAGCGGGCGATGCCCGGCCTCTCCGAGCAGACGTGAAACCCCTTGCACGAAATTCATCAGCTGCGACACAGAGTTATGGAGTTAGGAGAACGCCCTATGAGTGACCAGAACGCGCCGAACGCGTCGACGGAGGTACGAGTCGCCATTGTCGGCGTCGGTAACTGCGCGTCTTCGCTGGTACAGGGCGTCGAGTACTACCAGAACGCCGACGAGAACAGCACCGTGCCCGGTCTGATGCACGTCAAGTTCGGCCAGTACCACGTGCGCGACGTCAAGTTCGTCGCCGCCTTCGACGTGGACGCCAAGAAGGTCGGCTTCGACCTGTCCGACGCGATCTTCGCCTCGGAGAACAACACGATCAAGATCGCCGACGTGCCGCCCACCAACGTGACGGTGCAGCGCGGCCCAACCTTGGACGGCATCGGCAAGTACTACGCCGACACCATCGAGCTGTCCGACGCCGAGCCGGTCGACGTGGTCAAGGTGCTCAAGGAGAACAACGTCGACGTGCTGGTCTCCTACCTGCCCGTGGGCTCGGAAGAGGCCGACAAGTTCTACGCGCAGTGCGCCATCGACGCCGGCGTGGCGTTCGTCAACGCGCTGCCGGTGTTCATCGCCTCGGACCCGGTGTGGGCCAAGAAGTTCGCCGACGCGGGTGTGCCGATCGTCGGCGACGACATCAAGAGCCAGGTCGGCGCCACCATCACCCACCGCGTGATGGCCAAGCTGTTCGAGGACCGCGGTGTGCAACTGGACCGCACCATGCAGCTCAACGTGGGCGGCAACATGGACTTCCTCAACATGCTCGAGCGTGAGCGGCTGGAGTCCAAGAAGATCTCCAAGACCCAGGCCGTCACCTCCAACCTGCAGCGCGAGTTCAAGACCAAAGACGTGCACATCGGTCCGTCCGACCACGTCGGCTGGCTGGATGACCGCAAGTGGGCCTACGTGCGCCTCGAGGGTCGTGCGTTCGGCGACGTGCCGTTGAACCTGGAGTACAAGCTCGAGGTGTGGGACTCGCCGAACTCGGCGGGGGTCATCATCGACGCGGTGCGCGCGGCCAAGATCGCCAAGGACCGTGGCATCGGCGGCCCGGTGATCCCGGCGTCGGCGTACCTGATGAAGAGCCCGCCGCAGCAGCTGCCCGACGACGTCGCGCGCACGCAGCTCGAGGAGTTCATCATCGGGGGCTGAGCCCCTTCGGCCACCAGAGCCGCGAGCGTAACGTCACGGCGATTTTCACTGCTGGAATTCGCCGCAGCGTTACGTTCGCGGCCGTTGGGCCAATTCGTCGACACGGCGCTGTGCGAGTGCTTAGCATCATCTCTCGATGACCGTTCAACCCGCCGCCTTCCTACGCACGACGCTCCCCCTGGACCTGTCCCGGCTCGAGGAGTTGGACAGCGGCAGGTATCACTCGATCTGGTTGCCCGACCACATTGTCAGCTTCTGGCCCGACTCGATCTGGACGCCCGAGTTCACCGACCTGGCCACCGCATCCCCTTCGCCGCACCGCCACCTGGACGGCCTGGCGGTCGCCGCCGCGGCGGCCGTCCTGACCGAGAACGTTCCGATCGTCAGCGCCGTCGTCGACACCGTGCGTCGCCACCCCAGCATGCTGGCCCAGACGGCGCTGACCATCGACCACCTCGCCAAGGGCCGTTTCATCCTGGGCCTGGGCAGCGGCGAGAGCGAGAACACCCTGCCCTACGGCTTCGACTTCTCAAGACCGGTCAGCCGTTTCGAGGAAGCGCTGACGGTGATCCGGCTGCTCTGGGAGAGCGACGGCCCGGTCGATTTCGACGGACAGTTCTACTCGCTGCGCCACGCCCGACTGGACACCGAACCCTACGCAGGCCGGGCGCCGCAGATCTGGATCGGCGCCAGCGGCCCGCGGATGCTGGACATCGCAGGCCGGCATGCCGACGGATGGTGGCCGGCCGGCGCATGGACGCCGGAACACTATGCCGAAATGCTCTCCTCGGTAAGGGCATCCGCGGAACACGCAGGGCGTGATCCGCTGGCCATCACACCCTGCTTCATCCAGGTGTGCCTGATCGGCGAGGACGAGGACGCTCTGGCCGAGATCCTGCAGGCACCCCTGGTGAAGGCGTTCCTGCTGCAGGTGTCGGCGGAGACGTTGCGCGGCTTCGGTTTCGAGCACCCCATGGGCGATGGATGGCGCGGATTTCAGGACATCGACCCGGCGGTACTCACTCGCGAGCGTATCCTCGCGTTCCTCGACAAAGCGCGGCCCGAGATGGTGCTGGCCGCCGTGCCGCACGGGACACCGGCGGCGGTCGCCAAGATCGTCAAGACGTACGTGGACGCGGGCCTGCGCGTGCCCAAGATCCTGGATTACGGCGCCATGGCCGGCCTGAGATACGCCGAGGCTTCGGCGGCCAACGTGCGCGCCGCCGAAGACGAACTGATGCGGCTGTGCGGGGGTCCCGCGTGACAACACGTCTGGACGCCGCCCAGCTGCTCGCCTCCGCGGAGAGTGAAACGGGGCTGCGCGACTACGGCGATCCCACGTTGCCGCAACGCTTCACCGTCGCCGTCGACCATCTGAACGGCCTCGGCATGGACTCCGACGGCAACCGGCAGGCGGCGCAGGTGTGTCGGTGGCTGTTGACGTCGCGGCTGGAATTCATCGAAGACCGCAACCGCTACCCGATCGCCGCCGAGGTAATCGATGGACCGATGTTTGTCACGGGCGAACCCCGTTCGGGGACAACGCTTATGCACGCCCTGATGTCCGTCGATCCGCTGGCGCGGGCGCTGCGCTTCTGGGAAGTGATGTATCCGTCACCGCCACCGGGTCTGGCCGGTCCCGGCGACGACCGCCGGCAGCGGGCCGACGCCGACTGGCGCGAGATCAATGCCAAGATGCCCAAGTGGCTGCACAGCCACCCCTACAACGACATGCTGGGCGATGGCCTGCCCGAAGACGAGCGCACCTGGGCGTTCGATTTCCGGGTGATGACGCCCACCGCATGGTGGCGCGTGCCGATGCAGTCGCTGGTCGGCGGCCTGGCCACCGATGCGGCGGCGCAGTATCGGCTGCATAAGGCCATGCTGCAACAGCTGCAATATCATCGACCGCGTAAGTACTGGGTACTGAAGGGCTTTCACGGTTTCCGGCTCAAGGAGCTCTTCGACGCCTACCCCGACGCGCGCATGGTCTGGCTGCACCGCGACCCCGTACAGGTCGCCGCGTCGCGCACCATGATGATGGCCGACATCGCCGAAGGCATCGTCGGTCCGATCGACCTGCACGCGGAAGCGAAGAAACACCTCGAGATGACCCGCGCCAGCGTCGCCAACACGATGAGCAATCCCTTGGTCGACGACCCGCGCATCCTGCACGTCCGCTACGCCGACTTCGTCGCCGACCACATCGGCACGGTACGCCGCTACTACGCGTTCTGCGGCCGCGAACTCACGGACGAGGCCGAATCGGCGATGCGCGCCTACCTGGCCGATAATCGCGGCGACCGCTACGGCAAGTTCGAGTACTCCACCCAACTGCTGATCGACATCGGCGAAGACCTCGATGCGCTGCACGCGGAATTCTGGCCGTTCCGAGAACGATTCGGCGTCGCCATCGAGAACCGGGTGTGACATGACGGGCGCGCACAAACGTCTGTCCGTGCACAACGTCACCTTTTATGGCGACTCGCTCGCCGAGATGCAAGCGCACTGGGCGGCGCTCGGCGTGTCCCGGCTCAGCATCCTGGACAGCCAGCTGCTGGACCCCGAGTTTCCAATAGTGTTGCAGCGCAATGACTACGCCGTGGAGGCCGTCTACCATCTGTTCGCCGGCGGCGCGTTGTCCAGCGACCCGCAGGCGGCCCGCGCCGCGCTGTCCTCCGTGATTGACGCCGCCGCCGCCGTCGGCGCGCGCACCGTCTACCTGCTCACCGGCGGGCGCGGTGACCTCACCTGGGGACAGGCCGCCGAACGGTTCTGCGCCATGGTGACCCCGTGCGTAACGCACGCCAAGGCGGCCGGCGTGGCGCTGGCGATCGAGAATGCATCCAGCCTGTACGCCGACATGCACCTCGCGCACACGCTGCGAGACACCGTCGCGCTGGCCGAGATGGGCGACCTGAGCGTGTGCATCGACGTGTTCCACTGCTGGGCCGAAGGGGATTTCGACGCGATGGTGCGGCGAGCGCTACCGCGGACGGCGCTCATCCAATTGAGCGACTATGTCCTCGGCGACCGGGCGCTGCCGGGCAGGGCGATTCCCGGCGACGGCACGATTCCGATCGAACCCCTCGTCGCGCAAGCGCTCGCCGGCGGTTATGCACATGGTTTCGACCTGGAACTGATCGGTCCCCGCATCGAGCGGGAGGGCCGCCTGCAATCCGCCCGGCGCGCATGTGATGTAGTCGGCGCAATGCTGGACAGACTGGGTGCGTGAGTATGGCTTTCGGTGACGGTCCCGACGACGCGACGCTGCAGTCGGCCTGGAACGAGTTCTGCGCGCGGCTGCAGTTGGCGGGCGAGCAAGTGTTCAAGCAGGCCAACCCGGCGTCGGGCGCGCATCGCGTCGATGCATATCGGTTTCTCACCCAAAATCTGGGCCAGGCCTTCGATTTGGCGCTGGAAACCCACGACACCCGCTACCCGGTGCTGCACACCTTCTGCGGCCCGACCCGCAAGCTCGGCGGCGACTGCGCCGACTTCACCTACCAGCAGGCGTGGATCGACGGGCAATCGACCTACCTGCTCACCGGCACCCGCGGCACCGCACGGTTCTTCAATGTCACGGTCCAGGGGCCCCGCACACCCGGTCCGGGCGTGCTGCACGAGCCCTTCGGCGACACGCCGGAAGCCAATCTGCTCGGCCATCAGCTCCAGATCGGCGACGACGGAGAATTCGAGCTCTACATCGGCGGGACCGAGCGCGGGCCGAACTGGCTGCCCACCACGCCCGGCTCACGAAAGCTGTTCATCCGCCAAGGGTTCGACCGCTGGGACGAGCGGCCGGCGCAGCTTCGCATCGAGCGGGTGGACATGGACTCACCCAAGCCGCTGCCCTCGCCCGACCAGATGGTCGGGGCGATGCGCTGGGCCGGTGACTTCGTCACCGGCCTGATGGCCGACTGGCCCGAGTTTCCCTTCACCTACGGCGGTGTCGACGCCAATCGCCCCAACGCGTTCCCGCACGTCGGCGCGACGGACGCCGACAACAAGCGTGGCCGGGCGGCTACCAACATGTACTGGGAGCTTGGCGACGACGAGGCGCTGATCGTCGAATTCGATGCCCACGACGGGCTGTGGATGCTGACCAATATGGGTGTCTTCTTCAACAGCATGGACTTCCTGTACCGGCCGGTGAGCTATACGCCGAGCCGCACGAAGTCCGACGCCGACGGTCGCATTCGCCTCGTGATGGCTCATCGCGATCCGGGCGTGCACAACTGGCTCGACACCCAGGGCTTTCGGTGCGGGAACCTGACCTACCGGCACATGCTCGAGGGTCAACCCGCCGTGCTGAGCACCCGGGTCGTCAAGCACGACGACGTGCTGCCCACTCTGCCGGCGGACACCGCCACGGTGAGCCCCGCGGAACGCACCGCCGCGATGTGGGAGCGATTCCACGGCATTCGCCGTCGTTACGTCCTCTAGTCCGCTGGTGGCGACCCGCAGCGGGCGGCTACGCCACGTTGCGATCGCCACTAGACACCCGCACTAGTGTCTGTAGATCGTGGCCGAAATCTCCGAAGACGAACTGGACGGGCTGTCCGAATTCTCGCTGTTGTCCGAGAACGCCGAACAGGCCGGCGTCACTGCTCCGCTGCCTGAGGTGCAGCGCGTCGAGGCAGGCGCGGGCGAGAGCAAGATCAGCGCGCTGCGCTGGGGCGGCACGCCCCCGCGGATCGTCTTCCTGCACGGCGGTGGGCAGAACGCGCACACCTGGGACACCGTCATCGTCGGCCTCGGCGAGCCCGCACTGGCCGTGGACCTCCCCGGACACGGCCACTCGGCGTGGCGCGAGGACGGCGACTACTCGCCGCAGATCAACGCCGACGCCCTGATGCCGGCGCTGCGCGCGCACGCGCCCAGCGCCGCCCTGGTCGTCGGCATGTCGCTGGGCGGGTTGACCGCGATACGGCTGGCCGCCGTGGCACCCGAACTCGTGAAGGAACTCGTCTTGATCGACGTCACCCCGTCGGCGCTGCAACGGCACTCGGAGATGACCAAGGAACAGCAGGGCACGGTGGCGCTGATGCACGGCGAGCGTGAATTCCCCAGTTTCCAGGCCATGCTGGACCTGACGATCGCCGCGGCACCGCACCGCGAGGTGAAGGCGCTGCGCCGCGGCGTGTTTCACAACTCGCGCCGGCTGGACAACGGCAACTGGACGTGGCGCTACGACGCCATTCGCAAGTTCCCGGATTTCGACGTCCTCTGGGACGACGTGGACAGGCTGTCCGCGCCCATCACGCTCATCCGCGGCGGCAAGTCGGGATTCGTCAGCGACGACGACGCGGCCGAACTGAGCCGTCGCACACAACATTTCCGCACGACGCACGTCGTCGAGAACGCCGGCCACTCGGTGCAAAGCGACCAACCGCTCGCCCTGATCGACCTGCTGCGCTCGGTGCTCGACCGGCGGTGAGCCTACGGTGGGCTTATGACATCTGCCCTGCCCATCCGGATCGGCGTGCAATTGCAGCCTCAGCATGCGCCGCAGTACGGACAAATTCGTGACGCCGTGCGCCGCTGCGAGGACATCGGCGTCGACATCGCATTCAACTGGGACCACTTCTTTCCCCTCTACGGCGATCCCGACGGCGCGCATTTCGAATGCTGGACCATGCTCGGGGCGTGGGCCGAGCAGACATCGCGCATCCAGATCGGCGCGCTGGTCACGTGCAACTCCTACCGGAATCCCGAACTGCTGGCCGACATGGCCCGCACCGTCGACCACATCAGTAGTGGTCGGCTGGTTCTGGGCATCGGCTCGGGATGGAAGCAAAAGGACTACGACGAGTACGGCTACGAATTCGGCACGGCGGGCAGCCGCCTCGATGACCTCGCGGCCGCCCTGCCCCGGATCAAGGCGCGCCTGGCCAAACTCAACCCGCCACCGACCCGCGACATTCCGGTCCTGATCGGCGGCGGCGGCGAGCGCAAGACGCTGCGACTGGTCGCCGAGTACGCCGACGTGTGGCACAGTTTCACGTCGGCCGACGAGTTTCCCGCGAAGTCAGAGGTTCTGGCCCGGCACTGCACCGACGTCGGCCGCGACGCCACGAGCATCGAACGGTCGGCCGCCGTGCAGGACCGCGGCGGACTTGTCGACAACGCCGAAACACTGGCCGGCCTCGGTGTCACGCTGCTGACCGTGGCGTGTGACGGCCCGAATTACGACCTCAGCGCCGCAGAAACGCTGTGCCGCTGGCGCGATAATCGGTAGACCGGTCACAACCATTTATCGGTCAAACACCGGAAAGTACGAGCCCACTCGTGAGAAACTTCTTGCGCCAGCTGGTCAAAACGGGGTTTGAAAGAGACTCAACAACGAATGCCGAAGAAATACGGGGTCAAAGAAAAAGACCTGGTTGTTTCGCACATCCTGCACCTCTTGCTGACGGGAAAGTTGCGCACCGGCGACCGCGTCGATCGCAATGAGATTGCCCTGGGGCTGGGTGTCAGCCGGGTTCCCATTCAAGAGGCGCTGGTCCAGCTCGAACACGACGGCATTGTCTCCACCCGCTATCACCGGGGCGCGTTCGTCGAACGGTTCGACGAGGCCACCGTCCTCGAACATCACGAGCTCGACGGTCTGCTGAACGGGATCGCGTCCGCGCGCGCCGCCACCAGCCCGACCCCGCGCATCCTCGGCCAACTCGACGCCTTCATGCGGTCCCTGCGCAGCGCCAAGGATTCGCGGGCCTTCTGCGACATCGCCGCGGAGTACCGGCGCACCATCAACGACGAATACGCCGGACCGCGGCTGCACGCCACGATCCGCGCCTCGCAGGACCTCATCCCCCGGGTGTTCTGGCTGACCTACCAGGGCGGCCGCGAGGAGATGCTGCCGTTCTACGAAGAGGAGACCGCCGCGATCAACCGGCGCGATCCCGAGGCCGCGCGGGCCGCCTGCGTGAGTCGGTCCTACCTGGCGGCCCAGACCATGCTGGCCGAGCTGTCCAGGCGCAGGGTGTTCACACCGCCCGACGACGTGAGCCCCGTCGTACCCGGACAGCTCGAGGTACTCGCCGACGCCGAACCCGTGGGCGTCGAGCCGTCACTGGCGCTCTAGCGGGGGCACTCACCCGACGAACCCGTCCGCCGGTCGATACGGTGGCAGGGATGAATGCGCGCGCGGGCCGGCGCACCCTGCGCCGCGGAAGGCTGTTCGGACTCACCGCGACCATTGTGTTGGTGTGCGGGATGGCGTCAGGCGGGCTCGCGGCGCCCGCCGCCGCCGACTGGAACCAATGCGCGCCTTCCGGTTTGGACAGCGCCACGGCCTTACCCAAAGATCTCACCCAGGCGCGGCCGGCGCAGGAGGAGGACCGCGACACGACCAATTCGGTCGAACCCTTGAGCGCGGTCGACATCGGCACGCTGGGCCTTGGCGTGCCGGGCGTGCTGACGGTGGGGACCCTGTCGGACGCCCCGCCCAACATCTGCATCAATCCCACCGGTGAATTCAGCGGCTTCGACAACCTGCTGCTGCGCGCCATCGCCGACAAGCTCCATCTCCAGCTCCGCTTTGTCAGCACAGACTTTTCCGCGCTGCTCGCGCAAGTGGCTTCCCGGCGTTTCGACGTGGGGTCGGCATCGGTGAAGGCCACCGCCCAGCGTCGACGCACCGTCGCGTTCACCAACGGCTACGACTTCGGCTTCTACTCCCTGGTGGTGCCGCCCGGCTCACCGATCCACAAGTTCAGCGAGCTGGCGGCCGGCCAGCGCATCGGCGTCGTCCAGGGCACCGTCGAGGAGTCCTACGTCGTCGACACCCTGCACCTGCAACCGGTGAAGTACCCCGGCTTCGCCACCCTGTACGCCAGCCTCAAGACCCGGCAGATCGACGCGTGGGTGGCGCCGGGAACCCTCGCCGCGACCCTGATTCGGCCGGGTGATCCCGCGTTGACCGTCGCCAACACTTTCAGCCCAGGCAATTTCGTGGCATACGCGGTCGCCAGGGAGAACAAGCCGCTGATCGACGCGCTGAACTCCGGGCTGGACGCGGTGATCGCCGACGGCACCTGGGCCAAGCTGTACTGCGAATGGGTGCCGCGCAGCCTGCCGCCGGGATGGAAGCCCGGGTCGAAAGCCGGCCCCGCGCCCAGCCTGCCGGATTTCGCCGCGATCGCCGCGAGCCGGCATCGCGCGGTCCCGGACGCCGCCGCGCCGAAGTCGACGCTCGCCCAGCTACGTGACTCGTTCTTCGACTGGGACATGTACCGGCGGGCCATCCCGGCGCTGCTCACGACGGGCCTGCCGAACACGTTGATCCTGACCAACAGCGCCATCGCGATCGGTCTGGCGCTCGGCATGGTGTTGGCCATGGCGGGCATTTCGCATCGGCGCTGGTTGCGCTGGCCGGCCCGGGTATACACCGACATCTTCCGCGGCCTTCCGGAAGTGGTGATCATCCTGCTCATCGGAATGGGCATCGGGCCGCTGGTCGGCGGACTGACCAACAAGAACCCCTACCCGCTGGGAATCGCCGCACTGGGCTTGATGGCCGCGGCCTACATCGGTGAAATCCTGCGCTCCGGAATACAAAGTGTGGACCCGGGTCAGCTGGAGGCCGCCCGCGCTCTGGGATTCAGCTATCCGACCGCGATGCGGTTGGTGGTGGTGCCGCAGGGGATACGCCGGGTGCTGCCGGCGCTGGTCAACCAGTTCATCGGGTTGTTGAAGGCCTCCGCTTTGGTCTACTTCCTTGGCCTGATTGCCGATCAGCGGGAGCTTTTCCAAGTGGGCCGGGACTTGAACGCACAGACCGGAAGCCTGTCGCCGCTGGTCGCGGCCGGACTCTTCTACCTGATATTGACCATTCCGCTGACGCATCTGGTCAATTACATCGACGCTCGCCTGCGCCGCGGCCGGGGCGCCCCCGACGCCGACGACAATTCGGACATGCTCACGACGACGTTCGGCCAGGAGATCACATGAGCGTCGTCGCCTCCGGGCGGACATCAGTATCTTTGACCGCCAAGGACATTTACCAAACCCTCGGCGGGAACAAGGTCCTGCGCGGGGTCGATTTCGAGGCTCCCGCCGGCAGCACCGTCGCCGTGATCGGACCCTCCGGCTCCGGCAAGTCGACGCTGCTGCGCACCTTGAACCGGTTGCACGAACCTGATAGCGGCGACATCCTGCTCGACGGCCGATCGGTGCTCCGCGACGATCCCGACGAACTGCGGCAGCGCATAGGCATGGTGTTCCAGCATTTCAATCTCTTTCCGCATCTGAGCGTGCTGAAGAATGTGACGATGGCGCCCCGCAAATTGCGGCGCCTGCCCGCCGAGGAGGCGCGCCAGCTGGCGCTGGCCCAATTGGAACGAGTTGGCCTGAAGCACAAAGCCGATGCCCGGCCCGGAATGCTCTCCGGTGGCCAACAACAACGAGTCGCCATCGCCCGCGCGCTGGCCATGGCCCCGCAAGTGATGTTCTTTGACGAGGCGACGTCGGCGCTGGATCCCGAAATGGTGAAAGGGATTCTCCAACTCATCGCCGACCTCGGCGCAGACGGGATGACGATGATCGTGGTCACCCACGAAATGGGCTTCGCCCGCTCGGCATCCGACACCATTGTCTTCATGGATCGTGGCAAGGTCGTGGAATCCGGGCCACCGGAGCAGATTTTCGAAGCCCCGCAGACCGAACGCCTCCAGCGATTCTTGTCCCAGGTACTTTGACCGCCCATTGCCACTAATTAGTCGGCATAGCTACCTTGTACGTGCCTGATATCGCGTTAGACTCCCCGGTTATGGCGGACAGCGAACCCACCTCGGCCGACGTGACCGAGCTTGCGGAAGGTTTGCACCGCGCGCTGTCCAAATTGTTTTCAATTCTGCGTCGCGGGGACCCGAGCGGCGCGGCCGCGGGCGAACTGACGTTGGCGCAATTGTCGATCCTGGTCACCTTGCTGGATCAGGGGCCGATCCGAATGACGGACCTGGCAGCCCACGAACGGGTGCGGACTCCCACCACCACCGTGGCGATCCGCCGGCTGGAGAAGCTGGGACTGGTGAAACGCTCGCGGGACCCGTCCGACCTGCGGGCAGTGCTGGTCGACATCACGCCGCGTGGACGTGCCGTCCATGGCGAGTCCCTGGCCAACCGGCGCGCTTCCCTGGCCGCCATGCTCAGCCAGCTCCCCGCATCCGACCTCGGCACCCTGATGCAGGCGCTGGCGCCGCTGGAGCGGCTGGCCTGCGGCGAACCGACATCCGGCCCCGCGGGTGAGCCGCCGGCGTGCAAAGAGGCGTGAAATTACCTACCAGTCAACCATTTTGGCTGCGTCCGTAGACTCCCTTACATGCCCACTGCACTCATTACCGGCGCCGGTGGCGGTATCGGCTCCGCAATCGCCGCCGCGCTGGCCCCCACCCACACCTTGCTCCTGGCCGGCCGGCCTTCTGACCGGCTCGACGCCGTCGCGGAGCGACTCGGCTCGACGACGTTTCCACTGGACCTGACCGACTCCGACGACATCGAGGCCGCCTGCGAGATCGTGGACGAACTCGACGTGCTGGTGCACAACGCCGGGGTATCCATCCCCGGTCATGTCGCGGAGTCAGACGTCGATGAGTGGCGTGCCACCTTCGCCGTCAATGTCTTTGGGCCGGTGGAACTTACACTCGCCCTGCTGCCGGCGCTGCGGCGTGCGCGCGGTCAGGTGGTGTTCATCAACTCCGGCGCGGGGCGCAACGTCTCTCCCGGCATGGCCTCCTACTCGGCCAGCAAGTTCGCGTTGCGGGCCTTCGCCGACTCACTGCGCGCCGACGAGCCGGAGCTGCGGGTGACGACGGTCTACCCCGGCCGCACCGACAGCGAGATGCAGCGCGAGCTCGTCGCATTCGAGGGCGGCACCTACGACCCCACCAAATTCCTCAAGCCGGAAACCGTCGCCGCCGCCGTCGCCAACGTCGTGGCCACGCCACCGGACGGCCACGTTCACGAGGTGGTGCTGCGGCCGACGGGGCGCTGACGCGGCGATGGTCAGATGACCAGGTTGACCAGCCGACCGGGGACCACGATCACCTTGCGGGGGTTGGCGCCCGCCAGGAAGGCCCGGACCTTCTCGTCCGACAACGCCGCGGCCTTCAGGGTCTCCTGGTCGGCGTCGGCGGCTACCACCACTCGCCCGCGCACCTTGCCGTTGACCTGGACGGGGTATTCGACGCTGTCGTCGACCAGGTACGTCGGGTCCGCCTCCGGGAACGGGCCATGCGCCAGCGAGGTGGTGTGGCCCAGCCGCAGCCACAACTCCTCTGCCATGTGCGGGGCCAGCGGCGCCAGCATCAGCACCAGCGGCTCGACCGCGGCCCGCGGCACCGCGTCGCGGTGCTCTTTGGTCAGGTGGTTGGTGTACTCGATCAGCTTGGCGGCCGCGGTGTTATTGCGCAGTGCGGCATAGTCTTCCGAGACTCCCGCGATGGTGCGGTGTAGCGCTCGAAGGGTGTCGCCGTCGAGCTCTTGCGGCCCGTCGGTGTCGAGCACCCGGGTCTTGCCGGTCTGCTCGTCGACCACCAGGCGCCACACCCGCTGCAGGAAGCGGTGCGCCCCGACGACGTCCTTGGTGGCCCATGGGCGGGAGGCTTCCAGCGGGCCCATCGACATCTCGTAGACCCGGAGCGTGTCCGCGCCGTACTCGTCGCAGATCTCATCGGGCGAGATCGAATTCTTCAGGCTCTTGCCGATTTTGCCGAATTCCTGGAAGACCTCGATCTCGCCGTCCGGTCCCCCGTAGAAGAAGTGGCCGTCGTGCTCGACCACCTCGTCGGCCGGAACGTATGAGCCGCGCGAGTCGGTATAGGCGAACGCTTGGATGTAGCCCTGGTTGACCAGGCGGCGGTACGGTTCGCGGGAACTCACGTGGCCCAGGTCGTACAACACCTTGTGCCAGAACCGGGCGTACAACAGGTGCAGCACCGCATGCTCGGCGCCTCCGACGTAGAGGTCGACACCGCCGGGATCCTGCGGGCCGTGCTCGGCGGGCCGCGGGCCCATCCAATAAGCCTCATTTTCCTTGGCGCACAACTGCTCCGAGTTGTGCGGATCGGTGTAGCGCAGTTCGTACCAGGAGCTGCCGGCCCACTGCGGCATCACGTTGGTGTCGCGGGTGTAGGGCCGCAGGCCGTCGCCCAGGTCGAGTTCGACGTGCACCCAGTCGGTCGCCTTGGCCAGTGGTGGCGACGGCTCGCTGTCGGCGTCGTCGGGGTCGAACAGCACCGGGGAATAGTCGGGCACGTCGGGCAACTCGACCGGCAGTGCGGCCTCGTCGAGCGCGTGCGCGCGTCCGTCGCTGTCGTAGACGATCGGAAACGGTTCACCCCAGTAGCGCTGCCGGGCGAAAAGCCAGTCCCGCAACTTGAATTCGATCCGGGCCCAGCCGCGGCCGTCCGCCTCCAGTCGGGCGGTGATCGCTTCCTTCGCCGCCGGCACGTCCAACCCATCGAGGTAGCCGGAGTTGACCAGCACGCCGTCGCCGGCGTATGCGGCCTCCGAGATGTCGCCTCCGGCAATGACTTCCACGATCGGCAGGCCGAACTCCTTGGCGAAGTCCCAGTCGCGCTGGTCGTGGCCGGGAACCGCCATGATCGCGCCGGTGCCGTAGCCGGCCAGCACGTAGTCGGCGATGAAGATCGGCACCGGTTTGCCGTTGGCGGGATTGGTCGCGTAGCTGCCCAGAAAGACGCCGGTCTTGTCCCTGCTCTCCTGACGCTCGAGGTCGGACTTCGCCGCGATCGCCCGCCGGTATGCGGCCACCGCCTCCCCCGGTGTCGCGGACCCATACGTCCACCGCACGTCGGTCCCCTCCGGCCAAGCGCCGGCGATCAGCCCGTCGACCAGGTCGTGCTCGGGAGCCAGCACCAGGTAGGTGGCGCCGAACATGGTGTCGGGCCGGGTGGTGAACACCTCGATGTCGACCGTCTCGCCGCCGCCGTCGTGCGCCGAGAACAGCGCCCGCGTGCCGGTGGAGCGACCGATCCAGTTGCGCTGCATGGACTTGACCGGCTCCGGCCAGTCCAGCACGTCCAGGTCGTCGAGCAACCGGTCGGCGTAGGCGGTGATGCGCATCATCCACTGCCGCAACCGCTTCCGGAACACCGGGAAGTTGCCGCGGTCGCTGCGGCCGTCCGAGGTGACCTCCTCGTTGGCCAGCACCGTGCCGAGGCCGGGACACCAATTCACCATCGAGTCGGCGCGATACACCAGTCGGTGGCTGTCGATCACGTCGGCCCGGTCCCCCGCCGGCAGCGTGGCCCAATCCCGTCCATCCTCGAGGCGCCTTGTGCCGGAATCGAATTCGGCGATCAGCTCGGCGATCGGGCGGGCCTTGCGGGCCGCGGTGTCGAACCAGGCGTTGTAGATTTGCAGGAAGATCCACTGCGTCCACTTGTAGAACTCGACGTCGGTGGTCGAAAAGCTGCGCCGGCTGTCGTGACCAAGCCCCAGCCGGCCAAGTTGACGCCGGAAGTTCACGACGTTGGCCTCGGTCCGGGTGCGCGGATGGGTGCCGGTCTGCACGGCGTATTGCTCGGCGGGCAGCCCGAAGGCGTCGAAGCCCAACGCGTGCAGGACGTTATGTCCCGTCATCCGGTAGTAGCGGGCGTAGACGTCGGTGGCGATGTAGCCCAGCGGGTGGCCGACGTGCAGTCCCTCCCCCGAGGGATAGGGAAACATGTCCTGCACGAACAACTTGTCGGTGGGGACCGGGGTGCCGTCCGCCGGGGCCAGCGAACCGACCGGATTGGGCACGTTGAACGTCCCGAGCCTCGCCCAGTTCTCCTGCCAGGTGCTTTCGATACGGCCCGCCAGCGCCGCGGTGTAGCGATACGTCGGCGCATCGGCGTCCGTCTGAACGGCACCGGGGCTGCTCTCGGCGGCGGTGGTCGGGGAGTCGGTCACCTGAACAGGGTATAAGGGTGGCCTCGACCGAAACGCCCGGCCACAGGATGATCTCGGTTCCGTTGCACACGGATCAGGGGTTCATCCCAGCTCTGTCTCGGGCCTATCCACCGCCTTTGACCTGTAGTTACAGTCGGCCTCTAACTGCTGGCAGTGCGCCATTGGAAGGACCGACGCAGATGATCGAGATCGTCCCCGCCCACCGTGCGCTCGTCGGGGGTCTGGTCGCCGGCCTGATCGGCATGGCGGTTGTCACGAGCGCGCAGGCATCGGCAGACCCCTCGCTTCCCGCGCCGGCACCCGTTCCCGCGATCCCGGCACCAGCGCCGCAGAACGCCGCCGCCGCGCCCGCGCAGGCGCCGACCAACCGGCTGCTCGCCGCACCGCCGGCCGCGAATCCGGTCGCGGCGCCGGCGGCCCCGGCCGCCGCGGCGCCGAGCGCGGTCGCTCCCGCCGCGCCGGTGGCCCCCGCGGTCACCCCCGCCACCTCCGGGACCATCCGCGAATACCTCGAGTCGAAGGGGGTCAAGCTCGAAGCGCAGAAACCGCAAGGGCTCAAGGCGCTCGACATCACCTTGCCGGTGCCGGCGCGGTGGACTCAGGTCCCCGACCCCAACGTGCCCGACGCCTTCGCGGTGATCGCCGACCGGCAGGGCAGCAGCATCTACAGCTCAAATGCCCAGGTAGTGGTCTACAAGCTGGTTGGCAATTTCGACCCCAGGGAGGCCATCTCCCACGGCTACGTGGACAGCCAGCGACTTCTCGCCTGGCAGCCCACGAACGCCTCGATGGCCGATTTCGGCGGCTTCCCGTCGTCGATCGTCGAAGGCACCTACCGTGACGGCGACATGACGCTCAACACCTCGCGGCGCCACGTCATCGCCACCTCAGGGCCGGACAAATACCTGGTGTCGCTCGCCGTGACCACCGATCGCGCGGTGGCCGTCGCCGACGCACCGGCCACGGACGCCATCGTCAACGGCTTTCGCGTGACGGTTCCCGGGGCCCACACCCCCGCTCCGGCTCAGACGCCGGCGGCCTCACCGGCCGGACTGCCCGGGCAGACGCCGGCCGCACCCCCGGCCGGGCAGACGCCGGCCACGCCCCCGATCGCACAGCCGCCCGTCACCGCCCCGGTCGGGCAGACGCCGCTCACACCCCCGATCGCACAGGCGCCAACGGTGGCTCCGCTGACGCAGACCTCGGCCATGGCTCCGGCGCGCCTGCCAGTGCAGGCGCCCGTGCCCAGCCGGCAGCCGACGCCGAACCTGCTGGCCCTGGTTCCCGGCCTGCCCCCGCTGCCCAACTTTTCATTTCTGCAGCACTAGGCGCGCACCCCGGCACCCTCGGAGCCCGCTGAGCGGACCGGCGGCCGTGCTCGTATTGTGAGCCCATGCTGATTGCGGGCGTGCTGTGCATGTGTGCGGCGGTGGCCTCCGCCGGATTCGGAACGTGGTCGCTGGCGCATCCTCAGAATGTCGAGCCCACCGCGTTGGCGCTGCGGTCCATGGCTCCTGCGCAACTGGCAGCGGCGATCATGCTGGCGGCCGGCGGCGTGGTGGCGCTGGCCGCGCCCCCGCACACCGCGCTGGTGGTGCTGATCGTCTGCGTCGCCGGCGCTATCGGGACGGTCGCGGCCGGATCCTGGCAGAGCGCGCGCTTCGCACTGCGAGAAGAGTCGGCCGCGCCCGTATGCGCGGGGACCTGCGCCGGCTGCACGCAGTCCTGCCACTGAAATCCGGCCGCCACCCCAACGCGGGGGAGTGGAGCTAGTTGCGGCTGAGGTCGATCGGATGGGTGGCCAGGAGCGACAGGGGCAGCGGCTGGCGACGCAGCACCTGTCCCCACAGGTCGGACCGCGCCCCTGCGAGAACGTCAGATGGCAAGGCGGACAAGACGATCCAGTCGTCGCGCTCGATTTCGCCTTCCAGCTGGCCGATGGTCCAGCCGGAGTAGCCCGCGAAAATTCGCACCCCCTCGACCAGGGGGGCGATCGTGTCGGGGTCCGCGTCGAGATCGACCATCACCACCCGGCCGGCCACATGCCGCAGGCCAGCGACACCCTGCGGATCGGCGCCAACCCGCAACGCCGCCAGGCACAGGGCCGCGTCACGCTTCACCGGTCCGCCGATGAACATCGTCTTCGGCTTGGCCGCCAATTTCGTCCACTGCGGCAGCACGTTGTACACCGCGGTCTCGCTGGCGCGGTTGAGCACGACCCCCAACGTCCCGCCATCGTTGTGCTCGACGATGTAGATCACGCTGCGCCGGAACGTCGGTTCGAAGAGGTCGGTGTTGGCCAGCAGCAAGGTACCCGCGCGCACCCGCTGCGCGGCCGGCGCGACATAGTCCTCTGGATCCTCGGGCGGCGGCACCCCACCATCATCGCATCCGGTGCTTGCCGCCCGGGGGAATCGAGCGTGGGGCGTGAAGATTTGTACTGTTGGTAAGGCGGCTCGGATCGTGGCGAGCTTGCTAGCCCCCTCGTGGAAGTCGGTTCGTGATCCCATCCCGGATGCACTCGAGCGCACCCGCCGAAATGTGGCGGTCGGTGCGCAGTTTGCCAGACTTCTGGCGGCTGCTGCAGGTGCGCATGGCGAGCCAATTCGGTGACGGGCTGTTTCAGGCGGGGCTTGCGGGGGCGTTGCTGTTCAATCCGGACCGCGCTGCCGATCCGATGGCGATCGCGCGGGCGTTCACCGTGTTGTTCCTGCCTTACTCGCTGTTGGGGCCGTTCGCGGGAGCGCTGATGGACCGCTGGGACCGGCGGCTGGTGCTCGTCGGCGCCAACGCCGGCCGCCTCGTCCTGATCGCCGCCATCGGCACCATCCTGGCCGTCCGGGCCGGCGACCTGCCGCTGTTACTGGGCGCGCTGTTCGCCAACGGGCTGGCCCGGTTCGTCGCGTCCGGGCTGTCGGCGTCACTGCCGCACGTCGTGCCGCGGGAACAGGTTGTCACGATGAACGCCGCGGCCAACGCGGTCGGGGCCGTCGCCGCCTTCATCGGCGCCAACTTCATGCTCGTTCCCCGGTTCGTGTTCGGCGCCGACGACAAGGGAGCCTCGGCGATCATCTTCCTGACCGCGATCCCCATACTGATCGCGCTGCTGCTGTCCTGGCGGTTCGGCTCCCATGTACTGGGCCCGGACGACACCAAGCGGGCGATCCACGGGCCGGTCGTCTACGCCGTGGTCACCGGTTGGCTGCACGGCGCGCGGACGGTGGCGCAGCGGCCGACGGTCTCCGCCACCTTGTCCGGCCTGGCGGTCCACCGCATGGTGATCGGCATCAATTCCTTGCTGGTTTTGTTGCTGGTCCACCACATGACCCATCCCGAGGCCGGGGGATTGGGTACCGCACTGCTGTTCTTCGGCGCCGCGGGCCTGGGCGCGTTCCTGGCCAACGTGCTGACGCCGCCCGCGGTCCGTCGCTGGGGGCGCTACACGACGGTGAACGGCGCCTTGGCGACGTCGGCGATCATCGAGGTCGCGGGCGCGGGGCTGCTGCTGCCGATCATGGTGGCGTGCGGCTTCTTCCTGGGAGTGAGCGGACAGATGGTCAAGCTGTGCGCCGACTCGGCCATGCAGATGGACGTCGACGACGCCCTTCGCGGCCACGTCTTCGCCGTACAGGACGCGCTGTTCTGGGTATCGTTCATCGTCGCGATCACGGTGGCCGCGGCGTTGATTCCCGCCGACGGGCACGCACCGGCATTCGCGCTGTTCGGCTCGGGTCTGTACCTGGCCGGTCTGGCCATGCACAGCTTCCTGGGCCGGCGCGGCGAGCAGGCGAATAATCGCTACCCGGCGGGGGCGACGGACGAGCGGAGGCAATGATGGCGGGTCCCGAATCGATCGTGGCTGACCTACGTGCGGAAAGCGATGAACTCGACGGCCTGGTGGCGCCGCTGCCGGCCGAACGCTGGGCCGATCCGACGCCGGCGCCCGGCTGGACCATCGCGCATCAGATCGGCCACCTGTTGTGGACCGACCGGGTCGCGCTGACCTCGGTCACCGACGAGGCCGGGTTCGCCGAACAGCTCAAGGCCGCCGCGGCCGACCCGACCGGCTTCGTCGACGCGGGCGCCGAAGAGTTGGCGGCCCTGGCGCCGGCCGAATTGCTCGCCGATTGGCGGGCCACCCGTCGCCGCCTGCACGACGAGCTGCTGAAGGTTCCCGCGGGGCGCAAGCTGCCCTGGTTCGGGCCGCCGATGAGCGCGGCGTCGATGGCAACCGCGCGGTTGATGGAGACCTGGGCCCACGGCCTGGATGTCGCCGACGCGCTGGGCGTCAAACGCGCGGCCACCGACCGGCTGAGATCGATCGCCCACCTGGGGGTACGCACCCGCGACTACGCCTTCTTCGTCAACAATTTGCCTGCTCCGGCCGCACCGTTCCTGGTCGAGCTGCGCGGACCGGGCGGCGACACCTGGAGCTGGGGACCCCCCGACGCGGCGCAGCGGGTCACCGGTGCGGCCGAAGACTTCTGCTTTCTGGTCACGCAGCGCCGCCCGCTCAGCGCTCTGGACATCACGGCGCACGGGGCCGAGGCCCAGCGCTGGCTGGAGATCGCGCAAGCCTTCGCGGGACCGCCGGGCGACGGTCGATGAGCGCGCGACGCGCGCGAAGAGAGCCGGCGCCCATCCGATCCCGCGACGGTCGATGAGCGCGCGACGCGCGCGAAGAGAGCCGGCGCCCATCCAACCCCGCGACGGTCGATGAGCGCGCGACGCGCGCGTTAGCGCAGCGGTCCGCCGTAACTGGCCCGGTTCTCGGCCTCGGCCTCTTCGCGGAGCGCCGCGATCGCCAGATTCAACCTGTCGGCCAGCTCGCCGTGGGCATATCCGGTCATCACCCCGGGGTGCAGGGTCAGCTTGAGCAACCGTCCGTCGGAATTCGCCACGGCATAGACGTCGCCGAGGTCGACGCTGTAGGTGACGGCCTCGGCCTGGGCAACGAGGGCTTCCCATTTGTCGGCCGCCTCGCTCAGTTCGCGAAGGACTGATTCGACGAGATCCTTGTCGCTGAGATTCGCGCGACTGCCCGAACCCGACACGGTCACAGTATGTCGACCCCTCCCACCAGCGTCAATTCAAAAATCCCCCGTTGCGCGCAACCCCTCGCGGCCTACGTGCCCGGCGGCCGACCGGCGAGTTTCTGAAACCAGGCGAGGTGATAGTTCGCCGACACCGCGTCTCCGCTCGCGATGCCTTCGGTGGCGGCCATCAATAGACACTTGAGCAGAAGTGCCGGATTCACCGCCGGGTACTGGACCAGAAGCTGGTAGCGCGCCGTATCGAGGTGCACCCGCAGCACGTCGACCTCCTGGTCGATGATCACGGCACCCGCGGCCGCCGCGTCCGCCAGCCTCTGCACGATCCGGGGGAGCCCATCAAAGCGGCGCGTGGTCTGGCTCAGCACTGTGCCCAGATCCTCGATGGCCGGCAGCTCGCGCGGTTCCAGCGATGATTTGGTCGCGGCGAAGTCGACCGAGCGGTGCAGCGAATCACCGGGAGCGTAGGTCACGACCCGCACCGCGTCGCCGATCAAGGCAGAGACCCTGCCGCTGCGTTGGTCGGGTTCCAACAACCGCACGCCGGCCGGCAGGGTAATACCCGCCGGTATCCATCCGTGGGCGAGGTCGGTAACCAAAACCGTCGTACCGTCCGCGCGATCACCGACGGCCCAGTTCAGCCGCGGTTCCTGGCGGACCACGTACTCGAGCAGCCGGTTGAGTCTGTCGACCTCGAAACCCGTTGCAGCGGCAGCCTTGTCGCGCGGTGGGGCGGGCTTCTTCGGGGGAGCCTGCGGTACATCGCGCCCCACGACGGGCTCGCCGACGACCGCATGATGGCGGCCGCTGCCCGCCGGCTCGCCGACGACGGGCTCGGCTTCGGTGATCGCGGGGATGACCTGCGTGTCCTGCAGAGAAGCCGCCGCGCCGTCGGCGGGCGGCGCCTGCGGGGCCGGCTGCGCCTCGACCGGCAGTTCGTTGACCGGGCCGGCGTCGGTGATCGCCGGAATCACCTGCGTCTCCTCGGTCGACTCCGCCGTGGTGTCGTCCACCGGTTCTGCAGCCCGCTCGGGTTCGGGCCGGCACGTTGCCGCCTCTTGTGCTTCCACGTGGCGGCGACCGTCGGCGACGGGCTCCGAGCTCTCGGTCGGCCGGTCCATCACCGGCCCGGGCTCGGTGATGACCGGGATTACCTGCGTCTGCTCCAGAGCAGCCGCCGCCCCGTCGTCGTCGTCGGGCGGCTCCTGCTCGGCCGGCTGCGCCTCGTCGGGGACCGGCACCGGCTCGGCCACGTCTAGGCGACGGCCGTCGGCGGCGGGCTCCCGACCCGGCTGCACGCTCCCGTCCGTCGCGCCGACGGCGGCCTCCGCATCCGTGACGCTCGGTATGACCTGGGTCTCCTCCATGCCCGGTTCGGCGGTGTCCGCGGTGTTCGCCTCGGCGGCGATTTCATCCGGAGGTGGCCCGGGCTCATCGCCACCGCCTTGCGGCACGACCGGAGCCGGCTTGCGGGCGATTCGCCAGCGGGGCTTATGCACAGTCGCGGGGGCCGCATCGGGAGGTTCCGCGCCCGTCACGGCAGGAATGACCCGGGTCTGATCCATGCCCGATGACGGTGGTCCGCCGACCTGCGGTCGGGGATGTCCGACGGTCACCCCGGCGTTCACCGCGCGCAGCTGGCGAATCGTCGATTCGACGCGGCGCACAGCCCTGGCACGCGCTTCGTCGATGACCCGAGTCTCCTCCGCCTGGCGGGGCAGATCGGCCAGACCCGCACGCTTGATCATCTTCAGCTGCTCGTTGGCGCTGTCGGCGATTCGCTGCAGGTCGGTCCTCAGATATTCTGCGAGCGCGGCGTTTTCGGAGGTGACCGGCGAAAGTTCGGCAGGCCAAAGACCACCGATCACCCACGGGGTGCAATCGATGGGAGAGCTGAAGGCGGGCATCGCCAGTGATTCCCGGGTAGCTCTCCGGAGGCGCTGACGCGCCGTCATCCGACCGAAGATCGCCACCGGCTAAGCGTACCGGGAGCTGATGAATCGCCTATTCGGTCAGTGAATTGTGCAGCTGTGACGGCCTGGGTAGCGTGGAGATATGGCTGAATCTGCCCTGCAGCAGCAACTCGACGAAGTGCGTGCCCTGCTCGCTCGCGCACGAGAGTTGTTCGGCCCCAACCCCGTAGAGCCGCCCACCGATATCGTTCCTGATCCCGGGGCGGCCAAGACCTGGGTGCTGTAGGCGCGGGAGCCGGTTAGATCACGCTGCCGCGCCGGCGCAATTTGTGGGCCAGCAGCTTCTCGATCGCCGCATCGAGGTCTCGCGGGGTCGGTACCTCGGCCGAGGGGGTGTGTCCGGCCGCCAGGATTTCAGCGCGGATTTCCAGCAATGCCTTCAGGCAAGACACGTCGGCGGTCAGCAAGATGCCTCGCGCCAGCGTGTCGGCGTCGGTCTCCATCGCCTCTTCGCTCAGCGCAACGCTGTGCATGTACCCGCCGCGGCAGGAGCGGACGAGGATGTGCCCACTCGGGTGAACGGTGTCAAAAGCGGGATTCGCGTCCGTCATCGACCGCGGTCAGCAATGCCGCCGAGGTTGCGTGCCGCATCCTGCTCGTGTTGTTCCCACATCGTTGCCGAAGCCGTGAGTTTGTCCGCCAGGTCGGCGTGGTCGGCTGCCTGTTGCTCGTAGCACTGGCGTCTGAGCTCGAGCAATTCGCGCCCGGCGTCACGGAGTTCACCGAAGATGGGGCCCAGCGAGTCCAGGCTTTCCTGTATGGCCTCGTGCGAGGACGGGACCGTACGCAAGTACTCAGAGGTCTCCTGGTGGCGCGCGGCGGCTTGACGCAAGTGCTCGGGCACCACATGGATCGAATCTGCCATCCGCTGTCTCCTGTTCCCGGCCGCCGGCCAGACCGGCGGGATCACTATTGTCAGATGGTCGGCGAACTCGCCGGCCGCGTGGGTGTCGGTGTGTCGGGCTTCGCCGGTGCGGTCGCGGCCGTCACCGGCGGATGCTCCCAGCCTAGAAAGCTTGGCCCGCTCACGGTGGCGATGTCTTGGATTTGGCCATCGAGAAGGGCCTTGCCCGGCCCGAGCGCAAGCGCGTGCCGGTCGACGAACATTCCGATGTCCGCCGGAACCACGCGCGCAGCGTCGACCGGTTCGGCGACCGCGGTGCCTGGCGGTGGAATTGTTATTCCTTGCTGTTGGAAGGCATCTGGTATCGCCACTCCACCGACCGCGGCCTTGATCGCAGCTGCCAACTGGGGGCTGGCGGCCGTCACCGTCTCGCCGTCGGGCAACGTCACAGTGGTGGGACCGGCCGGGGGGGCATCACCCCCCGCAGCCGACGCGTCCTGGGCGGAGTCCTCATCCTGGTCGCCCGGTTCGTCTGACGAAGGGTCCGCCTTCGCATCGCCCGGGTCCGTCGGGTCCAGCAGGCCTTCGTCGTCGAGGCCCTGCAGAGTGGGATCGGTTCTGTCGTCACCCTGCAGCCCGGGAATCGAAAACCCGCCCGGCGGTGTACCCAAACTCGGCAGCCCCGGCGTGAGGCTGGGCATCGTCGGCGGCACGGGCGCCAAGGGCGCCAGGGGAGCCGTCGCGCCCTCCGGCGCAACCGTTCCCGACAGATCATCGGTCGCCAGGCCCGGGTCGTCGGCCAACAACGAATCCAGCAGCGGATCCCAGTCAGAATCCCCCGTAGCCGGAGCGGCGGCGGCATCGGCGCCGGGCTCCCCGGCCGGCGGGTGTTCGTCGGGATTGCTCGTTTGACTCTTGGACGCGTCGTAGAGCGACGTCCACGCCGCCATCAGCGCCGATTTCGACGTGTCATCGAGTCTCGCGTTGAGCACCACCGCGCGAATGTCACGAAGCTTGCCGATCAGAAAGCGCTGAAAATCCCGTGCCCCGGCGGGAGTGTCCAGATCCGAGCGTGTTCGCACCGCGGCTTCGGTGTCCTGCTGCAACTTCGCCAGTGCCTGTCCGCCGTCGACGGCGTTGAGGTGGGCGTTCAAGATGGCCGTGATCACTTGCATGTCCAGCTGTGAACTAGCCGAATTCTGGTGCGACAGTGCGGCTTCGGCGCGTGCGATGGCTTCCGCCGCCTCGCCCCTCTCTCCCTCGGGCGCGGCGGCATGTTGACGGATCTTGCCCACGATCGTCTGGAGCTGCTCGGGCCGGGTCGTCGGGGTGATCACGGCGGCCAGCTCACTGCGCGACAGGCCCGCCTGCCACGCGTTCGGGTCACCGGTGCGGTCGCGGGCATATTTCACCGCGGCAAGCAGCTCTTCGTACGCCGACATCAGCTACACGACCGGCGCTGCGGTCACCGCACATCTTTGCGGGATGCGTCGCGGCCCCTCCATGCCCGGCGACAGTACCCAGGCACCGTCCTGCCGACAATTCACTGCACCCGGCGATTGTGGATGACACGGCGAGGCCGCCTTGCTAGCCATTGGCCGGGCTGTACTGGTCCCGAAGACCTTCCAGTACAGCCTTTTTCGCGCGACTGAGTTCCCGCGCCTCCTCGATGACCGCCGTGATCTCGCGCTGCTTGTCCAGCAGGAACCGCTGAAATTCCCGTGCGCCCATGGGTGTGTCCAGGGCAAGGCGCCCTTGATGCACGGTGGCATGGTCGATCTGCTCGGCGATGGCATCCAGTCGCCTGGCGCCCTCGCGCGTGGCGGCATGCGCGCTGGCGAGCACCTCGGCCAGCACGCGGTCGGCGTCGACGGCCGTGCCGTGCTGGCCGGCCAGGTCTGATTGCCGCGCCTGCATGGCGGCTACCGAGGGTCCGGCTTGTTCCGTCATCGGTTCACCCTGTTCGTCATAGCGGTCGGCGAATAACGACGTTGGCGCCCAGCCGGCTGATCCGGACCGAGGCTCCCGGATAAGGTGCTTCGACCACCAGGTTGTTGCCGATGGCCAGCTGGACGTGTCCCGCGTGCGGGAAGACGAGATCACCGGGGCGCACTTGCGACCGCGGCACCGGGATCCCGTCGTTGATCTGCTGATACGTGGTGCGGTCCAAGTGAATTCCCGCTTGCGCGTAGCTCCACTGCACGAGCCCCGAACAATCGAACTGGTCGGGGCCCGTCGCGCCCCAGACGTAGGGTCGGCCAAGGCGCGACAGCGCGGCGCGGACCGCGATCGCCGCGCGCCCGGTCAACCCCGATCCCGCGGCGCGCTGGCGCAGCAGTTGGTAGCGCAGCGCACGCAGTTCCGCAAGGTGTCGTCGCGCCCGAAGCCGGGCCGACATGACGTGTAAGCGTTGGGTCCGCAGTCGCGCCGCGCGGCGCCGCATGGCCTCCCGCTGGGCCAACGGCGTCAGCGGGACGGCGGCGTCGGCCCGGGCTTCGTCGAGGACCCCTCGAGTCAGATCACGCGCCTGGGCCTGATCCCGCAAAGCGCCGGCGATGATGTTCGCTGCGGCGGTATCGGTGGCGGCCGCCGCCGCCAACCGGTGCCGGCTGTGCTCCACGGCGAGCCGGTAGCCGCCGCGCGCCACCGTGTCGTTCAGCCCGCCCGCTGCCCGCAACAGCTTGCGGTAGTGCCCCGTGCCCGCGTCCAGTGACGGGGGCCGCGCGCCACCGGCGAACATGTCGTGAGCGCGGCTCAACACCTCGAGTTCGCTGGCAGTCACTGCGCCTCCTCGCCTTGCTCGCCTTCCGATTCGACGGCGGCGGTGAAGGCGCGGACGCGGGGGAGCGCTCCGGGTGGAATGACCCCCCGGTTGCGAATGTCCCAGATTTCCCCGACGTCGACACCGACCAGCGCGGCGATGATCGTCTCCGGCAGCGACGACCGCGTGCACGCCCGGTCGAAGCGCGCGCTCAAGCTGGTCGGCATCCGCTTGAGCAGGGCGGTTCGAGTCGCCTCGAGGGCCCGGAGGTGTTCCATGAGGCGGTCGGTGGAGTCCGCGCCGGCATTCACCGCGACCCGCCAGGAACCGGCGGCGAGCATCTCTGCCTTCACGCACTGAGCGATCACAGACAGAATATACGTCTCATATTCGTTTGATGTTGTCGCCGGCAAGCGATCGATGACGGATTTGAGGGCTTCGAGCTGAGCTTCGGCATAGCCTTCCAGCACTTCCGTGTCGCTGTGACGGTCCACGACCACTGGCCCGGTGCGTCTGGCGGGCATCGGGGCGGGCGGCTGGGCGGCCATCAGCCGGGCCAGTTCCGCCTCCGGATCGGCCGCCACCAGCAGACGTGAGTAGGTGCCGGGCGGCAGCCCGAGCCCGTTCTCGACCTTCTGAACTGTGCTTTTGTGGGGCTTGCGGGCTCCTCGCTCGAGGAAGCTCAGGCCCATGATGCTGACGCCGGTTGCGGCGGCGAGGTCGGCCAACGACCAGTCGCGTGACTCGCGGAGGGCGCGGATCGCCGCGCCGGCCGATTCACGGCTCACCGCACGCTCCGGCCATAGGCCGGATATTACACAGCTGGGGTCGTATCGCTGCGGATATACGTTTTTGTCACGTTTCTCTTGCGCTGGGCGGTCGCATCTGTATACGCTTTTGCCTACGTTTCACGCTCGACAAGGAGACCGACATGGGACACCCCTGCGCTGCCAACCCGGAACTTTGGTTCGGCTACCCCGACGACGACGGTGGTGACGGCGCCGCGAAGGCCCGTGCGTACGAGCGGTCGTCCGTCGAGGCGCGGATCCAGTGCCTACGCCGCTGCCCGCTGGCGCAGCAGCGCCAGTGCGCTCAGCACGCCATCGCGCACCGCGAGGAGTACGGCGTGTGGGCGGGCGTCAAGCTGCCCGGGGGCCAATACCGCAAGCGCGAACAGCTCGCGCGGGCCCACGAGGTGCTGCGGCGCATCGCGTCCGGCGAGATCAACTCGCGCCAGCTGCCCGAGAATGCGGCCCTGCTCGCCAACCACGAACATGACGTCGTTCCAGTGCCCGCGGTGGTGCTGCATCTGCCCCTCGCGCAAGTGGGGCCGCGCTCGGCCGCCTGACGCTCCATCGCGCGTAGAGGCAGTTTGCTGGCCGGGTCGACGGGGTAGACGGGCGGCACGACCGAGTCTGCCGACCCAAAGGCGGGATCCATGACGTTCGACCTGACCCCGACCGCAGCGCAGCACGACCTGGCCCGACGAACCCACGAGTTCGCCGAAGAAGTGATCCGCCCCGTGGCGCTCCACTACGACCAACGCCAGGAGTTCCCGTGGCCGGTGTTGGAGGAGGCGGCCCAGCGCGGCTTCTACAGCCCCCTGTTCTACCGCGACCTGATCGGCGATCGGACCGGCCTTTCCCTGCCGATGTTCATGGAGGAGATGTTTTGGGGCTGCGCCGGGATCGGCTTGGCGATCGTGATGCCCGCGCTGGCGCTGTCGGCGATCGGGCAGGCCGCGTCTCCCGAGCAGACGCTGGAGTGGGCGCCCGAATGCTTCGGTACGCCAGGCGATCTCAAGCTCGCCGCGCTGGCCATCTCCGAACCGGAAGGCGGCAGTGATGTACGCAACCTGCGCACCCGCGCGCGCCGCGACGGTGACGACTGGATCATCGACGGTCACAAGATGTGGATCGGCAACGGCGGCATCGCCAACGTGCACGTGGTCAACGCGGTCGTCGACGAGGAACTCGGTCACCGCGGTCAGGCGCTGTTCGTGGTGCCCGGTGGCACACCCGGGCTGAAGCTGGTGCGCAAGCTGGACAAGCTGGGCTGCCGCGCCTCCCACACCGCCGAGTTGCTGTTCGAGGGCGTCCGGGTGCCGGCCGCGAATCTGCTTGGCGGACAGGACAAGCTGGAGCACAAGCTCGCCAAAGCGCGCGAGGTCGTGGCGGGCGGGAAGCGTTCGGGGTCGGCGACCTTGGGCACGTTCGAGCAGACCCGGCCCATGGTCGCCGCGCAGGCCATCGGAATCGCGCGCGCCGCGCTCGAGTACGCGACGGCGTACGCCACCGAGCGTGAGGCCTTCGGCGGTCCGATCATCGACAACCAGGGCATCGCCTTCCCGCTGGCGGAGCTGGCCACCCAGATCGACGCCGCCCGCCTGTTGACGTGGCGAGCCTCGTGGATGGCCGCCAACAACGTTCCCTTCGAACGCGGAGAAGGCTCGATGTCGAAGATGGCCGCCAGCGAGGTGGCCGTGAAGGCCACCGAACGCGCCATTCAAACCATGGGCGGGTGGGGTTACATCACCGATCACCCGGTGGAGAAGTGGTATCGGGATGCCAAGCTGTACACCATCTTTGAGGGCACCAGTGAAATCCAGCGGATGGTGATCGCCAACGCGCTGGGAGCGACCGTCGGGACGCCGCCACTGCATGTCGTGCTCGAGCCGTCAGGCGGACCGCTGAACCGGGTGTTCGGCCGCGGCGCCCCGCTGCGATCCCGCGCCGCCGACGCCGCGCTGTCGATGCAGGACCGAGTGCCCGAGCCCGTCATGCGGCTGGCCATGAAGGTGCTCCGCCCGCCCCGCAAGTAGCGGCGGCTGGGTACCGTCGGGTGACGATGAGCAACCTCGAGCCGGCACCGGTCGAAGTCGCCTGCGCGGCGTCGCCGAGCGCGGGCGCCGAAATGCTGCGTCCCCGAGAGGTTCCGTTAGGCGGGCCCCGCGCCATGCGAGTGCGTCGCACGCTTCCGCAACGCCAGCGCTCGCTGATCGGGGCGTGGTGCTTCATCGACCACTACGGGCCGGCGTCGACGCGCGTGGACGTCCCGCCGCATCCGCACACCGGACTACAGACGGTGAGTTGGTTGTTCGGTGGGGAAGTGCAGCACAACGACAGCGCCGGCGTGCACGCGGTGATACGGCCCGGCGAGCTGAACCTGATGACCGCGGGCGCCGGTATCTGTCACTCCGAAGTGTCGGTTGAGTCGCCGACCCCCTTGCACGGTGTGCAGCTGTGGGTGGCCCTGCCCGGAGCGGACCGCGACACGGGCCGCGGCTTCACGCATTACGCTCCGGAGCCGGTCGCGCTCCCGCGCGCGACGGTGCGGGTGTTCCTCGGCGAGCTGGCCGGCAGCCGTTCCCCCGTGCACAGCTTCACCGCGCTGCTCGGCGCCCAAATCGATCTCAACGTCGGAGCCGGGCTGGATCTCGACATCGACCCGACATTCGAGCATGGAGTGCTCGGCGATGCGGGCTTGGTCCGGGCGGAGGAGACCGCTCTGACGGCCGCCGAGCTGGCCTACCTGGGCCCTGGCCGATCAGCGCTGCGCTTGCAGAACGTGGGGGAGGGACCGGCGCGGGTACTGCTACTGGGTGGGACACCGTTCAGCGAGGAGCTGGTGATGTGGTGGAACTTCGTGGGACGAAGCCACGAGGACATCGTCGGGTACCGCCAACTGTGGGAGGACGGCGACGAACGCTTCGGCGTCGTCCGCGGTTACCGCGGTTCGCTCGCCCGGCTGCCCGCCCCGCCACTGCCGACCACCCGGCTGCGGCCCCGACCCCTACCGCACAGAAAGAGAGACACATGACCGCCGACAAAACTGGGGCCGAAACGACCATCAGCCTGCAGGACGGCCGCTACACCATCGCCGTGGAAGGCAAGCGGGTCGGTCTCGCCGACTTCGTCGACCGTGGCGACCAGCGGATCTTCCATCACACCGAAGTCGATCCGGCTTACGGCGGCCGCGGGCTGGCAACCATCCTCGTCGAGCAGGCCCTCGACGAGGCCCGCCGCGAAGGCAAGCGCATCGTGCCGGTGTGCTCGATGATCGACACCGTGCTGAGGAAGCACCCCGAATACGACGACATCACCGACGCCGTGACGCCGGAGGTGCACCGGTGGTTGCGGTCGTAACCGGATGAATGGTCGGCTAGCGGCCTGCAAGCCGATCAGGCTATGCCCTTGCCTTGGATTAGCCGGTGGCGGCTGTCGACGCTAGATCCCGCTGGTAACCATCCGCTCAATCTCATCCACTGACTTCGACATTAGATGACTGAATATTGTGGCGTTGACCGACGATAGCACGGCGCATTCTTTGTTCAGACATATCTCGTAGCCGGTCTCGGCTTTGGATACTTCCACCCCGGCCGCATATCCTTGCCTGGCAAGATCGGCTCCCAAGGGCCCCGATGCGAGTTCTGAACGTGCAGTGGTCGCCCAGTCCCATATGAGGTATTTTTCTGCCATATCGAAATTCGAAAGTCGAGCAACGCCATTGCGCCGCTGCCCGCGGTCGTTGACGGTATCCACCACCCACCAACCACCTTCATGGCGAAGATGGACGGAATAGTCGTCGGTGCTGAAAACTATTGCACAGTCCGCACAATCCGTTGAGACGGATGGATTACCGCCTCCCATGCCAGGCGCCCAGCGATACCAGTTGGTTGATAAACGAGAAAAATCTTCCATTACCCAATCCTTCTAAGAAATCCCGATCTGACCAATTCTTCAACCGTGCCAGTATTCCCGAACTCGTCTATGATTCGGTATTGTTGACCGCCGCCGGGTTGATGAAACCAAGACGCTACTTGTGATTGCTCAATATGCCAGCCTGGTGGCAGGGCCGTTGGGTCCTGGACTACGTATTGAAAGTATGGTTTGAGGGCGCTCTCTGGCGGAAGTGCTACCTGCGCGAAGGGTGTTCCATCGGGAGCAAGGTAGCCGCCGCCCGGGTAGCCGAACCGGCTCAACACAGCGCCTCGCGGCAAGTCTGCGTCGGGAATTATCGTTCCCGGAACCGCGTACGGTTTCGTCGACAGCGTGTCATCTGGATAAATCAGGCTGCCGTCCGGATTGGTGAACTCCGGACCCGGGTCGACCGGGCGGTACCCATGGAACAACTCGTGCTCAGGGGGCAGGGGCGGCGGCGGTGGTGAACCCGGCGGTACCGGCGGCGGATGGCCGTCCGGCGCCACAGGCATATGCGGGCCCGCGGGGACATGTTCGGGGGGAATCTCTCCACCGCCTGTGGGCCCGTGCGGCGCGTGCTCGACGACGGGCGGAGGGCCGGGGTGGGCGCCGGGCACGGGTTGTCCGCTGACGTCCGGAAGTGGTGAGCCATGCGGGGACAGGTCGGCTTCGGCTGTCGCCGCACGCATCTCGGCCGCGCTCAGCGCGCGGGGGAGGACGTTGTCTGCCGAAAGACCCTGCAGCGCTTCGCGACTGAACAGCGTCTTCAGCCCTTGCCAGGCCACCTCGCCGCCTGCTTTGAGTCCGTAGCCGCCCACTGCCGTCGTAATCGCACTCCACAACGGTTCCGGCGTGGCTTCCACCTTCCCGGGATCCGGCGTTCGCATGCCGGTCAACTTGCCGCTGTTGAAGGTGTAGGACGTGCCGGTGGCCTGATCAAAGAATTCGCCCGTACCGTCCTTCAGCTGCCCGAAGACCTGGACGGGCTGCCCGTCGACCCTGTAGGTGAAGGTGAAATGGCCGTCGGGAGTGGTACTCACCGACGCGGGGTCGATGTTGTTGTAGTTGGGGATCTTTCCGAGGTCGTCGAGCGCCTTCGCGAGGTCTGCCTTGAGCTTGGGCAGCCTGGCGCTGGCCGCCTCGCCCTCCGGTGATCCGGGCCCGTGGGCATAAAGGTCCGCGATGGCTTTATCCAGAGCCGCCTGTGCGGCGCGCACTTTGCCCATTTGATCCACCACAGCCTGGTCGGTGATCCGCCGGATGTTGGCCAGCGCTTTCTGCTGGTCATCGGATGGCGGTGCGACGCCGTCGCTGTCGATCCCGTGTAGCGGGGCGCCGTCGTAGCCGTCGGTATGCAAACTGTCCAGCGATTTCTGCAGACAGCCGGCGTAGCCGTCGCGTATCGAATGCAGTTGGGCCAAAGCGGCTTTGGTGTCCCGCAGGGCATCGCTTTCACAGGTGTTGATGAGCCCATGGAGTGCGTCGACGTCCGCCGCGCTGAGGCTCTTGTCTTGCAGCATGGCGACGGCCTGGCGGATCAAGCCGGAAATCTCCGCCAGTTGGGAGTCCAGGTTGGCGATCTGGCTGGCGGCGGTGCGTTGCGCTTCGGCCAAGGCGGCTGCGATGTTCTCCAGGTCGACACCGATCTTGGGTAACCGAAGGGACTCAACGCCCAGAGACTTCGCCACCCGTTGCACTTCTGCCGAGTCGTTGATGGGGTGGTCGCCACTCTGATGGTTCCAGGCCGCGTCGAAGCGGCTGCGCGCTTGCTCGAACGCGTGGTCGGCCTCCGCCGTGCAGCGCCCGGCTTCCCGGAAAGCCTCGGCCAGACGGGAGATGTGCAACGGCTCACCGGCCTGCAGACTGCGGTTGATCGCCCAGGGGTCGCCACCGGCCTCAGCGATCAGCGCATCAATGTCTATGTAGGGCAGGCCCACAACACCGCACCCGGGCGTCCCACCGCGACGAACATTGCCACCCCTCCTGAGCTGGCAATGACGCTAGCGGCGCGAACGCGGGCGTCAATTCACATGGATGTGTGTCGCCGCGCCGCCGTCAGATCAAGATGGCCTGACACAGCAGGCCGACGAACGGCGCCCTGGTGACGCCAATATTCAAATGTGGGCGAAGGGGGACTTGAACCCCCACGTCCCGAAGGACACTGGCACCTGAAGCCAGCGCGTCTGCCATTCCGCCACTCGCCCGCAAAAACAACCGATGGACCATACCACTCTAATAGCCGCATTCCCCAACTGCCTGGTCGGGCCCGGAAGCCGGGCGGCGCTGCGGGGCAACGCCTCTGATCAGGGCGGACGCAGTTCTCAGAGTTTCGACGGTGCCGCGACGCCATGCGCTCCCGATACCATGCTGGAGTGAGACGTCATCCCGCGCATCGTTTGCCGCCCGGTGGCGATACGCGTCGGCAGGTGCGGACGAACGCCGGGGCATGAGTAGCCAACGGGGGCTCGCGGCGCGCATCGAGCGCAAGCTCGAGGCGACCGTCGACAATGCGTTCGCCCGAGTCTTCGGCGGATCGATCGTCCCGCAGGAGGTGGAGGCCCTGCTGCGCCGCGAGGCCCGCGACGGCGTCCAGCGACTGCACGGAAATCGGTTTTTGGCCCCCAACGAATACATCATTACCCTCGGAAGGCACGACTTCGAGAAGGTGGGCGCCGACCCCGATCTCACGTCGGGCGCTTTCGCTAGGTACTTGGCCGACTACATCCGTGAACAGGAGTGGCAAACGTATGGTGATGTGGTCGTCCGGTTCGAGCAGTCGTCGAACCTGCGTACCGGCCAGTACCGCGCCCGTGGTGCTGTCAACCCCGATGTGCAGCCCCGCCCGACAGGCAATGAGCCCGTCCGGCCACAATCAAGTAATGCGTTCGGCGCAGAACGAGGAGTAGCACCAATGACTGACGATTCGAGCTACCGCGGGGCTCAGGGGCCGGGGCGGCCCAGCGACGAGTATTACGACGACCGCTACGGGCGTCCGCAAGAGGGTAGCGCAGAACCGCAGGGGGGACCTGACCCGCGCGGTGGGTATCCGCCGCCCGAGCAGAGCGGCTACCCGCCGCAGCAGGGCTACCCCCCACCGCGGCAGCCCGAGCAGGGCCAAGGCGGCTACCCCGAGCAGGGCCAAGGCGGCTACCCGGAACAGGGCGGCTATCAAGCCCCGGGCGGCTACCCCGACCAGCGCGGGTACCAAGGCCCGGGGGGATACCCCGAGCAGCGCGGCTATCAGGGCCAAGGCGGGGGATACCCCGAGCAGGGCCAAAGCGGTTACGCGCCGCAATACGAGCAGCGCCCTCCCGCCCCCGGCGGGTACGGGGGCCAAGGCTACGACCAGGGTTACCGCCAGGGCGGCGGGTACGGGCCACCCGCCGGCGGTCAGCCCGGCGGTGGCCCGCAGGGCTACGGCGGGTACGGCGAATACGGCCGCGGACCGGCGCGCCCGGAGGAGGGTGGCTACGCGCCGCCCGAGCAGCGGCCGGCCTACCCCGAGCAGGGCGCCGGCGGGTACGAGCAGGGCGGCGGGTACGAGCAGGGCGGCGGGTACGAGCAGGGCGGCGGTTATGAGCAGCCCGGCGGCTACGAGCAGGGCTACCCGCAGGGCGGCGGCTACGGCCGGCAGGACTACGCCGGCGACTACACGCAGTACGCCGAGAACGTCCCGGGCGGGGGATACCCCGGCCAGGGCGGCGGGTACGCCGAGGCTCCGCAGCGCGACTACGAGTACGGCCAGCAGGCGGACTATGGCCAGGCCGCCGACTACGGCCAGCAGGCCGGCGGCTACGGCGCTTACGGCGGCTACGGGGCGGCCGGGACGACGGTCACCCTGCAGCTCGACGACGGCAGCGGCCGCACCTATCAGCTGCGGGAGGGCTCCAACATCGTGGGGCGCGGACAAGACGCCCAATTCCGGTTGCCCGACACCGGCGTGTCACGGCGTCACCTCGAGATCCGGTGGGACGGGCAGGTGGCGCTCCTTTCGGACCTCAACTCGACCAACGGCACCACCGTGAACAACGCGCCCGTACAGGAGTGGCAGTTGGCCGATGGTGACGTGATCCGCCTGGGCCACTCGGAGATCATCGTCCGGATCCACTGACCCGCTGGCTCAACGCTGCCCTGCTTCTCCCCGCCTCGACCACCGTCCAAGTATCGTGACGTTGCCGATGTGCTCGGGGTCACGGGCGCCAGGGGGATGACGCCAGGACGGAAAGGACGCCAGATGCAGGGACTCGTACTGCAGCTGACGCGCGCCGGATTTTTGATGTTGTTGTGGGTATTCATCTGGTCCGTGTTGCGGATCTTGCGGACCGATATCTATGCCCCCACCGGTGCCGTCATGGTGCGCCGGGGTTTGGCGTTGCGCAGCACCCTGCTGCCGTCGCGGCAACGCCGGCACGCCGCGCGCTATCTGGTGGTGACCGAGGGGGCGTTGGCCGGGGCGCGCATCACACTCAGCGGGCAGCCGGTGTTGATCGGGCGGGCCGACGACTCGACCCTGGTGCTCACCGACGACTACGCCTCGACGCGGCACGCCCGGCTGTCCCAGCGCGGTTCGGAATGGTATGTCGAGGATCTAGGATCGACCAACGGCACTTACCTTGACAGGGCAAAGGTGACGACTGCGGTACGAGTTCCCATAGGGACGCCGATTCGGATCGGCAAGACGGCGATCGAGCTGCGCCCGTGACCCTGGTCCTGCGTTACGCCGCGCGCAGCGATCGCGGCCTGGTACGTGCCAACAACGAAGATTCCGTATACGCCGGTGCGCGGCTGCTCGCCCTTGCCGACGGCATGGGCGGCCACGCCGCGGGCGAGGTCGCGTCCCAGCTGGTGATCGCCGCACTGGCCCACCTCGACGACGACGATCCCGGCGGCGACCTGCTGGCCCAGCTCGACGCCGCCGTGCGCGCGGGCAATGCGGCCATCGCGGCGCAGGTGGAGGCGGAGCCCGAGCTCGAAGGGATGGGCACCACGCTCACCGCGATCCTGTTCGCGGGCGACCGGATCGGCTTGGTGCACATCGGCGACTCGCGCGGCTATCTGCTGCGTGACGGTGAGCTGACGCAGATCACCAAGGACGACACCTTCGTCCAGACCCTGGTCGACGAGGGCCGTATCACCCGCGAAGAGGCACACAGCCATCCGCAGCGGTCGCTGATCATGCGCGCGCTGACCGGTCACGAGGTGGAACCGACGCTGACCATGCGCGAGGCGCGCGCCGGCGACCGCTACCTGCTCTGCTCTGACGGGCTCAGCGACCCCGTCAGCGACGAGACGATCCTCGAAGCGCTGCAGATTCCGGACGTGGCCGAGGCCGCCTACCGCCTCATCGAATTGGCGCTGCGCGGCGGCGGCCCGGACAACGTGACCGTGGTGGTCGCCGACGTCGTCGACTACGACTACGGCCAGACCCAACCGATCCTCGCCGGCGCGGTGTCCGGTGACGACGACCAGATGACGTTGCCCAACACCTCCGCGGGCCGCGCCTCGGCGATCAGGCCCCGCGAGGAAGCCGCCAAACGCGTTGCGCCACAACCGGAAACCCCGAATCGGCCCCGCTGGCCGCGGCGGCGAATGTTCTTCGTCGTGACGTTGGCGGTGTTGTTCGTTCTCTCGGGCCTGGCCATCGCGTGGTGGGTGATCGAGCGCAACTATTACGTCACCGAATACGACGGCAAGGTCTCGATCGTCCGCGGAATTCAGGGGTCGTTGTTGGGTGTGCCCCTGCAGGAGCCCTACCTGGTCGGCTGCCTGAGCGCGCGCAACGAGCTCTCGCTGATCAGTTATGGCCAATCCGGTCACTCGAACTGCCAGCTGATGACGGTGCGGGACTTGCGCCGTCCCGGGCAGGTCCAGGTGCAGACCGGGCTGCCCGGCGGCAGCCTGGACCAGGCCGAGTCACAGCTCCGGCAATTGCTGGCCGAATACCTGCTGCCGACCTGTCCGTCGCCCCGCGCCACGTCGCCGCCGGGGTCCCCGGCCCCCGGGAGCGGCACCCCCGAGTCAAGTGTCGCGGCATCGCCAGCATCAACCACTCCGCCGACCACCGCTTCCTCCAGCCCCAGCGCCCCGGCCACCACGAGCGCCGCAGGCGGC
Organism: Mycobacterium europaeum; assembly: GCF_002102155.1. Classification (GTDB taxonomy): domain Bacteria; phylum Actinomycetota; class Actinomycetes; order Mycobacteriales; family Mycobacteriaceae; genus Mycobacterium; species Mycobacterium europaeum. Next base: position 55,095 of record NZ_LQOU01000010.1, read on the forward strand.
CCCGCGACCTCTTCGCCGGTGGGCCCCACGACCACTTCCCAGACGGTCACCGCGCTTCCAGCGCCTCCACTTCAACCGGGCATTGACTGCCGGACGGTTGCATGACCACACAACTGCAGCCGCCCGTCGCGGTCACGCCTCCGCTGCCCACCCGCCGCAACGCCGAGCTGCTGCTGCTGTGCTTCGCCGCAGCCATCACCGTCGCCGCGCTGCTGATCGTCGAGGCCAACCAGGACCGCGAAGTGCGCTGGAATGTCGTCACCTACGGACTGATGTTCCTGCTCGTATTCGGTTCGGCGCACCTGGCCATCAGGCGCTTCGCCCCCTATACCGACCCGCTGCTGTTGCCAATTGTGGCGCTGCTCAACGGGCTTGGGCTGGTGATGATCCATCGGCTCGACCTGGTCGACAACCAGATGAGCGGCCGCAATCACCCCAGCGCCACCCAGCAGATGATGTGGACGGTGGTCGGGGTCGTCGCGTTCGCGCTCGTGGTCACGTTTCTCAAAGACCATCGACAGCTCGCGCGGTATGGCTACATATGCGGGATCACCGGCCTGGTGCTGCTGGTGATTCCCGCCCTGCTGCCGGCGTCGCTGTCCGAACAGAACGGCGCGAAGATCTGGATTCGGTTCCCCGGCTTCTCATTTCAGCCCGCCGAGTTCTCCAAGATCCTGCTGCTGATCTTCTTCTCCGCCGTCTTGATCGCCAAGCGGGGCCTATTCAACAGCGTCGGAAAGCATTTCATGGGCCTGACCTTGCCGCGCCCGCGCGATCTCGCGCCGCTGCTGGCCGCGTGGGTGATCTCGGTGGGCGTGATGGCCTTCGAGAAGGACCTCGGCACCTCGCTGCTGCTCTACGCGTCGTTCTTGGTCGTGGTTTACCTTGCGACACAACGATTCAGCTGGGTTGTGATCGGCCTGCTGCTGTTCGCGGTGGGCAGCGTCATCGCGTATTTCATCTTCGCGCACGTGCGGGTCCGCGTGCAGATGTGGTGGGACCCGTTCTCCGACCCCGACGGCAGCGGCTACCAGATCGTGCAGTCGCTGTTCAGTTTCGCCACGGGCGGCATCTTCGGCACCGGACTCGGCAACGGCCAGCCCGATACCGTGCCAGCCGCGTCGACCGACTTCATCATCGCCGCCTTCGGTGAAGAACTCGGTCTCGTCGGGCTCGCCAGCATCTTGATGCTCTACACCATCGTCATCATCCGGGGCATGCGCACCGCGATCGCTACGCGGGACAGCTTCGGCAAGCTGCTGGCCGCGGGTCTGGCCTCCACCCTGGCCATCCAGTTGTTCATCGTCGTCGGCGGTGTCACGCAACTCATCCCGTTGACCGGGCTGACCACACCGTGGATGTCCTACGGCGGATCGTCGCTGCTCGCCAACTACATACTGCTGGCGATCATCGCTCGCATCTCCAACAGCGCGCGGCACCCCTTGCGCGGCCGGGAGCGCAAGGACGCCCCGCTCGCGGCGGCCAAGACCGAGGTAATCGAGAAGGTATGAACACCTCTCTGCGCCGCATCTCGCTCACGGTCATGGCCTTGATCGTGCTGCTGCTGATCAACGCCACCATGACGCAGGTGTTCGCGGCCGACTCGTTGCGCGCGGACCCGCGCAATCAGCGCGTCCTGCTCGACGAGTATTCGCGCCAGCGCGGCCAGATCGTGGCGGGCGGCCAACTCCTGGCCTACTCGGTGGCCACCGACAGCCGCTTCCGTTTCCTGCGGGTCTACCCCAACCCCGCGGTCTACGCGCCGATCACCGGCTTCTACTCGCTGCGCTACTCCAGCACCGGTCTGGAGCGTGCCGAGGACCCGCTGCTGAACGGGTCCGACGAGCGGCTGTTCGGGCGTCGGCTCGCCGATTTCTTCACCGGTCGCGACCCCCGCGGCGGCAACGTCGACACCACCATCCGACCGCGCGTCCAGCAGGCCGGCTGGGACGCGATGCAGCAGGGCTGCGGCGGGCCGCCGTGCAAGGGCGCCGTCGTCGCCCTCGAGCCGTCCACCGGCAAGATCTTGGCCATGGTGTCATCGCCGTCCTATGACCCCAACCTGCTCGCGTCGCACGATCCACAGGTCCAGGCGCAGGCGTGGCAGCGGCTGCGCGACGATCCCGCCAACCCCATGACCAACCGCGCCATCTCGGAGACCTACCCGCCCGGGTCCACGTTCAAGGTCGTCACGACCGCAGCGGCCCTGGAGGCCGGCGCGACCGATGCCGAGCAGCTGACCGCGGCGCCGTCGATTCAGCTTCCGGACAGCACCGCAACGCTGGAGAACTACGGCGGGCAGCCGTGCGGCAACCAGCTCACGGTGTCGCTCAAGCAGGCGTTCGCCCTGTCGTGCAACACCGCGTTCGTCCAGCTCGGCATCCACACCGGGTCCGATGCGCTGCGCAGTATGGCGCACTCGTTCGGCCTGGACAGCACCCCGAGCGTCATCCCGCTGCAGGTCGCGGAGTCGACGGTGGGGATCATCCCGGACGCCGCCGCGCTGGGCATGTCCAGCATCGGCCAGAAGGACGTCGCGCTGACACCGCTGGAGAACGCTCAGATCGCCGCGACCATCGCGAACGACGGCATCACGATGCAGCCCTACCTGATCGACAGCCTCAAGGGCCCCGACCTGGCCAGCATCAGCACCACCATTCCCTATCAGCAGCGCCGCGCGGTGTCTCCCCAGGTCGCCGCTAAGCTAACAGAGCTGATGGTCGGCGCCGAGAAGGTCGCGCAGCAGAAAGGGGCCATTCCCGGCGTGCAGATCGCATCCAAGACCGGTACCGCAGAGCACGGCACCGATCCGCGAAATACGCCGCCGCACGCGTGGTACATCGCCTTCGCGCCCGCGCAGACGCCCAAAGTCGCCGTGGCAGTGTTGGTGGAGAATGGCGGCGACCGCCTGTCCGCGACGGGAGGTGCACTTGCCGCGCCGATCGGACGGGCTGTGATCCAAGCCGCGCTACAGGGAGGACCATGAGCCCGCGAGTCGGTGTGACGCTGTCTGGCAGATACCGCCTGCAGCGCCTGATCGCCACCGGTGGCATGGGCCAAGTCTGGGAGGCCGTGGACAGCCGGTTGGGTCGGCGCGTCGCGGTCAAGGTGCTCAAGCAGGAGTTCTCCCAGGACCCGGAATTCATCGAGCGGTTCCGCGCCGAGGCGCGCACCACCGCCATGCTGAACCACCCCGGCATCGCCCAGGTCCACGACTACGGCGAGAGCCAGCTGGACGGGGAGGGCCGGACCGCCTACCTGGTGATGGAGCTGGTCAACGGCGAGCCGCTGAACTCGGTGCTCAAGCGCACGGGCCGGCTGTCGTTGCGGCACGCGCTCGACATGCTCGAGCAGACCGGCCGGGCCCTGCAGGTCGCGCATGCCGCGGGCTTGGTGCACCGCGACGTCAAACCGGGCAACATCCTGATCACCCCGACGGGCCAGGTCAAGATCACCGACTTCGGTATCGCAAAGGCCGTCGACGCCGCGCCGGTCACCCAGACCGGGATGGTCATGGGCACCGCCCAATACATCGCCCCCGAACAGGCCCTCGGCCACGACGCGACCCCCTCCAGCGACGTGTACTCGCTGGGTGTCGTCGGCTACGAGGTGGTGTCGGGCAAGCGGCCGTTCACCGGTGACGGCGCCCTTACGGTGGCCATGAAGCACATCAAGGAGCCGCCGCCCCCGCTGCCCGCCGAGCTGCCGCCCAACGTGCGGGAGCTCATCGAGATCACGCTGGTCAAGAACCCCGCGATGCGCTACCGCAGCGGCGGCCCCTTCGCCGACGCCGTGGCTGCGGTACGGGCCGGCCGCCGCCCGCCGCGGCCCAGCCAGTCGCCGCCCCCTGGACGGGCGTCGCCGGCGGCGATCCCGTCCAGCCCGACGACCAGGGCGGCCGCCGTCACCAGCACACGGGCGGCCGCCGCCCCGCGCCGATCCCGGCCGGCCACCGGCGGTCACCGCCCGCCCCCGGCGCGGCGCAGCTTCTCGTCGGGTCAGCGCGCGCTGCTGTGGGCCGCCGGGGTGCTGGGAGCGCTGGCGATCATCATCGCGGTGCTCATCGTCATCAATTCCCGCGCCGACACCCAGCAGCAATCGCCAGCCCCGACGGTCACCGACACCGGGGGTCCGCCGCCGCCCCCGGCCAGCAAGACGCCGAGCGGTTCCGCGCCCGGCCCCGCGCTGCGGCTTAATTGGACGGATCGCGCGGCGATAGGTAATTCTGGACTCCAACGAGGGCCGGCCGAGCACGGGTGGGGTGAACGACTGACGCCCAGCGTCTCACCGGCCCGACACGAGATACCACGATGACCACCCCTCAGCACCTGTCTGACCGCTATGAACTGGGCGAAATCCTCGGATTCGGGGGTATGTCCGAGGTTCACCTGGCCCGCGACGTCCGGCTCCACCGCGATGTCGCGGTGAAAGTGCTGCGCGCCGACCTGGCCCGCGACCCCAGCTTCTATCTGCGGTTTCGCCGCGAGGCGCAAAACGCGGCCGCGCTCAATCACCCCTCGATCGTGGCGGTGTACGACACGGGCGAGGCCGAGACGCCGACGGGTCCGCTGCCCTACATCGTCATGGAGTACGTCGACGGCGTCACGCTGCGCGACATCGTGCACACCGACGGGCCGCTGCCGCCGCGGCGGGCCATCGAGATCATCGCCGACGCCTGCCAGGCGCTGAATTTCAGTCACCAGAACGGCATCATCCACCGCGACGTCAAGCCGGCGAACATCATGATCAGCAACACCAATGCGGTCAAGGTGATGGACTTCGGCATCGCCCGCGCGATCGCCGACAGCGGCAACAGCGTCACGCAGACCGCGGCGGTGATCGGGACGGCCCAGTACCTGTCGCCCGAGCAGGCGCGGGGCGACACCGTCGACGCCCGGTCCGACGTCTATTCGCTGGGTTGTGTCCTCTACGAAATCCTCACGGGCGAGCCGCCTTTCACCGGCGATTCCCCGGTCGCGGTCGCATACCAGCACGTGCGCGAGGACCCGATTCCACCGTCGCAGCGGCACGAGGGCATCTCCGCCGACCTGGACGCCGTCGTGCTCAAGGCGCTGGCCAAGAACCCGGACAACCGTTATCAGACGGCCGCCGAGATGCGTACCGATCTGGTGCGGGTGCACAACGGCGAAACCCCCGAAGCGCCCAAGGTGCTCACCGACGCGGACCGCACATCGCTGCTCGCCAGCGGCGGAAATCACCCCGGCCCCCGCACCGATCCGCTGCCGCGGCAGCCCCTCCGCCGCATCGAGGACAGCAACGGCGGGTCGGTCGGTCGCTGGATCGTCGCGGTCGCGGCACTGGCGGTGCTGACGATCGTCGTCGTTATCGCCTTCAACACCTTCGGCGGCACCACCCGCGACGTCCAGGTGCCCGACATGCGGGGCCAGGTGTCCGCCGATGCCATTGCGGCCCTGCAGAATCGCGGCTTCAAGACGCGCACCCTGCAGAAGCCCGACTCGACGATCCCGCCCGACCACGTCATCAGCACCGATCCGGGCGCCAACGCGTCGGTGAGCGCGGGCGACGAGATCACCATCAACGTGTCGACGGGTCCCGAACAGCGCGAGGTGCCCGATGTCTCCTCGCTGAGCTACTCCGACGCGGTCAGCAAGCTCAAAGCGGCGGGGTTCAGCAAGTTCAAGCAGGCGAATTCGCCGTCGAGCCCCGAGCTGCTCGGCAAGGTGATCGGCACCAATCCGCCGGCCAACCAGACGTCGGCGATCACCAACGTGATCACCGTCATCGTCGGCTCCGGCCCGGAGACCAAACAGGTGCCCGACGTCGCGGGCCAGACCGTCGACGTCGCGCAGAAGAACCTCACGGTCTACGGCTTCACCAAGATCACCCAGGCGCAGGTGGACAGCCCGCGGCCGGCCGGCGAGGTCATCGGCACCAATCCGCCCAAGGGCCAGATGGTTCCGGTGGATTCGGTGATCGAGTTGCAGGTGTCCAAGGGCAACCAGTTCGTGATGCCCGACCTGAGCGGAATGTTCTGGACGGACGCCGAGCCGCGGTTAAGGGCGCTGGGCTGGACCGGGGTGCTGGACAAGGGCCCCGACGTGGACGCGGGTGGCTCCCAGTCGCACCGGGTGGTCTATCAGAACCCGCCGGCCGGCGCCGGTTGCAACCGGGACGGGATCATCACGCTGAAGTTCGGCCAGTAGCGGGGTCGGCCGGGAAGTAGGGCTGCACCGCGGCCCGGACCTCGTTCTCGAGCCGGCGGACCAACGTGTCGTTGCGGGCCCACCCGCAGTAGGCCAGCCAGTTCGCCAGCATTCGGTGCCCGCCCTCGGTCAGGATCGACTCCGGGTGGAACTGGACACCGTGAATCGGCAACTCGCGGTGCCGCACGCCCATGATTACGCCGCCGCGCGTGCGGGCGGTCACTTCGAGCACTGCGGGCAGTGACTCGGGCAGTATGGTCAGCGAGTGGTACCGGGTCGCCGTGAAAGGATCCGGAAGCCCTTGCAGCACACCGGTATTGGTGTGGAACACGCTGCTGGTCTTGCCGTGCAGCAGCTCGGGCGCGCGGTCTACGGTCGCCCCGAAGGCGACACCGATGGCCTGGTGCCCGAGGCAGACCCCGAGCAGCGGGGTGCGCTCGGTGGCGCATGCCCCCACCAGGGCGATGGAAGCGCCCGCGCGTTCCGGCGTGCCCGGCCCGGGGCTGAGCAGCACACCGTCGAACTCCCTGGCGACGGCCGACTCGTCGGCGAGCCTGGGATCGTCGTTGCGCCACACCTCGGCCCCGACGCCCAGCTGGCCCAGATACTGCACCAGGTTGAACACGAAGCTGTCGTAGTTGTCGACGACCAGGATCCGCACCGTGCCAGGTTACCGTCCGCGGGAAGTCAGTAGCCGATGGTTCCCATGGGTTGCGCGAAATGCAGCCGGTCCGGCTCGGTGTGGCCGACAACCTGCACGTCGGACTTGACCTCTTCGCGGTAGCCGAGACCGAACCGGACCACGTACTGGCGGTACAGCACGACCAGGGGCGCGGCGGCCAGGGCTGCTTGCATGGCAGCCGCGTTGCCGATCGCGGTGATCGTGTAGGGCGGGCTGTAGGTGCGGCCGTTGAGCAGCAGCGTGTTGCCGACGCAGCGCGGCACCGAAGTGGCGATGATGCGCTGGTCCTGCATCTGGATCGCCTCGGCGCCGGTGCTCCACATCGCATTGAGGACGGCCTCGATGTCTTGCTGGTGCACCACCAGATCGTCGGGGGACGCATCCCGCGGGAACCGCCCATTGGCGTCCCGTGGTGCGTCCTCCAGGGTGACCACCAGACCGGGCCCGTGCACCGGGTTCATCCCCGCCTCGGCGGCCAGCTCGGCCGAGCGTCGCAGCATGGCCGCCAGCGCGCGATCCGAGGACCGTCCGTGCGCGGCATCGATCTCGGCCGACAGCCCGTCGCGCTCGGCGTTGAGGTGGTTCACCGATGACTGGGCCCCCCGGACCAGGTCCACCAGCCGGGGGGCGTCACTGCGGCGGATCTCGGCGCCGCCGGACACCCCGTGGGTGGCGGCCAGCAGCAGCCCGGCCAGCAGGCACACCACCGGGACGCCGAAGCGCCACGGAGAGCGGCTTCCGTCGCTCATCGGGTCTCCAATTTCCTGGTCACCGCGCCAGGTGGGTTAGTCTCGTAGCCAAGCTGTGCGCGCAGCTGCGGTCTTCATCGTTGCACCCCGTCCCGCTCACCGTGTTGTTGAGGTAATCATGCCCAAGTCCAAGGTCCGCAAGAAGAACGACTTCACCGTCAGCTCGGTCAGTCGCACGCCGGTCAAGGTGAAGGTCGGGCCGTCGAGTGTGTGGTTTGTGGCGCTGTTCGTCGGGCTCATGCTGATCGGCCTGGTCTGGCTGATGGTGTTCCAGCTAGCGGCCGTCGGCAGCCAGGCGCCGACCGCCCTGAACTGGATGGCGCAACTGGGGCCGTGGAACTACGCGATCGCGTTCGCTTTCATGATCACCGGGTTGTTGCTGACGATGCGCTGGCACTGAAGACGGACCGCGCCGGAATGAATTCATTTTTGAGTTGCTTCGTTACTGCGTCAGCAACGTACCGAGCACCCAATCACACGCGTGTGATTTATCCCCACTGTTGATAGCGTCTGTGGATAACTCCATTGCCCGTGGTGGGAGGGGCTGAGGAGCGCGTGCAGCAAACCCAATGGGAGCCGTCGGCTGCGGGAATCGCTGGTTGCGGGGCCGCCGGCGTTCTAATGGCTATCGCCAGTGTGACCGTAGTCACAGACGTGCCGGGGCGGATTTTAGCGGGGATTGCCGCGGCGGGTCTGATCTTGTTTGCGGGCGCGACGTGGCGCGCGCGGCCGAAGCTGGCAATGACCCCCGACGGGTTGGTGCTCCGCGGATGGTTCCGGACGCAGGTATTACGCCGCTCCGACATCAAGATCATCCGGATCACGGAGTTCCGCCGCTACGGACGCAAAGTCCGGCTCCTCGAGGTCGAAGACGCCGACGACGGCCTGGTGCTGTTCTCCCGATGGGACCTCGGGGCGGATCCGCTCGAGGTGCTCGATGCACTGACGGCGGCCGGCTACGCGGGCCCCCACCCGCGCTGACCGGACCGGCGTACGCCTACGAGATCGTGATCGACTCGATGACGACCGGCTCGGCGGGGCGGTCGTTGGCGTCGGTGGGCGTCGCAGAGATCGCGTCCACAACCTGCTGTGACTCCGGATCCGTCACTTCACCGAAGATCGTGTGGCGGCGGTTCAGGTGCGGCGTCTTACCCACCGTGATGAAGAACTGGGAGCCGTTGGTGCCCGGGCCCGCATTCGCCATCGCCAGCAGGTACGGCTTGTCGAATTGCAGTTCGGGGTGGAACTCGTCGGCGAACTTGTAGCCCGGTCCGCCGCGGCCCGTTCCGGTCGGGTCGCCGCCCTGGATCATGAAGCCCTGAATCACCCGGTGAAAGACCGCGCCATCGTAGAACGGACCGGACGACCCGCCCGATGCGTTCTGGGTCGAGTACTCCTTGGTGCCCTGCGCCAGGCCGACGAAGTTGGCGACGGTCTTGGGCGCGTGGTTTCCGAAGAGGGCGACCTTGATGTCGCCGCGGTTGGTGTGGAGTGTGGCGGTAGCGGTCTGAAAGGGGCTATTGGTCACGACATGAGAGTCTGCCATTACGCGCGGGCCTGCCCGCACCCGGTGTCGCTCAAGCCGAGCCGCCACCCGAATCGCGGCACGCACACAACGGTTCCGCCGGTGTCCCTATGCTGGCAGTCTGTTCAGCAGGCACAGAAAGGCGGCACATGAGCGCGAAGGCGGAATCCCGGCTGACCCCGCGGGAGCGACTGGCCCGCGGGCTGACCTACTCGACCCTGGGACCGGTCGACGTGACCCGCGGAGTCGTCGGCCTAGGTGTCCAGTCGGCGCAGGCGACCGCTTCGCAGGTTCGTCGTAAATACCAAGAGGGGCGCCTGGCCAAGGAACTCGCGGCGGCGCAGGAAACCCTGGCCCAGGAGTTGGCCGCCGCCCAGGAGGTGGTGGCGGGGCTGCCTCAGGCGCTGCAGGACGCGCGGCGTGCACAGCGCAGGACGAGGCGGCCGTTGATCTTCGCGGGGGCCGCCGTCGTGGTTCTCGCCGGTGGCGCGGTCGCCTTCAGCATTGTGCGGCGCCAGGTGCGGGAGAAGCCGCAGGAACCCCAGTCTCGGCCCCCCAGCGTCGACGTGCAGCCGCGCCCCTGATTTGTGGAGCCTAGGGGAATCGAACCCCTGACACCCGCCTTGCAAAGGCGGTGCTCTACCAACTGAGCTAAGGCCCCTCGACGTGATCGGGTGGCTGACCGGATGCGTCGTCCACCGCCACGTGCCAGACCTCGACCCCGCGTCGGTAGCGCGCCGCCGCCGCCATCACAGCGATCAGTGTGATTGGCAGGGCGAGTCTTACGCAACGTCGTGACGGGCACATGGTTGTGGGCCTAGGAGGACTCGAACCTCCGACCTCTTCGTTATCAGCGAAGCGCTCTAACCGCCTGAGCTATAGGCCCGTACACGCGTACGGCCGAGCGACGAGATTACCGCACTGGCCGCCCCACCCCCAAAAATGCTAGTCGCGGTCGGCCAACGTCACTTCGATCCCGCCGATCAAGTCGGTGGTCACGTTGTAGACGAGGGCGCCGATGGTGGCCATCGCGGTCAACAGCACGATGTTGACCAAACCGATCAGCACGGCGCCACCGAAGATGGTGCCGCTGGACACGAGCTCGCCGCTGCTGCCGCTGGTGTTGTTCAACAGATCGCCGACGTTGCTGTTCAGCTTCGACCACACGCCCATGCCCCCGAGCACGAGGTAAAGGAACGCGACGGCGATCATCCAGACGAAGAACAGCGCGACCGAGAGCAGCAACGACACCTTCAGCGTGCTCCAGGGATCGACCCGCCGGATCTGCATGCTCGCCCGCACCGGCCCGCGCGGTCGGCGGGAGACCTGGGTGCGGCTGTCGCGTCCCTCCCGACCTTCCGGCGTCGAGGAACGGCCGGGGCTCGACGGCTCGGCGGGACGGTCGGCGGGCGTCTTCCGCTGCGGACCCCGCGGCATCGGCCCGGACAGGTCCGGCAACTCACTGGCGTAGGCCTCCGCGGGCGGCCCGTCACCGCGCCCCGGCGGAGCGTCGGTGTCGTGCGGCGGGTTCTTGCCCTGCGGGGGAGCACCGCTGCCCGGGGCCGCGGTGCCGGAGACGAACCGGTTGAGCCGGGCCTCGACACCGGTCGGAGGCTCGGGCTGGCGCTGGGGTGCTTGCGGCGGCCTGGCCCCGCCACGCTGCTGCCGCGGCGGTGAGTCCCCGGCATCCGGTGCGCGGCCGGCCTGTGCGGGCGGTGTCGCGCGGTGTATGCCGGCGCGCTCGGCCGAACCATCCCCATTGAGGCCGTCGCCCTTTTTGGGGGCGCCCGGCTCGTTCGGTGAGCTCACCCCGACTCCTTACATCTCCTGCCACGCCCTCACGGGCGATGGCAGTCGCATTTTGTCTGGTCGGGCCGAGTCTAATTGCCCGACTCTTCCGCGGGCCGCCCGGATTGTCACCGATCAGTCGTCGGACTCCGCGGCGCCTCCCGCTTCCTCGACGACCTCGTCCGCGTTTTCCTCGGCGTTGCGCGCGATGGCCAGCAGCGTGTTGTCCTCGCCCAGGTTCATCAGGCGCACGCCCTTGGTCTGCCGTCCCGCCTTGCGCACCTGGCGCGCGGCGGTGCGAATCACGCCGCCTCCGGAGGTGATGGCGTAGAGCTCGCTGTCGTCGTCGACGATCAGCGCGCCCACCAGCCTGCCGCGCCGACGGTCGTACATCACGGTCAGCACGCCCTTGCCGCCGCGGCCCTGCACCGGATACTCCTCGATCGCGGTGCGCTTGGCGTACCCGCCCGACGTCGCCACCAACAGGTAGGTGCCCTCGCGAACCACGTTGAGCGACAACAGGTAATCGTCGGTGTTGAACCGCATGCCCTGCACGCCCGAGGTGGCCCGTCCCATCGGCCGCAGCGCCTCATCGGTAGCCGAGAACCGGATGGATTGCCCGTTGGCCGACACCAGCAGCAGGTCGTCGTCCGACGAGCACAGCACCGCGCCGACCAGTTCGTCGTTGTCCCGCAGGTTGATCGCCACGATCCCGCCCGAGCGGTTGGAGTCGAAGTCGGTCAGCTTGGTCTTCTTCACCAGCCCGTTGCGGGTCGCCAGCACCAGATACGGGGCGTCCTCGTAGCCGCGGATCTGGATGACCTGCGCGATGCGCTCCTCGGGCTGGAAGGCCAGCAGGTTGGCGACGTGCTGACCACGCGCCGTCCGGGACGCCTCGGGCAGTTCGTACGCCTTGGCGCGATACACCCGGCCCTGCGTGGTGAAGAACAGGATCCAGTCGTGGGTGGAGCTGACGAAGAAGTGCTTGACGATGTCGTCCTGCTTGAGGCCGGCGCCCTGCACACCCTTGCCGCCGCGTTTCTGGCTGCGGTACAGATCGGTCTTGGTCCGCTTGGCGTAGCCGGTCTCGGTGATGGTGACGACGACGTCCTCGCGGGCGATCAGGTCTTCGTCGCTGACCTCGCCGTCGGCCGCCACGATCCGGGTGCGACGGTCGTCGCCGTGCTTCTCGACGATCTCGGCGAGCTCGTCGCGCACGATGCCGCGCTGACGCTCCGGCTTGGCCAAAATGTCTTCGAGATCGGCGATTTCGGCCTCGATCTTGGCCAGGTCGTCGATGATGCGCTGGCGCTCCAAGGCCGCAAGGCGACGCAACTGCATGTCCAGAATCGCCTGGGCCTGGATCTCGTCGATGTCGAGCAGCTCGATCAGCCCGGCCCGGGCGATGTCGACGGTTTCCGAGGCTCGGATCAACGCGATGACCTCATCGAGGGCGTCGAGCGCCTTGACCAGACCGCGCAGAATGTGGGCGCGTTCATTCGCCTTGCGCAGCCGGTAGGTGGTGCGCCGGACGATGACGTCGAGTTGGTGCGCGACGTAGTGGCGGATCATCTGGTCGAGCCGCAACGTGCGCGGCACGCCGTCGACGATGGCCAACATGTTGGCGCCGAAGCTGGTCTGCAGCTGGGTGTGCTTGTAGAGGTTGTTGAGCACCACCTTGGCCACCGCGTCGCGCTTGATTTCGACGACGATGCGCACGCCGACGCGGTCGCTGCCCTGGTCCTCGACGTTGGAGATGCCGGCGAGCCGGCCGTCGCGCACCTGCTCGGCGATCGACGTGATGAAGTTGTCGTGGTTGACCTGGTACGGCAACTCGGTGATCACCAAAGACGTTCTGCCCCTGGCCTCTTCGACCTCCACGACGCCGCGCATCCGGATCGACCCGCGGCCGGTCTTGTAGGCGTCGGCGATGCCGGTGGTTCCGACGATGAGTCCGGCGGTGGGGAAGTCGGGGCCCTTCACGCGTTCGCAGACCGCCGCCAGGGTGGCCTCCTCGTCGGCCTCGTGGTTCACCAGGCACCAGAACACGGCCTCGGCCAGCTCGCGCAGGTTGTGCGGCGGGATGTTGGTCGCCATGCCGACCGCGATGCCACCGGAACCGTTGGCCAGCAGGTTCGGGAACCGGCTGGGCAACACCGTCGGTTCCTGCACCCGGCCGTCGTAGTTCGGGATGAAATCGACTGTCTCCTCGTCGATTTCACGCAGCATCTCCATGGCCAGCGGGGTCAGCCGGGCTTCGGTGTTGTGGCTGACGAAGCCGTTTGTCAGGAAGGCGTGGTCGTCGGTGTCGACGCGCAGGCTGTAAACGGGTTGCACCCCGGCCTCGGTCACCGATGCAACCCGCGCGTAGTAGAACCGGCCGTCGGTGAGGTCGGTGGCGATGGCCCGGACATCGGGGTCGGCGATGCGTGCCAGGATCTCCGGGCCGCGGGTCCGCCAGCGCTGAACGCGGTCGACATTGTGCCGATTGAGCCAGTCGCGATCTACCCACGACCCGCCGGCGTGCTTGCGGATGAATTTGGCAAGCCCAGGAACGTGGTCCTCATCTCGGCCGGCACATGTCGGCATCGCGGCCAAGATCTGCAGCAGCTTCGCCTGCTTCGCACCACCGAATCCGACTCGGGCGGCGAACAATTCGGCTTGGGCACGGTTGGTGAGGACGACTTTATGCTCACCGACCACCATCCGATACCGTTTCGACACGACCCCGAACTCGAGCAGCATCTGCTGCACATCCGCGGCCAACCGATGGCTGCGCGTCGAATATGACACCTGAATGGTGTTGCGCGGCAGGGCAGAACACGATCCGTCGCCTTCGAAAAGCGCCTGCAGGAAAGCCCGTTTGACTGCCGCGGGGGAGTTCCATAGCCACTCGGGAACCGCCTTGTCCGCCGACCGTTGCCCACAGAGTTGTCCGAGCCGGCTGTTCTTCAGTTCCCCAAGATTCTGGATGTCGAGCTCGTGCAACACCGAACCGGAGGCAATCACCCGAGAGGACAAGTAGCGCCGCCCGCCGACCACGGCGTCGTACGCGCCGACAACCATGTCGAAGTAGTCCCGGTCCAGGTTGTTGAATCCTGCGCGCGTCTCCGAAACAAATCCCTCGCTTACGAACGCGCCCAGGACCAGTGCCTCCATGACGTCATGCCATTCGGCCGGTCCCAACTCCACCGGGGCGGTCCTCTGCAAGACGACGTAGTCGTCCGGTCGAATCTCCTCGACTAGCTTCCACAAAAGTGTCGGCACGCCGGCAACGTCGACCAGGCACAGCAAGGGGTGGTTCGCGGTGCCGGCGACCTCATAACCCTCCGCCGTTCGCACCTTGTAGGTCTGGTGCTCACCCGAATGGAACAGACGATCGGCAACGACGGGGTTGCCGTGGCGATCGAGGACCTTGAGCTCGACCTCGTTGTCGGAGTTGGCCGATGCATTCGGAACAACATCGCCGATCCGCACCGATTGCCCAAAGGGCAGCCTCACCAGCGCATCTCCGGTCACGCAGTAGCGCATGGCGGCTGGCGGGTCGTTGCCCGGCGAGCCGAAGTTGCCCTGACCGTCGACCAAGGGATACCGCAACGACCACGGCTGGGCCATGCGCACCAAGGTGTCGTAGATCGACGCGTCACCGTGGGGGTGGTAGTTGCCCATGGTCTCGGCGACCGATCGCGCCGACTTGGCATGGCTGCGATCCGGGCGAAATCCCGAGTCGTACATCGCATATAGCACGCGGCGGTGCACCGGCTTGAGGCCGTCGCGGACCTCGGGCAGTGCGCGCCCGACGATCACGCTCATCGCATAGTCGATGTAGCTACGCTGCATCTCCTGCTGAATGTCAACCGGTTCGATGCGGTCGCCGGCCTCGTCGCCCGGTGGCAGCGTGGTGTCAGTCATCTAGTCCCCTTTGTGGGTTGGCGTGCCTGACTGCGTCAGACATCCAGGAAGCGAACGTCCTTGGCGTTGCGGGTGATAAAGCTACGGCGCGCGTCGACGTCTTCGCCCATCAAGATGGAGAACAACTCGTCGGCCGCCGCGGCGTCGTCGAGCGTGACTTGGCGCAGCACCCGCACCGACGGGTCCATCGTGGTCTCCCACAACTCTTTGGCGTCCATCTCACCGAGACCCTTGTAACGCTGGATGCCGTCCTCTTTGTTGATCTTCTTGCCGGCCTTCAGCCCCGCCTCCAGCAGGCCGTCCCGCTCACGGTCGGAGTAGGCGAACTCGGGATCGGTGCGCTGCCACTTCAACTTGTACAGCGGCGGCTGCGCCAGGAACACGTGCCCGTTCTCGATCAGTGGCCGCATGAACCGGAACAACAGGGTCAGCAGCAGCGTCGAGATGTGCTGGCCGTCCACATCGGCGTCGGCCATCAGCACGATCTTGTGGTAGCGCAGCTTGGTGATGTCGAACTCGTCGTGAATCCCGGTGCCCAGCGCGGTGATGATCGCCTGGACTTCGGTGTTCTTCAGCACCCGGTCGATGCGGGCCTTCTCGACGTTGATGATCTTGCCGCGCAACGGCAGAATCGCCTGGAACATCGAGTCGCGACCGCTCTTCGCCGAGCCTCCGGCCGAATCGCCCTCCACCACATACAGTTCCGACTTGCGCGGATCGGTGGAGCGGCAGTCGGCCAGCTTGCCGGGCAGCCCGCCCAGGTCGGTGGCGCTCTTGCGGCGTACCAGTTCCCGCGCCTTACGGGCCGCGATCCGCGCCTGTGCCGACGACACCGCTTTGTTCACAACGGTTTTCGCCTCGGACGGGTTGGCCTCGAACCAGTGCGTGAGTTGCTCATTGCAGACCCTCTGCACGAACGACTTGACCTCGGTGTTGCCCAGCTTGGTCTTGGTCTGGCCCTCGAACTGCGGCTCGGCGACCTTGACCGAGATGACGGCCGCCAAGCCTTCCCGGATGTCGTCACCGGTGAGGTTGGGGTCCTTGTCCTTCAGCAGCTTCTTGTCTTTGGCGTACTTGTTCACCACCGAGGTCAGCGCGCTGCGGAAGCCCTCTTCGTGGGTTCCGCCCTCGTGCGTGTTGATGGTGTTGGCGAAGGTGTGCACCGACTCCGAGTAGCCGCCGTTCCACTGCATGGCGATCTCGACCTCGTGGCCGGGTCCCTTCCCGTCGAAGTCGATGACGCTCTGCTGGATCGGGCTCTTGGTCCGGTTGATGTGCTTGACGAAGTCCACCAGACCACCCGGGTAGTGGAACGTGCGGTGCTTGACCTTGTGCGGCGCAGTCGATTCGGCCGCCTTCTCCTCTGCGGACTTGGGCGCCTCGGCCGTGTCGCTGACCACCTCGTCGACGACCTCGTCCTGCTCCACCCGTTCGTCGGTGAGGTTGATGGTGAGGCCCTTGTTCAGGAACGCCATCTCCTGCAGACGGCGCGCCACGGTCTCGAAGTCGTACTGGGTGGTCTCGAAGATCTCGGAGTCGGCCCAGAACCGGATGGTGGTCCCGGTCTTCTTGGTGGCCTCGCCCTGCTTGAGGGTGCCGGGAACGGCCCGGTCGTAGTACTGGAACCACTCATGCCCGTCGCGTCTGATGGTGACTTCCAGCCGAGTGGACAGCGCGTTGACCACCGATACGCCGACCCCGTGCAGGCCGCCGCTGACGGTGTAGCCGCTGTTCTCGCCGCCGAACTTGCCGCCAGCGTGCAGCTGGGTCATCACCACGTCGACGGTGGGGGCGCCGGTGGCGTGCATCGCCACCGGGATGCCGCGCCCGTCGTCGGCGACCTCCACACTGCCGTCGTCGAGGAGTCGAACGTCGACCCGGGTGGCGTAGCCGGCCATCGCCTCGTCCACCGAGTTGTCGACCACCTCCCAGATGAGGTGGTGCAGACCGCGCTCACCGGTGGACCCGATGTACATACCGGGGCGTTTGCGGACCGCTTCCAGCCCTTCCAGCACGGTGATCGCTGAAGCGCCGTATTCGTCTTGCGCCTTCTTCTTCTGGGCAGCCACGGTCGGAATGCTCTCCTTGGGGTTTCATGCGGGCGGTACCTCGTCACCGCATCAGTCGCATTGCGCCAGTCTACCGTGATGGGCCGTCCGTACCGATTCTCTGGGCGCGTTTCTACCTAGCTAACCGCGCCGTGCGGACGATTTCTGTATTCCCGCCGCGTCCCGACGTGCGTCCACACCGTTCGTTTCGTCCTAGCGGCTTTGAGCGCCCTGTTGAGAGAGGCGGCTCTGGGGATGGTCCCGGCCGGTCGGCGGCCTAGCCGTAGGTGTCGCGCGGACCCCTCCCGGGAATGTGCCGGGGCCCCTTGCGCCACGACGGCGCGGTCGGACCGGTGATTTTCAGCGACGTCACCACCCCGTTGCCGACCGCCGCGGCGATCTTGGCCAGCAGTTGTGCCTGGATCATCCGCAGCTGGGTGGCCCACGCCGTCGATTCGGCCGCCACACTGAGCACACCGTCGCTCAACGCCGTGGGTGTCGCGTGATCGGCGATCTGCGCACCCACCACCGAGGTCCAGTTGCCCAGCACCGTGCCTTCGGCGACCTGCGCCGACCACCCACGCTTTTTCGCCAGGTCCCGCGCCAGCCTGCCCAGCGGCTGGGGGTCGCGCACATCGGGCCCGGGGCCCGACCAGCTGCGCCGCTGACCCGCCACCCGGCGCGCCGGCGGTGGCATCGAGCGCCCACGGCCCGCGTCCTTTCCCTGTGCTCGCGCCGCGGCGCGAGCCTCCTCCAGGGTGCGCCGGACCAGGTCCATCCCCCGCGCCAGACCCGGGTCCACTACATCGCCGCCTTCTTGCTCGTCGCCCGTCACGGCCGCACCACCGAAACCCGGCCGAGATCGTCGTCGCGCAGTTCGATGTCCACCTGTCTGGCAGACCAGCCCGCCGGGATGTCATCCGCCACCGCCGCGGTCACCAAAACCTGTTCCGCCGATTCCGCCACCGTCGCCAGCGCCTGGCGGCGGGCCGCGTCGAGTTCGGCGAACACGTCATCGAGCAACAACACCGGTTCGCTCCCGTCGGCGCGTAACAGCTCGTACGACGCCAGCCGCAACGCCACCGCGAACGACCACGATTCCCCATGGCTGGCAAAGCCTTTCGCGGGTTGCTCACCCAACCACAGCTCGAGATCGTCACGATGCGGGCCCACCAGACACATTCCGCGTTCCAACTCGGCGTCGCGGCGTTCGGCCAGCCCGGCCAGCATCGCAGCCTCGAGAAAGTCGCGACGGTCGCCGCCCGCATCCGCGGCCACGGCTGCGCCGAGGCTGGTGCGATAGGCGATCGACGCCGGCCGCGACGCCGGTGCCAGCAGCTGATAGGCCTTCTCCACCTCCGGCGCCAACTGGTTGACCAGGTCGATGCGGGCGGCCATCAATTCGGCGCCGTATTCGGCCAATCGGCTGTCCCACACATCGAGGGTGTCCAGGGCGCTGCGATCACCGCGGTGCCGTATCCCCGAGGCGGACTTCAACAACGCCGTGCGCTGCCGCAGAACTTTTTCGTAATCAGCGCGCACCCCCGCCACCGCGGGGCGCCGCACCGTCGCCAGGTCATCGAGATAACGGCGACGTTCCGCGGGGTCACCGCGCACCAACGCCAAGTCTTCCGGCGCGAAAAGCACCGCCCGCAAAACACCGATCACCTCACGCGTGCTGCGCACCGGTGACCGGTTCAACCGTGCCTTGTTCGCTCGCCCGGCGGCGATCTCCAGATCGATCGCGCATTCCCTGCCCTCGTTGACCACGATGGTCGATACCACCGCGCGCTCGGCGCCCACCCGGATCAGTGGCGTGTCGGTGCCCACCCGATGCGAGCCCAAGGTCGTCGAAAACCACAGCGCCTCAATCAGATTGGTTTTGCCGAACCCATTGGAACCGACGAACACCGTCCGGCCCGGCTCCAATTCGAGGTCGGCGTGCGCCCAGGACCGGAAATCGCGCAGTCCCAAATGCCGGACGTACACCTATCCGGGCAACCGAACTGGCATCAACAGGTAGACGTAATCCGTCGGCAGGGCCGCGAAGGGACCGTTTCCGCTGGGAGGACTGTCGTCGCCCGAAGCGGGCCGCAGCAGCGCCGGCTTGCCTGGCGTGGTGAAACCGAACGACACCCGCTCCGAATGCACCGCCGCCAGCCCGTCGGTGAGGTAAGTCGGGTTGAACGCGATCGTCAACGGCTCCCCGACGAAATCGACGGCAAGGTCTTCCTCAGCCCGGCCGACATCGTCGGCCCCCGCGGACAGGCGCAGCGAGCCTTCGGAGAATTCCATCCGCACCTGGGCGCCACGGTCCGCCACCAACGCCACCAGCTTGATCGCCTCGGTCAGCTCGGCGACGTTGATGGTGGCCACCGCCGTGTGTTCGGCGGGCAACAGCTGACGAAACTTCGGGAACTCCGCATCGAGAAGCCGTGTCGTGCTCCGTTTGCCATTGCCGCTGATCCCGAGCAGCCCGTCCTTGCCGACCCCGCTGCCGGCGCCCAACGACAACCGGACTTCGGAGCCGTCGGCGCCCGCCCTGGCGGCCTCGGCCAACGTTTTCGCGGGCACCAATACCGCCGCTTCGATGTCGGGCGACGACGCCGACCAGGTCAGCTCACGCACCGCCAGCCGGAACCGGTCGGTGGCCGCCAAAACGACCGTGTTGCCGGAGATCTCCACCCGAATCCCGGTCAGCATGGGCAACGTGTCGTCCCGGCCGGCCGCCACGGCCACCTGACCGATCGCCTCGGCGAACAGATCGGCGGGCAGCGTCCCGGTCTCCTCGGGCAGCGACGGCAGCGTCGGGTAATCCTCGACCGCCATGGTCGGCAGTGAGAATCTGGCGCTTCCGCAGTTCAAGGCGACGCGGTTCCCGTCGACGTAGAAGTCGACGGGCTTGTTCGGCAACGCCCGGGTGATGTCGGACAACAACCGACCCGACACCAAAACGCTTCCGGGAGAAGCTACTTCGGCCGCAACCTGCGCTTCGGCGGAAACCTCGTAGTCGAATCCGGAGATCGTCAGACCCTCGTCGGTGCCGGATAACAGCACTCCCGACAGCACGGGTACCGCCGGCCGGGTCGGCAGATTCTTCGCCACCCACGACACCGCATCGGCGAAGGACTCCCGCACCAAACGAAACTTCAAGTCGCTGAGACCAGCTCTTGTCGTCGCCGCGTCCATAGCGTCCCTTCACCTACC
Source organism: Mycobacterium europaeum (assembly GCF_002102155.1). GTDB lineage: Bacteria > Actinomycetota > Actinomycetes > Mycobacteriales > Mycobacteriaceae > Mycobacterium > Mycobacterium europaeum. Next base: position 75,191 of record NZ_LQOU01000010.1, read on the forward strand.
GAGCGTTTCAAAGTCCAGTGGCTAGCCTCTCCCCGCTAGCACGGGGCTCCGCCGCGAACGCCACTGACACGTGATACCAACAGCGACCGCAACGGCAGTCGAAGAACAACCGTAGATCGTCGGCGGCCAACTTGAAAGCTAATCGCGAAGCCCGACAAGGCGGGGTACCGGCGGATCAGAGACGGGCGCCGAACCCAACGTCCCCAGAGCTGTATTTCAAAGAAGAAACGACGAAGAGATCTCAGTACTAGTAATAAGCGCTGTGCATTCTGGGGACAGCGGTGGTTCGACCCAGCTAGAGCCGAGATCGGGCTGTGGATGACAGGGTCGACAACTGTGTGCTGGGTGTTGGGTCGCTGGGGAGGAAGAGTGGCTGTGCACGCAGCGGCGGTTACTACACGGCTGTTTGATTGCGTTGTGCACAGCACTGCACACAAGCTCTGAGTGTGGCGTGTGTGACAGGCGGGTGAGAAGTTTTTTGAAATTAATGACCGCGCCGCGGCCCACAGAAGCGCGGTGTCAGCGCTTGGAGCGCTGGCGGATGCGAGTGGTGAGCTCTTTGACGTGATCGAAGACCTCACGCCGCTCGGCCATCTCGGACAAAATCTTGCGCTGTGCGTACATGACGGTGGTGTGGTCACGCCCGAACGCCTGCCCGATCTTGGGCAACGACAGGTCGGTGAGCTCGCGACACAGGTACATGGCGATCTGGCGCGACTGGGCCAGCGCCCGCGTCTTGCCGGGCCCGCGCAGTTCTTCCACCGTGGTATCGAAGTACTCGGCCGTGGCGGCCATGATCGTCGCCGCGCTGATTTGCATCGTGCTCGCGTCGGCGATGAGGTCGCGCAGCACGATCTCGGCAAGGGCCTTGTCAATGGGGGTCTTGTTCAACGAGGCGAACGCGGTGACCCGGATGAGCGCGCCCTCGAGTTCGCGGATGTTGCGTTCGATGCTGCTGGCGATGAGTTCCAGTACGTCATCGGGGACCGCGAGCCGTTCCATTTGTGCCTTCTTGCGCAAGATGGCAATCCGGGTCTCGAGCTCGGGCGGCTGGACGTCGGTGATCAACCCCCATTCGAACCGGGTGCGCAGGCGGTCTTCGAGCGTGGCGAGCTGCTTGGGGGGCCGGTCAGAGGAGATGACGATCTGCTTGTTGGCGTTGTGCAGCGTGTTGAAGGTATGGAAGAACTCCTCCTGAATACCTTCCTTGCCCTCGATGAACTGAATGTCATCAACGAGCAACACGTCGACGTCGCGGTAGCTTCGCTTGAAGGCGACCTTGCGGTCGTCGCGTAGCGAGTTGATGAAGTCGTTGGTGAATTCCTCGGTGGACACGTACTTGACGCGCATGCCGGGAAACAGTCGTTGGGCGTAATTGCCCGCGGCGTGCAGCAGGTGGGTCTTGCCCAGACCGGATTCTCCCCAGATGAACAGCGGGTTGTAGGCGCGCGCCGGCGCTTCGGCGATGGCGAGGGCCGCGGCGTGCGCGAAGCGGTTGGACGCCCCGATGACGAACGTGTCGAAGGTGTAGCGGCGGTTGAGGCTGGTGCCGCCCGCGACGGCCGGGTCCGCGGGGAGCGGCCGCTCGGTGAAGTAGTTCGGCCAGCTCTGCGTACCGCCGGCGGGTTCAACGCCCTCGTCGGCGTCGTCCGTTTCGCCGGTGTCCTCGTCGGTGAACGGCCCGTCGGTTTGCAGGAACGGGTCGGCGTGGGGCGGCACCACGTCGCCGGCGTCGTCGTCGGGTGGCGCGATACGCACCCCGAGCTGGATCTGTTGTCCGAGCCGGCGGCTGAGTGCGTCGGTGATGGGGGCGCGCAGATGACGTTCGATCTCGTTTTGGACGAAGCTGCTGGGCACCGACAAGAGTGCGAAACCCTCAACGATGGTCAGCGGCTGGACGAGGTTCAGCCAAGCTCGCTGCTGGGGGGTCAGGGGGGCGATGAGGGTGGTGCGGCTGCCGGCTGCTGCGTCCGGGGTGGATTCTCCGTTGAGCTCGGACACGACCGCGTTCCACACGGTGGTGAAACTTGAACCGGGGTCATCGGTCAACGACGCATCCCCCTGGTTCTCGAGCATCCCGGGTCGAAGTACAACCACGCTTGGCGACAAAGCAACTGTCCACATAGTTATACACAGGTGTGGACAGGATGAGCGTATGCGAACCACAACCTACCGGCGACGGCTCGCGATCTCCGTGCTGGAAGAAAACCATGAAGGCTGTCTAGGCAGCTAGTCGATCCACCATCCTCGCTTCGTTGTCGAGGCGTCGTTGCAGTCTAAAACGACACTGGCAGAAGCTAACAGTTTTCCGTGCGGCTGCCAACCGTTCTGCTGCATTCCAATCTGGCTGTCTAGGCTCCAACGGGCCTACTGTCACTCGCCGCCGCCGCGGTGCCGGGTGCGGAACGTGCGGTAGCGACGGTGTTCTGCCCCGGATGGAGCGGGTGCGTTGGGGCAGGCCAGGTTTGACCAGGCGAAGCGCGGTCAGTACCCTCAAACAGTCGCCCGAAAGTCGGCGATGCGGCTGCGACCCAGGTCTGCCTGGGGACCGCGCCGGCCAGCAGCAAGATTACCTCCGACCGACCCGCAGACGAGTGAACGTCTGGCCGGCCGGATGGAAATGCGAGACACAACGAGGAGAACGTCGTGGCCAAGGGCAAGCGGACCTTCCAGCCGAACAACCGGCGCCGAGCCCGCGTGCACGGCTTCCGGTTGCGCATGCGCACCCGCGCCGGACGCTCGATTGTGTCGAGCCGGCGCCGTAAGGGTCGCCGCGCGCTATCTGCCTGATCGCAACGTCGGGTCTTTCGGCGGTGCTTTCGGCACGCAACCGCATGAGGCGGTCAACCGAGTTTGACGCGACGGTGAAGCACGGAATCCGCGCGGCGCAGCCGGACGTGGTCGTACACCTCCGACGTGCCGGCGAGGACGACGGCGCAACCGCTCCGCACGTCGGACTGATCGTCGCGAAGTCCGTGGGTTCGGCCGTGGAACGCCACCGGGTGTCCCGTCGGCTGCGGCACGTGGCACGAACCGTTTTGGGTGAGCTCCACGATTCCGACCAGGTGGTGATCCGGGCGTTGCCCGGGAGCCGGACCGCATCATCGGCGCGGCTGGAGCAGGAACTGCGCCGCGGTTTGCGACGCGCGTTCGAGTCGGCGGGACGGGAGCGGTGAGCGCGCGGGTCGTCCAGACGGTGGGCGCGATCACCGTGCGCGGTGTGGTTTCCGTAATCCAGCTGTACCGGCACATGGTCTCGCCACTGCGGCCGGCAACATGTCGTTTCGTTCCGACGTGCAGCCAGTATGCGGTCGAGGCGCTGACCGAGTACGGCTTGTTGCGGGGGAGTTGGCTGGCTGTGGTCAGGCTCGCCAAGTGCGGACCCTGGCACCGGGGCGGATGGGATCCGATACCCGAACGCCCGGGATGCCAAGTGAACTTCGAAGATGCCAGCGACGCGTGGGCCGGCCCGGCGGCGCGAGGGGAGAGTGGAACTCTTGTTTGATTTCTTTAGCCTGGACTTCGTTTATTACCCGGTGTCCTGGATCATGTGGGCCTGGTACAAGCTGTTCGCGTCGATGCTAGGGCCGTCGAACTTCTTCGCGTGGGCGCTGGCGGTGATGTTCTTGGTGTTCAGCCTGCGGGCGTTGTTGTACAAGCCGTTTGTGCGCCAGATCCGGACCACCCGCCAGATGCAGGAACTGCAACCGCAAATCAAGGCGCTGCAAAAGAAATACGGCAAGGACCGCCAGCGGATGGCGCTGGAGATGCAGAAGCTACAGCGCGAACACGGCTTCAACCCGATCCTCGGGTGCTTGCCGATGCTGGCGCAGATCCCGGTGTTCCTCGGGCTGTATCACGTGTTGCGGTCGTTCAACCGAACCACCGGCGGCTTCGGGCAACCCCACCTCTCGGTCGCCCAGAATCGCCTCACCGGAAACTACGTCTTCAGCCCGACCGACGTCGCGCACTTTCTGGACGCCAACCTGTTCGGTGCGCCGATCGGCGCATTCATGACGCAGCGGACCGGGTTGGACGCGTTCACCCACTTCAGTCGGCCGGCGGTCATCGCGGTCGGGGCGCCGGTGATGATCCTGGCCGGGATAGCGACCTACTTCAACAGCCGGGCGTCGGTGGCGCGGCAGAGCCCGGAAGCCGCGGCCAATCCCCAGACCGCGATGATGAACAAGCTTGCGCTGTACGTGTTTCCGCTGGGTGTCGTGGTCGGTGGGCCGTTCCTTCCGCTGGCGATCATCCTGTACTGGTTCGCCAACAACATTTGGACGTTCGGCCAGCAGCACTACGTGTTCGGCATGATCGAAAAAGAGGACGAGGCCAAGAAGCAGGAAGCGCTGGAACGGCGGGCGGCGAACGCACCGGCGCCAGGGGCCAAACCGAAGCGCAATCCCAGGGCGGGACAGCCCGACGGCAACGGGGCGACCGCGGAAGGGGAGGCGGAGTCGGATGCGCCCGACGGGGAGGCGCCGGCAGCCAAGACCGAGCCGGCCAAACCGAATGCGGGTGGCGAAAGCGGAGGGGCCGTCAATCGGACACCTCGGCCGGGCGCGCGCCCCAAGAAACGTAAACGCTGACAACGGAGACATGGCCGGACCGGGCGGTGCGACCCGGTTGGCAGGGACCCGCGGATGAGGGAGAGAAAGACATGACCGACGCAGACACGACCGAACGCGACGTGGACAGCGAGCTGGACGCGGAGCGGCCGTCCGAGAATGGCGCGGAGGCGGAGGCCGACGAGTTCGACGACCAGGAAGAGCGGTTGGTGGCCGAAGGCGAAATTGCCGGCGACTACCTGGAGGAGCTGCTGGACCTGTTGGACTTCGACGGCGACATCGACTTGGACGTCGAGGGCAACCGCGCGGTGGTGAGCATCGACGGCAGCGACGACTTGAACAAGTTGGTGGGACGCGGCGGCGAGGTGCTCGACGCGCTGCAGGAGCTCACCCGGCTGGCCGTCCACCAGAAGACGGGCGTCCGCAGCCGCCTGATGCTCGACATCGCGAGCTGGCGGCGGCGGCGTCGCGAGGAGCTGGCGGCCCTGGGCGACAAGGTGGCCCGGCGGGTGCTGGAGTCCGGTCAGCGTGAAGAGCTGGCGCCGATGACGCCGTTCGAGCGCAAGATCGTCCACGACGCCGTCGCGGCGGTGCCCGGCGTGCACAGCGAAAGCGAGGGCGTGGAGCCCGCGCGGCGCGTCGTCGTGCTGCACGACTGACGAGTTACATAGGTGTAGTTCCCGCGCGGAGGGCAGCGTGCGTCGGGCGAGCGAAGGATGTTTCACGTGAAACATGGCGGGCCCGGGGAGATGGGGGAGAACATGCCCGATCCCGCGGAACCCGTCACGCCCGACGCCGCCGAGGCGATCTTCGGCCCAAGGCTCGACGGCGCACGTCGTTACGCGGAGCTGCTCGCCGGGCCGGGCGTGGAACGAGGACTCCTCGGCCCGCGGGAAGTGGGCCGTATCTGGGAGCGCCATCTCCTCAACAGCGCGGCGGTGGCTGAGCTGCTGGATGAAGGGGAGCGGGTCATCGACATCGGCAGCGGCGCGGGGTTGCCGGGCATCCCGATGGCGCTCGCGCGCCCCGACATCGAGATGGTGCTTCTCGAACCGTTGCTGCGACGCAGCGAATTTCTCAGCCAGGTCGTCGACCAACTAGGGTTAGCCGTCGAAGTGGTCCGCGGCCGTGCCGAGGAACTGTGGGTACGCCACCAGTTCGGGGAAAGGGATGCGGCGGTGTCACGAGCGGTTGCGTCGTTGGACAAGTTGGCCAAGTGGAGCATGCCGTTGCTTCGGCCGGGCGGGCGCATGCTCGCGATCAAGGGCGAACGGGGCGGCGAGGAAGTTGAACAGTACCGGCGTGTGATGGCAGCATCGGGCGCCGTTGATGCCAGGGTGGTGACATGTGGCGCGACCTATTTGCGTCCCCCCGCAACCGTAGTTATAGCGCGGCGTGGAACGCAGCCCCGTCGCCGGCCGGCACGGACCGGGAAGGCCGGGAATCGATGAGCAGTCCGGGAGATCTGCCGACCGCGCCGGGATCGGTGCCGACGGCCGCCGCCGCCCCGACGGCAGCCGCAGCCGAAGCCCCGCGGCCCGTCGCGGCGGAGGCCGCCCCGGCCCCGGTACCGACGGACGACCCGGCGGCGAATGTTTCACGTGAAACAGCCGCCGAATTCGATACACCGATCGGCGCGGCCGCCGAACGGGCGATGCGGGTCTTGCACACCACCTATCCGCCCCTGCGCCGGCCGAGGCACCGCCGGGTGCTGACGGTGGCCAATCAGAAGGGGGGCGTCGGCAAGACCACCACCGCGGTGAACATCGCCGCTGCCCTCGCGCTGCAAGGGCTCAAGACATTGGTCATCGACCTCGACCCACAGGGCAACGCGAGTACGGCGCTCGGTATCACCGAGCGACACTCGGGCACGCCCTCGTCGTACGAGGTGCTCATCGGCGAGGTCTCGGTGCAGGATGCGCTCCGGCGCAGCCCGCACAACGAGCGGTTGTTCTGCATCCCGGCCACCATCGACTTGGCGGGCGCCGAGATCGAATTGGTGAGCATGGTGGCCCGCGAGAACCGGCTACGGACGGCCCTGGCCGACCTCGACGACCTCGACTTCGATTACGTCTTCATCGACTGCCCACCGTCGTTGGGGCTGCTGACCATCAACGCGCTCGTCGCCGCACCTGAGGTGATGATCCCGATCCAGTGTGAGTACTACGCGCTCGAGGGCGTGTCGCAGCTGATGCGCAACATCGAGATGGTGAAGGCCCACCTCAATCCGCAACTTGACGTGACCACCGTCATCCTCACCATGTACGACGGCCGGACCAAGCTCGCCGATCAGGTCGCCGAAGAGGTTCGCCGGTACTTCGGAACAAAGGTGCTGCGGACGGTGATCCCGCGCAGCGTCAAGGTCTCCGAGGCCCCCGGCTACAGCATGACCATCATCGATTACGACCCCGGTTCGCGCGGGGCGATGAGCTACCTCGACGCGAGTCGCGAACTCGCCGAGCGTGATTGACCACCATCCGTGAAGGGACGACCATGACGCAGCCATTACGCAAGAAGGGCGGCCTCGGCCGGGGCCTGGCCTCGCTGATCCCGACCGGTCCCGCCGAGGGAGACTCGGGTCCCGCGACGCTCGGCCCGCGGATGGGTGACGCTGCAGCGGATGTCTTGATCGGGGGACCGGGACCGGATCTGGCCCCGGCAGGGGCGGTGTATCGCGAAATCGCACCGGCCGACATCGAGCCCAATCCGCGCCAGCCGCGGCAGGTGTTCGACGACGAGGCGCTGTCCGAGTTGGTGCACTCCATCCGCGAATTCGGACTGCTGCAGCCGATCGTGGTGCGCGCGGTTCCCGGGGCCAAGACCGGGCCGCGGTATCAGATCGTGATGGGGGAGCGGCGCTGGCGCGCGGCTCAAGAAGCGGGGCTCGCCACCATCCCCACGATCGTGCGCGAGACCGGTGACGACAACCTCTTACGCGACGCCCTCCTGGAGAACATCCACCGGGTGCAGCTGAACCCTTTGGAAGAGGCGGCGGCATACCAGCAGTTGCTCGACGAATTCGGCGTCACCCACGATGAACTCGCGTCGCGCATCGGCCGCTCGCGGCCGTTGATCACCAACATGATCCGGTTGCTCAAGCTGCCGATCCCCGTGCAGCGGCGGGTGGCGGCAGGCGTGCTGTCGGCCGGCCATGCCCGCGCCCTCCTGTCGCTGGAAGCCGGGCCCGAAGCGCAAGAGGAACTCGCCGGCCGGATCGTCGCCGAGGGACTGTCGGTGCGGGCGACCGAGGAGGCGGTGACGCTGGCCAACCGTGCCGGCACAGCCGCCCCGGCGCCCCAGCGGCGCAAGCCGATCCAGATGCCGGGGCTGCAGGAGGTCGCCGAGCGGCTGTCCAACGCCTTCGACACGCGGGTGACGGTGAGCTTGGGCAAGCGCAAAGGGAAGATCGTGGTGGAGTTCGGCTCCGTGGACGATTTGCAGCGAATTATCGACATGATGACGGCGACGCAGGCCTGAACCGCCATACCGTGTAATTACGTCACTGTGACACCGGAGCGGTTACGGGAGCGCAACGACCGGCATCCGCCCGCCCTGGAATCACGAAAGCGCATGCGTTCTAAGGATTTTCGGTAACGAACCGGCGGGGAGCGTAACGCGCCGATTGTCCGGTGCGGTGATCGGCGCCTCGGCGGCAAAGCTGGCCCGATTGCGACCCGCTCTCTTATCCTGGAGGGGTTGCCGGTGCCATTGGCTGCAGTACCGCACAGGAGCCAGGAGGCTAGTGTCCGCCCGAATCATCCCGTTGCGCCTCGAGGCCTTCGAACAGCTTCCCAAGCATGCCCGCCGCTGCGTGTATTGGGAGGTCGATCCGGCAACCCTCGGTAACCAGGACCACCTTGCCGACCCGGAATTCGAAAAGGAAGCCTGGCTGTCGATGGTCATGCTGGAGTGGGGCTCGTGCGGCCAGGTCGCGACCGCGCCGGTGGACGAGCGGAGCCAGAGCGAGCCGCCCTGCCTGGGCTATGTCTTCTACGCGCCGCCGCGGGCGGTGCCCCGGGCGCAGCGATTTCCCACCGCGCCGGTATCCGCGGATGCGGTGCTGCTGACGTCGATGGGCATCGAGCCCGGGCAGGCCACCGACGACCTGCCGCACGGTCTGCTCGCCCGGGTGATCGACGAGCTGGTCCGGCGCGGAGTCCGGGCGCTGGAAGCGTTCGGTCGCACGCCGGCGGCTTCGGAATTGCAAGACCCGCTGGCGGCGAGCCCGGATGTGCGGCCGGTGTTGGAGGCCGTCGGAGACTGCTCGGTGGACCACTGCGTCATCGACGCGGAGTTCTTGCAGGACGCGGGTTTCGTTGTGGTGGCGCCACACCCGTACTTCCCGCGGCTGCGGCTCGAGTTGGACAAAGGCTTGGGCTGGAAGGCCGAAGTCGAAGCGGCTTTGGAACGCCTGCTGGAGAACGCGCAGTTGCAAGAGCCGGTCGGCGCCGGATCAGTGGCGGGAAATACGTTGCGCGGCGCCGAAATCGGCTAGGAGCCGCCGAGCCGGCTGGTCCGCTCCACGGACAGTTCGTGCGCCAGCAATTCGGCGAAGGTGAATGTGCCCGTCGGGCGGTCGTTCTTGCCCAGGAGGTAGAGCCGCTTGACCGCGGCGAGGATGCCTTCGGCGATCGCGTCGCGGGTTTGCGTCGAGATCAACATCGCGCGGTCCTGCGGGTTGGTGATGTAGCCGACGTCAACCTGCACGGTCGGCATGCGGGTCAGCCGCAACAGGTCCCACGTCCGGCCGTGCGTGCGGCAATCCCGTAACCCGGTGCGCGCCACCACTTCTCGTTGAATGAAGTCGGCCAGGTTGCGTCCGATCGTGGACACCGAGCCGTGCGAGTTGCCGAAGTGGAAGGAAGCGACGCCGTTGGCCGCGGGGCTGGGCTGGTTCTCACAGCGCAGGCTGATCATCAGGTCCGCGCCGACGTTGTTGGCGGTGGCGGCGCGTTCGGCGTCGGAGGGGCTGCGGTTGACCGGCCGCGACAGGAAGGTTTCCATGCCGATCGCCGTCATCCGCCCCTCGAGCCGGCTTGCCAAGTCCCACAACACATCCGCTTCGCTGATCGGCCCCGCGGGACCGTGCATGAGCTCACCGCGGTCGGTGCCGCCGCGACCGGGATCGATGATGATCCGCTTACCCGAGAGCTTGGGGCCCGATCTGCGGACTAGTTCTTCCTCGCGAATCGCGTGTGGTGAGCCGCCCGTGACGCGCGAGCTCAGAAAGTACAAGGAGCGCAACGTTTCTGGTCCACAGATTCCGTCCGCGGCGAGTCCGTACTCACGCTGGTATGACATCAGCGCGTTGTGGGTCTGCAAACCGAAGTGCCCGTCGACCAGTCCGGTGTAGAAGCCGAGGTCTTGCAGGCGGGCCTGCAAGGTCGCGACGTCGTCGCCGTAGAGCGGGGCGCCGAATTGGTGATACAGGGTGCGCGCCCCGAGCCGGTACGACGCCTCCTTCAACGCCCGGTACGTGGCCTCGCCGACGATGCCGTCGACCAGGAGGCCGCGGTGTTGCTGGAAGGCGCGCACCGCTTGGTCCAGTTCGGTGTCGAAGAGCTCCGCGGGCACCTGCCGGCCGGTTGCGAGGGCGTCCTCGGGGCCCTCCAGCAGCCCCAGTGCCACCAGTGTTGCCCGGACTTCGGTCACAGCTGCGCTGCGGTCCCCGCAGCGCAGCGCATCGCCGTATTCACGGCGCGGACTCGACATACCAAAGGCCCTCCGGGACACACTGACAGGCTCGCATCTGGGCAATAGCTAACCGTTATTGTCGCAGACGCATCGGGGATTCGGGAAAACCCCAGGCCGAACGCGGGGTCTGGTGCGGCGAATTCAACCCGCGATCAGCCGAGGTTGGGAACCGCGTCCGAGAGCTCACGCAGCAGGGCTGCCTTGCCTTTGGCGCCGACGATCCGCTTGACCGGTTGGCCGTCCTTGAACAGGATCATCGTCGGGATCGACACGACCTGGAAGTCGCGTGCGGTCACCGGATTGGCGTCCACGTCGAGCTTGGCGACGGTGAGTTGCGCGGCCCGCTCGCTGGCGATCTCCTCGAGAACCGGTGCCACCATCTTGCACGGACCGCACCACGTCGCCCAAAAGTCAACCAGCACAGGCTTGTTGCTGGACAGCACCTCCGCGGAGAAGGATGCGTCAGAGACTTCGATTGTGGCCCCGGCTTTTTGGGCGTCGGTCATTGAGGTGCTCCAATCATCTCGGTATTGTCAGGAAATTCGGTGGCGTCGCTTTGGGCGGGTGAACTTGATTCGACGTGGTCGGCCAGCCAGCGTTCGGCGTCGATGGCCGCCGAGCAGCCACTGCCGGCGGCGGTGATGGCCTGGCGGTAGGTGCGGTCCACCAGGTCGCCGGCGGCGAACACGCCCTCGATCGAGGTGGCGGTGGTGCGATCTTGGACCAGGACGTAGCCGTCGGGGTCGGTGTCGAGGACGTCGCGCACCAGCTCCGAGCGCGGGTCGTGCCCGATCGCCACGAAGACACCTGTGACGGGCAGGGTGGATTCCTCTCCGGTGATGGTGTCGCGCATCCGCAAACCCGTCACCGTCTCATCGCCGTCGACCCCCAGCACCGCCTTGTTGGTCAGGATCGTGATCTTCTCGTTCGCGCGGGCACGTTCGAGCATGATCCGCGAGGCGCGGAATTCGTCGCGGCGGTGCACCAGGGTGACGCTGCGGGCGAACCGGGTCAGGAAGGTGGCTTCCTCCATCGCCGAGTCGCCGCCACCGATGACCGCGATGTCTTGGTCCTTGAAGAAGAATCCGTCACAGGTCGCACACGAGCTCACGCCGCGGCCCAGCAGCTCCTGCTCGCCGGGCACGCCGAGATAGCGGGCCGCTGCGCCCATGGCCAAGATCACCGAGCGGGCGCGGACGGTCTCGCCCTCGGCCGTGGTGACCGACTTCACCGGCCCGTCCAGCGATACCGATTCGACGTCTTCCATCCGCAGGTCGGCGCCGAACCGCAGCGCCTGCTCGCGCATCTGATCCATCAACTCCGGACCGGTGATGCCGTCGCGGAAACCGGGGAAGTTCTCCACCTCGGTCGTGGTCATCAGGGCCCCACCAAACGACATCCCCTCGAACACCACCGGTGCCAACTGGGCCCGGGCCGTGTACAACGCGGCGGTGTACCCGGCAGGCCCCGAACCGATGATGATCACGTCGTGCACAGTGTCGGTGGTCATAGAACCCTTCCAAACTGATCGTCCCTGGATCCCTACCAACGCCAGCGTAGGCACGGCTGTTCCCCGGCGCGTCAGACACCCATGCACCAGACTAAGGGCGGGGGATCTCGGTGTTGGCCAACAATCCGGTATCGGCGGCGTTGCAGTTGAGCGCGACGGCGTAGACCGCCAGGCTGTGGGGACTGTCACCGGCCAGCACCAACACGACGCCAGGACGGGCGTTGATCTCGACCTGGCGCGCGCCCAGCACCTGCGTGGCCGCCGGATAGCCGAGACCGGTGAGGCACGAGGCCCGCCGGGCCGGGTCGCCGAGCGGGCCGTAATCCGGGCTTTGGCCAAGCAGGCCGCGGATCTCGTCCTGCGACAGCGGGATCACCATGGGCGGGGTGGACACCGTGATGTGCTCGGCGGTGACTTGAGTGCTGGGGGCGGGTTCGGGCGCGGTGATCAGCGCGGCGGTTCCCACCCCGACCGCCGCGAGGATCGCGGCGACGCCGGCGACCGCGGCGACCATCCGCGCGGGCCGCGCCCGCGGCCGGGCCGAGTGCCCGGCGGGTGGGGCCGCCTCCGCGGATTCCAGCGCCGCCGAAATCCTGGCGGTGATATCGGTCGGGACGTCGGGCGGCGGGTCGGCGCCAAGCGTGGCGACGTCGCAGCGCACCCGATTGAGAGCCTGCAGCATCCGTTGCGCCTCCGGGTCGTTGCGGACCCGTTGACGCAGACGGGCCGCCGATTGGTCGTCCAGCAGGCCGGCCTGCAGGTCGGCAAGAAGCTCGACCGTCAGGGGCGGTTCGTCGGCTGGGTGGTCGGCTTCATCCATCCGCCCCAGTGTCCGTCATGCGCTGCTTGACGGCCATGGGAGGGGCCGGCTCGGGGGTGGCTTCGAGGTAGCCGAGGAGCTCGGCGAGGCGCACCCGGGCCCGCGCGCACCGGCTTTTGACCGTGCCCTCGGCAACGCCCAGCAGCGCGGCGGTGTCAGCGACCGAGTACCCCTGCATGTCGACGGCCACGACGGCCGCCCGCTGCTCGACCGGAAGCCGCATCAAGGCGCGCTGCACCACCAGCGCGGTTTCTACCTGGGCCGTCCGGTCGGGCACGGGGAAGACATCCTCGAGGGGGACGGTGGGGTGGGCCTTGGTGCGCCGCAACCGGTCCAGACAGGCGTTCACGACGATGCGATGCAGCCAGCTGCCGACGGCCGCGTCATGCCGGAACGCGCCCGCGCCGCGATGCGCCGAGAGCATCGCATCCTGCAGTGCGTCCTCGGCGTCTTCGGCGGTGCGCGTCGTGAGCCGGGCCAGCCGGTGCAGCTGTCGGTGGTGGCGAAGGAACAGCTCCCGGAAGGCGTGGCGGTCGCCGGCGACGTGGGCTGCCAGCAGCTCGGCGTCGCTGCGTTCGCGCTGATCGTCTCCGCGGGAGCCCACGGCCGGACAGTATCCAATCGGCCGCGGGCCGGCACTTCACCGCGGCGTGGCCGTGTGAGCGGCGTCAGGATGCGGCGTGGACCGTGATCTCGAAGAAGCCGGCCTGGCTCTTGCCGTTCGTCGTCCCCAGCGTGGAGATCCACACCAGCAGGTTGGATGTGGGCGAGCCCGCCCGGACCGGGATGACGTTGTGGCCGGGCTTGAGCGTGAACGCCGGCGCCAGCACGGTGGTGTCGTTCAGCGAGGCCGGTGACGCCGTGGTCGACGAGCGGATCTCGACCTTGGTTCCGGTGCTGGGCGTGTCGATGGAGACCTGCCCGACCACCGTGGGGTTCGGCAGCTGCAGCATGAGCCCCTCGCCCTGCTTGAAGCTGGGGAACGGCACGGCGTCGGTGTAGACCTCGGTCGCCCAGGCGGTGGACGGGTCGCCGTCGATGGCCTGGCCGGCCGTGCCCGCGTTGTCGGCATCGCCGTCGGGGGCGTAGACCGTCGCCTTGGTCGGTTTGACGATGCTGCCGGCGGCCGCGGAACTCGGCGCGGACGATGACGAGGTGGACGACGAGGGGCCGTTCAGCCCCAGCTCGTCCTTGTTGAGGCCGCCGCCGACGTTGCCGAAGATCTTGCTCACCACCGACGCCAGGACCAACAGTGCCACCACGATCACCACGACGGCCGCGCCGACGCCGATCAGCACGTTGCGGCGCCGGCGCGCCAGGATCGCGTCGTCGTCTTGATCCGCGGCGACGCGGGCGGTGGCCGGCGCGGGCGAATCGTCGATGGGGCCCAGCACCTCGGTCCGGTCGGCGACCGCGGTCGCTTGCTGCAGCAAGTTCAAAAGTGTTGAGGCGCTGCGTATCCCGCCATCCTCCTGAACCGCGCGCACCGCGACGGCGGAAATCTGGAAGGGAATCTCGCGGTCGATGGCCATCGGTTCCACCGGCTGACCCGCCGAATCGCGCTCGGCCGGGGCGAGGCCGCTGCGCACGCTCGACTCCGCGAGCGGCCAGCGATTGACCAGCAGGGCATACAGCGCGGCACCGATGCCGCGGATGTCGCCCTGCGGGTTGGCGTCGGGCATGGTCGCCGGGTAAGCGAGCACGACGTCGCCCTCGATGCTGACGCGCACCCGGCTCGGGTGGTCGATCGACAGCGCGACGCCGGCCCGGTGGGCCGCGTCGGCCGCCGCCGCCAACGACTGCATGGCCCGCACGGCACCGACCGGCGACGGCGCGGTGTCGGCCACCTCCTGCAGCGAACCGCCCCGCACCCACTCGGAAACCACCAGGCCGCCGTGGCCGGTGTGGACCACGTCGAGCACCCGGGCGATGCCCGGCTTGTCGATCCGGCTGAGCCGCAGCGTGCGGGACAGGATCTCCTGCAGCACGTCGTCGGGCAACGCCCCGTCGGGGTCGACGAAGGTCAGCGCGACCTGCCGGTCCAGCGCGGTGTCCAGCGCCTGCCAGAACTGCAAGGGCGGGGCGCCGCCGTGGAAGACCAACAGTCGGTAGCGGCCGCCCGCGATGCGGGCCCCGGGGACCAGATGGACGTCGTCCCCTCCCGGGTCCGCCCCGCGGTCGCGGGGCGCATCGAACGGGGCGGGGCCGCGCCGCGACGCGGGGGAAACGTCGCCATTGCGCTGGTCGGACGGGCGCGACGTCGACGGCTCGGACTCGCGGCCGGCGGGGATGTCGGGCTGGAAGTCGTCGGCGACCGGTCGTGGCAGCTCAGCACCCGACGCGGCGCTCTCGACAGGGCGGTCGCTCACCTCCGGTCCTTTCGCTATCCGGGCTGGGGTTGCCCGCTCCGGAGGTCTGCGCCGGATCGGCTCCTGGACCGCATTTACCCCAGGCGGGGACGAATTCCTCTGCTCAGGGTACGTGACCGGGGGCCGGCGAGACGATCGATCCGATGTCACCGGTTTGCGGGGAACCGGCAGCCGGGCGCCGAAGCGGCGGCTGAGGGCTTCCAGCGCCGCGTGGGCCTCGGGGACGTGTGCGCGGAGCATGACCGTGGCCATGATCGGCAGCATGATCACCGCGAGGATGAGCAGGCGCAGCAGCGAGCCGGCGCCGCCGCCGTGCGCGGTCAGCAGGCCGAGCCGCAGCAGCCGGTCGGCCACGTGGGCCAGCAATCCGGCCAGCATCGAGGCGGTGATCGTCACCAGGATGGTGCGCAGCTCACCGCTGCCGATCAGGTGGCCGCCGGTTGGCAGCAGGGTGTGCCGCAAGAGGAGGTACCCGATGACCGCGCCCGCCAGAAAGCCGAGGCCGTTCGCCAGCCCGAGATAACCGGCCACCAGCTTGGGGTCGTGGGTGACGTGAGGTGCCAGCACGGATCCGACGATCTTGACGGCCGTGATGACGAGGATGATCACGATCGGCGTCCAGGGCTGCTCGCGCGCGTAGAAGACGCGCAGCTGGAGCAGCACCAGGCCGTAGGGGATCAGCGTGAAGGCCGACAGGGCGATTGCGGCGCCCAGGTACCCGGCGTCGACCCCGCCGAAGTGGCCATAGGCGAACAACGCGCTGCCGATCGCCGGACCGCCGACGGTCATGAAGGCGACGATCGGGATCAACGTGATGAGCGTCAGTCGGGTGGCCAGCGACAAATCGGCGAGCACGGCCGCAGTGTCGTCGGCGGCGGCGTTGCGGCTCAACCGCGGCATGACCACGGTCAGCACGGTGACGCCGATCATCCCGAACGGCAGCATGAGGACCAGCCAGGTGTAGTTGTAGATCGCCGGGCCTGAGGCGGCCGCCGTGCTGGCGATCTGGTTGCCGACCACCAGACCGAGCTGGCTGATCAACACGTAGAGCACCATCGCGGCGGCCATGGTGCCGAAGCGCTTGAGGCGGTCGTCGATTCCCCACAGGGGGCGCAGGTCGACGCGTTGTCGGCGCAGCGCCACCAGCAGGACGGCGGTTTGCGCGAAGACGCCCAGCGTGGTGCCGATACTGAGGACCAGCAGCTTGGTGTTGCCCATCCGGACGGGGTCGACGGACAGCTCCCCGGGGACGGCCGCGTACACCGCCAGGGTCGCGAGGGCGACGACGTTGTTGACCACCGGCGCCCAGGCCGTCGGCCCGAAGACGTTGCGGGTGTTCAGGATCGCCATGAACACCGACGTGAGTCCGTAGGCGAGCACCTGGGGGAGCAGCAGATAGGCGAAGGCGGTGGTCAGCGGCTCGTTGACCTGCGGGTCGCGGCCGAGCATGAGCCGCACCAGCAGCGGCGCGGCGACCACCGACAACACGGTGGCCACCAGCAGCAGCGCGGTCGTCAGCGTGACCAGGCGACGCACGAATGCCGCGCCGCCGTCGGGGTCGCTCTGCTCGGCGCGGGCCAGCACGGGCACGAAGATGGCGGTGAAGGTCGCCTCCAGCACCAGCGCGGCCACCAGATTGGGCAACTGGTTGGCCACCGAGAACGCGCTGGACAGCGCGGCGCCGAGGATCGCCGCCAGGAGCACGACCCGGGCGAACCCGGTGAGCCGGCTGACCAGCGTGGCGAAGGCCATCGCCCACGACCGCGACACCAGCGCGGCGTCGGACAGTTCGGGCCGCCGGCGATCGACGCCCGCGGGGACGGGCGGCAGGGGACCCGTCGGCGGCGAGCCCGGGACCCGCGGCCGGCGCTGCGGCTGGGGCAGGCGTTGGTGTGGTGGTGCGGCCTGCCGGTGGGCGGGCTTCATACTCGGTGCTCGTGTTCGACCCGATCGCCGGCCTCGGCGTGCGGGCCCGCTGAGCCGGCGCCGGGGGGGTCGGGCCGGTCCAGGTCGGCCCGGTCGGGCTGGCCGCGGAAGCGGTGCCACAGGCGGCGCCCGGCCAGCAGCACCAGCACCGCCGCGGCCGTCATGGTGATCGCGAACAGCACCTTGCCGTAGGCGTTGGAATGCACCGACAGGCGCACCGGTTCGCCCAGCCGCATGCCGTCGGGTGTTCGCAGCGTCACGTCGATGGCGACCCGCTGGGTGAAGTTCACCTCGATCGGCACCCGCAGCGGTAGGTACCCCGGCGGCAGCTCGATCTGGCCGACGTCGGTGACGGTCATCCCGGGCGGGGCGTCGACCTGCAGGCGCACGCGGATGGGAACGGCCAGACCGTTGTGCAGCGCCAGCGGCAGGGGGCTGTGCTCGGTGGCCAGGGTGTAGGAGCCGCCCGGGTTGACGATGGTCACCGCGCCGAAGAGGTCGTTGATGGTCTTGCCGACGACGCCAAGGCGTTGCTGGGCCATCCCGTTGCGGGTATCGGGCGGCTCGGATTGGCTCAGCGCGCGCAGCATGTCTTCGCGCAGCGGGGCGGTGTACTGGATGCCGGTCAGCCCGGTGCGCTCGTCGGTGCTCAGCGCCGACGTCAGGCCCCACAGCCGGCCGACCTGGCCCGCGATGGCGCCCGTGACGTCGTCGCCGAACCGTCCGCGGGCGGAGGTGAAGGCGCCCACCGTTGCGGGCTGATCGGCGTGGTTTTGTCCCGCCAGGTTGGCCTCGGCGATGACCGCCGGCAGCGGTCGCGGTACCGCCAGGCCGGACCGGATGGCGGTGGTGAGCGCCGTCAGGATGATATGGGCGTCGTCGCCCTGCAGGTTCCACGTCGCCGGTGGGACGAGAAGCTGGGTGCGCGGTGCGTCGTCGTGGCGCAAGGCGTGCCAGAACATGGAGCCCAGGGCGTCCTGGCGGCGCGCGGTCGCCGAGTCGTGCGCGAGCCGCACGGTCAGCGAGGGGTCCAGGTAGGTGGGGACGGTGGGGGAGCTTCCCGCGCCGGCCAGCGCGGCGCCCACCGCGGGGTCGAACGGGGCGACCACCACTTGCGGGGACAGCCGCCGCGGCGCGGTGTCGACGGCGGCGTCGGAGGTTCCCTGCGCGTCGGCGGACCAGTCGGCGGCGGCGATGGCGACGGTGCTTTCGTTGGCGCCGAGCAGGTTGACCGCGCGGTTGGTCAACGGGCCGTCGAGCAGCGGCGTGGCGCCGCGCGCGGAGGGCACGTCCAGGATGCGGTCGACGATGCTGTTGACGGCGGTGGTGGCGGCGGCGCTCAGCCCGCGGTCGTTGACCCGTTGCAGCGCGTCCAGGTCGGCCTGGGCGTAAGGGAGGGGCACGACACAGGTGCGGTGGGCCAGTGCGCGCAACCGGTTGAGCCACTCGGTCGCGGCCGCTTGCCCGCCGCCTGGATGGGTTGGGGTGCCCGGCAGTTGGGCTGGGCCCTCGGGCGAGTCGGACACCACGTAGCCGGCGGTCATGGCGTTGACCATGACAAGCAGGTCGGGGTCGACGGCCAGGCACAGCGCCCGGTCGACGGCGCCGTCAGGGTCGACGTCGTGGCTGGTGGCGACCTCGGCCGCGGACAGCAGGATGTCCAGCCGGCCGCCACCCGCGAGAGAGGTGGCAAGGTCGTCGTCGACCAGGCGCACCGGGATGGTCCCGCCGGGCACGCCGGGGGCCAGCCGGGGCCGGTCGGCCAGCGGCCACAGCATGGTGAGCCACACGGGTTTGGAGGTGTCGGGCGCGACGGCCGAGGCCAGATCGGCGCCCTGGTCGGGCGGCACCCCGACCGCAGGAAGCAGGAATCGCGCATTGTCGAGCCGGGCGGGGGCGCCGTAGTCGGGTGTGCCGTTGACGTTGACCAGGACCGGGTAGATGCCGGGTTTGTCGATCCCCAACGATTGCTTGGTCAGCGACCGCAGCGGCGCCGAGAGCGTGAAGCCGACTTCCTGCCCGCGCTGGAGTTCGGGAGCGACCGTGAGGAAGTCGGCCGCCGGTTGGTATTGGTCGGTGTCGCCGTCGAGGGTGGTCCGCAGGCCGGCCGACGCGGTGACCGCGCCGGCGTGCTCGAGCCGGACCATCACGTCGCGGACGGGGCGGTCGCCGATGTTGGTCACCATGCCGCTGACGGTGACGACGGGTGGGCTGGTGGTGGTGACCACGTCCGGGGTGACTTGGTCGATGCGGACCCGGACGAACGGGGTCACGCCGGGTTCGCCCGCGGCGGCGGGCGGCATGACGGGCCCGGTGAGCATCGCGAAGCCGGCCACGATGCCGATCACCGCCGCGAGGCGCAACAAGCACAGTCGGGATCGCGTCACGGCCCGGGCCCGTGGCCGTTCTTGCGGCTGGTGTCCGGCTTGTCGGCATGCCGGGTGCGCGAGTGTGTTTGCGGGCGGCGCCGCGGAGACATGGGCGGCAGCGGCGGCAGGGCGGCCGGACCGTCGCTCTGCAGCTTGTCGATCAGTTCGTCGGCCACGCGGGCCAGTCTGCGTTCGTCGGCGTAGGCCAGCTTCGACGGCAGCTCATGGATCGGCACCCAGGCCACCTCGGCCACCTCGAGGTCCTCGTCGGACAACTCGCCACCGGAGAAGCGCATCAGATAGTGGTGCACGGTCTTGTGCACCCGGCGGTCGTCGGTGACGAACCAATAGTCGATGCGTCCCAGCGCTGCCAGCACGCTGCCCCGGATGCCGGTCTCTTCGGCGACCTCTCTTATAGCGGTCTGTTCGGCGGTCTCGCCCAGTTCGATGTGCCCCTTGGGCAGCGACCACAGCATCCGCCCGCGCCGATCGACGCGGCCGATCAGCACGGCGACCTGGGAGTCGCGCGGGCCGTCGAGGCCGTCGATGACGAGTCCGCCGGCGGAGGTTTCGTGCACGGTGCGCAGCCGGTCCGGTCCGCGGCGAGACGAACGGGATCGGCGCGATTTCGTCGCCGTCGAGTCGGCGGGCGCTTGGCCGTTCGTCTGGTTCTCGGTCGAACTTGCAGCGCCACGACCGCGCCGCCGCCCCCGGCGTCGACGTGGCTTGCGTTGTTCGCCGTCCGACACCCAAGCGATAGTAGCTGGCACGACATCGTCTCCCAGGACATACTCGCCGCTGACGGGCCTGCGATGGCGCGGGGCCGTCGTCTCCTGTTCCCGCCTACTAGGCTGATCGAACGTGCCCGAAGCCGATGTGGAACTGCTTGCCGCCGCCGCAGTTGCCCTGAACCAACACGCGCCGATGCTGCGCGAGCTGGGTTCGGCGTTCCAGGCCGCGGGCAACCAGCTGTACCTCGTCGGAGGTTCCGTGCGAGATGCGGTGCTGGGCAGGCTGAGCCCCGACTTGGACTTCACCACCGACGCCCGCCCCGAGCAGGTGCAACAGATCTTGCGGCGCTGGGCCGACCACTTGTGGGACACCGGCATTGAGTTCGGCACCGTCGGGATCGGCAAGGGCGAACACCGCCTGGAGATCACCACGTTTCGCGCCGACGCCTACGACCAGGTGTCGCGCAAACCCGCGGTGCAGTACGGCGAGCGCCTCGAGGACGATCTGGTGCGCCGCGATTTCACCGCGAACGCGATGGCCGTCCGTATCACGCCGGACGGGCCGGGCGAATTCCTCGATCCGCTCGGCGGTTTGGCGGCCCTGCGCGATCGGGTGCTCGACACCCCGGCCGCACCGGAGGTGTCTTTCGGCGACGACCCGCTGCGGATGCTGCGTGCCGCGCGGTTCGTCTCGCAGCTCGGCTTCGCCGTCGCGCCGCGGGTGCGCGACGCGATCGAGGCGATGGCCCCCGAGCTGGCACGGATCAGCGCCGAACGGGTGGCCGCCGAATTGGACAAGCTGCTCCTCGGCGACGACCCGGTGTCCGGCATCGACCTGCTGGTGCAGACCGGGATGGGCGCGGTGGTGCTGCCCGAGGTCGGCGGCATGCAGATGGCCATCGACGAACATCACCAGCACAAGGATGTGTATCAGCATTCGCTGACGGTGCTGCGGCAGGCGATCGCGCTGGAAGACGACGGTCCGGATCTGGTGCTGCGCTGGGCCGCGCTGCTGCATGACATCGGCAAGCCCTCGACCCGGCGGCACGAAGCCAACGGCGGCGTGAGCTTCCACCACCACGAGGTGGTCGGCGCGAAGATGGCCCGAAAGCGGTTGCGGGCGTTGAAGTATTCCAAGCAGATGGTCGAGGACGTCTCGCAGCTGGTGTACCTCCATCTGCGGTTCCACGGTTACGGCGAGGGCAAGTGGACCGATTCCGCGGTGCGTCGCTACGTCACCGACGCCGGGCCTCTGCTGTCGCGGTTGCACAAGCTGGTGCGGGCCGACTGCACCACCCGCAACAAGCGCCGGGCCGCCCGGTTGCAGGCCAGCTATGACCGGCTGGAGGCGCGGATCGCCGAGCTGGCCGCCCAGGAGGATCTAGCGCGCGTGCGTCCCGACCTGGACGGCAACCAGATCATGAAGCTGCTCGACATCCCGGCCGGCCCGCAAGTCGGCGAGGCGTGGCGCTTCCTCAAAGAGTTGCGATTGGAGCGCGGGCCGTTGACGTCCGAGGAGGCCAGCGCGGAACTGCTGAGCTGGTGGCACTCGCGGGGGAACCAGTAACGGCGTTGTGCCGTCTGATCTTTCGTGGACTATTGCATGGGTGCCGACGATGGCACGGCGGATATCTTTCACCACGACTTGGACCTCGACCTGGACGGCGACGGCCGGTTCGATGCCTTCGGCCTGGATCTCGACGGCGACGGCTTGCATGACGACGCGCTCGCGGACCTCGACGGTGACGGCATCGCCGATCACGCGGTGGTCGACCTCGATAACGATGGCACTCCTGAGGCGTACTTCACCGACGACGGATCCGGGACGTGGGGCGTGGCCACGGAGCAGGGCCGACAACTGCGGTGGTTCGGGCTCGACGGCGTCGAGCACACCGGCGGCCCGCTGGTCGACTTCGACGGCCACGGTGGCGACAACGACCGACTCTTTGATATCGACGGCGACGGGGTGGCCGATCGGGTGATCTGCACGGATGAGGATGGCATCACCGGATACGTCGACACCGACGGCGACGGCAAGTGGAACGTGCGGCTGAGTGATAGCGATGGCGACGGCTTGGCTGACGGGGCTAGCGCTTTGTAAGGCGTGCAGCAGGCCAGCCGACACAACGTGAATTGACCGCCGCCCCTCGTGTATTTAGCCTGGTCAGTAGGTTGCCGAGCCACGGCGAAAGGGGTGGCAATGTTCGTTGACACAGCGCTATTGCACTCTGGGGGCAACGAGTCACACCGCGCGGGCGGGCACGCGCAAGAAGGCGCCGACCAGCTCGCGAGGGGCCCGCTGGCGTCGGGAATGTTCGGTGACTTCGCCGCGGCTGATTCTTTCCACGAGGCCGTCACCGCAGCTCACACGCAGCACGTGCAGAACTTGCAAGGTCATAAGCAGACGCTGACCGACGTTGGCGCGAAGGCACACGTTGCGGCTAAGAGATTCACCAGCATGGACCAGCAGAATGCCAGCGAGATGCGGGCGATGCGACCGGGAGCCGCGGCGCCAACGCCCCGGGGGTGAGCGCCGCGTTGGGGTGGGCCCTACACGGGATCGAAACTATTGATTAGCCAGGCTCCGCGCATCCTCAGTAGCCCCACGCGCACCGAGCTGTTCGTGGTTTCGGGCGCCGGCTTCGCGAGAGTCGTGGTGACTTGATTAACGAACACAAGGACCGACGCCTTCTCACTAGTGAGGGCTTCGACCCCTGCGAGCGCGACATTGGCCTTGGTTGTAATACCGTTCTGATGGGCAGTCGGGATGACGCTTTTGTCGACAAAATCGACTGTAATAGTTGAGGAAGTCACCAGTTAATAGCGCCTCTGCTGCACTCGTATCTTTCTCAACGGTATCGGGGGAGTAGCTCAAGAGCTTCACACTGCCGGAACTTGCCGCTTGAGTTGCCGCTGCTCGCTCACTGTCAAGATCTGCGACTGGTGGCAATTGGCGAGTCTTTACAGCCATCTGCCAGCCGCCGAGCGTAGCGGCGACCACCACCGCGCCGGCCAAGACTAGGACCATCATCCACCGTGTACTGCGCCCGATTTCACGCATCACACGAACTCCGCGCTGGATACCTTGTAGACGTCGCCAACCTTTTGCACTCTGAGACGGATCCGCATGTTCCGCGGCGCATCCGAAGCACCATCGTCGGTGCTGGCTTTCGAGGTCAGAGCGACCAGGACAGACGCGGTCGTTCCCTGTATCGATTCCAACCCTGCGGCGTTGACAGTCCCCACCGTCGTCTTCTTCTGGTTAACGACGGCCTGTCTTAAGCCAGCGCCGTTTTTCGCGAACTCGTCATGAAACTCGCCGATCGATCCATCGAGGACTCTCTGGAGATCGGTGTCGATGGACGCGGGGCTAAGACTCGTCATGGTAATCGCGAACTGCTTCGCGTCGTCCACGTAGGGCTGCCAATCGGGCGGAGCCGTCGATGGCTGGGGGCTCGGACGCACAAACTGTGTCACTGCGAATGTGATGGCTGCAAACAAGAGCACCAGCATGCTCAGTAGCACAACGTTGGCGGCCCGGCCGCCCGTTCGTGCCGCGGACTCGCCTGGCATGTGTAAATCGGTGCTGTGAGCGGGCATCGTTAGTGGCAGGGGTGGGCCATGGTCTTGTCGGAAAGGCGGCTGATACGAACCTCCGAACATGGTTCGGGCGATGCTCGGGTCAGGCTGCAGCGCAGTCGTCAAGGCGTTTCGGGCGGCCACGGCCAGTTCCTGCGCGCTTGAGTATCGGTGATGCGGGTTCTTGGCCATGCCTCTTGCGATCACGTCGTCGAAGCCCTGGGGCACGCCAGGCCGCTGCTGACTTGGCCGTGGCGGTTCGAGTGTGAGGTGGCCGGCGATCTGTTGTTCCATTCCTTGGCCGGGATAAGGCCGGCGACCGGTCAGGCACTCATACAGAACACACGCGAGCGAGTAGATATCGGAGCTCATGTCGGCAACGCCGGATGTGAAGCGTTCCGGCGCCATGTAAAACATGGTGCCGACGATCATGCCGGTGCTGGTCAGCGCGGCAGCCGATGCGTCGCGGGCGATGCCGAAGTCAATGAGGTACACAAAGTCGCGCGGCGTCACAATTGCGTTGGACGGTTTGATGTCACGGTGAACCAGCCCCGCGGTATGCGCAGTGTCGAGCGCCGCGGCCAGTTGTTCAATGACGTGCACGGCGCGGTTCGGCGGCATCGGACCATCGCGTTGCAAGAGAGCGCCTAGGTCGACGCCGTCGATCAGGGGCATCACCAGATAGAGCCGGCCGTCGATCTCGCCAGTGTCAAAGACGGGAATGATGTGGGCCTCGGTTAACAGGGCGACGGTGTGGGCCTCGCGGCGGAACCGCTCCACATACCCGGGCTCCGAGCCGAGCGCGGCCGCCAACACTTTGACGGCAACATCACGTCCGATGATGGTGTCGTGCGCTTTGTACACGGTTCCCATGCCGCCCTCACCGATCACGGAAAGCAACTGGTAACGACCAAACGGCAGGGGTTCGAACGGCTGACCTGGCTCATCCACCGGTCAGGATGCTAGTGGACAAACAAGCTGAAGAAGTTCAATCCGGAGCTTGGATGTTGTAGCCACCGCAGCTAGTGGCTGTCCCGCATGTACGGTCTGTACCCACGTCCCGGCAAGGAGGCTGAGGAGTAAGGGGACATTCCACAGCGGAATTAACTTTTAGTGACCAGAACTAAGACACGAAGACTGGGCTGTATGGGGAGTCTCGGGGCCAGCCGATAGTCACTTAGCATTGCCGGGGCCTGTGCGAAGGTTCGGCGGAAGCACGGAGCGGTGATTTGATGACGTCCCGTTTGTTGCCTCACTATTGAGGGCTAAGGGGAACAACTAAAGGGGTTCTATCTCACTGCGGCGGCTGAGGAGGGCGCAATGGCGGGGGACTTGCCTCCTAACCCGGGTGGAGGTTCGGCGGGGTGGACGCCAGGCGCAGGTCAGTGGCCGCCCCACTATCCAGTCAAACCGATGAGGCGTCAGCGTGCATGGCCGGCGATCGCCCTTGCGGCGATTGCCATTTTGCTTGGGGCCGCGGCGCTAGTTGCGGCATTCGTACGCCCCATGAAGAGCTCAAGCGGCGCCATTACAGCCACCTCGGTGGTCCCCAGCTATACGGCCGCAGATGCCTCCACCGCGCACCAGAAGTTGTGCGAGGCGTACCGGCTAGCAGCTCGTGCCGTGCAGATCGAGACGAACGGAACCAGCCCAGAGCGCGCCGGTATCGCTGAGGTCAACGGCGCGATGATGTTAGACGACGTGGTGGGGGCATTTCCGGCGATAGCACCCGACGAGCGGGCTGCTGCAGTGGCCTTGGCTCGGGCGTACAACAACCTCGCGGCGGTTGCAAGCCTCAACGACAATTCTTTGTGGCAGCCAGCAGTCGATGACGCCAATGCCAAAGATGCCGCAATGAAAAAGGTCTGCGGTGGGTCTTGATCTGCCGCCGGGCAAGTGGACGCTGCCGCTGATTGGACCCTGGTGGCCAGCAGCGCCAACGGCTCTGCGGGGCGCTGCGCAATATTGGAACCAAGCATGTGGCGAGCAGCAGCAGTACGCACAGGACTTACGCAATCAGCGAACCATGCTGACGGCAAACAACCAGGGCCGCACGGCGGAGGATCTCAGCGCGCGCTACTACCGGGGTGAGCAGTTTCATTTAGACCTGGCCGAAAAATATCGGGATAAGGCTTCCGCATTAAATTCGTGCGCGGATCAGATCGATGCTTTGCGTTCCAAGCTGGCTCAGCTCGCAGCTGAGGGGAACCAGGAAATCGATCGGATACTCGCATCTAAGGAGCCGGAGCCTGCAAAATTATTGGAAATACAAGCCGCGCAGGTCGGCTACAACGCTAGGGCGGAAATCGCATCCGATACCGCTGTCAACAACATGCTGGGTGCAGCCCAGCCGATGCTTGCCAACGAAGGTATTCACGGTGACGCTAGGGCGTGGGCGGGCGAGAAGGGCTTCGATATCGGCCATGTTCCGCGCCCTCAGCCGATCAGCGAGAACGACCTAAATTCGTCGACTCAGTCGCCTCTAGCAGTGGCGCCAGGCGGTGCACAGGCGCCGACTGGTTCGCCCGCCGGCGGTGTGCAGGCGGTATCACAAACAAGTCCTGCGGCTGGCGGCGTTCAGGGGACGGGTGGCCTACAGCCCGGTGGCAGCGCGACGTCGACGTCCCATGGAGGGCCAGGCATTGGAAATGTTCAACGGCCCGGTCAGTTGCCGGGCGGCCACCTGCCCCCGATGCAAGCCCCCTCTTCTCCGGTTGGCGTCGGTGGGCCAGTTGCCGGTGCGCCGTCGATGAATGCGCCATTACCGACAACTGCTGCCGGACAGGGCATTTCGCCGGGCCTTGGCCAATCCTTTGCGAGTGGAGTGGCGACGGGGCAAACGGCGGGGGCCGGTCCGCAATCGCTGTCGGCTGGTGCGATGCCTGCGTTTGAAGGGGGGACGCCCCCGACCGGAGAGACGGGAGCGCCGGCCCCGCCGCCGGCAGCGCCTAGCGTCCCGGCGGGTGGAGCATTCATTCCTGCGCCTGCATCGCCCGACATGCCTCCGCCCGCTGGAGACGCCCCTCCCGCGCCTACGGGCGCTGGCATCACTCCTGCAGCGCCCGCCGTGATGACTGGCGGCTCGTGGTCGGGGCCAGCGGCGCCTGTTGCCAGCGGTCCTGCCGGTCCATTGCCCGCCTACGGTTCCGACCTGCGGCCACCCGCGGTGGCGTCGACGACCATGCCCGCAGCTCCCGCGGGCCCGGTCTCGGGTGCACCGGTCGCGCCCTCGCCTGGCTCATCCCCAGCGGCGGGCGGACCGCTGGTTTCCCCGGTAGAGCGGGCCGCACAGGGGGCTGCGAGCGGACAGGCCGGAACCGGCTCCCCGACGATTGCCGGTGCCTCGGCGGCGTCCGCAGCAACCGGTGCAGCGGCTGGCGCTGCGTCCAGCAGATCAGCCGAACAACAGCGGCTGCAACGGCTTGTCGACGCGGTTGCCCGCCAAGAGCCACGACTGTCCTGGGCGGCTGGGCTACGTGACGACGGCACCACCACCCTGCTGGTCACCGACCTTGCCGGCGGCTGGATTCCGCCTCACGTCCGACTACCTGCCCACGTCACTCTGCTTGAACCCTCGGCACGACGTCGTGATGCCAACGTGGTTGATTTGCTGGGCGCCATCATGGTCGCGGCGGCCCACCATGCGAACACCTATGTCACTGAGCCGGGTTCGGAAGAGCCGCTGCTAACAGGGGACCGGCTCGCGCGCTCCGCTGCGCCACACGTGGAGGAACTTGGGCCGACTCTTGTGGACGCTGTACGGCGCCGCGATGGTCTACCACGAATCGCGCAGGCGGTTGCCGCGCCAGCGGTACGGAAGACCGGGGTCCTCGAAAACGAGGCCCACCTGTTGCGTGAATGCATCGCAGATGTGCAGCACGCGGTTCTCAACGCGTACCCCGACCACGACCCCGCCGCGGTTGGGGACTGGATGCTTTTGGCGGCGATCGACGCGCTAATCGACGATCACGAGCACCTGGCGAATTACCACCTGGCCTGGTTTGCGTCGATTTCGAGGCACAGCGGCTCCTGAAGGCCCGCATTGACACCGGTCATTACGGGTCTACGTGACTGCCGGGATCAAGGTGACTACCGCTTAGGGCGTCTTATGGGAAAATCAACGTCGGAGGTTGATGCCGTAGCCGCGAGGAGTGAGAGCGGGGTGGAAGTGTGACGATTCATGCAAATCCAGCGGTGTACGGGTATCTCGCCAACGCGCCGGCGGATCTGCCGCCGGTTTCGCCGCCGCAAGGCGCCCCACCCGACACCTCGCCCGCCGGCGGTCCGGCCACTCAAGCAGCGATCGCCGCTGCAAACGCAGGCGTTCCCAAAGACGCAGCAGACGCCGCCGCCGCGGACGCGGACCGTCGGGCCCACGCCGCGGACGCCGCGGCCAAATTCCCCGCCAACGAGGCCGAATCTCAACAGCAGATGCAAAACGTCGGTCAAGAAGCGCCGCAGATGATGCAGCAGATGCTGCAAAGCATCA
Organism: Mycobacterium europaeum; assembly: GCF_002102155.1. Taxonomy (GTDB): domain Bacteria; phylum Actinomycetota; class Actinomycetes; order Mycobacteriales; family Mycobacteriaceae; genus Mycobacterium; species Mycobacterium europaeum. The sequence continues at coordinate 103,249 of NZ_LQOU01000010.1, forward strand.
CGGGCGCGCTCGGCGGTGCGGTCGGCGGCGTCATGCAACCGCTGACGCAGCTGCCGCAGCAGGCGATGCAGGCGGGTCAGAGCGCGATCCAGCCGCTGATGAGCGCCGTCCAGGGCGCCCACGGCGCCGGACTGGCGAGCGACGCGCATCTCGTCGACAGCGTCGGCCCGGGCTCCGGAGCCGGCAGCGGCTTGGGCTCGGGCGGTGGCGGCGCGGGCCTGGGCGGCGGCGGCACCACCCCGGCCAGCTCGTTGGGTCCGCCTCCGGTGCCGACGTCATCGCCGCCGACGACACCCGCCGGCGCGGCGAAGGCCGCCATGATGCCGCCGGTCAGCGGCGCGCCGACCGCCGGGGGCCAGACCGGTATGGGCGGTATGGGAATGATGCCGCCCGGAGCGATGGGCGGCCACGGTGAAGGCGGCAACAAAGAGAAGCCGCCGGAGAAGCGGATCTCGGCGCCCGGCGTGCCCAATGGCCAACCCGTCAAGGGCCGCCTGACGATGCCGCCGAGCCCGCCGGGGCCCAAGCCGGGCGAGGACAAGCCGACCGTGGTCACCAACCGGCCGAATCGCCGGATCGTCATCATGCCGACCGAGGACGAGGCGAAGGAATAGCCCGCCGCGGCCCATTCCCACTCCGCCGGAAGGTGAGTGGTCGCGCCGCAGCCCCGGCAGTAGGGTCGCTACGTAATCGCTAGTTATTGACAGCGGAACTGCCTATTCGTGCATGCTATTGAGTACGAATTCTTGCGGCGCGGGTGTGGGAAAAAGGGGACCAGGGTGGGGCAGTCATTGACTGATCCGCTGACGATGCACGCGGTGGCGGTCCTGGCCCGCGGCCACGGTCTGTTCGCCGGTGAGGCCGCCGCCCCGCGGGTCGGCAACACGCAGGAACATACCGAGCTCAGATCCGAGGGCCTCCCCCGCGCCGCCGTCAAAAGGTCGACGGAAGCGCTGAACGAACTGCGCCAGGCGAGCACCACCGACCGCGCGCTGGCACGAATCATGGCCGCGGCGCGCGCCGGCCACGCGCAGGCGAGGGTGGCGACCCGAGCGATCTTGGACAACGCCATGGCCGACGCCGCGTCGACGCCCGATACCCCCATGGCGCGGCGCGAAGCCATGGTCCGGATGGCGGCGAGGCTACGCGCCCAGCACCGGCACATCCTCAACTCGCGCCGGCGGGCACGGCTCCTCACCCTGCGGCTGCGTCGGCTGCGTTACCGACAGAGGCGGGCCGCGATGCGAAGCGACCAGGGCAGCGGGCGCGGTGCGGTCGTGGCGGCCATCCGTAAAGCATTGGACATCAAGGGTATTCACGACCCCGCCGCGCGTGCCCGCTGGGAACGCGGCATGGATCTGGTCGCTCGCCGCGAGTCCAATTACAACGCCAACGCGGTCAACGGCTGGGACTCCAACGCGGCGCGGGGCACGCCGAGCAAGGGCGCCTGGCAATTCATCGCACCGACCTTCGCGACCTATCACGAGCCGGGCACGTCACGCGACATCCACAACTTGGTGGCGCAGGCGTGCGCGTTCATCAACTATGCGACGGGCCGATATCACGTCGCCGCGGACGCGTCGAATCTCGCTGACCTGATTCAGCAGGCCGATCCTCGCCGATCACCGAAGGGGTACTGAGATGCCGCTGAGTCTGTCGAACCGCGACCAGAATTCCGGTCACCTGTTCTACAACCGGCGGCTGCGCGCGGCGACCACCCGGTTCTCGGTGCGAATGAAACATGACGACCGCAAGCAGACGGCCGCATTGGTGTTGTCGATCCTGCTGGTGGCGATTGCCGCCGGGTGGATGATGCTGCTCAACGTGCTGAAACCGACTGGCGCAGTAGGTGAATCGGCGATCATCGGGGACCGCGACTCCGGCGCGATCTACGCCCGCATCGACGGCCGGCTCTATCCGGCCCTCAATCTGACGTCCGCCCGGCTGGCCACCGGGACGGCGAACCCACCGACGTGGGTGAAGCGCAGCGAGATCGCGAAGTATCCGACCGGGCCGCTGATCGGTATCCCGGGGGCGCCGGCGGCGATGCCGGTGAACCGGGGTGCGATCTCGGCGTGGGCCGTCTGCGATACGGCGGGCCGCCCGCGCAGCGGGGAGAAGCCGGTCGTCACGTCAATCGCGGGCACGCTCAACGGCGGTGACCGCGCTGCCCCCCTGGCCGATGATGCCGGCGTGCTGGTGACCTTCGAGGGCAACACATACGTGATCTGGGGCGGCAAACGCTCGCAGGTCGATCCGGCCAGCAGGGCGATCACCCTGAGCCTGGGGCTGGACCCCGGAGTGACGTCGCCGGTTGAGATTTCACGCGCGCTGTACGACGGGATGCCGGCGACTGAGCCGCTGCGCGTCCCGAACGTTCCGCAAGCGGGCGCGCCCTCGACCTGGGTCTCGGGGTCGCAGGTGGGCGCGGTGCTGCAGGCCCAGACCGCCGGCGGCGGCAAGCAGTTCTACGTTCTGCTGCCCGACGGCGTCCAGAAGATCACCAGCTTCGTCGCGGACCTGCTCCGCAGCGCCAACTCCTACGGCTCGACAGCGCCGCGGGTGGTGACCCCCGACGTGTTGGTCAACATCCCCCAGGTGAACTCGCTGGACGTGGACTACTACCCGACGAAGCGGCTGAATTTCATTGACACGGCCGCGAATCCGACCACCTGTGTCGCCTGGGAGAAGGGCTCAACGGACCCGCAGGCCCGGGTCGTCGTCTACAACGGGCGGGGCCTTCCGGTGTACTCCTACCTCGACGACCGGATCGTGCACCTGGTGCGCGACGACCGGGACCCGGCCTCGGTGGTCGCTGACCAGGTGCTGGTGCTGCCGGGGGCGGCCAACTTCGTCGCCTCGACCAGCGGGGTGATCACGTCCGATTCCCGCGAATCGCTGTTCTGGGTGTCCGACAACGGCGTGCGGTTCGGCATCGCCGCCAACGACGACACGATGCGCGCCCTGGGACTCGACCCGGCCTCGGCGGTCCAGGCGCCGTGGCCTTTACTGCGCACGTTCGCGGCCGGCCCGGCGTTGTCGCGGGAGGCGGCGCTCGTGGCGCGTGACACCGTGCCCGCGCTCGGCAAGGCGGCCGTGGTGACGACATCGGCGAAGGCGGGAGGCTAGGGGATGTCCAAGAAAGCGTTTCCCATCAACCGGGTCAAAATCGAACCGCCGAAACCCGTTCGGGTGGCACCGAGTGCGCCGATCGCCCTGCCGGAGCGCGAACCCCGCAACATCTGGGTGATGATCGGGGTGCCGGCGCTGATCGTGGCGCTGATCGGCACCATCGTCATGCTCTACGTGTCCGGGGTGCGCAGCCTGTCGACGGGATTCTTCCCCCTGATGGGCATCGGCGCGTTCAGCATGCTGGCGTTCTCGGGACGCTTCGGGCGCGCCCGCAAGATCACTTGGGGCGAAATGGAAAAGGGTCGCCGCCGCTACCTGCGCGACCTCGACTCCAACCGCGACGAGATCCAGAACGCGGTGTGCGCCCAGCGCGAATGGCAGCACGCGGTGCATTCGGATCCGCGCGGCCTGGGGGCGATCATCGGCGGCCCGCGGATGTGGGAGCGTGGGCGAGGCGACCCGGATTTCCTGGAGGTGCGGCTGGGCACCGGCGTGCAGCACGCCCCGGACTCCGTCTTGTCGGTGACGTGGCCGGACATCGCCTCCGACGAGGAGCTCGAACCCGTCACCGGGCAGGCGCTGCGCGATTTCATCTTGGAGCAGCGCAAGATTCGCGACATCGCCAAGGTGGTCAACCTGCGGTCGGCGCCGGGCTTCAGCTTCGTCGGCGACGACCTGGACCGGCTGCGCTCGCTGATGCGGTCGGTGTTGTGCTCGCTGGCGGTGTTTCACAATCCGCGCGACGTGAAATTGATGGTCGTCACCCGCAACCCCGAAGTGTGGTCGTGGATGGTGTGGTTGCCGCACAACCTGCACGACGAGCTGTTCGACGCCTGCGGCTGGCGACGCCTGGTCTTCGCCACCCCGGAGGAGCTCGAGGAGTCGCTCGGCGCCGAGCTGCACATGAAGGGCAAGCGCGGCGCGTGGACACCGCTGGCGGCGGCCAGCCCGACCGCGATGGGCTCGGCGCTGGAGACCGGCGCCGACGCCGTGGATCTGGGACCGCACCTGGTGATCGTCGACGACAACACCGGCAGCCCCGACGCATGGGAAAGCGTGGTCGGGCAGGTCGGCAAGGCGGGAATCACCCTCCTGCGTCTCGCATCTCGCGTCGGCACCGGCGTGGGCTTCGCCCAGGACCAGGTCTTCGAGATGGGCGAGCGGCACAGCACGCCGGTCAACGGCAGCGTCAGATTCGGCCGCAACGGCTCCGACGCCGACGGCGAAGACTGGCGTCCGGCGCCGCTGTTGCGGGTGCGCGGCAAGTTCTTCGCGCACGCCGATCAGTTGTCGATCCACCGGGCCTACCGGTACGCCCGGGCGATGGCGCGGTGGTCACCGACCAGCCGCAGCGAGATCGCCGACTCGACCGGCGGCGCCGCCGAACTGTTGCGCGCGCTGGGCATCGTCGATCCCCGTGAATTGGACGTCGACCGGCTATGGGCCGAGCGGCGCGGCCGCGGCGACGAGCGGTGGTGTGAGATCCCGGTCGGCGCCAAGCCCACCGGCGAGCTGCAGAACATCATCATCCGCGCGAAAGACTTCGGCGGCTTCGGCTTTCACTCGGTAGTCATCGGCACCAGTGGTTCGGGAAAGTCGGAGTTCTTCCTGTCGCTGGTCTACGGCATCGCCCTGACGCACTCACCGGAGACGTTCAACGTCATCTTCGTCGACATGAAGTTCGAATCGGCGGCCCAGGACATCCTGGGCATCCCGCACGTGGTGGCGGCCCTGTCGAACCTGGGCAAGGACGAGCGGCATCTGGCCGAGCGGATGCGCAGGGTCATCGACGGTGAGATCAAGCAGCGCTACGAGCTGTTCACTTCGGTGGGCGCGCGCGACGCCAACGACTACGAGGAGATCCGGCTGGCCGGGCGCGACTTGCCCCCGGTGCCCGTCCTGCTCGTCATTGTCGACGAGTACCTGGAACTGTTTGCCAACCACGAGAAGTGGATCAACCTGATCATCCACATCGGCCAGGAAGGCCGCGGCGCGAACGTGTTCTTCATGCTGGGCGGGCAGCGGCTGGATCTGTCGTCGCTGCAGAAGGTGAAGTCCAACATCGCGTTCCGGATCGCGCTGCGCGCCGAATCCGGTGACGACAGCCGCGAGGTGATCGGTTCGGACGCCGCCTACCACCTGCCGTCGAAAGAGAACGGCTTCGCCCTGCTGAAGGTGGGGCCACGCGACCTCGAACCGTTCCGCTGCTTCTACCTGTCGGCTCCGTTCGTCGTGCCGAAGGGCAAGGAGGTCGCGACCACCGTCGACATGACGCTGACCAAGCCGCGCCTCTACAACTGGCAGTACCAGCCGCTCGACGCGTCCGACGCCGCAGCGCTGGAAGCCGCGGCCGCCGTCGACACCGAGCCCGACGAATTCCTCTACCACGACGATGGTTTCAAGCGGAAGAAGATCGTCGACGTGCTGCGCGAGTCGTTGCATCAAGTTCCGCACCGGTCGCCGCGGCGGCCGTGGCTCGAGCCGCTGGAGGAGCCCGAGCCCGTCGACGTCCTGGTGTCGGCCTACCGCGGCAAGCCCTGGCATGTGGACTACGGCCAGAACGCGGGCCTGATGTTCCCGGTGGGCGTGATGGACATCCCGGAGGAGTCCAAGCAGGTCGTGCACGCGGTCGACGCGCTGCGCAGCAACGTGATCGTGGTGGGCGCCAAGCAGCGGGGCAAGACGACCACGCTGATGACGCTGATATGCTCGGCCGCTGCGATGTACAGTCCCGCGCGCGTGACGTTCTTCTGCATCGGCGGGGCGACCCTGGCGCAGGCGGCGTCGCTGCCGCACGTCACCGACATCGTGTCACCCAAGGACGCCGAGGGCATCGAGCGCATCTTGAGCAGCATGGACGCGTTGATCGACGCGCGCGAGAATTCGTTCCGGCGCCTGAAGATCGACCTCGACGGCTTCCGCGAGCGCCGGTTCGCGCCGGGCAGCGACGGGCTGGGCGGCACGGACGCCAACGACCCCTTCGGCGACGTGTTCGTGGTGGTGGATGACTACGACGACGTCTACTCGAAAGACACCGTCCTGGGCGATCGCATCATCTCGCTCAGCAGCCGCGGCCCCGAGTATGGGGTCCACGTGATGTGCAGCGCCGGCGGGTGGATTCACGGGCAGCGGCAGAGCCTGTTGCAAAACGCCACGGCGCGAATCCAATTGCGACTGGCCGACCCCAGCGAAAGCCAGATGGGCCACTCGTCGCTCGAGTCGCGTGACGCCGCGCGCCGGACGCTGAACCGCCCGGGCTTCGGTCTGACGGACAGCCTGCACGAGCTGCGCGTCGGCATCCCGGCCCTGACCGAACCGGCGACCGGCACGCTGATCAGCATCGTCAACGTCGGCGGCCGCATCGCCGACGTCGCGGGTGTGACCAAACACGCGACGTTGCAGCGGCTTCCGCAACGCGTCGAGTTGCGGGCGATTCTCGAATACGAGGCCACACATCCCAGCGGCGACGACCTGTCGATCGCGTTTGCCATCGGGGAGCGCCACGAACTCGGGCCGGTTCCGCTCAAGCTTCGGGAGAGCCCGGGCCTGATGATCCTGGGCCGCCAGGGCTGCGGCAAGACGCTGTCGCTGGTGTCCATCGGCGAGGCGATCATGAGCCGGTTCAGCCCCGAGGAGGCGCAGCTGACGCTCATCGATCCCAAGACCGCACCGCACGGGCTGCGGGATCTGAGCGGGCCCGGCTATGTCCGCGCGTACGCTTATGACCAGGACGAGATTGACGAGGTGATAACCCAACTCGCGCAACAGATCTTGCTGCCCCGGCTGCCTCCCAAGGGCTTGAGCCAGGAGGAGCTGCGTGCGCTCAAACCGTGGGAAGGTGCCCGGCACTTCGTGCTGATCGATGATGTCCAGGACCTGCGGCCCGATCAGAGCTACCCGCCCAAACCGCCGGTGGGTGCGGCGTTGTGGAAGCTGATGGAGCGTGCGCGGCAGATCGGGCTGCACGTGTTCACCACCCGCAACAGTGCGAACTGGGCGACGCTGCAGATGGATCCGTGGATGAGGTTCCAGAACTCGGCGAAAGTCGCGCAGCTCTATATGGACAACGACCCGCAGAACCGGATCAACCGCGCGGTGCGCGCTCAAGCGCTGCCGCCGGGACGCGGTCTGATGGTCAGTGCCGACGGCGACGTGGAAGGGGTGCTGGTCGGGCTGCCGTCGACCGTCACGATCCCACAGCAGTAGCGGCCGAAAGGGTCCGCGCGGGAACGGTTTCCACGGCGGCGGCCCGACGTGGCAGCGCGCGGGGCCACCAGAACCAACGGCCCAGCAGCGCCACGATGGACGGCACGATGAACGCCCGCACGACCAGGGTGTCCAACAACAGACCCACCGCGATGGTGGTGCCGATCTGGGCGATGCTGAGCACGCTGCTGCTCACCAACGCCAGCATGGTGAGCCCGAAGACGATCCCGGCGACCGTCACCACACCGCCCGTGCCGCCGAAGGCGCGAATGATGCCGGTCCTCAGGCCCGCTGCCGCTTCCTGTTTGATGCGCAACGCCAACAGCAGGTTGTAGTCCGCCCCGACGGCGATCAGCGCGATGAATGCGATCGGGGCGACGGCCCAGTGCAGATCGTGGTGCAGGAGGTGCTGCCAGATCAGCACGCTGGCACCGACGGCCGACGCGTACGAGGTGACGACGGTCCCGACGACGACCAATCCCGCGACCGGGCTGCCCAGCATGGCCGTGACGATCGAAAAGATCAGGACCAACGCGGCGCCGACGAGCAGCTTGACGTCCCCGGCGACGAAGCGCTGGAGGTCGGCGGTCACCGGGCCGACGCCGGCAAGGTCGACCTCTACCGGCGTCAGGGTGCCTTCCTTGGTGGCCTCCTTGATGGCGGCCCGCACCTGGTCGGCCCGCTTGGCTCCGTCGGCACCCCACTCCGAGCCGTCGCCGTACACGAGCAGGTACGCGGCCCGGCCGTTCTCGGAGATCAGGTGACCCAGTGCGGTCGCGTAGCGCGGATCGGTCAGCGCCCGCTGCGGCAGATAGAAGTCGGCCGCCGCACTGCCCCGGAATTGCGTTGCGATCTCGTCGAGGTAGTCGGTCAACTGCCGCATCTGGGGCCCGAGCGTGTCGGTCAGGCCGAGCAGGTCGCGGGTGGCCGAACGTGCTTGCGCCAAAGCGTCTTTCATCGATGCGACGCTCTGGGGCAGACCGGACATCGCGGTGGCGGCCGTGCTCGAACCGCTGGTCAGTTCCGCGGCGCCGGCGCTGAGGCGGGTCGAGGTCTGTACCAGCCCGTCGACCGGCTCGAGCACGCGGTCCACGGTCGAGCAGATCGGGTTGGCGGGGCAGTCGGGGGTTCGCCCGACGAAATCCCGGAGCGGGTCGAGGTAACCCGACACCGTCGTGACATTGCGCTGCAATCCGTCCATGCCGGCGCGCATGTCTTGTGCGGCGCCGGACACCTCGGCCAGACCCGTACCGCCGCCGCGCAATCCGCCGGCGAGGCCGTCCACCGCACGCTGAGTCTGGGAGAGCGCGCCGTCCAGTTCGGAGACCCGCGCGAGGCGCCGGGTCAGCGAGTCCATGGTGTCGCCGAACTGGCGGCCGAGCACACCGGCCTGATAGCTCAGAGTGGCCTGCTCGGGCACCTTGCCGTCGGGACGGCTGGCGGACTGCACCGCGCGCACACCGGGTACGGCCATGATGCGACGGTTGATTCGCTCGATGGCGATCAGGCCGGCCGGGTTGCGCAGGTCGTGGTCGGCCTGGATCGCGACGACGTCGGGCAGCAGCGCGTTGGCCGGGAAATGACGGTCCGCGCTGACATATCCGCGATTGGAGTCGGTGGCCGACGGCGTGGCGGCGGGTTCGTCGAAGCCGATCCGCATGCCGGCCAGCGGCAACGCGGCCAGCAGCGTCAGCGCACCGGCGGTGACCAGGATCGGGCCGGGCCAGCGGGCGACGGCCGTGCCGACGCGACGCCAGCGCCGCGCCGTCCCGGACGGGCGCGGTTCGAGATAGCCGCGGCGTATCGCCAGGCTCATCAGCGCGGGCGTCAGGGTCAGCGCGGCGAGCATGGTCGCCAGAATGCCGATGGCGCAGGGCAGCCCGGCGCTGCGGAACGAACCGACCTGGGCGAACACCAGGCAGGCCAGCGCCACCGACACGGTCAGCGCCGACCCGATCACGACGGGCGCGATGGAACGGTAGGCCTCGGCCAGCGCGCGGGCCGGCGGGACGCCGCGGCGGCGGCCCTCCTGGTAGCGGCCGACCAGGAAGATCGCGTAGTCCGTCCCGGCGCCGAGCGTCATGGCCGCCATCAGTGCAACCGAAAACAAGGACACCTCAACCACATTCGACTGTCCGAGCGCGGCGACGACGGCACGGGCCAGCGCCAGCGCGAGCCCGACGGAGATCAGCGGAATCGCGGCCGCGATCGGCGAGCGGTACACCACCAGCAGCAGAAGCAGGATGAGGCCGATGGTGGCGGCGGTGATGCCGAGCATCTGTCGGTCGATCGCGGAGAATTCGTCGACGATCGTCGCGCCGGGCCCGGTGACATGGACCTGCAGGCCGGCCGGCGGCGAGAAATTCCGGACGGTGTCGCGGACGGCGTCGACCGAGTCGCGCGCCTGGGCCGTGCCGAGCATCCCGGCCAGCCGCACCATGACGCTGACGGCCCGCCCGTCCGGACTCTGCGCGCCGGCGGCCGTGGCGGGCTGCGACCACAGGTCGGTCACCGCGTACACGTGCCGCCGGTCGGCACCCAGGGCCGTCGTCATCGCGTCGTAGAACCGGTGATCGTCGGCCGTCAGCGTCCGATTGCGTTCCAGCACAACGTAGACGAAGTTGTTGCTCGGGGTCTGACCGAACAATTGGGCCGCCCGCGAGGCGGCGACCGCGCTGGGTGCGTCGGTGGGCATGAAGGATCGGGCGTGCGAGTCGACGACTCGTTCCAGTTGCGGGACAACCACGTTGGCGGCTGCCGCTACCAGAACCCACAGGCCGACGATCAGAACCGCGTAGCGGCCGGTGGGCCGCGTCAGCATGCCCATTCGGTCATGCAACGGTCTGCCGATCGCCGGACGGCCCGCCGAACAGGCCCACGGCGACGTGTTCGCCGCGGGACAGGGAACGCAGCCGCAGCGATTGCCGCGAGCCGATCCGCACCAGGGCGTGCAGGCCGGGCTCGGCGGCCTCGAGGTCGGCCCGCACCTGCTCGGCCGCCAAACCCTCGTGTGCGGCCTGGTCCAGCTTGGCCACCAGCATGGTGATCCAGCGCTGTCCCAGCGAAAGCAGCAGGCCCTCCTCGTCACCGAACAGCCTGGAAACCTCGGGTGACGCGGCGACCGACGCGAGAGCCGCATCGGGATCGGTCTCGGCGGCCTTGATCACTTCGGCCATGAAGGCCATCCGGTCGTGCAGCAGTGTCCATGTCATGACTGGAACGCTAGAAAGGCGACCGGGTAATGCGCGTCGTGCCGAAGTGCAGTCTTTATCCCCTACCACGGTAGGAGGCGATTGCCACCCACGGCATGATGTGCGCTGGTGGCGCGCTCTTCTACGATTGGACGATGTTGCGTGCCGCAACGAGATACGTGCGCGAACAGTTGCACCGGCGGAGCGGGCTGATACCGGTCGGTATCACCTGGGCGTCGTTCGTCGCCGTCGATGCCACCGAGCTCGCCGGTGGGGTGATCGCGATCCTGCAGCGGCCCGCCGCCGATCTGCCCGTCGCGCTGGCCGCCTTTGCGGTGTGCATCTCACCCACGCTCTTGTTCTTCGCGCTGAACATGAAGCTCAGCCCGGTGCTCATGTGGGCGACGTGGTCGACGGCGACCGCCATGATGCTCTTCGGCACGTCGACCCCCATTCACGCAGATTTCGCCCCGGCGCTGATGGTGCTGATGGTGTTGTCGGTTACGACGCTGACCTCGGTCGCGGGAGGCCTGCTCGCCGCCGCGTCAGCGGCCGCGCTGCTGCTCGCCGCGTCGGCACTGCACCGCCTGGACGCGGTGCTGCTGTACCTGTGCTTCGTGGGGGCGGGTTGGCTGCTCGGCTATGTCATGCGCAGTCAGCGGTTGCTGCTGGCCGAACAGATCGAAGCGCAGAAGATGTTGTCCGAGCACGCCGCCGCCGACGAGCGGCGGCGCATCGCCCGCGAAGTGCACGACGTGATTGCCCATTCGCTGAGCATCACCCTGCTGCACGTGACGGGCGCGCGTCGAGGGCTGCAGCAGGACCGCGACATCGATGACGCGGTCGAGGCGCTCGAACAGGCCGAACGCCTGGGCCGGCAGGCGATGGCCGACATCCGGCGGACGGTCGGACTACTGGACGGCTCACCGACCAAAGCCGCGCAGACGACGCCCGAACCCGGCATTGACGACGTCGGCGCCCTCGTCGCGGACTTTCAGCGCGCCGGACTGAACCTCACGCTGCGCGTCGAGGGACCCACCGACCGCGTCTCGCCGGCCGTTGGGCTGGCGCTGTATCGCATCACCCAGGAATCGCTGGCGAATATCGCCAAACACGCGCCCGACTCGAAATCGACCGTGACCCTTCACGTCTCAGCCGCCTCGGCGAGCCTCACGGTCGAGAACCGGTTACCGGTGGCGATCGCCGCCCCGCTGTCCGCCGAGGGGCGCGGGTTGCGCGGCATGCGCCAGCGCGTCGAACTGCTGGGCGGGGCCATCGACGCCGGCCCCACCCCGGACGGATGGTCGGTGCGCGCCGACATACCGCTGCACGAAGGTGACACCGGCTGGCGGCCGTGGTGGTGCAAGGCGTGATCCCGCATGCCCCGGAGCCACCCGAGGTCACCGTCCTCCTGGTCGACGACCAGGACCTGGTGCGGTCGGGGCTGCGCCGGATCCTGCGGCGCAAGGACGGGTTCGGCATCGTCGCCGAATGCTCCGACGGCGACGAGGTGCCCGCCGCGGTGGCCGAGCACCGGCCCGACGTCGTCGTGATGGACCTGCGGATGCGGCGAATCGACGGCATCGAAGCGACGCGCAGGCTCGGCGGCACGCCGCCGGTGTTGGCGCTGACCACATTCAACGAGGACGAGCTGCTGTCCGAGGCGCTGCGCGCCGGCGCGGCCGGGTTCGTGCTCAAGGACTCCTCCGCCGAGGAGCTGATCCGCGCCGTGCGGGCGGTCGCGCGGGGCGACAGCTACCTCGATCCCGCCGTCACCGCGCGGGTGTTGACCACCTACCGCAAAGCCGCGCCCGGGCCCCGCGGCACCGCGATCGCCGAACTGACCACCCGCGAGCTCGACGTGCTGACGTTGATGGGCCGGGGTCTCTCGAACTCCGAGATCGCCGACGAGCTCTGCATTTCCGGCGTCACCGTCAAGAGTCACATCGGCCGGATCTTCGGAAAACTCGACCTGCGGGACCGCGCGGCGGCGATCGTCTACGCCTACGACAACGGCATCGTCGTCCCGCGCTGAGGGGTGTCAGCGGGTCACAGAGGCGCGCCCTGCTCGGCGAGGTTCAGCAGGAAGTACGCCATGCACATGAGGAAGTTCAACACCACCAGGACCAGCCCGGCGAACATCAGTGAGCGGGTGCCTTGGCGCTTCAGCCGCTTGTACCGGGCGGCGCGGGTTTCGCGGTCGATCCGCAGCGCGATCAACGCGAACCTGACGTCCATCGCTTCGTGAGCCGCAAGGGGCGCGCCCGCCAGCATCTCCTGCAGGCGGTCCGGCGCCGTCCGGACGCCGACCCGCTCGAAGCTCTGGCACATTCGCCGCGCGCGTCTTCGCGCGAGTGGTTGATATCGCATCTGTAGCTGATGCGCGAGTCGCCCTCGGTCTTCCCCCCACGGGTTTGACGGGGTTATCACGAAACGGATTCTAAAACGCATCGGACCGATTACGGCGTGTCTGGACGAATTATCTTGCCGGCGGCCGAGCCACGCCGCCGCTCACTCGCTGGGACCGGGGCAGGTCCAAATACCGCTCGAGGTTGCGGTGCAGGTTGATCACCCGCCGCTCCTCGCTGGACAGCACCAAGTGGGTGAAACCCGGTTGATGCATGCCGCGCTGCAGTCCCGCCAGTATCTGGATGTCCTGGGTGAGCACCACGCCCGGGTCGGCCTCACCGGCGCTCATCCGGACATCGGTCGGCTTGGCGCGCGCGGCGCCCGGCGGCATCCGCGTCATCAAGAACATGACCAGCTCGCCTTGATCGGGGGTGGCGCCCGGCCGCGAACACATGACGGTGAGGTGGTCGGCGTTGGCCAGCAGCGTCATGTTGGGGAAGACGTTGTACTGGTGCAACCGGGTGATGCGGTCGGTGTCCGCCCAGTCCAGGTCCACCCCGCGAGAGGCGGCGAACGCCCGGGTGTGAGCGGCGATCAGATCCCGGACCGTCTGCCCGTCGCGGCGTTCGTCGGCGGGGAAGGGGGTGCCTTCGGCGGCGCCCATCAGCACGCCCTGCGTGTAAACGTAAGCGTCCCAGACCTCTTCGTCGCTCAGCGCACCGTCGAAGCGCGGGCTCTGCACCCCGTAGGGCTGGTCGGATTTGCCGGTGTGTCCCCAGATCCGTTGAGGCGCATGCACATCATCGACACAGCGCAGCAATTCCGGGTGCAGCGTCTGGATGTGATAGGTCTCGCTGAAGCCGTCGGCGATGGTCTTCCAATTGGCGTCGACCTCGACGGTCAGCGTGGCGTAGCAGCGAAAGTCGCTCAGCCGGCACCAGGCGATGTCGTCGGGCACCGCCTCCAGGTACTCGAGCAGCGGCACCGCCTCGAGGTCGAGATTGACGAAGACGAGCCCCTCCCAGGTGTCCACCCGGACCGGCACCAGGGGGAAGTCGGACAGGTTGAGCGTCCCGAATCCCTTGCGGTCGGGGACCCGCCTGAGGGTGCCGGCCAGGTCCCACGTCCACCCGTGGTAGCCGCACTTGAGCTCGCGCAGCCCCGAGCCCGACCCCACGCACACCGAATTGCCGCGGTGGCGGCAGACGTTCTGGAAGGCTCGCAGCACCCCGTCGTCGCCCCGCACGATCAACACCCCGTACGGTCCGCACCGGTACTCGAAGTAGTCGCCCGGCTCGGCGACGTGGTCGACCATGCACGCCAGCTGCCAGACCTTCGGCCACATCCGCTCGACCTCGAGCGCGGCGAACGCCGGTGCGTAATACCGCTCGGCCGGCACCAGGGCGGGCGTCTCCGGCGGGGCGCCGATCGCGTCCTCGTCCCGGACGCGGGCCGGATTGCGGGCGGGCGCGTTCATGCGGGGGAGCCTTAGCGCGCCCCGCGTACCAACCGCCCGGGACGGGCCCCGGTGTCGACGTCGTCGCGCCGGGTGACCGTTCCGCTGACGATGGTGGCCGCGTAGCCGCTGGCTCCCTGCAGGATCCGGTTCCCGCCGGCGGGCAGGTCGAAGGCCATCGCCGCGGGATGCAGCCTCAGGGCGTCCACGTCGATGACGTTGATGTCGGCCTTCTTGCCCGGCTCGATGGTCCCGCGGTCGGTGAGGCCGAAAAGGTGTGCGGTGTCGCGGGATTGCTTGCGGATCACGTACTCCAGCGAGAGCTTCTCGCCCCGGTGCCGGTCGCGCGCCCAGTGCGTCAGCAGGAAGGTGGGGTACGAAGCGTCGCAGATCATCCCGCAGTGGGCGCCGCCGTCGGAAAGCCCGAGCACGCCGGCCGGGTGCAACAGCATCTCCCGGATCGCGTCGCAGTTGCCGTCGGCGTAGTTGAACAGCGGCAGCATCAGCATGGAGGTGGCGTCCGACTCGAGCATGAGGTCGTAGAGGGTGGACAGCGGGTCCTCGCCGCGGGCCTGCGCGATGGCGGCGACGGTCCGGTCCGGGGTGGGCTCGTAGTCGGGCGGATCACCCAGGGCGTAGAGGCGGTGCAGCGAGTGCTGAACCAGGGCGAACATGCCGTCGAACAACAGCGTCGGGTCGGGGGGCAGGTCGTCCTCGGACAGGATCGCGGCCTTCACCGCGGGATCGGCGAGGCGCTGCGCGAGTTCCTCCCGGCCGAGTTCGGCCTTCAGCCGGCGGTAGGTGGGCCGGTGGCTGAAGCCGTGGTGGCCCTGGAACCCGATCATCATTCCGAACGGGCGCGCGGCGATCTGCGGGTATAGCCGAGCGCCCGCCGCGTGCGCGTCCGCGGACAGGTCCAGCATCTCGCGCCACAGTTTCGGATCGGCGTCGACCTGGATCAGCGCGAACGACACGGGCCGGTCGATCTCGGCGCCCAGCCGCCGCATCCACTCCAGCTCCTTCTTGGGCGCGACGATGTCCTCACCCGCGGCGCCCTGCGGGGCGAGCTCGAACACGGCCTGCCCGCCGGCCGCCATGGCGCGGCCGAGGCCGAACAGCTCTTCCTCGGCGGCGAAGGTGCCGGGGACGGGTTCGCCGTCCATCGCGCGGTGGCCCATCGTGCGCGACGTCGAGAAGCCGAGTGCGCCCGCCTCGATCGCCTCCCGAACCAGCCGGCCCATCGCGGCGATGTCGTCGGGGGTGGCCGGCTCGTTGCGGGCGCCGCGCTCGCCCATCGCATAGGCGCGGATGGCGCCGTGGGCGACTTGGCTGCCCACGTCGATCGCGAACTTGTGCTCGCCGACGGCGTCGAGGTACTCGGGGTAGCTCTCCCATCCCCAGGTGATGCCCTCGGTGAGCGCGGTGCCGGGAATGTCTTCGACGCCTTCCATCAACTCGATCAGCCACTGCTCCGTGCCGGGGCGAACCGGCGCGAACCCGACACCGCAGTTGCCGGTGACCACGGTGGTGACCCCGTGCCCGCTCGACGGTTCGAGGAGGCTGTCCCAGCTCACCTGACCGTCGTAATGGGTGTGGATGTCGACGAAGCCCGGGGCGACCACACGCCCTGTGGCGTCGATGGTTTCGGCGGCCTCCCCTGGCATCGCCGGGTCGTCGGCGCCGCGGCGGACGACGTCGACGATCTTGCCGTCCTTGATGCCGATGTCGGCGCGAAAGCGCGCTGCGCCGGTGCCGTCGACGACGGTGCCACCAACGATCTTCAGGTCGAACACGAGACTCTCCTTGCCGCCATGGGCCGACGACGCACGGGACGCGTCAGGATTACGCTACGGGAAGTAGCGTAACTCGTGCCGGGCCGTCGCAACAGGTTCGGCGGAAACTTGTTCGCCTCAGAGCGAACTCTGCAGCGCGGCGACCGTGTCCAGGTCGTCGAGCGCCGCGACACCGCGGCGCAGCCCTTCCATGGCGATGTCTTCGACCTGCATGCCGCCCATTCCCGCCGTGATCAGCGGGGCGACGTAGGCGTACAGCGCGGCCTGGCGGAACCGCAGCCACAGCTCGTCGCGATCGAGTTCGGGCCCTCCGGCCGCGGCGAGCGCGCGGCGGTAGTCGTCGAGCAACTCGCGCTGGGTCGCCCGGCGATCTTCGGGTGTGAGGCTGGTGATCAGCGTGTAGGCCAGTTCCCGGGACGGGTGCCCGCGCCGCACCGCCTGCCAGTCCAGCAGCCCCGCCTTGCCGCCGTGGAAGTACATGTTGCCCGGGTGGGCGTCGCCGTGCATCACGGTGTGCGGGGCAGTGTCGATGAGGGCGGCGACCGCACGATAGTTGTCGGCGATGAATCGGCCCTTTTCCAAAGGGATTTCGGTGCGTTCGGCAAGGCGCTTGATCGAGGCGTGCATCAGCGAGCCGGTCAGTAGGGAGGTGACATCACCGGACGCCGTGTAAAGCCAGCCCAGCGGGCCGCGGCCGTCGCGGGGGAGCCGTTCCCAGAAGGTGGCGTGCAGGTCGGCCAGCAGTTCGACGATCAGGCTCGCCTGGTCGGGTGAAAGCGGGTGCAGGGTGTCGGGGAACTCGCACGATTCGGCGGGGAGGTCTTCCAGCACCACGAGGTAGCGGCCGGTCCATGGGTCGAACACCGCACCGTATGCATAGGGGGCGCCGACGATCTGCGGGGCGAGCTGACGGTAGAACCGCACCTCTGTGTGCCCGAGCCGGCCCAGCTCACCCATCAGACGGGTGGCCGCCGTCTCCGCGGCGAGCTTGACGAACACGGAGTCGGGGACATTCTTTCCGGTCAGTACCAGCCGCGCCCGTGCCGATGTCCCGGCGTCGCTGCCGAGTACGCGGACCGAGCGGACGGTGGTTCCCATCACCTTGGTGAGCACTGCCGCGTCGATGTCCCGCACCCGGCGGGGCAACCCGAACCGGCCGCCGACCACCGCGTCGGTGGCCACCCGGCGCACGCCGCCGCCCAGGTGAGCGGCCAGGCCGGCGGCCGAAAGCGCCTGCGACACAGGGCTGTTCATATCCGCTCGATTCGTGGGTGCGGGATGTCACCGGGGCGGCGAGCCGTCGAGGCGTCGGGGCAGTGGGTTAGGCAAAGTACGTGAACGCGTGAACATCAGACAATACGCCATTATTGTCTGATCTCTGGCACGAGGGCCCGCACCACGAACTGCTCGACGAACTCGCGCTTGTCGACGGCCGGGCGATATCGCCAGGACGGCGCCAGGAGGAACAACGTGGTCGCGTGCAGCCACTGGACCACCGACCGCGGATCGAGGTCGGGATGGATGCGGCCCGCCGTCTTCCACCGCTCCAGCAGCGGCGCGTAGTGCCGTAACAAGGTCTCGACAATCGGTTCCGAGCCCTTCTCGAGGGCCGTCGCCACGGCGGTGCTCTCGGCGGCGAACAGCGCCTCGTTGAGCGGATCGCCGTCCACCGAGTCGACGCGGGCCAGCACCATCTCGGGCACCGATCGCTCCGGATCATCCGGAGCGGCCAGCGAGCGCACCAACTCACCGAGCGCGCGGTCGACCCGCGCCAGGATCAGGCCCAGCAGCACGTCGTCGCGGCCGGGGAAATAGCGGTACACCGTGGAGCGCGACACCCCCGCCTCGTCGGCCACCTCGCCCATCCGGAACTGGGTGTTGCCGCGGTGCACGATGCAGCGGCCGGCGGCGTCCAGGATGCGCCGGCGTGCCTCCTCGTCGTCGAGGATCGCGCGGTCGTCGCCCCATCGGCGGCTCGGTTCCACGGCGCAGATGTTACGGGATCGATGGCGCGGAGTGACGAAATCGATTGTGAATCAAGCGGTTCGCCGATGCGGCGCGTCGGCGCGTCGACGCTAGGGGCGCTGCGCCAGGCCGGTCCAGGTCATTGCGACGCGGGTTCCGTGCGGCGTGCGGTCGATGGCCACTTCGTCGGCGAGTGCCTCCATCAGCGGGATACCGCGTCCGCGGAGTTGCCGGTGGTACTGGGCGGGAACCTTCTGGCGCCACCGGCCGCGATCGTCGACGGTGACGGCCAGCGTGTCGGTCTGACGGTCATAGGACGCGCTGACGTCCAGCGTCCCGCGCTGCGAGGCGTCCCAATAGGCGAACTCCGCGGCGTTGGCGATGGCTTCGTTCACCGCCAGCACGACGTCGCTCAACCGGGCGCGGTCCAAGGCGAAGTTCGTCTCGAGCCAGGCCCTGAAGTCGGCTCGGGCCAGGGCTGCGCTGCGCGGGTCCGCGCCGACGCGGTTCCGCACGAAGTGGGACCGGTCGTCCAGGTCCGGCACGTTGTACGGCTGATGATCAGATCGCCCCATCGTTTCCAGCTGTGCCCCCATCCCCAGGTTCACCCACCAGTGGTGCCGCTCAGCGCGTCGTCGAGCGAACTGTAGAGCGCGAGCACGCTGTCGATTCCCATCAGCTTGATCGGCCGGCTCGTCGCCGAGCCGTTCGCGACGACCGCGAACTGGGTTGGCGGCGGGGTCTCCGCCTGCGCCGTGACCAGCACCGTCATTCCGGCCGACGCCAGGAAGTCCACCTTCGACAGGTCGACGATGAGCGCGGCGGGTTTTGTCGCCAGCGCGGTCTGGATCGCCTCGGACAGGTGCGGCGAGCTGAGCATGTCCACCTCACCCGAGACAGTGAGCACGACCGCCTGGTCGACCTGCTGTTTTCCTACCGAGAATGCCGTCGGATCGATTGGATCGCCGGTTAATTCGCCCATGGTCTATCACTCACATTCGGTCCCTTGGCGGGACACCGTTAGCTCTCAAATCAGGCTGCCAAGCCCGGGGGCTGCTTGTTCAACCCCACGGAAGGCGCTTGCCGTCGGAGGAGACACACTCCGTCGATCTGCGCAGCTAGCCACAGATGCAGCCGCAAGTTGTTTACCCGATGGTATGTCACTCGGCCGACCACTCTCAAAACGAGTGAACGAATCGCCGGCCGGCACCGTCCTGTGAGTGTGTCCGACGGGCCCGGTGGCCTGCGCAAGTATCCGAGGACGGTGGGCATGGAGACCGGTGACCGCGGCGGCGAGCAGGACGGCCCGACCGTCGACGCGAAGCAACCCCGTTCCCTTGCCGACGCGCTGTCGCGCCGGCGCGCATTGCTGGGGATGGGGGCGGTCGCCGGCATCGCCGCGGCCGATGCGGGCGGCTTCGCGTATGCCGGCGGTTGGCTGCGGCCCGGGGCGCTGACCCCGTCCCGATTCACCGACCGCTTCGAACGCGTCTACGGACGCCACGACGGCTTTCGCCGCAATCACGCCAAGGGCCTCGGCGCGGTGGGGACCTTCGCGAGCACGGGCGCGGCGGCGGCGATCTGCCGGGCCGCGGTCTTCCGGGAGGGCAGCGTGCCGCTGATCGGGCGGTTCTCCCTGTCGGGGGGCCTGCCGGACCAGGCGGACGCGTCCGCCACGGTCCGGGGACTGGGGCTGCTCTTCCAGGGCCCCGACGGCCAGCAATGGCGCACCGCGATGATCAACATCCCCGTCTTCCCGGACAGCACGCCGCAGGGCTTCTACGAGCGGCTCCTCGCGTCCGCGCCGGTGCCCGAGACGGGCAGGCCCGACCCGCAGAAGATGGCCGCCTTCCTCGCCCGCCACCCCGAGACCGTCGCCGCGATGAAGGTCATCAAACAGGGCGCACTCGGTGCGGGATTCGCCGACAGCGCCTTTTACGGCCTCAACGCCTTCCGGTTCACCAACCGCGCCGGAGCGACCGTTCCGGTGCGCTGGGCCGTCATTCCGCAGGAGGCGGCGAACCCGCGGGCGGCGCCGGCCGGCAAGGACTACCTGTTCGACGACCTCGTCCGCACGCTGGCGCAGGGACCGCTGAGCTGGCGGCTGGTGCTCACGGTCGGGGAGCCCGGCGATCCGACCCACGACGCCACGAAGCCCTGGCCGCGCTCGCGGCGCACCATCGAGGCCGGCACCATCACCGTCACCGCCGTGCAGACCGAGGCGCCCGGCAACGCCCGCGACGTCAACTACGACCCGCTGGTGCTGCCGGACGGCATCACCGCATCCGACGACCCGCTGCTCGCCGCGAGATCGGCCGTCTACGCCCGCTCGTTCACCCGCCGCGCGGAGGAACCCAAGACGCCCAGCGCAGTCGACGTGTCGCGGGTGCTCGGATGAAGCAAGGCAACGCCGCGACGCGTTTCGCGCTCCCGGCCCGCCTGCTGCACTGGCTGATGGCGCCGATGGTCATCGCACAACTGCTCATCGGCGTCACCATGGTCGCCTCCCTGAGCTACTACCCGCGGCTGCTGGCCTTCCATCGGCCGCTGGGTGTGCTGATCCTGGCGTTCGCCGTCGTGCGGCTGGGAAATCGGCTCATGCACCGGCCGCCGCCGTTTCTGTCCACCATGAGCGGCGCCGAACGGCGCCTCGCGACGTGGTCGGAATACCTGCTCTACGCCCTGCTGCTGGTGCAGCCCCTCACCGGATGGGCGACGCTGTCGGCGGCGCGCGTGCCGGTCACGCTGGTGGGGCCGGTGAAACTGCCCGGTATCGCGCCGCACAGCATCGACGTCTTCGCGGTGCTGCGCGAGTGCCACGGCGCCTTCGCGGTCCTGCTGTTCGCGACGTTCACCGCCCACGTGTGCGCCGTGCTCTTCCACACGCTCGTCCTGCGCGACCGGCTCCTGGATCGCATGGCGCTGTGGCGCGGCAGACCCGCCGCCCCGCAACCGGGCCAAGCCGACCTCTGACGACCTGCCTCCCCGGCCGTTGATCGGCCGAATATGATCGGCACGATCATCTCAAGGATGCGCGGCACCGCACGCGACGTGACCTTGACGCCGACCACGAGGGAGTGGAGGACTTCCATGCCGAACGAGAAGCAAGCGGAGCGGATGACGTCGGGCAAGGGATTCATCGCGGCGCTCGACCAGAGCGGCGGTTCGACTCCCAAGGCGCTGCGCCTCTACGGCATCCAGGACGACGCGTACTCCTCCGAGGAGGAGATGTTCGACCTCATTCACCAGATGCGGTCGCGGATCATCACCTCCCCGGTCTTCACCGGTGACCGCGTGCTGGCCGCGATCCTGTTCGAGCAGACCATGGATCGTCAGATCGCGGGCAAGCCGTCGACCACCTACCTGTGGGAGACCAAGGGTGTGGTGCCCATCCTCAAGATCGACAAGGGCCTGGCCGAGGCGTCCGACGACGTGCAGCTGATGAAGCCGATCCCCGGGCTGGACGAGCTGCTCGAGCGCGCCGTCGGCCTCGGCGTCTTCGGCACCAAGGAACGGTCGGTCATCGGCGGCGCCAACCCCAAGGGCATCGCCGCCGTGGTCGCCCAGCAGTTCGAGCTGGGCCATCAGGTGCTCTCACACGGTCTGGTGCCGATCATCGAGCCCGAGGTCACCATCTCGATCTCCGACAAAGCCGACGCGGAGTCGATCCTGCGCGACGAGATCACCAAGCAACTCGAGAACGTGCCCGACGGGCAGCGCGTGATGCTCAAGCTGAGCCTGCCCAGCGAGGTCAACTTCTACCGCCCCCTGATCGAGCACCCGAAGGTGATGCGGGTGGTCGCCCTCTCCGGCGGCTATTCGCGCGAGGAGGCCAACGAGCTGCTGGCGAAGAACGCGGGGCTGATCGCCAGCTTCAGCCGCGCCCTGACCGAGGGTCTCACCGTCGACCAGTCCGACGAGCAGTTCAACGCCACGCTGGACAAGGCGATCCAGTCGATCTACGACGCGTCGGTCGCCGGCTGACTTAGTTAATAGCGGTGGTCGGCCATGCGCGGGGGGCCGTCGTCGGTGTCGCGTTCGTCGGACACCACCCCGGGCAGCATCTCGCTCGTCACCAGCCCGTCGTCGCGCGTCAATTCGTCGATCACGTCGAAGGTTTCGGCGGTGTTGGCGGGGGTGTCGATGACGGTGGTCACCACGGGAACGCGACGGTGCAGCGACAGCAGCGTGTCGCCGTGCGGCCGATGGTCCCCGTGGTATCCCCAGACCCCCCGCAGGACCGTCGCGCCGTCGGGCGCTTCCCGCTGACGAAGCCGCCGCACGATGGCGCGGTGAATCGGTACCCCGTCGTGCAGGGCCGACTCGGAGGTGTAGATCGTCAACTTCTGCCATAGCGGCAGACCGCGTTCGTCGACCCCCGGGAGCGCGTGCGGCCGCTCGAATAACTCGCCGTCGCGTTTGCAGATGCGGACCCGCTCGAGCGTGAACATGGGTCGGCGGAGCAACTGGGCCAATTCGGGCACCACCCCCGCCATCTGATCGCCGGAGCCGACGGCCAGGATCATCATCGGCACGTTGGCGTTCCGGCCGAAGAAGCGCGCCCGGTGCCGCTGCCCGTGGGTGACGCCGTCCACCCCCAACAGCACCGAGGCGCCGGCTATCCGGCGCCGGTGCAGGAGGTCACAGACGGCGACGTAGGCCGGGGCGCCGTTGGCCCGTTCCTTGCGGCCCACGTACACGGTCAGCTTGACGGCTTCGCGCAATTCGTCGGGGAGTTCCAGTGGTTCCATTCCGTCGCGCAGCAGCCGCGCCCGCTCCAGGGTGACCAGGCCGCGCTGTTTGACGGCAAGGACCGGGCCGAGCAAGGCCTCGATGTTCGTGCGGGTGTCCACGGCGATGATCGCGACGGGCGGATCCTCGGACAACGACAGCGACTCGTCGGTTCGCAGGTGGCGCCCGCTCCCGAAGCCGCCGATGCCGCGCAGCACCACGCCACAGGCGATCCGATGCCGCGCATAGAGGTCGAGCAACACATCGGAGACAAACCCGTCGTCGGTTCGCCGGCGCTCGGCCAGATAGGTGGTGAGCTTCAGGCAGTCCTCGTCCACGGCCGCTCCTCAGGCCTTGCTGGGCACCGGCGTCAAAATCGTCAACGACCGGAAGGCGTTTGATAGGCCGGTGCCGCTTCGCCCGAACTTTACCCACCGTGTGACGACGACGCGCCGTTCTGACGGCCTGGGCGTGCGGCGACAGCAGCGCGCGTCAAGGCCGGTTCGATCGCCGAAGCGCTGACCTGTTGGCCGGACGTTGCCGAATACAATCGGCTTCTCGAAATCGCCTCGTGCGCAACCGAACCTCCGCGGGCGACCGGCTGGCGGTTCTGATGGAAGCTCCTGGCAATCTCCTGTGCATCGGATCGCTCCCGTTGTGAGTCGCGCAGTGACTCGCGTTGACTGGCGAACAAACAGTCAAGCTGCGTCGGCCCCGACCGACGCAGAACGGCGGTGGGGCTCGCCACAACTGCGTGTCGTCCTTCGACAGCCAACGGTCCCTGCGCAATACCCGGTACGAAGCTGACCGTTCGGTCGGCAGTGGTGTGATGCGGAGGGCGAGGCATGGCTTGCGGCTTCTCATGGAAGTCTGCGAACAGACGTCTGCACGATCCAGGCCGATTCACTTTGCCGGCGCTGGACCCTGCGCCGGCCCGCATAGCCCGACCGCTCGTGGGCTCAGCGCTGGTGGTGGTCGGCCACAGCGCCGGATTCCTCGCCCTCTTCATGTGCCACGGCGCAGGCACGGGGGCGTTTTCCACTCGGAGGTCGCGGCGTATCGGCGACTGTTCGCTGTGACGCCATCAGCCGGGAGGGGGGATTGACTTGTTCGTCGATTACGGGGCGCTACCGCCGGAAATCAACTCCGGGCGTATGTATTTGGGGCCGGGATCGGGTCCGATGCTGGCCGCCGCGTCGGGCTGGGACAGCCTGGCCGCTGAGCTGCACGCTACGGCGGCGCGCTATTCCTCGGTGCTCTCGGCGTTGACGGCCCGATGGCAAGGCGCCTCATCTTTAGCGATGCTGGCTGCCGCCGTGCCTTATACGGCTTGGCTGACAGCCACGGCTGCACAGGCTGAGCAGGCGGCTAGTCAGGCCAGGTCGGCGGCCGCCGCCTTCGAAGCCGCGTTTGCGGAAACGGTGCCGCCGTCGGTGGTCGCGGCCAACCGGGCGCGGCTGACGGCGTTGATCGCGACCAATTTCTTTGGCCAAAACACACCGGCCATCATGGCGACTCAGGCCGAGTACCTGGAGATGTGGGCCCAAGACGCCGCGGCCATGTACGGATATGCGGGCGCATCGGCGGCCGCCTCGGAGATGACCCGGTTCGGCTCACCACCGCAGACCACCGATCCGGCCGGTGCGGTAAGGCAGGCCGCCGCCCTTGCCCCGAACTCAGCGAGGGCGGCCGGGGCGAACGCGCAGGCGCTGCCGCAGGTCATGTCCGCGGTACCCTCGTCGCTGCACATCCTCGCCGCGCCCGCCGCTTCGACCCCGTCGTCGTCGGCTCCCGCATCGCTCGCGTCGTCGCTCAATTCGCTTCTCGGTTACGTCGGTGGGCCGACATCCCCGTTGTCGCTCTTCAGTATCGGGGGAGTCCCCGAACTGCTGGGCGCGCAGCTGTATCTGTTGCCCCAGGCCGGGGTGAACCTGACCGATGCCGCGGGAAAACTGGCGGCGGCGACGCCGGCGGCAACGGGGTTGGTGAGCTCCGGCACGAGCGGTCTTGGCTCGGCGGTGACGGCGGGCATGGGGCGGGCCGGCTTGGTGAGCGGCCTGTCGGTACCCCAGGGCTGGGCGATGGCCGCCCCGGCGGTGAAACCGGTCGCCGCGGTGTTCGCCGAAAGTGGGGTGGCGGGCGCCCCGGTTGCGGCGGCCGCGGCGCCGGGCGAGGGCAGCTTGTTCGGCAACATGGCCTTGTCGAGCCTGGCCGGACGGGCGATCGCCGGCAGCAGCAGCACCAGCGCCGCACCTTCGACGGCTACGGCCGCCGCGTCCGCCACGGGGGAGGCCAGCGGCCCCGTCAACATCTTCATCGTGCCGGCGGTCCCAAAATGATCGCCGTTCGCGCGGACCGACGGCCCGGCAAACTCACTTCGGCGGCCTAGGAGACGGTGCTATGTATTTCGGAATCTTCCCGCCGGAAGTCAACTCCGGCCGGATGTATGCCGGTCCGGGCTCGGGATCGATGGTGGCCGCGGCGGAGGCGTGGGATGCGTTGGCGGCCCAGCTGCACGCCACCGCCGCGGCCTACTCTTCAGTCATCTCGGGTCTGATGACGGCGTGGCAGGGTCCCTCCTCGGCCGCGATGGCCACTGCGGCCAGGCCGTACGTCACCTGGATGAGCGCGACGGCCACCGAGGCCGAGCAGACTGCCGCACAGATCCGGGCGGGTGCCATGGCCTATGAAGCCGCATTTGCGGCTACGGTGCCGCCGCCGGTGGTCGCGGCCAACCGTAGCGAGCTGGCATCGTTGGTGGCCACCAACGTCTTCGGGCAGAACGCGCCGGCGATCGCCGCCACCGAGGCGCAGTACACCCGGATGTGGGCGCGCGACGCGGTGGCGATGTCCACCTATGCCAGCCGGTCGGCCGCCGCCACAACGGTGACACCGTTCGCCGAACCACCGACGACTACGAATCCCATGGGGGCGTCCGGTCAGCTGTTGCAGGCGGCGCGGGCGTTGAATACCTCGGTCGGTTCCAGCGCGCAGGCGCAGGTCTCGCAAGTGTTCGGGGCAGTACCCCGAACGCTGCAGAGTCTGGGGACGATGACGGCTAGTCCGAATCCGGGATCGGGGCTGCTTACCGCGCTGCAGGACTTTGCTGGGATGCAGAGCGTGAACTCGGTCGCCTCGGACGTCGAGCTCATCCCCAAGCTGATCCTGCCCGCCAACAGCGTCCTGATCAACACGATCATGGGCTTGGTCATGGGGACGCGAGGCGCCACCCTGGCGGCTGCGAGCGAGGCCGTGACCGGCGTGGCCGGAGCCGGTCTCGCGTCGGGTACGCAGCTGGTCGATTCGACGGGTTTAGGCGCCGCCGGACCCGCGGTGTCCGCCGGCGCGGGTCAGGCCGGCGTCATCGGAGTCCTGTCGGTTCCACCCACTTGGGCCACGGCCACGCCGGCGATCAGAACCGTCGCCGCGGTGCTATCCGGCGCAATCCAGGGGGCCGTACCGGCGGCCGCGGTAAGTGAGGGCACGCTGCTGAGCGGAATGGCGGTGGCCGGCATGGCCGGAGGTGCGCTGGGTGCAGCCGCGCCGAATGCTCTCAGCGGCGTCAGCACCCGACTGCGGTCCACGTCGCTCAAGGACGGGTCCTCTCCCGACGGGGAGACTCCGGAAAACCTTCAGCGTCTCGTCGCCGAGATGGCGGACAAGCCAGACGACGTGCAGCATTGGCACACCGACTCCGCCGGGCTGGAAAGCCTCATCGGCAAGCTGAAGAAGAAGCCCGGCATCCATGCGGTGCACTTGACCGACGATGATCCGAACATCACCTTGCCCCGGTTCAATTGACGCCGCTGAGAGCTCGTGCGCTGATGCCGGTGCAAGGATCAATCAGGCTCCGCTGAAGCAGTCCTGACCGGTCTGTGACGACGAGCTCGCCGGGATTGTCGCGTTGGTGGTCGAGAAGGTCGCCTCCACGCCGGTATCGGTGACTCTCACGCTGTCGGCGTGGATGCCCAGCGGGTAGTTCTGGGTCGCCTTGGAGGTGAGACTGTCCAGGTCCTTTTGCACCGTATCCGTCGACATCTTCGAGCCCAGCGCGGTCAAGTTGACCACCTGCAGTGAGAGCCCGTTGTTGGCGATCTGGGGCTTGACGGTGGCGCTGTCGAGGAGGCCCTTCAGTTGGATGGTGCCGTCGCCGGGGTTGGTGGTGACTTTGCTGGTCACAAAGCTGCCCAGCACCGGGATGGCGTCCTGGATCGACGTCTTGATGCCATCGGATGACCAGTTGATCGTGCCGTTGAGCGCGCCGATGGTGCCCTTGGAGTTGTTGGTGTTGCTCAGGCGGAGGTCCCTGATAACGAGGTTGACCTTCATCCCCTTGGCGCCCCGGACCTGATTGCCGCCCGTCTGCACAGAGATGTCGGGATAGTGGCTACTGAAGTACTGCCAGATGACCGGCGGCATGGAGGCGAACGACACGCTCGCGCTGTCCTGGACCTCACACGCCACTGCGCTGGCCACCTTGTTCTGGATCAGGTGGCGGACGAAAAGCTCAGCACCGACTGCCACCGCCAGGACGACCACGGTCACGATGGCCAGGACTACGGCCATCGACCGGCGGCTTCCGAACAGGCGACGTCTGTTGTGCGCGGGCGCCGGCTTGGAAGGCGGCTCAGCGGACAACCCAGTCATAGCCTGCTCCGGCTGCCGTGGTGGTGGCCCGATCCGCCCCTGCGGCGGGGCCGGGGCCCCACCGGGCGGATGCGGAGGGGAGGACGGCCGGCCGGCCGCCGGATACGGCGGCGGACTCGGTCGCCGACCAGGGGGTTGCCGTCGGTTCGGTGACGACGGCGGTGGATACGGCCGCCCACCCTGAGGAATCTGCCGGGTCGGAGATTCCGACGGGGGTACGGGCGGAGGCCCAGGCGGTAACGGCCCCTTACTATTGCCAGCCGGCCCGAAGCGGCGAATCCAATCCGGCGAGCTACCGCCCGAAGGCCCTTGCGGAGTGTTCACCAACGCAATAGTGCCCCATCAACATGAACGCGCTCGCGGCCATCCATCCGATCGCGTGTTGGCGCTGCTGTTCGAGCGAGCGGCAGACGCTTTGCCGCTTCACCGGAGCTGTTCGGTCGGGACGCCGTACCGGTCCTGGTAGCCGCGCACCCGCTCGCGCACCTCGCCTTCCTGCAGGCCGGTGTCCGACCAGGTGTACCGGCCGCGGCCGCCGTCGCCGGGGTGGACCGCGAGGAACTCGCGCATCCTCTGCTCGGCGTCGGGGCGCAGTTCACGATCCAGCCGCTGGTAGATGTCCTTGATCGTGGTCCACGGGTCGTTGACGAAGTCGCGGTATTGCACGTCGATCACGCGGTCCGTCGGCACCGCCGCACTTTCGCGCAGGGCCATCTCGCGTTCGAGGCCGACCGCGATCTCCTCGTAGGACTGGGCCGCGCACTCGGCGATGCTGGATTCGTCGCTGCACATCCGGCGCAGGTGGTGGGTCAGGGCGGCGATCGAGGAGATGACGTTGAGCGGGTCGCGGTGGGTCTGCACGATCAGTGCGTCGGGGTATTCGGCCAGCAGCGTGTCGAGCTGCCACAGGTGTGCCGGAGACTTCAGCAACCACTGGCCTGGCACACCGGATTGCAAGTGCTGCAGAAAGATTCGATGGTAACGGTAGGCACCCGCATGGTCGGCCTCGTAGAGCAGCCAGCGGTAGTAACCGGGCAGCCGGTACTGCACCGAGAAGATCATGCTGACGAACTCCCCGGCGGTGATGCGCACGCACTCCTGCCCGACGAGGGCGCCCATCGGATGGAACGCCAGAAACCCCGGCATGATCTGCTCGGACATGTCGATGCCGGCCTGCGCCTGCGCGATGCGTGGATCGTCGTGATAGGTCTCGGGCTGCGGAACCGGACAGGGCTCGTCGACCTCCCATGTCAGCGGGGCCCGGAGCGCGGGGTCCTGGGCGAGCAGGTCGTACAGGATGGTGGTGCCGGTCCGGGGCTGGCCCACGATGAATATCGGCGCCGCGATCGGTTTGGTGGCGATCTCGGGATGCTCCTTGCGCCACGCGATCACGCCCAGGCGATTCTTCAGCGCCCGCATGATGTCGAGGTTGGCGATCTCCACGCCGATGTCCGACAGCCGCGCGTCGTTGATCAGACCGTCGGTGAGGCGGTGCAGCCCGGGCCGCCACCCCTCGGCGCCGAAGTCGTCGCTGCCGGCCTCCTCGCAGGCCGCGTCTATCAGCCGTTCCGGCGCGAACCGGTCGTGCAGCGTCATACCGTCTCCTCACAGCGGTGCACCGACACCGTCACCTCGGGAGGCGTCGGATTGTCCAGCCAGCGCAGGACGACGAATCCGCGGTGCCGGCCACCGGTGTCGAGCCAGTGGCCCACGCCGAAGTCCTTGGCGGAGACGGTGATTCGCACCCGGCCGTCGGCATCGGGCACCACCGCGCGATTCGTCACCGAGCTGTGCCGAGTGCGCGGTTCCAGGCACTCGTGCCAGATGCTTTCCAGCGTGACGTTCCAGAACCGGGTGTCGGGGGCAACGATGTCGAGCATGAGGACCTCGTCGGGGTCCAGCCGGTACGTCCCGATCATGTACAGGTTGTCGGGGGTGGTGTCCGCGGCGCCCAGGTCGGCGGCCTGCGCAGTCAGCAACGTGTTGGGCATGCCGAGCAGTTCGGGCTTGATGGTGCGGTGCAGCGTCGCGAGCTTCATCAGGGACCAGGCCATGGCGGTGAACTGATCGGCGAGTTCGGCGTCCGTCAGCGGCGTCAGCGGCGCGGGGGCCAACGCCTCGATCCGCAGCGTCGCGAGTTCTTCGCGGCCGCGATCACCGATGTACTCGCGGACCACCACCGACGAGGCGTCGTCGGGAATCTTGACCCACTGCGCGCCGGCGAGATCCGAGGGCTCGTTCGCGGAGAGCACGAGCGCGAATTCGCCCGAGCGCAGCGCCAAGTCGCGGTCGCTGACGTAGCCCGCCATCCGGCGCGGCGTCAGCCCGGTGCCGGCGAGGATCTGCACCCCGAGGTAGGCGCTGGTGCCGCGGGAACCGGTGATCCGGTAGCTCCGGTCCCCACGAATCATGGCCAGGTAGTAGTTGCCGTCGGGATTGGGGCCGCCGACCATGCGGTTGTCCGCGCACATATCGAAGAACGAGGGCCGCTCCGCGTCGGCCTCGACCGTCATTTGCGCGCACAGGGACGAGATGCGGGCGATCAGCCGCAGCCCCTCGAGCAACTCTCGCTCGGATTCGGCGTCCTCGGTCACGATCTTCGTGACGTCCGTGACCATCTGCGCGAAGAACTGCCAGGCGGCGCGCGCGTGCGGGGCCCGCTGATCGGGCGGATCGACAACCTGAGACATCGTCTCATGCTAAGACTATGTCTTACGATTCAGGTGCGATTCGCGGGAAAAGGCGGGGGAATGGCTGCCACGACGTCGTTGGCCGAACGGAAACGCACGGCGATGCGTCAGCGCATCGCGGACGCCGCCGCTCAGCTGGTCGCCGACCGCGGACTGGCCGCGACGACGGTGGAGCGCATCGCGGACGAGGCCGACATCGGGCGGGCGACCTTCTTCCGGTACTTCAACTCCAAGGAAGACGCCGTCGCCGAGGGCATGACCGCCCACTGGCTCAACAGGATCACCACTGCCCTGGCGGCCCAGCCGGAGCACCTGAGCGCCATCGACGCGGTCATCGGCGCCTTCGCCGAGCTCGCCGCCGGATCCGCCGACATCGAGCACCAGATCCGCGAACTGGCCATCCTCACAAGGTCTTCCGAGACACTGGACGCCTGGACACTCCACATCTATGTGCGCTATGAACGGGCCATCGCCGACCTCATCGCGCCGCGCCTACAGCGGTTGGCCGCGCAGGACCCCAGGCCCCGCCTGATCGGTGCGCTGGCGATGGCCACCGTCCGCATCGCTCTGGACGA
The DNA here is from genome assembly GCF_002102155.1 of Mycobacterium europaeum. GTDB lineage: Bacteria > Actinomycetota > Actinomycetes > Mycobacteriales > Mycobacteriaceae > Mycobacterium > Mycobacterium europaeum. The sequence continues at coordinate 133,984 of NZ_LQOU01000010.1, forward strand.
CTGGCTCAGTCACGGGGGATCGCTACCGGACCGCGTCGGTCAGGGGCTTGCGGCGATCACGCTCGCGTGATTCGACCGGTATCAACCTTTGAGTGCCTCGACGATGAGCCGCGTCGTGAGCTCGGCTCGGTGTCGTGAATACCGTTGCGGGTCGGACAGGATCGGATAGACGACGCCGCCGACGATCGCGTCCGCGGCCGACTCGGCGGTCGGCTCGTCGATGCCGTCGGCAAGGATCCGTGCCCGGACACCCTCGTGCAGGGGCTCACTGAATCCGGCGCGCAGTTTGGCCGCGGTCTCCTCGTGTTCCATGCCCGCGGTGGTCAAGATCCGCAGCATGGCCGAACCGCGGGCCGTCGTCAGGGTCGTGGCGAGCTTGCGCACCCAGCCCACCAAATCGGCCGCCAGATCGTTGGTGTGATTGACCGCCGCGAGGAGCTGGTCGGCGTCCTCGAGCATGACGTCGGCGACCAGGGCCGGTCGGCTGGGCCACCAGCGATAGATGGTCTGCTTGCCGACCCCGGCCCGAGCGGCGACCGCCTCGATGGTCAGACCGTCGAACCCCCGCTCCAGAAGCAGTTCGCGCGTGGCGGTGACGATCGCCGTGCGCGACTTCTCGCTGCGCCGCCGCGGCGGGCTCACTCGGCTGAGATCGCTTGGCATATGGTGATCCTCACTGCCGCGGTGGCCCGCTTTACATAGCCTGACTGCCCCCGGTAGTCTGCCACAAGACGAGACGGTCCGTCTTGTGAGTCGGAAGGGTAGCAGTCGGTGCGGCCAACCTTAGCCACCTCTCGGCCGTCATCGTGACCCTCGGATTGAGCCCTGAGCAGCAGGAGCTCAGCGCTGCCGTCGGACAGTTCGCCGCCCGGCACGCGCCCATCGCCGCCACCCGCGACAGCTTCGACGACCTCGCGGCGGGGCGGCGGCCGGCGTGGTGGAAGGCGCTGGTCGGCAACGGGTTTCATGCGGTGCACCTGCCCGAAAGCGTTGGCGGGCAGGGCGGCCGGCTGATCGACGCCGCGTGCGTTCTCGAGGCGGTGGGCAAGGCGCTGTTGCCGGGGCCGCTGTTGCCGACCGTCGCCGCCGGGGCCGTTGCGTTGCTGGCCGACGCGACGCCCGCGGCCGAGGCGCTACTGCGCGACCTGGCCGCCGGCGCCACCGCGGCGGTCGTGCTTCCCGACGAAGGCGCCTTCAGCGCGCGCTCCCACGACGGGGGGTGGCTGGTCACCGGCGCGTCGGAGGTGACCGCGGGCGTGTGCGCGGCGCGGACCGTGCTGGTCGGGGCCCACACCGACGGCGACGGCCTGGTCTGGGTGCCGGTCGACACCGAAAAGACCGGCGTGACAGCCGAACCCGTGAACGGCACCGACCTCGTCGCCGACGCCGGGGTCTTGCGACTGGACGCCTACCGGGCCGCGGGCTCGGAGGTGCTGACCGGAATAGACCACGACCGCGCGCGGTGCGTCACGCTGGGCTTACTGGCCAGCGCGATGTCCGGCATCGTCCAGTGGTGCGTCGAAGCGGTGACCGCGCACCTGCGGATCCGCGAACAGTTCGGCAAGGTGATCGGCACGTTCCAGGCCCTGCAGCACAACGCCGCGATGCTGTTGGTCAGCAGCGAACTGGCCACCGCCGCGGCCTGGGATGCGGTGCGGGCCGCCGACGAACCGATCGAGCAGCACCAGATGGCGGCCGCGGGTGCGGCGGTGATCGCGATATCGCCGGTGCCCGACCTCGTCCTGGACGCGTTGACCATGTTCGGCGCGATCGGCTTCACCTGGGAGCACGACCTGCACCTGTACTGGCGGCGGGCGATCAGCCTCGCGGCCTCGATCGGCCCGGCGAATCGTTGGGCCAGGCGGCTGGGGGAGCTGACCTGCACCCGGCAACGCGACATGTCGGTCGACCTCGGGGCCGCGGAAGCGGAGTTCCGGGCGTGGGTGGCCGAGACCCTTGACGCCGCAATGCAGTTGCGCAACGACACGCCGGCGCCGCACGGCGACTACCCGGACCAGGCCTCCGGGCCCCAGCGCACGTTGATGGCCGACGCCGGCCTGATCGCGCCGCACTGGCCGGCGCCGTGGGGCGTCGATGCGGGTCCCCTCAAGCAGCTCATCATCGACGAAGAGTTCGCCAAGCGGCCCGGGCTGGTCCGGACGTCGCTCAACATCGCCGAGTGGATCCTGCCCTCGGTGCTGGCCGCCGCGCCAAAGGACCTGCAAGAAAAGCTGATTCCGCCGACCCAACGCGGCGAGATTCATTGGTGCCAGCTGTTCAGCGAGTCGGGCGCCGGCTCCGACCTCGCGTCGCTGGCCACCCGGGCAACCAAGGTCGACGGCGGTTGGCGGATCAACGGCCACAAGATCTGGACGTCGTTGGCGCAGTACGCCGACCTTGGCGCGCTGCTGGCGCGCACCGACCCCGAAGCCAGCAAGCACCGTGGCATCGGTTACTTCATCCTGGATATGCGGTCGCCCGGCATTGAGATCCAGCCGATCAAAACGGCCACCGGGCAGGAGCACTTCAACGAGGTGTTCCTCAACGACGTCTTCGTCCCCGACGACATGTTGCTGGGCGCCCCCAGCGACGGCTGGAACCTGGCGATCGCGACAATGGCCGAAGAGCGCTCCGCCATCAGCGGATACGTCAAGTTCGACCGCGCGGCGGCGTTGCGCCGGCTGGCAGCCGAACCGGGACCCGACCGCGACGACGCGCTGCGCGCGCTCGGCGAACTGGACGCGTACACCAACGCCATCAAGGCGCTGGGCGTGCGGGAGACCATCCGGTTGCTCGACGGCCAGGTGTCGGGCCCGGCGTCCAGCATCGCCAAGGTCGCGATGAACGTGCTGTTGCGCAAGACCTTCGAGGCCACACTGCGCTTGACCGGTCGGGCGGCGATGGTCGCCGACGCCGACCCCGACATCGTCGAGCGCTACCTGCACCTGCCCGCCGAGTTGATCGGCGGGGGTACCCGCGAAATTCAGCTGAACATCATCGCGCAGATGATCCTCGGACTACCCCGGAAGTAGGACCGCGCATGGGATTACGTGGAGAGGCCGCGATCGTCGGCTACGTCGAGCTGCCGCCCGAGCGGCTCAACAAGGCCTCGCTCGCCCCGTTCGCGATCGAGCAATGGGCGGAGCTGTCCGCGGCCGCCCTCGAAGACGCCGGATTGCCCGGCGACGCGGTCAACGGCATCGTGGCGTCGCACCTGGCGGAGTCCGAGATCTTCGTGCCGTCCACCATCGCCGAATACCTGGGCGTCGGCGCGCGATTCGCCGAGCACGTCGACCTCGGCGGCGCCAGCGCGGCGGCCATGGTCTGGCGCGCCGCCGCGGCGATCGAGCTGGGCATCTGTGACGCGGTCTTGTGCGCGCTGCCGGCCCGATACATCACGCCGTCTTCGAAGAAGAAGCCCAGGCCGATGGTGGACGCGATGTTCTTCGGGTCGTCGAGCAACCAATACGGTTCTCCCCAGGCCGAATTCGAGATCCCCTACGGCAATCTCGGGCAGAACGGGCCCTACGGGCAGGTGGCCCAACGCTACGCGGCCGTGTACGGCTACGACGAGCGGGCGATGGCCAAGATCGTCGTCGACCAGCGGGTCAACGCCAACCACACCGAGGGCGCGATCTGGAAGGACAAACCGCTGACGGTCGACGACGTCCTGGCCAGCCCCGTGATCGCCGACCCGCTGCACATGCTGGAGATCGTGATGCCCTGCGTCGGTGGTGCCGCGGTGGTCGTCGCCAACGCCGACCTGGCCAGGCGCGCGCGCCATCGGCCCGTGTGGATCAAGGGATTCGGCGAACACGTCCCGTTCAAGACCCCGACCTACGCCAAGGATCTGCTGCACACCCCCATCGTCGAGGCAGCCGACACCGCGTTCGCGATGACCGGGCTGACCCGCGAGCAGATGGACATGGTGTCCATCTACGACTGCTACACCATCACCGTGCTGCTGTCGCTGGAGGACGCGGGCTTCTGCGAGAAGGGCAAAGGCATGGAATTCGTCGCCGGCCATGACCTGACCTTCCGCGGCGACTTCCCGCTCAACACCGCAGGCGGGCAATTGGGTTTCGGTCAGGCCGGACTCGCCGGCGGCATGCACCATGTCTGCGACGCCACCCGCCAGATCATGGGTCGCGCGGGTGCGGCGCAGGTCGCCGACTGTCACCGCGCCTTCGTGTCCGGCAACGGCGGCATCCTGTCGGAGCAAACCACGCTGATACTCGAGGGGGATTGATTCCGACATGACCACCTTTGAGCGCCCGATGCCGGTCAAAACGCCTACCACCGCCCCGTTTTGGGACGCACTGGCGCAGCACCGCATCGTGATCCAGTATTCGCCCTCGCTGGGAAGCTACGTGTTCTACCCGCGGGTGCGCGCGCCGCGCACGCTCGCCGATGACCTGGAGTGGCGAGAGATCTCCGGCATGGGGACGTTGTATTCCTACACGGTGGCGCGGCGCCCGGTCAGCCCGCACTTCGCAGACGCGGTTCCGCAGCTGCTGGCGATCGTCGAATGGGACGAGGGGCCAAGGTTTTCCACCGAAATGGTCAACGTCGACCCCGCCGACCTCAGGGTGGGGATGCGGGTGAAACCGGTGTTCTTCGACTACCCCGAGCACGACGTCACGATGTTGCGCTACGAGCCGGCCGACTGATCTCGCCGAGGGTGCGGCCAGCCGCACACGCGAGCCCGAAAGTGCGGCGAGCCGCACCCTCGCCACAGCGACTATTAGTCCGTAGCCGGCGCCGGAATCGCCGGACCACCTATGTGGGCAGGCCGCATTGCACGGCAATCGAACACAGCGATGCTGGCGCCGAGCTGGCGGTTGACACTGTGATCGGCGCCATTATCTACTAGTCGCAGATCATCGAGGAGCGCGGCATGAACAAGGACGACTTGATCCTGATCAGCGTGGACGATCACATCGCGGAGCCCGCCGACATGTTCGACGCGCACGTCCCCGCCAAGTACAAAGACCGCGCGCCCCGGGTGGTCGTCGAACCCGACGGCGTCCAGCAGTGGTACTACGGCGACGTCCGCGGCCGGAACATGGGCCTGAACGCCGTGGCGGGCAAGCCCCGCGAGATGTACAACATCGACGCCTCCCGCTACGACGAGATGCGCCCCGGCTGCTTCAACGTCGACGAACGGGTCCGTGACATGAACGCCGGCGGGCAGCTGGCCGGCCTGAACTTCCCGAACTTCACCGGCTTCTCCGGTCAGGTCCTCAACCAGGGCCCCGACCGTGCGGTCAACCTGGTGATGATCAAGGCCTACAACGACTGGCACGTCGACGAGTGGTGCGCGGCCTACCCGGGCCGATTCATCCCCTGCGGCATCCTGCCCCTGTTCGACGTGGCCGAGGCGGCCACGGAGGTCAAGCGCCTCGCCGACAAGGGCTGCCATGCAGTGACGTTCTCGGAGAATCCAGAGGCGTTGCAAATGCCCAGCATTCACACCAAGTACTGGTACCCGCTGTTCGAGGCGGTCTGCGAGAACAACACGGTGCTGTGCACGCATGTCGGCTCCGCGTCGCGCTCGCCGCAGGTGTCGACGGACGCCCCGCCCAGTGTGCAGATGACGGCGTCGTCGATGATGAGCATGTTCACCTTCACCGAGCTGATCTGGGCCGAGTTCTGGGCGGACTTCCCCCAGCTGAAGTTCTCGCTCACCGAGGGCGACGTCGGCTGGATACCGTACTTCCTGTGGCGCGCCGAACATGTCTACAACCGCCATTCGGGGTGGACGCAGGCCAAGTTCCCGCCCGGTTACAGCGGGCCGGCCGACGTGTTCAAGCGGCACTTCTACACGTGCTTCATCAGCGACAAGGTCGGCGTGCGCAACATGGATTGGTTCAACGCGGACATGCTGTGCTGGGAGTCCGACTTTCCCCACTCGGACAGCAACTGGCCGTTCGCGCCCGAGGATGTGATGGAGACCATGGGGCATCTCGATGACCGGGTCATCGACAAGATCACGCACGAAAACGCCATGGCCGCCTACTCGTTCGACCCGTTCCGGCACATTCCGAGGGAACATGCCCGCGCCGGTTACCTGCGCGCGCAGGCCGCCGACGTCGACGTGGTGACGCATGTGGGCCGCCGGGCCAGCCAGCGCGATCGGGACGCGTGGACCCGGATGACCCAATTCGCCCTGCAGTCGCAGGTGACGGCCGAAGCCGCCGGAATTTCGGGGCGCGCCACCACCCTGGGCAATTGAACGTGACAGCAGGAGCGCCGTTCGCGGACTGGCGTGTGCTGGAGCTGTCCAACGGGGTCGCCGTGTCCTACTGCGGCAAGATGTTCGCCGATGCGGGCGCCGAGGTGGTCAAGATCGAATCGCCGCAGGGCGATTCGATGCGCGAGCGGTCGGCCGGCGGACCGGCCGGGGCGTTGTTCGCCTACCTGGCCGCGGCCAAGAGATCGGTGATCGACAGCGGCCAGGCGGAGATCGCCGCGCTGTTCGCCGGTGCCGACATCGTGCTCACCGACTTGACCGACGGATGGACGCTCGACGAGATCACCGCCCACACCGGCGCTTCGGCCGTGGTGGTCGCCGTGACACCGTTCGGCACGACGGGACCCTACGTCGACGATCGGGTGATCGCCAACGAGTTCATCCTGCAGGCGTTGTGCGGATCGACCGCCGGCCGCGGCTGGCCGGAGGACGAACCGGTGCAGGCGGGCGGGCAGCTCGGCGAGTGGCTGGCGGGCACCTTCGCGGCCGCGGTCACCGCGGCGACCGCCCGGCACGCCGCGCGCAGCGGGCGCGGCGAGGTCATCGACGTCTCGACGTACGAGGCGATGGTCATCGCGATGGGCGGCCTGTCCGCCATGTCGGCCAGCGTCTTGGGCGCGGACTCCCTGTTGGGGCGGCGCAGCCTGGAACTGCCCTCGATCGTCCCCACCGCCGACGGCCTGGTGGGCTTCTGCACCATCACCGCGCAGCAGTTCCAGGACTTCCTGGTGCTGATCGAGCGTGCCGATCTCCTCGACGATGCCGAACTGGCCTCGTTCGACGGGCGCGTCGCCCGCCGCGACGAATTCCTCGAGATGGTCACGCAGTGGACCCGGTCGCGCACCACCCAGGAGATCGTCGACCTCGCGGTCGCCTTCCGAATCCCGGTGGCGCCGATTGGAACACCCGAAATGCTGCCGGAGATCGACCATTTCGTGGAGCGCGAGGTGTTCGTCGAATCCGGGGCGGGCGGGTTGCAGCCGAGGGTGCCGTATCGCAGCGATGAGATGACGACCAGGCCGCCGGGGCCCCCGCCGCGGCTCGGCGCCGACAATGGCCGCGTCGACTGGCCACCGCGGAACAACCCACGGCGCGGGGCGGACACTCTGCCGCTGGCGGACACGCGGATCACCGACTTCACCGCCTTCTGGGCGGGGCCGGTCGCCACCCAACTGCTGGGCGCCCTGGGCGCCGACGTGATCAAGGTCGAGGGCGTCCGGCGGCCCGACGGCATGCGGTTCTCCGCCGGGCGCCCACCCAGCTGGGATCAGTGGTGGGAGTGGGGCCCGGTCTTTCTGTGCAGCAACAACAACAAGCGCGCCGTCAGCGTCGAACTCAGTACCGAGGCGGGGCGGGCCATCGCGCTGGAGCTCGTCGCCGCAAGCGATCTCGTTCTCGAGAACTTCTCGCCACGGGTGATGACCAACTTCGGCCTGGGCTGGGATGCCGTGCGAGCGGCCAACCCGCGCGCCGTCATGGTGCGGATGCCCGCCTTCGGACTCGACGGTCCCTGGCGTGACCGCGTGGGCTTCGCCCAGACGATGGAGCAGGCGACCGGCATGGCGTGGATGACCGGACACCGCGACGGCCCCCCGGTGATTCCCCGTGGCGTGTGCGACCCGATCGCGGGCCTGCACGCGGCGTTCGCCGCGGTGGCCGCACTGGTGCTCCGCGACCGCGACGGGCGCGGGATGCACGTCGAATCCACCATGGTGGAGGCGGCGCTGAACGTGGCCGCCGAGATGCTGGTCGAATACTCACGCAACGGAATCAAGATGCGCCGCAACGGCAACCGCGGCCCCGGCGCCAACCCGCAGGGCGTCTACCGCTGCCGCGGAGAGGACGACTGGGTGGCACTGGCCGCGGTGGACGACGACGCCCGCGCGGCGCTGGCCCGGCTGCTCGGCCGGCCGGACCTCGGGGCCGACGACTGGCGTGAGCAACCGGACGAAATCGACAAGCTGATCTCCGACTGGACCGCACGGCGGGCGGTGACCGAAGCGGTCGACGCGTTGCGCGCGGCGGGGGTGGCGGCGGCGCGTGTCACGCCGGCCCCGGAACTGCTGCGCGATCCGCACCTGCACGCGCGGGCCTTCTGGGAGCAAGTCGACCATCCGGTCGCCGGCTCCTTCCTGTGCACCGGCATGCCGTTCACGTTCCTGGGCCGGCCGCGGCGCTGGATCCGCCGGGTACCGCCGCTGTACGGCCAGCACACCGAGGAGGTCCTCACCGGCCTGCTGGGACGCAGCCAACAGGATCTGTCCGCGCTGCGGGAGTCGGGAACCATCAGCGCCAGGCCGGCGGGCCTGTGACATGGCGGTCACGCTCTGTGTGCCCCCGCGCGCCGGCGAATTGTGTGCCCCGGTGCGGTTTTTGGTCCGCCACGAGTCGGTGGTGATGGAGTTGACCGCACGGCACCGCATCACCAGCGTGGAATGGGACGAGCGCGAGCATGCCGTCGCGATGGTCGTCGAAATCACCGACCCCGAGACCGCGCGGCCCGTCGACGTACGGATCGATGTGGTGGAACGGGGCGCGGGGGCCGGCGGGCCGCCCATCGGTGCCCGCGCCACGACGATCGGCACCATCACCCGCGACGGGCGGCGGTACGCCGTCGTCGGCACCTACCTCGGCGTCGTGGCAGACGAAAACTAGAGCAACGCAAAGGATCATTCAGTGGCAGCCACCAAACGCACCGCGGCGATCGTCGGCGTGCACAACACCCGGCAGGGCCGGCGCCTGGACGGCGAGACCTCACGGAGCCTGGCCCTGAGCGCCATCCGCGGCGCGCTCGACGACGCGGGCCTGCGCCTGGACGACGTCGACGGGATCAGCGCCGGGCCGCTGTCCACCGCGCTCATCTACGACCTGCGCCTCGGGCCGGCCTGGCAGGGGCTCGCCTTCGGTGTCGGCATGATCACCGAGGCGGTTACCGCGATCGAGCACGGCATGGCCGACGTGGTGGTGCTCGTCGCCGCCCAGGCCGGCGAGTACCGCGATCACGAGGCGACGGCGCCGTGGACGCGGCCGGAAAACGAATTCGTCGCCCCGTGGGGCATGTTCACCACCGCAGAGTTCGCCCTCATCGCGCGCCGCCACATGCACACCTACGGCACGACGCGCGAACAACTCTCTATCGTCGCCGCGACCATCCGCAACAACGGATCGCGCAACCCCGAAGCCGTCTACTACCAACGCGGACCCTTCACCCCCGACGACATCACCGCGTCGCGGCCCATCGCCGACCCCTTTCACCTGCTGGACTGCGCCACCACCTCCGAGGGCGGCTGCGCCCTGGTCGTGGCCGACGTCGAAAAGACGGGCGGCGCAAGCCAGCCCATCTACGTGCTGGGCAGCGGCGCCGACTTCCACGGCCCGTCCTACCAGCACCCGCCGGCGTGGGACCTCGCCGGGCGGCGGGACCGGCACGGCGGATACGTCAACGGCGTGGTCGGCCGGCGCGCCGCCGAGCGCGCGTTCGCCCACGCCGGGCTGCGGCCCGACGACGTCGACGTGCTCGAGCTCTACGACCCGTTCTCCTTCGAAATCATCCGCCAGCTCGAAGCGTTCGGGTTCTGCGGCGAGGGCGAGGGCGGCCCGTTCGTCGCCGACGGCCACATCGCCATCGACGGCAGCCATCCCATCACCACCGACGGAGGAACCATGTCGTTCAGCCATGCGGGTTCCAACCCGCAGATGATGCAGCGGGCCGTCCGTGCCGTCCAGCAGCTGCGCGGTCAGGCCGGCGAGCTCCAGGTCCCCGATGCGCACATCGCGTTGTGCAGCAACGGGGGAGCGGGCGCCTTGTTCACCACCCTGCTGCTGCTGGGGGACGAACCGCGGTGACCTCCGACGCCCTGCGCCCGCAAACCGGCCCGCTGCCCCATGCCAGTAGTCACCTCAGCCTGCCCTTTTGGCAGGGCTGTCGATCGGGGGAACTGCGCTACCAACGCTGCGACGCCTGCGGGTGTGCCAACTTCCCGCCGACCGAGCACTGCCGCCAATGCCTTTCGGCGCAGGTGCGCTGGGAACGCGGCGACGGCCTGGGCGAGATCTACAGCTGGACCGTGGTTCACCGGCCGGTGACGGCGGAGTTCTCCCCGCCCTACGCGCCGGCCATCGTCACGCTGGACGAGGGCTACCAGATGCTGACCAACGTCGTCGGCGTCGCGCCGGAGCAATTGCGGATGGGCATGCGGGTGCGGGTGCAATTCCATGCGGTCGGCCCCGACGTCACGCTGCCCTACTTCACCGGCGAGAAGTAGGCCGGCCGTGAGCCCCCGGCGCACCAGCAACGGCCTGCCGGTGACGGCCTACCTGGTGCTGGGCGTGCTCGCCGCCAACGACGAGCAGCTCACCGCGGGCGAGATCAAGATGCGCGCCGAGCTGTCGGTCGGCCACTTCTATTGGTCGCCGTCGGTCAGTCATGTACGCCGCGAACTGAATCGGTTGTTGGCCCGCGGAATGGTCGGCGAGATCGGCGCCCGGTCGGGAAAGCGGCCGATCACGCTGTACGAGACCACCGATGCCGGGCTCGACGCACTGCGCCGGTGGGTGCGACACTTCCCGGGTGACGACCAGGTCGTCATCAAGCACCCCGTGATCCTCAAGACCTGGCTCGCCCGTGGCGGGGATCCCGAACACATCGTCGACACGTTGGATCGCCATCTCGAGGCGACCCGGGCGCGGCTGGACGAGGCGTTGTGGTCGCGGCAGCGGTCGCGCGACCTCGGCATCAGCGCCGATCCCGACCAGCGCTTCTCGTTCGCCGTCCTGGACTACGCGATCCGCGGCCTGTACGCGGAGTTGTCCAACATCGCGCAGCTGCGCGACGAGATCGCCTGCGGCACAGCGCGGGACCCGGTCAAGCGGGTGAGACGGTCGAAGGGTCAGATCCGCCGTCGCGTGCCTCCGAGCCAGGGCTAGGCGTGGCGATGGCATAGGCGGTGCCCCGTGGGTCGCGCTCCCACAGTGTTTCCCCCGCGCCGACATCGGTCGCCTCGGCGATGAGTTGACGCTTGAGCACCTTGTGGGTGGCGGTGCTGGGCAGGTCGATGGCGATGCGGACGTAGCGCGGGCGCGCCTTCGGGGACAGGTCGGGCTGAGCGTCGAGGAATGCCTCTAACTCGGCGGGGTCCAGGGTGCGCCCCTCGTTGAGGACGATCGCCGCCATCACCTGGTCCCCGACGCGCCCGTCCGGGACGGCGTACACCGCCACGCGGTTGATCGCAGGGTGCCGCAACAGGATTCGCTCGATCGGCGCGGCGGCGAGGTTCTCCCCGTCGACCCTCATCCAGTCGGCGGTGCGGCCGGCCAGGTATATCCAACCCTCGGCGTCGCGGTAGGCGAGGTCGCCCGACCAGTACATGCCGTGGCGCATGCGTTCGGCGTTGGCCTCCGGATCGTTGTAGTACCCGGTGAAGAAACCCGATCCCGCCGTGTTGACCAACTCGCCCACGGCTTCGTCCGCATTGACCAGGGCGCCGTCGGCGTCGAACCGGGCGACCGCGCACTCGGTCACGGTCTCGCTGTTGTAGATCGCCACCCCGTCGACCCCTTTGCCGATCGAACCCCTCGGCGTTCCGGGCTCGCGGATCACGATGACCGCGTTCTCGGTGGAGCCGAAGCCGTCCTCGACCTGCACACCGAAGCGGCGCGCGAACTCCTCGATGTCCTTGTCGTTGGCCTCGTTGCCGAACGCCACCCGCAGGGGGTTGTCGGCGTCATCGTCGCGCTCGGGCGTGGCCAGGATGTAGGCCAGCGGCTTGCCCACGTAGTTCATGTACGTCGCGCCGTAGTGGCGGACGTCGTCGAGGAAGCTGCTCGCCGAGAACTTCGCCGGCACGATCGCGGCGCCGGAGACCACCGCGGGCGCCCAGCCGGCGACCACCGCGTTGGAGTGGAACAGCGGCATGGACACGTAGCAGGTGTCCTGCTCGGACAGGGCGAAGCGCTGGACCAGGTTGATGCCGGCGAACGTCGCCATCAGGTGTGACACCTGTACCGCCTTGGGGTTTCCGCTGGTTCCCGAGGTGAAGATCATCATGAACGGGTCGGTCGCGGTCACCTGTCGGTGCGGCACCAGTTCGCCTGCACCCCCGACGAACTCGGTCCACTCCTGGCTCGAGGTGTCGAGGATCTGGGTTCCCTCCAAATCCAGGCCGTCCAGCAGCGGCCGGTGTTCGGCATCGGTCACCAGGAACTGGCAATGCGCGCGCCGGACGTCGGCGGCGAGCGCCTCACCGCGCCGCGTGTTGTTCAGGCCGCACAGGACGTAGCCGCCGAGACCGGCGGCCGCCATCTGGGCCAGCATCTCGGGGTTGTTCCCCAGCAGGACGCCCACGTGCATCGGCCGGTTCGGGTCGGCGGCGGAGATCAGGGCCGCCGCGCGCTGCGCCGCTCCCGCCAGGTACTGACTCCAACTCCACTGCAGGGCACGGTGTTTGACCGCGACACCGGGGTCGGACACGCGTTTCTGCAGCAGCGCTTGAATCGTGTCCTCGGTCATCGGTCTCAAATCACCTTCACTATGCCTGGTCGCTGCGAGACGAGACGGTCCGTCTTATGGTAGCGGGGGACCGAAGACCGGGAGACCGCGGCAGGTGGCTGCCGTCCGCACCCCGATCCCAGCCCATGACCACCTCGCGTTGTGGAAGTCTTCACGCCGGATTTTCCCAGGTTTCGCTCTCGAACAGTGCGTGTATATCGGCTCCGTCCATCTTCAAGGGCGAAGATTGGCTCATGCTGTTCGAGTTGCACAGGTCGCTGATTCTGCTCAGGAATCGAGCGCGACAATTTCGCCGCCAGGTCTCACAACCCCGATCGATGGATCTCTACGGCCGGCGGCGTCACGGTGGCCGGCTGACCGCGCCGAAAGACGACCAGGAACGCTGACTCCGCTGGTGCCATTGGATGGAGCCCATCACCTGATCACCCGCCACGTTGCATCAGGCAACTTGCCGAGTGGAGGCAGAAGCGGGCGCTGAATAGGTGAAGCGACGAGCCTGGCTCGCGTTCCGTCGTCGCAGAGAACGTGTAATGCTGGTTGCAGTAGCTGTCATCTCAGTCGGGAAGACGCCGAGCTGATTGGCGTAGAGCCGCGATTCCTGTGTCTGACCTGACGGCCGCCTCCGACAAGTACGGCGAGTCAAGTTGCCCTCGCTTATCACGGCATTCGAGAGGCCAGCAGCCTAATATAACTGCCGTGACTACTGCCCCGCACCCGGTACCGGCCGCGGGAATACGTGGTTCCGGGGAGTTCATCCCGGAGTGGACGCCGCTCCAAAAGTTCGGTTTCCGACTGCTTTTCACCGTTGGTGGTGGGTTGCTGTTGGTCGCCGTTATCGGCGGGAGTGTGGTGAAAGACTATGCAGGCCGACACCCACTGGAACCGGTGATCTGGCTACTCGCACAAGTCGGCAGCTACCCGACTCAACTTCGCGGTGTCGAGATCACGAAGTCGGCTGGCTCGGACACGTTGTGGTTCTGGTGTTTGCACCTCGGTTGGATCGCGTTGGCACTGTTGATCACCGCGGTGTGGACAGTCATGGATCGGCGGCGTTCCGACTACCGGCGTTTGGCCGCCTCGCTGAATGTATTCGCGCGCTTCGGACTGGCGCTGGTGATGATCCTCTACGGGCTGGGCAAGGCGATCCCCGTTCAAATGGCATTCATGGCACGGCCGGATCACCAACTACAGTTGGTGGGCGATACCAGTCTGTTCGAGACACTTTGGGGCTTCATGGGGGCTTCTGAGCCGTATTCGGTGGTGACAGGGCTGGTTGAACTGATGTCGGGGTTGCTATTGCTGTGGAACCGTACGCAACTGCTCGGGGCGCTCGGGGCGGTAGTGGCGATGGCACAGGTATTCGCGCTGAACATGACCTACGACGTGCCGGTTAAGCTGGCCGTCGGCGAATTGCTCCTGGTGGCCATCGGTATCACGTCGCCGTATTGGTCGAACCTGATGCGCGTGGTGCTCAATCGCGGTGAGGCTCGCCCGGTTGAGCACTGGCTTCCACTGGGGGCAGGCAAACGCTGGTTGCGGCGAGCCGGTGTGATCGCCAAGTTCGGCATCGCCGGGTTGTTGCTGTCTTTCGTCGCCATCCAGAACTCGATGGCGTACATCGTCTTTCACACCCCGACCTCAACTCTGGACGGAGTCTGGCGCGCAACCTCATTCACCGTCGACGGTCGCGAAGCAACGCTGAGTCAGGCGCGCCCGCAGCCGTGGGTCAATGTGGCGATCGCCGACCGCAACAAGGACCCTGGACTTGGTGTGGTCAGATTTGTTAGCCAGGTGCCAGCGGGCTACATCACCATGTGGCTGCTCAACGTCAACGGCAATCGGCTCGAACTGCGCAAGCGCGAGTCTGATTCGCCACAGGTAGTGCTACGCGCGACCCAACCGGACAAGGACCTGCTGGTACTGACGGGCGAGTTGGACGGTAGGCAGATCAAGGGCACATTCGAACGTCGGTTCATGGAGCGCAGCAAATCGGGGTTCCAGTTTGTCAGCCCGCCGATCCCGTTGGATTCGATGCGATAGTTCACGACTGACGCTGACGCTGACGGCGATCGGGCGGTCACCGGTCGATCCGTTCCTATACGCATACGTGAATACGTTGTCTGCCAATGTATTAGGGCGCAGCGGGTGATCGCCGTAGTTCGCCTACCGAAGGGGCCTTCAGGACGCCACAACATCGATCGCGCTGTTCAACACAGCGCTGGCAACATTGAACCGGGCGAAGTCCACAGCAGCGGCCAGGCCCACTGGGCTATCGCCGACAACGATCATCGGCTTGCGCGACATGGCTCGAATTCTGCGCGGGGAAGTGGTGCGGCCTGGCAACCGCCGGTGCTGACCGCTACGAGCGCCGTCATGGATGTGCCCGGAAGCGTTGCGGTGAGCAATTGGGACTGCACCCTGCACCAGACTTCCTCGCCCTACGGATATACGCGTCGGTCTGCGAGAGTTCGATCAAACGCAGATTGCCTCTTCTGCATTCGTCGCACAACGGGCGACTTGCCCATCAGCGCCATCATTGCGGAGTTGAACTTGTTGAACGGGAACTTCATCGGTCGCATGATGTCAAGAAACAGCACGACGCGGGTCTCCTCGGTCTGGTTCCACACCTCGTGCTCGTAGGTGTCATCGAACATCAGCGCCATGCCCTCGTGAAAAGAGGCGGTCTGGTCGCCGACCCGGATTCCACATTCACCGTGCTGGGGCACCAAGAGTGGCAGGTGATAGCGCATGACCCCCTGGTAAGGCCCTCGATGCGGGGGAATCGTCTTTCCGGGCGACAGAATGGAGAAAAATGCGGTCTTCATTCCCGGGATGTTCTGCAGCAATCGAGCCGTGTCGGGGCATTCATTGCACTGCTTATCGAAACGCTGGCCGTAGATGTAGAAGAAATAGCTAAGCCACTTGTCGTCGTTTGAAATCGACGCTATCGTCTCGATGATGTCTTGATGGTTCGGAATGATCTCTGGCGCAGATAGCAGAGTCTTGAGTTCGGCTTGAACCTTGCTAATTTCGGATGTGATGTGCTCGTGCCATTCGAACTGGGTGGGATCGATGAACGGTGTTGTCTCTACCAGTGAGAATCTCCTGGGAACAGTCAAGTTGATCGCCTTCAACCCCAATGTGACGGTCATAAACCAGAGATATTGGAGCGCCGTAACCGCTTTACTAGCGTTGCGGCCTAGCCATTGTTGATCAACCGGCTTGGCCGCTGTGTCGCCGGTTGCTGCCGGTGCGTCGATGGTAGCCATGTAATGGGGTCTCCGATCACTGGGCTTTTGGTGTACCTCGTGATGATGTTGTGCGCGGAGCATCTAAAGCGAGACGTCAGTGGCGCCCCTTCAACGAGCCGCCGTCTCCCGGGGACAGCGGCTCTGGTGCGTTCTTCGGCGAGCTAGCACGAATCACCGCTTCGCGAGTCTATGTGGCCCGCGCGGGGTTTTCGGCGCTATTGGTGGATATCGGCGTCAATGGCGTCGGCAGCCGGTACGACGTAGCTCAATCATCCCGTCCGTCTGGTGCTAAATCCGCCAGCTGCTCTATAGCCGGTTTCCGCGGGCGGCCGTCCGGAGACTGTCCAGACTCGGCCCACTGCCGGAGCCGGCGAGGCGACCACTGACCGCGCTGCCCGCCGCTAGCCGCCCACCATCATCAGGCCGCCATCGACGGCCAGCAGTTGTCCGGTGATGAACCCGGAACCCGGGCCGGCGAGGAAGACCAGCATGGGGCCGAGATCGCGGGTGGGGTCGCCGAGTGTCCCGCCCAACGGGATCATCATCTGCATCTGCTGGTCGATCAACGCGCTCGCGTCGGGGCCGAGGAACTCGCGCAGCCGGTCGGCGCCGGCCGTCTGCACCGCCGGCGCCAGCGCGTTGACCGTGATCTTGTCTGCGGCCCAGGCCTTGGCGGCCGACCGGGTCCACGCCTGCACGGCGCCCTTGGTCGCGGCGTAGACGGCCGAGATCGGGCTGCCCATAACGGCTTCCGACGAGCCGAAGTTGATGATCCGCCCGCCCGTGGGGTCCTGGTCCTTCATGACGGCGTAGGCGGCCTGGTTGGTCAGGATGGTCGCCTTGACGTTGGTGTCCAACAGGAACGAGATCTCGTCGACGCCGATGTAGCCGGGGATCCCGGCCTGCCACAGTCCTGCGGCGTTCACCAGCACGTCGAGCCCGCCGAGGTGGTCGGCGGCCGCTCGCACCATCGCCGAGACCGCGTCCGCGTCGCGCACGTCGCACTGCAGCCAGGTGGCCGCGAGACCGTCCGGTGGCGGGGTCCGGTGATAGGTGGCGGCGACCTCGGCCCCGGCCTCGGTGAGGGCTCCCACGGCGGCCGCGCCGATTCCGGTCGCTCCGCCGGTGACCAGGATTCGCCGGCCGCGTAGCGGTGGTGTCGCATCTGACATGGGCAAGACGCTACCGCCGCGCGGTGCGGGTGGTTACGTGCGCACCGCGATCGTCGACAACAGGTCGGCCAGCCGGTCCGGCTGGTCGATCATCGAGAACGTCCTGGCCCCCTCGATGACCTCCAGGCGCGCGTGCGGGATGGTGGCGGCCAGCCGGACGCCATCCTCCTGCTCGAAGAACACGTCGTCGGCCGACCACGCGATCAGAGTGGGCTTGCCGAACTCGGGCAGCCGGGCCGCCACGCCCGTCGTCACCTCGGTGCGCATCGACAACGT
This sequence comes from Mycobacterium europaeum, assembly GCF_002102155.1. Lineage (GTDB taxonomy): Bacteria > Actinomycetota > Actinomycetes > Mycobacteriales > Mycobacteriaceae > Mycobacterium > Mycobacterium europaeum. The sequence goes on from NZ_LQOU01000010.1 coordinate 151,444, forward strand.
GAACCGGCGCAGGTCTTCGGCGATGCGGGGGTCGGACAGGCCCGGGCGCACCCAGGCCTCGGTGAGCTCATCGATGTTGCGGTGGGCCAGCCCGTCGAACGCGCGCTTGCGTGCGGCCCGCAATCGCATGGCCTGCGCCACGGCCCGGAAGGTCGCCTTCGACTTGGCCGCCAGGATCACCGGCTTGAGGATAGGCGGTGGAAAGTGTTCGAACGCATCGCAACTCGTGAGCACCAGCGCGCCGAGCCGCTCGGGGTGGTGGACGGCGACCAACTGGGTGATGACCCCGCCGGTGTCGTTGCCGACGAGCACCACGTCCTCGAGGTCGAGAGCGGCCAGCACCTCGGCGACCATGCCCGCGACCCCGGTGATGGTGCGATCGGCGCCGCGGCGCAACGGTTCCGGATGGGCGCCCAGCGGCCAAGTCGGGGCGATGCAGCGCAGCCCGAGGTCGGCGAGGCGTTCGCCGACCCGGCGCCACAGCTCGCCCCCCATCATGTACCCGTGCACGAAGACCACCGGCCTGCCGTTGTCGGGTCCGGTTGCTTCGTAATGGATGGTTCCGGCGCTAATGTCGATCGTCGGCATAGAAGACTCCTACTTCGAGGCGCATTTACAAACAGACTGTCTGTTCGTAAGTTACCAACAGGTTGTATGGAAAGCAAGAGACGGACTCAGGAAGAGCGTTCCGCGGCGACCCGCGTTGCGCTGATCGCCGCTGCCCGCAGGCTCTGGGGAATGCGGGGCTACGCGGAGGTGGGGACGCCGGAGATCGCGACCACCGCGGGGGTGACGCGCGGGGCGATGTACCACCAATTCGCCGACAAGGCAGCGCTTTTCCGTGAGGTCGTCGAAGCCGTGGAGCAGGATGTGATGGCCCGGATGGGCACGCTGGTGGCCGAATCGGGAGCGACCACACCGGCGGACGCGATCCGGGCCGCCGTCGACGCGTGGCTGGAGGTCTCCGGCGATCCCGAGGTGCGCCAGCTGATGTTGCTGGACGCCCCGAGTGTGCTGGGCTGGGCCGGCTTTCGCGATGTTGCCCAGCGATACAGCCTGGGCATGACCGAACAGTTGCTCACCGAGGCCATCCGGGCCGGCCAGTTGGCCAAGCAGCCGGTGCGGCCGCTGGCGCACGTGCTGATCGGCGCGCTCGACGAGGCCGCCATGCTGATCGCCACTGCCGACGATCCGAAGCGCATGCGCCGGGAGACGCGTCAGGTGCTACACCGGCTGATCGACGGGATGCTGAACGGATGACCCGGGGCGTGCTCGCTGCGGCCACCAGCTCCGCTCCCGCAAGAGGGTGGCGATAGCGGGGACCGTGAGGGTTCGCACCACGAAGGTGTCCAACAGGAGCCCACAACCGATGACGAATCCGGCCTGGACCATCATGTCGAGCGATCCGATCATCAGCCCGAACATGCTGGCGGCGAAGATCAGGCCCGCCGAGGTGATCACGGACCCGGTGCTGGCCACCGTGCGCAGGACGCCGACCCGCATGTTGCGAGCGGACTCTTCGCGCAACCGGGAGATCACCAGCATGTTGTAGTCCGCGCCGACCGCGATCAGCAGGATGAACGCCAAAAGCGGGACGGGCCACGCGATGGCGTGGCCGAAGCCGTGCTGGAATACCAGCACTCCCAGGCCCAGTGCGGCGAAATAGTTCAGCACCACGGTGCCCAGCAGGTAGAGCGGGGCAACCACGGCGCGCAGCAGCAGCATCAAGACGACGCCGACGATCAGCAGGGTGGCGGTGGCCAGGCGGCCGAAGTCGGCGGACAGCAGGTGCTGCAGGTCGGAATTGACCGCGGTGAAACCGGCCATGGAGACCGTGGCGTTGTCCAGCGAGGTATTTGGCCGGGCGGCGTTGGCCGTATCGATGATCCGGCGATTCAGGGCCATCGCTTCCGCGGAGTAGGGATCGTATGACGATGTGATGGCGAAGCGGGCGGTGCGTCCGTCAGTGGAGATGAAATGCCTTGCCATGTCGCTGAATTGGTGGTTCTCGAACGCGGCCTGGGGTAGATAGAAACCGGACGCGGAGTCTGATCCCGACGTGGCGCGTGCGGAATTCTGCAGCTGTGCCGCGATTTGGCTCATGCCGCCGAGTAGTCGAATGTTGCTGTCGGCAAGGGTATGTACCCCGCCGGCGAGCGCCTGGGCTCCCGATGCGAGTCGGGCGATGCCGTCTTGCAGGCGGTGGATGGTGCCGATCAGGTCCGCGGGTTCACCACTGGAACCGGCCGCCTGCTGCATCGTGGTGGCGGCGCTCTGGATGCCGGTGAGTGCGGCCGAGAGGGTGGTGGTTTGGCCGAGCTGGTCACCGAGATTGCCGACTTGGTCGAAGAATCCACCGTTGCGCAGTGTGACGAGCACGTGAGTCTCATCGCGCAGTTGCGCGCACTGCGGCGTGGTGGCACACCAGGGCGAGGTGTCGAGGTTGTCGACAAGGGGTGCGATCGCCGCGATCGCGGTGGCGGCTTGTTGGGCGAGCGGGCGCAGTCCCGCGCCGGTCCGCGCGGCCTGATCCACGGCGGGTGCGGTCGCGTCGAGCTGTTGCAGCAGGGCGCGGGCGCCCTGCAGATTCTGCTCTCCGGTCCGGCTCAAGAGATCGGTCAGCGGCGCCAGTGCACGACGCAAGGTGGTGTCCAGCCGGCCCAGGCCGGCCGCGAGCTGATCGGCTCCGTTGGTGAGTTTGTCCAGGTCGTCACGGTGTGCCTGCCCGTCGGCAACAGCGTTGGCCATCTTGTCGCCGATTTGCCCGTTCTGCCAAGACAATTGCGCCTGGTCGAGGCGATTCCCGGTGGGGCGGGTGACACCGGCGACCCGAGTGACCCCGGGGAGTTGCGCGATCCGCGAGGCCAGCGCGTCGAGATCGGCGAGGCTTCGGGCGGTGCGCATGTCGGTGCCCGACTGCACGAGCAGGAATTCGTTGATGACGGTGTCTTTGGGGAAGTGCCGATCCAGCAGCTGGTAACCCTCATTGCTGGCGGTGCCGGCGGGTTGTCCGCGGCGGTCGTCGTAGCTGATCGTCATGGTGACCGCGACCAGCCCGAGGGCAAGCAATGCCACGAGGCTCGCGGCCAGCAGCGGTACGGGCCGTCGTACGACCAACACGGCGATCCGGTTCCAGTACCGGCGCGACAGGTCGGCGCGGGGCTCGGCGATGCCGCGTTTGGCTGCGAGTGCCAACAGCGGGGGGAGCAAGGTAACCGTGGCCAGGAACCCGATCAGCACGGCGATGGCGCAGGCGGGCCCGACCCCCTGGAAGACGCTCAGGTGGGCGAACACCATGGACGCCAACGCCAAAGCGACGGTTGCCGCCGAGGCCAGGATGACGCGGCCGATGCTGCCGCAGGCGTGGACGATGGCCTCCTCCGCGGCATGGCCGCGGCGTCGCTGCTCGTGATAGCGGCTGATCAGGAACACGCTGTAGTCGGTGCCGGCACCCAGGAGCACCGCGGTCATGAATGCGATGGTGAATTGCGAGACCGGGACGCCGAATTCACCGAGTGCCGAAAGCACGCCTCGGCCGACGCCCACGCTGGCGCCGATCACCAACAGTGGCAACAGGGCGGTGGCCACCGACCGATAGACCAACAACAGGATGAGCGCGATGAGGGCGGCGGTCGCAATCGAGATGAAGAGCAATTCGTGCTCGCCCGATGCGATCTGATCGCGGAATGTCGCCGCCGGGCCGGTGACGTGGGCGACGGTACAGGATCCGGCGAACGCGGAGGACACGTGCGCGCGGACGGCGTCGACGGATTCGGCGGACGTTGGATCCCCAAGCGTGCCTGCGATTCCGACCGGCAGGAACCACGCTTTGCCGTCTTTGCTCACCGCGTGCGCTCGGGTGCTCGGGTCGGCGATCAGATCCTGCACCAGCAGAACGTGCGCTTTGTCGGCGCGCAGCGCGGCAACGAGCGCGTTGTAGCGGTGCCGCGCCGGTGGGGCCAGTCCCGCAGGGTCTTCCATCGCGACGACGATCGAGGTCTTCGCGCCCCGTTCGTCGAACGCCGCCGCCATGCGGTCGAGCGCTTGAAACGACGCCACGTCAGTGGGCAGCAGCTGGACCGATTGCCGGCGCACGACGGTCTCCAGCTGCGGGAAGGCGATCGCGAGGATCACCGCCACGCCGACCCACGCGCCGATCACGAAACCTTTGCGCCGGACCGCGAATCCGCCCAATGCGGCAAGACGCGTGCTGTATTCGCTGGCGTGTTCGGGCGGCGGGCCGCCGCGGCGCGAGATCCGTCGCGGGGCATCGACGGACGCGGTCACCGCAGTCCCCTCGGCGACGACGATCCCCCGCACGGGCTCTCGACATGGTCCTGCCCGAAGCAGCGCACATCGATCGCCGAAAAGCTCCCCCGTCTCACCGGTCCCCCTACGGTTGTTTGGTGAAGTGGTTCACCAAACTGCTTTGGTGAGATACTTCACCAAAGAGCTCGCGGGCGCAAGTCCGCGAGTCAGGTGAGAGGAGCCGGCTTGCATGGCAGTGCACCGCGGCCTAACCGCCGATCAACGCCGCGATCAGCGCCGTGGGCAACTCATCGAGGCCGCGTTCGACACCATTGCCGAGCAGGGGGTGGGCAACCTCCGCGTGCGGGCGGTCAGCGCCCGCGCCCGACTCAACGACCGCTATTTTTACGAGAGCTTTCGCGATTGCCATGAGTTGCTGATCGCAACTTTCGAGGACCAGTTCAATCGTGCGTTGACCGGGATCATGGCAACGGTCGCGGAGTCGCCACCCGAGATCGCACCCCGCGCTCGGGCGGTGATCGAATTCGCCTTCGCCTTCATCGACGAGGACCCGCGCCGCGCACGGCTTCTGATCGAGCTGCAATCGGCCGAAGCGCTCGCCGGCCGTCGAGATGAAGTGATCGACGTGCTCACCGAGGTCATGGTGGGGCAGATGGGCGCGCTGCTCGGGGACGCCGCCGGGAGTGAGGCAAGCGTCAAGCTGACCGCGCTGACGGTCGTCGGCGGTCTGCTCGAGCTGACCACCCAGTGGTATCGGGGCCGGATCGATGTGAGTCGACCGCGGCTCGTCGACTTCATGACCGCCCTCGCGGTGACCACCACCGACATCACCGGAGCGCTTGAACGTCAGCTCACACCACCGGAGACCGGCGGCGCCCCCGGGACCGTCAGTCGGGCCGGACCGCGGCGACGCCCGCGATGACGCCCTGGAGGAGCCGGTCGAGGTGGTCGGCGTTGTCGACGGCCGGCTGCCCCGCGACGAACGTCAGCATGATCCCGTTGATGAAGGCCAGCGTGGCGATCGCCTGGTCTTCGACCAGCGCCGGCTCGGGCGCGCTGCCGTCGGGATGCCATTGGGCGACGACGTCGCGGGCCAGGGTGTAGAGCCGCTCCGCGGACTCGTCCAGGGTGGTCGCCAGTTCGGCGTCCCGGCCGGCGAGCAACGCGAGCTCGTAGCGTGCCCTGGCGCGGGTCAGCCAGGGCTCGCTGTTGACGTACATGACGATGCGGGCCAGCCCCGCCGTGCCGGTGAATTGCATTGCTGGATCGCCGGCGAGCTCGGCCATCCGGGAAAAGTCGGCCACGTCGAGCTCGGCCACCCGCGCCGCGGCCGCGTGTAGCAGCGCCTTGCGGGTCCGGAAGTAGAACGACGCGGTGCCGGCCGGCACGCCGGCGCGATCGTCGACCCGGGGGTGGCTGACGCCGTGGACTCCGTTGGTGCCCAGCAGATCGATCGCGGCGTCGGCGAGCTGGCGGCGCCGCTCGGGCGCATTGTGCTTTCTGCGTGCTGCGATCGGTCCAGTCTAAAACTGACCGCAGTTGGGCGCGGTCGGTTCTCCGTTGAAGCGGGCGGCGATCCACTGCATGGCCGGCTCCCCGTCGACGAGCATCGGCAGGGCATGGTTGATCACGAGCTTGTTGAGGAACGGCGGCTCCTCGTTGGTGCGGAACTCCACGTCGGCGCCCTGGGCGCACCAGTCCCGACCGAGTTGGTTGGCCGCCGTCCAGGGCACCAGCGGGTCGTAGCGATTGCTGTTGATCAGCACCGGGGCGTTGGGCCGATAGCGCCCGATCCGCTGGTCTTCGAACATGGTGTTGAACGGCTCCTCGTTGACCAGTTGATTGATGTCTTCGGTGAAGTACGGCTGGATATGGCGAAACATGAAGTCCAGCAGGGTTTGTCCGACGCACTGACGCGAGACGGATTCGAGCATTGCCAGCCCGCGGGGGGTCATCTTGGAACGGATGACGTCGGCGAACTCGGGATAGGCGGCCATGACGCTGTTGAGCGCGTACCCGACGACACCGACCAGGGCACTGCCGTCCGCGTACGGAAGGAGCTCCTTGAGGTTGGCCGGCGGCGCCCCGGCGTAGGTGCCCACGATGTGGAGATCGGGGGCATAGCCCGACGCCAGCTCGGCCGCCGACGCCGTCGCGCCCCCGCCCTGCGAGTAGCCCCAAAACGCCACCGGCCCATGGGGATCCAGCGACGTGCCCGGCAGCTTCATGGCGGCCCGGGCGGCATCGAGCACGGCCTGTCCCTCCGCCACCCGGCCCACGTAGGTGTGCATGGAGGTGGTGCCGAGGCCCTCGTAGTCGGTCATCACGATGGCGAAACCGCGGGCGACCATGGTCGCTACGAACAGCTCCTCGTAGTTGAACATGATGTCCCAGCCACCCGAATAGTGGATCCCCTGGTTGAACATTCGCGACGGGGCGCACTGATTGCCCTGGCCTTGGGTGCCCGGCGCGTAACTGATCAAGGGGCGCGGCCCGCGGCCCGGCCAGTCGTTGTAGGGCTCGAAGTAGGTGCCGGTGACCGCGATCGGGTTCCCCCGGGTATCGGTGCTGCGGTACATGATTCGTGTCCCGGTGGCCATGATCGCGCCCAGCTGGCCCGACGGCTCCAGCACCAGTCGGGACGGCTCGGTGCGGATCAGGTCTCCAGGCCGGCTGGGCGGTAACGGGTCGGGGGGCGTGTAGAACTCCGCGTATTGCGGTTCGTCCCCGCCGTCGGCGCGGGCGCTGCCCGCGTTCGACAGGCCGGCCAGCGCCGAGGCGATGACCAGTAGGACGGCGAAGGCTCCCCCAACCCGGCGCATTACGGAACGGTAACAACCGGGGGCCGCCGGTGGAAGGGCGTTCTCTAAAATTTTAGAGATCCGCCGCGCCCTAACGATGGTTCTGCGCGAAGAACCGCCAGATGGTGTCGGTGGCGTCCAGGGCCGTCGAGGGTGCGGGGATGCCCGCGACCCGCTCGGCAAGCGGGCTGGGCTCGCCGCCCGGCCACTGATGGCCCGCGCCGGCCACCGAGATCAACTCGACCGTGCGCCCGTCCGCGCATCCGGCGGTCTGTGTCGTCACGTCGCCGGAGGTGCTCGTACTCGGCGGGGCGCACCCGTCGATGGCGCGCCAGGTGGCGTTGACGGACTGCGCCGACGGCCCGTCCACCCGCGCAGTCCCGTTGAGCGAGAACGCCTTCCCCGGGCCGCCGTCGTAGGGCACCCGGTCGTCGGCCGTGCCGTGGATCTGTAGCAGCGATGCGCGCCGCGCCCGGGAGCAGTCCGTCAGCAGCGTGCCGGCCACCGGGGCGATCGCGGCGAACAGGTCGGACTGGCAGCCCAGGCGGAGCGCCATCATGGCGCCGTTCGACATACCGGTGACGTAGACGCGGGCGCGATCGATGGGCATCTGTTGTTCGATGGCACCGACCATGGTCGCAATGAAACCGACGTCGTCGGCGTTCACGCGCTGCGGTTCACCGCAGCAGGTGCCGGCGTTCCAGGCGCGGTTGAGGCCGTCGGGGTAGGCCACCAGGAATCGCCCGGAATCCGCCTCGGCGTCCCAGTGGTAGGCCCGCTCGGCCTGCTCACCGGTGCCGAAGCCGCCGTGCAGCATCACCACCAGCGGCGCCGCCTCGGTCAAACCCGCGGGCCGATACAGGTGAAAGGTCCGGCTGCCGCCGCCCACCTCGATGCTCTGGGTGGACTGACCGACGGGAATCGATTGTGCGCCCGGCGTTCCCCGCGCATGTCCGCCGCCCAGGCACCCGCCGAGCGCGGCGGCCAGGGCCGCGACGAGGCACAAGCTGATGACCCGAGCGCAACGCGATCGCATGACCGCCATCGTGGCAGCCGCCCGCGGTGTTGACAAGGTACTTGTCAATCGTGGGGGAGGTGGCACACTCTTTCCCATGCGACGTCCTGCGGATGCCGACTGGCAGCCGACCGTGCCGGCGCTGGTGAACCTGGTGGCCGCCTCGGGTGCGCCGCGCTTGCGGGCGGCGTTTGCCGAAGCGGGGCTCGATGGGATCCGCCCGGCGCAAGCGGTCGCCCTCGTCCCGTTGGCGGCCGGCGGGCTGCACGCGTCGGATCTGGCCGACCGACTGCAGGTGAGCCGGCAGGCGGTGGCCCAGGCGATCACCGGCCTGGAGCGGCACGGCTACGTCACCCGGGCACCCAACCCCCTGGACGCGCGGACCCGGATCATCGAGCTGACGCCGCGCGGCCGGCGGGCACTGAGTGTGATGCGTTCGAACGCAGTCGATTTGGAGACGCGCTGGGAGCAGCTGCTGGGACGGCGGCGACTGGCCGAGTTGCGGGAGATCCTACAGACGTTGCTCGCCGGTCAGACCGAGCCGGCGGGGGAGTGACGTCCGCCGAAAATATCCGTGTCCTCACCGTCGTCGACGGCCTAGGCTCGACCCAAGACAGTGACAGGAGTCCGCCGTGCCCATCTTCATGGTCGAGCGCAACTTCGCCGAGGAATTGGAACCCAGCCTCGAAGTTGCCGACGGTATCAACCGGATCAACGACCTGGAGGGCGTTCGCTGGATGTATTCCTTCCTGTCGGCGGACAAACGCAAGACGTACTGCCTCTACGAGGCGCCGTCCCCGGAGGCCATCAGGTCCGCGGCCGCCCGGGCGGGCCTGCCCGCCGACGCCGTCGTCGAGGTGAAAGACCGCGTGATGCCGGACGGGGCCCTGTCCGACATCTGACGCGGCACTACCCGAGCAGCTCGTGATCGGCGGCGTACATCGCCGCCTGGGTGCGGTTGGCCGCCCCGGTCTTGATGAGGATGTTGCGCACGTGGTTCGCCGCGGTGTTGGTGCTGATGAAAAGGCGTTCGCCGATCGCCCGGTTGCTCAACCCCTCAGCGAGCAGCCGCAGCACCTCGACCTCCCGCTCGGTCAGGCCGTCCGGGCCCACGGCAGGCGCGGCGAGCACCGAATCCGCGAGGTCGGCGACCCGCGTCTGGCCGACCGCACCGGCGATGGCGCGTGCCTCGCCGGCCAGGCGGCGGGCATCGTCGGTGCGTCCGCAGGACGCGGCGAACACCGCGTGCCGGGCCAGGGTCTCACTGATGTGAACCACCGAGCCCATCCGGCGGTCCATCTCGATCGCCGCGGCGAAGTGCCGGTCGGCCGCCGCGCGGTCCCCGCAGAGCGCGGCCATGCGGGCCAGGTACCGGTCCGCGCTGCCGAACAGCGCCACGAACTGCCCGGCCACCAAGTTCTTTCCGGCGTAACGCGCGACGAACGGGTGCAGCGCCCGGACCGCGTCGAGATCGCCGAGCTGCAGCGCCGCCTCGACCATGAACACCAGTTCCATCGGCCACTGCGCATCCTCCAGGCGGTCGCCGAGGTTGCGGTTGAGCAGTTGGCTGAGCGCACGGGTCATGCCGCGCTCGCACCGCAGCTCGGTGTACAGGGCGAGCAGACCCGGCACCCAGCGGCCGGTGAACGCCTCACTGCCGTCGACAAACCCCCCGAACCGCTTCAAATCGCCGGTCTCGCGGCGAATCATGAACATCTGGACCCCGTTGGAGCCCTCGGTGTCGTCGGCGCCGAACAAACCGCCTGTGCGCAAGGCGATGTCGGCCCATCGTTCGGCACCGGGGAAGTCGCCGCCCAGATAGGCCAGCGCCTGCTCGATGCACGCGCCGACGAAGCCGAAGGCGGATTGACCGCAGCTCTGCGCCGCTCGCCGCATATCGGCGGTCGCGGCGGCGAGGCCGTCGGGCCGGCCCGCCAGGTAGCTGACCTGGGCGTGGAAATGCGATGCCGCGCCCAACGACTCGTAGTCGCGGCGCGATAGCGCCATGCGGGATACCTCGGCCGCGCGCTCGGTTTGGATCTCGCTCATCTCCGGGGTGAGGCCTTGCCACAGGCTGGTTTTCAGCGTGTGCAGCAGTACCGCCGCGTCGCCGACGGACCGCGCGCGCTCGATCGCGTCGGCGCCGACCTCGCGGGCCCGCGCCGCTTCGCCGGCGAAGGACAGCGCCCGACCGAGGCTGCCGAGCGCCTGCACATAGCGTGGGTCCTCGGCGCGCAGCCCGCACGCTTCCAGAGCCGACGCCAACAAGTCCGCGGCCTTCGAATTCGATTGCCCGGGACGCCAATTGGCCTCTTCGTAGCCGACGGCCGCCTCCAGGCGCATGAGCGGATCGTCGGTCGCGCCGATGCGCTCGTAGATGGACCGCGCCCGTGCGAACGAGCCACCGCGCACGTGGTTGGCGGCCGCGTCGAGCTGCAGCCTGGCCCGGTCCGCCAGGGTGAGCTCCGGCAGCGACGCCGCCCGCTCGAACCACGTCGCCGCGTCCTCGTAGGCCAGGCTCTGCTCGGCCATGCGGGCCGCCCGACGCGCGTACCGCAACGCCTGCTCGTGGTAGCCGAGCACGTGCGCGCGCAGGTAGTGGTTGGCCAGGCGCGGGACGAGCGCCGGGTCGCCGCGCCCCTCGAGGGCCTCCCCGGCGCGCGCATGCATGACCCGCAGCCGCGAGGCGGCCATCCCGGTCAGCACCGCTTCTCGGGTCAACGCGTGCACGAAGGCGAATTCACCGTCGGAGTCGTGAACGGCGCGCACCAACCCGACGGCCTCGGCCGAATCGATGGCCGCCAGCGTCGCGCCGGCCTCCGTCCCGCTCGTCGAGATCAACGCTGGCAGGTCGAACGTCTGGCCCAGCACCGCGGCCTGTTCGATGACCGCGCGCACGCCGCTGCCCAGCCCGGCCAGGCGGCGGGCGATGGCGTCGCCGATCGACGCGGGGACCGTGTGCTGCGTGCCCAGCGTGGCAAGGCCGCCGCGGAGTTCAAGCTCGTTGACGAGTTCGGTGAGGAAGAACGGATTGCCGCCGGTTCGCTCGCGCAGCAAGGCGGCGGCCGTACGCGCCGACGCCGGGGCGAGTTGCTGTGTGCGCGCTACGAATTCGGCGATCGCCTCGGTGTCCAGGCCGGCGAGGTCCAGGCGCCGCACGCCGTCGAACCGGTGCAGCTCGGCCAGCCGCGTAGCCAGGTCGTCGGACCGGTCGGGCTCGGTGGTGCGGAAGGTGACCACGACCAGCACACGGACATCGGCGCAGCCGATCAGCACGTGCTCGAGTAACGCCAGCGTCGGAAGCTGGGCCCAGTGCAGGTCGTCGAGGATCAACGCGATCGGGCGATCGACCGCCAGCCGCCGCAGGAAGCCGGTCATCGCGTGGAAGAGGGCATGCCGCGGCGAACCGTGGTCCGGGGCCGGGCCTGTGTCGGGCAAATGCCGAACCACCTGCGGCGACAGCCGCCGCAGCTGCGGCCCCGCGTCGCCCAGCGGTTCGGCCAGCGCGCCCGGCGGACCGGTGATCAACAGCCGATCGAGCGCTTCGGCGAAGGGCGCATAGGGCAGATCCTCGTCGGCCGTCGAACTGCCCACCAGCACCGCGACGCCGTGCTCGTGCAGCGTTCCGGCGACCTCCGCGGCCAGCCGCGTCTTGCCGGCCCCGGGCTCGCCGCCGATGAAGATGGCCTGGCGATTGCCCCGCTCGACGCGCTCCCAGGCCTGTTCGAACACCGCGAGTTCCGCGCCGCGACCCACGAGCGCGCCGCGGCGACGAGCGATCAATTCGGCCGGGAGCGGGGGCGGCACCCACTGCGCCATGGTCTCAAGGTAATCGCGGGGATCGGGGCGGGTCGATAGTCAGTTCTGACTATCGACAGCCGACCCCGGCGCCGGCGTTGTTCCGGCCGTGACGCGCATACTGTGCTTCTGGGGCGCTGTTGTCGGGAGGGCACTTCGTGATCACTCGAGACGTCGAGGCGAGCGCGGTGGCCGACTTGGCGCTTTCTCCGCCGCGGGCGGCGCTGGCTGCCACCGTCGACGACGAGATCGTTGTCCTGCCGGCCGCCGTCAGGCTGGACCAACGTGCCGATCCCGCGTTGTCGCCGCGCGTCGTTCGTGTCCCGGCCGGCGGCCCGGAGCTCACCGATCGCAAGGTCGTCGTGGTCGCCGACGACGGTCCACAGTGGTTTCGGCTGCGTTCGCTGACCGTCCGGGGGACGGCCGAGGCCATGGGAGATCGCACCTATCGGGTCGTCCCTAGGCGGATCGTGGCCTGGGACTACGGCTCCCTCCGTGAGGTGCCGACACGGCCGGCGACACCGGCACCGCCGCGGGTATCCGCCTCGGTTGCCGACGGGCACGACGATGTTCATCCCGTCCCGTCTTTGAACGTTGAAGCGGCCGTGCACAATTCGTGGGTCATGCTGCTCGCCACCCGCTCGCCCAAGGGCACGCCGTTCGCGGTCCCGCTATGGTTCGTTGCGCACCGCGGCCGCTGGTATGCCACCACCTCGGCGTCGTCCTGGACGGTACGCAACGTGCAAGCCTGCCCGCAGGTCGCCATGCTGCTGGGCGGCGAGGGCGGGTCACGCTCCGACCGGCTCGTGGTGCGGGGACGGGCAACGGCCGTGCGGGGCGTACCGCCGCCTGCGGTGCTTGCCCGAATTGCCTGGCGCTACTACCTGCAACCACGGTTCGCGGTCGTAGAGGTGAGTCACCTCCGGCTGTGGCCGCGGCGGATGCGGTATTACCGCCAGTCGAGTCCGGCGTACGTGGTGATCACACCGGAAGCGGCAACCGAATGCCGGGTCCCGTAGCCACCTCTCCGGGTTCGCGACGCTCTACGGCGTCTTCAAGAACACGTCGTTGAGCGTGACGGTGCGCAGGTTTCGCTCGCGGATGACGTCGACCAGTTGGGGATAGACGTGCGTGACCGGGAGGTGGTTGAGGTGCCCGATGACGATGGCCTGCGGCGTGAAGTACTGGTCGGCCATCTGCACGATGTAGTCCTCGGTGATCAACGTCGAATCCGACAGCGATCCCGACCATAACGTCGGCACCGTGTAGCCGAGGTCGGCCGCGACGGCGTCGACGGCGGCGTTGCGCTTCGCGTACGGCGGCCGCCAGTACGGCTTGGCGCCGACCCCGTAGGTCTTCTTGAGGAATTCGTCGTTGCGGGAAAGCTGTTGGGCGATTTGGTCTTTCGGCAGCGTCGTCAGGTCCGGGTGGGACCAGGTGTGGTTGCCGAGCTGGATCTGCCCGCTTTCGACCAGGGGCCGCAGCATCTCCTTGTTCTCGGTCCAGGAGTCATAGGTGCCGTTGACGAAGTAGGTCAGCCGCACGCCGGTGTCCTTGGCGAACTGCGTGTACGCGCGCACCACCTCGCTGTTGACGCCGTCGTCGACGGTCAGCGCCAGCAGATCGCCCTCGCCGGGGATCTTGATCAATGCGCCGCCGCCGGGCAGCGGGATGCGGGCGTCGGGCGGTGGGGGCGGCAGGAGCGCCGTCGGGGCGGCGGGGCCGGATACCGCGACGGAAGCGGGCGGTACCTGGGCGAACGTCCGCGGCTGCGGGTCGACCACCAGGCGGGCGGCGCCCACGCCGGCGACCACCGACGCGGCGAGCGAACCCAGGAACTGACGGCGGTTCATCTCGGGGCGCGGGGCGGGGCGGGCTCGAGGTGATTCGCGGCGCGGTGGGCACCGAGCCGACCCGCGGAGGGGTCGCCCGTCGTGCGCAACATCGCAGCCATCAGCAGCGAACCGTACCACTACCAGGGGCGATATGTCGGAGGCGTGACCGGTGGGGCAGCTGTGAATTTTGTTAACTAGCGTGATTCTCCGCCGCGCAGGGGTAGCTGCACCGGCTCGGCTTCGGGTGTTCCCAGCGTCGAGGCCAGCCAGGGCAGCGCCGCGGCGAACGCCTGCGCGGCGAACGGCCAGTCGTGTCTGCCCGGCTGGCTGACCACGGCGCAGGTGACGCCGTTGGCGCTGGCGGCGGCGCACAGCGCGTGGGCGGCGGCGTCCTGGCCCTCCGGGTTGGCCGCGGGGTCGGTCGCGGGAGCGCCGGCGGTGCTGTTGGCTTCCTGCGCCACATTGCGCGGCTCCGACGACCCCGGGACGTCGAACCAGCCCGACAGCCCGGTGTAGCGACCATGCCGCGCGATCACCGTGAGCGGATCGAACGCGGCCCAGGCGGTGTGGTTGCCGCCGAACAGCTTGGCGACCGTCTGGTCCTTGGGGCCGACGTTGGGGCTGCGGTCACCGGCGATGTCGACGAACGCGCTGAACAGCTCCGGATGCATGACGGCCAGGTCAACCGCGCAGGTCCCGCCCATCGACCATCCCGCGACGCCCCAGCTGGCACGGTCGGCCCTGACGCCGAAGTTCGACACGACGAATGGCACGACATCCTTGGTCAGGTGGTCGGCGGCATTACCCCGGCTGCCGTTGACGCACTCGGTGTCGTTGTCGAACGAGCCGGTGGGATCGACGAACACCAGCACCGGGGAGAACCCGTGGTGGGCGGCGGCGAAGTTGTCGATCGCGGTGAAGGCCCCGCCGGGGCCCAGCCAGTCGCCGGGGGTGTTGAAAGCGGAGCCGATCATCATGACCGCGGGCAGCCGAGGCGGCGGATTGCTGTTGAACCACGCGGGAGGCAGATAGACCAATTCCCGGCGGTGGGGGAAGTGCGAGGCGTTGTCGTCGATGTTCACCGGCACCACCACGCCCTTGCTGGGCCTGGTGCCGGCGACCTGCATCTCGGTCACCCGCAGCCGGTCGACCTCGTTGGGCAACGGGCCCGATGTGAGCTGATTCCACGCGGCCAAGACGGTGGGGAAGTAGCCCACCCACCCGTTCAGGGCCAGCCCCGCGCACAGCACGCACAGGGGTACGGACAGCACCGCCAGCGCCCGGCGCCACCAGCGCGCGCCCGGCCAGCCCACCAACACGACCGCGGCGGCCAGGCCGGTCAGCGCGATCCAGACCCACAGCGCCGTCGGCGCCGGGTCGCCGGCCACGCCGAGCGATGTGATGTACCAATAGGCGAGCGCGGTCACCGCGACGGCGGCGATCAGGGCCACCGGCAGCACCCGCTTGAGCCAGGGCCGCGCACGCCACTGGATCGCGATGATCAGCAGCAGCAAAGTCAGGGCCTGCACGGCCAGTGGGAGCCAGCCGTGCAGCAAGGACAGTCGTCCGAAGAATTGGTCCAACGGTCGTTGCCTTTGCTGAGTCGATCGCTGCGCGGGGCGACCCCTGGTCTTTTCGAACGCGGTGGGTCGCAGACAACTATCCCACACCGGCCCCACCCGTCCGGCCGCCGTCGCGGCGGTGGGCGTGGCGTTCTAGGCGTTCGTCACGCTGGTGAACGAGCGCAGCCGCAGGCTGTTGGCGACGACGAAGACGCTGGAAAACGCCATGGCCGCGCCCGCGAGCATCGGGTTCAGCAGGCCGAGCGCGGCGAGCGGGATCGCGGCGATGTTGTAGCCGAAGGCCCAGAACAGGTTGGCCTTGATGGTGGTCAGTGTCCGCCGGGACAACCGGATGGCGTCCACGGCGGCGCGCAGGTCGCCGCGCGCGACCGTGAGGTCGGCGGCCTGGATCGCGACGTCGGTGCCGGTGCCCATGGCCACCCCGAGGTCTGCGGTCGCCAGCGCCGCGGCGTCGTTGACGCCGTCGCCGACCATCGCCACGACCTTGCCCTGGGACTGCAGCCGCTTGACGGCGGCGACCTTGTCGGCGGGCATCGTGTCGGAGATGACCTGTCCGATGCCGACCTGGTCGGCGATCCGGTTGGCGACGGTGCCGTTATCGCCGGTCAGCAGGATCGGGGTGAGGCCAAGCCGCTTGAACTGCCGAACCGCTTCGGCGCTGGTGGGCTTGACGGTGTCGGCGACGACCAGGACCCCGCGGGCGTGGCCGTCCCAGCCGACGGCGACCGCCGTCTTGCCCTCGTCCTCGGCTCGCGCCTTGCCCGCCGACAACGCGGCGTCCAGGGGCTGACCCCAATCGGCCAGCAGGCCGGCGCGCCCCACCACGACGCTGTGGCCGTCGACGACGCCCCGCACCCCGCTGCCCTCCACGCTGGCAAACCCTTCGGGCGCGGGCAGGGCGCGCAGCTCGGCTTTGGCGGCCCGGGCGATGGCCTGTGCGATGGGATGTTCGGAGGCGTCCTCGAGCGCCCCGGCGTAACGAAGGAGCGTCTCGCGGTCGGTGCCCGGCCCGCTGATCACGTCGACCAGGGTCATCTTGCCGGTGGTGACCGTGCCGGTCTTGTCGAGCACGATGGTGTCGACCTTGCGGGTGGACTCCAGCACCTCGGGCCCTTTGATCAGCACGCCGAGCTGAGCGGCGCGGCCCGTGCCGACGAGCAGGGCGGTCGGGGTGGCCAGGCCCAGCGCGCAGGGGCAGGCGATGATGAGCACCGCGACGGCCGCGGTCAGGGCCGCCGTGGCGGGTGAGCCCAACGCGAGCCAGGCGCCGAGCGTCGCCAGCGCGATACCGATGACCACGGGAACGAACACGCCGGAGATGCGGTCAGCCAGCCGCTGCACCTCGGCCTTGCCCGACTGGGCCTCCTCGACCAGCTTGGCCATGTGCGCGAGCTGGGTGTCGTCGCCGACCCGGGTGGCCCGCACGACGAGGCGCCCGTGGGCGTTGACGGTGGCGCCCGTGACGGCGTCGCCCGCGCCGACCTCGACGGGGACGGATTCGCCGGTGAGCATGGAGGCGTCCACCGCCGAGGAACCCGAGAGCACGATTCCGTCGGTGGCGATCTTCTCCCCAGGCCGCACCACGAACTGGTCCCCGACCGCGAGACGGTCCACGGGGATGCGGGTCTCGGCGCCGTCGCGCAGCACCGCCACGTCCTTGGCTCCCAGCTCCAGCAGGGCGCGCAGCGCGGCGCCCGCCGTCCGCTTGGAGCGCTGCTCGAAATACCGCCCGGCCAGCACGAACAGGGTCACGCCCGCGGCGACTTCCAGGTAGATGTTGTGCCCGCCATCGGCGGCCCGGGCGGTGAGCTCAAAGCCGTCGCGCATGCCCGGCTCTCCCGCCGTGCCCAGGAACAGCGCATACAGCGACCACAGGAACGCCGAAAGCGTCCCGATCGAGACGAGCGTGTCCATGGTGGCGGCGCCGTGTCGGAGGTTGGCCCAGGCCGCGGCGTGGAAGGGGCGGCCGCCCCACACGACGACCGGTGCGGCCAAAGCCAGCGACGCCCATTGCCAATAGCGGAACTGCAGGCCCGGGATCATCGCCATGGCGATCACCGGGCCGGCGAGCACTGTCACGGTGATCAGGCGGGTGCGCAGCGCGCCCAGTTCGGGGTCCGCGGCCTTGCCGGGGGCGGGTTCGTCCCGCCGTTGCGGCAGGGCCGCGGTGTAACCGGCTTGTTCGACGGCGGAGATCAACAGCTGCGGGTCATACCCCGACGGGACGGTGAGCGCGGCCTTCTCGGTGGCGTAGTTGACGGTCGCGGCGACACCGTCGAGCCTGTTCAGCTTCTTCTCGATCCGGGCGGCGCACGATGCGCACGTCATTCCCGCGATCTCGAGCTCGAGATGGTTCACCGGCGCCGCGCTCATGCCACCGACACGGCCTCGTAGCCCGCCTCGTCGACGGCGCCGAGGATCGCCGTCGCGTCGATGGGGACGGAACTCGTCACCACCAGCCTGCCCGTGTCGGCGCTGACGTCCACGTGCTCCACCCCCGGGATGCGACCGACCTCGTCCTTGACCGCCGCCTCGCAGTGGGCGCAGGTCATCCCGTCCACGCGGTATTCGCTGGTGACCATCGTCTTCCTTCCTCATACCCGGGTGGGGTATACGTCGATGCAACGTGCGCATCCCCCCGCGGTATTCCCCCGCAGAGCCGTCGGGGCACGCAGGCGTCAGGGAAAAGATCCGGGCCCGACCCAGGCGACGAGGGCACCACCATTGTGCCTGGTCGACCGTGTCGAACGCGCGGCCGGGATCGGTCCGGCCCGGGATCAGACGTAGCCCACGCCGATGTCGACCGAAACCTGGCTGGCCGTGACCAACCGGGACTGGTCGGAGGCGAGCCAGGCGACGGCGTCGGCGATGTCCTCCGGCTGCGCAATCCCCTCGGGCAGCAGCGGCTTGTGCAGGCCGCGCAGATGCGGGTACGTGTCGGCCGCCGCCTGCAGCGCCTCGCGCATCCGGCCGGTGCCCATCGGCGTCGCGACCGCTCCGGGGTTGAGACTGTTGACGCGGATGTTGTGCCGGCCCAGCTCGGCGGCGAACGCGCGCGCCATCCCGACGACGGCGTGCTTGCTGGCCGTGTAGTGGACCATGAACGACTGCATGTTGATGCCGGCGGCCGACCCGATCAGGATGATCGATCCGCCGCGGCCGCCGTCGATGATGTGCGGGGCGCCCGCCATCACCGTGTTCCAGGTGCCGGTCACGTTGGTGTCGATGGTGTCGCGAAACGCCTCGGCCGTGATCTGGTCCCAGGGCGCGGGGCTGCAGATTCCCGCGTTGGCCACGATGATGTCGAGGCGGCCCAGGTCGCCGACCGCCCGAGCGACGGCGCCTTTGAGCGCGTCCAGATCGCGGATGTCGACGGCCGCGGTGACGACCCGCTTGCCTTCGGCGCCGACCAGCCGCGCCGTCTCGGCCAGATCGTCGGGGGTGGGCGAATCGTAGGGGACGCTCGGCGGCAACGGCCCGGCGATGTCGACCGCGATGATGTCGGCGCCCTCGGCGGCCAGGCGTACGGCGTGCGCCCGACCCTGCCCCCGCGCCGCGCCGGTGATCAGCGCCACCTTTCCCGATAAAGACTGGGCCATCGGCTGTTGACGTCCTTTCTGATCACCCCGGCGAAGCGTAGCGTCGAATGCGCTTTGCCAGCCCATCGGAGGGAACCATCGTGGATGTCACCGTTGTCGACGCGGGGCCGCGGCAGGTATGCCGGTCGGTCGAAGTGGCCGCGCCGGTCGCCGAGCTGTATGCGATGGCCGCCGATCCGCGGCGGCACAGCGAACTCGACGGTTCGGGGACGGTGCGTGACAACATCAAGGCGCCACCGGAATTGGTTGTCGGATCCAAGTTTTCGACGAACATGAAGATGTATGGCCTGCCGTACCGCATCACCAGCACGGTGACCGCCCTGAAACCGAACGAACTGGTCGAATGGCGTCATCCGGTGGGTCACCGGTGGCGATGGGAGTTCGAGTCGCTGTCACCGACCCGGACGCGGGTCACCGAGACGTTCGACTATCGCGACGCCGGTGCGATCAAGAACGCGCTGAATTACTACGCCCTGATGGGCGCCACGAAGGCCAACGCCGCGGGCATCGAGGCGACGCTGGCCAAACTTCGCGATCGTTACGCCGGCTGAAGCCGCGAGGCGCCTCACCGCATGCCGAGGCGTCTGAGGTGTTCGATCATCGTGTCGACCGCGGCTTCCAGTGGCGCGGTGTCGCGACGCACCTGGCTGAGCAGCAAACCACCCTGAATGCCGGCGAGCATGGCCAATGCGACGCGCTCGATGTCGGTTCCGTCGGCCAACTCGCCGCGCGCGGCGATTGCGGCCAGGCCGTCGTGAATCATGTTCTCCCACTGGGCGAATGACCGGGCGAGCTGGGCACGTGCGACGGGATCCGCTTCGGAGAGCTCGTTGGCCATCGAGCCGATCGGGCAGCCGCCCGCGCAGCCCAAGCTCTGCACCAGGTTCACCATGATGTCGCGCCACCGGCGCAGGTCCTCGATGCTTTCGATGCGGTCGAGACCCAGGTGCTGCACGCCGAGCACGCGGTCGGTCTGGAAGTCGATGACGGCGGCCACCAGGTCGCTCTTGTCGGCGAAGTAGTGGTACATCTGCGAGGTGCTGACGGCCGCGGCTTCCTGGATGTCCTCGATGGTCGTGCGCGCGACACCGCGCTGCAGCATCAACTCCGACGCGGCGGCGACGATCCGCGCGCGGGTTGCGCGGCCCTTCGCCGTCAGTTTGTCGTGCGGGACCGGCGCCATGGAGCCCCTTTCCGTGGAGTGATTCCACCCAATCTACTGGTTTTGGAGTTGACACTCCATTTTGCATTCAGCATGCTGACCGCAAGCGTCTACTAATCGGTGCCGGAAGTCGTTGTGCGGCAGGCCGGCACACATGCGAAGGGTGAGGACCTCATGACCAGTACCGCCGACACCAATCACGTGACGATCGCCGAGCGGGTCGCGCGATTCCAGCAGGAGATGGCGGGCCAGCTGCCGAAAGACGTAGCCGACGCCTTCGGTGCCGAGCAGGCGCGGCTACGGGACGGTGGCGTGCCGTCCGGCGTCGCCGCGCCCGGTACCCCGATGCCTGACGGGCAGCTCCTTGACGTGCACGGCGAACCCACCACCCTGGCCCGAAGCGTCGGTGGACGCAGTGCGGTCGTTGTGCTTTACCGCGGCGCATGGTGCCCGTACTGCAACCTGGCGCTGCGCGCCTACCAGGAGCAATTGGTGCCGGTGCTGGCGCAGCGCGATGTCGCTCTGGTGGCCATCAGCCCGCAAAAGCCTGACGGCTCGTTGTCGTCGCAGGAGATGAACGCGTTGAGCTTCACCGTGCTGTCCGACCCGGGCAATCACGTCGCGGCGGGGCTGGGCGTCCTCACCGCACCGTCGGACGACGCCCGGGCCGCTC
Organism: Mycobacterium europaeum; assembly: GCF_002102155.1. Classification (GTDB taxonomy): domain Bacteria; phylum Actinomycetota; class Actinomycetes; order Mycobacteriales; family Mycobacteriaceae; genus Mycobacterium; species Mycobacterium europaeum. The sequence goes on from NZ_LQOU01000010.1 coordinate 172,179, forward strand.
AGCGCAGCCTTGGCCTGGAGCTCCGGGAAGCCAATGCCGACGGGACGCACGGGTTGCCGATGCCGACCGTGACGATCGTCGACAGCGCCGGGACCGTCCGGTGGATCGACGTTCATCCCGACTACACCACCCGCACCGAGGTCGCCGACATCATCGAGGCCCTGAACCGCCTCGAGTGAACTCGGGGATGCGGCCGCCGCCCAACTTCGCCGCCTTCCCGCGCTCTCGGCGAAGCCCGGTCGATTCCCGCTCACGGACCCGGCGCCGATCGGGCTCACCATTGTGGGCTCCGCGCGATTCCCTTGCGGCGGTGAAGGTCACAGGTGGGGAAGAACCTCGTCCGTCAGCAACTGCAGGCTTGCCCACCCCGCGTCGATCGGCAGGCCACCGATGAGTGGGTTCATCACGACCTCCTTTCTCCCGGCGCGGATTTGATCGACCAGCTGGCCGGGGGTGAGGATCTCGACATGGTTGAGCCGGCGCAGGTCCTCGATCGACGTGGCGGCGGCTTCGTTGGGCCGCGGAACCCCGGCGCGCTTCCAGCCGCTGTACTCGGCGGCTTCGTTCATGATGAAAGGGCCGTGACACGACCAGGCTTCGTCGGGGTCCGCGTGTAGCAGCGTCACCCTGCTGCCGCTCTCGGGGCGATAGACGAAACCCGTCTTACCGTGGTTGCGCAACTCCCGCTCATAGACCGCTTCCACCTCGGGCATGGCCATCGGTGGTGAGAAGGGAAGCCCGAAGCGGGCCGCACGCCGAGCCGCCGCTGCACTCATGCCGCCGACAAAGAACACCGGATGGGGACGGGTGTGCGGCTTCGGTGTGACGTCGATCAGCACCCCGCCATGACGGAAGGGTTGATCGCCCCACGCCTTGAGCAAGACCGTCAAGCAGCGGTCCATCAACTCCGCCCGTCGCGCCCACTCCTTGCCCGCGGCGTGATATTCCTCGGGCCGGTAACCCATGCCGGCCACGAAACTGAAACGGCCCTGGCTGATGTTGTCCAGCACGGCGATGTCCTCGGCCAACCGGATCGGTTCATAGAGCGGGATGATCAGGGCGTTGATGCTGATGCGCACGGTGCGGGTGCGTCCGGCGATGGCGGCCGCCAAAACCAGCGGCGACGGAAGCCAACTTGTGGCCGCCAGGTGATGTTCTTCCGCGCTGATCGCGGTGAGTCCGCGTTCGTCGGCGAACTGGGCCATGTCCAGCGCCGCCCGGTAGCGGTCGGCCTGGCGCGCCGTCGGATCGGCGATGTTGGTCATGTTCAGCCGCAGCGCGGTGAGCAGGCTCATCGCCGGACACCGGCCGCGTGCCCGAAAATCGTCCCCCTGATCAAGTCCTTGGCCGAGGCGAGTGTGGCCGTGTAAGCCTGCGGGCCCAGGCTCGCCGCCCGCTCCGTCAGCCCGCGAGTCAGCGCGTAGATCGCGTCGGCCGCGGCGCGCGCGTCCGTGTCGGCGGGCAGGGCGCCGCGGGCCTTGGCGTCGGCCAGGACCTCGGCCACGGTGTCGCGCAAGGCTTTCGGCCCGGGATACATCGGCCGGCCGCGGCCGGGGTGCTGGTTGCTCTCCGCACGGACCGCGCGATCGAAGGCGGCCAGGTGGGGATGCTCGCGCATCAGCCGGCTCGCCTCGTCCAGCACCGCCGCCAGGCGATCGACGACGTCGCCGGACCCCGCGGCGGCGGCCCGCAGCCGCGGCGCCGCTATCCGCTCGATGTCTTCGACGGCGGCGTCCAGCAATTCGGACTTGTTCGGAAAGTAGTGGTACAAGCTGCCGCTGGTCATCTCGGCGGCCCGGGCGATCTCGCGAATCGTGGTGCGCGAGTAGCCCTTCTCGGCCACGCATCGCATCGCAGCGGTGATGATGCGGGCCCGCGTCTGTTCGCCGTCGGCACCCACCGGCCGACCCAATTGCGGTGGCGTGACGCTCATGCGGCGGGCGGCCCGCCGCAACTCCGTCCATCACGCACTGCACACCTCCGCGGCGAAGCCGGAATTAATCGATCACTCGATTATATTCGACCGTGTCGGGCACCGGGAACCGGCGGACGGGGACGCGCGAGTGGGCACAGCACGGTGACGCGGGCGCCACGGGGGCGCCCGGTCGGCGCCAGCGGCGAGGAGACGCGACAGCGGATCGTCGCGGCCACCATGCGCTGTGTGGCCGAGGTGGGGTACGCGCGCGCCACCATCCGTGAGATCGCCCGCACCGCGAACGTCACCAGCGCCAGCCTCTACAACTACTTTCCGAACAAGGCGGAGCTGATCGACGCCGCGATCGCCGCCCGCACGGACGTCGCGCTGCCGCGGTTGCGCGCGGCCGCCGCGCGCCCGGGGCCCGCCGTCGACCGGATCGAGGCGGTGCTCGACGAATCCGGCCGGCTGATGCGCGAGTATCCCGACCTCGCCGCCTTCGAGTGGGTGATCCGCGCCGAAGGCGCCGTCGCCCGCGACTCGCGGCTCGCGGCCGACTTTCAGGTGTTCCGCGAGCTCATCGAGGGCGTCGTCGACGATGCCTACCGCCGGGGCGAACTCGCGCACCGGGCCGACCGGAACGGCATCGTCGAGGCCGTCTACGCGCTCATCTACGGGTTGACGGAACTGGCGGCCACGTCGCCGCCGCGCGACTATCACGCCGCGCTGGACGCGGCCAAGAAATTGATCCGGGGAACGCTGCTCGGCCCGGCGCCGGCGGTAGCCACGGGCAGGCGCCGCGGTACTCCGCCGGGCCCTTGATGTGATCAAGCGATTGATTATATAGTCGGGCGCACGAGAGGACCGGTGTCCGTGACTGAAACCGTTGGCGTGACGTTCGACGTCGACGCACTGCGACGCAAGTACGCCGAAGAGCGCGCGCGCCGTCTGCGCCCGGACGGCATCGCGCAGTACGTGGAGATGACGGGCGCCTTCGCCCACTTCGCCGAAGACCCTTGGACCGACGGAACTTTCGACCGTGAGCCGCTGACCGACGAGGTCGACGTCGCGATCATCGGCGCCGGCTTCGGCGGGCTGCTGACGGGGGTGCGCCTGCGTCAGCTCGGTGTCGGCAGCGTGCGGCTGATCGACCGGGCGGCCGATGTGGGGGGCACGTGGTACTGGAACCGGTACCCGGGGATCGCCTGCGACGTCGAGTCCTACGTCTACATGCCGCTGCTGGAGGAACTGGGCTACATCCCGACCGAGAAGTACGCCAAGGGGGCGGAGATCTTCGCCCATTGCCAGCGCATCGCCCGGCACTACGACCTCTACCGCGACGCCTGCCTGTGCACCGAAGTGCACGAGATACGTTGGCAGGCGGAAGAATCGCGCTGGATCATCCGCACCAACCGCGGCGACGAGATGCGGGCCCGGTTCGTGTCCATGGCCAACGGCTATCAGGCCAAACCCAAGCTGCCCGGGATCGAGGGCCTCGGCACGTTTCGCGGCCACGCCTTCCATACCAGCCGGTGGGACTACGCCTACACCGGGGCGAACCTGGAGAACCTGGCCGACAAGCGCGTCGGCATCATCGGTACCGGGGCCACCGCGATCCAGTGCGTCCCGCACCTCGCCCGGGCGACGCGGCGGCTCTACGTCTTCCAGCGCACGCCGTCATCGGTGGACGTGCGGGCCAACCGGGCCACCGATCCCCACTGGGCCAGCGCGTTACGGCCGGGCTGGCAGCGCAGGCGCATCGAGAACTTCCAGATCCTGACCGCCGGCGGCCAGGCCGACGAAGACCTGGTCGACGACGCCTGGACGAGCATCACACGCAAGCTTCCGGTGATGCGCCACGACGGTGACGGCGCCGTGGACCCGGCGCAACGCGGCCGAGACATCGAGATCGCGGACTTCGCCAAGATGGAGGAGATCCGGGCGCGCGTCGCGGGCATCGTCACCGATCCGGCCACCGCGGAGGCCCTCAAGCCGTGGTACGGGTACTTCTGCAAACGCCCCTGCTTCCACGACGACTACCTGCAGACGTTCAACCGCGGCAACGTCACCCTGGTCGACACCCGCGGTCGCGGCGTGCAGCGCATCACCGAGTCGGGTGTGATGGTCGACGGCGTACCTTACGAACTCGACTGCCTCATCTTCGCAACGGGTTTCGAGGTCGGCACCGACTACTGCCGTCGCACCGGTTTCGAGCTGATCGGCCGCGACGGGGTGTCACTGACCGAACACTGGCGCGACGGGGTGCGCACGTTTCAGGGGCTGTGCACGACGAAGTTCCCGAACTGCTTCATCGAGAGCATCGCCCAGGCGGGCCTGACGGTGAACTTTCCCTACCTGCTCGACGTGCAGGCGACCCACACCGCGTGGATCATCGCCTGGGCGCTCGAGCACGGCGTCAGCGAAGTCGAGGCCGCCCCCGCCGCCGAATCGGCCTGGGTCGACACGGTGATCGCGCGCTCGGCCGCCAGCGCCGAACGCGCCGAGACGTGCACCCCCGGCTACTACAACCGGGAGGGGAAGGCGGACAACAAGACCCGGCAGGGCAGCTTCTTCTTCGGCGCACCCACGGAGTACGCCGACCTGCTGCGCGGATGGCGGGCCGACGGTGGCCTGGAAGGCTACCTGATCCGCGGCGGCGAGGCCGGGCCATGACCAGCCGGCACGCCCGGTGGCGCTACGGTGTCGGCCGACTGCGGGCCGCGACCCGCCGCGGGCACCCACCCAAGGTGGTGATCGTCGGGGCGGGTTTCGGTGGGCTGGCCGCCGCCGTGGCGCTACGCCGGGCCGGCATCGACGACCTGGTGATCATCGAGGCCGGCGACGGGGTCGGCGGCACCTGGCGGCGCAACACCTATCCCGGTGCGGCGTGCGACATCCAGAGCCATCTCTACTCGTTCTCGTTCGCGCCCAACAAATCCTGGAGCCGCACCTATGCGCGGCAGCCCGAGATCCTGGCCTATCTGGAGTCGGTCGCCGACGAGTTCGACCTGCGCCGGCACCTCGTGCTGGGCACCCGGGTGCGTTCGGTCGGGTGGAACGGCGCGGCGTGGGACTGCCGGCTGGACCGGGCGGGCAGCGAATCCACCCTGACCGTCGACGTCGTCGTGTGCGCCGTCGGATTGTTCGGCTCCCCAAGGCTTCCCGACATTCCGGGCCTGACCGACTTCACGGGCACGCTCATGCACACCGCACAGTGGGATCACCGGGTCGACCTGGCGGGCAAGCGGGTTGCCGTCATCGGCACCGGTGCCAGCGGCGTGCAGGTCGTGCCCGAACTGGCCAAGGTCGCCGGTCGGGTGAGCGTCTTCCAGCGCACGCCGCCGTGGATGGTGCCCAAGGATGACCGTCCCTACAGCGCGAGCGAACTGGCGCGGTTCCGGCGCGACCCGCTGGCCGTGCGGCGCACCCGCTGGCAGATCTGGAAATTCCAGCACGACAACACCGCAACCTTCGCCGACGACCCCGTCATCAACGCGCGCACGCACGTTGCGACGTCGTTTCTGGACCGCACCGTGGCCGACGAGCGGCTGCGGCGGGCGTTGACGCCCGATTACCCGTTCCGCTGCAAGCGGGTGTTGCTGGGCGACGAGTTCTACCGAGCGTTGCAGCGCGACAACGTCGAGCTGGTCACCGACCCCGTCGAGCGGATCGCCGGATCGTCGGTGCTCACCTCGGCCGGACGCGCGGTCGACGTCGACGCGATCGTGCTGGCCACCGGGTTCGAGACGTCGCGCTATCTGTCGGGCATCGAGGTCATCGGCCTCGGGGGACGCCGGCTGCACGAGCGGTGGGGCGAGGACCCGAGCGCGTACCTGGGCGTCGCGGTCAGTGGGTTCCCGAATTTCTTCATGCTGTATGGCCCCAACACCAACCAGGGCGGGAACTCGATCGTCTACATCCTGGAGGCGGGTGCGCGGCTCGTCGCCAGCGCGGTCAGCCGGGTGGCCCGCAGGGGTGGCCACCTCGACGTCCGCCCGGAGGCCGAAAAGCGCTACAACGACCGGCTTTCCGCCGACCTGGAGCGCACCATCTGGACCCGGTGCGACAGCTACTTCCGCTCGCCCTCCGGCCGCATCGTCACCCAGTGGCCGTACACCGAGCTGGAGTACGCCCGACGTACCTGGCGGCTGCGGCCGCGGGATTGGCTACTGGCCGAGCCCGAAGTCGATGACGCCGCGGATCAGGCGGCCGGCGGCCAGGTCGGCGTAGGCGTCGTTGATGTCGTCGAGCCGGTAGCGCTTGGTGATCATCTCGTCCAGGAGTAGCTGACCCGACTCGTACAACGTGGCCAGCAGCGCGATGTCGCTCTTGGGGTTGCACGACCCGAAGACCGTGCCGCACAGCGTCTTGTTCATCAGGATGAAGTCCTGCAGCGCGACGGCGACGGAACCCAACCCGGGCGACGGCAGCCCGGTCAGCACGCAGGTTCCGCCCTTGCGGGTGAGTGCCAGCGCGGCCCCGACGTCGGCCTCGCCGATCATGGCGGGGGAGACCACGACCGCGTCCGCCATCACTCCGCGGGTCAGGTCGCGGACCAGCTCGAGCGCGTCCGAGGCCGTCGCCGCGGTGTGGGTGGCGCCGAACGCGACGGCCGAGGTTCGCTTGAAGTCGCTGACGTCCACCGCCACGATCCGGGCCGCCCCGTTGATGCGTGCGCCCTGGACGGCCGCGGTGCCGATTCCGCCGGTGCCGATCACCACCACGGTGTCACCGCCGCGCACGCCGGCGCGCCGGGCGGCGGACCCATACCCGGTCGGTGCCGCGCAGGCCAGCAGGGCGGCCGGAACCAGCGGAAAGTCCGGGTCGATCTTCACCAGCGAATTAGCCGCCACCACAGTGTGTTCGGCGAACGCACCGATCTTGGACACGTGGCCGAGGCTTCGCCCGTCGACGGTGTGATGGCGAAACGTGCCGTCCGTCGGCATGCCCGGCGCCAACGTCCCCGACCCCGTGTCGCAGAGGTATTCCATCCCCGAGGCACACCACCGGCACTGGCCGCAGACCGCCACGAAGGAGGTCACCACATGGTCGCCCGGCGTGAACCCGGCGACGCCCGGCCCGATGTCGACCACCACGCCGGAGCCCTCGTGCCCACCGATCGTCGGTGACATGGCGGGTAATCCCAGGGCGCGCAACGTTTCCGGCGGCGCGGCCAGCTTTCCCTGCCGGATGTGCTCGTCGGAGTGGCAGAGTCCGGTGGCGGCCAGCCGCACCATGACCTCGCCCGCCTTCGGCGGATCCAGCTCGAACTCTTCGACCGACCACGGGTGGCCGTACTCGTAGAGGATGGCCGCACGGCTTCGCATCGACCCCCGCCGCCTTTCTGCCGTCGCGATCAGCCCGCGGCGGCCGCCCTGGCCCGCTCGGTCATCGAGGCGATCACCCCACCGTCGTTGAGGATGTCGGTGCCGGTGAGGTAACCCGCTTTGTCGCTGGCGCAGAACGCGAGCAGGTCGGCCATCTCCTCGGGCCTGCCCCACCGCGGGACCGCGGCGTTGGTGACCATCGCGCCGGCGCCGGCCTGTTCCTCGAGCCGGCCCATCTCGGTATCGATGGAGCCCGGGGACACCGACACGATGCGCAGTGCGCGCGCGTTGAATCTTTCCGCCTGCGACTGGCTGTACCACTTCACGAAGCTCTTGCTGACGGCGTAGGCGAAGCCGGACTGCGCCTCCTCGGGCACGATGGCGCAGGTCGTCATCATGGCCTCCAGGAACTCGCCGGCGTCGCGCAGCGCCAGCGGAAACTGGTCCACCGGAACCATTTCCGCCGGGAGCAGGTGGGCGGCCATCGACGCCACGTTGACGATCGCCGCGCCCTCGCCGGCCACCGCGTAGAACGCCTCGTCGACGTTGAGGGTGCCGAGCGCGTTGGTCCGCATGACGTAGTCGGCCGCGCCCATGCTCGGGCTCACGCCCGCGGTATGGATGACCGAGGCGAGCGTCCCGAGACTGCCCGCGGTGTCGAACAGGTCCGCGACCGCCTGTCGATCGGTGACGTCACAGTGGACGGCCGTGGGAGTCATTCCGAGTTCGTCGAGGGCCGCGGCCGCGGCCGCGAGCCGGTCCCGCCTGACGTCGCAGAGCACCACGGTGTGGTCGCGGCCGACCACTTTGGCCGTGGCCAGACCCATGCCGCCCGCGCCGCCCGTGATCACCGACACTCGATTCATATCTGGACCGTATACGGCCGCCGGCGGCCCGCGGCTAGGGGTCCGGCACCGGATGGTGGGGGTGACCGCTGTGGCGAATCGCCGTCCCGAAGAACGGCGCCCTGAGGGTGGCGGCCAGGTGGCGGCGGTAGCGGATCAGCGCGACGACGGCCACGGCGGTGTAGACGCCGCAGAGCAGCAGCCGGCCATGGGTCGAAGCGATGGGGAACTGCACGACGAACAGCCCCAGCAGCGTGCCCGCCGCGGCGCGGTGGAACCGCAGCGCCAACAGCAGCGCCACCCCCATCATGGTCTGGGTGGCCGTGAGCAACACTTCCTCCACCTGACGCTGGTCGAGCTCCAGGGAGAAACCGCCGCCGCCGAGCAGGTGGGCGACCGGCAGCGACCCGATCAGCAGCGTCCACTGGTTGACCTTGGACGAGATCAGGGTGGCGATGGCCGCCGTGCCCTTGCCCCGGGCGGCGAAGATGGTGGCGACGATGAACTCCGGGGCCTCCGAAGCGAGCGGGGCGAGCCATTGAACGAGCAGGAAGCGGTCGATGCTGAGCTCGGCGCCCGCGGCCACGAGGTTGTCGGCGAACGGCTTGGCGCACAGCAGGATCACGGCGCCGGAGGCCAGGAAGAGGCCGACGACGACGATGCGCCGCCCGCGGTCGGGCAGCTCCCCCAGGGCGGCGGCGGTCCCGATCAGGTCGGGCTCCGCCACATCGCCGTGGCTGACTTTGTAGAGGTAGAACCCGAACCAGGCCAACAACGCCAAGCCCAGGCCGAAGTGGATCTGGCCGCTCGCCGGTGCCGCGAACGCGATGAGGCCGGCGATCAGCAGGAATCCGAGTTCGACCCGATTGGTCGGTTGAAGCGCCAGGCCGGTGGCCGTCCTGTCACCGGCCTTGCGTGCCACCACGATGCTGACCAGCACGACGACGGGCCAACCTAGACCCATCAGCAGCCGGTTGGACCCGGTCATGTTCGCGGCGGCGTATTGCGTGTAGTCCCCGTTGTGGCCGGACACGTACGCGTAATAGAGGTCGACGGCGTACTCGGGCAGCACCGCGATCAGCGCCAGCACCGCCGTCGCCATCCCGCCGGAGACATCGATCTGCGCGGCTTCGGCCGCCCACGCCAGCAGGAAGCTGGCCGACACCACCGCGGCACCGAAGATGAGGAGGGCGACGACCGGGTCGGGGTGCAGCCCCGCGATGCGGACCACCAGCGCCGGTGCGACGAACGCCGTGGTGATCAGCCCCGAACGCGTCAGGGTGCGACGCCGGCCGTGTTCTGCCGTGGAAATCCTGGCGGGCCTGTCTGGGGCGAGCATCGTCATCCTTCGATACGGAGGGGTGGCGACTGTAGCGGCGTAGTGAGGTTAGGTTTGCCATGCCGAACCGCCTACCAAAGTTACCCGCGCAGCCCGCCCCCAGCAACGTGTTCGACGGCTGGGGCCGGCCCGGCGCCGGTAATCATCTTTGCTGGCCAGAGGGGCGCTGCAGAAAAGTTTGGCTCCCCCGATTCCGAAGTTTGGCAAACCTTCCTGGGCAAAACCGGACCCCTATGCAGTACGACGGGCCGCGGGCCGGGAAGGTTCCGCTATTTGTCGGGCCCCATGGCCGCGGCCGCGGCCTGGGCGAACAGTTCGACGGCTTGGTTGCGGGTTAGCGAGGCCAACATCCGTTCGGCGGCGCGCATCGTGTCGCCGACCATCAGGGTCGGTCCGTTCCCCAGGTTCTCGAACGCCTCCGCGATGACATCCGCCACGGCCGCCGCGCCGGGCGGTAACTCGTCGAGCGAGGCGATCTGTCCGCGGCTGTGCTCGAGTTGCCGCAGGGCGGGCGTATCGGTCTTGCCCAGGATGAGGCCCAGGACGTCGACGCCCTTGTCGTGCAGTTCGGCCCACAGCGCCTCGGCGAAGACCATGTCGAACGCCTTCGTCGCGCCGTAGGCCACCATGTTGGGCCCACCGGCCAGGCCGGCGCCCGACCCGAACAGCACGATTCCGCCGTGGCCCCGCTCGACCATGGCGGCGGCGAAGTGGTGGCACAGCTGCATCGGCACCGTGCAGTTGCGTTGCACCATCGCCTCGGCGACTTCGACCGGATTGGCGAGGAACGGCTCGAAGTTCGGGTCGGCACCCGCGCAGTACGCGAGGAAGCCGACGTCGAGATCGCCGGTCGCCGCGGCGATCGCCGCCGCCGCGCCCGGTTCGGCGAGATCGATGGCGAGGGTCCGCGTGGACGCCGACGTGTCGCTGCGGATCCCGGCCGCGACGTCGTCGAGGACCGCTTGCCGGCGGGCGACGAGCACGACGTTGACGCCCCGCTCGGCGAGCCCCCGGGCGAACGCCGCGCCCACCCCGTCCGAGGCCCCGGCCACCAGCGCCCACGGCCCGTACTTGGTCGCGAACGTCATTCGGGGCCCCCGACCGTCGTCAGGCGCACCTGGGTGTAGCGGCGGCGGGCGATGCGCCACCCGTCGGACGTGCGCACGATCTCGTCGTCGTAGAAGCCGATCGCGTTGACGCCGGAGTCGTTGTCGGCGGCCATGATGAGTCCGTCGATGTAGGTTCGCGCCGTCGCCTTGTCGCCGTCGACCGTGATCGCGTGGTTGGTCAGGCGGTGCAGGGTGTGCCCCGCCCGGCCGTGCACCTGCGCCATGAAGTCCGTGACGGCGTCGACGCCGGTCCACGACCCGATCACGCCATAGTCGAGCTCGCAGTCAGCGGTGAACACGGTGCGAAACAGCGGCCAGTCGCGCCGGTCGATCCCGGTGGCGTAGCGCACCAGCAGTTCGCAGATGTCCTGGCGGTCGTCACGTTCGGTCATGGCAGGTCTTCACCGCAGCGCACAAAGCGTTCAGCTCTCTCGAATAGTCGATATAGACTCTCGAATGTTCGTCTCACTCTAAAGCGTGCCGCAGGGGAGTCAAGCCATTCGGGGATCGACGTCGGCGCCGACCGCCCGGGTGCTCGACGTGGTCGAGCTCCTGGCCCGGTCCGGGAATGCGCGGCTGCGGTTCTCCGACATCGTGCGCGAGCTCGACCTCACGCAGGCGACGGCACACGCCATCCTCAAGACGCTGTGCGACCGGGGATGGGCGAGCCGCGATCCCGTCGCCAAGACGTTCACCCTCGGGCCCGCGCTGGCGGTCGTTGCGGCGCGGACCGACACCGCCCGGCCGCTTGCGCATGCGGCCCGTTCGGCGGCCCTGCGACTGTCGCGCGAGGTCGGCTACGGCTGCTCCGTGGTCGAGCGATTCGGGGATTCGTTGGTGGTCACCGCATTCGAGGGCCGGCCCGCCACCCCACCGTCCGGCATTCCCGGTGATCGCATCCCGTACGCCCCGCCGTTCGGGGTGGCGCTCGCCGCCTGGGACGACGAGGAGGAACAGCGCGCGTGGATCCGCCGCGGTGCCGGCACCAACGCGGATCGCACCCGGCGGCTGGAACGGGTGTTGGAACACACGCGTGAGCGGGGTTTCGACGTCGACTGGACCACGCCCGCGCTGGCCCAGGCCGTGCAAGTGGTCGGCACCTTGGACAGCGATCAGATGCCCACGCCGGTGCGGCACATCGTGGATCAGTTGCTCGACGAGTTCACCACCATCGGGTTCCTCTCCGACGACAACCCCGGTCGCCGCAAGCAGCCCGTGGTGACCATCGCCGCACCCGTTTTCGATGAACGCCGCGTCGCCCTGATGGTGGCCGTGCACCCGCTGTGCCCGCTGTCGGCGCGGCAGATCCGGCTCATCGGCAAGCAGTTGACCGACGAAACGGCGGGGATCAGCCTGGCCCCGCCGCGACCGGATACGGTCGGTCGCGCCGTCTAGGCTCCGCCTATGGAACTGCGGCAGTTGCGCTACTTCGTGGCCGTCGCAGAGGAGCTGCACTTCGGCCGCGCCGCCCAACGCGTGCACATCTCCGGACCGGCCCTGTCGCAACAGATCATCGCGATGGAACGCGAGCTGGGCGCCGACTTGTTCGTGCGGGACCGGCGCAGCGTCCGGTTGACCGAGGCCGGACGCACCCTCCTTGCGGACGCCCGCCGGATCCTGTCGCTGGCCGACGACGCCACGGCCCGGCTGCAGCGGGCGGCCGCGCGCAGCACCCCGGTGCGGCTCGGCTACGTCAGCTGGCTGCCCGACGACATCACCACCCTGGTGGGGCGCGCGGCGGACCTGCGGGTCGACGACTGGGTGCTGCCCTCGCACACCCAGGCCGACCGGGTGGCCGAGGGCACCCTCGACATCGCGCTGGCGTGGGTCACGGCCGGTCAGGTCGAGGAGCGCGGCCTGAGCGCGCATCTGCTGCGAGCCGAGCCGCTGCACGCGGTCAGTCCCGGCGTCAGCTCGACGGAACCCGTTGCCGCGCAACGTATCAGCGTACTCGTCGACGCGGACGAGTCGGCCTGGTCGTCGTGGAATCGATACGCCAGGGAATTCGCCGCCGACACCGGCGCCCGCGTGATCGCCATCGACGACGGCGGCATCACCGGCGACGCGTTCCACGCGCATGTGCGCAGGATCGGAGCGGCCGTGCTCGCGTCGCCGAAGCGCCACACCGCGGCCCTCCCGCCCAGCCTGGGCGAGCGGCCCGTCGCCGAACCGGTGCCGCTGTGGACGTGGTCGCTGCTGCACCGCCGGGACGACGACCGCGCCGGCGTGCGCGGCGCCGTGGACGCGCTGCTCGCGGTCGCGCGTGCCCGCGACTGGCCGGCACCTCCCGCCGGGCCGTGGTGGGCGCCGGCTGACGACCCGCACCTGCGGTGAGAAGTCGCATCGACCACTGGTTAGACAGCGGTCCTGGACGGCGGGCCGGCGCTGCGCTTGGGTGAAGGTAACGCAGCCGGGGAGGCGAAAAGTGATGGCACACAACCACGCCGTGGACGAGCTGGCCGATTTCGTCGTCGGCGCCCAACCGGCCGATCTGACCGGCCTGCCGCGCGCGCTGATGAAGCGCAACGTCCTCGACAGCATCGCCTGCGCGGTCGGCTCCCTCGACGGGGACCTCGTCGCGACGATCCGCGACCACACCCGCCAGTTCAGCGGCGCCCCCACCGCCACGCTGGTGGGCGGCGGCCGGGCGTCGGTGGACCAGGCCGCGTTCTTCAACGCGGTGCTGGTGCGCTACCCCGATCTGCTCGACACCTATCTGACGGTCGGCGGCCTGTGCCATCCCGCCGACAACTTCGGCGCGGTGTTGGCCGTGGCCGAGCACACGGGCGCCGGCGGAGCCGACTTCCTGTTGGCGCTGGCGGTCGCCTACGAGGTGCAATGCCGGTTCAGTTCCCAGGTTCCCGTGATGGCGCGGGGGCTCAATCACGCGCTGCAGCTGTCGATGTCGGTGGCGGCCGGCACGGCGAAACTGCTCGGGCTGAGCGTGGAGGAAACCGCCAACGCCATTGCGGCCGCCGCGACCGACAACGTATCGCTGGCGGCGGTGCACGCCGAACCGGTCTCGAACTGGAAGGGCATCTCGCCGGCCGTCACCGGGATGCGCGCCGTCTATGCGGCCATGCTGGCCGCCCGCGGCGTTACCGGGCCCAAGTCGTTGTTCGAGGGTCCCCACGGCCTGGTGCAGTTGTTCGACCAGCCCATCGACCTGGCGACCCACGACCGGCGGCTCACCTGCGTGGAACAGACCTACCTCAAGCAGTACTGCTCCCTCATCCACGGGCAGGTGGTCATCGATGCGGTCTTGGCCCTGCGCACCGAAAACGACCTGCGTGGTGCGGACATCGCGCGGGTGACTCTCGAGGTCTTCCAGGGGGCGTACGACTTCGCCGGCGGGGGAGCCTACGGCGGCAAGGATGACCCGCGCACCAAGGAGCAGGCCGACTACAACCTCAAATACCTCAGTGCGGTGGCGCTGCTCGACGGCGGGGTGGGCCCAGAACAGCTGGAAACCCACCGGGTCCTGCGCGACGACGTTCAAGAGCTGCTGAGGCGTGTCGACGTCAAACCCGCCGCCGACCTGACCGCGGGCTATCCGCACCGCACGGCGGCCCGGGTGCACCTGGTGACCCGGGACGGACGGGAATTGTCCCGCGAGCAAGCCGATTACGAGGGCTCCCCGACCCGGCCCATGTCGTGGGAACGCGTCGCGGACAAGTTCGCGTGGCTGGCCGAACCCTTCTGCGACGAGGCGCTGCGCGCCGAGATCGTCACGGCGGTCGATCGCCTCGACGAGATCCCCGTCGGCCACCTCGCCGGCCTGCTCGGCGCCGTGAGCCCCACCGCGCAACGGCCGCGCACCGGCCCGCGGTTCTGACGCATGCCGTGCGCGCCCCCTTGCGTGGCCCGCCGCCCGCAGTCGATGATCGGCCATGCGCAAACACCAGGGCGGCAATCGCTGGGAGTTGGTCACCTGCGCGGTCGCGGGCCACGCCACCTACGCGCCCGACGAGCGGGACCTCGCCGCCCGGCTGAGCGGCACCACCGGATTGGGCGAAGTATGGCGCTGCCTGCGCTGCGGTGAGTTCACCGTGGGCCGGCCGCATGGCCGGGGACGCGCCGAAGACGCGCCGATGATCATGCGCGGCAAGGCTTTACGCCAGGCCATCATCATCCGAACCCTCGCGGTGGAACGCCTGTTCCGGGCGGTGGTGATCGCGCTTGCCGCGTACGCGGTGTGGAAGTTTCGCGGCGCGCGCGGGTCCATCCAGGCCACCCTCGAACGCGACCTGCCGATCTTCCGCGCCGCCGGATTCAAGGTCGATCAGATGACGATCGTGCACGAACTCGAAAAGGCATTGGCCGCCAAGCCATCCACGCTGGCCCTGCTGACCTTGATGCTGGCCGCCTATGCGCTGCTGGAGGTCGTCGAAGGCGTCGGCCTGTGGTTGCTGAAGCGCTGGGGCGAGTACTTCGCGGTGATCGCCACCTCGGTGTTCCTGCCGTTGGAGGTTCACGACCTGTTGAAGGGCGTCACGATGACCCGGGCGGTCACCTTCGCCATCAACCTGGCCGCCGTCGTCTACCTGCTGTTCTCCAAGCGTCTGTTCGGCTTGCGGGGCGGCCGTGCAGCCTACGACGAGGAACGGCGCGGCGAGCAGCTGCTCGACGTCGAGAAGGCCGCCGCCGGAACCTGACGCGGGACCGACTGGTAAGAACGAAGCAATGGGCACTTATGCGGTCACCGGGTCGGCTTCCGGGATGGGCCGGGAGACCGCGCAGCGGCTCAAGGCCGACGGGCACATCGTGATCGGCGTCGACATCAAAGACGCCGACATCGTCGCGGACCTGTCGACGCCGGACGGGCGCAAGCGTGCCGCCGACGGGGTGCTGGCGGCGGCCGGCGGCAAGCTCGACGGCGCGGTCCTGGCCGCCGGCCTCGGGCCCAGCCCGGGCCGTGAACGGCTACGCCAGATCGGTCAGGTCAACTTCTTCGGCGTCGTCGAGCCGCTGGTCGCCTGGCGGCCCGCGCTGGCCGCCGCCGAACGCGCGAAAGTCGTGGTCGTGGCGAGCAACTCGGCGACGACCGTGCCGCTCGTCCCGGGCCGAGCGGTCAAGGCCTTCCTCGCCCACGACGGCGACAAGGCGCTGCGATCGGTGCGACCGTTCGGTCCGGCGGCACCGACGATGATGTATGCGGCGTCCAAGATCGCCGTCGGTCGTTGGGTGCGGCGCCAGGCGGTGCTGCCGGAATGGGCGGGCGCGGGGGTGCGCTTGAACGCCCTGGCGCCCGGAGCCGTCATGACGCCGTTGTTGGAAGAACAGCTGGCGACGCCCCGTCAGGCCAAGGCGGTCCGGTCGTTCCCGGTTCCGGTCGGTGGCTTCGGTCAGCCGCGGCACATGGCCGACTGGATGTGTTTCATGCTGTCCGAGTCGGCCGAATTCCTCTGCGGCAGCGTGATCTTCGTCGATGGCGGGACCGACGCCTATTTCCGCGCCGACGATTGGCCGAAACCGCCGCCCGCGCGCGGCTTGCCGGGCTACCTGCGACGTTTCAGGGGCTCGAGGAGCCTGTGACGCGCGGCCGGCGCGCCGGGGGAATGTGCGTCGCACCACAATGGGGCTTTTCGCCGCGTTAACCCCGGCGCGGCGCATCCGTAAAGCGGGCCCGGTGCAATTCAATGAGTCGGCGCACAGGCCGAACAGAGAAGGGTCGAAACCGTGGCAACACTGCCGTCCTGGATGAGCCAGAGCCCTACCAACATCGATGTGATGACGCCGCTGAAGGCGCGCGCCTGTGACGCGTTGCAGGCCGTGCTGCGCGGCGGCTCACGCCGTTCCCGCCCCACCGTGACGCTCATGCAGCCGGGCGTGGAGCGCTGCTGACCCTGCCGGGCCGGTGACCCGCGTCGTGGCCGACTACTGGAACCACAACACCGCGTATCACAGCTGGCTGGTCGAGATCGCCGCCCGGCACGGCGGCGATGTCCTGGATGTGGGCTGCGGTGAGGGGCTGTTGGCCGAGCGGTTGGCCGCGGTGTCGCGCAGCGTTGTCGGCATCGATGCCGACCCGTCCGCGATCGCGCGGGCCTCCGATCGATTGCGGACCGCCGGCAACGTGTCGGTGCGAGTCGCGCGGTTCGAAGCGTTCGAGGCGGATCCGCGTTCGTTCGACCTGATCACCTTCGTGGCGAGCCTGCATCACCTGCCGCTGCGCGAGACACTACTCGAAGTTCGTGAAATGCTCAGGCCTGCAGGCGAACTCGCCGTCGTTGGGCTGTCTGCCAACAAGGCCGTCGCCGACTGGGCGTGGGCCGCCGCGTGTGTGCCGGCGGTGCGCGCCGGGTCGCTACTGCATCGCGAGACCCGCGATATCGGCGTGGCGGTCGCCGAGCCCCGGGAGAGCCTGCGCGAGATCTGCCGGGTGTCCGCGGAGGTCATACCGGGGGCGGTCATCCGTCGCGGCCTCTATTACCGATACCGCCTACTGTGGCGAAACCGTTGAGCCCGCTTCGCGTTCGCGCCGGCGGGCCCGGGACGCGCGCAGGTTGGCGGCGTTGCCGCATGTCTTGACGTCGTGCCACACCCCGCTGTTGTTCTTGGAGCGGTCGTAGAACGTCGACCCGCAGTGGTGGTTATGGCACTGCTTGATGCGTCGCCAGGTGCCGGCCTGCTGGCTGAGCAGGATCTCGGCCCACAGGGCCGAGGCGAGCCAGCGCCAGCCGGAGCCGGTGGGCTCCAACCGCACCGCACCGTCGTCGGACAGCACCAGGGATGCGGGAACGGCGCTCGGTCCGCCGGGCGCCTCGCCGTTCACCAGCGAATCGAGCTTGGACCGCAACGCGCGCAGCTTGACCAGGTCCGCGTCGTCGAAGGTCGGCGGCGGCAGGTCCACGCCCCGGGCGGCCGACCAGGCCAGCACCGCGCCCGCCACCCAGTCGTGCGCCAGGGAGATGTCGGCAAGCAGGTCCGGGCCGTATCCCGCGATCCCCCTGGTGTTGAGGAAGTCCTGCACCAATCCCAGACCGCCCGGGGCCGGGGTGAGGCCGTACCGCTGTGATGCAGACCATGCAGCAGACATACCTAAACCATACTTGACTATGTCGGCGCCGACAACTACCGTGACAGAAGTAATCGGCAATTACCTATGTCAAGGAGTTGTGCAACATGGTCAACATCAAAGGGTCGACGGTGGTGGTCACCGGCGGACAGCGCGGACTCGGCAAGGCGATCGTGGACGAGCTGCTGGCGCGCGGCGCGGCCAAGGTGTATGCCACGGCGCGGGCGCCCCGGCCCAGCACGGACCCGCGCGTGGTCAGCGTCGAACTGGATGTCACCGAGCCGGAATCCGTAGCGGCCCTGGCCCGTTCGGCTCCGGATGCCGACATCGTGATCAACAACGCCGGGGTGCTGGGGGCGCGGACGCTGCTCGACAGCGACATCGAGGAGGTGCGGGCGGTGTTCGAGACGAACTATTTCGGGGCCCTGCGGGTGGCGAAGGCGTTCGCGCCGATCCTGGCCGGCAACGGCGGCGGAGCCCTGGTCGACATCGCCTCGATCCTGTCCTGGATGCCCGGCTCGGGTGGGTACGGAGCCTCCAAGGCGGCGCTGTGGTCGGCGACCAATTCGCTGCGCATCGAACTCGAGAAGCAGGGCACCCTGGTGGTCGCCGCGCACCTCAGCTTCACCGACACCGCGATGGCGGCTGGCTTCGACGCGCCCAAGAACGACCCGCGGGAGGTGGCGCGCGCGATCGTCGACGGCATCGAGCGCGACGACGCCGAGGTGCTGGCCGACGACGACACCCGCTACGTCAAGGCGGCGCTGTCCGGACCGGTCGAAGCCCTGCCCCGGATGCCGTGAGCATGAAGGTCTGCCCGAAGGCAGGTCCCCGTCTTAAGACGGTGGGTCAATCAGGCCCTTGCGGATGGCCTCGCCCAAGAATGGGCTTGTTGCACTTCGGGCAGACCACCGGGTTGCCCCGGCATCCCTACGGTCGCACCGCACGGCGCCGGCCTCGACGGCCGAAGGTCCCCAATGCGTCGGCCGAAGGTCACATCGGCGGCGGGGCGGGGCCGGCGGTCGACGTGTTTGGATAGGCGACATGACCGACACGGAAGCCGAACGCATCGTGAGCGCCACGCGCGTCATCGCGGCCAACGCCGCACGAATCTTCGAACTGATCGCCGATCCCGCGCGCCAGCCGAGCTGGGACGGCAACAACAACCTCGCGTCGTCGGCTCCGGGGCAACGCGTCCGCGCGGTCGGTGACGTGTTCAAGACGACGCTGACCACCGGTGTGGTGCGGGAGAACCACGTCGTGGAATTCGTCGAGGGCAGCAAGATCGCCTGGTGCCCGGCCGAACCCAGGAAGCAGCCGCCCGGTCACCTGTGGCGCTGGGAGCTCAGCCCGGTGAACGCCGAACTCACCACGGTGACCCACACCTACGATTGGACGGCGCTGAGCGACCCAACCCGCCTCCCGCGCGCCCGTGCGACGACGCCGGACATGTTGCGCGAATCCATGGACCGGCTCGCCACGGCCGCCCAGGCGCCCGATTCGGGCGGGCAAGGCTGAACAGCGGCTGACTCAGCCGTTCTTGGCGCGCACCCACTGCACGGTGCCGAAGTTCTTCACCCGCACGCTGACGAACCCGTGGTCCTCCAGAGTGTCGCCGATCTCGTCGTCGCCGAAGACGTGCGCCCCCACGTGCGGCAGCCGCTGAAAGAACCGGGCGGCCGGCCCGACGGTGGGCACCATGACGGCCAGCCGCCCGCCCGGCCGCAGCACCCGCGCCATCTCGCCCAGGGCCGCCGCCGGGTTGGGAACCAGCTGCAGTACGGCCGTCGAGATGACGGCGTCGACCGTGTCGTCGCGCAGCGGAAGTCGCTGCGCGTCGGCCTTGATGAAGCCCACCTGCGGCCCCGCTTCGTTGCGGACGGCGCGCGCGAGCATGGCCTCGGAGATGTCGACCCCCAGGGCCAGCCCGTCCGGGCCGGCCGCGCGCGCCAGCGATGCGGTGACGTTGCCGGGGCCCGAGCCGACGTCCAGCGCGACGCCGCCCGGCGGGATGTTCAGCCACTCGAGAGGGGTCTGCCACGCGCTGATCAACCGTCGCGACAGGGCCTGCGCGTTGTCGTAGAGCATCGACCCGATCGGTGATGCCCACGCCGCCTGGATGGGCCCGGTGTTCTTCTCGACCTCGTCGCCGTCGGCGGATCCGTCGCCCAGCAGATCGAGGTAACCCTTGCTCACATCGGGATCGGCCGGCGGATCAGCGAGCAGGTCCAGCGCTCGGCGCAGCGCCGGAGGCAACGAAACGTGCACGTCGGTCATGCGTACTCCTTCGCGTGAAAAACCAAGTTGCGCGGCGGAACTCGGCCGGCAAGCACGGGAGCCCCGAGTCCGTTGAGCCCCGGTGGCAGCCATTAAACAGGCTAGCCGAGAAGCGCGCGGCTATCGCGGGACGATCGCGCGCTCGCGCTGCAGCGAGTACAGCCGCCACTGGCCCGGCACGCCCTTGAGGGCGGCCTCGCCGCGGTCGCCGAACCGGTACCGCGAGCCGGTGACGATGTCGCGCACCGTCGACGACACCACCACTTCGCTGGGCCCGGCCAGTGCCGCCACCCGCGCGCCGATGTGCACGGCCATCCCGGCGACGTCACTTTTCGAGGCGCCGCGCACCTCCACCTCGCCAGCGTGGATGCCCACCCGCACCTCGATGCCCAGCACGCGGACCACGTCGACGATGGCGTCGGCGCAGGCGAGGGCGGCGCTCGGGCTGCTGAACGTGGCGACGAATCCGTCGCCGGCGGTGTTGACTTCACGCCCGCCGAACCGCTGGAGCTCGCGGCGCACGAGGGTGTCGTGGTTGTCGAGCAGGTCGCGCCAGCGATGATCGCCGAGCACCGCGGCCCGCTCGGTGGAACCGACGATGTCGGTGAACACGATCGTGGTGAGCAGGCGTTCGGCGTCGGAGACGCCACGCACGCCGGTGATGAATTCCTCGATCTCGTCGAGGACGGGGGCGGTGTCGCCGACCCAGTACAGGGCGTCCCGGCCGGGCAGTTCGACGAGGCGCGACCCGGGGATGTGTTCCGCCAGATAGTGTGCGTGCCCGACTGGGCTGAAGTCGGGGTTGTCGCGGTGCAGGATCAGCGTCGGGACGGCGACGAGGGGGAGTCGGTCGCGGACATCGCCCTCCCGGATCTTGTTGATGAAGGCGCGGGCCATGCTCGGTGATGCGGCCCGGTTGCCGGCCATGTCCCACCACGAGCGGAATGCGGCGTCGCGCGCCACGGAGGGGGCGATGATGCCGAGCATGTCGAATCCCTGCTCGACGGCGTCCGGTTCCATCCCGACCGTCGTGAAGCGATCGGCGTCGTCGAGGTCGGTGCCGATGGGGTAATCCGGACTGCGCAGCGTTCGCGCCGCGCCGTTCGCAATCACCAGGCTGTTCACCCGGTCGGAATGCTCGGATGCGAGAACCACACCGGCCAGCGACGTGAAACCCGGGGCGAAGATCGTTGCGCGCTCGCATCCCGCCGCGTTCATGACCGCGATCGCGTCCTGGGCCCAGGATTCCGGGCCGAGCATGTCCAGCGACGCGACCCGTGACGACAGGCCGATCCCGCGCTGGTCGAAGCGGATCACCCGGCAGAACGACGCGAGCCGCCGGTGGAACCGGTACATCGACGGCTCGAGGTCGACGCAGTCGATCGGGATTAACGGGCCCGGCAGCACGAGCAGGTCGATCGGGCCATCGCCGAAGACCTGGTAGGCGATGTCGATCTCGCCGCAACTGGCGTACCGGGTCCGTGGAGCCGCAAAACCCCCAGCCACGTCTTCAGGCTAGTGCAGGTCACCGACATGCCATAGCGCGTCACCGGCGGATGATCGGGACCAGGTAGCGGGCGGCGTACTCGCGGACGGCCGCGGGGTCCGAGGTGTCGAGCCGGTCGGTGGGGAAGACGATGATGCCCAGGGCGACGCGAAGCAGGATGTCGGCGATGTTGGTCAGGTCGCGGTCGGGGATGTCGGCCCCGCACCGGCGCAGGGTGTGGGCGATGCCGTCGGCGAACTGGCCGATGGGGAAGGCCTGCGATCGGGAGAACATGCCCAGGAGCTCGGGTTCGCTGTCGGCGATCCGGGAGTACAGCGGGGAATCGTGGACCAGGCGCACCCCGAGGGCGAACGCCTCGATCACGGCCTGTTGCGGGTCGCAGCCGGTGGTGGCCCGGTCCAGCGTGGTGAAGAACTGTTCGGCCTCGCGCCGCACCACGTGCCCGAACAGGTCGTCCTTGGTCGGAAACCGCCGGTAGATGGTGCTGCGGCTGACGCCCGCGCGGGCGGCGACGTCTTCGATGTTGGCCCGGCGCACGCCGTACGTCTCGAATACGGCGCGCGCGGTGTCCAGGATGGTGCGGTCGAGGTCGCTGATCTCGACGAGGTTGCCACCAGGGCTGTGGTTCGGCATGGCTCACGACCCCTTTCTGCAATCTCGCCGCAGAATGCTAAGCTGCGACACAAAGATACGGTTTTGTTTCATCGCTTCGCAAGCGCATCGCAGGTCCGAACCGCAGGAGGGGAGCATGACGGCCCAGGAAGACGTTGTGACCGGCGCCCCCGCCCGTTCCACGGCGGGCGCACGATTCGACACCGGCGTTCGGGAGGCGGTGCCGATGCCGGTCGACGGGCCGGCCGGCGAGGCCGACGACCTCGCGCGGTTGGGACCCGAGTCGTTGATCTGGAAGTTCTACGGGGACAACCGCACCCAGTTCTTTGGTTTCCAGCGCACCGCCGGCGTCGAGAACTGCATCGAACAGCTGGCCCAGGGTGTGCTCGACCACTCGGTCATCTTCAGCGACATGTTGGGCCGGGCCAAGCGGACCGCGCCGCCGCTGATGAAGACCGTGTACTCCGACGAACCCCGCGAGTGGGGCCGCAAGGTGCGGGACTTCCACAAGACGATCAAGGGGACGATCAGCGACGGCTCGAGGTATCACGCGCTGAACCCGGAACTGTTCTACTGGGCGCACGCCACCTTCGTCGACCAGGTCATCTACACCACCGACACGTTCATCCGCCGGCTCTCGCACGCGGAGAAGGCGCAGATCTTCGACGAGGGCAAGGTGTGGTATCGCCTGTACGGGGTCAGCGACCGCGGCCAGCCGCAGACCTACGACGAGTTCCTCGCCTACTGGGACGAGATGCTCGAGCGGTTCGTCCCGCACAAGACCGTCCTGTACGGCACCGGCTACATCCGGAAGGGAATTCCCGGCCCCCGCCGGGTCCCCGGGCCGGTGTGGAAGGTGCTGTCGGCGCCCCTCAACGCCTACACCCGCCTGGTCCTGGTCGGAACCATGCCGCCGCAGATGCGCGCGGTCTGCCGGCTGGAGTGGGACGCCAAGCGGGAGAAGCGATTCCAGCGGTTCGCCGCCGCCATGCGGGCGCTGAACCCGCTGATCAACCGGCTGCCCGTCGGGGCGATCTACACGCCGTGGGCGGCCAGGGCGTGGCGGCGCTCGGGCGTCGACCCGCGCCGGCTGCACAACCGCTCGGCTTAGCTGCTCCGTTCGGCGGCGGCGATGCCGCCTTTGAGCAGCTCGTCGATGACCTTCTTGAACACCGGCAGCATCAGCCGGTCCACACCGGGAATCTTCAGCGTTGACCGCAGGTGCCAGCTGACCTCGGTCCCCGTGTCTGTTGCGCGCAGCCGTACCGTGCCGATGTGATCCCGGGTCGGTGCGCCGGAGAGCATCTTGTACGCGTAGCGGGTGGGGCGCTCATATTCGATGATCTCCTCGACGAATGGGGGTCCGATCGCCGCCAGACGTCTGATCGCGCCGACACCATTCGGTGCGGGGGTCCCCTCGCGATCGAGCGTGCTGCGCCGGATCGCCCACATGTAGTCCGCGATCCGGCGGTGGTCGGTCATGACGTCGAACACGGTCTCGATCGGCGCCGCGGCGGTTCGGGTCAGGGTGAACTCGATCATCTGCAACCCATCCTGCCGATACGCGCCGCCGGTATCCAGTTGTGCACCGTCATGGTTCGTCCCCTCTCGCTGAGAGAGAACATAGCCGAAACGGCGTTTCGCCGGGGTGCCGCGGCACGCCCGCTCCGAAGTGAACAGCGGGTTCATGGCGGCGAAATTCCATGCGAAGTAAGCCAATACGGTGACGGGCGCTTGGCGAGCGGATGGGGATGGGCCAGTATCTGTTGATATGGCCGATGTCGACTTCTCGTTGTTGGATGTTCCGCGATCGGACCCGGTCGAGGACCCCGAGGCCTATCTGCGCGCGGCGATCGCGTGGCACTTCGGCGAGGACACCGGCTCCGCGTTCTGGCTCCGGACCGCCGCGACGCTGGACTTCGATCCGTTGACCGACGTGCAGACGTTCGCCGATCTGCGCCTCTTCCCCAACCTGGTCAACGAACTGCGCGATGTGCCGGTGGAGGACCTCATCCCGCGCGGCTACGGCGAACCGCGCCCGGTGCCCCAGGTATTCGAGTCCGGCGGCACCACCGGCGCGCCGAAACGGACTGCGCAGCTACCGGATTGGGTCGCGCAGGTGGTGCGCTGGCAGACCGAGGACTTCGCCGGCGGCGGGTTTCGCCGCGGCGAGGGCTTCCTGTGCCTGATGCCCAGCGGACCGCACGGGGTGGGCTTTTTCTCGCGGCTGGTCTCCGAGCGGCTGGGCGCGACTTTCCACGCCATCGACATCGATCCCCGTTGGGTGAAGAAGCTCGCCGCCCGCGACGCCGCCGCCGAAGTCGCCGCCTACGTCGACCACGTCGTCGAGCAGGCCGTCTTCGTGCTGCGGACGCAGAGCGTCGCGAACCTGCACACCACCCCGCCGCTGCTGGAGGCCATGGCCCGGGACGACCGGGTGGTCGAGTTGATGAACGACAAGGTCCGCTACCTGTTGCTCAGCGGCGCGCACGTGGACGCCGACACCCTCGACCTGCTCCGCGACCTCTTCCCGGCGACGACGATCACCATGGCCTTCGGCAGCACCATGGTGCTGTCCCAGGCGGTCACGCGAACGGACGACGGCGACGCGTTCGTGTTCGACCCGCGGACACCGTACGTGGTGTTCTGGGTGGTCGATCCCGACACCGGCGATCGGGTGCCGTACGGCCAGACCGGTCAGGTGGTGATGCACCACGTCAGCAAGGGCATGTTCATCCCGAACAATCTGGAGCGCGACCTGGCGGTCAGGGTGCCGGGGCCGGCGGGCGAGCTCAGCGACTCGGTCAGTGCGGTCCGCCCGGTCTCCACGTTCGAGGGCGAGGCCGTCATCGAGGGTGTGTACTGATCATGGCGGGCGAATCCGTCGGCGCCGCGGCCGATTTGGTGCCGATCGACGCGCTCGGCCCTGCCGAGCAATATCGGACCCGCCGCCGCGAGGTCCTGCTCAGCACCGCCGGCGCCGCGGTCGCCGAGCTGAGCATCGTGCCGCCGCTGTATGTCTCGCGCGCCCTGGCCGCGCAACGCAAGGCGGCGCCACTGCCCGTCGGGCAGCGCGCGGCGGCGCTGTCGGCGGCCGCGGGGATCTTCACCGAGGGCGTCATCGCCGGATTGGACTTCGAGGGCTACGTGCGGCTGGCCAGCCGGATTTCGGGGCTGCCGATCGCGGTCACCCGCGCCGGGGCGCGCGGGGTGGCGGACGCCGTCGGCGGCGCCTTCGACGCGATCCGGCCGGCCCGCCCGGTGGGCGCGACGCTGGATTGGCGTGCGGAAGCCACCCGCCGGGGAGGTGCGGTATGGGCGCGGCGCGGGGAGGTGTTCGCGGTGCACGCGGCGGGAAACGGTCCGGGCGTGCACGGCTTGTGGCCGCAGGCCCTGGCGCTCGGCTACCGGGTTGCGGTGCGGCCGTCGCGCCGCGAGCCGTTGACGGCCCACCGGCTGGTGCATGCCCTGCGGCAGGGCGGATTTCGCCCCGAGGACGCCGTGTACCTGCCGACCGACCATGCCGGCGCCGACGAGATCATCCGGTCGGCCGACCTCGCCATGGTGTACGGCGGGCAGCAGGTCGTCGACAAGTACGCCGACGACCCGGCGGTGATCGTCAACGGGCCGGGGCGCAGCAAGATCCTGATCACGGCCGAGCAGGATTGGCGCGACCACGTCGACCTCATCGTCGATTCGATCGCCAACCTCGGCGGCATGGCTTGCGTCAACACCACCGCCGTGCTGTACGAGGGCGACCCCGTCCCGCTGGCGCGGGCGATCGCTCAGCGGTTGGCGGAGATCGAGCCGCTGCCCACGGACGACGAGCGCGCGACCCTGCCCACCCAGCCCGTCGAAAACGCCCGGGCCGTGGCGGATTACCTGGCGGCCAAGGCCGCCGGATCGACGCCGCTGCTCGGCGCCGAGCAGGTGGTCGCCGACCTCGGTGACGGCTACGCGGCGCTGCGCCCCGCCGTGCATCTGTTGCCCGCTCCCGACGCCGACAGGCTCAACATCGAGCTGCCCTTCCCGTGCGTCTGGGTGTCGCCCTGGTCGGTCGACGCCGCCGTCGAGCCGCTGCGGCATTCGTTGGTGCTCACCGCGCTCACCGAGGACGAGCGGCTGATCGACGCCCTGCTTGCCGAGCCGACGATCGCCAACGTGTACTTCGGGCCGCACCCGACCTGGTACGCGGCACCGGCCATTCCGCACGACGGGTTCCTGGCCGATGCCCTGATGCGCAACAAGGGCTTCATCCGCGACAGCGGCTGACCCGAGGAGTCAGGCCGGCGTCGTTGATGACGAGGAGCCAACGAGCCGTTCCGGCTCAGCTTCCGAAGCCGCCGCCGCCGCTCGCGAGCGTCGTGGCGCCGCCGGTGCCCAGGTGGCTGGAGGCGAAGGCGACGCCTTTGTCGATCATGGCGCCGTCGTCGGCGTAGGTGTTGTGGGCGGCGAAGTTCATTCCGTCGGAGCACACCGGGTCTTCGGTGGCGCAGACCTTGATGGTCTTGTCCTGATACGCCGGGCCGATGACCACCGGCGGTTCGCCGAGGAAGTTCATGGCGCGCACGTTGGGCGTGCCGAACAGCACGACCGAGGAGACGTGGTTGGCGACCGAGGGGTCCAGGGGCTTGGGCACGGTGTTGGGGTCGACGCCGTCGGGGATCGCGGGTGAGGTGACAAAGCCCATCACGGCCGCGCCCTGGGAGTAGCCGCCGAGCACCATCTTGGTGTTGGGGCAGTCGCGGGCCATCGAATTGACATGGGCGGCGGCGTCTCTGATGCCGTCGATGCCGGTGTCCCATTGGTCGCTGGCGGGGTAGTTGACGGGGTAGACGTCGAAGGACTTGGTTCCCATGCGTGCGTGCAGGGCGTCGACGAAGGCTTGGCCGGTGGGGCCGACGCCGGGGGCTTCGCCGGTGCCGCGGGCGAAGACCACCTGGACGTCCGGGCATTGGGCGGCGGCGGTGGGCAGGGCGGAGCCGACGAGGGCCGACGCGCCGAGGCCGGACGCGGCGGCGACTGCTGGAGCAACAAAACGGGCTATTTGACGTGCGATCATGCCGCAATGGTGCCCAGTGAGCAGACCGCCTAAACAAGCGAACCGGGGAAATTACTGCGAATTCACGCCGGGGGTCGCCGCGGGGTATGCGGCTGAGATGGCTTGCGCGCGGGCCTGATCCGTCGCCGCGGCGCGCCCGCGGGTTCGGCGCGTCCCGCCGACGGGGCGGGGCGGGGCGCGCGGCCCGGTCGCGATGTGGTCTGCTAACTAGACGAGTCGAGCGCTCGGTGAAGCCATCCGCCGATGCTCGACAAGCGGTGCGAATGAATGCAGCGGCAGAGTTGAATCCAGTAGTGCAGGTCCTCAACACGGTCACGGACCACTTGGCCAATCCGGCGCGGGTGTCGGATCCCGACAGGCTGCGCCGCGCCGTCAGCGGTAAGACGGTCCTGATCACCGGCGCCTCGTACGGAATCGGCGAGGCGACCGCGCGCAGGTTGGCCGCCGGGGGCGCCACGGTGCTGGCGGTCGCCCGGTCGCAGGAGCGGCTGGGCGACCTGGCGGCGTCCGTCAACGCCGCCGGCGGCCGTGCGATCGCGTACCCGACCGACCTCACCGACGAGGCGGCCGTCGCCGCGCTGACCAAGGAGATCACCGAGCGGCACGGCGCGCTCGACATCGTGGTCAGCAACGCCGGCAAGTCGTTGCGCCGCTCGCTGCACGACCAGTACGACCGTCCCCACGACTTCCAGCGCACCATCGACATCAACTATCTGGGGCCGATCTGGCTGCTGCTGGGGCTCCTGCCGGCCATGCGGGAGAACGGGCGCGGACACATTGTCAACGTGTCCAGTGTCGGCGTGCGGGTGGTGCCGGGGCCGCAATGGGGCGCCTACCAGGCGTCGAAGGGGGCCTTCGACCGGTGGCTGCGCAGCGTGGCGCCGGAACTGCACGCCGACGGTGTGGACGTCAGCACCGTCTACTTCGCGCTGGTCCGCACCCGGATGATCGAGCCCACCCCCATCCTGGGCCGGCTCCCCGGCCTGTCGGCGGACCAGGCCGCCGACGCCATCGCCAAGGCCGTCATCGATCGGCCCCGCAGCAGCGAACCGCCGTGGGTGTTGCCGGCCGAGTTGGCCTCGGTGCTGCTGGCCGGCCCGGCCGAACGCGCGGCCCGGCTGTGGTACCGGCGGTTCTTCTCGGGGTCCGGCGCCCGCGAGGCCCGCCGATGACCACCGAGGGGGTGGTCGGCACCGCGGCCCGGGCGCTGCTGCGCTCGCGACTGCTCGCCCCGCCGTCGCCGCTCGCCACCCTGCGGCTGCTCCTCGAGGTGCGCCGCGGCGGCACCAACCCCTACACGCTGCTGGCGGTGACCGCGGCTCGCTGGCCCGACCGGGCCGCGATCGCCGCCGACGACGGCGTCTGCGACTACCGCGAGCTGCGATCGACCGCCGAAGCGCTGGCGCACCGGCTGTCCCTCGACGGTGTGGGGCCCGGCGACGCGGTGGGCGTGATGTGCCGCAACGGGCGCGGTTTCGTCGCCGGCTTCTTCGCCGCCGCGCTGGTGGGCGCCGACGTGGTCCTGGTCAACACGGACTTCCGCACCGACGCCCTGGCGTCGGCGATGAGCGCGCACCGAATCGGCACGATGATCGCCGACGACGAATTCGGCGAACGCGTGCGCGCGGCCGACCGATCGGTCGCCCTCATCGACCCGGCGACGGACACCGCCCGGGCGGGTGATCCGCGGCCCGGCGTGGCCGCCCCGGGCCGGATCGTTCTGCTGACGTCGGGCACCACCGGCACACCCAAGGGGGTGCCGCGCTCACCGCAACTGCGCTCCGCGGTGGGCGTGTGGGTGACCATCCTGGACCGGACCGGCCTGCGCACCGGGTCGCGAATCTCGGTGGCCATGCCCATGTTCCACGGGCTCGGGCTGGGCATGCTGATGCTGACCGTGGCCCTCGGCGGCACCGTGCTCACGCATCGCCACTTCGACGCCGAGGCCGCGCTGGCGCAGGCGTCGCTGCATCGCGCCGACGCGTTCACCGCCGTGCCGATCGTGCTCGCGCGCATCCTCGACCTGCCCGAGCGCGTGCGGGCCCGCAACCCGGTGCCCTACCTGCGGGTCGTGATGTCGAGCGGGGACCGGCTCGATCCCGCCCTCGGGCAGCGGTTCATGGATGCCTACGGCGACATCCTCTACAACGGCTACGGTTCCACCGAGGTCGGGATCGGGGCCCTGGCCACACCGGCGGACCTGCGCGAGGCACCGGAAACCGTCGGCAAACCGGTCGCCGGCTGCCCGGTGCGCATCCTGGACCGCAACGGCAGGACCGTCGGCCCGCGCGTCACCGGCCGCATCTTCGTGGGCGGCGAACTGGCGAGCGAGGGCTATACCGGCGGGGGCGCGAAGACCGTGATCGACGGCATGACCAGCACCGGCGACATGGGCTACCTCGACAACGCGGGCCGGCTGTACATCGTCGGCCGCGAGGACGACATGATCATCTCCGGCGGCGAGAACGTCTACCCCCGCGCGGTCGAGAACGCACTCGCCGAGCACCCGGCCGTCGCCGACAACGCGGTGATCGGCGTTCCCGACGAACGCTTCGGTCACCGACTGGCCGCGTTCGTGGTCCTGCAGCCGGGCAGCGACACCGACCCGGAAGCGCTGCGCGAATACCTCAAGGACAGGGTCTCCCGGTTCGAACAGCCCCGCGACATCAACGTCGTCGCCAGCATCCCGCGCAACCCGGCCGGCAAGGTCCTGCGCAAGGAGCTGTCCCGCTAGACGCGGGGTGCGGCCTCAGTCGTGCTTGGGTTCCAGCGCGGTGACCTGCTTGGTCAGCCAGTTGGGCGCCAGCACCGAGACGACGGTCGCGCCCGCGGTGGCGCT
Organism: Mycobacterium europaeum; assembly: GCF_002102155.1. GTDB lineage: Bacteria > Actinomycetota > Actinomycetes > Mycobacteriales > Mycobacteriaceae > Mycobacterium > Mycobacterium europaeum. Next base: position 202,029 of record NZ_LQOU01000010.1, read on the forward strand.
GATGACGCCGCTCCAGGCGACCGGGCCCAGCGGGGTGCAGCCGAAGAAGTGGCTGACGCCGGGGGTTTGGACGATGGCCACCAGCACGCCCGCGCTGCCCAGCGCCGTGCCCAGCACGAGCGGGCTGTGGCGGCGGGTCAGCAGGGTCTGCGCCAGCTGCGTGGTCACCAGCGCGGTCAGTCCCATGGTCGACGTGCGACGCTCGGTCCCCGGTGTCCACCGCCCGATGGCCCACGCCGCCGTCGCGCCCGCCGCCGTCACGGCGCCGCGGGTGACGATCTGCCGCATCAGCGGCGCGTCGAGGGACGGCGACGGCCCGGACAGCGTCGCCAGCTGGAAGGCGCGGTGCAGCTCCTCGGCGTCGCGGTCAACGCCGTCCTCGGCCTCCTCGGGCTCGGGGTACTGCGGGGTGACGGCGACCGCCAGCGCGGGGAACATGTCGGTCAGCAGGTTCACCAGCAGCAGCTGACGGGTGCCCACCGGGGCGCGGCCGGTGCCCAGGGCGGTGCCGATGAGGGTGAACAGCACCTCGCCGACGTTGCCGCCGACCAGGATGCTGACCGCGTCCCGGACGCCGCCCCACATCCCGCGGCCCTCGACCAGCGCGTCGAGCAGCACACCCAGATCGCTGTCGGTCAGCACGATGTCGGCGGCCCCGCGCGCGGCCGACGAGCCGCGGCCGCTCACGCCGATGCCCACGTCGGCCATCCGGATGGCCGCCGCGTCGTTGGCCCCGTCGCCGACCATCGCGACCGCCTGCCCGCTGGCCTGCAGCGCCGCGACGATCTGCACCTTCTGCTCCGGGCTGACGCGGGCGAAAACCTGCACGTCGGCCGCGACCTTGGCGCGGTCCTCCTCGCCGAGGTCCGCCAGCTCCGCGCCGGTGATCTCGCGCGCGTCCGGCGGCAGCCCCAACTGCCGGGCGATCGCCCGCGCGGTCACCGGGTGGTCGCCGGTGATCAGCACCACCCGCCGGCCGGCCTCCACCAGCGCCTCGATGAGTGGGCGCGCAGACGGGCGCGCGGTGTCGGCCAGACCGACGTAACCCAGCAGCTCGAGGTCGTGGGCGGCGGCGTCGACGGCGTCGGCGTCGGTCTCCTCCTCGCCGGTCGTACCCTCCCAATGGCGCTGCGCCACCGCCAGCACCCGCAGGCCCTGCTCGGCCAGGCGCAACACCAGCGACTCCGCGCGGTCCTGCTCGGCGTCGGAGTCGGCGAACCGGCAGCGCGGCAGCACCTCTTCGGGCGCGCCCTTGACCATCAGCATCGGGCCGCCGTTGCCGCCCGTGATGCCGATCGCGGCGGAGTATCCGCGACTGGACTCGAACGGCACCTCCGCGAGCACGGTCCAATCCGAGGCCCATTGGGCATCAACGGAATTGGCCGCGGTGAGGATCGCCTCGTCGGTGGCGTGCGCGTGGCCGCCGCCGTTGTGCGGCTGTGTGCTGCTGCGCGCGGCGGCCCGCAATACGGCGGCGGACGCGGGGTCGCCCAGGTCGGGGAACGCACCGCGCGCGTCGGTTCCGTGCGGGACGCCGCGCACGACGCGCAGATGGTTCTCGGTGAGCGTGCCGGTCTTGTCGAAACAGATCGTCTCGACCCGGCCCAGGGCTTCGACCGCACGCGGCGTCCGGACCAGGACCCCCCGCCGCGACAAGCGCTGCGCGGCGGCGAGTTGGGCCAGGGTGGCCACCAGCGGCAGGCCCTCGGGGACGGCCGCCACGGCGATGGCGACCCCGTCGGCGACGGCTTGGCGCAACGATCCCTGATGCAGCAGCGCCAAGGCGGTCACCGCGGCGCCGCCGGCCAGGGTCAGCGGCAGGACCTTGCTGGTCAGCTCGCGCAACCGGGCCTGCACCCCGGCTGCCGACTCGACGTCGGCGATGGCCGAGATCGCGCGCTGCGCGGCGGTACCCGCCCCGGTCGCGACGACGATCGCGCGGGCCCGCCCGGCGACGATGGTGCTGCCCTCGAACAGCATGCTGGCGCGGTCGGAGTCGGCGACGGCCACGGGTTCGACCTGCTTGTCCACCGGCAGCGATTCGCCGGTGAGGAAGGACTCGTCGACTTCGAGGTCCTCGGCCACCAGCAGGCGCGCGTCGGCCGGGACCACTTCCGGCGCGGCCAGGTCGATGATGTCGCCGGGCCGCAAGGATTTGGCGTTGACCGACACCGTCCGCTCGGCGGTGCGGGCCGCCTCCAGCCGGCGGTGCGCCGTGGCGACCGCGGGGACGACGACGCGGCGCGCGTGCTGGTCCTGCTCGGCGAACAACTCGGCGACCGCGGCCTCGGCGCGCAGCCGCTGCACCCCGCCCGCGATCGCGTTGGCCGTCATCACGCCCGCCACCAACAGCGCGTCGACGCTGCTGCCGACGATCGCCGAGGCCGCCGCCCCGACGGCCAGGATGGGGGTCAGCGGATCGGCGAGCTCGGCCCGCGTCGCGGTCAGCAGCCGCCCCACCTGGCTCGCCGGACCGCGCAGCGGCGCGACCATCGGGTTGTAGGACAGGTCGTCGAGCAGCTGCCGCCAGGGCGCCACGCCGGGCTCGACGGCCAACGGCCGCGTGCGGCTGGCCAGCCGGGCATAGACGATCTCCGGATCCAGGGCGTGCCAGGCGGTCAGCGGCTGCGGTGTGGGGTCGGCCAGCCGGAGCACCCGGGACGCCGCGAAGGTGCCCTGCATGAGGGCGGCCGCGGCGGCGGCGTTGACCGGGTTGAGCCAGCGCTGCACGGCGAACGGGCTGAGGGTCCGCGGATCGCCGGTGACCAGCAACAGCCCGGCCAGCGTGCTGCCGCCCTTGGCCAGGCGCACCGCCGACTCCGTCGCCGCCCGGGCGACCGGGAGCGCCGAGAGGATGCGCACCGCCGCGGCCAGGTCGGTGCCCGTGATGATGTCCGCCGTCCAGGGCGTCGCGGCCTGGGGGTCGTCGAGCGCCACCCCGACGTCGGCGATGGCCAGCGCGGCCAGCGTGTCGGTCGACGCGAAGTCGCGGTGCAGCGCGGTGATGAGCAACACCGGCCCGCGGTCCGTGCGCAGGTCGCGCACCAACTGCAGCAGCGGCGAGCCTGGCGGGTGGCTCACCGCGACGCTGGCGGTCAGGTCCTCGGTGCCGGCGACGTGGCGCAGCACCACCCGGGCGCCGGTCCGGTGCGCGATCTGCAGCAGCGGGATGGCGAACGGGTCGACCTCCCAGCCGACGTCGACGCTGCCCACCCGCTCGCCGTCGACCACCAGATCGGCATGTTCGAGCCCCTGCGCCGGCGTCGCGGACGATCCCTGCGCGCGGACCCACCGCAGGCGGGCGCCGGTGGCCGGCAGCTCGTCGGGGTCGGGTTCGGGCGCCTCCTCGCCGTGCAGCAACGCGTCGGCGACCTCGTACACGCGGTCCTCGTCCCACCCGGGTACGTCGCCCCGGGCCTTCAGCACGGCGCGGTTGTCGCCCCGCAGCGCGGCCCCGTCGACGACGACCACCTTGACGCGGTCCAGCCGCCGCAGCGCCCCCGGGTCCAGGAACAGCTGCCCGGCGTTGGCCAGTCCGCGGCCCAGCACGGCCGCGAATGCCTGCCGGCCCGTGTGCGCCGCCCGGGGCACGCCGGCGAGCAGCGCGCCGGCCGCATCCTCGGTGCCCCCACCGGCCAGCAGCGCACCGGCCGCCGCCACCAGCGACGCGTTGGCGGCCTGGTCGGCGTACTCCTCGACCGGCCCGGCCATCGATCCCTTGGCGGTGTCGATGGCGGCGTCGATGGCCCCGCCCACCACCACGTGCGACGCCTCCCCTGCGGCGGCGGCGGCCGAATTGTGGCGCGGCGCTTGGGATTTGGGGCCGGCCGAGGAAATCACCGGAACCACCGGCGCCTGCGGCCGGTTGGGCGAGGCCAGCTCCGGCTCGCGGTCGCGCCAGCGCTGCCGGTGCGCCGCGGCCTCGGAGACCTGCAAGCTTCGTTGGGCCAGATCCAGCAGCGGCGTGCCGACCGCCTGTGTCAGCCCGTTGGCCAGCGCGGTCGACGCGCTCAGGGCGATGTCGGTGCCGACGCGGCCCAGCCGCGATTCCAGCACGGCGACCACCCGCGGCTGATGGTTCAGCAGGGCGGCGGCCGCGCGGGCGCTGCGCGGTGCGACGGGCAACCGGCCCAGCCAGCCGGTCACCGCGGCACCGATGGCCGCCACGTCCATCGCCGCGGCGGTGGCCGGCACCAGGATCGCCAACGGGTTTCCGGGGTCGGCGAACGGCGCCGTGCGCGTCGAATCCTTGCCGACGACCAGGGTCAGGTCCGCCGCGACGCTGCAGACCGTGTCCCGGACCCGGTCCAGCACAACGTCGTTGTCGCCGTCGTTGTCGAATTCGACCACCAAGCGGCCCAGGGCGCCCTCGACGTGGGCGGCGGCCACACCCGGAATTCGGCGGACCGGCTCCTCCACCACGGGCGCGTGATCGTGCCAACCGGGGAACGGCAGCAACGGATCCAGGTCCAGATGCACTCGCCGCCCGCTCTGCCACCGGATCGGCGGGGTGACGCTGCGCCCGGAACCGTTGCTGGGACCGATCACTCCGATGGCGCGGCCGGTCGTCTGCGCCATCGACTGCACGACCGGGACCGCCAATTCGGCGACCGGGCTGGCCAGATTCTGCAGGGCGTCGGCGGCACCGGCCGCGGTGGACATGCCGGCTCGCACCACCTGCGCGGCCCCGTCGGTCATGCCGGCGACGACGCTGGCAACGCCGGGAATCCTCACTCAGTCACCCTTCGATTACGTCTACCGCGCCTAATGATCCTGGGGGGCATGGGGCCTGTCCACATATGCAACGTGGACCTTGCGGCGGCACCGATGACTCCGGTGGGTCGGGCCTTCCTTCGGTGACCGGAGGTGGGTCGCTTCCCTGCGGACAGGTTACCGGCTCGATGGGAAACCAAACGTGCTGAAGAGGCCCGGGTCCAGGAAGACCGTGATGGTGGCGATCCCGTCGGCGCCCGCGGTGAGGACGTGGATGGAATGGGCCCGCATCGCCCCGCCGGCGTCGCGCCGGTACTCGGCGACCGCGGGTTGCGCGTTCGCGGCCGTCGGCATCATCGCGATGTCCCCGGGCTCGGCGAAAGCGCGCGCGGCGAGGAACCGCAGCACCGGGTCGCGGCCGGTGAACCACACGGGCAGAGGCGGCATTTCGAGTTTCACATCCGCTTGCAGCAGCGCGGTCAGCGCGGCCATGTCGGCGTTCTCGAACGCGGCGCAGTAGCGGTCGATGAGTTCGCGGCGCGCGGCATCGTCGGGCTCGGCCAGGTCGTCCTCGGTGGGCGAGAGCTCGGCGAGGTGGGCCCGCGCCCGCTGCAGCGAGCTGTTGACCGCGGCCGGCGTGGTCTCGAGCAGCTCGGCGACCTCGGCGGCGGTGAACTGCACGACGTCGCGCAGGATGAGCACCGCTCGCTGGCGGGCGGGCAGCTCCTGCAGGGCCGTCATCACGGCCAGCCGCAGGCTTTGCCGCGCGGTGACGTTGTCCTCCGGTGTGAGCATCAGCGAGTCGGGGATCGGCTCGAGCCACTCGTGGGCGCCGCCGGTCGCGTCGAGGCTGGCGTCGGGGTCGATCGATCCGTCGCCCAGCCCGGCCGGCAGCACCCGGCGGGCGCGATTCTGCAGGGCCCGCAGGCACGCGGTCGTCGCGATCCGATACAGCCACGTTCGCAGCGCCGCGCGTTCCTCGAACGCCGGGTAGCCGCGCCAGCCGTTGAGGTAGGTCTCCTGCACCAGGTCCTCGGCGTCGTGCACCGACCCGAGCATGCGGTAGCAGTGCGCGATCAGCTCCGCGCGAAACGGCGCCGCCTGCGCGATGAAATCCTCCCTCGCCGGCATGGCATCTCCTGTCTGGGCCGCGACCTAACGCTACTGAAGTACAGAGACAGTGGGCCGCCGAGATTCATCGCTGCGCGGGCGATGAATTCGCGCGCCGCGCCGGCTCTCAATTGGTGAACGCACCTAGTGAGAGCGAGGACGAACATGACAGAGCCCCTGCGGACCGCCGGCCTGGCCGGCACCACGGCAATCGTGACCGGGGCGAGCCGTGGATTCGGCCGGGCGATCGCCGCCGCGCTGGCGGCGGCCGGCGCCGAGGTGGTCGGCGTCGCGCGCACCCGATCCGGTCTCGACGAAGCGCGCGACGAAATGGGCGACGCCTTCCTGCCGGTGGTCGCCGACGTCGCCGACCCCGCGACCGCGCAGCGGCTGATCGACGCGTACCGGCCGCAGACGCTCGTGTTGGGCGCCGGCGCGGCGCCACAGATGAGCCCCATCCAGGATCAGAGCTGGCACAGCTTCAGCCAGAACTGGAATGTCGATGTCGCCCAGGCCTTTCACTGGACCCGCCACGCGCTGCGGCGTCCGCTGGCGCCGGGCAGCTCGGTGATCGTCATGTCCAGCGGCGCCGCCGTGGCCGGATCGCCGCTGAGTGGCGGCTACGCGGGGGCCAAGGCGACGGTCAGGTTCATCGCCGGCTACGCCGCCGGGGAATCGCAGCGGGCCGGGCTGGGGATCCGCTTCGTGTCCGTCCTGCCGCGGCTGACACCGGCCACCGACCTCGGCGCCAAGGCCGTCGCGGCGTATGCCGAACGCCAAGGGGTCGACGTCGAGGCGTTCGTGCGCGCCGCGGGGCCCGCGCTCAGTCCCCAGCAGGTGGGCCGGTCGGTCCTGGCGCTCGCCCTCGGCGAGCCCGGCGAAGGGGACGCGTATCTGCTCACGTCGACGGGCCTGTCGGCGGTTGCCTGAAGACCGGCGAAACCACGAGGAGGACAACACCATGAACACACCCCCGATCGTGTCGGCGCGGGACTGGGCGGCCGCGCGCGAACAGCTGCTGATCAAGGAGAAGGAGGTGATGCGCGCCCACGACGCGCTGGCGGCGGCGCGCCGCCGGATGCCCTGGCTGGCCGTCGACAAGGAGTACGCGTTCGAGGGACCCGAGGGCAGGCTCAACCTGCCGCAGCTGTTCGCGGGCCGGCGTCAGCTGATCGTGTACCGCGCCTTCTACGAGCCGGGCGTGGACGGCTGGCCCGACCACGCCTGTCGCGGCTGCTCGATGATCGCCGACCACGTGGGGCACCTCGCGCACCTGAACGCCCGCGACACCACGCTGGTGTTCGCCTCGCGGGCGGCGCAACCCGACATCGCGCGGCTGAAGGCGCGAATGGGTTGGCAGATGCCCTGGTACACCATCACCGACGAGTTCGATGCCGACTTCAATGTGGACCAGTGGCACGGCACCAACGCATTCATTCGCGACGGCGGCCGCGCGTACCGGACCTACTTCATCAACAACCGCGGCGACGAAGCGCTGGGCAACACCTGGAGTTACCTCGACATGACCGCGCTCGGGCGCCAGGAGAGCTGGGAGGACTCGCCGGACGGCTATCCGCAAACCGCGCCGTACGAGTGGTGGGACTGGCACGACGCCTACGGCGAGCGCGCGCCGTCGCGGTGGTTCGGTGAGCCCGATCCCGGCGACCCCAATGACCCGCGCCCGGCGATCAATCGATGAATCGGCCCATCCGCATTCGGCGTTTCCGGTCCGAATAACACGAATGCGCGGTAGCCGTTCAACGGCTACGCGCGCAATATTCGGCCGAGTGAATTCGGGTTATAAAATCCGGTGGTTCGCCCTGTTGACGTGGTAGCCGGCCGGGAACGACTTCTCGATGACCTGCAGCTGGTGGTCCACCCGGGACTCGAGTTCGAGCACTACGCAGCCGTCGCCGACGGTCTTGGACTCGAGCACTATGTACCGCTGGCCGCAATCCATGATGGGATCACCTGAGTGCAATGTTTCGACGGGCACCAATTCCGGGCTTCCGTTTGATTCCACCCATCACACGGTAGGTCAATTCCGTGGGTCAGGGAATACTTTCCCGAGCACCCGGGGTCACTGCGTCCCGGGCTGCTTGAAGAACACGCTGACGTGGCGGATCCGCCCGTCGTCGCTTTGCTCGAACAGGATGCATTCGGGCCATCGCCTGGTGACCCCGTCGATCTCGAACGCCTCGGTCAACTCGACGTAGGACAGGCGAGCGTTCACGTGGGAGACCCGCTGCACCTCCAGCCGATGCCCGTCCAAGTTGGTCAGGACCTTGCGCAGGTAGGCGACGTAGTGCTGCTTGCCCTCGACCACATCGCAGAACGGACCCTCGCGCACCAGGCCTTCGTCGGCGATCGTCGCGGCGAGGCCGTCCCAATCGTGTGCGGCCAGGCACTCCAGGTAGCGCTCGACCGTTCCCGGCTCGCTCACGTCCACCCCCACGCACACCACAGTAAGCGACCGGCGGGCCGGAAAACAGGTTTGCTGAAGCCGTCCGCCCGGCCCGCCGGCGCGGGGGAGAATGGGGCGATGAGCGCACCCAGCCCAGCGGACTCGCCGTCCGCGGCCCCGAGTTGCTACCGGCATCCCGGCCGCCCGACGTACGTCCGTTGCAACCGATGCGAGCGCTACATCTGCGGCGACTGCATGCGCAGCGCTGCCGTCGGCCAACAGTGCGTGGAGTGCGTCCGGGCGGGCGCCCGGACCATCCGGCAGCCGCGGACCCGCTTCGGCGGACGCCTGCGGTCGGACACGCCGGTGGTCACCTACGTCCTGATCGCGGTCAACGTCCTGGCGTTCGTGCTGCAGATGGCGTCGGGGACCATGGAAAAGGATCTTGCGCTGTGGCCGCCGGCGGTCGCCGACGGCCAGGTCTACCGGTTGGTGACCTCGGCGTTTCTGCACTACGGGGCGACGCACCTGCTGCTCAACATGTGGGCGCTGTATGTGGTGGGCCCGCCCCTCGAGATATGGCTGGGCCGAATGCGTTTCGGTGCGCTGTACGCGCTGAGCGGGTTGGGCGGTTCGGTGCTGGTCTACCTGGTCTCGCCGCTGGACACGGCGACCGCGGGCGCGTCGGGGGCCATCTTCGGACTGTTCGGTGCCACCTTCGTGGTGGGCAAGCGGCTGGCCGTCGACGTCCGCTGGGTGGTGGCGGTGGTCGCGTTCAACCTGGTCTTCACTTTCCTTGTGCCGCTGATCAGTTCGCAGCGCATCAGCTGGCAGGCGCACCTGGGCGGGCTGGTCAGCGGTGCGCTGGTCGCCGCCGCCTACGTGTATCCGCCCAGGGAGCTCCGGAACGTGATCCAGGCCGCGGTGACGATCGTCGTTTTGGTGGCGTTCGCCGCGTTGGTCTGGTGGCGCACGGCGCAGCTGCTCGCGGAGTTCTCCGCATGAGCTGGTGGGTCGCTCACTCGGAGCACACGCTGACGCAGGACGTGCCCGCACCCCCCGGCGAGGTCCGCGACTTCTACGTCGACCTGGACAACATCAAGATCGTCCACCCGCTGATCGTGTCGGTGCAGACGGTGTCGCGCAGCGAGACCCCGGACGGCGTCGTCCACAGCTACCGGGTGCGGGACCGGATCCCGTTGGGGCCGTTCACCATAGCCAACACCTACCGGGCGACGTTGCGGGTGCCCGCGGCCGGTGACGTGCTGACCGAGGCCGACCAGTCGCCGGGGGTACACCTGCGCGGAACCGTCAGCTTCGAGCCGGTCCCGGCGGGCACGCGGATGACCGAACGGATCCGGATCGCCGCGCCCCGGCCGCTCGCGCCGTTCACGGCGCGCGAAGCCGTCAAGGCGCACATCGCGATGCTGGCCGGCATCCGCCGCCACTTCGAGACCCGATGATCAGCGCGGCTTCCACTCCGACGTGAGCGCCGTCTCCGACAGGTATTTCGTCGAACTCCACCCGCCGTCGACCACGATCGTCTGGCCGTTGATGAAGGCGCCGCCGGGCGAGCACAGGAACGCCACCGTGCTCGCCACGTCGTCGACCGTGCCCAGCCGCTGATGCGGTGTCATCTCGGTGTTGATGCGCCGGAACCGCTCGTCGTGCAGGCGCTGCTCTGTCATCGGCGTCTGAATCACGCCGGGGGCCACCGCGTTACAGCGAATGCCCTGCGCCCCGTATTGGCAGGCGATGTGGGTGGTCAGCGCCGCGAGGCCGCCCTTGGCCGCCGAGTACGCCCCGCCGCGCAGGCCTCCGACCACGGCGAAGGTCGACGTGACGTTGATGATCGCCGACCCGGGCGGCATGTGCGGCAGCACCTGCCGGATGAGGCGGAACGGGGCCCGCAGCATCAAACCGAGGAAGTGGTCCAGCGATTCGTCGTCCGTCTCGTGAACGGGCCGGGGGCTGCCGATGCCGGCGATGTTGACCAGGAAGTCGATGTGTCCCCACCTGTGCACCGCGGCATCGGTAATCCGCTGCGGGGCATCGTCGTCGGTGAGATCGACGGCCACCGTGGTCACCCGGTCGGGGTCGCCGATGCGGTGCGCCAGCTCGGCGAGTCGCTCGTCGTTTCGTCCGGTCGCCAGGATCGCCATGCCCGCGTCGGCGAGCTTGGTCGCGCAGCCGAAGCCGATCCCGCCGCTGGCCCCCGTCACCACCGCTACCTGCATGTCACTGCTCCGCCTTCATCAGCGCCGCCTTGATCCGGTGCTTCAATATCTTTCCCGCGTCGTTCTTGGGCAGCACGTCCCAAAGTTCCAGCTGCTCGGGCGCTTTGAACCGTGCGACGCCCGAGTCTTCGAGGAAGCTGCGCAGGCCGGCCACGTCGAGGTCGGGCCCGCCCGCGGGGACCACGACGGCGCAGGCGCGTTCCCCGGTGCGGGCGTCGGGCAGTCCGACGATGGCGATCTCGGCGATGCCGGGGTGGCCGGCGAGGATGTCCTCGACCTCCTTCGGCGAGATGTTCTCGCCGTTGCGGATGATGATGTCCTTGGCGCGGCCGGTGACGACGAGATAGTCGTCGTCGAGCCAGCGCGCCAGGTCCCCGGTGCGGAAGTAGCCCTGGTCGTCGAAGGCGTCTTCCTCGTCTTCGGGGTGCTGGTAGCCGATCAACATCTGCGGCCCGCGCGCGTGGATCTCCCCGCCGACCAGCTTCACCTCCGCCAGGCCGACGCGGCCGTCGGTGTCGGCGGCGCGCGCGGCGTTCCGCAGCGACCCGACCGTGGTGACGGGGACCTCCGTCGACCCGTAGACGCGGGTGACGGTGGCGGACTCGAAAAAGGCTGCGGCCCGGCGGATCAGCGCGGGCGACACCGACGCGCCGCCGCAGATGAACACCTTCAGGTCCGGCAGGCGGGTGCCCGCGCGCTCGGCGGCGGCCAGGATGTGCTCGAGGAACGGGGTGGCCCCGGCCATGTGCGTGCACCGCTCGGCTTGCATCAGCGCCACCGCGTCGTCGCCGCTCCACCGGTCCATCAGGACCGCGGTGGCGCCCAGCAGCAGCGGGCATTCGAACGCGTAGATGGAGCCGCCGATGTGCGCGATCGGCGACGCGACCAGGAACGTGTCGCCGGGCTCGACGAGCCAGTGCTGACCGAGCTGGCGGATCAGGGCGTGGATCGAGTTATGGCTGTGCAGAACGCCTTTCGGACGCCCGGTGGTGCCGGACGTATAGAGGATCATGCGCACGGCGTCGGGATCGAGCGCGGGCAGCGCCCGGGCCGGCGTGCTTTCTTCGAGCAGCGAGCCGAAAGTCAGCTGCCCCGCGTCGGTGTCCCCGCGCACGATCACGACCCCGGGCGGAGACTCCAGTTGCGCGGTCACCCGGGACAGCATGGCCGCATAGTCGTGGCGGCCGAACTGAGCCGGGGCGAAAATCATTCGGCTGTCGGCGTCTTCCAGGACGAACCGGAGTTCCCGGTCCCGCATCGACGGCAGGATGGGGTTGGCCACCATCCCCGCCATGGTGGTGGCCAGATAGATCACCGCCGCCTCGTGCCAGTTGGGCAGCATGAAGGACACCACGCTGCCCGGGGGGATGCGGGCGTGCAGCGCGTGCGCCAGCGTCGTCGCCTGCCGGTGCAGGGTCAGGCAGTCCAGCCGTCGGTCGCCGTCGACCAGCACCACCCGCCGCGGCGTGCGCTCGGCGGCCTCGCGCAGCGCGTCGGCCAGCGTCGTTCGGACCCACCAGCCGCGCGCGTAGGCTTCGGCGGCGCGTTCGTCGTCCCACCGAACCCACCGCCCGCCGATCAGCTTCCGGCTGGGCGCCATTGCGGCAGCTTAGCCACGGACCCGGCGCATCGTCATCGAGTGCCGGAAGCGCGATGCGGGATGGGTGTTGATGGTGACCTGGGCGACCTGCCCGTCGGAGGTCGTGTAGGTCCGGCGCACCTCCAATGCCGGTGCCCCGGGATCGATCTCGAGTCCGCGGGCCAGGCCGGGGTCAATGAGCACCGCGGCGATCTCCTGCTGGACCTCGACGATGCTCAGCCCGAACAGGTCCTCGATCAGCGGGAAGATGGGGCCTTCGTGGCGCTGCAACAACCGGCCGACCCCAGCGAACGCGCGGTTGATGTAGTACTCGGTGCGGCAGAGCGCGGCCCCCGGCGCCGCGTCGGTGGCGCGCCGGAAACCGCGCACGGTCAACCATTGCTCGCCGGCCGCCAGCCCGGTGCGGGCGGCCAGCTCGTCGTCGATGGTGATTATGGCGACCGACTCGATGGCGAACCGGGTGTCCGTCGCGAACGCCAGCAGGTCGTTGATCGACATGACGTGCTGGACGTAGGAGTCCGACGACGGCCGTGGCACGACGAGGGTTCCGGTTCGGGGGCGCGACGAGACCAGGTTGTCCTCGCGCAGGCGCCGCAGCGCCTCCCGAATGGTGTACCGGCTGACCGCAAACCGCTCACACAGCTCGTGTTCGGTCGGCAACTGGGACCCCACCGGATAGACGCCCTCCACGATCTCCTTGCGCAACGTGCGGGCCACCTGCAGGTACCGGTGGTCGGCGACTCTGGTTTCTGACATCTCGTCCCCTCAAGCTTCCCGCCGCAATGCCAGCACGCTGCCGTCGGCGTCCGCCGAGACGTACAGCGTGCCGTCGGGCCCGGCGGCGATGCCGGCGAACGGCCCCTGCGGCCCGGAGAAGGGCGGCATGCCGCGCAGCGGCTTGGGCGTCACGCCCGGCGGCGCTCCTACCGGCAGGCCCGACGCGATGGTCCGCCGGACCCCGGTGTCCAGATCGAAGGCGACCACCTCTTTGGCGCCCGCGTCGACGACATACAGCTGACCGTCGCGCACCAGGATGCCCTGGGGGCGTTGCAGGCCGTCCCACACGGCGTTGCCGGTGCCGCCGAGCCGGCTCACCCGTCCCGCGCCCGCCTCGGAGACCAGGCAGGACCCGTCGGGGGCGACGGCCACGCCGACCGGTTCGCTGAGGCCGCCGGCGATCACCTCGACGCGGCCCGGGCCGACGGACAGCACCCGGCCCGCTCCCAGCTCCGCGGCGATCACCGCACCCCCCGGCGCGACCGCGACCCCGTAGAGCTGGTCGAAACCTCCTGCCAGCACCACGCTTTCGTGGTCGCCCGGCCGGTAGCGTGCCACCTGGCCGTTGGAGGTGGTGACGACGAACTCGCCGTCGGCGACGGCGGCCAGCCCGCGCAGGAATCCCGGGTAGCCCGGGCTGAACAACATCCCGGCGGTGCGTACAGAGCCGGATTTGATGCCCAGCACATAGAAGTACGTCCCGTCGGCGATATACAGGTTGCCGTCGGCGCCGACCGCCAGGTCCAGCGGCCAATTCAGCCCGCCCGGCAGCACGGTCCGGGTCCGGCCGCCGTCGAGGATTTCGGTGATCTCGCCGGTGAAGTTCGAGACGAACAGCCGCTCACCGACAAAGGCGAGGTTGTCCAGGCCGGGATTCAACGCTGCCAGCACGGTGCGTTCGCCGGTGCGGGGATCGATGCGCAGCACCTGGCCGCTGTGCACCTGGGTCGACACGATGCGGCCGTGGGAATCGAACTTCACCGCGTCGGGGATGCCGAGGTCACCGGCGACGCATTCCGGCTCCCCGCCGTCGGGATCGATGCGCCAGATCTCGTTGGCGCCCATCAGCGGGAAATACAACATGCCGTCGGGGCCGACCTCCATGGCGTTGGGCGACGGCGCGTTCTCCAGCAGCACGCGCGCCGCGCCGCGCGCCGGGTCGAGCTCCAGCAGGCGGCCGCCCTCGCGGCATTCGCCGACGAACAGCCGGTGCCCGTGAAAGGTGATGCCGTTGGCCGATGGCACGTCGTCGCGTAGCACCCGGCTGCGGCCCGCCGGATCGCGCACGCTCACCCGGCCGTCCATGACCTCGGTGGCGAACAGGTTGCCGTTCGGGTCGAACGCGACGTCGTCGGGGGCGATGATGTCGCCACCCTTGGCGCTGACGACGTCGAGCCGGCCGGTCGCCGGGTCGAGCGCGCTGATCTGGCTGCCGGTCACCTGGGCGATGTAGATCCGGCCGTCCGGGCCGGTGCGTAGGCCGTTCGCGCCGAACAGCCGGCTCGGGGGGGTCAGGTGGGTGAGGCGCCAGCCGTCGGCGACGCTCGGGGCCCGTTCGGCGGTATAGCGGCACTGCGGCGGCGACAATCCGGCCATCACGCTCGCACGTTAGCAATCCGACCGTGGTCCAGACAATAGCCGCCCACAAATCCGCCGCACCCCTTGACGCACCGCTACACCGCGGAGAATCATGCTCTCCAATGGGTGCACATCATTATCTTCTCCGGACAATTCGTCGACACGATGCCTGAGGACCTACTGAGCCTGGACGGGCGCATCGTCGTGGTCTCCGGCGCGGCCGGGGGCGGCATCGGCACCACAGTCACGCGGATGGTCGCCGAGGCCGGGGCGACGGTGGTCGCGGTGAGTCGCGGGCGCGACAACCTCGACCGGCACCTCGGGCCGCTGCGCGCGGCGGGCCTCTCGGTGGTGCCCGTCGCGGCCGACGCCGCCACCGACGACGGCGTGCGAACCACGATCGACGCCGTGCGGCGCGCGGACGGCGAACTGCACGGACTGGTCAACGTCGCCGGCGGTGCGGATCCCTCGACCTGGATGCCGTCGACCCGGGTCACGCGCGGCGACTGGCGAGACCTGTTCACCCGCAACCTGGAGACGATGTTCTTCATGAGCCAGGCCGTGGCCGCCGAGCTGAAGCACCGCGGCCGCCCCGGCTCGATCGTGTCGATCTCGTCGATCAGCGGGATGAACACGGCGCCCTTCCACATCGCCTACGGCACGGCCAAGGCCGCGATCGTCGCGGCGACCCGCACGATGGCGCTCGAACTGGCGGACGGGCCGGCCCCGATCCGGGTGAACGCCGTCGCGCCGGGGGTGACCGAGACGCCGGCGTCCGGCGCCTACGTCGACTCCGACGCCGAGCGCGACCGCCGCGCCATCGCGATGGGTCGCCGCGGGCGGCCCGCGGAGGTGGCCGGCGCGGTCCTCTTCCTGCTGTCGGACCTGTCGAGCTACATCACCGGCCAGACGCTGCTGGTGGACGGCGGATTGAACCTGAGGTGGGGGCACCTGGGCGCCGACAACACCTCCTTGTTCCTCAAAGACGAATCATTCCGCGCGGCGATCACGCGCTGGGACGGGTAGAAAGCGAGGGGCCGATGACACAGAACGGCGCGGCCGCGCCCGAGGAACTGACCGAGCCGGTCATCATCCCGGTGGAGGCGTATCTCTCCGAGGAGTACGTGCGTGCCGAGCGCGACAAGTTGTGGCGCAAGGTGTGGCAGCAAGTCGGACGCGTGGAAGAGCTGCCCGGCGTCGGCAGCTATCTGACCTACGACATCCTCGACGACTCCGTCGTCGTGATCCGCACGGCGGCCGACACGCTGAAGGCCCACCACAACGTGTGCATGCACCGCGGCCGCCGGCTGGTCGACACCCCGGCCGGCGCCAGAAACGCTTGCGGCCACAAGAAGTCGTTCGTGTGCGGGTTTCACGGCTGGACCTATGACCGCGACGGCGCCTGCACCCACGTGCCCGAAAGACCAGACTGGCGGGACGCGCTGACGCCGGAGAACACCCACCTGGCGCCGGTCAACGTCGACACGTGGGGCGGCTGGATCTGGATCAACATGGACCCGGCGTGCGAGCCGCTGCGGGACTACCTCGAACCCGCCGCCACCATGCTCGATCCGTTCCGCCTGCAGGACATGCGCTGCAAATGGCGCAAATGGCTGCACTTCGACTGCAACTGGAAGGTCGCCATGGAGGCCTTCAACGAGACCTACCACGTCGCCACCACGCATCCGCAGTTCAACAAGTTCGGCAACTTCCGTGGCTGGGCGATGGCGCAGGGCAAACACAGCAACATCGGCTACGACGCGCCCGACGGACTGGAAGAGACCAAGTCGAAGATCCGGCTGGGAACCGGTGCGGATCCCCGCATTTCGACGGCCGAGATGCAGAGCTACACGCTGGAGGAGACCAATGCCACCACCACCACGACCCTGGTGGAGGCGGCGCGCCGGTTGGTCGACGAGCTACCCGCGGACACCCCGGCCGGACGGGTGCTCGAGCACTGGCTGTCCTCGGCGCGGCGCGACGACGCCGCGCGCGGCGTGGTGTGGCCGACCATCGATCCCGAACACCTGGCCAAGAGCGGCACCGCGTGGCAGATCTTCCCGAACTTCCAGATCGGGCAGGGCCTGACCACCGCGTTGTGCTACAGCGCCAGGCCGCACGGCTACAACCCCGACAGCTGCATCTTCGAGGCCTCGTGCTACGAGCTCTACCCCAAAGGCGAAGAGCCGCAGACCGAATGGGTGTACGCACCGCCGGACGACCCGAGCTGGCGCAGCGTGCTGCCGCAGGACTTCTCCAACATGGCCGCCGTCCAGCAGGGCATGAAGTCGTACGGCTTCCGCGGCCCCAAGCCCAACCCGTACATGGAACGCAGCACCGCCAACCTGCACCGCAATCTCGCCCGATACCTGGGCACCGGTGCCCCGCAGAGATTAACAACGGAGATGCAACGATGAAGGTCAATCTTGGCTTCGGCGCCCACAATTCCCACGACTGGGACCGCGTGCTCGCCCAGGATTTCAGCCGGCCGCCCGCGACGCCGGACTGGGAGTGCGTGCAGGCGACGCTCGCCATCGCCGACCTGGCCGAGCCGCTCGGGTTCGACGGCATCTGGATGCCGGAACACTGCGGGACGCCATATGGCATGACGCCCAACCCGATTCAGACGCTGAGCTACTTCGCCGGGCGCACCGAGCGCGTCGGCCTGGGCACCTTCGTCGTCGTCGCGCCGTGGTGGCACCCCGTCCGGCTGGCGCACCAGATCGCCTATCTCGACATCCTCTCCAACGGCCGCTACACGACGATCGGGATCGGCCGCGGGGTCTCGAAGGGAGAGTTCGACGCCGTCGGCGTCCCCCGCGAGGAGAGCCGGCAACGGTTCAACGAAACCCTCGACATCCTCCAGCTGGCGCTGTCCGGGGAGCGGTTCTCCTACGAGGGGGAGATCTTCACCGTCCCCGAGATGTCGCTGCGCCCCGAACCGCGCAGCGCAGACCTCTTCTCGCGCATCTACAGCTCGTCGTCGACGGCCGAGTCGCTGGAGATCCTGGCCCGCCGCGGCATGGTCCCGCTGTTCGTCGGCAACAAGCCGATCGAGGACGCCGGGCGGGAGGTGCAGAAGGTCAACACGTTCCGCAAGGAGGAGGGCCTGCCGCCCTGCCAGCCGAAGAACGTGATGTTCATGTACTGCACCACCGGCGACCCCGCCGAGTCCGAGGAGTGGATCTGGACGGCCAACCGCGACGTCACCGTGCACTACGGGTTCGCCGACGCCTCGAACTTCAAGGGGGTCAAGGGCTATGAGGCCTACGCGGCCCGCGAGGCCACCGCGACCGCGGTCCTCGCGTCGTCGGTCACCGGTGACGCCAAAGCCCCGTCCAAGACGCCGGGCTACCACGCCTCCAACCTGCTGATCGGCACGCCGGAGGAGATCTACGCGCGCATCAAGGCCGCGCAGGAAGCCTGCTCCTTCTGCGAGCTGACCATCGTCCCGCAATTCGGCACGATGCCCTACGACCGGGCGATGGCCAGCACCGAGCTGTTCGCCCGGGAGGTGCTGCCCGCGGTCCAGAAGATGGCGGCGCCCCTGCACGCCGCGGCGCTACCGGAGAACGCCCTGGCATGACCAACCCGGATTGCCCCCCGTCGCAGACCCCGGACGACATCGACGTCGAGGCGCTGCGCGACAAGTACCGCCGGGAACGCGAGAAGCGGCTGCGCCCGGAGGGGTCCAAACAGTACGTCGAACTGGTCGACGACTTCGCGGGGTACTACGAAACCGACCCGCACTCACCGCCGTTGGTGCGCGATCCGATCTCGGCGGACATCGACGTCGCCGTGATCGGCGGCGGGTTCGGCGGCCTGCTGTGCGGCGCCCACCTGAAGAAGGCGGGCGTCGAGGACGTCCGGATCATCGAACTGGGCGGCGACTTCGGCGGGGTCTGGTACTGGAACCGCTACCCGGGCATCCAGTGCGACAACGAATCCTATTGCTATGTGCCGCTTCTCGAAGAGCTGAACTTCATTCCGTCGAAGAAGTTCGCCGACGGCGCCGAAATCTACGACCACTGCCGGCGCATCGGGAAACACTACGGGCTCTACGACTCGGCGATCTTCTCCACCCAGGTTCGCGAGCTGCACTGGGACGAGCCCGGCAAACGCTGGCGGATCGCCACCGACCGGGGTGACGACATCCGGGCCCGTTTCGTGGTGATGGCGTCGGGCCCGTTCCACCGGCCCAAGCTGCCGGGTATCCCGGGGATCAAGGACTTCAAGGGGCACAGCTTTCATTCGTCGCGCTGGGACTACGAATACACCGGCGGCGACACCTCGGGCGGACTGGACAAGCTCGCCGACAAACGGGTCGCGGTGGTGGGCACCGGCGCGACCGGCATCCAGATCGTGCCGTTCCTGGGCCGGCATGCCAAGCATCTGTACGTCTTTCAGCGCACGCCGTCGTCGGTCGGCGCGCGCAACAACGCGCCGACCGATCCGGAGTGGGTGAAGACGCTCCAGCCGGGCTGGCAGAAGGAGCGGCAGCGCAACTTCCATGCCTGGACCTTCGAGGGGATGGCGCTGGGCCAACCGGACCTGGTCTGTGACTTCTGGACCGAGCTGGGCCGCAACACCGCCGCGCGGGTGCTCGCGCTCGAGGAGCCGGCCGCCATGACGCCGGAGCAGTTCATGGCCATCCGCGACGAGGAAGACTTCAAGGTGATGGAGCGGCTGCGGCGCAGGGTCGAGAGCCTGGTCGAGGACCCGGAGACCGCCGAGGCGCTCAAGCCCTACTACCGGTTCCTGTGCAAGAGGCCGACCACCAATGACGAGTACCTGCAGACCTTCAACCGTCCCAACGTGACCCTGGTCGACGTGTCGGCGAGCAAGGGCGTCGAGCGGGCGACCGAAAAGGGTCTGGTAGCCAACGGCATCGAGTACGAGGTCGACTGCATCATCTACGCCAGCGGCTTCGAGATCACCACGGAGATCAGCCGGCGGTATTCCATCGACGCGATAACCGGCCGCGATCGGGTGTCGCTCTTCGACCACTGGCGCGACGGCTACCAGACGCTGCACGGGATGACCAGCCGGGGTTTCCCCAACCAGTTCTTCACCGGCTTCACCCAGGTCGGCATCTCGGCGAACATCGCGGCCAACTACGAACTGCAGGGCGAGCACATCGCCTACATCATCTCCGAGGCGCTGGCCCGTGGCGCGACCACCGTCGAGCCCACCGAGGCCGCCCAGTCCCGGTGGTGCCAAACCATCCGGGAGACCGCGATCGACAACAGCGCGTTCGATTCCGAATGCACGCCGGGCTATTACAACAACGAAGGCGGTGGCGGGGGCGAGGGCATCCGGTCCCATCTGGGGGAGCCGTACGGGCCGGGGTTCTACGCCTTCAGCGACCTGCTGACCGAATGGCGCGACAAGGGCGACCTGGACGGTCTAGAACTGGGATCGTGATGGCGCAACTGAGATTCGACGACCGGGTGGCGGTGGTGACCGGCGCCGGCAGGGGGCTGGGCCGGGAGTACGCGCTGCTCCTGGCCGCCCGGGGCGCCAAGGTCGTGGTCAACGACACCGGCGGCGCGTTGACCGGCGCCGGCGCCGACGCCGGTCCCGCCCATCAGGTGGTCCGCGAGATCAGGGCGGCGGGCGGCGATGCCGTCGCCTGCACCGAGTCGGTCGCGACGCCGCGGGGCGGCCAGGCGATCGTGCAAGCGGCACTGGACAACTACGGGCGCATCGACATCCTGATCCACAACGCCGGCAATGTCCGGCGGGGGTCCTTGAAGGAGATGAGCTACGAGGACTTCGACGCCGTCATCGACGTCCACCTGCGGGGCGCTTTCCACGTGGTGCGGCCGGCGTTCCCGCTCATGTGCGACGCCGGATACGGTCGTGTCGTGTTGACCTCGTCGATCGGCGGCCTCTACGGCAACCACGGCGTCGCCAACTATGCCGCCGCCAAGGCGGGCCTGCTCGGCCTGTCCAACGTCGTCGCGCTCGAGGGCGCCGCGGAAGGGGTGCTGTGCAACGTGATCGTGCCGTCGGCGGTGACGAGAATGGCCGAGGGTCTTGATATCTCGGCTTATCCGCCGATGGGCCCCGACCTGGTGGCGCCCGTGGTGGGCTTGCTGGCACACGAGAGGTGCCCGGTGAACGGCGAAATGCTGATTGCCATCGCCGGTCGGGTGGCCCGCGCCGTGATCGCCGAAACCCCCGGCGTGCACCGCCCGTCGTGGTCGCTCGAGGACGTGGCCGAGCAGATCGATGCGGTCCGCTACCTGGCCGCGCCGCTGGTTTTTCCCGTCGTGCCGGACGGCCACGGCGACCACATCCGCTACAGCTTCGAGACCGCGGCCCGCAAGGAAGGCGTGCGCCATGGCTAGTCGCGCAGCCGGGCGCGGCGGCCCGCTGACCGGTGTGCGCGTCGTCGACCTCACCGCCATGGTGATGGGTCCCTACTGCACGCAGATCATGGCCGACATGGGCGCCGACGTGATCAAGGTCGAGCCGCCGCAGGGCGACGACACGCGCTACGTGTCGGTGGGGCCGGTCCGGGGCATGGGCGGCGTCTTCGTCAACGTCAACCGCGGCAAGCGCGGCATCACGGTCGACCTGCGGTCGGAGTCGGGCAAGGCCGTCGTGCGGGCGCTGATCGAACGGGCCGACGTCTTCATCCACTCGATGCGCTCCAAAGCCGTTGCCCGGCTGGGGTTCAGCTACGACGAGGTGGCGGCGATCAATCCGGGCATCGTCTACACCAACTGCTACGGCTACAGCCGGCGCGGCCCGAACGGGGACCTGCCCGCCTACGACGACACCATCCAGGCGGCCTGCGGGTTGCCGTACGTCCAGGAGCAGTTAACGGGCGAACCCAGCTACGTCGGCACCATCATGGCGGACAAGGTCGCCGGACTGACCGCGCTCTACGCCACCATGATGGCGTTGTTCCACCGCGAGCGCACCGGCGAGGGACAAGAGGTGGAAATCGGCATGTTCGAGACGATGGCGTCGTTCATGCTCGTCGAACACGCCAACGGCGCCATGTTCGACCCGCCCCTGGGGCCCGCGGTGTATCCGCGGACGGTGGCGCCGAACCGGAGGCCGTACCGCACCCGTGACGGCTACATCGCCGCGCTGATCTACAACGACAAGCACTGGGCCGCCTTCATGGAGGCGGTGCGGCCCCCGTGGCAGAGCGAGCTGTACGCGACTCTCGAGCGGCGCGCGCGGCAGATCGACACCGTGTACGCGCTGCTGGCCGAGACGATGGCGCAGCGGACGACGCAGGAGTGGCTGGATCTGTTCCGGGAACTTCAGATACCGGCCGCGGCGCTGTCCAGTCCGGCGACACTCTTCGACGACGAGCATCTCGACGCCCTCGGGTTCTTCGAGACGGTGCCCACGCCGCACGGCCCGGTGCGGTTCCCCGGCGTGCCGACCTGGTTCTCCCGCACACCGGGACGCGTCGCCGGTCCGGCCCCGGAGCTCGGTGCCGACACCGCCGACGTGCTCGAGGAACTCGGCCTGGCCCTCGCCGAGGCGAACGCCGATGCGGAACCGGCCGGGCCCGTATAGCACGCGCGGCGCCGTCCAAAAGCGAAGCGGGTCTTCGCGTGTCTCTCCGGTCGATCCGGCCGCCTCGCCTCTAGGCTGGCTTGCTGAACTCAACAGGAGGGGCAGCGACGTATCGGCATCAACCATGGCGCCGGGCGAGATGGTAGTTACGGCGCGCTGACAGCAAGCACCGAGCCGGGCGGGACTCATCCCGCACCGGCTCGTCGGGCTCGGCGGCCCCGCTGGGTCGCGCCGGTGCGGCGCGTCGGCCGCCTGGCGATCTGGGATAAACCGGAGCGGCGCAGCGGGATTCCCGCGCTCGACGGGTTACGCGCGATAGCGGTCGCGCTGGTGCTGGTCGGCCACGGCGGCATCCCCGGCGTGGGCGGCGGGTTCATCGGCGTCGACGTCTTCTTCGTACTCAGCGGCTTCCTGATCACCTCGCTGCTCCTGGACGAGCTGGGGCGCACCGGCCGTATCGAGCTGGCCGGCTTTTGGATTCGCCGTGCGCGCCGGCTGTTGCCGGCCCTGGTGCTGATGGTGCTCACGGTGGCGGCGGCCCGCCAGCTCCTGCCCGAGCGGTCCCTGACCGGGCTGCGCGACGACGCCATCGCGGCGTTCGTGTGGATGGCGAACTGGCGGTTCGTCGCCCAGAAGACCGACTATTTCACGCAGGGTGCCCCGCCCTCGCCGCTGCAGCACACCTGGTCGCTCGGGGTGGAAGAGCAGTACTACTTCGTGTGGCCGGTGCTGCTGATCGCGGTGACGCTGCTGTTGGCCGCCCGTGCGCGGCGCCGCCGCACCCAGGCCACGGTGGGGGGCGTCCGGTTCGCGACGTTCGTGATCGCCACCGTGGGGGCCCTGGCGTCGGCCGTGCTCGCGATGGTGATGGTGACCGACCACACCCGCGACCGCGTCTACTTCGGGACCGATACCCGCGCCCAGGCGCTGCTGACCGGCGCCGCGGCGGCGGCCCTGCTGGTTCGCGACTGGCCGTCGCTGAACCGGGGCTGGTGCATGATCCGGACCCGCTGGGCCCGGCGCGTCGCCCGCGTGCTGCCACTCGCCGGCCTGGCGGGTCTCGCGACGGCGACCCATTACGCCACCGGCAGTAGCGGCGAGTTCCGCCACGGCCTGTTCATCGGGGTCGCGATCGCGTCCGTTCTGGTGGTGGCGCCCGTGGCCTTGGAACAGCGGGGCGCGGCCGCCCGCATCCTGGCGGCCCCGCCCCTGGTGTGGCTGGGCACTATCTCCTACGGCGTCTATCTGTGGCACTGGCCAATCTTTCTGGTGCTCAACGGCGAGCGCACCGGGTGGACGGGGCTGCCGCTGTTCGCCGCCCGGTGCGGCGCGACGGTGGCGCTGGCCGCCGCGTCGTGGTGGCTGATCGAACAACCCATCCGGCGCTGGCGGCCGGCGCGGGTGCCGCTATTGCCGCTGGCGGCCGCCACGGTGGCCAGCGCCGCCGCGGTGACACTGATGGTCGTCCCGGTAGGCGCCGGGCCCGGCCTGCGCGAGGTCGGTCTGCCGCCGGGGGTCTCGGCGGTCGCCGCGGTGTCGCCGTCGCCGCCGGGCGGCAGCCGCCCGGCGGGCCCCCGCGACCCCAACCGGCCCTTCACCGTCTCGGTGTTCGGCGATTCGATCGGGTGGACGTGGATGCACTACCTGCCGCCGACGCCGGGATTCGCGTTCCTCGACCACACCGTGATCGGCTGCAGCCTGGTCCGCGGCACGCCGTACCGGTACATCGGTCAAACCCTGGAGCAGCGACCGGCGTGCGACGGCTGGCCGATCCGCTGGTCGACCCAGGTCAGCCAGGACCAGCCGGACGTCGCGCTGCTGATCATCGGCCGCTGGGAAACCGTCGACCGCGTGAACGAGGGCCAGTGGACCCACATCGGCGACCCGACCTTCGATGCGTACCTCAACGGCGAGCTAGAGCGTGCGCTGAACATCGTGAGCGCCAACGGCGTTCGAGTGGTGGTCGCGACGGTGCCATACAGCAGGGGCGGTGAGAAGCCGGACGGCCGCCTGTATCCCGAAGACCAGCCCGACCGGGTCAACCTGTGGAACACCATGCTGCGCAAGACGGTCGCCCACCACCCGGGCGTGCAAATCCTCGACCTCAACAAAAAGCTCTGTCCGGACGGCGTCTACACCGCCAAGGTCGACGGCATCAAGGTCCGCAGTGACGGCGTCCACCTCACGCCCGAAGGGGTGAAATGGTTGACGCCGTGGCTCGAGGAATCGCTGCGCTAGGTCCTAATCGCCGGTGCGGCAGCTGATCTCCATGCTGTCGCCCTCCCGGACTCCGAAGTTGAAGCTCACATAGCCGTTGCCGGGATTGCGCACCCGATCCAGGTACGGCTGCGTGTCGGCGGCGCTGGTGTTGTCGGCTACCACCAACGCCCCCGTCGAAAGCCGGGGTTCGAGCAGCTCGATCACCGGCAGATACAGGTCCTTCCAGCCGTCCAGCAAGACGAAGTCGACGGGCCCGTCCAGCCCGGCCAGCGTGGTCAGCGCATCTCCTTCGAGGACGGTGATCACGTCGTCCAGACCGGTTAGCGCGAAGGTCTGCCGCGCGGCGGCGATCTTCGTCTCGTTGAGCTCGGTCGTCACCACCCGGCCGGAGCCGTTGTCGCGCACCGCCGATGCCAGATGCACGGCGGAGATGCCGAACGACATTCCGAACTCGACGACCGTCGCCGGCCGGGCCGCCCGCACCAGCGCGTAGAGCAGCCGGCCGGCCTCCGGTGTGACCGGGATGTAGAACTCGCTCATCGCGTCGGCGCGTTCCCGCGCGGTCATCGGCCGGTCGAAATCGCCGTGCCGCTGGCGCAACAGCGACATCTGGTTCTCCGCCTCGGTGTACATCCGGTCGAGAACGGTCGAGACCTTCGGATCTTGCAGAGTGTTGGCCATGGTGTCGAGGGTAGGCGCCGGCGCCGCGCGACCGGCCCGGGCAGGCGCTAGCCCCGTCCACCTGCCGCAACGGTTACGCGAATGAGTTTGACGGGCCCTGGGCCGCGGTGTACAAAGGGTTTCGCAAGCACCTCGGTAGGTGAGGCGTCTGCATGGACACAGGCCACTGACCCCGAACGTCGAGAGACGCCCCGGGTCAGGACAGCTCTTCCCGGACCCAAGGGTTGAGCCCAAGTGGCTTCCGGAACGGGGAGCGATCGCAAGCGCGGCGAAGCCGGGCGAAGCGGGTCGCGACCCTCGGTCGGGAGCGATCGCAAGCGCGGCGAAGCCGGGCGAAGCGGGTCGCGACCGTCTGTCAGGTTCCGGATACGCCGTGCAGTGCCGAAGCTCCGACGAGAGGGGTGCGGTCGGCGGCACGTCGTCGGCATTCGTTTCCCTCCTGTTCAGGTGACCAGTGATGACACCCGCGTGTGTCGCGGCCGTGAGGGGGTGAGGACGAGATGAGTCCGGGCGATAGTCCCTATCCGAAATCCGTCTTGTTCCGATCCGGTTCCGGCTTTCCTTCTGCCGCCTGAGCTTTCACGGACACCCCGGTCCCTAGCGGCGCGTTCGCTCCTGTCCGGGTGCCACGGGCTCAGCCGATCGGACCTCCCGCAAGGAGAAGATCATGGCTTTTGTTGTCACACACCGTCTCACCGCTTCGACCGGGGGTCGGGGACGTTCGTGGCTGCGGTCGGCGCGGTTGTGGGCCAACAAGGTGCACGCGCGGACCGTCCTGTCCCCCCAGGAGCGGGCCAACCTGTACGTGGCGCGCATGCCGATCGCGGTGGTCACCGCGTCGCTCGGTGGTCACCCGTCGGCCGGCCCCCACCGGTGACCCCCGTCTCATCCGAGGCCGTCGGCGTCGTCACCGCCGCCGCGCCAACGCATGCCGGCGTCGCCCACCCCGGCGACATCGTCGGGGCGTTCGGCCGCATCCGGCGTGACGGCGCCGGGGCATCCGGCGGCCGCTGGCGCCGCCTGCGCACGCTGCTGGTCGTCAGCGGTCCCGGGCTGATCGTGATGGTGGGGGACAACGACGCCGGCGGCGTCGCGACCTACGCTCAGGCCGGACAGAACTACGGGATGGCGCTGTTGTGGACGCTGGCGCTGCTGATTCCGGTGCTGTACGTGAACCAGGAGATGGTGCTCAGGCTCGGCGCGGTGACCCGAGTCGGGCACGCGCGGCTCATCTTCGAGCGCTTCGGCAGGTTCTGGGGCGCGTTCAGCGTCGGTGATCTGCTGATCCTGAATGCGTTGACGATCGTCACCGAATTCATCGGTGTCGCATTGGCGCTCGGGTTCCTGGGCTGTCCCAAGGCGATCGCGATCCCGGCCGCTGCCGTGCTGCTGTTCGCGGTGGTGGCCGGCGGGTCGTTTCGCCGCTGGGAGGGGCTGATGTTCCTGCTGATCGCGGTGAACGTGCTGGTCATCCCGATGGTGCTGCTGGTGCATCCGACGGCGAAAGGGATTGCCGGCGGCCTGATTCCGCGCTTCGCGGGCGGGGTCAACTCCACCGTGCTGCTGCTGGTCATCGCGATCGTGGGCACCACGGTGGCGCCCTGGCAACTCTTCTTCCAGCAGTCCAACGTGGTGGACAAGCGCATCACCACCCGCTGGATGGCTTACGCCCGAGCGGATCTGGTGATCGGGATCGTCGTGGTCATGGTCGGCGCGACGGCGCTGATGGCGGTCACGGCCTTCGGTCTGGCCGGCGCGGGCCACTTCACCGACGCGGGCGCGGTGGCGGCGGAGTTGTCCCGGCACCTCGGCGGCACGGTCGGGACGCTGTTCGCGATCATCCTGCTCGACGCCTCGCTGATCGGGGCGAACGCCATCGGGCTGGCCACCACCTACGCCATCGGGGACGCGATGGGCAGGAGGCACTCCCTGCACTGGAAGATCAGCGAGGCTCCGCTGTTCTACGGCGGCTACGCCCTGCTGCTCGCGGTGTCGGCCGCGGTCGCGTTCAGCCCCGACCACATCCTGGGCCTGGTGACCCAGGGTGTGCAGGCGCTGGCCGGTGTCCTGCTGCCTTCGGCAACCGTCTTCCTCGTGCTGCTGTGCAACGACCGGGCGTTGCTGGGCCCGTGGGCAAACAGCGCGCGGCAGAACATCGTTGCGTGGACCATCGTCTGGGCGCTGGTGCTGCTGTCGCTGGCGTTGACGGCGACGACGTTCTTCCCGGGCCTGCCGACGTCCACCATCGAGGCGGGCCTGGCCGTCGGCGCGGCCATCGGCGTCGTCGGTGGTGCCGCCGTCATCATCGCCGGACGCCGGTACTCCGCGCTGCGCGACGCCGAAGCCGTCGTGCGGACGCTCGGAGGCGGCCTGGACCCCGACCAGGTCGATGAGCTCGACGACACCCCGACACTCACCCGCGCCGAACGCCGCGCGATCCGCCGCCAGGACCGGATGGAGTGGCAGACCCCGGGCCTTGACGGCCTGGCCCGCCCGGCCATGTCGCCGATTCGCCGGGCGGGGCTCTTCACCCTGCGGGCTTACCTGGTGCTGGCGGTCGCGCTGGTGGTCGTCAAGATCGTGCAGGCCGGTGTTGTGGGTCCGGCCTCATCACTCTGAATCATTCGGCAGCAGAACGATTTTGCCGCGGGTGTGTCGCTTCTCCAATTCTGCGAAGGCATCGGCGACCCGATCCAGCGGGTACGTGGCCGCGACCTCGAAATCGAGAGTGCCGTCGACGACGAGCCCGGCCATTTCGGCCAGCACCTCCGGCGTCGACGCCTCGGCGCTGCCTTCGGTCTTGGCGCCGACTTCGCCGGCCTTCTGGAACGAGATGATCGTGTCGATTCGGTCGGGCGCGACGCCCAGGTCGACGGCGAGCTGCACGTAGTCGGGCCCGAAAAGGTCGATGAACGCGTCGATCCCGGTTGGCGCCGCCTCGCGCAGCCGGTCGGCCAGCCCGTCGCCATAGGGAACCGGGGTGACGCCGTGGGCGCGCAGCCAGTCGGCGTTGGCGGGTCCGGCGATGCCGAGCACCCGTGCCTTCCGCAGCGCCAGGAGTTGCACGACGAGGCTGCCCACGCCGCCGGCCGCCGCCGAGACGGCGACCGTCTCCCCGGGTAGCGGTGCCACCGCCCGGACGGCCGCGTACGCGGTCACACCGACGACGTACAGGGAGCCGGCGACCTCCCAGCTGAGTTGAGCCGGTTTGGGAATCAGCTGGCCGACCGGGACCGCGGCATGGCTGGCGTGACTGGACCGGCGGAAGCTGAACCCCAAAACCTGGTCGCCCACCGAGAATTCGGTCACACCGGGGCCCACCGCGGTCACGATCCCGGCCAGGTCGCTGCCCTCGCCGGACGGAAAGGTGGCGGGGAACATCTCGTGCACGGCGCCGGTGCGGATGGCGGCCTCGCCGGGGTTGATTCCGGCTGCGCGGACCTCGACGACCACCTCGCCGGGCCCCGGGACGGGCATGTCGACGTCGGCCACGTACAACACCTCGCGGCCCCCGTACCGGTCGAACCGTACGGCGCGTGCCCCCGCAGCCGCCATGTCGATCTCCTCCCCGTCGCGACCATGCAGTCTCCCCGCCAGCATAGGCATCCCGAATGGGTGCCCGGCTACAACAGACCGAGCAACCGCAGATCGAGAACGTACTTGGCGATCAAGTCCGCCGACAGGTGCGGGATGTCGTGGTCCGCACCGAGTTTGGCGGTCCGGACCGCGCCGCGGAAGGCGTCGGTCGGGGCCGGTGCGCCGCGCAGCGGTCGCTCCGGTTTCCGGTAGGCGTCCAGCAACGGCAGCGCCGAGAGTTGGCGCTGCCGGTCCGGCAGCGCCCGCAGCGCCGTGCCGAACCGTCCGAGCCACTCGTCGTAATCCTCGATGCGCCGGATGTCGTGGCCGTCGGCGACCAGCCAATCCACGAACACGTCCAGGGAGATGCCGTCGTCGTGCGGGTTCATCACGTCATAGGAGCGAAACGTCCCGGTGGCCGCCGCATCGTCGGCGACGGTTGCGATCTGCTCGCCGAGCGCGGTCACCGCTTCGGCCACGAAGTCGGCGGGCAGCCCGTCGTAATGGGCGACGGCGCGGCCGCCGGTGTCGGTGGCCTCGTAGAAGGACGCCGGCGCGATGCCGGTGACCAGCAAGCTGAAGATCAAGCGGGTGAACGCATCCGGGACGTTGAGCTGGCCGGCGTAGCGGCTGTGGGCGAGGATCATGTCGGACCGGAAGACGGCGACGGGCAGCCCGCACAGGTCATGTGCCTCCCGCAGGAGCACCTCGCCGGCCCACTTGCTGTTGGCGTACCCGTTGGCGTAGCCGTTGTCGATCGGCCGAACCGCGCTGATGGCGCGGATGTCGCCGTCCTCGGCGAACTCGGCCACCGACATGGCCACCGCCACGGTGGACAGATAGTTCACCGGCTTGACGCGTTCGGTGATAGCCAGGCGGATAATCTCGGCGGTGCCAACGACATTGGGACCGAACAATTGGTCGTAGGGCAGGACGTGGTTGACCAGCGCCGCCGGGTGGACGATCAGGTCCACGCCGCGGGCCAGCGAGTCCCATGTTGCCGGGTCCAGCCCCAGGTTCGGCTCGCCGATGTCGCCCGCGATCACCTCGAGATGGTCGGCCGCCAGCTCGCGGAACCGCTCGAGCAGCCGCGGGTCGCCGCTGCGGTAGACGCCCTCCAGCCGCTCGGCGGCCGCCGCGGCGTCCGCGCCGCGGACGATGCAGACGAGCTTTCCGCCCGTCTCGGCGAGCCGCTCCAGCCATTCCAGGCACAGGAATCGGCCGAGGTAGCCGTTGGCGCCGGTCAGCAGGACGGTGTGCGACGTGCCGGTGGCGCAGGGCAGCCCGGCCGCCGCGGCAAGAGTTTTCGCGTCGATGAATTTGTCCAGGGTGAGGTCGGCCGCGCGGACCTCGGTGGCGTCGCGCCCGTGCACCGTCGCGAACGTCGGCCGCCGCGACCCCGAACGACGCTCGGCGGCAACGTATTCCGCGAGCTGGCTGAGGGTGGTGGCCGGGCCGGTGATCATGCCCACCGGGACCTCGACGTCGAAGATGTCCTGCAGCAGATTGGAGAAGGTCAGGGCCGACAGGGAATCTCCGCCGAGTTCGATGAACAACGCGCCGGGGTCCGGCGGCCCGCCCGCCAGGCCGAGCAGAGCTTCGGCGGCGCTCACCAGCGTGTCGATCACCGGGCGGTCGGCCGCCCCGTCGCGCAGCGCCCGCAGCTCGGTGGCCCGGTTGGCCGCCAGGTCCGCGTACAACCGCTCGAGCCGTTCGCCGTAGTGCTCCTTGAGCTTGGGTCGCAGCAGCTTGCCCACCCCGGACAGCAGCCCGTTGTCCTCGCTGAACGGATCGGCCTCGACGAGGAAGTCGACCGGCACCTCGTAGGACTGGAGCTCGGCGAGTTTGCCTGACTGGCGCAGGGATTCGCCCAGGGCCGCCCTGAGCCCCCCGGGATCGCCGGCGAACCTCTCCAGCGCGTCGGCGGTCGGCACGATGACGGCCAGCAGGTAGGGTCGTTCGCTGTTGCCGTAGACGAAGATCTGGCGGATCAGCGCCGCGCTGCTGAACACCGCCTCCAGGCGCGCGACGGCCACGAATTCACCCTGCGCGAGCTTCAATACGTTGTTGCGGCGGTCGACGTAGGCGAGCCGGTCCGGCTCCAGTTCGGCCATCACGTCCCCGGTCCGGTAATAGCCCTGCGCGTCGAAGGCATTGGCGGTGACGTCCGGGCGTTTGAAGTATCCGGGCGTGGCGGTCAGCGACTTGACCAGCAGCTCGCCGCGCGGGAAGGGTTTGTCGGTAAGGAAGTAACCGAGTTCCGGGACGTCCACGAGCTTGTAGTCCAAAACCGGGGGGCGGGCGATCCTGCCGTCCTTGGTCACCATCCCCACCTCGGTCAAGCCGTAGCCGTCGAGCACGTGTACGCCCAGGCAGGTCTCGACGAAGCTTCGCATCTCGGCGGCCAGGGGCGCCGTGCCGCAGAAGGCGGTGACGATGCGCCCACCCAATACCTGCTCGCGCAGCTCGGTGCGCGCCTCGGCCGCGGCGGATTCCGGGTCGACGCCCCGGGAGACGCGCCGGTCCACCGCGCTCTGATAACGCTGGTAGAGCATCTCCGCCACCCGCGGCACCAGCCCCATCTCGGTGGGGCGCACCAGGTTCCAGTCGTCGAACAGCGTCGACAGGTCGCTCTCGGGAACGAAGTAGCTGGTGCCGCCCGCCTGGAACGCGGTCGACAGCGGTATCCGGCCGCCGAGGTGATTGAGCGGCATGAAGTTGACGTTCAGCACGGGCGTGTCCGCGAACTCGGGCATCAGCTCGTTGGTCCACAGCTTGCACAGCATGCGCTCGGTGTACATGGCGCCCTTGGGCAGTCCGGTGCTGCCCGACGTGTACATGATCATGGCCAGGCGTTCGTCGGTGCCGCCGGTGTAGGCCGGCTCGAGCGGCAGGGTGCGGCCGCGCCCGATCAGCTCGTCGAACGTCTCGACCGTCACCGTCATCCCCGCGGCGGACAGCGTCGCCCGCGCGCGCTCCACAGCCTCACGCTGATCGTCGATGCGCGGGGAGTAGTCGAAAACCACCAAGCGCCGCAACGACGCGCTGCCCAGCGCCGCCTCGACGGCGAGGTCGAGGTAACCGGCGCCCGCCGCGAGCACCCGCGGCTCGACCTCGGTCACGATCGGCCGCAACCGGGACGCCGCCGCGTTGTGCTGCAGCGGCACCGCCACCAGCCCGAGATACCCGCAGACCAGGTCGAGCGTCAGGTACTCGGCGCTGGCGAAACCGACTGTGGCGACGAAATCTCCAGGGGCCACCGGATTCGTGGCGTCGCCGCGCCAGGCGCTGGCAATCGCCCCGACGTTCGCCCAGAGCTCGCGGTAGGTCAGGGTGTCGAACCGGGGAAGCAACTGCGCGGTGGTGCGGCCGGTCGCGGAGTCGGTGACCAGCGAACGTGCCCGCCAGCCCAGTGCCGCACGGTCGGCGTAGCCCTCGACGAAGGTTCGCAGGATCTCTGGCAGGCGAAGCCCCGGCTCACGCGCCGTCTGTTGGACCGAGGCGTCCGGCTTGGTGGTGCGGAACTGTTCGTCGACGGCGTCGAGGTGACGGATGCGGTCGGCCACGTGTTGCCGCGCCGAACCGCTCGAATCCGCAACGGCTGACTCTTGCTTCGCATCACCGGTCATCGCCAGCCTCCCGTTCGGATCCTCGTCTACCGAGAACTCACCGCCGCGGGCCGGTCTTCCGTTCAAGCGTTGTGACCGTCGTCACACGGGGCTCGACCGCGCCGCGGCGGGTGTGAGCGGCGCGGGTCCGCAATCAGGCGACGACTTGAATGGGATCGCCGACGTTCACCTGGTTGAAGTACCAGGCGGCGTTGTCGGGACTCAGGTTGATGCACCCATGACTCACGTTGGCGTAGCCCTGGGAGTCGACCGACCAGGGCGCCGAGTGCACGTAGACGCCGCTCCAGGTGACGCGCACGGCGTATTGGGCGGTGATCTTGTATCCCTCGGGCGAGCTGAGCGGGATGCCGATGGTCCGCGAGTCCATGACGACGGTGCGCTGCTTCTCCAGGGCCGTGAAATTGCCGATCGGCGTGGGCCGGCTGGGCTTGCCCATCGAGGCCGGCATGGTGCGCAGCACCTCGCCGTTACGGCTGACGGTGAAGGTGTGCGCGGAGATGCTGGCGACGCCCAGTAACGCGTCTCCGGTGTCGAAGCCCGTCGTCAGGGCCTGAACGCCGACCGAGACGTGGGTGTGGGCGGGCCAGTACCGGTTGGGCGCCCACTGCACAACGTTGTTCTCGACCCACTCGAAGTGTCCGGGCGTGTTGCTCGGCGAGGCGACGTGGATGGACCGCTCGGCGGCGGCGCGATCGCCGACCGGCGCGGTGAACGTCACCACGACCGGATGTGCGACGCCCACCACCGCGCCGTCAGCCGGCAAAACCGAGGCGACCGAGGGGGCGGGTTGCGGCGCCGGGACGGAAGCGTGGCTGCGACCGGTCGATCCGATGAGCACCATCGCCGTGATCGCGACCATAACAAATAGATAACGAACACCTCGACGCATAGCGCCCGCCCTTCGAGATGGTGCGATTACCACGACGGTATTCTACCGGCTGTTCCCGCACGCCCTTTTCAGCAAACGTTTGCCGGTTCGCCGGTGAGGGCGACGGCCCGGGAATGGGTCGGTGGTGGATCGGCTCGCCGGACTGGCTGGCGTGCCGGCGAGACGCTAGCCTCAGCGAAACTTTGTGGGCCGAGGAGGTGCGGGTGCTCTTCCGACAATTGGAGTATTTCGTTGCGGTCGCGCAGGAGCGCCACTTCGCCCGCGCCGCCGAGAAGTGCTTCGTGTCCCAACCCGCGTTGTCCGCGGCGATCGCCAAGCTGGAGCGCGAATTGAACGTCACGCTGATCAATCGCGGGCACAGCTTCGAGGGCCTCACACCCGAAGGGGAGCGGTTGGTGGTGTGGGCCAGGCGGATTCTCGCCGAGCACGACGCCTTCAAGGCCGAGGTGCACGCGGTGCGATCGGGCATCACCGGCATGCTGCGCCTCGGCACCGTGCCCACCGCGTCCACGACGGCCTCCCTGGTGCTCTCGGCGTTCTGCTCGGCGCACCCGTTGGCGAAGGTGCACATCTCGTCCCGGCTGGCGGGCACCGAACTGTACCGGCGCCTCCGCGAATTCGAACTGGATGCCGCGATCGTGCACGTGGCGCCCGACGAGGCCCATGACATGAACCTCGTGCCGCTGTACCAGGAGCACTACGTGCTGTTGTCGCCCGCGGACATGTTGGGGTCCGCCGCGCCGACGATGACCTGGCCGGAGGCCGCGCAATTGCCGCTGGCGCTGCTCACCCCTGACATGCGGGATCGCCAGATCATCGACAAAGCCTTCGCCGACCACGCCATCGAAGTTGCCCCGCAGGTCGAAACCGACTCCGTCGCCTCGTTACTCGCTCAGGTCGCCGCGGGGAGTTGGGCGTGCATCGTGCCGCACACCTGGTTGTGGACGTCGCCGCTGGGTCCGGAGGTCCGCGCGGTGGAAATGGTTGATCCGGTGCTCAAGGCCGACATCGTCCTGGCCACCAATTCCGCCGGCCCGGGTTCACCGATCGCCCGCGCGCTGGCGGCCTCCGCCGAGGGGTTGTCGCTGAACGAGTTCTTCGACGTGCAGCTGTCGCGAATCACGCACCGGCGCTGACCTTTCCGGTCGCGGCCGCGCTGGTCGGGTTCAGGTTCGCCAGATGCCCGCTCTCCACTCCCGCCGCGGGGTCGAGCTCGCAGTCGATGATCGACGGGCTCCGGGAGTCGATCGCCTCCGCCAGCGCCGAGCACAGTTCCGCAGGGGTGGTGACGTGATATCCCTTGCCGCCGAAGGCCTCCGCGATCAGCTCGTGGTGCGCCCGGGCGTTCAGCACGGTGGGAGCCGGGTCCGCTCCGTTGGAGGATTCGTCCCCCCGGTAGACGCCGCCGTTGTTGAGAATGACCACGGTCACCGGAAGCCGGTAGCGGCAGATCGTCTCGACTTCCATGCCGCTGAAGCCGAATGCGCTGTCACCCTCGATCGCGACGACGGGCCGGCCCGTTTCGACGGCGGCGGCGATGGCGTAACCCATGCCGATGCCCATGACACCCCAGGTTCCCGTGTCCAGCCGGTGCCGCGGCACCTCCATGCCGATCACGTTGCGGGCCAGGTCAAGCGCGTTGGCTCCCTCGTTGACCACGTACACGTCCGGGTTCTCCTGCAGCACCGCCCGAACCGCCGCGAGCGCGTTGTAGAACCGCATGGGATGAGCGTCCTCGGCCAGGCGCTCGCGCATCTTGGCGTCGTTGCGGGCCGCGCGCTCGGCCAGCTCCGCGGTCCATTCCGTGGGCACCCTGATGGGCTGGGCGCCCACTGCGTCGCGCAGCGCCGACATCACCGAGCCGATGTCGCCGACCAGGGGCGCGGCGATCGGCTGATTGCTGTCGAATTCCGAGGGCGCGATGTCGACCTGCACGAACTTGGCGTCGGCGGACCACTGCGGCGAATCCCCGTGGTCCAGCAGCCAGTTCAGCCGGGCGCCGACGAGCAGGACCACGTCCGCCCGGGCGATCGCCAGGGACCGCGCGGCCGCCGCGGACTGCGGGTGGGAGTCGGGCAGCAGCCCCTTGGCCATCGACATCGGCAGGAACGGAATCCCGGTGGCCTCGACGAACTCGCGAATCACGGTGTCGGCCTGGGCGTATGCGGCGCCCTTGCCGAGCACGATCAACGGTCGCCGCGCCTGGGCCAGCATCTGCAGCGCGCGTTCGACCGCCTCGGGCGCCGGCAGCTGCCGGGGTGCCGGGTCGACGATCCGCCAGATTGTGTCCGCGGCCGCCGCGGCGTCCAGCGCTTGCCCCAACACGTCACCGGGGATGTCGAGGTAGACGCCGCCGGGACGGCCGGAGATCGCGGTGCGCACGGCACGCGCGACGCCGCGCCCGATGTCCTCGACCCGGCCGATCCGATAGGCCGCCTTCGCGAACGGCCGTGCGGCGTTGAGCTGGTCGATGTCCTGATAGTCGCCGCGCTGCAGATCGACCAGCGCCCGGTTGCTGGACCCCGAGATCTGGATCATCGGGAAGCAGTTCACGGTGGCGTTGGCCAGCGCGGGCAACCCGTTGAGGAACCCGGGCCCGGACGTCGTCAGGCACACGCCCGGCCGGCGGGTCAGGAATCCGGCGGCGGCCGCGGCATTGCCGGCCGAGGTCTCCTGGCGGAAGCCGATGTAGCGGATTCCGGACGCCTGCGCGACGCGGGCCAGGTCGGTGATCGGGATGCCGACGATCCCGTAGATGGTGTCGACGTCGTTGGCCTTGAGCGCGTCCACCACCAGATGGAAGCCGTCGATCAAACGCGTGGACCCGGTCATGGGGCGACTCCTCGTGTGTGTTTCCGCTGAAGTAAAGGCTCGGCCCATACTCTGACGCGGCCACCCGCCGGTTGTCCAAGACCGAACCGCTATGCAGCGATTCACGCCGTCTATCGGCGCTGGCAGCGGCGGCCCGGCGGCGTCGATAGCCAACGGTTATCGGTCGTGAGCGAACCACTATTGGACGAGCGGCAACGCCACCGGGCATGGTTCGAGCAGGATGTTGTCGAGACAATGACGAAAGGGAGCGCGGCGATGAGGACGACGAGGCCTGAAGAGATCATCGGCGGCGGCGTGGGCTCGGCCCGCACCGCGGGCGCACGCATCGCCGATCTGGTCGAGGAGGCGGGGGGCCGGTCCCCGGACACCCCCGCGCTGGTCGTCACCGCCGATCGGGTGCCGGTCAGCTACCGCGACCTGCTCTGGCTCGCCGACGACCTGGCGGGGCAGCTGGCCCGGGCCGGGCTGCGCCCGGGCGACCGCGTCGCGCTGCGCTCCGGAAGCAACGCGGAGTTCGTCGTCGGGCTGCTGGCCGCTTCACGGGCCGACCTGGTCGCCGTCCCGCTGGATCCGGCGCTGCCGGTCGGCGAACAGCGCGCACGCAGCGAGGCCGTGGGCGCCAGGGCGGTCCTCATCGACGGCGCCGCACCGGGCGACGACGAGGGACAGCACCTGCCGTGGTGGCCACTCGCGGTGACGACCGGTGGTGGTGCCCCGACCGTCAGCCTGGACACGACCGCGGGCGCTGCGCAACAGTTTTCGACGCCGGAGGGCCTCCGCGAGGACGACGCCATGATCATGTTCACCGGCGGAACCACCGGGGTGCCGAAGATGGTCCCGTGGACCCGCGGCAACATCGCCGGCTCGGTGCACGCCATCAGCGCCGGATACGGGCTCGGCCCCCGGGACGCCACCGTGGCGGTGATGCCGCTCTACCACGGTCACGGGCTGCTGGCCGCGCTGCTGGCGACCCTGGTGTCCGGGGGCACGGTGCTGCTGCCGGCCCGCGGACGGTTCTCGGCGCACACCTTCTGGGACGACATCGACGCCGTCCGCGCCACCTGGTACACGGCGGTCCCGACGATTCACCAGATCCTGTTGGAGCGGGCCAGGACCGACCAGCCGGGCAACGCCGCGTTGCGCTTCATCCGCAGTTGCAGCGCCCCGCTCACCGCGGAAACCGCGCAGGCCCTGCAGGACACCTTCTCGGCCCCGGTGGTGTGCGCCTTCGGCATGACCGAGGCCACGCATCAGGTGGCGACGACCGAAATCGGCCACACCGAGAACCCCGCGGCCACACCCGGTCTCGTCGGTCGCTCGACCGGGCCGGAGATCCGGATCGTCGGGACCGACGGCCGGCCCGTGCCGCCCGGTGAGGTCGGCGAGGTGTGGCTGCACGGGCCCACCGTGGTCCGGGGCTACCTCGGCGAACCGGCGATCACCGCCGCCAATTTCACCGACGGGTGGCTGCGCACGGGCGACCTGGGCACCCTGTCGGCGGCCGGTGAGCTGGTCATCCGCGGCCGGATCAAGGAACTCATCAACCGGGGCGGGGAGAAGATCTCGCCCGAACGCGTCGAGGGCGTGCTGGGCAGCCATCCCGACGTCCTGGAGGTCGCCGTCTTCGGGATGCCCGACACGCTGTACGGCGAGACGGTGGCCGCGGTGATCGTCCCCCGGGGATCCGTCGCGCCGACCCCGGACGAACTCGCGTCGTTCGCCCGCGACCGCCTGGCCCCCTTCGAGGTGCCGACCAGCTTCGAGCAGGCCGCGGAGCTGCCCCACACCGCCAAGGGCTCGCTGGACCGCCGCGCCGTCGCCCAGCGCTTCGGGGGCGGGGCCTGACGTTCAGCCGGTGGCCTTCACCCGGGTCGCCGCGGCCTCCGGCATGGGTTCGTAGCGGGCGAAGGTCCGGGTGAACGACGAGGCGCCGTGGGCCAGCGAGCGCAGGTCGATCGCGTAGCGCGTCAACTCCACCTGGGGCACCTCGGCCCTGACCAGCGTGCGCTCGCCCGCGGTCTCGGTACCGAGCACCCGGCCGCGGCGACCCGACAGGTCGCTCATCACCGCGCCCACGAAGTCGTCGGGCACCAGCACCGAGATCTCGTCGATGGGCTCGAGCAGGCTCACCTTCGTCGCCGCGGCCGCCTCGCGCAGCGCCAGGGCCCCGGCCATCTGGAACGCGAAATCGGAGGAGTCGACGCTGTGCGCCTTGCCGTCGAGCAGCGTGACCCGGATGTCGACCACCGGGTAGCCGGCATGCACGCCCTTCTCCATCTGCGCGCGCACACCCTTCTCCACACTCGGGATGAACTGCCGGGGCACCGCCCCGCCGACCACCTTGTCGAGGAACTCGAATCCGGCGCCCTCCGGCAGCGGTTCCACCTCGATGTCGCACACCGCGTACTGGCCGTGCCCGCCGGATTGTTTGACGTGCCGGCCGTGGCCTTTCGCCTTGCCGCCGAAGGTCTCGCGCAGCGGGACCCGCAGCTCCACGGTGTCCACGGTGACGCCGTACCGGTTGGCCAGCGCGTCCAGGACGACACCGGCGTGTGCTTCCCCCATGCACCACAACACGATCTGGTGGGTCTCGGGGTTCTGCTCGATCCGCAGCGTCGGGTCCTCGGCGGCCAGCCGGCCCAGCCCCACCGACAGCTTGTCCTCGTCGGTCTTGGCGTGCGCCTGGATCGCGACCGGCAGCAGCGGCTCGGGCATCGTCCACGGTTTGAGCACGAGCGGCTCCGCCTTGTCCGAGAGCGTGTCGCCGGTCTCGGCGCGGCTCAGCTTGCCGATCGCGCAGATATCGCCGGCCACCACGGCCGCCGCGGGGCGCTGCTGCTTGCCGAGCGGAAACGACAGGGCGCCGACGCGTTCGTCTTCGTCGTGGTCGGGGTGCGTGCCGCCATGGGAATTGGAGCCGTTGACGGAGCCGAAGAACGACGCAAAATGGCCCGACACATGAACCGTCGTGTCGGGCCTGATGGTCCCGGAGAACACCCGGACCAGGCTGAGCCTTCCGACGTAAGGGTCCGACGTCGTCTTCACCACCTCCGCGAGCAGGGGAGCGTCGGGATCGCAGGTCAGCGTCGCGTGGGGGGCGCCCTGCGGGGTGAACACCTCGGGGAGCGGGTGTTCCATCGGCGACGGGAACCCCCGGGTGGCGACCTCCAGCAACTCCAGGGTGCCGACACCGGTACTGCTGCACACCGGGATGACCGGGAAGAACGACGCCCGGGCCACGGCCCGCTCCAGGTCCTCGATGAGCGCCGCCTCGTCGATGGACTCACCGCCGAGGTAGCGATCCATCAGCGACTCGTCCTCGGATTCCTCGATGATGCCCTCGATCAGGGTGCCGCGGGCTTCCTCGATCCGGGCGGCGTCGGACGGATCGGGTGGCTGGGCGGTTCGCCTGCCGCCGGCGTATTGGTAACGCGTCTGCGACAGCAGGCCGATCAGGCCTTCGCAGGCCGGCATGCCGGTCGGCAGGTAAAGCGGTAACACCTTGTCGCCGAAGGCGTTCTGCGCGGCCGCCAGGGCCTCGGCGTAGTTGGCGCGGGTGTGGTCGAGCTTGGTGATCACCACGGCGCGGGGCATGCCGACCTGATCGCATTCCTGCCAGAGCGATTTGGTGGGTTCGTCGACGCCCTCGTTGGCCGCGATCACGAACAGCGCGCAGTCGGCGGCGCGCAGGCCGGCCCGCAACTCGCCGACGAAATCGGCGTACCCGGGGGTGTCGACCAGGTTGATCTTGACGCCGTCGTGCGCCAGCGAGGCGACGGCAACACCGACGGAGCGCTGCTGGCGGATCTCGGCGTCGTCGTAGTCGCAGACCGTGCTGCCGTCGGTCACCGAGCCCGCCCGGGTCAGCACCCCTCCGGCGACCAACAGCGCCTCGACCAGGGTGGTCTTGCCGCCACCCGAGGGACCGACCAGAACGACGTTGCGCACATCGCCGGGCCCCTTCGCGGTGGGAGCGGCCGCCGCGCCCTGGGACGCACTCGCCTTGTCCGCCATGACGTTCCTCCAGTTCTCCCCGGCCGCATCACCGGAGGGGCGCGCCCGGTGCGGTGTGTCCTAGCTCACAGGGTCCGTAAGCAACTTTTCCCCCAACCGCGGCCCAACACAAGGCCACGGTCCGGCCACAATTGCGTCGGCCCGGCGCAATGGCGGGCGTTGCCGTCAGGCGTGCCAGCTGGACCAGCGGCGCACGGCGACGGCGATCACCGGTCCGTCCAGCGAAACGGATTGATACTGCGGGTATTTGGCCCGCAGGAGCCGGTAGGCGGACTCCATCGCCGGCCCCTCGGTGTGGACGGTGGCCGCGCCGTCGGCCCGTACCCACCACAGCCGCGTCCAGTCGTCGGCGTAGTGGTCGACGAGCAGGCTCACGTGGGGATCGTGCGCGATGTTCGCCAGCCGCCGCAGCCGCCGCGTCGTCTTGGGTTTCGCGTCGACGGCGGTGTACACCAGGTCGGGGGAGTCCCCGGCGACGGCGAACACCACCGGAACCAGGTGGGGCAGGCCGGCCGGGGTGATCGTGGCCAGCCGGGCCACCGGCGATTCAGCGAAGCTGGCCTTGGCGTCGAATCCGACCACCGTGTCAGCCTAGGCGCCGGTCATCGGGGTGGACGGGAGGCCATCGTGGCTGATGAGAACCTTGCCACTGCCGTGAATAGCTACCTGCATTACGGTTATATACACACGATTGTGCCGCCCAGACCCCAAGGCCGGGACAGTTCGGTGTTTTCCGCGACGCAGGAAGGGTGACGGGATGAGCAAAGCGCACCACCGCTCGGTGTGGTGGTCATGGTTGGTGAGCATGCTGGCCGTGGTCGGGTTGGGCCTCGGCTTGGGCATCGCACCGGCGGGCGCCTCGCCGATCACCCGGCCGCAGGCGCCGGTCGATGCGGCGGCACTGGTCGGCCAGGTCGGGCCGCAGGTGGTCAACATCAACACCAAGTTCGGCTACAACAACGCGGTGGGCGCCGGGACCGGCATCGTGATCGACCCCAACGGCGTCGTGCTGACCAACAACCACGTCATCTCCGGCGCGACGGACATCAGCGCCTTCGACGTCGGCAACGGCCAGACGTATGCCGTCGACGTGGTCGGTTATGACCGCACCCAGGACATCGCGGTGCTGCAACTGCGCGGCGCCGCCGGGCTCCCGACCGCGGCCATCGGCGGCGGCGTCGCGGTGGGCCAGCCCGTCGTGGCGATGGGCAACGCCGGCGGCCAGGGCGGAACGCCCAGCGCCGTCGCGGGCAAGGTCATCGCGCTCAACCAGAGTGTCTCGGCGACCGACACCCTGACCGGCGCCAACGAGTCGCTCGGCGGCCTGATCCAGGCCGACACGCCGATCAGGCCCGGCGACTCGGGCGGACCGATGGTCAACGGCGACGGGCAGGTGGTCGGCGTGAACACCGCCGCCACCGACAACTACAAGATGTCGGGCGGGGGACAGGGCTTCGCCATCCCGATCGGCCACGCGATGGGCGTGGCCGGGCAGATCAGGGCGGGCGCCGGCTCGAACACCGTGCACATCGGCCCGACCGCGTTCCTCGGCCTGGGCGTCACCGACAGCAACGGCAACGGCGCGCGTGTCGAACGCGTGGTGACCGGCGGCCCCGCCGCGGGGGCCGGGATCTCGCCCGGTGACATCATCACCGGGGTCGACACCGTCCCGATCAACGGGGCCACGTCGATGACGGAGGTCCTCGTCCCGCACCACCCCGGCGACAACATCGCGGTGCACTACCGCTCCGCCGGCGGGGGCGACCGCACCACCAACGTGACGCTGGGCGACGGGCCGCCGGCCTGATACCCGCGCCGATGATGCGCGCTTGGTGGTCAATTCGGTTGGTGCCAAGCGAGTTTCGTCGCATGTCGGTGGGCGTGATTCCGAATGTCGCGCCTCGGGTACACGTGGCATCGTGGATTTGATGAACGACGCAAGAGAAGCTGTCGAGCACCATCCCGCAGGGGGTAGTCACGTTCAGGACGGTGTCGTCGAGCACCCCGAGTCCGACGACTTCGACAACGCCGCCGCGCTGCCCACCGACCCGACGTGGTTCAAGCACGCCGTGTTCTACGAGGTGCTGGTCCGGGCGTTCTTCGACGCCAACGCCGACGGTTCGGGTGATCTGCGCGGACTTCTGGGGCGCCTGGACTAC
Source organism: Mycobacterium europaeum (assembly GCF_002102155.1). Lineage (GTDB taxonomy): Bacteria > Actinomycetota > Actinomycetes > Mycobacteriales > Mycobacteriaceae > Mycobacterium > Mycobacterium europaeum. Next base: position 243,993 of record NZ_LQOU01000010.1, read on the forward strand.
CTGCAATGGCTGGGCATCGACTGCATCTGGCTGCCCCCTTTCTACGATTCGCCGCTGCGCGATGGCGGCTACGACATCCGGGATTTCTACAAGGTGCTGCCCGAGTTCGGCACCGTCGAGGATTTCGTGGCGTTGCTCAACGCCGCGCACGAGCGGGGTATCCGGGTCATCACCGACCTGGTGATGAACCACACGTCGGAATCGCACCCCTGGTTCCAGGAGTCGCGGCACGACCCCGACGGCCCGTACGGCGACTTCTACGTGTGGAGCGATACCAGCGAGCGCTACACCGACGCCCGGATCATCTTCGTCGACACCGAGGAGTCCAACTGGACCTTCGACCCGGTGCGCCGCCAGTTCTACTGGCACCGCTTCTTCTCCCACCAGCCGGACCTGAACTACGACAACCCGGCCGTGCAGGAAGCCATGATCGACGTCATCCGCTTCTGGCTGGGCCTGGGCATCGACGGCTTCCGGCTGGACGCGGTGCCCTACCTGTTCGAGCGGGAGGGCACCAACTGCGAGAACCTGCCCGAGACGCACTCCTTCCTCAAACGCGTCCGCAAGGTCGTCGACGACGAGTTCCCCGGCCGGGTGTTGCTGGCGGAGGCCAATCAGTGGCCGGCCGACGTCGTCGAGTACTTCGGCGACCCCACCACCGGCGGCGACGAGTGCCACATGGCGTTCCACTTCCCGCTGATGCCGCGCATCTTCATGGCGGTTCGCCGTGAGTCGCGCATTCCGATCTCGGAGATCCTGGCGCAAACGCCGGAGATCCCCGACATGGCGCAATGGGGCATCTTCCTGCGCAACCACGACGAGTTGACGCTCGAGATGGTCACCGACGAAGAGCGCGACTACATGTACTCCGAGTACGCCAAGGACCCGCGGATGAAGGCGAACGTGGGAATCCGGCGCCGCCTGGCGCCGCTGCTGGACAACGACCGCAACCAGATCGAGCTGTTCACCGCGCTGCTGCTGTCGCTGCCCGGCTCGCCGGTGCTCTACTACGGCGACGAGATCGGCATGGGCGACGTCATCTGGCTGGGTGACCGCGACGGCGTGCGCACCCCGATGCAGTGGACGCCGGACCGCAACGCCGGCTTCTCCAAGGCCAACCCCGGCCGGCTGTACCTGCCGGCCAGCCAGGACTCCGTCTACGGCTATCAGGCGGTCAACGTGGAGGCCCAGCGCGACACCTCCACGTCGCTGCTCAACTTCACCCGCATGATGCTGGCCGTGCGGCGCCGCCACGAGGCCTTCGCGATCGGCACGTTCGAGGAGTTGGGGGGCTCCAACCCGTCGGTGCTGGCGTTCGTGCGCCAGGCGCCCGGGGGCGGGGACACGGTGCTGTGCGTCAACAATCTGTCGCGGTTCCCACAGCCGATCGAACTGAATCTGCAGCACTGGAGCGGTTGCACACCGGTGGAACTGACCGGGCATGTCGAATTTCCCCGGATCGGGCACCTGCCCTACCTGCTGACATTGCCCGGCCACGGTTTCTACTGGTTCCAGCTGACCGCATGTGAGGAGGACGCATGAGCGCGCTGGCGACGATGCAGAGCGAAGTGATGGGGTGGGGGTACCGATGACCGAGCCGGCCAAGCTGCCCTGGTCCGACTGGCTTCCACAACAACGGTGGTACGCCGGACGAAACCGGGAGCTCACCTCCGCGGAGGCGGCCGTCGTCGTCCCGTTCCGCGACGACCTGGACCTGGTCCTGGTCGACGCCCAGTACGCCGACGGCTCGTCGGAGCGCTACCAGGTGATCGTGCGATGGGATGCCGGGCCGGTCTCCGAGTACAGCTCGGTGGCCACCATCGGCGCCGCCGGCGACCGCACCGGTTTCGACGGCCTGTACGACACGGACGCACCCCAGTTTCTGCTGTCGCTGATCGACTCGTCGGCCGTGCGTACCGCGTCGGGCACCGAGGTGAGGTTCGTCAAGGAGCCCGGCGTCGAGCTGCCCCTTCAGGCGTTGCCGCACGTGTCCGACGCCGAGCAGAGCAATACCAGCGTCATCTTCGACCGGGCCGCGATATTCAAGGCGTTTCGCCGCGTCAGCAGCGGCATCAACCCCGACGTCGAACTGAACCGGGTGCTGGGCCGCGCCGGCAACCCGCACGTGGCCCGGCTGCTGGGCACCTACGAGATGGCTGCCCCCGACGGCACGGCCGACGCGGCGTGGCCGCTCGGCATGGTGACCGAGTTCGCGTCCAACGCCGCCGAAGGGTGGGCGATGGCCACCGCCAGCGTGCGGGACCTGTTCGCGGAGGGCGACTTGTACGCCCACGAGGTCGGCGGCGACTTCGCCGGCGAGTCCTGCCGGCTGGGCGAGGCCGTGGCCTCCGTGCACGCCACCCTGGCCGAGTCGCTCGGCACCGCGGAGTCGGCCTTCCCGGTCGACACCGTGCTCGCGCGGCTGTCGTCGACCGTGGCGAAGGTGCCCGAGCTGCGGGAGTACGCGGCGACCATCGAGGAGCGGTTCTCCAAGCTGGCCGATCAGGCGATCACCGTCCAGCGGGTGCACGGCGACCTGCACCTCGGCCAGGTGCTGCGCACCCCCGAAAGCTGGCTGCTGATCGACTTCGAGGGCGAGCCGGGCCAGCCGCTCGATGAGCGCCGGGCACCGGATTCACCGCTGCGCGACGTGGCCGGCGTGCTGCGCTCGTTCGAATACGCCGCGTACGGACCACTGGTGGACCAGGCGGACGACAAGCAACTGGCCGCGCGCGCCCGCGAGTGGGTCGAGCGCAACCGGACCGCGTTCTGCGAGGGGTACGCCGCCGCGTCGGGGGTCGACCCGCGCGATTCGGCTGACGTGCTGGCCGCTTACGAACTGGACAAGGCCGTGTACGAGGCCGGCTATGAGGCGCGGCACCGGCCGCACTGGTTGGCGATTCCGTTGCGGTCCATCGCCCGGCTCACCGCCTCGTAGTCGCCGGGTAGGAAATCGCTATGCGTCGCCCTGCGAGGGCGGCGGGCGTCTGACAGCATGTCAGCGTGGCAAGCGAAACCTTCAATAGCGAAGCGCGGTTGTCGTGGGTGCTGGCGGCGCTGGCCGGTGTGGTGGGCGCGATCTCCTTCACCCACTCCGCGGGCTACTTCGTGGTTTTCATCACCGGTAACGCCCAACGCGCCGTGCTCGGGTATTTCACCGGGGAAGGGTGGCTGGCCTTAAGTGCCGGGCTGCTCATTGCGGCGTTCGTCGCCGGGGTGGTCGTTGCGTCACTGTGCCGGCGCTTTTTCTGGGTGGACCATCCGCACGGCCCGACGGTGCTGACCACCTTCAGTTTGGCGGCCGCCACCGTGATCGACGTCTTCGACGTGGGATGGGCGCAGAATCTCGTCGATTTCGCGCCGATGATGCTGCTGGCGTTTGGTACCGGGGCGTTGAACACCTCTTTTGTCAAGAACGGCGAGGTTTCGGTGCCGTTGAGCTATGTGACCGGCACGACCGTCAAGATGGGCCAGGGCATCGAGCGCCACATCGCTGGTGGCGGAAACGTCTCGGACTGGCTCGGTTACTTTCTGCTGTTGGCCAGCTTTATGGTGGGCGCGGCGGTGGGCGGCTTCATCAGCGTGGTCGTCAACGGGACCTGGATGCTGGTGATGGCCACGTCCGTATGTGCGGTGACGACCGGGTACACCTACTTCCACCAGGACCGGCGCGCCCTGTTGATGGAACGGAACGACAGAAAGCATCGGCAGCAGCGCTGACCGGTGCGCTGCTGCCGATGCTGGTTCGGCGGGTTCAGGCAGCCGGCTGCGCCGGTGCGGCCGGTGATGCCGGCTGGGCCGGCTGGGCGGTGGTGTTGCTGGCCAGCAGCACCTGCTGGATGTCGGGCTTCATCGCGACCAACTGCTGGTTCCAGTAGGGCCACGAGTGCGTGCCGTTCGCCGGGAAGTTGAACGTCCCGTTACGACCCCCCGCGGCGACGTAGCTGTTCTGGAACTGCTGGTTGGTGCGCAGCGTGAGGCCCTCCAGGAACTTGGCCGGCATGTTGTCGCCGCCGAGGTCGCTCGGCGTGCCGTTGCCGCAGTAGACCCAGATCCGGGTGTTGTTGGCGACCAATCGCGGAATCTGGACCATCGGGTCGTTGCGCTTCCACGCCGGGTCGGTCGACGGGCCCCACATGCTGTTGGCGTTGTAGCCGCCCGAGTCGTTCATCGCGAGCCCAATCAGCGTCGGCCACCAGCCCTCGGACGGGTTCAGGAAGCCCGACAGCGAGGCGGCGTAGGGGAACTGCTGCGGGTAGTAGGCGGCCAGGATCAGCGCCGAGCCGCCGGACATCGACAGGCCCACCGCGGCGTTGCCGGTCGGTGAAACCTGCTTGTTGGCCTGCAACCACAGCGGCATTTCCTGGGTCAGGAAGGTCTCCCACTTGTAGGTGTAGTTCTGACCGTTGCCCGACGACGGCTGGTACCAGTTGCTGTAGAAGCTGGACTGGCCGCCGACCGGCATCACGACCGACAGGCCGGACTGGTAGAACTCCTCGAAGGCGGGGGTGTTGATGTCCCAGCCGTTGTAGTCATCCTGGGCGCGCAACCCGTCGAGCAGGTACACCGCGTGCGGTCCGCCGCCCTCGAACTGCACCTTGATGTTGCGGCCCATCGACGGTGACGGCACCTCCAGGTACTCCACCGGGAGCCCCGGCTTCGAGAACGCCCCCGCGGTGGCCGAGACGCCGGCCGCGGTGACGAGGCCGGACATCAGGGCAGCCCCCATGGCCGCGACCGCCAGTTGGCGCGGCATAGTCGCCGCGGCGCCACGCAACTTCCGCAACTGTCCGAAGAACTTCATAGCTCTCTACCCATCCCAACTTTCATCTGCCGCGTGCGGCGGTCGAATCCGTTCGCTGGGCAGTGAAACACGCGGAGACGACGGAAATCGCCTGTCGCGGCCGCAGGTTCAGATCGCGGTTGGCTAACGATTCGGAGTCGGCGAGCAATCGTCACGCTCGGGTCACGATCGGCTACCGAAACCGCGCGACGGGCTTCCCAATCGCCCGCGCGACGGCTATCGGCGCGCTGCGCCTAGGTGACGAGCCGGCGCAATAGCGTTGAGGCGGCCGCGATTCCGAGCACGGCGGCCACCGCCAGCACGACGATGTCCATCGGGTTGAAGGGCGTGCCGATGAGCAGTCCGCGCAGGGCGTCGACCTGGTAACTGAGCGGGTTGACCCTGCTCAGCACGTGCAGCCAGGCGGGCATCACGTCCACCGGGTACAGCGCGTTGGAGGCGAAGAACAGCGGCATCGTGATCGCCTGGCCGATCCCCATCAGGCGATCGCGGCTGCGGACCAGCCCGGCCAGCGTCATCGACAGGCACGCGAAGAACCCGGCGCCGAGCATGACGACGGCCATCGCCGCCACGATCCGCAGCGGGTTGACCGTCAGCCCGACATTCATCAGGTATGCCAACGCCATGACGCCGACGACCTGGGCGACCGAGCGCACACCGGCCGCGAACGCCTTGCCGGTGATCAGCGCCGATGCCGGCGCCGGTGTCACCATCAGCTTGGCCAATACGCCGGCGTCTCGGTCCCAAATGATCTGTATCCCATAGAAAATCGAGATGAACAGCGCCGACTGGGCGATGATCCCCGGCGCCAGGAAGGCCAGGTATGACACCGACCCGGTGTGGATGACTTGCAAGTGGCTGAAGGTCGTCCCGAAGATCAGCAGCCACAGCGCCGGCTGCACCATCCGGGTGACCAGCTCGGTCCGGTCGTGTTGCAGCTTCTGCATCTCGACGATCGCGAACGCGCCGATCCGGCTGAACACGGCGCCGACCCGCTGCCATCCGCGCGGCGCGCGCACCAGGTTTCCCGGCATGACGTTGTCAACCGACACGGCGGGCAACCTTTCTGGCGGAACGGATTTCGTGAAACGAGCCCGCCGACTCGGACCCGGCCGGTTCGTCCTGCAGGCCGGAGGCGGCATAGTGGCGGAACACGTCCTCGAGGGTCGCCCGCGTCGACACGGTGGATTTCAGCTCGGCCGGTGTGCCCACCGCGCGCAACTCGCCGTGGTGCATGAGCGCGACGCGATCGCACAGCGCGTCGGCCTCCTCCATGTAGTGGGTGGTCAGCAGCACGGTCATCCCGAACTGCGCCTGCATCTTTCGCACCTGTGTCCAGACCCCGTCCCGCGCAATCGGGTCCAGCCCGACCGTCGGTTCATCGAGCACCAGCAGCGACGGGCGGTTCACCAGCGCCTGTGCCACCTCGAGGCGGCGGACCATGCCACCGGAATAGGCCGCGGCCAGCCGATCGGCCACCTCGAGCAGGTCCATGGCGGTCAGCGCCTGCCGGACCCGATCTGACCGCTCGGCCCGGGGCACGCCGTAGAGCCGCGCGAACCACTCGACGTTCTGGCGGCCGGTCAATGCGGGCTCGATCGAGAGTTGTTGCGGGACATAGCCGATGTTGCTGCGAATGTCGGTGGTGTGGCGGCGCGCGTCCAGCCCGAAGATGCGCAATTCGCCCTGCTGCACCGGCGCAAGCGTGGTGAGCATCCGGACCATGGTCGTCTTCCCGGCGCCGTTGGGGCCCAACAGACCCATCGTTTCGCCGGGGCGGACCTGCAACGTGACGTCGTTGACGGCGGTGAACCGGCCATAGCGATAGCTCAGGTGCCTGCTGTCGATCGCCATCGGCAGTGATCCGCTCATGGCTGTCGCGCCTGCAGTGTCTTGGTCATCATCTCTATGACCTCCAATCCTCTTGTCAAAGAATCGATTTGATCGTCGTCGAGCTCGGCGAGTGCTTTGTCCAACGCCTCCCGCCGCGCGGCCCGGGACGCGTCGATCATCTGCTGGGCGGGCTCGGCGAGGTGTAACCGGCCGACCCTGCGGTCGGTGTCGCCGACGGTCCGAATGAGCAACCCCCCGGACACCAGCTTGGAGACCAGGGTCGAGGCGGTGTTGGGAGCCAGTCCGAGCTCGGTGGCGGCGGCGTTCACCGAGATGCCGGGCTGCCGGCCCACCAGCCACAACAGCTCGGACTGCGACTCGGTCAGGCGCGACGAGTCGAAGCCGCGGCCGGCGGACCGCCGCAGTTGCCGGCGAAACCGGCCGACGACGCGAAATACCTCGGTGACCACATCGGTACTCGATTGCACCCTTCCCAGGATATCTCTGTAACCGAGCTATTTATGTGGCCAAGCTGTGCGCCGGTTATGTATCGGCTACTTCGGAAGTCGATGCAGGACGACGTCGGTGACGGCTCCCGCGTCGACGGAGGCGGTCATGTAGGTGCAGAACGGCTGTCGGCGGCGATCGGTCGGTGAGCCCGGATTGAGCAGGCGCAGGCCGGTTTCGGTGGTGGTGTCCCACGGGATGTGGCTGTGCCCGAACACCAGGACGCGGGTGTCGGGGTACAGCCGCGACATCCGCGCCTCGCGCCCGGCCGCGGCGCCGGTCTCGTGCACGACCGTGATGCGCACGCCCGCCAGGGTGACCTCCGCGCGTTCCGGCAGGCGCGAGCGCAATGCGGGACCGTCGTTGTTTCCCCAGCAGGCCACCAGCCGAGCCGACCTGCTGTCGAGCTCGTCGAGCAGCTCGGTCGTCACCCAATCGCCGGCGTGCACGACGACGTCGGCCGCGTCCACCTCATCCCACACCCCTGCGGGCAGGTCGCGGGCGCGGTTGGGGACGTGGGTGTCGGAAATCAGCAGTAGCCGCACAGGCCCTCCGCCGGCGGTCGTCAGCCCGGCGTCGAGGCCACGGTCTGTTCGCGCCTGGGGGCGTGCGCGTCCGTCTCCTCCCCGAGCAGGAGGGAGCGAACCAGGCGGCGCGGACCGAAGGGCCGCAGCATGGAGCTGGCGGGTCGCGGGCGCACTCGTATCGGCCACCAGAACCACCGCCCGAGCAGCGCGGCGATCGACGGCGTCATCAACGACCGCACGATCAACGTGTCGAACAGCAGGCCCAGACCGATGGTGCTGCCGGCCTGGCCGATCGAGCGCAGATCGCTGGCGACCATCGACATCATGGTGAAGGCGAAGACGAGGCCCGCCGTGGTGACGACCCCACCGGTCTCACCCATCGACCGGATGATGCCGGTCTTGAGGCCGGCTCCGATCTCCTCCTGGAACCGCGACACCAGCAACAGGTTGTAGTCCGAGCCGACGGCCAGCAGGATGATCAACCCGAACACCGGGGCGATCCAGTTCAACTCCAGGCCGAAGAGGTGTTGCCACACCAGCACCGAGAGCCCGAAGGCGGCGCCCAGGGAGAGCAGCACCGTCCCCACGATCACCAGGGACGCCACCAGTGCCCGCGTGATGATCACCATGACGACGAAGATCAGCGTCAGCGCCGCGAGCCCCACGATCAGCAGGTCGTAATGGGACCCCGACTGGATGTCGCGGTAGATCGCCGCCGTCCCGGCGAGGTAGAACTTGGCCCCGGTCAGGGTCGTTCCCTTGACCGCTTGATGCGCGGCGGCCAGTTCGGGCATGACGGCTGAAATGCCCGCCGGGGTGGCCGGGTCCGCATCATGGGTGATGATGAAGCGCGCGGCCTTGCCGTCCGGAGACAGGAAGAGCTTCAGACCGCGCTGGAAGTCGGCATTCTGGAAGGCTTCCGGCGGCAGATAGAAGTAGTCGCCACTGCGGGAGGCATCAAAGGCCTGCCCCATCGCGCTGGCCGTGTCGGTCATCTGAGCCATCTGCGTGACCAGCCCGGAGAAGCTGCTGTGCATGGTGAGCAGAGTGCCCTGCATGGATTGGGCGACGGCGATCATCGGCGGGAACTGCGCGGCCATCTGCGGGATGATCGCGTCGATGTTGTCCACGTCCTTGATCAGGGTGCTCATGTTCTCGCTGAACTTGTCCACACCGTCGATCGCCTCGAACACCGACCTCGTCGCCCAGCAGATGGGGATGTTGTAGCAGTGCTGTTCCCAGTACAGATAGCTGCGGAGCGGTCGCGCGAAGTCGTCGAAATCGGCTAGATGGTCCCGCATTTCGTCCAGCGTGGCCTGCATGTCGTGCATGTCGCCGACCATGCGGTGCGTCGCGCTGCTCATCTGCCCGAGCAGGCCCTGCATCCGCTGCATCGAGCCGATCATGGCGCCGAGGTCGTCGCTCATCTTGAGCATGTCGGCCGTGCGGTCCCTCATGAACTGGAGGTTCTCTTGGATCGGAATCGATTGGGCACTGATCTGGAATGGTATCGAGGTGTGCTCGATCGGCCCGCCGAGTGGCCGGGTGATGCTTTGCACCATCGCGATTCCCGGTGACCGGAAGATGTCCTTGGCGAGCCGGTCCAGGATGATCATGTCGCCGCTGTTCCGCATGTCGTGATCGCTCTCGATCATGAGGATGTCGGGATTCATCGTGGCGGCGCTGAAATGGCGTTCGGCGGCGGCGTATCCGATGTTCGACGGCACGCCCGGCGGAATGTAGTAGCGGTCGTTGTAGCTGATCTTCATGCTCGGCATGATGAGGATGCCGACGATGGCGATGACCAAGGAGGCCGCGAACACCGGGCCGGGCCAGCGCACCGTCGCGGTGCCGATGCGCCGCCACCCACGGGTCTTGATCATCCGGCGGGGGTCGAGCAGCCCGAACCGGGTTGCCACAGCGACAACGGCCGGCGCCGCGGTCATCGCTCCGGCGACGACGACGAGCAAGCCCAGCGCGGACGGAATGCCGAGCGCCTTGAAATACGACAGCCGCGCCAGGTGCAGGCAGAAGGTGGCCCCCGCGATCGTCAACCCCGAGCCCAGGATGATGTGCGAGGTTCCGCGGAACATGGTGTAGTAGGCCGTTTCCCGGTCCTGCCCCGCCTGACGCGCCTCCTGGTAGCGCCCGATCAGGAAGATCGCGTAGTCGGTCCCGGCCGCGATCGCCAACGAGGACAACATGGCAACGACGAAGGTCGAGAAGCCCAACAGCTCGTAATTCCCGAGGAGCGCGACAAGTCCTCTGGCCGTCCCCATTTCGAAGCCGACCATCACCAGAACGAGCAGCACCGTGCTGACGGACCGATAGGCGATGAACAGCATGATCATGATGACCACGCCCGTGACGCCCATCATCTTGAACATGCTCTTATCGGCGGCCTCGTTCATGTCCGTCGTCAGCGGTGCCGGGCCGGTGACATAAACCTTGAGCCCCTTGGGGGGGTCTGATTTGTCGACGATCTTGCGCACCGCGTCGACGGATTCGTTGCCCAGGGTGCTGCCCTGGTTGCCGGCCAGGTTGAGTTGGACGTAGGCGGCTTTGCCGTCCTTGCTCTGAACGCCGGCGGCGGTGAGCGGGTCCCCCCACACGTTCTGGACGTGCTGCACGTGTTTGGGGTCGTTCTCCAGCTTTTTCACCAGGCCGTCGTAATAGCGGTGCGCCTCGTCGCCGAGTTGCTTGTCGCTTTCCAGGACGACCATCGCGATGCTGTCGGAGTCCGACTCGTGGAACGTCGCGCCCATCCGTTTGGCGGCGATCATCGCCGGCGCATCCTGCGGGGACATGGTCACCGCGTGCTTGCGTGCGACCGATTCGATCGGCGGCACGAGCACGTTCAGCGCAACGGTGAGCAGCAGCCAGCCGATGATGATCGGCCACGCGAAGGTGCGGACGAACCGCATGAACCTCGGACGGGTCTCGGTGTCGGTGTTCATGCGGCCTTCACCAGGCAGGAAGTCTGGGCGTGACGCCCGGTCGAGGACTGCTCGTCCTTGACCACACCGTTGACGGTGATGCGGCAGCCGAGTCGGTTGCTATCACCCTGCGCCACCACGTTGGCGATCACGGCAGGCACGGTCGTGGTGATCGTGAAGGTCCAGGGCAGGCTGGTGAAGTCGGCCTTCGCCGGCTGTGCGTTCTTGTCCAAGTAACTCACGCTTCCTGTCGTGTCGCTGGGCCCGTAGATCTCGTATATGACCTGCTTGATATGCGAGGGCTCCAGAGGCGCGGCGCTGCTGCCGGTGGCGGTGAAGATCTCTTCCGAGCCGAAAACGCCGCGAAGCCGATCAACGGCCACGCCGCCAAGGGCAACCGCCACCACGACCACGAGCGGTACCCACGCCCGTCTGAGAAACGTGGACACTGACGTTTCCTTTCCCTCGTGACCTGGTTCTCCTGGTACGGAGTCTCAGCCCGCATCATCGAAGCCAATAGGGCCATTCGGCCCGCAGTTTAGGGTCAGCAGGCACACGCCCCGCGTCAACGCGCGACGGGATACCCGCGAGTTCCTGCTTCACCCGCGGTTCTAGTAGTACCATACCCCCAGGGGTATTGCCATTTCGGCTCAGATGCCCCCCGGGGTATGGTATGAAGGAGTCATGGAAGAAGTATTTCAGGGCGGTTGGCCGGTCAAGGCCGACCTCGCCGACCACGACCCCGCCGACATGGATGCGGTCCTCGCCCGGTTGCGCCGGGCCCACGGCCAACTCGGCGGCGTCATCGCGATGATCGAGCAGGGCCGCAGTTGTAAAGATGTCGTCACCCAGTTGGCCGCGGTGTCGCGGGCGCTGGATCGCGCCGGATTCAAGATCATTGCCTCGGGTCTGCGCGACTGCATCACCCGGCCGGAGGGTAGTCCCTCTGACGGGGCCGGCCTGTCGATCGACGAGTTGGAAAAGCTGTTCCTCAGCCTGGCCTGACGACCGGCCGCTACGACAAGGGGATGAGCAATGGAGCCTGCCGACAGTGGTCGAGCTGGATCGACGGTCACGCTGTGGCTCGACCCGGTGTGTCCGTTCTCCTGGAACACCGCACGCTGGATCCGCGCCGTCGCCGAGAAGACCGGCATGTCGGTGGATTGGCAGCTGATGAGCCTGGCGGTGCTCAACGAGGGACGGGAACTCCCGCCCCCGCAGCAGGCGCGGATGCGCGACTCCCGCAAAGTCGGCCGGTTGATGGCCGCTATAGCGCGGGAGAAGGGTGACGACGGGTGGGTTGCCGCCTACTTCGCCTTCGGTGAGCGATACATCGACCGCTCGGAGCCCCTCGACGACGGCCTCGTCGCCCACCTGTTGACCACGGTGGGGGTGCGCGACACCACCGCCGAGGCGGTGTCCGACGAGTCCCTGGACGAGTCCGTCCGCCGAGGGCACCAGGCGGCACAGGATGCTCTCGGCGAAACCGGCGGCAGCCCGATTCTGCAGATCGACGGGCATGCGTTCTTCGGGCCGGTCCTCACCGCGGTACCCGACGAGAAGGACTCGGTCGCATTGTTCGACGCGATCGCGACGTTGGCCGCGGTTCCCCAGTTCGCCCAGCTGCAACGGCCGCGCGCCGCGGCCTGAGGCGCACGCGCCATCGAGAAAACCTGGAAAGAGGAGGAAGAAATGACATCAGGGTTGACCGCCACGCTGCACACCTCGTTCGAGGACGCGGTGAATCGGACGACGGAAGCTCTGGCCGAGCAGGGTTTCGGTGTGCTGACCACCATCGACGTGAAGGCCACGCTGAAGAAGAAGCTCGGTGAGGACATGGAGGACTACGTCATCCTGGGTGCCTGCAATCCGACGTTGGCGCATCGCGCCCTCGGGATTCACCGCCAGATCGGCCAGTTGCTGCCATGCAACGTCGTGGTGCGGACCGACCCCGAGAGCTCGGGTGACGCGGTTCTCGTCGAGGCGATGGATCCCCAATTGATGGTCAAGGTGACCGGTGAGCAAGGCGCCCTGCAGGACGTTGCGGACCAGGCCACCGCCAAGCTGGAAGCCGCGATCGGCGCGCTGAAGCAACCGTCTCCGACGCCCTGACGCCGGCCCATCGGGGTTGAGCCGGGCCCGTGACTACCGCGGGCCCGGCAGCGTGTCGTGATCACCGAGGTCTGCCGACGTTCCGACGTGACGCTGGTGGACGTCTGAAAGGTATTGGTGTGTCGGTAGTTTCGGGCCTGGTGTTGGCGAAGCTGACCGCACCGGCCCTCGTGGTGGCACTTTCGCCCATACCCATCGTGGTGGCGTTGGTACTGCTCGTTCACAACGACCGGCCGTACTCGTCGAGTGTCGCGTACTTGACGGGCAGGCTGGTGTCGCTGACCGTCCTCGCGGCGGGGTTCATGCAGTTCCCGCGCGTGTTCGACGATCTGCTGGGGCCCGCACCGGCGTGGGCCGACTGGGTGGTCATGGGTGCCGGCGTGGTGCTGATGTCGTTCGGTGCCTGGCTGTGGTGGCGACGCGCCCACGGAGAGGCCGGGCCCGGGTGGGAAAACAGCGTGGGCACGATCACTCCGTCGGCCGCGGCCGCGATCGGGATGTTACCCATGCTGGCGAACCCGAAGGTGCTGGCCGCCAGCGCGGCCGTCGGGACGGAGATCGCCACCGTCCGCATGACCCCGGTCAGCTCGGTGCTGGCGGTGGCTTACTATGCGGCGCTGGCGAGTTCGACTGTCGCCGCCCCAGTCCTGGCCTACCTCGTCGTCGGTTCACGAATCGACCCTCAGCTGGAGCGGATCAGGCACTGGATGCAGCACCAGCGCCGCGCACTCGCGGCCGCGGCCGCCGTGCTGGTCGGCTTCGCCGTGCTGCTGTACGGGCTCTCCTGAGACTGGCCGGCGGGAGCCGCGGCGTCAGTCAGCCGCGTTGACTGCGCGCTTCGGCGCCCGTTTCCCCGGCATCGAAGGAATCGTCCGCGCCGGCCGCCCCGACGTATGAGCCGTCGGCCTCTCCGGCCGCGGTGCGTGAGCGAGACTCGTGAGCCTCCGGTTCGACGTCGGACTCTGTCTTGTGGCCCTTCGGATCTGCCATGTGTGCTTCCCTTCGGTGCGGCTCCTGACCCTGTGACGGGTTCCCCAGGCGTGCAACGCCAAACCCGCCCCCGGGTGTCGGCGGCGCGCTGGATGCCGCGCGGACCGGGCGTCATGCGACCGGTCGCTCTATTGATCGCCGGGCCCTTTCCCCGGAGGCGGCGCTGCTTTCCCGGCCGCGACTACCCGCGCGGTGCCCGGGCAAACGGGGTGGGCCGGCTGGCGGGCCGGCATGGCTGCAGCGCTATGGTTACCACCCGGAGTCAAGGAGGAACGTCGATGCGCACCTTCGAATCTGTAGCCGACCTCGCGGCCGCCGCCGGCGAGACGATCGGGCACAGCGACTGGGTGACGATCACCCAGCAAGACGTCAACCTGTTCGCCGACGCGACCGGCGATCACCAGTGGATCCACGTCGACCCCGAACGCGCGGCCGCCGGTCCGTTCGGTGGGACGATCGCCCACGGTTTCATGACCCTGGCGCTGCTGCCCCGCCTGCAGCACCAGATCTACACCGTCAACGGCATCAAGCTGGCAATCAACTACGGCCTCAACAAGGTTCGCTTTCCCGCGCCCGTGCCGGTCGGCTCCAGGGTGCGCGCGCAGACTTCCCTGGTCGGCGTCGACGATGTCGGGAACGGCGCCGTGCAGGCGACCATGTCGACCACCGTCGAAATCGAAGGCTCACCCAAGCCGGCCTGTGTGGCCGAGAGCATCGTCCGCTACATCACCTGACCTGGCCGCCCGTTCGGCCGGCGGCACCGCACCGCCGGCGCCACCGCCAGACATAAACCGCGGTGACGCTTTACGGCAGCCCGGGCTCCCGGGGTCAGAACTCCGCGACGGAATGCTCGAGCCGCTCGGCGAGCCGGGCCTGCGCCTCCGCGCGCCGGGTGGGGATGTGTGCGGAGGGGAAAGGTGTTGTCACGGGCTGGTATTCGCGCAAGGTGCGGCGGGCCACCGTCATCTTGTGCAATTCGGTGGCGCCGTCGGCGATCCCCAGCGACTCGGCGGCCACCATCATCTTGACGAACGGCATCTCGTCGGAGACGCCGAGCGCGCCGTGCAGGTGCATGGCCCGCTGGACGACGTCGTGCAGCACCTGGGGCATGGCGACCTTGACCGCCGCGATGTCGCGGCGCACCTTCTGGTAGTCGTGGTGCTTGTCGATCAGCCACGCGGTGCGCAACACCAGTAGCCGGAACTGTTCGATCTGGATCCAGCTGTCGGCGATCTTCTCCTGGGTCATCTGGAAGTCCGACAGCCGCCCGTGCCGCGTCTGACGTGACACGGCGCGCTCGCACATCATGTCGAACGCGCTGCGCGCCAAGGCGATTGTGCGCATCGCGTGGTGGATGCGGCCACCGCCGAGCCGGGTCTGCGCGATCATGAACGCCTGGCCCTCGCCGCCCAGCACGTGGTCGGCCGGGACGCGGACGTCGGTGTAGCGGACATAGCCGTGGCTGGCGCGTTTGCTGGACTCTGCGCCCACGCCGACGTTGCGGACGATCTCGATGCCGGGTGTCTCGGCCGGAACGATGAACAGGGACATCTTGTCGTAGGTGCGCGACTCGGGGTTGGTCACGGCCATCACGATGAAGAACGAGGCGTGCTTGGCGTTGGTGGAGAACCACTTCTCGCCGTTGATCACCCAGTCGTCGCCGTCGCGGGTGGCGGCGGTGACGAATTGCCCGGGGTCGGAACCGCCCTGCGGTTCGGTCATCGAATAGCACGAGGTGATCTCGCCGTCCAGCAGCGGTTGCAGGTAGCGGGCCTTCTGCTCGTCGGTGCCGAACATCGCCAGGATCTCGGCGTTGCCGGAATCCGGCGCCTGGCAGCCGAACACCGACGGCGCCCAGCGGGACCGGCCGAGGATCTCGTTCAGCAGCGCGAGCTTGACCTGACCGAAGCCCTGTCCGCCGAGCTCGGGGCGCAGGTGCGCCGCCCACAGCCCCTGGTCCTTCACCTGCTGCTGCAAGGGCCGCAGGATCGCCATCATCTCGGCGTTCTTCTTGTCATACGGGTCTAGCGCGACCAGATCGAGCGGCTCGAGTTCGTCGACCATGAACTTTTCCACCCAGTCGAGCTTCGCCTGATATTCCGGATCCGTTTCGAAATCCCACACGGTGGCCACCCGTTCCCCGGCACCGCGTCGCGCCGGCTTCGTCGATGAAGGCCATCCCATCGTAGATGGCGGCGGCGGCGGATCAGCCGTCGCCGCGGGTGTCGATGACGCGCTGGGCGATGTCGACGACCTTGAGCTGGCTCTCCTGGGAGAGCCGGCGCAGCAGGTCGAACGCGCGCAGTTCGTCGACGCCGTAGCGCTCCATGATGATGCCCTTGGCCTGGCCGATGCGGTCCCGCGTCGACAGGGCGGACTGCATCTGCTGCCCGTGCCGTCCGGCCATGATTGCCGATGCGGCATGCGCGGCGAAGACCGCGCCGATGGTCTCGGCTTCGGTGTCCCACGGGTCGGCCCGGAAGCTGAACAGGTTCAGCGCGCCGGCGGTGCGTTCAGCGGTGTACAGCTTGAACGAAAGACTGCTCAGCACACCGTGTTCCACCGCCGCGGGGGCGTATTGCGGCCAGCGTGGCTCGTTGCGGAGGTCGTCGGTCCGCACGATCGTCTGTTTCAGCGCGGCGTCGTGGCAGGGGCCCTCGCCGAACTCGTGCTGCAACCTGTCGAGCTGCGCAGCCAGGCTGTCGGTGTCCGCGACCGATTCGAACTCACCGCCGCCCTTGATCAACAGCACCCCGGCGATGTCCGCCGCCGGGATCAGCTCCACTGCGGCGGTGGTCACGTCGGCGAGCACCTGACCGAGGGAGCGCGGCGTGGCGATGTCCCGGGCCAGTTCGGCCATGCGCAGGGCCAGTTGGTGGGTCGAGGTCGGGTCTGCGGACTCCATAGGACCGGATTCTCCATGACCGCCCGGCATGGGTGTGTCCGCCCGGTGCCGAGGATCGGTTGCTGGTGTTGCGAATGCCGGTGGCAGGTCGCCGCCGGCAACGTTTGTTCGCATCGACCACGGGTACCCGCCGTCGACCAGATCTATCTCAACCCCCCGGGGAGGCCCAGTGTTCATCCATAACAAAGATCTTCAATTCGAGGTCCGCGTCAGCGAGCCCGATCCACGGTTTGCGACGCTGCTACAAGAGCAGTTCGGTGGCGCCAACGGTGAACTCAAGGCCGCCATGCAGTACTTCACCCAGGCCTTCGTCCTACGCGACAAGAACCCGAAGATGTACGACCTGTTCATGGACATCGCCACCGAGGAACTCAGCCACCTCGAGATGGTCGGCTCGATGATCACGATGTTGCTGGACGGCCTCAACGACAACCTGAAGATGGCCAACGAGAAGTGCGACTGGATGCCCGCGGTGGCCAGCGCCGACGGTCGTGACCAGATCGTCCATCAAGTCGCGGTCAATCCGCTGTATATGGCGCTGAACGGCGGCAGCCCCGATGTGAGCAACTCGCAAGGGGTGCCATGGATGGGTTCCTACGTCAACGCCAACGGCGACCCCACGGTGGATCTGCGGAGCAACCTCGCCGCCGAGTCGCGGGCGAAGATCGTCTACGAATACCTCAAGCAGTTCACCGACGACCCGGGCGTGCAAGACACCCTGAACTTCTTGATGACCCGCGAGGTGGCGCACTACCAGCAGTTCACCGCGGCGCTCAACGAGCTTCCGGTGAACTTCCCTCCGGGGCAGCTGGCCGCCGACCCGCGCTTCCAGAACGTCGCGTTCAACATGTCCAACGGCGGCGGCGAATCGATCCGCGGCCCGTGGAACCAGGGCCAGGGCCCGTGGCCGGAGGGTATGGAGTGGGAGTACGTCGAGAAGCCCGAACAGCAGTGGCTGGGCGGTGACACTCGGCAGAACAAGGGCGCACAGGACAACCCGCAGGGCTCGCCGGCCATCAAGGCCGAGAAGCCGTTCACCCACGAACAGCGCGTTCCCACAAGCTGATTCACGACGAGGGCCGGGCGCTGTGGTCCCAGCGCCCGGCCTTCGCGGTTTTCACTTGACCTGCGGATCCGGTGGGTTGTCCTTCTCGCGGCCGGTGAGTGCGTCGCGCACGTGGTCGACGACCGCCGCTCCCATCCCCATCGTCTTGAGCACCGCCGGGTTGGGCGGGGTGGCCGGGTGGGGCCGGGTCGGAGCGATTTTCTTTGCCTGTTCCAGCTTTTCGCCGATCTTCTCCAAGTCGTCCCGGCTGATCGCGAGCTCGACCTGCGGCCACACCACGTCCTGCTCGTAGGCGATGTGTTCGCGACCGGCCTTGACGAACTCCTGCAACGCTTCGTGGTAGTCCGGCTCGCCCGGCTTGCCGTCCTCGAGCCGTTGCAACAGTCGCTTACCGGCCTGCTCCTGTTCGAGCGCTTTGTCGACGATGCCGTCACCGATCGCGTCACGCACCGCCGGCCAAAAGAACTGCTCCTCAATGGCTTCGTGCTGTGATTCGGCGATGATGAGGTTGTTCACCACGGTTTCCAGGCCGCTGGCCTCGGCGCCCGAACCCGACGGCGCCCCGTCGAGCGTCTCGAACAGACCGAGCACGCTCTTGTGATCGTGGCGAAGAAAAGTGATTGCGTCCATGCCTTGCCTTCCGGTCGGGCTTGTCACTCGAAGTGGCCTGCGGATACCCGGACCCGCGATGCTGAAACGGCTCCCCGTGCCGGCGGCGCGCATCGGGTTGTGGCAAAACATCAGTTGTTTCCGTCAGCCTCTTTGCGGGTAGCGTCATGACGCTTCGGGCGGTGATGTCCACCCATGCCCGCCAGATGCCTTGCCGCGGTGCGCGTATCGAGAAAGCGGCGATTTCCGCCGGCGATCAGTGCAATTTGGGCAGCACGTTGGTGCGGTAGAACTCGATGGCCGTGAGCGGGTTTGCCTGGGGGAAATGCATGAACGGCACCGCGCCGGCATCCAGGATCGCTTGCACCGCCTTGATGTGCGGCGCGGGGTCGGTGCCGACGGTCCAGTTGGCCAGCACCTTGTCGATGGGGTTGACCTGTGCGGCGCGCTGGATTTCGACCGGGTTGGGCTGGTCGACCGCGCCGGCGGTGAAGCGCCACAGGTCGGCGGCGGCGGTCGCCTCCGCGCTGTCGCCGACTACTGCGAACATCTCGGCGCGCTTGCCCATGCTGCCGGGATCGCGGCCGGCCGCGCGGGCGCCGGCGTCGAATGCGGCCAGCAGCGTGGAGTTCGTGACATCTCGGGCCTGACCGATCCATCCGTCGCCGTATTGGCCGGCCATTGTCGCGCTCTTCGGTCCGCTGGCCGCGACGAAGATGGGCGGCGGTGTCGGCGGCGTGTCGTAGAGCTTCAACGCGTTGGTCTGAAAGTAGCGCCCGGCGAACGAGGTTCGTGATCCGCTCCACAACTGGCGGATCAGGATGATCGCCTCGACCAGCCGGTCGTGGCGCTCGGTGTACTTGCCGAACGCGTTGGTGGCCGCCTGTTCGTTGAGCCGTTCCCCCGTCCCGACCCCGAGGAAGACGCGTCCGGGATACAGGACCGCCAGCGAGGCGAAGGCCTGTGCCACCACCGTCGGGTGGTACCGGTACGTGGGGCAGGTCACGCCCGTGCCGAAGGCGATGCTGCTGGTGGCGTTGCCCACCAGTGCCAGGGTCAGCCACGGGAACATCGAATGACCCTCGTTGTCCTGCCACGGCTGGATGTGGTCGCTGGCCCAGACATGCTGAAAGCCGGCCTGTTCGGCGGCCCGGGCTTGGGCCACCAGTTGGTCGGTGCGGAACTGCTCGTGGGAGAGCACCACACCCACCGCCTTGGCCGCGGTCGGCGGTGGGGCCGCGGGCGTGGCGTGGTCGGTGCCGGGGCGCCCGCAGCCGGCGGAAAGTCCGGCGGTGCCGAGCGCGCCCGCACCGGCGGCCATCCGCCCGAATGCGCGACGCGAGACGCCGGTCACGGGTCTAACGTACCCGTCGCCGCGGCGATCACACCCCTGATGCGACGGTGGGCCACCCGCTAGCCTGACTCGGGTGAGCCCCCAGACACGCTCGGCGCGCAAGGCCGATCTCCGCGAGTTGTCACGCACGCTGGGCCGGGCCTTCCACGACGACCCGGTGACCACCTGGCTGCTGCCCGACCCGAGGGCGCGGGCCGCGCACCTGCACCGGTTGTTCGCGACCATGACGCGCCACCACCACCTGGGGTGCGGCGGTGTCGAGGTGGCCTGTGACGGCGGCGGCATCGGCGCGGCGGCGCTGTGGGATCCACCCGATCAGTGGCGGGAGACGCTCCTGGGTGAACTCGCGATGATCCCCACTTTCCTGCGGGTGTTCGGCCTGCGTTCGGGCAGGGCGCGTGGGCTGCAGGAGTTGATGAAGCGCACGCATCCCGAAGAGCCGCACTGGTATCTCGCCGTGATCGGCAGCGACCCCTCGGTCCGCGGGCGGGGCTTCGGTCAGGCGCTGATGCGGTCGCGGCTGGACCGCTGCGACGCCGAGTACTGTCCCGCCTATCTCGAGTCGAGCAAGCCGGAAAACGTGCCGTACTACGAACGTTTCGGCTTCACGGTGACCCGCGAGATCGTCGTGCCCGACGGTGGCCCGACGATGTGGGCGATGTGGCGGACGCCGCGCTAGCGGTCACCGGCGTTTAGCCCCCCTACCCGGCGGGCAACCGTTCCCGCATGAGCGAAAACCCGCAAGCCGACGAGGTGGTGGACCCCGCTGACTTTCCCGAGGAAGGCGGACCCGGTGACACCCTGAACGCGAGTGAAGGCACCGATTCCGACGAGGTCCACAACGACGACGGTGACATCGTCGTCGACCCGCCCGAGGGCTGGAGCGAAGCGAACCGGTTCGGCATGACCGCACGGGAAGCGCGCGAGGGTGAATCCCTGGATGCCCGGCTGGCCGAAGAGGAGCCTGACGTCTCTGGCGACGACGCGGCGGGCGCGACCCCCGACGGCCCTCCCGGGCGCGCGCATCGCGGTCAGATCGACGGCGCGCCCGAAGACGGCCGGTCGCTCTACGAGGTCGTCGACGAGAACGGGGCGCCGGACTTCACGCAGACGACGGAGTGAGGCAACCAGTGTTCGACTGTTCACTGCCGGCCGGACACGCGAACGGGCGCTAGGGGCTGCTCTTCCAGCCGGCGATGCCGATCGCGATCATCCGCAGTTGCTTGACGGCGATCCGCCGGATGTCTTCCAGAGCCTCGGTGCTCTGCGCGTCCTCTATGGCCTCCGCGATGACGATCATCGCGTTGACGAACAGGGTCGCCAGCACGTTGAGGTCCTCGGTGCTCCATTCGTGTAGCCGCGGAAAGCGCGCCAGGTCGGTCGCCAACTCGGACGTGATCAGCCGGATCTCGGTGCGGATGGCATAGCGCAGCACGCTCAGCCCGCTGTTGCGTTCGCGTGCGATGAATCGCCAATGTTCCCGCCGCTGCGCGACACTGGCGACCAGGATCTCGACGGACGATTCGATCACCCGATTCGGGTCGAGCTTGTCGGCGCGGGCCTCGCGGAGGGTGTCGCGCAGGCTCCGGAACGACTCGTCGATCAGGACCAGCCCGAGGGCCTCCATCGACTCGAAGTGACGGTAGAACGCCGCCGGGACGATCCCGACCTCACGGGTCACCTCGCGCAGGCTCAGGCTGGAAAAGCTGCGGTCCTGCAGCAGCTTGAGCGCCGCGGCGATGATGGCGCGACGGGTCGCCTCTTTGCGCTCCTCGCGCGACCGGCTTTCGCGCACGTGCTCGCGACCAGAACCGCGCACCCGTGAGCTAGGAGTACGGCTGTTCACTATGTGAACCCTACCACAGAGCTGCAGTAAACCCTTGACTGACCGGGTGGTGCGGCCGCACGGTGTACATATGTTCACTCAAACCGCTCAGAGTTCTGGTCGGGCCCTCGCTCGCACGTTTCGGAAGCGCGTCTTGGGTTCAGACCTTCTCGACCTGCTCACCGGTCCACACGGCGTCGACCGGTACACCGAGCTGGTGGCGCCGACCTGGACGCTGGGCGAGGCCCGCGCCAAGGTGATCGACGTCCGCCGGACCACCGCCCGCAGCGTCACCCTCGTCCTCGCCCCGAACGAGCGCTTCACGTCCGCCTGGACCGTCAGGGCCGGCCAATACGTCAACCTCACCGTCGAGATCGACGGCCGCCGGCACACCCGCTGCTATTCGCCGGCCAACGCCGAGGGCGCGGCCCGGCTCGAGCTCACGATCGGCAGGCACGACGGCGGGCTGGTCTCGACCTACCTGTACGAGCACGCCCACCGCGGCATGGTGGTCGGCTTGGCCGGGGTCGGCGGCGACTTCACGCTGCCGCAGCACAGGCCGCGCCGAATCCTCTTCGTTTCCGGTGGAAGCGGCATCACGCCGGTGATGGCGATGCTGCGCACCCTGGTCGCCGAGGGCCACCCGGGCGAGATCGCGTTCATCCATTACGCCCGCACGGCGGCCGAGGCGTGCTACCGCGACGAGCTCGCCGCGCTGCCCGGCGTCCGCGTGCTGCACGGCTACACCCGATCCGACGGCGGCGACCTCGCCGGTCGATTCGGCGCCGCACACCTGGCCGCCGCGATGCCATCCCCGGACGCGGTGTTCGTCTGCGGGCCAACGCCCTTGGTCGACGCCGTGCGAAATCACTGCGACAACGTCTGCACCGAGAGCTTCGTGCCGCCGTCGTTCGAGGCGCCGGCCAATCCCTCGGGCGGGCGGGTCACCTTCTCCGACAGCGGGGTCGATGTCGTCGACGACGGGCGCTCGCTGCTGGAACAGGCGGAGTCGGCGGGCCTGACACCGGAGAACGGCTGCCGGATGGGCATCTGCCACACCTGTACCCGGCGGAAAACCGCCGGGACGGTGCGCAACCTGATCACCGGGGCGGTCTCGACCGGTCCCGACGAGGACGTGCAGATCTGCGTCTCCGTGCCGGTCGGCGACGTCGAGTTATCCCTCTAGCGACAAGTTTCTTGAAGGAAAGCCATGACACAGAACACGATTCACCTCACCCCCGAACAGGCCGACGCATTCGGCCGCGAGCTGGACGCCATCAGGGAACGCGTGATGGCCGACCTGGGCGCGGAGGATGCCGACTACATCCGCCGCGTCATCAAAACCCAGCGCGCGCTGGAGGTCGGCGGCCGGGCGCTGCTGTACCTGCCGCCCGCCTGGCTGCTGGGAACCACGATGCTCGGGTTGTCGAAAATCCTTGACAACATGGAGATCGGCCACAACATCATGCACGGTCAGTACGACTGGATGCGCGACCCGAACATCTCCGGCCGCTCCTTCGAGTGGGACACCGCATGCCCGGCCGATCAGTGGCGCCACTCGCACAACTACATGCACCACACCCACACCAACATCGTGGGCATGGACCGCGACATCGGCTACGGCATCCTGCGGATGAGCGAGGACCAGCGCTGGACGCTCTACTTCCTCGGCAACCCGGTCTACGCCTTCCTGCTGATGGTGCTGTTCCAGTACGGCGTCGCGCTGCACGAGCTGGAAACCGAGCGCATCCGCTCCGGCGAGATCGAGCTCGCCGACAAACGCGAGGTGCTGCGCGAGATCTGGCGCAAGACGCGCCGGCAGACGCTCAAGGACTACGTCGCCTTCCCGCTGCTGGCCGGGCCGTTCGCGCCGTTCGTCTTCACCGGCAACCTCACCGCCAACCTGATGCGCAACGTGTGGTCGTACATGATCATCTTCTGCGGCCACTTCCCCGACGGTACCCAGGAATTCACCGTCGAGGAGACCAGGGACGAGTCGCGCGGCATGTGGTATTTCCGCCAGGTTCTCGGTTCGGCGAACCTCACCGGCGGCAAGCTCTTCCACCTGCTCTCCGGCAACCTGTCGCACCAGATCGAGCACCACCTGTTCCCGGACATGCCGGCCCGTCGCTACGCCGAGATCGCGCCGGAGGTCCAAGAGATCTGCCAGCGCTACGGCATCCCCTACAACCGCGGCCCCCTGCTGCGCCAGTTCGGCACCGTCGTCCGCAAGATCGTCCGGCTCACCTTCCCGGACTCGGTCCTGCGCAGGGTGACGAACGACCGGGCGCCCGGTCCGGTGCCCGCCGCCGCCTGACGGCGGCCCACGTCCCCCGCGCCCGGGTCTTGCGCGCGGGGGACAATGGGCGTCGTGGAATGGACCGGCGCGCGCTACGCAGACAAACCGACGGTGGAGGCATCGACGTGGATCGACGCGGAACCCGCCCGGGTGTGGAGCCTGGTTTCCGACATCAAACTGATGCCGACGCTGAGCAATGAGCTGCAAGCCGTGGAGTGGGCCGAGGGCGCCGACGCCCCGTGCGTGGGCGCCCGGTTCATCGGACACAACCGACACGACGCGTTCGGGCAATGGAGCGCCACCTCGCAGATCGTCGCGTGCGACGAGCCCCGCGAATTCGCCTGGGCCGTGGGCGATCCCGCCAATCCCGCGGCGATGTGGCGGTTCCGCCTGACACCCCGCGACGGCGGCACGGCGCTGAGCTACTGGATGCAGATGGGGCCGGGGCGCTCGGGGCTGTCGGTGGCCATCGAGTCGATGCCCGACAAGGAACAGAAGATCGTCTTCGTGCGGATGCGCGAGTTCGAGGGCGCGATGGGCAAGACCCTCGCGGCGATCAAGAGGCTGGCCGAGCACGGGGTGCGCTGATGCGCACCGCCACGACGGTCGAATTCTCCAGCGCCGGTCGTGACACCGCGACGTTCGTCGTCGAGGCGGAGAAGCTGGGCCTCGACGTGTGCTGGGTCGCCGAGGCCTGGGGCTCCGACGCGCCGTCGGCGCTGGGCTACCTCGCGGCGCGCACCGAGCGGATCCTGCTCGGCTCGGGCGTGCTGCAGGTCGGCGTCCGCTCGCCCGTCATGGTCGCCCAGACGGCGATCACCCTGTCCAACCTGTCGGGCGGGCGGTTCCTGCTCGGCCTGGGCGCGTCCGGCCCCCAGGTGATCGAGGGGCTGCACGGCGTATCGTTCGGCCGGCCCCTGGGCCGCATCGCCGAAACCGTCGACATCGTGCGGCAGGTGTGCACCGGGGGGAAAGTCTCCTACTCCGGCAGGCATTTTCACATCCCGCTGCCCGGGGGTGAGGGCGTGCCGATGCGATTGTCGACCCGGCCCGAGCATCCCATCCCCGTCTACCTGGCCGCGCTGTCCCCGGCGATGCTGCGGTTGACCGGGCGGGTCGCCGACGGCTGGCTGGGTACCAGCTTCGTCCCGGAGGGCGCGGGCGACGCCTACTTCTCGCACCTGGACGACGGCCTGGCCGCCGCCGGCCGCAGGCGCGCCGACATCGACGTCTGCCAGGGGGCCGAGGTCGCCTTCGCCGCCGACGAGGAGGAACTGCGTGGCATGGTCGCCGGCCGCAGGAAAGAGCTCGCCTTCAGCCTTGGCGGGATGGGGTCCGCGAGCACCAACTTTTACAACCGGGCCTACAGCCGGCAGGGCTGGGCCGACGTCGCCGCCGAGGTCCGCGAGCGCTGGCAGCGCGGTGACCGCGACGGCGCGGCCGCGTTGGTCACCGACGACATGGTGCTGGCCACCACCCTGATCGGCACCGAGGAACTGGTGCGCGCCCGGCTTGCGGTGTGGCGGGACGCGGGCGTGAACACCGTGCGGATGTATCCGGCCGGCGACACGCTGGAGGCGAAGCTGCGCACGCTCGGCCGGGCCATCGAGTTGGTCCGCGAAACCTGACTCTCGAGCGTGGGGGGGCGATGGACGAATTCGGGGCGATTCGCCTACCCGGGGCCCACGCTCGCCGGGTCAGGTGGTGGCGGTCGGCGCCAGCGAAGCCTTCACCAGCTTCACCTCCGGCCGCGCCGGCACCCCGTCGGCCAAAAACCACCGGAAGGCGAGGTTCCCGCGCGGATAACCCAGCGTGGTCAGCGAATTCGGATGGCCGGTCATCGCGCGGGACAACACGATCGTCACCGAGCCGTCGGCGTTGAGCGCGGCGCTGTGCCCGTTGATCGAGCAGCGGACGTCGGGGCCCTCGGCGGCGCCGAACGTGGCCATGAACTGGTTCCACACCACCAGGTTCCAGAACCGGCAGGCGGGCGGGCGGTGCGTGATCACCAGCGCTTCGTCGTCGTCGAGCACGAAGCTGCCGTACGCGTAGCAGGCGTCGCGCGCCGACCAGCCGAAGTTCGCGTCGGGGACCTGATAGGGGTCGGCGAATTCGTTTGCCGCGTGCGCCGTTTCGTGCCCGAGGGAGTGATCGTCGTCGACCCGGGTGCCGACCGCGAGCGGCACGATCGCGAACATGGTGCGCAACCAGGTCGCGACGGCGCGCAGGCGTGCCGCTGTCTCGGCGTCGCCGTGCCGGATGGGGTCCGGCGCGTCGAGCGCCTCGATCCGCCAGGTGACGGGGCGCCCGGTCAGCGGGTCGGCCTGGTAGTCGCGGGTCATCAGCACGGCGGCGTCGGGCGTGGGGCCGAATTCGAAGGCGAAGTTGCCGTCGGCATCAATATCGAGGACGTCCAGATCGCTGTCCCGGACGATCGCGACCACCCGGTCGGACCACGCGCCCGGTGACGGCTCGTTGTAGGCGGTGACCGAGAAATACACGCTGTCACCCTTGTTGCCGCTGATGCGGTAGCGGCGCTCCGGGTCGACCGGGCAGACGAAGTAGTAGGCGTCGGTGTTGTCACCGCCCCAGCGCCGGTCGCGGCGGAACGGCGTGTTCACCGCGACGAACTGGGGCCGGCCGGGTTCGGTGAACAGGTAGGCGTCGAAGGCCACGCCGAGCGTGCTGGCCAGCATGCGGTAGCCGTCGGCGACGTGCCGGTCGTCGGTGACCGCCCGGTCGCCCTCCGTGAAGGACCGGTCCAGGGCGCCGAGGGTCCCCAGCAGGTCCTGCCACGCGGCGGTCGTTTCGTGCGTCATGCGCGGATTCCCTTCAGGAGCAACGTGGTGGTGCGGTCGATCCAGGCCTGCCCGGTCTCGGAGTCGAGCTCGGTGACGCGGGTGAGCAAGCCCATCAGCGTGATGCCGGCGATGGCCTCGGTCAGTTCTGTGGCGGTCACGTCGGGCCGGACCTCGCCGCGGTCCGCGGCCCGCGCCAGCAACTCGGCGAGGCCGCCGCCGATGACGCCGGCGAACCGCTCCAGCAGCGCCGCATGCAGGGACGGGTCGGCGGCCATCTCGGCCACCAGGCCCGGCAAGGCCGCCCGGGCGGCCGGTGTAGTCAGGAAAACCATTGAGCGACGGACCATCTCGCGCAGATCCTCGGGCAGGGACCCGGTGTCGGGCAGCTCGGTCGCGGCACCGATGGGGAACACCGCCTCGTGGACGAGGTGTGCCTTGCTCGGCCAGCGCCGGTAGATCGCGGGCTTGCTGGTGCCGGCGCGGTCGGCGATCGCGGAGACCAACAGCCCGGCATAGCCGGTCTCGGCGAGCAGTTCGACGGTGGCACTCAGCACCGCTCCGTCGATGCGCGGGTCACGGGGTCGGCCAAAATCCACTACCATTACGAAACCGAAAGTAACATAAGTCGCCGTGACCGACGCCGTTCTCCTCGACGACCTCGCCCGGCCCCGATTCGGCGCCGAGGCCCAGCAGATCC
Organism: Mycobacterium europaeum; assembly: GCF_002102155.1. Lineage (GTDB taxonomy): Bacteria > Actinomycetota > Actinomycetes > Mycobacteriales > Mycobacteriaceae > Mycobacterium > Mycobacterium europaeum. Next base: position 271,258 of record NZ_LQOU01000010.1, read on the forward strand.
TCGACATGATGGCCTCGCTGGCGCCCGACTGCCCGCTCGACGCCGACGCGCTACACGCCCGGGCCACCGCCGACACCGGCCTCGACGACTTCGGCCCGTCGGACTACCGCGAGCGGCTCGACGTCTACCTCGCCGCGCTGCGCGACATCGACGGGCTGCACGGGGCCGGGGTGGTGAACTTCTACGGCCAGCTGCTGCAGTTGCTCAAGAACCGGCTCCTGCTGACCGACCTGTTGCGGCGGCACCCCGAGATCGACGACATCGAGCTGCAACCGCCGGTGGTGATCGCCGGCTTGCCCCGCACCGGCACCACCCACCTGCACAACCTGCTGGCGGCGCCGCCCACCTTCCGCACCATGCCGTATTGGGAAAGCGCCGAACCGTTCCCCGTGCCGGCCGAGGCCGGTGTCGAGCCCGACCCGCGGCGGGCGCGCATGGACGTCGCGGTCGGGGTGATCAACACGGTGATGCCCCACTTCCCGCTGATGCACGAGATGACCACCGACCACGTGCACGAAGAGATCCAGCTGCTCGCCAACGACTTCTCGACCATGCTGTTCGAGACGCTGGCCGAGGTGCCGGGCTGGCGCGAGTACTACCGGACGCACGACCAGACGCCGCACTATCAGTACCTCGCCCGGCAACTCAAGGCCATGCAGTTCCTGCGGGGCGGGCGGCGCTGGCTGCTCAAGTCGCCCCAACACCTCGAGCAGGTGCCGGTGCTGGATCGCGTCTTCCCCGGCAGCATCGTCGTGTTCACCCACCGCGACCCGGTGCCGGTGGCGCTGTCGATGATCGCAATGATCACCTACTCCGCCCGCATGCACCGGACGCCCGTGCCGGTGGAGGACATTGCGGCCTCGTGGATCGACCGCCTGGACGACATGCTGTCCGCCCTCGTCCGCGACCGCGACACCATCGGGCCGGAACGCGCGATCGACATCCGCTTCGACGACTTCATGGCCGACGAGCTCGGGGTGGCCCAGCGGGTGTACGCCCTGGCCGACGAGCCGTTCACCGATGAGGTTCGAACGGCGATCGACGACTACCTGACCGGCCACCGCCGCGGCCGGCTGGGCAACGTCGTGACGTCCTGCGAGATGTTCGGGTTGGACGAGGCCGATCTGCGCCGCCGCTTCGCGCCCTACGTCGAACGGTTTCTGGCCTAACCCACGCCGGGCCGCTACCTTCTCAAAGCATGGTGACCATGCCCGAGCTGGACGGCGTCGAACACAGGTACGTGGATGTGGGAAGCGGTGTGACGATCCACGTCGCGGACGCGGGTCCGGCCGACGGGCCGGCGGTGATGCTGGTGCACGGCTTCCCCCAGAACTGGTGGGAATGGCACAACCTGATCGGCCCGCTGGCCGCCGACGGCTACCGCGTGCTGTGCCCCGACCTGCGCGGCGCGGGCTGGAGCTCGGCGCCGCGCTCGAGCTACACCAAGGCCGAGATGGCCGACGATCTGGCGGCCGTCCTGGATCGGTTGAACGTGCAGACGGTCAAGCTCGTCGCCCACGACTGGGGCGGGCCGGTCGCGTTCATCATGATGCTGCGCCACCCGGAAAAGGTGAGCGGGTTTTTCGGGGTGAACACCGTGGCGCCCTGGGTGAAGCGGGGCCTGTCGACGGTCCGCAACGTCTGGCGGTTCTGGTACCAGATCCCGATCTCCCTGCCGGTCATCGGCCCCCGGGTGATCAGCGCACCCAACTCGCGGTTCGTCCGCCTGTTGGGGTCATGGGTGGGCGGCGGCTTCACGCTGCCCGACGACGACGTCGCCATGTACCTCGAGTGCATGCGTCAGCCCGGCCATGCCGAAGCCGGTTCCCGGTGGTATCGCAGCTTCCAGACCGGGGAGATGCTGCGCTGGATGCGCGGCGAGTACGACGACGCCCGCGTCGAGGTACCCGTCCGCTGGCTGACCGGCACCGAAGACCCGGTCATCACGCCCGACCTGACCGACGGCTATGCCGACCACATCAGCGATTTCAAGGTGGAGCTGGTCGACGGCGTCGGCCACTGGATCGTCGACCAGCGCCCCGAGCTGGTGCTGGATCGCGCTCGGGCCTTCCTGCGCGACGAAACATAAACCGCTGCACGCTTTTTCGGCGCGTCGTCGCAACTGGTTATGTGTCGTGGAGCGTGGGCGACCTCAGGGCCGCACCAGGATGCGAATGGGGTCGCCTTCCTGCCGCTCGAGCATCTCGATGCCGTGGGCCACGTCTTCCAGGGCGACGATCTGGCTGATCGACCGTGAAAGGTCAAGGCGCCCGGCCGAAACCAGCTTCGCCAGGGTTTCGATGTCGACGTTCTGATAGCCCAGGTGGCCCAGCACCTGCTTGCGGGTCAGGCCGAACAAGGAAGTGGGCCCCACGGTCGGCGCCTCGGCGCTCATCCCGACGCCCACCAGCCGGCCGCCCGGGGTGAGGCAATCGAGCCCCTGCTCGAACGTCGCCTTGAGGCCGACGGCGTCGAAGGCCACATCCAGCAGGCGCCCGCCGGTGATCTCCGCGATCTTGTCCCGCAGCCCGTCGTCGCGGGAGTCGAACGCGTAGTCCGCCCCGACGGCCAGCGCCCGCTCCAGGACGGCGGGGTTGATGTCGACGGCGACGATCGGGACGGCGCCCACCAACCGCGCGAGCTGGACGATGTGTGTGCCGAGGCCGCCGACGCCCCAGACGCCGACCGACTCGCCGACCACCACCTTCCCCGTGCGGACGACGGCGCCGAATGGCGTGGACACCGCGTCGGCGAGGATCGCGGCCTGCTCGAGCGGCACGTTGTCGGGCACCCGCGTCAGGCCCGCGGCCTGCGCCACGGTGTAGTCGGCCCAGGCACCGTCGTAGGCGAACGCCATCAGCTGGATCCGCAGGCAGTTCAAGACGTCACCGCGCCGGCAGTTCGGGCAGGTCTGGCACGGCCGGCCGGCGGCGACCACGACGCGGTCGCCCTCGGCCCAGCCGGTCACCTCCGGGCCCAGTTTGGCGATGGTGCCCGACGCTTCGTGGCCCTGGGTCACCACCGGCCGCTGAGCCGGGAAGGTGCCGTTGATCAGGCTCAGGTCGGAGTGGCAGATGCCGCAGAAGGCGACCTTGACCAGGACCTCACCCGGGCCGGGCTCCGGTATTGGAACATCTTCGAGCGCAACCCGTTTGGTGTCGGCGTAGAAGCGCTCGGCGCGCATGGTCGTCGCCATGGGCTAGTCGACGCCGATGGTGACTTCCGTGGACTTGATGAACACGGTCGCCGGTTGGCCGACCTTGAGTCCGAGATCGGTTGCGGCGTCCTTGGTCACCGACGACGTGACGACCTGATCGCCGCCGTCGAGCTTGACCTTCACGATCGCCATCACGGTACCGAGGTCGACCTCGGTGATGGTCCCTTTGAGCTGGTTTCGGGTCGACAGCCGCATCGTGAGTCCTCCGTTTGGTTGAGGGGTCTGCAATGAGACTAGTGTCGCGGGCCGAGCAGGGCTATGGAGGCGTCGACGGCCGGCTCGACGATTCCCCGCACCGGTTTTCCGTCTTCGACGGCGAGGGCGGTGAGTTCGCGCAAACCGCCGAGCAGGATGACCGACAAGGGGGCGGTCAGCGGCGGCAGCGCGGCCCGCTGGAAGCCCGGGCTGGCGCTGAGGTCGATCAGCAGGCTGGACAGCAACTGCAGCCCGCGCCGCTGCACCGGGCGGGCGGCGGCGCCGAGCGACGGGAGTTCCCGGATCCAGCTCAGCGTGATGGCGGGGCGGGACTCGATGTAACCGACGTAGGCCTCGACCGCCTGACGAATCTGCTGATGCCAGTCGGCCTCGGGGTCGACCGCCGCCACGATGCACTCGCCCAGCCTTTCGATGTCGGAGCCCAGCAGCTCCAGGAAGCACTCCTCCTTGCTCGCGAACTGGTCGTAGAAGGTGCGCTTGGAGGTGCGGGCGTTACGGACGACATCGGCAACGGTGCTGGCCCGGTACCCGCGCTCGGCGATCGAGGTGGCCAGGCCGTCGAGCAGCCGGACCCGGAACGGGTCGCCGACAACCGCGTCGTCGACCGCTGCCGTCGTCGGTGATGTCACGGCCGGCGCCCCTTTCGATCGGTACGGCACCCTTGTCAGGCTGTGGTACCACAGAGTACCGTATGTCCGAAAGGTTCTGGTACACCGCGGTACCACCCCCGGTGCCCCGGGGTGAAGATGGGGAGCAGCCCACCATGAGCGAAGTCGTCACCGCCCCGCCGGCCACTGCCGCAGTCAGGTTGCCCCCGGCGACCCGGCTGCCGAAGTTCTTGCAGGGCCTGGGTTTTGCGGTGTCGCGGCGGGCGATGATTCAGTGGCTGGCGCGCAGGCACGGCGACGTATTCACGCTGAACCTGCCGATCTACGGCCCGGTCGTGGTGGTCGGAGACCCGCAATTGGCCAAGCAGATCTTCACCACCAGCCCGGACGAGCTCGGCAACATCCAGCCCAACCTGAGCCGGCTGTTCGGCTCCGGCTCCGTGTTCGCGCTCGACGGGGAGGACCATCGCCGCCGCCGGCGGCTGCTGGCGCCCCCGTTCCACGGCAAGAGCATGAAGAAGTACGAGGCGATCATCGAGGAAGAGACCCTGCGCGAGACGGCAGGGTGGCCTGAGGGCGAGTCCTTCCCGACGCTGCCGTCGATGATGCGCATCACGCTCAACGCGATCCTGCGCGCCGTGTTCGGGGCCGAGGGCGCCGAACTCGACGAGCTGCGCCGCCTCATCCCGCCGTGGGTCACGCTGGGCTCGCGGATGGCGACCATGCCCAAGCCGAAACGCAGTTACGGCCGCTACACCCCGTGGGGGCGGCTGGACGAGTGGCGCCGCCAGTACGACATCGTCATCGACAGGCTGATCGAAGCGGAGCGGGCCGATCCGAATTTCGAGGAACGCACCGACGTGCTGGCGCTGATGCTGCGCAGCACTTACGACGACGGTTCGGTCATGTCGCGCAAGGACATCGGCGACGAACTGCTCACGCTGCTGGCCGCCGGGCACGAAACCACGGCCTCCACGCTGGCGTGGGCGTTCGAGCGGCTGACGCGACACCCGGATGTGCTGGCGGCACTGGTCGAGGAGGCCGACGACGACGGTCAGGAGCTGCGCTTGGCGACCATCCTGGAAGTGCAGCGCGCCCGCACGGTCATCGACTTCGCCGCCCGGCGCGTCTACCCGGCGCGCTATCGGCTCGGGGAGTGGGTCATTCCACGCGGCGATTCCCTGCTGGTGAGCATCGCGCAAATCCACGAAAACCCCGACGTGTTCCCGGATCCGGGGCGCTTCGATCCGCAGCGGTACGTCGGGAGCAAGCCGTCCGCCTTCGCGTGGATTCCGTTCGGCGGTGGCACCCGCCGCTGCGTGGGGGCCGCGTTCGCCAACATGGAGATGGATGTCGTGTTGCGAACGGTGTTGCGCCACTTCACTATCGAGACCACCACCGCTCCGGGGGAGCGGTGGCACGGCCGGGGCGTCGCCTACACACCGAAGGACGGCGGCCGGGTGGTGGTGCACCGGCGCTGACGGGCCGGGTGGTTCAGTCGCCGGCGTTGCGGCGGGTGGTTTCCAGGGCGATGCACACCGACGCCTCCTGGAGGCCCAGGACGTAGGTGAAGTCGTCGGGGAAGTTTTTGAGGAATGTCTGTTCCGTTGAGCCGGGATTGCCGAACACCGTCGTCATGCCCAACGTGCGCAGCAGGTCGTACGTGACATCCCAGACGGTGGGTTGAGACGGCATGGGCACGAAGCTCCTTCAGCGGTGGATTTTCACGCGCGCGCGGAGCACACACCGCCGTTGGGGCGCTTCGCGTCCTGTCCGTTGAATTCTCGTCCTCGAAGGGCCCGTCTGTCGATGTTGCGGGCCACACCATCGCATGTCCATCTCGGTGGCCGCGCACACCGGCGCCGGGAGTGGGAGCCGCCTACTGGTCCGCGGTGGCCCGGCGCGGCAGTTTCCAGCCCGGGCGAATGTAGTGGCAGGTGTACCCGTTCGGGTAGCGCTGCAGGTAGTCCTGGTGCTCGGGCTCGGCCTCCCAGAAGTCGCCGGCGGGGCTGACCTCGGTCACCACCTTGCCGGGCCACAGCCCGGAGGCCTCGACGTCGGCGATGGTGTCCAGCGCGACGCGCTTCTGCTCCTCGTCGAGGTAGAAGATGGCCGACCGGTAACTGGGGCCGCGGTCGTTGCCCTGGCGGTCCTTCGTTGTCGGATCGTGGATCTGGAAGAAGAACTCCAGCATGGTGCGGTAGTCGGTGATGGCCGGGTCGAAGACGATCTCGATCGCCTCGGCGTGCGTGCCGTGATTGCGGTAGGTGGCGTTCGGGACGTCGCCGCCGGTGTAACCGACCCGGGTCGAAACCACGCCCGGCTGCTTGCGGATGAGTTCTTGCATGCCCCAGAAACACCCGCCGGCAAGTATCGCTTTTTGGGTTGCCATTGCTCGTCCTCCTAACCGGCCGCAATGCCGCCCAGGCTACACTCCGCCGATGAGCCGCAACGGTGCCGCAAAGTGACCACCCGTTCGTTCTCCCGTAGCGAACTGGCCGCCGCCTTCGAGAAATTCGAGGAAACGGTCGCCCGGGCCGCCGAGACGCGCGACTGGGACGCCTGGGTCGAGCAGTACACACCGGACGTCGAGTACGTCGAGCATGCTGCCGGCACCATGCGGGGCCGCGACGAGGTGCGCGAGTGGATCAAGCAAACGATGACGACCTTTCCGGGCAGCCACATGGTCGCGTTCCCCACGTTGTGGTCCGTCGTCGACGAGTCGACCGCGCGGGTCATCCTCGAACTCGACAACCCGATGCGCGACCCGGGCGACGGCAGCGTCATCAGCGCAACCAACATCACGATCATCACTTATGCCGGGGACGGCCAGTGGAGCCGTGAAGAAGACATCTACAACCCGCTGCGTTTCCTGCGCGCCGGCATGAAGTGGTGCCGGAAGGCCCAGGCGTTGGGCACGCTCGACGACGACGCCGCTCGGTGGATGCAGGAAAACGGAGGATTCCAGTGAGCGTCAAACCCAAACTCGGCCCCAAGCTGGTTATAGGCGCCAACGGCTTTCTGGGCTCGCACGTCACCCGCCAGCTCGTGGCCGACGGTTTCGCGGTGCGCGCCATGGTGCGGCCCAACGCCAACACCCGCTCCATCGACGACCTCGAGCTGACCCGGTTTCATGGCGACGTGTTCGACGACGCCACCTTGCGCGAGGCGATGGACGGCGTCGACGACGTCTACTACTGCGTGGTCGACACCCGCGCGTGGCTGCGCGATCCGGCGCCGCTGTTCCGCACCAACGTCGACGGCCTGCGCAACGTTCTCGATGTCGCCGTCAACCAACCGGACCTGCGCCGGTTCATCTTCACCAGCACCTACGCGACGGTGGGCCGCCGGCACGGGCACGTGGCCACCGAAGACGACGTGATCAGCCCGCGGGGGTTGACGCCCTATGTGCAGTCCAGGGTGCAGGCCGAGAACCTGGTGATGCGGTACGTGGCCGACGCCGGCCTGCCCGCCGTCGCGATGTGCGTGTCGACGACCTACGGCAGCGGTGACTGGGGTGGCACGCCGCACGGTGCCTTCATCGCCGGGGCGGTCTTCGGCAAGCTGCCCTTTCTGATGAACGGCATTCAGCTGGAAGTCGTCGGCGTCGACGACGCTGCGCGGGCCATGATCCTGGCCGCCGAGCGCGGGCGCATCGGTGAGCGATACCTGGTCTCCGAGCGGATGATCGCGCTGAACGACGTCGTACGGATCGCGGCCGACGAGGCCGGGGTGCCGCCGCCGCAACGCGCGATTTCGGTCCCGATGCTCTACGCCCTGGCCGCGGCGGGCACCTTCAAGGCGCGGCTCACCGGCAAGGACTCCGAGCTCAGCCTGGCTTCGGTGCGGATGATGCGCGCCGAATCCGACGTCGACAGCAGCAAGGCCAAGCGCGAATTGGGTTGGCAGCCACGCCCGGTCGAGGAATCGATCCGCGAGGCGGCCCGGTTCTGGGCCGCGATGCGGACCCCGCGGAAGAACGCTCCGGCCGCGCAGCCCGACTAGGCGCCCGGCCGATGGACCGGATACGCGTCGACCTGCACGGGCCGCCCGAGACGATGCTGGCGACGCTGTACGCCAAGGCGCTGGACGCCGACTTGCCGAACCCGATCCTGGGCGACCGTTACGCCAAGGAGGCCGTCGGACGTATCGACTACGACTGGGCGAAGACCACCATCACCGCGCGCAAATCAGCGTCGGTGACGACCCGCACCGCGCACTTGGACATCTGGGCACGCCAATTCCTTGACGCACATCCGAGCGCCGTTGTCCTGCATATGGGTTGCGGTCTGGACGGCCGATACTTCCGGCTCCAACCGGGCCCGCTGGTGGAGTGGTACGACATCGACTACCCCGACGTCGCCGAGCTGCGCACCCGGCTCTATCCCGCCGCCGAGCACTGCCACGTCGTCGCGGCGTCGGTAACCGATCCGGCCTGGCTGACGCGGATACCCAATGACCGGCCCGCGCTGATGATCGCCGAAGGCCTGACCATGTATCTGTGCGAACAGGACGGCATCGCGCTGCTGCGACGGGTCGTTGATCGCTTCGACCGCGGCGAGCTGCAATTCGACGCGTTCAACCGGATGGGTATCAAGTCGCAGTGGATGAACGCGGTGGTGCGCCGGTCAGGATCAAAGTTGAGCTGGGGCATCGACGGCCCCGGCGAGATACTGGCGGCGGTGCCCGGCACTCGGCTGCTTTCCTGGGTGCGGTGGTTTGAATCAGACACCTTCGAGCGACTTCCGCGCGCCTACCACGTGATGGGCAGGGCCATGTCGCTGGTTCCAGCCATGGCCAATATGGCCCAGTATCACCGCTACGCGTTCGGACCGCCCTGATCGGGAAGTGTCGGCCCTCGGCACGTGTTGCACCCGCTATCGGCGTCTAGGAGGAGACCATGAGCCATCCCGAAATCAAAGAGCCCAACGCCGGCCACCCGATCACCATCGAGCCGACCCGGGGACGGGTACAGGTCCGGGTCAACGGTGAGCTGGTCGCCGAGACGACGGCCGCCCTCGAATTGCGCGAGGCCTCTTTGCCCGCGGCGCAATACATTCCGATGAGCGACGTGGTGCAGGACCGGCTGACCCGCACGGACACCAGCACCTACTGCCCGTTCAAGGGGGAGGCCAGCTATTACAGCGTGACCAGTTCGGCCGGCGACACCGTCGAGGACGTGATCTGGACCTACGAGCGGCCCTATCCGGCGGTCGCGGCGATCGCGGGGCACGTCGCCTTCTACCCCAACAAGGCGGAGATCAGCGTCTCGGCGTCCTAGCAGATCCATCCGGGGAAAGCGGCCTCGTGCGCCCGGGTGTCGCTGTACAGGCGCATCGAGACGATCAACCCGTCGCGGGTGTCGAAGATGCAGACGAACGGGCTGTCGTATTCGACGCCGCCGGTGGTGGTGCCGTTCGCCTGGGCCTCGACCACCACGGTTTCTCCCTCGTTGACACAGCGCACCAGGTCGATGGTCAGCTCGAGTTCGGCCTTGCGCCGCTCGACGGTTCGCCGGAAGGTCTCCTTGTCGCAGGAAGTGCGCGTAACGAGTGACCAGTAGGTGAAGTCGTCACTGAGCAGCGCGAAGCCTTCGTCGAGGTCGCCCCCGTCGCTCGTACTTTGGAGGAACATCCAGGCCAGTTCGCCCTGCGGGTCATCGAACGGCGTCATCACATCGCAATATTGACTTGGCACATCGTTAACGGTCAATCGGAAAGTCGGTCGGTGGAGATCGCGCGCACTGTCACGTTTCCCGGGGCGGTCAGCTTCGGGCACACGTTGGCGCCGCTGCGGCGCGGTTTCGGGGATCCCTGTTTCCAGGCATCCGGTGACGGCGCCATCTGGCGGACCAGCCTGTTGCCGACCGGCCCCGTCACCGCCCGGATCAGCCGGGCGGCCGTCAATGCCGCCCGGTGCGTGGCGTGGGGCGGCGGGGCCCCGGAGTTCGTCGAACGGCTGCCGGCCCTGCTGGGCCTGCACGACGACGCCTCGGATTTCGTGCCGCGTGACCCGGTCGTCGCCGAGGCGCACCGCCGGGTCCCGCACCTGCGGCTGGGCCGCACCGGGCTGGTGCTGGAGGCCATGATCCCGGCGATCATCGAGCAGCGGGTGCCCGGTGCCGACGCGTTCCGGTCGTGGCGCCTGCTGGTGTCCAAGTACGGCTCGCCGGCCCCCGGACCGGCGCCGGCGCGGATGCGGGTGCCGCCACCCGCCGAAGTGTGGCGACGCATCCCGTCCTGGGAATTCCATCGCGCCAATGTCGACCCGAGGCGGGCGCAGACGCTGGTGACGTGCGCGCGGCGGGCCGACTCGCTGGAGCGGCTGACATCCCGTCCGGCCGCGCGGGCCCGGGAGGCATTGATGTCGTTGCCGGGGGTGGGGGAGTGGACCGCCGCGGAGACGGCGCAGCGGGCGTTCGGGGATGCCGACGCGCTGTCGGTGGGCGACTACCACATCCCCAAGATGATCGGCTGGACGCTGGTGGGCCGCCCGGTCGATGACGCGGGCATGGTCGAACTGCTCGAGCCGATGCGGCCGCACCGCCACCGCGTGGTCCGCTTGCTCGAGGCCAGCGGGCTGGCATACGAGCCGCGGCGCGGGCCCCGACTGCCGGTGCAGCACATCAGCGAGCTCTAAACGTGGTCATGGCCTCGCCGCGGCGGCGTTTTCGGCACCGGCCATCGGGTAACCCTGTGCGAAGACGTGACCGTGTGCGAAACGGAGGAAATCGATGACACAGTTCACCATCCCGGGCCTCACCGACAAACAGGGAGCCCGGCTGACCGAACTGCTGCAAAAGCAACTGAGCACCTACAACGATCTTCACCTGACGCTCAAGCACGTCCACTGGAATGTGGTGGGGCCGAACTTCATTGGTGTGCACGAAATGATCGACCCGCAGGTCGAGGCGGTCCGTGGCTTCGCCGATGACGTCGCCGAACGCATCGCGGCTCTGGGCGGTTCACCGCAGGGCACCCCGGGTGCGATCATCAAAGACCGCACCTGGGACGACTATTCGGTCGGTCGCGACACCGTCCAGGCCCACCTGGCCGCGCTGGACCTGGTCTACACCGGTGTCATCGAGGACATCCGCAAGTACATCGAGGAGACCGAGGAGCTCGACCCGGTCACCCAGGACCTGTTGATCGATCAGGCCGGAAACCTGGAGAAGTTCCAGTGGTTCGTCCGCGCCCACCTGGAGAGCGCGGGCGGAAAGCTGACCCACGAGGGCTCGACCACCGAGCGCGACGCCGCCAGCAGCGCGCGCGGCGCTTCCTAGCTGGGCGCCGAATCCGCTTGCCGCGCGCCGTCTTTGGGCGTGAGAACGTTGACCCGGTCGCCCTCGGCGAGCCGTAGGGTGGCGTCGGCATCGACGAGTCGCCGGTTGTGCAGCACGGAGACGGCGAAGTGGCCGTCCGGCCACTCGAGGTCGCCGAGGGTTCGGCCGACCGCGGCCGAGTCGCTGGCCAGGGTGTGCTCGACGATGCGGTAGCCGTCGAGCTGGCTGTGCGGGTCATGTTCGGGGAGCGTGGATTGCGGTTCGGCCCACTCGGCGGCCTGGCGGCCGGCCTCGACACCGGGCTGGGCGGCGGCGAAGTAGGCGCTGAGCGCGCGCAGCACGTTCTGATTGGTCAACCAGCCCTGAACGGACCGGACCTCGGTGTCGATGACGGGAAGCCCGTCGCGGCCGTAGAGCACGAGCTGGCGCAAGGCCTGAGCGAGGCTGTCATTGGCGAACAGCGCCTGCGGCTCTCGGATGCGCGTGACGGGACCGAGCAGGCCCGTCAGGTCGCCGTTGGTGTGGCCGAGCGGACGGGTCAGGTCCACCGGAACGGTGAACCGGTGCATGGCGTCGGCCGCGGTGAGGTCGGCGAACGCGTTGCTGGGGGTGGGGCGGTCGATGTCGATGCCCCGGCGCAACAACTTGGTCGTGTAGATGGTGCCGTAGGAGAGCCCGCGCGACACCGTCGTGCCGACGGCGACGGCCAACATGACCGGCAGCGTGAGGGTGAAATCCCCGGTCATTTCGACGGTGCTCGCCAGCGCCGTGAGCGGGGCGCGCGCGGCCGAGGCGAACACGGCGCCCATCCCGACGATGGCGTAGAGGGCGGGGTGCCCGACGGCCGTGCCGATCGTGTGTTGGACGAACAGCCCGAAGGCCATGCCCGAGGTGGCCCCGACGAACAGCGAGGGAGCGAACACGCCGCCCGATCCGCCGATGCCGATGGTCAGGCCGCACGCCAGCATCTTCCCGGCGGCGAGGAGCACCAAGAACCACAGCGCGTAATGGCCGGCGAACGCGGCGTACATCACCGGGTAGCCGACGCCGTAGAGCTGCGGCACCGCGAGCAGCAGCAGGCCCAGCACGATCCCGCCGACCGCAGGCCGCGCCCAATCGGGGCGCTTGCCCCACGCCCGGTCGCAAAGGTCCTCGGTCTTGTAGAGGACGTTCTTGAACACGATCCCGATGAGCCCGGCGATGGCCGCGAGCAGCGCCACCAGCAGGTAGTTGGCGATGTGGTTCAGCTCGATGCCGGCGGGCAGCTTGGTCAGGAAGGGCGCCGAGCCGAAAAAGACGCGGGCGACCACGTCGGCGACCATCGAGGACAGCATGATCGTGAAGACCGCCTCCACGGACAGTTCGCGCAGGATCAGCTCGACGGCGAAGAACACCCCGGTGATCGGTGCGTTGAAGGTGGCCGAGATGCCGCCGGCGGCGCCGCAGGCCACCAGCACCCGCAGCCGGTTCTCCGGCATGCGCACCCACTGGCCGAAGCCGGATGCCAGCGCCGCCCCGATCTGTACGATCGGCCCCTCACGGCCGACGGACCCGCCCGTACCGATGCACAGCGCGGAGGCCAGCGCCTTCACCACCGTCACCTGCGGACGGATGCGACCGCCGTTCTCCGCGACCGCGATCATGACCTCCGGGACGCCGTGGCCGCGGGCCTCCTTGGCGAACCGCGAGATGAGCGGTCCGTACAGCAAACCGCCGACGACCGGGATGATCACGAAGAAACCGATTCCGACCCAGGGCAAATGGTCGCTGCCCACCCAGCCGTCCTGGCCGAATTCGTCGTGCCCGGTCGCCAGCCAGGTGAAGCCGTAGATCAGGTACCGGAAGGCCACCGCGCCCAGCCCGGCGCCGAGCCCGACCACGAGCGCAACGCAGAACAGGCCGAGCCGGTTCGCCCGCAGCCACCCCGCGAGTCGGCCGACCGCATCGGCCACGGGCCTCGCCGCGCGGACAGGATCGGTGGCCGTCGGTTTTTGCCCCATCCACGCATCCTTCCCCCGAAGGCCTCACTTTGCTCGTTGACCGAGTCGAGACGGCCGGACGCGACGACCATCTACCAGAGCAAATATTGCACTACGCAATTATCCGGCGGCCGGTGGGTGCGTCCGGGGAATAATCGGACCGCGGTCCGGTTATACGGGCAGTTCTCATTACGGAGGTCAGATGCCCGCCATTACCGCAAACACGCTGACGTTGCCGCGCGTCGGAGCCGCCGCGCCGGCCGACACCGAACGGCCGGTCCGGTCGATCACCACCGGGCCCCGTGGCTACGAGGGGGAGGGCTTTCCGGTCGTCCGCGCCTTCGCCGGGGTCAGCGCCGCCGCCCTCGACCCCTTCGTGCACATGGACCAGATGGGCGAGGTGGACTACGAACCGGGCGAGCCGAGGGGTACGGACTGGCACCCGCACCGCGGGTTCGAGACCGTCACCTACATGATCGACGGCAAGTTCGCCCACCAGGACTCGCACGGCGGCGGCGGCCTGGTCACCGACGGCGCGACGCAGTGGATGACCGCCGGTTCGGGCATCCTGCACATCGAGACGCCGCCCGCCGAACTGGTCGACAGCGGGGGCCTCTTCCACGGGATCCAGTTGTGGGTGAACCTGCCCAAGCAGGACAAGTTCACGCCGCCCCGGTACCAGGCCATCGAAGGGGGCGACACGGCGCTGATCGCCTCCGACGACGGCGGGACGCTGGTCCGCATCATCGCCGGCGACATCGACGGTCACCGCGGGCCCGGCATCACCCACACCCCGATCACCCTCGCGCACGCCACGATCGAAAACGGCGCCCGCCTGAACCTGCCGTGGCGGCGGGATTTCAACGCGCTGATTTACGTGCTTTCGGGCAGCGGACACGTGGGGCCCCTCGCTCGCCCGATTCGCGGGGGCCAATTGGCGGTGCTCGGGCCCGGAGATCGGATCACCGTGGGCGCCGACCGCGCACCGGAATCGGCGCGCTTCACGGCCATGGATGTGTTGCTGCTGGGTGGCCAACCCATTCGCGAGCCGGTATTTCACTACGGGCCTTTCGTGATGAATTCACGGGCGGAATTGGTCGAGGCGTTGCAGGACTACCAGGCCGGGAAGTTCGGCAGCATTCCGCCAAATGCCCTGATGCCGCACCATGGCGGTGGCACACTTTAACGATGCCTTCAGGGGTGGGACGCCGGCCGGGGCGTCCCCCTGCCGCAAAGGCCGACGAGACGCGACAGCGGATCATGCGGGCCGCTCGCCTGGTGTTCAGCGAACGCGGCTACGACGGCGCGACATTCCAGGCGATCGCGGCCCGCGCCGACCTGACACGCCCGGCCATCAACCACTACTTCTCCAGCAAGCGGGTCTTGTACGGAGAGGTGCTCCAGCAAACCAACGAGGCCGTCATCGGCGCCGGGATCAGAGAGGCCGAACGCGAAACCACGCTGCCGGCGCAGCTCGCCGCGTTCATTTCCGTTGCGGTGCGCGCCAATTCCGACACTCCCGCCGGATCGGCGCTGATAATCACCGGAGTGCTCGAGTCGCAACGGCACCCCGAATGGAACACGACCGAAAACGATTCCGTCCGGATCGTCCGGGAATTTCTGGTCCGGGCCGTCGATGCTGCGATCGGGCGGGGCGAGATCCCCGCCGACCTCGAGGCGTCTGCGCTAGTCGAGGCACTGGTCGTGCTGATGTGCGGGGTGGGCCTGTATGCCGGCTTCGTCCAGACCCCCGACGCCCTGTTGGCCATCACCGGAATGATGCGCCGACTGCTCGAAGGCGCTTTCCGCGTGCCCGACGCTTAGCCGTTGCGCCCGCAGTGAACTTGCCCACAAAGCGTATAGGCTAACTAACTTATTCCGGTAGCATGGTCGGGTCATGACTGACCTGGACGCGTCGTTACCGCCTTCTTTGAGATCAGCCGGCGACAGCTGGACCATCACCGAACTCGTCGGTGCCACCGCGCTGGGTGTCGCGGCGGCACGCGCGGCGGAGACCGCCGGAAGCGACCCGCTGATCAGCGACCAGTTCGCCCGCATCTTGGTCTCGTCGGCCGGTTCGGCATGGGCGCGGCTCGCCGACCCCGAATTGGGCTGGCTCGACGGCGACGAGCAGGGACGCCGCGCGCATCGCATCGGCATCGACTACCAGGCCGTGCGCACGCACTTCTTCGACGAGTACTTCGACGGCGCCGTCCACGCCGGCATCCGGCAGGTGGTCATCCTGGCGGCCGGACTGGACTCCCGGGCCTACCGCCTCAATTGGCCGGACGGCACCGCGCTGTACGAGATCGACCAGCCGAAGGTTCTCGAATACAAGACCGGAATCCTGCAGCAGCATGGCGCCGCTCCCACGGCGAGTCGCCGCCCGGTTCCGGTCGACCTGCGCGACGACTGGCCGGCGGCATTGGCCGCGGCCGGGTTCGACCGCACTCAACCGACCGCCTGGCTGGCCGAGGGCTTGCTCCCGTACCTGCCGAGCGATGCGCAAGATCGCCTCTTCGAGATGTTCACCGCCCTGAGCGCCCCGGGCAGCCGGGTCGCCATCGAGGCGTTCGGCATGAACTCCCGGAGCAATTCGCAGCGCTGGCTGCGGATGCGGGAACGGCTCGGGCTCGACGTCAACGTGCAGGCGCTGACCTATCACGAGCCGGACCGTTCGGATCCCGCCCAATGGTTGCGCGACCACGGCTGGCAGGTAGACACCGTGGACAACCGCGAAGAAATGGCCCGGCTGGGCCGCCCGGTACCCGACGACCTCGCCGAAGAGGCGGTGCGCAGCACGCTGCTGCGGGCGCGCCTCGGCGAGCCGACCTCCTGACTTTCGCCCCACGACCCGAGGAGCAACGCGATGAGCTCACTGCGCACCCACGACGACACCTGGGACATCAAAACCAGTGTCGGCAGCACGGCGGTCATGGTCGCCGCCGCCCGGGCCGTCGAAACCGAGCGGCCCGACGCCCTGATCCGCGACCCCTACGCGAAACTTCTGGTCACCAACGCCGGCGCCGGGGTCTTGTGGGAGCACATGCTCGATCCCGACGTGGCGGCCAAGATCGAAGCCCTCGACGCCGATTCCGCGGCGCAGCTCGAGCACATGCGCGGCTACCAGGCGGTGCGCACCCACTTTTTCGACACCTACTTCTCAGACGCCGTCGCCGCCGGGATCCGGCAGGTGGTGATCCTGGCGTCGGGCCTCGATTCGCGCGCGTACCGCCTCGAATGGCCCGCCGGCACCGTGGTGTACGAGATCGACCAGCCCCAGGTGCTGGAATACAAGTCCACGACCTTGGCGGAAAACGGCGTGACGCCGTCCACCGACCGGCGCGCGGTGGCCATCGACCTGCGGCAGGACTGGCCGGCCGCGCTGCGCGAGGCGGGCTTCGACCCGACGGCGCGCACCGCGTGGCTGGCCGAGGGCCTGCTGATGTACCTGCCGGCCGAGGCGCAGGACCGGCTGTTCACCCAGATCGGTGAGCTGAGCCCGGCGGGAAGCCGCGTCTCGGCGGAAACCGCGCCCGCGCACGCCGACGAGCGCCGGCAGCAGATGCGCGAGCGATTCCGGAAGGTCGCCGACGAGCTCGGCATCGAAGAGACCGTCGACGTCGGGGAGCTGATGTACCGCGACGAGCACCGGGCCGACGTCACGGAGTGGCTGAACGACCACGGCTGGCGCGCGCAGGCGCAGCGCTCGACCGACGAGATGCGCCGGCTGGGCCGCTGGGTCGAGAACGTCGCGCAGGCCGACGACGACGACGCCTTCTCCGACTTCGTCATCGCCGAGCGGCTGTAATTCCCCGCTGGCCGGGCGAGTCTCGCGGCATCGCCGCCAGCGCCGCCAACGGCGGTCGCGGCGGTCGGCCAGATCCTTTCTACTGCTCTCCCAACCGGATGGTTAGGATCGCCGTTATCACCCACGCGCGCTCCTGCGACGAGTAGCGGGCGCCTCCGGGATGACCGAAGCAGGGAAGGACAACGATGACCACCGAATCGGTTACACCCACGACATCCGCCACCAATGGAGCGCCGAGCCCTCAGCCGGCGAACATCCCGGCGACGGTGCAGCGGCTGCGCAAGACCTTCGCCACCGGTCGCACCCGCGACATCGAGTGGCGCAAACGGCAGCTGCTGCAGATGGCCAAGCTGATGGAAGAGAACGAGGCGGCCATCGCGGACGCCCTCGCCCAGGATCTGGACCGCAGCCCGTTCGAGGCGTTCATCGCCGACGTCGCGACCACCGCCGGCGAGGCGAAGTATGCGGCCAAGCGGGTGCGCAGATGGACGCGCCGCAAGTACCAGCTGCTCGAGATGCCGCAGCTGCCCGGTCGCGGCTGGATCGAGTACGAGCCGTACGGCACGGTGCTGATCATCGGCGCGTGGAACTACCCGTTCTACCTGACGCTGGGTCCGGCGGTCGGCGCGATCGCCGCGGGTAACGCCGTCATCCTCAAGCCCTCGGAGATCGCCGCGGCGTCGGCGCACCTGATGGCCGAGCTGGTGCCCAAATACCTCGACAGCGACGCGATCGCCGTGGTGGAGGGCGACGGTTCGGTCAGCCAGGAGCTCATCGCGCAGGGCCTGGACCGCGTGCTGTTCACCGGCGGCACCGAGATCGGCCGCAAGGTCTACGAAGGTGCCGCGCCCCACCTGACGCCGTGCACGCTGGAGCTCGGCGGCAAGAGCCCGGTGATCGTGGCGGCCGACGCCGACGTGGACGTCGCGGCCAAGCGGATCGCCTGGATGAAGCTGCTGAACGCCGGCCAGACCTGCGTCGCCCCCGACTACGTGTTGGCGGACGCCAAGATTCGCGACGACCTGGTGAACAAGATCGGCGCGGCCATCACCAAGTTCACCTCGGACAAGCCCAACGGCATGCGCATCGTCAACCAGCGTCAGTTCGACCGGATCAGCGGCTACCTCGCCGGGGGCGACGGCAAGGTCATCGTCGGCGGCAAGTGCGACCCGGCGAGCCTGCGCATCCAGCCCGCCGTCGTGGTCGACCCCGACCCGGACGGGCCGTTGATGCAGAACGAGATCTTCGGACCGGTGCTGCCGGTGATCACGGTCCAATCCCTGGACGACGCAATACGATTCGTCAACTCGCGGCCCAAGCCGTTGTCGGCCTACCTGTTCACCAAGACGCGGGAGACCCGCGAGCGGGTGATCAAGGAGGTGCCGGCCGGCGGCATGCTGGTCAACCACCTGGCCTTCCAGGTGTCGACGGCCAAGCTGCCGTTCGGCGGCGTCGGCGCATCGGGGATGGGCGCCTACCACGGGCGCTACGGTTTCGAGGAGTTCAGCCACCGCAAGTCGGTGTTGACCAAGCCGACCCGCCCCGACCTGTCCAGCTTCATCTACCCGCCGTACACGGCGCGGGCATTCAAGATGGCCCGCAGAATGTTCTGAGTGCTCGAAATCGCTTACTAGGACCTACTTTTCACCGTAGAGAGGAACCCGATGCCCGGAGTGCAGGATCGCGTCATCGTCGTCACCGGAGCCGGCGGCGGCCTGGGCCGTGAGTACGCCCTGACCCTCGCCCGCGAGGGCGCCAGCGTCGTCGTGAACGACCTGGGCGGCGCCCGCGACGGCACCGGCGCCGGCCACAACATGGCCGACCACGTCGTCAACGAGATCAAGGACGCGGGCGGCCGTGCCGTCGCCAACTACGACAGCGTCGCCGAACCCGAGGGCGCGGCCAACATCATCAAGACGGCGCTCGACGAGTTCGGCGCCGTGCACGGCGTGGTGAGTAACGCGGGGATCCTGCGCGACGGCACCTTCCACAAGATGACGTTCGAGAACTGGGACGCCGTGCTCAAGGTGCACCTGTACGGCGGCTACAACGTGCTGCGGGCCGCGTGGCCGCATTTCCGCGAGCAGAGCTACGGCCGGGTCGTCGTCGCCACCTCCACCAGCGGCCTGTTCGGAAACTTCGGGCAGACCAACTACGGCGCGGCCAAGCTCGGCCTGGTGGGCATGATCAACACGCTGGCGCAGGAGGGGGCGAAGTACAACATCCACGCCAACGCCGTCGCGCCGATCGCGGCCACCCGGATGACCGAGGACATCCTGCCCAAGGAAGTGCTCGAGAAGCTGACGCCCGAGTACGTCGCGCCGGTGGTGGCCTACCTGTGCACCGAGGAAAACGCCAACAACGCCTCGGTTTTCGTCGTCGGCGGCGGGAAGGTGCAGCGGGTGGCGCTGTTCCAGAACGAGGGCGCCAACTTCGACAAGCCGCCGTCAGTGCAGGACGTCGCCGCGCACTGGGCCGAGATCGACGATCTCTCCGCGGCCAAGCAGGCCAACTTCAAGCTGTAGCGGTCTGGGCCGGGGCCGCGTGGACCGAGTCAGGCGAGCAGCGCCTGGCGTAGTCGATCCACGTCGGCCTCGGTGATGCCCGCATCGCCCAGATAGGCGTCCAGCGAACCGAATTCGTCGTCGATCGTCTGCCACGCCGCGGCCAGGTACTCCGGCCGGACCCCGAGCACACCGTCGGACAGCCGCGCCTCGGTGAAGGTCATCACCTCCGGGGTGAGCTCGGCCTCCGAGCGCTGCTGGATCATCTCCGAGATCCGGGCCCGCAGCTCCGACACCGCGTCATTGCTGCGCAGGTAGTCCGCGACGATGGTGTCGCGATCGATGCCGACGGTCTCCAGCACGGTCGCCACCACGAACCCGGTGCGGTCCTTGCCCGCGAAACAGTGCGTGAGGACGGGGCGCCCGGCGGCCAGCAGCGTGACGACGCGGTGCACCGCGCGCTGGGCGCCGTTGCGGGTGGGGAACTGGCGATACTCGTCGACCATGTAGCGGGCGGCGGTGTCGTTGATGGACTCGTCGGGTTCGCCGTTTGTCATCAGCTGCCGGAACGCGTGCTCGTGCGGGGCCTCGTCGGTGTCGTCGGCCTCGTCGCCGAGGTCCGGGAACGGCAGCAGGTGGACATCGACGCCCTCGGGCACCCGGCCGGGCCCGCGACGGGCGACCTCCCGGGCGGCGCGCAGATCGGCGACGTCGGTGATGCCCAGCTCCCGCAGCGTCGCCCGGCCGTGGTCGTCGAGGCGGCTCAGCTCGCTGGACCGGAACAGCCGGCCCGGCCGCAGCGCGCCCACGCCGTCGGCGACATCGCGAAAGTTCCACGCGCCGGGCAACTCCCGCAGCGCTGCCCTACCCATGCGCGGTGACCGCCGCGGCCAGCGGAGACTTCTCCGCGCCGAGTTCGGCGCGCGCGATGGTCCGCATGTGCACCTCGTCGGGGCCGTCGAACAGGCGCATGGCCCGGTGCCAGCCGTACGACCGGGCCAGCACCGTGTCCTCGCTGACGCCGGCGGCGCCGTGCACCTGGATGGCGCGGTCGATCACATTGCAGGCCACCTGTGGCGCGACCGCCTTGATCTGCGAGACCAGCGTGTGGGCGGCCTTGTTGCCGTGCTGGTCGATGGTCCACGCCGCCTTGTGGCACAGCAGCCGCGCCTGGTCGATCTCGTTGCGCGACTTGGCGATCGCCTCGCGCACCACGCCCTGCTCGGCCAGCGGGCGGCCGAACGCCACCCGGTTCTGTACCCGGTCGACCATGAGGGCCAGCGCCCGCTCGGCGCCGCCGAGCGCGCGCATGCAGTGGTGGATGCGGCCCGGGCCGAGCCGGGCCTGGGCGATCGCGAAACCGCCGCCTTCCTCACCGAGCAGATTCGTCACCGGCACCCGGACGTTGTCGTAGATGATCTCGCAGTGCCCGGGCTGATCCTGGTAGCCGAAGACCGTGGTGGACCGGACCACCGTCACGCCGGCGGTGTCGATCGGCACCAGCACCATCGACTGCTGCTGGTGGCTGGCCGCCTCCGGGTTGGTGCGGCCCATGACGATCAGGATCTTGCAGCGCGGGTCCGACGCCCCGGAGGTCCACCACTTGCGGCCGTTGATGACGTAGTCGCCGCCGTCGCGCACGATCGAGGTCTCGATGTTGCGGGCGTCGCTGCTGGCGACCGCCGGCTCGGTCATCGAGAAGGCGCTGCGGATCTCGCCGGCCAGCAACGGCTCCAGCCACTGCTTGCGCTGCTCCTCGGTGGCGAACAGGTGCAGGGTCTCCATGTTGCCGGTGTCGGGCGCCGCGCAGTTGAGCGCCTCGGGCGCGATCTCCAGGCTCCAGCCGCTGATCTCGGCCAGCGGCGCGTATTCGAGGTTGGTCAGGCCCGACTCGGCCGGCAGGAACAGGTTCCACAGGCCGCTCTCTTTGGCCCTGGTCTTCAGTTCCTCGATGATCGGTGGGACGGTGTGGTCGTCGGGGCCGACCTGCTCCCGGTACTTGTCGTACTCGGCCTCGGCCGGGAAGACGTACTCGGTCATGAAGTCGGTCAATCGCTGGTGGTAATCGTTGGCTTTGGCCGACATCGCGAAGTCCATGCCGTCACGATAGGACACGTGTCTTTCGGGGCCACGAGCAGACGCAAAGTCACCTGCCGGCGTGCGGATTAGTGCGATTTTGTGTCTGCTCGCGGTAGACATGTCGCCATGACCGAATCCCGTCCGCCGTTCCCGCCGTTCACCCTGGAGATGGCCCTGCAGAAGGTGCAGGCCGCCGAGGACGCGTGGAACACCTGCGACCCGCACCGCGTCAGCCTCGCGTACACGCCCGACTCGCAGTGGCGGAACAGGGGCGAGCACGTGGTCGGGCGCGAGAAGATCGTGGCCTTCCTGACCCGCAAGTGGCAGCGCGAACTCGACTACGCGCTGCGGAAAAGCCTGTGGGACTTCCACGACAACCGCATCGCCGTGCGGTTTCAGTACGAGTGCCACGACGCCGGCGGCCAGTGGTACCGCAGCTACGGCAACGAGTTGTGGGAGTTCGCCCCGTCGGGCTTGATGGCGCGCCGCGAGGCCAGCATCAACGACGTGCGGATCGACGAGTCCGAGCGGCGCTATTTCGGGCCCCGCCCGCCCGCGGAGCGAGGGCAGGACATCCCCCTCTGGTAGCGGGCGGGCCACAACCTGTTCGTGTGACTCCACAACTCGATGCCCGCTACTGCGCACGCCGCGGGTAGCGAACCATCGAGGGAGTCGATCGGCCGCGTCGGGGGTATCCCGCTCCGGCCGATCGCACGTCCGGGGCTCAATCCGGCAGGCGTTAAGGTAGCGAAGCGTGCGGCCGGCCGGCGGCAGCACATCCAAACGGCAGGAAAGTGCGGGAAAGCAGATGTACGCGCCATGACAGATGCTCAGACGACGGTAGGGGTGGTCGCCGAGTCCGGGGCCGATGAACGGCGGGTCGCGCTGGTGCCCAAGGCGGTGGCGTCGCTGATCGGCAGCGGCGTCGCGGTGGTGGTCGAGCCCGGTGCCGGCGAACGGGCGTTGCTTCCCGACGCCCTCTACACGGAGGCCGGGGCCAGCATCGGGGACGCGTGGTCCGCTGACGTCGTCGTGAAGGTGGCACCCCCGACCAAAGAAGAGGTCGCCAGGTTGCGCCGCGGCCAGACGCTGATCGGCTTCTTGGCGCCCCGCAATGCCGACAACTCGATCGGCGCGCTCACCGCGGCCGGCGTGCAGGCGTTCGCGCTCGAGGCCATCCCGCGGATCTCGCGGGCGCAGGTCATGGACGCGCTGTCGTCGCAGGGCAACGTCGCCGGCTACAAGGCCGTGCTGCTCGCCGCCTCGGAGTCGACCCGGTTCTTCCCCATGCTGACGACCGCGGCGGGGACGGTGAAGCCGGCCAGCGTGCTCGTGCTCGGTGTCGGTGTGGCCGGGCTGCAGGCGCTGGCCACGGCCAAGCGCCTCGGCGCGCGGACTACGGGCTACGACGTCCGTCCCGAGGTGGCCGACCAGGTTCGTTCGGTCGGGTCGCAGTGGCTGGACCTGGGCATCGACGCGGCCGGCGAGGGCGGGTACGCCCGTGAGCTCACCGACGAGGAGCGCGCGCAGCAGCAGAAGGCCCTGGAAGCCGCGATCGCCGGGTTCGACGTGGTCATCACGACGGCGCTGGTGCCGGGGCGGCCCGCGCCGCGGCTGGTGACCGCGGCCGCGGTGGAGTCGATGAAGCCCGGCAGCGTGGTGGTGGACATGGCCGGGGAGACCGGGGGCAACTGCGAGCTCACCGAGCCGGGGAAGACCGTGGTCAAGCACGGGGTCACCATCGCCTCGCCGCTGAACCTGCCGGCGACGATGCCCGAGCACGCCAGCGAGCTCTACAGCAAGAACATCACCGCGCTGCTGGAGCTGTTGATCACCGACGGCAAGCTCGCCCCCGACTTCGACGACGAGGTCGTCGCGGCGGCGTGCGTCACCCGGACGCCCGCGGCCGGTTAGAGAGGACTACATGTACGACGAGCTATTGGCCAACCTGGCGATCCTGGTGCTGTCCGGGTTCGTCGGCTTCGCAGTCATATCCAAAGTGCCCAACACGCTGCACACGCCGCTGATGTCGGGGACCAACGCCATTCACGGCATCGTGGTGCTGGGCGCCCTGGTGGTGTTCGGCGAGGTTGAGCACCCGTCGCTGGCGGTGCAGATCATCCTGTTCGTCGCGGTGGTCTTCGGCACGCTGAACGTCATCGGCGGCTTCATCGTGACCGACCGGATGCTGGGCATGTTCAAAGGCAAGAAGAAAGCCGCGCCCGTGAAGACCGAGAACCTGGCGGCGAAATGAACTACCTCGTCACCGTCCTCTACATCATCTCGTTCGCCCTCTTCATCTACGGCCTGATGGGCCTGACGGGCCCCAAGACCGCGGTGCGCGGGAACCTGATCGCCGCCGTCGGCATGGCCATCGCCGTCGCCGCGACCCTGATCAAGATCCGGCACACCGAATCCTGGGTGCTGATCATCGCCGGCCTGGTCGTGGGTGTGCTGCTGGGCGTTCCGCCCGCCCGGTTGACCAAGATGACCGCCATGCCGCAGCTGGTGGCCTTCTTCAACGGCGTCGGCGGCGGCACCGTCGCGCTCATCGCCCTGGCGGAATTCATGGAAACCAAGGGCTTTTCGGCCTTCCAGCATGGCGAGTCGCCGACCGTGCACATCGTGGTGGCGTCGTTGTTCGCCGCCATCATCGGCTCGATCTCGTTCTGGGGATCGATCATCGCGTTCGGCAAGCTGCAGGAGATCATCTCCGGGGCGCCGATCGGCTTCGGCAAGGCCCAGCAGCCGATCAACCTGCTGCTGCTGGTCGCCGCGGTGGCGGCCGCCGTGGTCATCGGGCTGCATGCCCACCCCGGCACCGGCGGGGTGTCGCTGTGGTGGATGGTCGGCCTGCTGGCCGCGGCCGGCGTGCTCGGCCTGATGGTGGTGCTGCCGATCGGCGGTGCCGACATGCCGGTGGTCATCTCGCTGCTGAACGCGATGACCGGCCTGTCGGCCGCGGCGGCCGGGCTGGCGCTCAACAACACCGCGATGATCGTCGCCGGCATGATCGTCGGCGCATCCGGCTCGATCCTGACCAACCTGATGGCCAAGGCGATGAACCGCTCCATCCCGGCGATCGTCGCCGGTGGCTTCGGCGGTGGGGGCGTGGCCCCGGGCGCCGGCGGAGACGGCGGCGACAAACACGTCAAGTCGACCTCGGCCGCCGACGCCGCCATCCAGATGGCCTACGCCAACCAGGTGATCGTGGTTCCGGGCTACGGCCTGGCCGTCGCGCAGGCCCAGCACGCCGTCAAGGACATGGCCAGCCTGCTCGAGGAGAAGGGCGTGCCGGTGAAGTACGCCATCCACCCGGTCGCGGGCCGGATGCCCGGCCACATGAACGTGCTGCTGGCCGAGGCCGAGGTGGACTATGACGCCATGAAGGACATGGACGACATCAACGACGAGTTCGCTCGCACCGACGTCGCGATCGTCATCGGCGCCAACGACGTCACCAACCCCGCGGCCCGCAACGAACAGTCCAGCCCGATCTACGGCATGCCCATCCTCAACGTGGACAAGGCCAAGTCGGTGATCGTGCTCAAGCGGTCGATGAACTCCGGGTTCGCGGGCATCGACAACCCGCTGTTCTACGCGGAGGGGACGACGATGTTGTTCGGGGACGCGAAGAAGTCGGTGACCGAGGTCGCCGAGGAATTGAAGGCCCTGTAGGGCCGATCAGGCTAGACGGGCGGGTAGGCGGGCGGCGGGTAGCCGTTGCCGTCGACCACCCCGCGCAGGCCCCACGGGACGTAGCGGAAGAAGAACTCGATCTCGTCGCTAGCGTCGTAGTCCGGATTCGGATCCATGGGGCCACCCCTCCAGTCGCGACTTGAGCTTCCAGGGCGAGTCTAGTCCCATCCTCGTCGGGGCGACACCGGGCGTTTGCCTAAACTGTCCAACCAGTTGATTGATAATTGGCCTTGCCCGGTCGCCCGGCAACCGGCCGGGCGATGACGATAGCGAGTACCGATGGCATCCGAGAACGGACGAACGCGCCGCGAGGAGTTGCTGGCTGTGGCCACCAAGCTGTTCGCCGCACGCGGTTATCACGGCACCCGGATGGACGACGTCGCCGACGTGATCGGGCTGAACAAGGCGACGGTGTACCACTACTACGCCAGCAAGTCCCTCATCCTCTACGACATCTACCAGCAGGCCGCGGAGCGCACCCTGGCCGCCGTCCACGACGACCCCTCGATGACGGCGCGCGAGGCGCTCTACCAGTACACCGTGCGTCTGCTCGACCAGATCGCCGCCAACCCCGAGGGCGCCGCGGTGTATTTCCAGGAGCAGCCCTACATCACCGAGTGGTTCACCGAAGAGCAGGTCGCCGCGGTCCGGGAGAAGGAAACCCAGGTCTACGAGCACGTGCACGGGCTCATCGACCGGGGGATCGCCAGCGGCGAGTTCTACCAGTGCGACTCCCACGTCCTGGCGCTCGGATACATCGGCATGACTCTCGGCGCCTACCGGTGGCTGCGGCCGAGCGGGCGCCGCAGCGCCAAGGAGATCGCCGCCGAATTCAGCACCGCGCTGCTGCGCGGCCTGATCCGCGACGAAGCGATCCGCACGAGCTCCCCGCTCGGCCCGTAGTCCGATCGGGGCGACCCGCTTCGCCCGGCTGCGCCGCGCTCGCGATCGCCCCTGGTCCCGATCGGGGCGACCCGCTTCGCCCGGCTGCGCCGCGCTCGCGATCGCCCCTGGCTAGCCCGCGGCTTTCAGGTGCTTGTCGAGGAAGGCGAGCTGGTCGGCCACTACGCGTTCGAACGCCTCGTCGACGTAGATGTCGAAATGACCCTCGGGGTACAGCTTGACCTCACCGCGCGGGGCCTTGGCCGCATAGCGCAGCGTCGCCGCCGCGGGGGCCACCGAGTCGGCCTCGCACACGCAGAACAGGATCGGGCAGGGGACCTTCGCGGTGTCGCGGCCGGGACGGTAGGCCATGATCGTCAACGCAATGCGGGCCGCCACCTCGTTGGTCAGCTCCTCACCCTCGGGCACGAGCCTGAGGTAGCCGGGGTAGGCGTCGGGCGTGCTCATCAAGGCGACGTCTCCCGGTCGTCCGACCGTCGGCACCATGACCGGCGGCTTGCGCAGCCGGGCGGCCAGCAGGTCACGTGCCGCCAGCAGGCCGACCCGCGCGAAGACCAGCGGGTTGCTGATCGTGCGCGCCGACGCGATGCCGTCGGTGAAGGGGCACTGGGCGACCACGGCGGCGATGCCCGGCAGCCGGGCGGCCGTGGCGATCACGTGGCCGCCGGCAAACGAGGTGCCCCACAACGCGATTCGATCGGGATCGATGCCCGGCAGAGTCCGCGCGTAGGTGACTGCCGCGGCCCAGTCGGCGAGCTGCATGCCGATGTCGAGCACCTGGCGGGGCCGGCCCTCGCTGTCACCGAAGTTGCGGTAGTCGAAGACCAGGCAGGCATAACCGGCGGCGCTGAACCGTTCGGCGTAGGCATCCAGCCGCATGCTTCGCACCCCGCCCAGGCCGTGGGCCATCACCAGCAGGGGCGCGGGTCTGCCGCCCGCCGGCCGGTAGAGCCAGGCGCTGATCAGATCGCCATCGGACGGGAATCGGACGTCTTCGCGTTGTGTCATCACCGAGTCATTCTGCCCGGGCGATCACGACCAGTCCGCCGGTATGCCACCAAGATTTAATGGACTACTGTCTAGAAACGTTTGAGCGCTCAACGAACGGAGACTCTCATGGCGATCCGCGTCGCGCACGTCGGTACCGGAAACGTCGGGGGGTTGGCCCTCACCGAGCTGATCACCAACCCGCAGTTCGAGCTGACGGGCGTGTGCGTGTCCACCCCGGAGAAGGTGGGCAAGGATGCCGGCGACCTGTGCGGCGTCGGCCTCGATCCCGGCGTCGTCACCGGCGTCGCGGCCGTCGGGGACCTGGACGCCCTGCTGGCCACCAAGCCCGAGTGCGTCGTCTACTGCGCCATGGGCGACACCCGGCTGCCCGACGCGATGGCCGACGTCATGCGCATCCTGGCCGCCGGCATCAACGTCGTCGGGTCCTCGCCGGGATTGCTGCAGTACCCGTGGGGGGTCATGCCCGACAAGTACATCGACCGCGTCGAAGACGCCGCCCGGCAAGGCAATTCGAGCATCTTCATCACCGGCGTGGACCCCGGGTTCATCAACGACCTCATCCCGTTCGCGCTGGCGGGCACCTGCCAGAGCATCGAGCAGGTGCGCTGCATGGAGATCGCCGATTACGCCACCTACGACGGCGCGGAGGTTATGCACTACATGGGCTTCGGCCGGCCGCTCGACGAGGTGCCGATGTTGCTGCAGCCGGGCATCCTCGGCATCGCCTGGGGGACGGCGATCCGTCAGCTGGCGGCGGGCCTGGGCATCGAGATCGACGAGATCAGCGAGTCCTACCAGCGCGAGCCGGCGCCGGAAGACTTCGACATCGCGGTCGGGCACGTCGCCAAGGGCACCATGGCCGCACTGCAATTCGAAATCCGGGGCATGTCCAAGGGGCGTGCGGCCATCGTCATCGAGCACATCACCCGGCTGCGGCCCGACCTGCGACCCGACTGGGCGCAACCGGCCGCGGGCGGCGGCTCCTACCGCGTCGAGATCACCGGCGAGCCGTCCTACGCCGTGGACATCGTTCCCAGCAGCCGCAAGGGCGACCATAACCACGCCGCGATCGTGGGTGCCGCCGGGCGCATCGTCAACGCGGTTCCCGCGGTGATCGCCGCGCCGCCCGGCATCAGGACCACGCTGGACCTGCCGCTGGTGACCGGGAAAGGCCTGTACGCACCAACTACTTTGGTGAGCACCTAAATCGAAAGGAGTCCCTGTGGGACGCGTAGAAGGCAAAGTCGCACTCATCAGTGGCGGCGCCCGCGGGATGGGCGCCGAACACGCGCGGCTGCTGGCGGCCGAGGGCGCCAAGGTGGTGATCGGCGACATCCTCGACGACGAGGGAGAAGCCGTGGCCGCCGAAATCAATGCGATTGGTGACTCGGTGCGCTACGTCCACCTCGACGTCACCCAGCCCGACCAGTGGGACGCCGCCGTCGAGACCGCCGTCAGCGAATTCGGCAAGCTCAACGTGTTGGTGAACAACGCCGGCACGGTCGCGCTCGGCCCGTTGAGGAGTTTCGATCTGGCCAAGTGGCAGAGGGTGATCGACGTCAACCTGACCGGGACGTTCCTGGGCATGCGGGTGGCCGTGGACCCGATGATCGCCGCGGGGGGCGGCTCGATCATCAACGTTTCCTCGATCGAGGGCCTGCGCGGCGCGCCGATGGTGCACCCCTACGTCGCGTCCAAATGGGCGGTGCGCGGCCTGGCGAAGTCCGCGGCGCTGGAGTTGGCGCCGCACAACATCCGGGTCAACTCCGTGCACCCCGGCTTCATCCGCACCCCGATGACCAAGCATCTGCCCGACGACATGGTGACCATTCCGCTCGGCCGCCCGGCCGAGTCACGCGAGGTCTCGACGTTCATCCTGTTCCTGGCCAGCGACGAGTCGTCCTACGCCACCGGCAGCGAATTTGTCATGGACGGCGGACTCGTCTGCGACGTGCCGCACAAGCAGTTCTAGCCGCGGTGCTATAACCGCGAGCATGCCAGGCAGCCTGGGCGAGCTGAAAAAAATTGTGGGATCCAACCACGTCGTCTCCGACCCCGACGTGCTCGCGAGCCGCAGCGTCGACCACACCGGTCGCTACCGCGGCCGGGCCAGCGCGCTGGTGCGCCCGGGCTCGGCCGAGCAGGTCGCCGAGGTGCTGCGGGTGTGCCGGGATGCCGGGGCGCACGTGACGGTGCAGGGCGGCCGGACCTCGCTGGTGGCGGGCACCGTGCCCGAGCACGACGACGTGCTGCTGTCCACCGAGCGGCTGCACGCCGTCGATGATGTCGACACCCTCGAACGCCGCGTCCGCGCCGGTGCCGGCGCCACGCTGGCCGCGGTGCAACGCGCCGCGGGTGCCGCCGGCCTGGTGTTCGGCGTGGACCTGGCCGCGCGGGACACTGCGACGGTCGGTGGGATGGCCTCGACGAACGCCGGCGGCCTGCGCACCGTCCGCTACGGCAACATGGGCGAACAGGTCGTCGGCTTGGAGGTGGCGCTGCCCGACGGGTCGCTGCTGCGCCGGCACAGCCGGGTGCGCAGCGACAACACCGGCTACGACCTGTCGGCGCTGTTCGTCGGCGCCGAGGGCACCCTGGGTGTCATCACCGCGCTCGAACTGCGACTGCACCCCGTTCCCGCGCGGAGGGTGACCGCGCTGTGCGGGTTCGCCGAACTCGACGCTCTGGTGGACGCGGGGCGGACGTTCCGGGATGCGGACGGCATCGCCGCCCTGGAGTTGATCGACGGCCGGGCCGCCGCGCTGACCGGCGAGCACCTCGGGGTGGGCGCACCGGTCACCGGCGACTGGCTGTTACTGGTGGAGCTGGCCGCCGATCACGACCAGACCGACCGGCTAGCCGACCTGCTCGACGGCGCGCACATGTGCTCCGAACCCGCTGTCGGCGTGGATATTGGTGCGCAACAACGGTTGTGGCAGGTTCGCGAGGCGCTCGCCGACGTGCTCGGCGTCTACGGGCCACCGCTGAAGTTCGACGTCTCCCTGCCGCTGTCGTCCGTCGACGGATTCGCCAGGGCGGCAGTCGAATTGATCGGTGCGCGCGCCCCGGAGGCGCTGCCCGTGCTGTTCGGCCACATCGGGGAGGGCAACCTGCACCTCAACGTGTTGCGCTGCCCGGCCGACCGGGAGCGTGCGCTGTACGAGCCGATGATGGAGCTGATCGCGGCGTGCGGTGGCAACGTCAGCTCCGAACACGGCGTCGGCACGCGCAAGCGGCGTTACCTGGGCATGTCCCGGGAGCCCGCGGACATCGCGGCGATGCGCACGATCAAGGCCGCGCTCGACCCGACCGGCTACCTCAACGCGGCGGTGCTGTTCGAGTAGCAGCGTCGCGAGACTGCAACTACCGACGGGGTTACTCGCGAAACGCGTCGCTAGTTGCAGCCTCGCGGTATCAGTCGGTAGGCGCCTTGATTCCGACCGCGTGCCGCAGCTGCGCCAAGAACTGGTCCGCGTCGTCGCTTCGGACGATGTAGTGCGAGATGGCGATCCGGATCACCGTCGCCGCCTTCACCGCGGCGTTGGGCCCGGGCAGGTGCCGTTGCAATCCCTCTCGCATCTGCGGGATCACCCACGAGAACTCGGCGATGGTGTGCTCGGGCTCGACGTCGACCATGCGCACGCCGGAGTACGAATGCTGGTATTCGACGATGAACCTCAACACCGCGTCCAGCTTGTCGACCCCCTTCAGGCCCGCCGTCGCCCGAACCAGTCCGCTTTCGAAGATCTGCCGCTCGTAGTTCGAAAAGGCCGACAGCAACTCCTCTTTGGAGGCGAACCAGCGGTACAGCGTCGGGCGTGACACCCCGGCCTGGGCGGCGACGTCGGACAGGCTGAGCTTGGTCTTGCCGTTGCGGCCGAGCACCTCGGCGGTCGCGTCGAGAATGCGCTGACGCGTCGAGGTGTCGGGGTCCACGGTCTGGGCCGGGCGGCTCATAAGTGCAACTCTACGAAGTCGTTCACCGTTATTTCGCCTCCCGGCCAGACTTGCCCGGGCGCGGGCGCGGGCGCACCAGCACCGACTGCTGGATGGCGCCGACCGCGCCCTGCTCGTCGAACAACGTGCCGATCGTGGCGCCGACGCCGTCGGGGCCGTAGCTGGTCTCGGCACGAATGCCGATCCACTCACCGTCGGGAACCCGGAACACATGCACGGCCAGGTCGGTGTTGAGAAACGTCCACCGGGTGATGTCCAGCTTGCTGCCGATGCCGTTGGCGCAGTCGGCCACCGCGAACAGGCGCTCCAGCGGGGTCATGCTCTCCCCGGTGACAAGGTCCACGGTCGGATTGATCCACGATTCGCCGGGGCCCTCGCTCAGCGGCTCGGTCAACCACAGCCAGTCCAGGCTGTGCACGTAGTTGCGGTCCCACTCCCGCGCCTTGAGGTTGCGGTTGCGCGCCTCGCTGCGAGGCCCGGGCATCGGGGCCCCGGAGTGGGCCAGCGTCCGTGTGTCCAGCGTCTGCAACCGCCATCCGCTCGCGCGCGCCACCGGCCGGGGCTGGCCATCGGGGCCGGGCGCCAGCATCTCGGCGCCGACCAGTTCGATCTGCTTCCCGCCGCGCTGCACCTGCGCGTTGACCCACAGATCACCCTCGGCGGGAACCCCGCCCAGCAGGTCGATGACGACGCGGGACAGGCGGGTGTCCTCGCGCCGCTGGCAGCGCTCCAGCGCCCGCACCAGCAGCGCCGACACCGGACCGCCGTGCTGGATCGACGCCGACCAGGTGCCGCGTGCCAGGTCGGTGGCCCGGAACTTCTCTCCCATCGGATCGGCGCCGTCGATGAGCTCGTAATAGGAGTCCGACATCGTCAACCTTTCCTCAGGGCAGGCCGGCGCCGGGGGTGGTCACCGTCACGGCATCCAGCCGCGAGAGGCGGGTGCCGACCAGGCGCTGAGGGTACGCCTCCGTGCTGGACAGCAGGAACAGCGTCCGGCGCTCGGGGCCGCCGAGCGCGCAGGCGATGGCCACGCGGTCACCCATGTCGATGCGGTCGGTCACGGCGCCGCCCTCGACGATCCGCTCGAATTGGTGGGCCAGCGTCATCGACGCCCACACCGCGCCGTCCGCGTCGAGCGCGATGCCGTCGGGCGGCCCGTCCAGGCCGTCGGCGAAGGTGCGGCGGTCGGCCAGCCCACCGTCGGCGCCGATGGTGAACGCGGTCAGCCGCCGGCCGACCGACTCGGCGACGATCAGGGTCTGGCGGTCGGGCGTGATCACCATGCCGTTGGGAAAGTCGAGGTCTTCGGCGACGACGGTGGCGGTGTCGTCGCCGGGATCCAACCGGATGATCGCGCCGCCGCTACGCGCCTGGCATCCGATGTAGGCGCGGCCGGCGTCGTCGATGACCATGTCGCCGAGGTCCGCCGGCGCCAGGCCGCCGAGATCGGCGATGGTGTCGACGGTTTCACCGTCGTAACGCAGCACGGTGCGGTCTTCGGCCGAGACGATCAACAGCGATCCGTCGGGGCGGAAACCCAGGCCTGACGGGGAGTGCCCGGGCAGCGGCAACGTGGTCAGGGACCCGCCCATGGTGGAGGTGTGTACCGCCTCGCCCAGCACGTCGGAGAACCACAGCAGGCCCTCGAACCAGCGTGGCCCCTCGCCGAAGCAGAAGCCGTTGGCCAGCGGCTCGGGAATCATGCGCCGATGCCTTCCACCCCAGCTCCCGCTTTACAAAACACCGCCAAAGTGTCAGGCACCGCGGGTGCCGGTGTCAATCGCGCCACCGGCGGACCGGTGTTGTTAGCCAAGCTTTACAAATCCTACGCCAAGTGTCACGCTGAGCCGAGAGCTGCTGGCGCGAGAGGCGGAGCGAAATTGACCATGGCTTCCGAGGAATCTGAGCAGACCGAGTGGACGGTGCAGGGCCTGCTTGATCTGTTCGACGTGCGGCCCGACGGGCAAGACCGGTACACCGGGGACACCGGGATCGCCGTCGGCGACGAACGGCAGGTAGTGGAGGGCACGCAGGTGCTCGCCCAGGCGATTGTCGCGGTGGCCAAACGATTCCCGGACAAGTCGGTGCGCTCGGCGCACGCGGTCTTCTCCCGCGCCGTCACCGTCGGCCCGCCGATCGAACTCGTCCTCGACGTCGTCGCGGAGGGCCGGTCCACCGCCACCGCCGTCGTCGCCGTGCACCAGAACGGTCGGCGCTGCCTGAGCATCACGGTGCTGGCCGACGTGCCGACCGGCGACGTCATCCGCCACCACCTGCCGCGCCCGGCCGTGGCCCCGCCCGCCGACGCCATCCACTCGCCGATGCCGATGGTCGGCCGGGAGCTTCGCCTGGTCGACGTCGTCGACGTCAACAGCCCCGACGAGGTCGGGCCGCCGGAGCTGTACGCGTGGCTGCACTACGACCCGATCCCGGAACGGGACGACCTGGCCAAGGCGCTGCTGGCGTACTTCACCGGGCATCTGGGGATCTCCACCACCATGCGCGCGCATCCGGGCATCGGCACCGCACAGGCGCACCTGACCGTGTCGACCGCACCCATGAGCATCTCCGTGGCGTTCCACGAACCGGTGCGCTGGGCCGGGTGGCTGCTCTATACCCACGAGAGCACCCAGGTCGGCGCGGGAATGTCCTACGTGCGCGGCACGGTGCACTCCGAGGAGGGCGAGCTGCTGTGCTCGTTCGCCCAGGAGGCGCTGATCCGGCCGCTGCGCACCACCGACACGGCCATCGATTCGCGCGCACGGTTCTAGCGGCTGGTCGCCTTCATGCGCTTCACCATCACCCACCCGATGCACAGCCACCCGTACAACACCGAGCTGGTGAGCGGGGACGGCATCGGGAAGGTGGCCGCGGCCACCGAGGCGGCCGGCATCCACGGGTTCGGCTTCACCGATCACCCCGCGCCGTCGCAGCGGTGGCTGGAGGCCGGCGGCCATGACGCGTTGGACCCCTTCGTCGCACTGGGTTTCGCGGCGGCGACGACGAGCACGCTGCGGCTGATCCCCAACATCGTGGTGCTGCCGTACCGAAACCCGTTCGTGGTGGCCAAATCCGGCGCCACGCTGGACCTGCTGTCCGGCGGCCGGTTCACGCTGGCGGTGGGCGTGGGCTACCTCAAACGGGAGTTCGCCGCGCTGGGGGTCAGCTACGACGAACGGGCCGAGCTGTTCGAGGAAGCCCTGCAGGTGATCCGGGCGGTGTGGACCGGCGACGACATCACCTACGAGGGAAGGCATTTCAGCGCGCGGGGGATCACCGCGCACCCCCGCCCGCTGAGCGACCCGCATCCGCCGATCTGGATCGGCGGCAACACGTCCTCGGCGCGCCAACGGGTGGCGCAATACGGTGACGGCTGGTGTCCGTTTCCCGCCCCGCCGCAGCTGGCGCAGACGGCCGGCACGGCGGTGATCGACTCGGTGTCGCGCCTCACCGAGGGCATCGACGATCTGCGGCGCCGATGCGACGCCGCGGGACGGGACTGGTCGGCGATCGACGTCACCTTCACCAACTTCGAGGGCGGCAGCCCCGCCGACGACGAATTCAACGCCGACGCCTACTTCGACGGTCTGGAGAAGCTGGCGAAGGTGGGCGTGACATGGGTGAGCGTTCACCTCCCCGGCGACAGCATGGCGCACGCGCTGGAGACACTCGACCGGTTCCGGACCCTCGTGATCGACGCGGCCTGATGGACTTCTCCCACGTCGACCTCTCGCCCGAGGACCAAGCGTTCCGCGACGAGACGCGGGCGTTCATCGCCAAGCATGTCACCGATGAAGTGTTGCACCGGCAGCTGCAGTTCGGTGAAAACTTCGACGAGGGCGTGCATTTGGCGCTGGGCGAGGCCGGCTACCTGGCATCGGACTGGAAGCTGGAGTCAGAGGGCGGGTTCAGCCCGGTGCGGCGCCGCATCTTTCAACTCGAGATTGCCCGGGCCCACACCCCCTGGTATCACTGGGGCACCACGTCCGTCGTCGCCCGCCTGGTGCGCCAATTCGGTGCGCCGGAGCTCGCCGACCGCGTCCTGCCGGGCGTGCTCTCCGGCGAGATCCGGCTGTGCCTGGGCTACACCGAGCCCGAGGGCGGGTCGGACGTCGCGACCTGCAAGACCCGTGCCGTCCGGGACGGCGATGCGTGGATCATCAATGGCTCCAAGATGTTCACGTCCAACGCGCAGAACGCCCGCTACGTCTTCCTGCTCACCAACACCGATCCGCGGGGCCCGAAACACCGGAACCTGACCATGTTCCTGGTGCCACTGGACTCGCCGGGCATCGAGATTCAAGGCATCCGCACCCTGGACGGCGACCGCACCAACATCGTCTACTACAGCGACGTCCGGGTCGACGACCTGTACCGCATCGGCGAGGTCAACGGTGGCTGGACCGTGATGCGCGCGGCGCTGGACTCCGAGCACGGCGTCGTGGAAGCGGAAGACCATGGCCTGCAATACATTGCCGCGATGGCCGCACACGGCGACCTGATGGCCGAAGTGGTCGACGCCGTCGCGGCCGCCGTCGCTCGACCGGGGCCGGACGGGCGGCGGCCGATCGACGACGATTCGGTGAAATATCGGCTCGGGCGCGCCGTCGCGCGGATGGAGGCGGCGCTGTCCACGCCCGGGATGTTCGGCCGGGTCGCGGTCGCGCAGACGATGCGTGACGTCACCCCGGACCTGATGGACATGCTGGGGAGCGCGTCGGCGTTGCCCACCGAAACTCCCGGCTCCGCGACCGACGGTGCGGCGGAACACCTTTACCGGCTGGCGCTGCCGCTGGGCATCTACGGCGGCACGCTGGAAGTGTTCCGCAACATGATCGCCCAGCACGGGCTCAAGCTGGGCCGCCCCAGCTACGGTGGCTGACTCCGGCCCCCCCACCACCGGCTTCCGCGATACGTTCTCACCGAGTACCGGTCGCAGAGAGGTGGGCCCGGCAGGGGGTCTCGTGGCCCTGGGTTCGTTCATCACCACGCTGCTGGGCGGTTAGACCCTGGCGTGGACCCTGGGCGGGGTGCTGTTCATGCTGGCGATCGTCGGGCCGGCGAGCTAGGTGAGGCCGCTCGCCGGCAGCTCGGCGTCGACGTCGGCCCGGGCGGGGTCGAAACTGAAAAACCCTTTGATGGGCAGGCTTTCCGGCGGAGGGTCGGGATAGCTCCACGCGACGTCCTCGACGACGTGACCGTCCACGACGGCGGACCAGTACGTCGCGAAACCCTTGTAATTGCAGTAGCTCGACGTGTCCGAACGGCGCAGCAGGTCGGTGTGCACGCACGCTGGATCGACGTAAAGCCTTGGCTCCAGCGATGTTTCGAACAGGATCACGGTGTCGTCGGTGTCCACCAGAACGGCGCTGGCCACCGAGACCCGCAGGCGGCGCCTGGTGGGGCGGCAGTCGACGCGATGGTAGGGGTTGGGCGGGTAGTGCACGAGTTCGCGGCCCTCTTCCAGCCAGCTGTCGACGGCGTCCCAGGGCACGTGCACGAAGCCCGGGGCCTCCGGCTCGGCCTCGGCGGGCAGGTCGCCGACCTCGCCCGCCGGGAAGGCATAGCTCAGCGGCCGGCCCCGACGGTGCACCAGCAGCGCCCCTTCGGTGTCGATCACCCGGCGCCCGTCCTTGATGGCCTGGATGCGGCGGGGGTACGGCTCGATGAAGACGACGTCGGCGGGCAGCGGGGGCGAAAACCACCCGGCCGGATCACTGCTCAGCGGACCGCGTCCGGCTACCAGGCTCATGGTGTGAGGCTAGACCCTTGTCCGCCGGGCCGGTTCACGCCGGACTCAGACCGCGGGCTCAGCCGGCAGCATCGAGCAGCGCCGCGTACTGGCGCTCGAGCATCTTGGTTGCGCCACTGTCCCAGCGCTCGGCCAACGACCGTGACAGCGGATCGGGGAAGATTTCGTCATCGTCGTTCTCCACCCCGTCGAAGATGGCGCGCGCCACCGATTGTGGGGAGGCTTTCGGTATGTCGAGGCCGCGGGTCATATCGGTGTCCACCGGCCCGGTCAGCACGGCATGGACGCGAACCCCCGGTCCCGCCAAGATGACCCGCAGCGATTGCGTCAGGGAGAACGCCGCAGCCTTGGAGACGGAATAGGCCGGAATGATTGGCAACGGGGCCAACGCGTTCACCGAAAGATTGTTGACGATCGACCCTCCGGCTTGAGTCAACAGCGGCAGGAAGGCCCGAATCACGGCGTAGGTGCCGAGAAGATTGACAGCGAGGTGTCGCTCAAGCGCGGACGGGTCGGTCAAGTCGTCGTAATCCGCAAGGCCGGCGTTGTTGACGAGGATGTCGAGAGCATCGACCTGCTCAGCCGCGGCCCGACGATGCGCGGCGCTGGTGATGTCCAGGTTCAACGGCGTCACACGCGGATCGTCGTTGTCCGGCAATGGTTTCCGGGTGCCCACATACACCCGGCGGGCGCCTCTGTCCAAGGCGTCCGCAACCAGCGCCCGCCCGATGCCGCGATTGCCGCCGGTGATGAGAACCGCTTTGCCTGAGATTGTCGCCACGACGACCATCTCCCTTCTCGTTCCGTGTTACCCGGCAGGCCCATTCCCGAGGGTCTACCGCGGCGAGCCGTCGAGGCCCGCAGGTATTCCGATGCACCGGAGCGCGTGAAGTCATCGGTGCGCAGCTCAGGGCTGAGCACTGACCGTATGGGCCGACCGGCGGGTCCCGTGTTCACTGCGTACGATCCGGTTGACGGAAGGCAGGGACCAACCCATGGCGGGACCAATGGAGGGCGTCAAGGTCGTCGAGCTCGGGGTGTGGGTCGCCGGCCCGGCGACCGGCGGCATCCTGGCCGACTGGGGTGCCGACGTCGTCAAGATCGAACCGCCGGGCGGCGACCCGGGCCGGATGTTCGGCAAGATGCTGGGCTGCGACCTGGGGGTGAACCCGCCTTTCGAAATGGACAACCGCTCCAAGCGCAGCGTCGTGCTCGACCTCACCGAGGAGGCCGGTCGCGACACGGCGTTCGAATTGCTCGACGGCGCGGACGTTTTCGTGACCAACGTGCGGCCGGCCGCGTTGCAGCGGCTGGGGTTCGACTACGAAGCGGTGGCGGCCCGCAACCCGCGGCTGGTCTACGGGCTGATCACGGGCTACGGCGAGACCGGGCCCGACGCCGACCGGGCCGCCTACGACGTGGCCGCGTTCTGGTCACGGGCGGGCGTCGCGCATCTGCTCACCCGGCCCGGCGACACCCCGCCCTTCCAGCGCGGCGGCATGGGCGATCACTCCGCCGGCATGACGCTGGCGGCCGCCGTCTGCGCGGCGCTGGTCGCCCGCGCGCGCACCGGCACCGGCCAACTGGTGAGCACCTCGCTGTACCGCCAGGGCGCCTACACCGTGAGCTTCGACCTCAACACCTACCTGCTGACCGGCCAGCCGATCGCGATCGGGCAACGCGAATCGATGGGCAACCCGTGCATGAACAACTACGCCACGGCCGACGGCCGCCGATTCTGGATCGTCGGGCTCGAAGGCGATCGGCACTGGCCCCCGCTGTGCCGCGCGGTCGGCCACCCGGAGTGGCTTTCCGACCCCCGGTTCAGCGACGCGTACTCGCGGTTCGTCAACGCGGTCGAGCTGATCGCCGAGCTGGACGCGGTCTTTGCCACCCGCACGCTCGACGAATGGGCTCAGGTCTTCGCCGCCGAGCCGGATTTCTTCTGGTCGCCGGTGAACAGCCTCGAAGACGTCGTGGCCGACGAGCAATTCCACGCCGCGGGCGGCATCGTCGACGTCCCGGACGGGCAATCCAGCGTCGCGATGGTGGCCACACCGGCCGATTTCCACGGCACCCCGTGGGCACCGCGTTCTGCCGCACCGGAACTCGGGCAGCACACCGAGGAAGTCCTCGCCGAACTCAAGGCGCGCCGCGGCTCGTGACCACCGGTCGCGCCTTTACAAATTCCCTCACAAGTGTCACGCTGTCCGGTGTGTCGCGTGAGCGGCCCCAGCCCAGGACAAGCGTTGCGATAAACGCCGAAGCACGGATTCGGTGCGGCGGTGAGGAACGGATTGAATGGTCACGTCAACGTTCGACATCAGGGAAGGCAGCCGGGTCGACGCCCGGGCGAGCCGTGCTGACCGGGAGTGCCTGCGATACCGGCTCGACGTCATCGCGGTCAGCGCCGCCGACGTGGTCCGATCGGCCGGAGGTTGGCTCTACGATCGGGCGATGGCCGGCTGGCAGGTGACGGTGCTGCTGCCGAGCGGCAGCGACTCCCGGTCCCTGCGGATCCTCGGTGCGCACACGGTGGACTTCGAGGAGCAATTCGCCGCGACAGGTCCCCGCCGGGCGAGCCAGAGCCTGGCGGTGAGCGCCGAGGCGTTCACCGCGGATGTGCGCGTGCGCGACACGGTGCTCGCGTCGCTCGACGACCGGCTGACCGAAGTCGCCTTGTGGGGCCGGGCGCCCTCCGGGTGGCCCCTACGGGTGGACCGGGGGGTGGCCAGGGCGCAGTATGCGCTCAGCGCGGCCGCCCGAAGGTTCAAGGGCCATGCGCTGGCCGCGGCCGGGATCGATTGTCCCGCGGTCGATTCCACCGAGACGCTGCTCTGCGACCTGGCGACCTGCGGACGCGGTGATTCAGGGCTGGTCCGGCTCGACTGATGAAGAAGTATCACCGGCACACACTGCTCTATCTGCACGAGACGATCTCGCTCGGCTCCGGGCGAAGCGACTGCTTCACCGAGGTCTTCACCGACACCTACCGGCCGATGATGGACGAGCTCGGTGCCCGGCTGTTCGCGATCTGGGAGAGCACGCCCTACAACGGTCACTGGCCGCAGGTGACGATCATCTGGGAGATCGACGGGTTCGCCGACTATGCGCGCATCGGGGCGGCCCAGGCCCGCGGCGGCAGTCACGAGGCCGCGTTCGGCAAGTGGTCGGCCTTTCTGGCCGACATCGGCGCCGCCGGGGAGGGCCGCATCATGTACCCGGGGCCCAGCAACAAGACCCTCGCCCAGCTGCGGGAGGCCAATTTCACTGCGCCGCTGGTGATTCAGGAGATCATGCAGACCAAGCCGGGGCGTCAGGACGACTACATCCGCGAACTGGAGCGGCTCTACGTCCCCTGGTCGGAACGCACCGGCAAGCGCTGGCTGGGGTCCTTCACGACGACGTTTCGCTACAACGAGGTCATCCACTACTGGGCGCTGGACGGCGGCTGGCAATGCTTCGCCGACCACTACCCGTCGTGGAAGGAAAGCCCACCCGCCGAGATCGTCACCTGGATGAGTGTGGCGCCCGCCCTGCGCGACGGCTGGGAAGACTCGATCCTGCAGGCCCTACCGCCGTCGCCGCTGCAGTGACGGGGCAGCAAGAGGCCGTGAACTTCTCCTACGACCCCTTCGACGCGCGGGTGATGGCCAATCCGCTGCCGTACTACCGCATCCTTCGCGATCACCACCCCGTGTACTACATGCCGCAGTGGGACACCTTCGCCCTGTCCCGCTTCGAGGACGTCTGGCAGGTGCTGGAGGTCAACGACGGGACGTTCGTCGCGTCGGAAGGGACCCTGCCGGCGGCGTCGGTCTTGGCCACGCACAACACCGGCCCGGTGGCCGACCCGCCGCTGCACCCGCTGCCGTTCCACGCCGTGTTCGACACGGATCTGTACGCGGAGATCCGGCGGGCGCACTCCGGGCCGCTGCGCCCCCGGGCCGTCGCCGGGTGGGAGGCCCGAATCCGCGCGCTGGCCAACGAGCGCCTCGACGAGCTGCTTCCCCGCGGTTCGTTCGACCTGACCCAGGACTACGGCGGCATCGTCGTGGCGTCGGTCGTATGCGAACTGCTCGGCATCCCAACCGATCTCGCGCCGCAAGTCCTCGCGGCGGTCAACGCCGGCAGCCTCGCCGAGCCCGGCGTCGGGGTGGACACCGCCGAAGCGCGGCCCAACTATTTCGAGTACCTGCTGCCGGCCGTCCGCCGCCGCCGGGACCGCTCCGGGGATCCGCTGGCCGTCGTGGACGGCCTGCTCGGCTACCGCCTGCCCGACGGCAGCCCGCTCGACGACGTCGAGGTCGCCACCCAGATGCTGTGCATCTTCATCGGCGGCACCGAGACCGTGCCCAAGATCGTCGCCCACGGGCTATGGGAGCTCGGCCGGCGGCCCGACCAGATGGCCGCGGTGCGCGCCGACCCCGAGAACAACGTGCCGATCGCGCGCGAGGAGATGATCCGGTACTGCGCGCCGGCGCAGTGGTTCGCCCGAACCGCGCGCAAGCCGTTCACCATCCACGACCAGACCATCCGGCCCGGCCAGCGAATCATCACCCTGCTCGCCTCGGCCAACCGCGACGAACGCGAGTACCCCCAGCCCGACGAATTCATCTGGGACAGGCCCATCCGGCGCTCCCTGGCCTTCGGCCGCGGCCAGCACTTCTGCATCGGCTACCACCTGGCCAGGCTGGAAGTCGCTGTGCTGCTACAGGAATGGCTGCGCCGGGTGCCCGACTACGCGATACAGGCCGAGGCCGCCCAACGGCTGCCCTCGAGTTTCCAGTGGGGATGGAACACCATCCCGGTGGAGGTCTGACGTGTGGTCCTACCGGATCGTCGCCCCCTATGTGTTCGAGCGGACATCGATTCCCGAGAAGACACCCGAGTGCCTCGCCGACGGCCAGGTATTGTTGCGGTTCACCGCGGCCGGTGTCTGCGGCAGCGACCTGCCGGCCTTCCACGGCGCGCGCGGCCGGCTGCCGGGCGACGACGGCACCAGCGCGGCCGAGAAGGACGGCTTCCCCATCCATGAAGTCACCGGCGAGGTGATCGCCAGCCGGCACGCCGACCACCGTCCCGGCGACCGCGTGGTGGGCTGGGCCTCCGGGTTCGACGGCATGATGGAACGCGTGGTCACTGACGGCGACGGTCTGGCGCCCTACGACCCGGCGCTCACCCCGGCGCAAGCGGTCGGCCTGCAACCACTGGCGTGCGTCCTGTACGCCCTCGAGCAACTGCCGGACCTCGCCGGCC
The DNA here is from genome assembly GCF_002102155.1 of Mycobacterium europaeum. Classification (GTDB taxonomy): domain Bacteria; phylum Actinomycetota; class Actinomycetes; order Mycobacteriales; family Mycobacteriaceae; genus Mycobacterium; species Mycobacterium europaeum. Next base: position 313,538 of record NZ_LQOU01000010.1, read on the forward strand.
AACACGTGGCGATCATCGGCCAGGGCTCCATCGGACTGCTGTTCTCCTACGTCGCCAAGGCGGCCGGCGCGCGGCGCGTCACCGGGGTCGACCCCGTCGACCGGTCAAGTCTGGCAACGGCATTCGGTGTCGACGACCCGGTACGCGCCACCAGCGACCGCTGGGTCAGCCGGCTTGCCGCCGCCGACCGCGCCGATGTCGTGATCGAGGCCGTCGGCCACCAGGTGGCCACCCTGGGCCACGCCATCGACGCGACCGCGCCCGGCGGCACGATCTTCTATTTCGGCGTCGCCGACGACGACGCCTATCCGATCAGCATGCGCAGCATGCTGCGCAACAACCTGACGCTGAAGTCCGGCGTCACCCTGGACCGGCGGCGGATGCTGGAGCTCGCGGGGAAGTTCGCCACCGAACATCCCGGGCTGCTCGCCACCTACCTCACGCACACGTTCGGCATCGACGACGTGCAGGCCGCCTTCGAGCTGGCCTGCCGTCCCGTCCCGGAGCGCGTCAAGATCGCGATCGCCGGATGACCGAGAACTCGCGGAGCGCTCTGCACAAGGCGCTGGACCGGGCCACCCCCGTCTGGGGTGGCTGGGTCACCGGGCCCACGCTGCTCGGCCCCGAGGAATTCGCCCGCGCCGGTTACGATTACGTGGGTTTCGACGCCCAGCACGGCTACCTCGACGACGCCGACATCGCCGGCATGCTGCGCCGGACCGAGCACCTGCCCATCGGCACGCTGGTGCGGCTGCCCAACGCCGACGCGGCCCCGATCGGGCGCGTACTCGACGCCGGCGCCGACGCCGTCGTCATCGCCATGATCGAGTCGGCGGACCAGGCCGCCGCGGCCGTGGCCGCCACCCGCTACCCGCCCGCGGGCATCCGCAGCTTCGGCCCCCTGCGCGCCGACCTCGGCCGCGACACCGCCGCGCTCGAGTCCCGGGTCAGCGTGTTCGCCATGATCGAGACGGCCGCGGCGCTGTCCGGCCTCGACCGGATCTGCGCCGTCGACGGGCTCGCCGGGCTCTACGTCGGGCCCGCGGACCTGGCCCTCTCGCTGGGCGTGCGCGTGGACGGCGCAACCAGAGATCCCGCCGTCCTGGATGCCATCGTGCGAATCCACCGGGCGGCCAACGAGGCCGGGCTGGTGACCGGCATTCACGCCGGGGACGGCCCGACGGGGCGCGCCATGGCCAAGCTGGGCTTCTCCATGATCACCCTGGCCGCCGAATCACACGCGCTGCGGCGCGGGGCCGCCGAGCACCTGCGGGAGGCGACCGAACCATGAACGATGCTCCACGCGTCGCACTGGTGACCGGCGCGGCCGGCGGGCAGGGCTGGGCCATCGCCAAACGCCTACGCGCCGAGGGCTACTCGGTGGCCGCCTGCGACCGGCGCGCGCACGAACTGGCCACCGCGGTCGGCGAACTGGGCGACGACAAGGTGATCGCGCTCGAACTCGACGTCACCTCGGAGGCGGGTTGGCGCTCGGCCGTCGACACCACGATCGGACGGTTCGGCGCGCTGACCACGCTGGTCAACGGCGCCGGCGTGCTGCACCGGGCCTCGCTGGCCGACGAGACCGCCGAGGGCTTCGAAAATTCCTGGCGGGTCAACTGTTTCGGGGCCTTCCTGGGTATCCACGCGGCGCTGAACCACCTGCGCGCGGCGCAGCACGCCGCCGTCGTCAACATCTGCAGCACCGGAGCCATCCGCGCCTTCCCGCACCACGCCGCCTACGGTTCGGCGAAGTGGGCCCTGCGCGGCCTGACCCAGAACGCGGCCGCGGAACTGGCCCCCCTCGGCATCCGGGTCAACGCCGTGTTCCCCGGACCGATCGCGACACCGATGCTCGACGACGCGACCCAACTGCGGCTCGCGGCGTCGTCGGCCTTCGGGCGCATCGGCCAGCCGAGCGAGATCGCCGACGCCGTCGCGTTCCTGGTCTCCGAGCGGGCGTCGTTCATCACCGGTTCGGAACTGGTCGTCGACGGCGGCCAATGCGTGCAGGTGCGATGAGGAGGTCCGAGGTCGGCATCGTCGGCGCGGGACCTTCGCCCCTACTCTGAGCGCCCGGGTCCTCGGCAGAATGTGCTGCCATGAAGATCACCGGCCTCGAGGTCGTGCCGTTCGAGTCGTTCGTGGATCGAATCTCATTCGGCCAGCTGATGACCGACCACCCCGTGGTGCAGACCGTGACCAAGGTGCTCACCGACGAGGGGATCGAGGGCTATTACTTCGGCGGTCACTTCCACGGCGACCAGGACGGCCTGCTGCCCGGCGATCAGGCGATCATCCGGCAATTCCTGAGCCCGCTGCTGGCCGGGCACGACCCATTCGACCGGGCGGAGATCTGGCGGCAACTGTGGGCGGCGAAGCTCCCCGAAAACGTCTGCAGCGTCATCGATCTCGCGCTGTGGGATCTGGCCGGCCGGGCCGCGGGGCTGCCCGTGCACAAACTGCTGGGCGGCGCCCGGGACCGGGTCAAGGCCTATGCGAGCAGCTTCAACAACCTCGGATCCCCCGACGATTACGCCGCCCACGCCGTCGAGTGCAAGCGGCAGGGCTACGCCGCCTACAAGATTCACCCCTACCACTACTGGAATCCGGCGACAGGTCAGTTCGCGCTGCCGCGGCCGTCCTACGTGGACTGGGACATCCGGGTGTGCCGCGAGGTTCGGGCGGCCGTCGGCGACGAGATGGTGTTGATGTTCGACCCCTGGGGCACCTACCACACCCACCAAGACGCGCTGCGGGTCGGCCGTGAGCTGGAGCGGTTGGGCTTCTACTGGTACGAGCATCCGATGCCGGAGTACCGGGTCGAGGCCTACCGGCGACTCGGCGACGAACTCGACATCCCGATCTGCTCACCCGAGATCGCCGAGGGCGGCATCTACACCCGCGCCGACTGGATCCTGCGCGGGGCCTCCGACATCAGCCGCATCGACGTCCTGCGCGGCGGCATCACGGGCGTGATGAAGCTGGCCGGGATGTGCGAGTCGGTCGGCATGCGCTGCGAGCTCCACATGAGCGGCTTCGGCAACCTGCAGGTGCTCGGCGCCACCAGCGAGGACGTCTGCGAATACTACGAGCGCGGCCTGCTCGGGCCCGGGGCCCGCTACGACGTCGCGCCGCCGTACCTCAGCGCGCCGTGCGACCCGCTCACGCAGGACGGATTCGTCGCGATACCGTCGGCGCCCGGGCTCGGCTACGAAATCCGTTGGGACTACATCGAAGACCACCGGCTGCCGGACGTGGCGGTGGAACCCGTCGCGCCCCTGCACCCGAGATAGCGGCTAGTCGAACCTGATGAGCTGCCGGACGGCGATGCCGTCGGCCAGATTGTCCATCGCCTCGTTGATCTGATCCAGCCGGATCGAGGACGACACCAGCGATTCCACCGGCAGCCGGCCCGCCTGCCAGAGCGCGACGAAGCGGGGGATGTCGCGGCTGGGCACCGCCGAGCCCAGGTAACTGCCGATCAGGGAGCGGCCCTCGGCCACGAAACCCAACGGCGACAACGTGATTCGCGCGGCCGGCGGCGGCAGGCCGACAGTGATGGTGCGGCCGCCGGGCGCGGTCAGGTCGATGGCCGTCTCGAGCGCGGCGGGATGGCCGACGGCCTCGATGACCACGGCGGCCTTGACCCCCGCGTCCACCGCCTGCTGCGGCGTGTACGCCTCGTGCGCGCCCTGGGCGCGGGCGGCGGCCAGTTTGTCGGGTAACTGGTCGACGGCAACGACGCGCACGCCGTCATAGGTGAGCGCCGTGAGCACCGCAGCCATGCCGACGCCGCCGAGGCCGACGACGGCGACTGTCTGACCCGGCCGCGGATCGCCCACGTTGAGCACGGCGCCACCGCCGGTCAGCACCGCGCAGCCCAGCAGCGCCGCGACCTCGGGCGGCACGTCGGGCGGCACCGGAACCACACTGGCGCGGTTGACGACGGCGTGCGTCGCGAAACCCGAAACGCCGAGGTGGTGGTGCACCGGGTGGCCGGCCTGGCTGAGCCGGATGTCGCCGCCCAGCAGCGTCCCGTCGGCGTTGGCCGCGCTCCCCGGCTCGCAGGGCGTCAGGCCCTCGGTCGCGCACGCCGCGCAATGACCACACCGCGGCAAGAACACCAGCACCACCCGCTGGCCGACGGCGAGGTCGGTGACGCCGTCACCGAGCTGCTCGACGATTCCGGCCGCCTCGTGCCCGAGCAGCATGGGCATGGGACGCACCCGGTTACCGTCGACCACCGACAGGTCGGAGTGACACACGCCCGCCGCCTCGATGCGGATCATCACCTCACCGCTGCCCGGCGGCTCCAGGTCGAGATCGACGACGCGGATCGGCCGGGACTCGGCGTACGGGCGGGCCAGTCCGGTCCGGTCCAGCACGGCACCGCGAATCCGAACCATGTTGGAATACAACCATGGCTTCGGACCCCCCGGTCTCGCCGGCTCCGGCGGTGCCGCCGGCACCGGACGGGCTCACCAGCGACGACTTCCCGGTGCGGTGGCCGGTGGGCACCCGGTGGGCCGACAACGACATGTTCGGCCACCTCAACAACGCGGTGTACTACCAGTTGTTCGACACCGCGATCAACGCCTGGATCAACACCGGCACCGGACTGGACCCGCTCACCACACCCGCCCTGGGCATCGTCGCCGAATCCGGCTGCCGGTACTTCTCGGAACTGCATTTCCCCGAGGCTCTGGTGGTGGGCGTGGCGGTGACCCGGTTGGGCCGCAGCAGCGTCACGTACCGGCTCGGCGTGTTCCGGCCGGCGCAGGCCGAGCAGGCGCAGCCCATCACCGCGCTGGGGCACTGGGTCCACGTCTACGTCGACCGGTCCAGCCGCAAGCCGGTTCCGATCCCCGACGCCGTCCGCGCGTTGCTGTCCACGGCGGTCGTGGACCGGTAGGCCGAGATCACCCGTCGCAGCGGCGTTTTCGCGCGCCCCGCGGCCCGGGCCGCAGCGGCGGAGCGGACCCGCGGCCCCGGCTATGCTTCGCCAATGCCAGTTATGAGCAAGACCGTCGAGGTCCGCGCCGACGCCGCCAGGATCATGGGCATCGTCGCCGACTTCGAGGCCTACCCGCAGTGGAACGAGGAGATCAAGGGCCTGTGGGTGCTCGCCCGCTACGACGACGGGCGCCCCAGCCAGCTGCGGCTCGACACCGACTACCAAGGCATGCAAGGCATGTTCATCCAGGCCGTGTATTACCCGGGGGAAAACCAGATCCAGACCGTGCTGCAGCAGGGCGACCTCTTCACCAAGCAGGAACAGCTGTTCAGCGTGGTGGAGCTGGGCGAGTCGAGCCTGCTGACCGTGGATCTGGACGTCGAGACCTCGATGCCGGTGCCCGCGCCGATGGTCAAGCAGCTCCTCAACAACGTCCTGGACCACCTGGCCGAGAAGCTCAAACAGCGCGCCGAACAGCTGGCCACCGGCTAGGTCCGATGGCGGCGACCCGCTTCGCCCGGCTTGGCCGCGCTCGCGATCGCCGCTGGGTCCGATGGCGGCGACCCGCTTCGCCCGGCTTCGCCGCGCTCGCGATCGCCGCTGGGTCCGATGGCGGCGACCCGCTTCGCCCGGTTTGGCCGCGCTCGCGATCGCCGTTAGGGACCGGTGCGGTCCCGCGTCTCGATCAGCCGCGCGGCCGCGTCGGTGAACTGCCAGACGGTGTGCTCGATCACCGCCGCCGCATCCCGCCGGCGCAGCGCGGCGATCAGCTGCCGGTGATTCTCGACGGCGGCCGCGCCCCACTGCTGATCGGCGGCGTACACCAGCACCGGCATGTAGCGCGCGGCGTTGAGCAGGAACCAGGCCAGCTTGATGCGGCCGCTCGCCTGATTGAAGACCCGGTGGAACGCGAACTCGATGCCCGCGATGGTCTCCGCGTCACTGGACCCGACGGCCGCGGCGAGCGCCTCGTTGATGCGCTCGAGCTCGTTGATGTCGGCGTCGGTGATGTGGTCGGTGGCGGCGGCCGCCAGCTCCCTGGCGATGGTGGCCTGCAGCCAGAAGATGTCCTCGATGTCTTGGCGCGTCAGCGGCAGCACGACGTGGCCGCGGTGCGGTTCGAGTTGCACCATGCCCTCGCCGCGCAGCTTCAGCAGCGCCTCGCGCACCGGTGTGACGCTGACGCCGAGCTCGGCCGCGGTCTCGTCCAGCCGGATGAACGTGCCCGGCCGCAGGGTCCCGGACATGATCGCCGCCCGCAGGTGGCCCGCGACCTCGTCGGACAACTGCGCCCGGCGCAGCGGCCGTCGGCTCCTCAGTCGCGTGGATATCGGTGCGTTCACGGGGGCTGCCAGGGCTTTCGGGGGCTTCGGGGAGGTTGGTCTGAAACTTTTGTCGGGGCTTGTCAGCAGGGCCTCAAGGCCATAATGTGACCCACACAACACCATGTTTTATCAAATATCAACCTGGCGCAAGCGGTGCTCGAGTGAAGGGAAAGGGCTGAGTTGACCGCGCAATTGGCGAGCCATCTGGCACGGGGAACCGAACAGCCGTATCTGGCCCGGCGACAGAACTGGGTGACCCAGCTCGAGCGGCACGCCCTGATGCAGCCTGGTGCGACGGCGTTGCGGTTCCTCGGGAAGACCGTGACGTGGGGGGAGTTGCGGGACCGGGTGTCGGCGCTGGCCGATGCGCTGAGCCGTCGGGGAGTCGGCTTCGGCGATCGGGTGATGGTGCTGATGCTCAACCGCACCGAATTCGTCGAGTCGGTGCTGGCGGTCAACATGCTCGGCGGCATCGCCGTTCCGCTGAACTTCCGGCTCACCGCCGCCGAAATCGCGTTCCTGGTTCAGGACTGCGAAGCGCGCGTGATGATCACCGAATCGGTGCTCGCCCCGGTGGCGACCGGGGTCCGCGACGTCGAGCCCCTGCTGGGCACGATCGTCGTGGCCGGCGGCTCGACCGACGACAGCGTGCTGGGCTACGAAGACTTGATCAACGAGCCCGGGCCCTCGCACCAGCCCGTCGACATCCCCAACGATTCGCCGGCGCTGATCATGTACACGTCGGGCACCACCGGCCGCCCGAAGGGTGCCGTGCTGACCCACACCAACCTGACCGGCCAGACCATGACGGGGCTGTACACCAACGGCGCCGATCTCAACAGCGACGTCGGGTTCATCGGGGTCCCGTTCTTTCACATCGCCGGCATCGGCAACATGCTGACCGGCATGCTGCTCGGCACGCCGACGGTGATCTACCCGCTCGGAGCGTTCGAGCCGGGACAATTGCTCGACGTGCTGGCCGAGGAGAAGGTCACCGGGCTCTTCCTGGTGCCCGCACAGTGGCAGGCGGTCTGCGCCGAGCAGCGGGCGCGTCCGCGCGACCTGAGATTGCGGGTGATCTCGTGGGGGGCCGCGCCGGCGCCCGACGCGCTGCTGCGCGAGATGTCGGCGACGTTCCCCGGAGCTCAGATCCTCGCCGCGTTCGGCCAGACCGAGATGTCGCCGGTCACCTGCATGCTGCTGGGCGAGGACGCGATCCGCAAACGCGGATCGGTCGGCAAGGTTATTCCGACCGTGGCCGCCCGCGTGGTCGACGAAAACATGAACGACGTACCCATCGGCGAGGTCGGCGAAATCGTTTACCGCGCACCGACTTTGATGAGTGGCTACTGGAACAACCCGGAGGCCACCGCGGAGGCGTTCGCGGGCGGCTGGTTCCATTCCGGGGACCTGGTCCGGATGGACTCCGACGGCTACGTCTGGGTGGTGGACCGCAAGAAGGACATGATCATCTCGGGCGGTGAGAACATCTACTGTGCCGAGGTGGAAAACGTGCTGGCCAGCCATCCGGGCATCGTCGAAGTCGCGGTGATCGGGCGTTCCCACGACAAGTGGGGTGAGGTGCCGATCGCGGTCGCGGCCGTCGCCGGCGACTCGCTGTTGCTCGACGAGCTGGAGGAATTCCTGACCGAGCGGCTGGCGCGGTACAAGCATCCCAAGGCGCTCGAGATCGTGGATGCGCTGCCGCGCAACCCGGCCGGCAAGGTGCTCAAGACTGAGCTACGTATTCGCTACGGGTCTGCAAATATCGACGAAAGTCGTTCCACCGCAAGAGGTTTAAATGCCTGAGAGGAAAGCTGACGGAAACTGTAACGTTTGCCCGTTGTTGACGAAGGGTTAATTGTGCAGATGCAGTTCACACGTGCTTGGCCATCGGGTACATTCCTGTGGTCTCCGTTACTACTTGCCAGTAGGGAGCCGATGGTCACACACGTTGGATTGAGGCGGAGCGGGGGCACCACCTCGACCGCGAAGCGGCGAGGGGGCGAGGCGTGCGACACGATCCGCCGTGGCGCCGTGAGGCGCGCGGTACCAGCTGGAGGGGGCAGCGGTGACTTCAACGTCGGCTAGTCGGCAGGGCCCCTATTTGGTGGGGTACCTGCGCGACCAGCTGCAGACGCCGCTGACGGTCATCGGCGGGTTTTTCCGGATGTGCGTGCTGACCGGAAGGGCGTTGTTCCGCTGGCCGTTCCAGTGGCGCGAGTTCGTCCTGCAGTGCTGGTTCATCATGCGGGTGGCGTTCCTGCCGACCATCATGGTGTCGATCCCGCTGACCGTCTTGCTGATCTTCACGCTCAACGTGCTGCTGGCGCAGTTCGGCGCCGCCGACCTGTCGGGGGCGGGCGCGGCGATCGGCGCCGTCACCCAGCTCGGCCCGCTCACCACGGTGCTGGTGGTGGCCGGCGCCGGTTCGACGGCGATCTGCGCCGACCTCGGTGCGCGCACCATCCGCGAGGAGATCGACGCGATGGAGGTGCTCGGCATCGACCCCATCCACCGGCTGGTGGTGCCGCGGGTGATCGCCGCGACCCTGGTCGCCACCTTGCTCAACGGCCTGGTGATCACCGTCGGCCTGGTCGGCGGCTACCTGTTCGGCGTCTATCTGCAGAACGTCTCCGGTGGCGCCTACCTGGCCACCCTGACCACGATCACCGGCCTGCCGGAGGTGGTCATCGCGACCGTCAAGGCCGCGACGTTCGGTCTGATCGCCGGGCTGGTCGGCTGCTACCGCGGCCTGACGGTGCGCGGCGGGTCCAAGGGCCTGGGCACCGCCGTCAACGAGACCGTCGTGCTCTGCGTCGTCGCGCTGTATGCGGTCAACGTGGTGCTGACGACCATCGGCGTGCGATTCGGAACGGGCCACTGACATGTCGACCGCTGCCGTATTACGCTCCCGCTTCCCGCGGGCGGTGGAAAACCTCAACCGCTACGGCGGCGCCGCGGGCCGCGGGCTCGACGACATCGGCCAGATGGCCTGGTTCGGGGTGCAGGCCCTCGGGCACGTCCCGCACGCGCTGCGCAACTACCGCAAGGAGACGTTGCGGCTGATCGCCCAGATCGGCATGGGCACCGGCGCGATGGCCGTCATCGGCGGCACGGTCGCGATCGTCGGCTTCGTCACCCTGTCGGGTAGCTCCCTGGTGGCCATCCAGGGCTTCGCCTCGCTGGGCAACATCGGCGTCGAGGCGTTCACCGGATTCTTCGCCGCGCTGATCAACGTGCGCATCGCCGCCCCGGTCGTCACCGGCATCGCGATGGCCGCCACCGTCGGCGCGGGCGCCACGGCGGAGTTGGGCGCCATGCGCATCAGCGAAGAGATCGACGCCCTGGAAGTCATGGGCATCAAGTCGATTTCGTTCCTGGCGACCACCCGGATCATGGCCGGCCTGGTGGTCATCATTCCGCTCTACGCGCTGGCCATGATCATGTCGTTCCTGTCCCCGCAGATCACCACCACGGTGCTCTATGGGCAGTCCAACGGCACCTATGAGCACTACTTCCGGACGTTCCTGCGTCCCGACGACGTGTTCTGGTCCTTTCTGGAAGCCATCATCATCACGGCGGTCGTGATGATCACCCACTGCTTCTACGGCTACAACGCCGGCGGCGGGCCCGTCGGTGTCGGCGAGGCCGTCGGCCGGTCGATGCGTTTCTCGCTGGTATCGGTTCAGGTCGTTGTTCTGGCTGCCGCGTTGGCGCTCTACGGCGTCAACCCCAACTTCGCGCTCACGGTGTAGCCGCCATGACGTCGCCGGTGAAGGTCAACCCGCCCCGCAAGCCGCCGTACAAGCTGGCGGGCGCCGCGGCGCTGGTCATCGCGCTGGTGGCGCTGGCCCTGGTCTACGGGCAGTTCCGCGGCGACTTCACCCCGAAGACCAAGCTGACGATGCTGGCGTCGCGGGCGGGGCTGGTGATGGATCCGGGCTCGAAGGTCACCTACAACGGGGTGGAGATCGGCCGGGTGGGCAACATCTCCGAGACCCTGCGCGACGGCAAGCCGGC